>NZ_CP031055.1:0-1200000 GCF_003345295.1 Vibrio splendidus
GCCTGTGATGACTCTGACCTCACATCTGATAGCGGTTCGTGATGTTAAAGCGGGTGAAAGCGTAGGCTATGGCGCTAACTGGACCAGTGAACGTGATACCAAGGTTGGCGTGATCGCGATTGGTTACGGTGATGGTTATCCACGCATGGCACCTAACGGCACTCCAGTGTTCGTTAATGGACGAAAAGTACCGATCGCAGGACGAGTGTCAATGGACATGCTAACGGTCGACCTTGGCCCTGATGCTGCAGATCAAGTGGGCGATGAAGCGACTCTGTGGGGTAAAGGCTTACCTTCAGAAGAAGTAGCAGATCATATCGGCACTATCGCGTACGAGTTAGTCACTAAGCTGACTTCACGTGTTGCGATGGAGTATGTGAAGTAGTTATGGATCTTGTAAACTAAATGATGTTCAAGCGAACGACTCGACACTGGTTAACGTCAGCTATGGCGTTGCTCGGTGTTAGCTTTTCTTCTTCTGTCTTGAGTGAAGAAAAAGATTCAGCCTTTGTCCCTTTCTATTTTAGTACTGAAACTTTGGGCAATACCTTTGGGGTTGCGGGTGTCGCAAAGGGTGTTTGGCAACCTCAAGCCGCTCTGTTTGGTATGGCGCTTTATTCAGACAAAGACAGTTACGTCGGTTTTCTATCGGCCTTTAACTACGCTTTGTCTGAGAATGTTTTATTCAGTACTCAGATGTACCAAGCGCGCTTCAACGACAATCCTTATTATATTGGCTCTCAAGGCGATAACGACTCATCTATTGATGATAAAACCATTGCCGATGGCTTAGAGCAAAACTATCAGTTTGAATTTAAGTATTTGCTACCTTGGGGCAATGTTGCAGAACATGGCTTGTTAGGGGCTTTTCAGCCAATCAAAGATGTGAGCTTTGCTTCGCCAGTCGAGTCGGGTGTCAGCTCGATTATCTTCACGCCTTTTTATACTGCTCGTGAGCTAGAAGGTTTAAACAACACCGAAGAGGCGACAGGCTTTAGTCTGGCATTGGATTGGGATAACCGTGATAACACTCGTAATCCAACCACGGGCTCTCATACTAACCTTGAATTCACGACCGGAGCAGAAAGCTGGTCTAACGATGATTTATGGTTGAAGTGGACGTTCCAAAACAGTCAGTACTTCGCATTAGGCCCTTTAGGTGACCTGTTCGACCAACAAGTCGTGGCACTCGATTTCTATACCGCTGATACACCAACCTGGGATAACTGTTCTGGGCAAGATTGTGCTCGTCCACCGGAAACTGAACAAGCTCGATTGGGTGGTTTATATCGCTTACGAGGTTATACCGGAGGTCGCTATCATGGACGTTCTGCGGTTCATTACTCTGCTGAGTACCGAGTGATTCCTGACTGGCAACCTTTGGGTGATATCCCAGTGATTAACTACTACGATTTGCCTTGGTGGCAATGGGTTGCGTTTGCCGAAGTCGGGCGTGTTGCTGATGAGTACGATATAAAAACACTGCACTCGGATATGAAATGGAGCCTAGGCGGCGCGGTTCGTTTCCAAGTAGAGGGTATTGTTGTTCGTGCTGAGTTAGCTCGAGGTGGTGATGAAGGGACCTTTAGGGTCATGATAAACCAGCCTTTCTAATCTGGTTTTATTAACTCGAATATCTCATGTTTTTAAAGGGTGATACATAACTGTGTCACCCTTTTTTGTTTTCTATCATCATGTTTTTAATAATGTTTTATAGCTGGTTACTTAAGGTTATTCACCTTGAATGGTCGCAATAACCGTACGGCTTCCACCACAATCTCGGTGCTCTCCTAAGTAAATGCCTTGCCATGTTCCTAAAGCTAAACGACCGTTGCTAATCGGTATTGTCACACTGGTGCCAAGTGTCGATGCTTTAATGTGGGCTGGCATGTCGTCATCGCCTTCATAGGTGTGTCTGTAGTAGGGTGCTCGCTCAGGTACAAACTTATTAAAGTGTGATTCCATATCGGTACGGACGGTAGGATCTGCGTTCTCGTTTAGCGTGAGGCTGGCAGAGGTATGTTGGATAAAAAGATGTAATAAACCAACAGATAGAGAATTGATATCGTGTATCTGTTGTTCAATTTCATCAGTAATGAGATGAAATCCACGCTTTCGTGCATTTAGGTGTATAGTCTTCTGAATCCACATACGCCATCCTTTATAATGTATTTGGAAAAAAAGTGGTTTAACGCTATCTTTTGAACTTGAATTTATCAGGTATCGCTCACATTTAATTATGTTAGAGCTAGAGTCTGTACCGATTCTTGTATCAGGAAATCGAATCCTGATTTATCTCAAGGTACAGCTCTTCATATGCGGCATAATACGTCGTGAAAAAAAATTACAAAGAATCTTTCAGTGGTGACGCGGTTTGGTCATCACAGAAAAATATAAACTTTCGCCTAATCGGGGGTTCTATTCATCACCCAGGTGACGTTTAGAATAAAACCTACAGTAACATCGGGATAGATACCATGTTGAAAAATATCAACCCAACGCAAACACAAGCGTGGAAAGCTCTAACTGCACATTTTGAGTCTGCTCAAGATATGGATATGAAAGAGCTGTTTGCTCAAGATGCAAAGCGTTTCGAGAGCTTTTCTACTCGTTTCGGTTCTGACATCTTAGTGGATTACTCTAAGAACCTTATCGATGCTGAAACGATGCAGCACCTATTTGCTCTTGCGAACGAGACTGAAGTTAAGTCTGCAATCGAAGCAATGTTCGGCGGTGATGCAATCAACAAGACTGAAGGTCGTTCAGTACTTCACACTGCTCTACGTAACCGTAGCGACAACCCAGTAATGGTTGATGGCAAAGACGTAATGCCAGCAGTGAACGCAGTACTAGCA
Organism: Vibrio splendidus; assembly: GCF_003345295.1. Lineage (NCBI taxonomy): Bacteria > Pseudomonadati > Pseudomonadota > Gammaproteobacteria > Vibrionales > Vibrionaceae > Vibrio > Vibrio splendidus. The sequence goes on from NZ_CP031055.1 coordinate 2,856, forward strand.
AAAATGGAACTGTTCACGCACCGCATCGTTTCTGGTGAGTGGAAAGGTTACACAGGTAAAGAGATCACTGATGTAGTTAACATCGGTATCGGCGGTTCGGACCTTGGTCCATACATGGTGACTGAAGCACTTACGCCATACAAAACTCGCCTGAACATGCACTTCGTTTCTAACGTAGATGGCACTCACATTGTTGAGACACTTAAGCCTCTTAACCCAGAAACAACGTTGTTTCTAGTAGCATCTAAGACATTTACGACTCAAGAAACAATGACGAATGCACACTCTGCTCGTGATTGGTTCCTGGCTGAAGCGGGTGATGACGCACACGTAGCTAAGCACTTCGCAGCGCTATCGACTAACGCAACATCAGTTGCTGAGTTTGGTATTGATACTGACAACATGTTCGAATTCTGGGACTGGGTTGGTGGTCGTTACTCACTATGGTCTGCAATCGGCCTTTCTATCTCTCTTTCTATCGGCTTCGATAACTTCGCTGAGCTACTAGACGGCGCACACGAGATGGATAACCACTTTGCTTCAACTGAGTTTGAAAGCAACATTCCAGTGATCCTTGCGCTTATTGGTGTTTGGTACAACAACTTCCATGGCGCTGAGTCAGAAGCTATTCTACCTTACGATCAGTACATGCACCGTTTTGCTGCTTACTTCCAGCAAGGTAACATGGAATCAAACGGTAAGTTTGTTGACCGTGAAGGCAACCCAGTAGAATACCAAACAGGTCCTATCATCTGGGGTGAACCTGGTACTAACGGCCAACACGCTTTCTACCAACTGATTCACCAAGGCACTAAGCTGATCCCATCAGACTTTATTGCTCCTGCTATCAGCCACAACCCAGCATCTGATCACCACCAGAAGCTAATGTCTAACTTCTTTGCTCAAACTGAAGCACTAGCATTCGGTAAGACAAAAGAGACAGTGGAAGCTGAATTCCTAGCGGCTGGTAAAACAGCAGAAGAAGCAGCGGAGCTTGCTCCTTTCAAAGTATTTGAAGGCAACCGTCCAACGAACTCAATTCTTGTGAAGCAAATGACTCCTCGCACTTTAGGTAACCTAATCGCGATGTACGAGCACAAGATCTTTGTTCAAGGCGTTATCTGGAACATCTTCAGCTTCGACCAATGGGGCGTAGAACTTGGTAAGCAACTAGCAAACCAAATTCTTCCAGAGCTTGCTGACGATGCTCAAGTAACCTCTCACGACAGCTCAACTAACGGTCTAATCAACGCATTTAAAGCTCTGAAAGCTTAAGACTGTTTAAGTAACACCAAGTAATAACTGTAAACGCCAACCTTTCGGTTGGCGTTTTTTATGTCCGTTGATTTTACGGCAATAAAAAAGGCTGACGTATGTACGTCAGCCTTTCGTTTTTTATTTACTTGATTGTCTCTATTCGAAACAGATCTCGATGAAGGCGTTACCCCACTGAGATGTGAAAGGCATGATGATAATAGCACCTTCACACTTATGACGAATGGTGTGGCCTTTACCTGAAACGACGATTGGCGTTGCCATGTCGAAATCAAAGCCGCTTTCTGCAAGAATACGTTTTGCACCACCAGTCACCATATTAGTGATTTCACCCACCATATCGGTCACTTCTTCGTTCAAGCCATTTGGTCGTTCACCCAACATGTTTTCCATGATTTCTAGGGCAAGACCTTCATCAAAAGTGATCGACATTGAGCCACGAGATTGTGTGCCAACCATACCAATTAGGCCGGATACATCACCACGAGCGATCTCATCTTTCTTAACTCTTGGTTTTTGTGGCTTCAATTCAAGAGAAGCCATCGTTTTTAGTACATTCATCAAAGAAGCTAAAAACGGGTTTACAAATTCAGCGCGCATAATGTTCTTCTATAATCTTATTCTTTCATTTCGGAGGAGCAAGATTGGCAAATGCCATGCGATTCAATGACATGATTGGTCAATTGAAAGCCATGCTTCTCAGCGTTACTAGCGAGTAGAGTGACAAGCGCATCGTCTTGCAATTCTATCACAGTGCCACATTTATCGCAGATCAGTAGTTGGGAGAAATGTTTGTTTGCATTGCAAGAACAGCAACATATGAAGCTATTGGTTGATTCAACTCGGTGAATGAAACCTTGTTCCAACAAGAAATCCAAAGCACGATAAACTGTAGGAGGCTTGGCTTGCGGTTCACTGACTTTCAACTGCTCTAATAATTCATAAGCACTGGAGGCTTTTTTATTAGAGAAAATGAGCTCAAACACTCGCTTTCTCTGAGGTGTTAATCTAACGCCTCGAGATGCGCATATCCCTTCAACTTGCTCTATTAATGTGTGGTCCAAATTTTTCACCATTCAATCGGACATCCCTATTCAAACCCTATTTCTAGGTTACTACGTTTTGGGAGCCAATGATTTCTATTAAAGTCAGGTACAGAGCGTATTGTGACCCACGACTTTGAATAAGACAAGGTAACTCAAAATGACAGTGTGACTCAAGGCATAACTGATTAATGAGGCTGAATTAGAGATCTGGTGAATGTGTTTATAAAAAAATGTGCAATAAGGTGCTTTTATAAAATGCTCTCAATCGACATTGGCTTGTCATCGACTAAGAAAGGTTTAGCGTTACTTGGCGCTAGCTGGTCACCCTGAACTTGTCACCGCGAGCGTATCGGCAGATGGTGTTCAATTCGGTGGCATTATTGGCGCAAGTGCTCCAATAGTATTTGGCCTATAGGAAACCCTACGCAATGAGTTCAAGTGATGGCAGAGTCTCAAACAATAATTGTTGCCGTTGTTAGTGCCTTGTCTAGCGGGGTGGGCGTGGGTATTACACTCAAAACTGATGTTAAGTGGTTGCGTCTGATGATGGAAAAGATGGATGAGCGTATTACAAGACTTGAAAGTAAAAAACCTAACTCGTAGAGTGCTTTAGATTCAATAAATTTGTTCTGATTTCATCGGCTATTTCTGAACGTCTAACGCGAAAGTGCCCTATTGTAAGCTAGACCTTTTACTCGCCCACATCCTGTTTATGGGCATTTGCCCTACTAAAAGTAATCTATTCTTCTAATGCAGTTCGTTTTGAATCACCGTGTTGTATCTCGGGGTACTACCTACCAATCTATAATCTTTCACGGCATTATTCTTCTTTGGCACCTTCTTAAGGTAACGATATATTAAGTTTAATTATTAATGTTAAAAACTCAATGAAACATATATTATCGATAAATTTCAGTGCGTTGAGGGTTGTATGAAAGACTTAATTACAATTGTTATATTATTCCTTCTACTTACGTTACATCTACTAGCTATGACGTATCTGGTGGCAGATGTTACATCTTTCGAAATGTTATCATCTGTTGGAAGTTTATTATCTGGTTTAGGCACTATATTATTAGTTATCATCGCTCTAAAGACAGTAAGCGATTGGAAGAAGCAAGTGAACCATCAACACTGTTTAGATTTGTTGTCCAAGTTAGATGATATTGTATTTTTGATGAATGAACATTCAGAGATTCTTCTTTGCCATTTACCAAAATCGTGTTCTTTAGAAGCAACAAAGAATGATTTAGAGGTTGTAGAGTTAATAAAGTATAACAAGGTTATACTGCAATCTTATTTACATCAGATGACAGGCAAAAAAACGGTGAATGCTTTTCGAGAATTGACTAACAATATAGCTTTTTTCTCCCAAAAATCTCTTAACATCTGCTATGAAACTGAACAGAAAAAAAATAAAGCAATGAATCTTTCTGATATAGAAAAGCTAAGAGATGAATTTAGGGAAGAATTTTTGGCTTTGATCATATCCTCTACTAATTATCGCTCTGAGTTTCTTGATTGATGTTCAATAAAATATTGATCTGCACCATCAAAGCTAGACACTGAGTCAAGCGACTTTCCATACTTCCAGCTATTCATAACTTGCTAAATTAGCAAAAAGCTCATTATTGAGCCTTTTTATGCAACTTATGCGGAAATAGCTGCGTATAAACCTGCCACAAAACATTCAGATTCCTATGACCGTTCACTTGAGCAACTTCCTCAATAGAGTAGCCTTTTTCAAACAACCGACTAGCTCCCTCTCTTCTTAGGTCGTGATACCTCAAATCCTCAATACCCAATTCGTTCCTAGCTTGCTGAAACCCTGCGCTAACGCTTCGTGAGTTGTACGGGAAAATAAGTTCGTCTTTGTTCCTGAATGTTTTCGATTCCCTGTGTATAATCGCCCAATTATTTTTGACTACAATGTCCACTGTGAAGCGTGATTCACCGCTTTGAAGTGTTCTTTTTAATGCTAGATGCCTTCGTTTCACTTCATCAATACGTACTATAGGCGTACTGAATGGGTGAGCTTGCGGCAGAACTAGCGAGTTTCTGTATATATATGCAGTGTATAGATTTTGAGTAACGCTTTATGAAACCTGACAATACCAGTAAATACGCGGCTAACCGCTTATCCGTTGCACCCATGTTGGATTGGACTGACCGCCACTGTCGTTACTTTCACCGTTTGCTTTCTCAGCAGACGCTTCTGTACACGGAAATGATAACAACGGGTGCGATCTTACATGGTAAGGGCGACTTTCTAGAATATAACGAGCAAGAACATCCTCTTGCACTTCAACTCGGTGGTTCAAACCCGGTTGATTTGGCGGCGTGTGCCAAGCTTGCTGGTGAGCGTGGCTATGATGAAATCAACCTTAATGTCGGTTGCCCTTCCGACCGAGTTCAGAATGGTCGCTTTGGTGCTTGCCTAATGGCTGAGCCTGAGCTGGTGGCAGATTGTGTGTCGGCGATGAAAGAAGTCACTGATATTCCAATTACCGTGAAAACGCGTATTGGTATCGACGACCAAGACTCTTATGAGTTCTTAACTAAGTTTGTTTCGACGGTTTCTGAAAAAGGCGGCTGTGAACAATTTACTATTCACGCGCGTAAAGCGTGGTTGAGTGGTCTTAGCCCTAAAGAGAACCGAGAGATTCCACCGCTAGATTACGATCGTGCATACCAAATCAAGAAAGATTTCTCTGATCTTGTGATTGCCGTGAATGGTGGCGTTACTACTCTTGAGCAAACTAAAGAGCACTTGCAACACCTTGATGGTGTGATGATCGGTCGTGAGGCTTACCATAGCCCGTTTATCTTGGCTGAAGTCGATCAGCAGATCTTTGGTTTAGACACGCCAATCAAGAAGCGCTCACAAGTGGTTGAAGAAATGTACCCGTACATAGAGCGTGAGCTTTCAAATGGTGCAAGCTTAGGACACATCTCTCGTCATATGCTTGGTTTGTTCCAAAGCATGCCGGGCGCAAGACAATGGCGTCGTTACATCAGTGAAAACGCACATAAGAAAGGTGCAGGTATCGAAGTGATGCAGACAGCATTAGCTAAGATCCCTAAAGAGCTAAACGTATAATCTCCCTCGAGGTGAAAAGTTCGAGCTTAGAAACTTAAGGTTAAAAAACCCAAGCTTAAAAACTAAAGCTTAAAACTTAAGGCTAAATTCGCCACTAGAGGCTAAATTTGCCATTGATAGTTTCTTTAAAAGCCACGCATTTAGATGTGTGGCTTTTTATTTGTCTGATAAGTAAGGGTTTTATTGGTTTTACTAACTTGGTATGGAAGCTGCAATATTAGAAAGTAGGAAAGATAGGTCATTAACTCATTAGGGAGACCATTATGTTTGAATTAATCTTTGTTCTTATTTTCGTCGCAACTCTACTTGTCACTGGTATCACGTTTATGACGGTATTGGCTGCAACCGGAATCGCGTTAGTCGTCATGTTGGTCTTGGGTATGATGGGGGTTGTGTTTAAGTTGCTGCCTTGGTTAATTGTGATTGCATTGGGTATCTGGTTTTTCAAAAACTTTGTACACAGTTCTAACCAAAGACGTTACTAAGGTCATGGTGTCGTCAAATCTTTGATCGTCATCGGTTTATCGTTTTAGAATTTAAGATGTGTGATAGAATTTTCCCCAATAATCTATGAATGTGCATACAATTAGCACAACGATATGGAATTGGAGCTATCTCAAATGAATAAAATGCCATTAATTGCTTTAGTGGGAATGCTATCTTTAAGCTCGGCAGTGTCTGCTGAAGAAGAGTTTTCTTACACGGCTAAAGTCGGTGCCGATATGTGGTGGGGAAGTACAAAGCTAAACGAAGTTAGACAAGATGATGATTCTAACTCACCTTCGTTGTATCTCGCATTTGAGCATAATGCCCCGATGCTACCAAACGCTAGCTTTCGCTATACTTCTGTTGATGCAGATTCATTGGCTTTCGATAAGTACGACTACACCTTCTATTACACGTTGTTAGATCACAAGCTGATGAACTTCGATGCGGGTGTGACGTTTACTCAGTATTCAAACTCGAATTATATCGAACCGAAAACGGGTGGCGCTCAAACAAGCTTTGATGAATTCACTTGGAGCTTCTACGGCAACGCAGAGATCAACGTTCCTGAGACCAATTTCGATATCATCGGTACGATGGAGTTCGGCGATAGCAGTGGTATTAAGAGCACTGATTTGATGGCAGGTGTTCAGTACCGAATTCCTGTAGCAGAAACTGAGATAGCACTGCGTGGTGGTTACCGCGTGATCGACCTTGATTCGGAAGAGTTCTTCTCTTCAGAGGTTGGCAAAGAGTTTGTCATGGTTGATGGCTGGTTTGCTGGCGCTGAAGTGCGCTTCTAGGCCATAGAAAGCAAATTTAGAACGAATTTTGAGAACGCCACTTTATTAAGTGGCGTTTTTTTATATCTATTGGTTATACCCAAGTGGCTTCAAGATGCTGGATTCAGAGCGTTGTCATTGAGCCCCTAATTACCGAAAGTAAGTAAGGAAAACGACGCAGCGTAATAGCTGGCTCTTTCCAAGTTGTTTGACGCAGCAATCGGTTCAATGACACGCTCCCAAAGGGCGAGTTGTCTTGGCTTGTATACTTTGTTGTCGATTCTTGATTTAGGCCCACTAGACCTTTAAATCGTCGCCGCGTCTACAAACCAAGTCATTCTCGCTGAACCAAGCATCTTGAGGTTACTTGGGTATATATCTTTCTGGAATTAGTTAGCACATTCATCACTTTCGACCATCCTTTATACAGAGAGCTAATTAGCGTCTATTCTTATAAGGTCTATGTTGTGAGGTCAAAGCAAGGGATGGAATATGACACTCAATGAATTACGAAATTTATATAGAGAAAATCTGTTAGTTGAAGCGATCATAGAGCCCTCAATTCAAGAAGGGTCTTGGGTTGTGGAGTTTCGCCATATGGGAGGTGGCTTTGTTCTGCTTACTGATGTTCATGGTGAAGAGTGCCATTACGCGGATTTAGACTTAGCATCTAAATCGGCAATGGCGGTTGGCTTTCAGCAAGTGCGTATTGAAAACCAGTAAGTCAATTTAGGTTTCAATCGGTTTTTACTTCCAAAAAGTTATAAAACATACTTTTCTATTCTTTCTTGTTATTAAAAGGAGTGGTTAATCTATCGTCACGCAATGATTAGGGATGTCGTGACCATGTCTTTAAATAAGAAAGAGTCTTCACAAAATAATAATGCACAGCCTGGGGCTAATGAGTTACCTGGGCTAGCAGCACCACTTAATGACCAACAATTGGGTCATCTTCAACACACTGTTTCTGAGTTATCTTCACAACAACTGGCATGGGTCAGTGGTTATCTTTGGGGAGTGAGCCAAGCTCAGCCTGTCGGTGCAGCTGCGCCAATCGCTCAAGCGGCTGCTGCAGTAGCGGCTAAACCAGCGGGTAAGCTCAGCATTATCTTCGCATCTCAAACAGGTAATGCTAAAGGTGTCGCTGAATCGCTTGAGGCAGAAGCTAAAGCCTTAGGTATTGCTGTCGAGCTTTTCGATGCAAGTGATTATAAAGGTAAGAACCTAGCCAAAGAGACACACGTCATTTTTGTGGCTTCAACCAATGGTGAGGGCGAAGCCCCTGATAACGCTATTGAGTTGCATGAATTCCTACAATCGAAGAAAGCGCCAAAATTATCAAACCTACAATACGGTGTGATTGGTTTAGGTGACTCAAGCTATGAGTTCTTCTGCCAAACGGCTAAAGACTTCGATAGCTTCCTCGCTAAGCTTGGTGCTAAATCGTTTGTCGACCGTCTTGATTGTGATGTTGATTACGAAGAATCAGCAACGGAATGGCGCGCTAAAGCATTAGAGCAAGTAAAAGAGACGCTATCGACAGGCACTGAAGCTGATGTGGTTCAATTACCAGTCGGTCAAGCGGCTGCCGGTCATTCGCAATACACTAAACAAAATCCATACACCGCGACACTATTGACGAGCCAAAAGATCACCGGCCGTGATTCGGGCAAAGATGTTCGTCATATCGAGATTGATCTTGATGAGTCGGGTATTACTTACCAACCGGGTGATGCGCTAGGCGTATGGTTTGAAAACAGTTCAGAACTCGCTAATCAGATTCTTTCTAAGGTTGGGTTGTCTGGTATCGAAAGTGTTGATGTCGATGGTGACAACTTATCTATCCACAGCGCACTCGTCAGTAAATTCGAAATTACATCTTCAAATCCTCAACTAGTGACTAAGTTTGCTGAGCTTTCGGGCAGCAAGAAGTTAATTAAGCTGGTGGAAGATAAAGACAAGCTTCGTGAATACGCGGGTAATACTCAAGTTGTCGATGTTTTAGCTGAGAAGAAAACTAAGCTATCGGCTGATGAATTGATTGGTCTACTACGTAAGCTGACCCCACGCCTCTATTCTATTGCATCAAGCCAAGCTGAAGTGGATGAAGAAGTTCACTTGACGGTTGGTTTGGTTGAATACCAAAAAGGCGATGAATCTCGTTTAGGCGGAGCTTCTAGCTTCTTAGCTCAACGTCTTGAAGAAGGTGGTGAAGTGAAGGTGTTTGTTGAGAACAACAATAACTTCAAACTACCACACGACGACAATACACCAATCATCATGGTCGGCCCGGGTACCGGTATCGCACCGTTCCGCAGTTTTGTTCAAGAGCGTGAAAACAATGATGCTGAAGGCAAAAGCTGGCTCTTCTTTGGTGACCGAACTTTCACTCAAGATTTCCTATATCAAGTTGAATGGCAGAAGTACCTAAAGTCTGGTGCGCTAACCAAGCTTGATGTTGCCTTTAGTCGAGATCAAAAAGAAAAGGTTTATGTTCAAGACCGCTTAATTGAACAAGCAGCTCAGGTTTGGCAATGGCTTCAAGAGGGCGCGTACCTCTATGTATGTGGCGATGCGACTCGAATGGCGAAAGATGTTCATGAAGCGTTAGTTACAATTGCGGAAAAACATGGCAATCAGAGCCGCGAGCAAGCTGAACAATATATTAATGATTTACGTAAAGCGAAACGTTACCAAAGGGATGTGTACTAATGAGCAAGCAAGTAATAGAGCAAGAAGTGCTAGGTCAAGTACTGGGACCTTTGGCTGACAATGAACGTCTTAAGCGTGAAAGTAAAAATCTTCGCGGTACGATTGAACAAGATCTCCAAGATAGAATTACGGGTGGTTTTACTGCTGATAACTTTCAGTTGATTCGTTTCCACGGTATGTATCAACAAGACGACCGTGATATTCGTAATGAACGTACCAAGCAAAAGCTAGAACCTTTACATAACGTCATGCTGCGTGCGCGTATGCCTGGCGGGATCATCACTCCGAAGCAGTGGCTCGCGATTGATAAATTCGCAGATGAAAGCACCTCTTATGGTTCTATCCGTCTCACAACTCGTCAAACTTTCCAGTTCCATGGCGTGTTGAAGCCGAACATTAAGTTAATGCACCAAACACTAAACAGTATTGGTATTGATTCCATTGCGACGGCGGGTGACGTAAACCGAAATGTTTTGTGTACCACAAACCCGGTTGAGTCTGAGCTCCATCAAGAAGCCTACGAATGGGCGAAAAAGATCAGTGAACATCTATTACCTAAGACTCGTGCTTATGCCGAAATCTGGTTAGATGGTGAAAAGCTAGCAACAACGGACGAAGAACCTATCTTAGGTAGCAACTACTTACCACGTAAGTTCAAGACGACGGTTGTAATTCCTCCACAGAATGACGTAGATGTTCATGCTAACGATCTTAACTTTATCGCGATTGCTAAAGATGGAAAGCTGGTGGGCTTTAACGTATTAGTGGGCGGTGGTCTTGCAATGACGCACGGTGATACCTCTACTTATGCACGTAAAGCTGACGATTTTGGTTTTGTGCCGTTAGAGAAAACGTTAGATGTAGCAGCTGCGGTGGTAACGACTCAGCGTGATTGGGGTAACCGTTCGAACCGTAAGAACGCAAAAACCAAATACACACTAGACCGTGTTGGTATTGATGTCTTCAAAGCAGAAGTAGAAAAACGTGCAGGCGTTGAGTTTTCTGAAAGCCGTCCTTATGAGTTTACTGGCCGTGGCGATCGTATCGGTTGGGCGGAAGGTATTGATGGTAAGCACCACTTAGCGTTATTCATCGAAAATGGTCGTTTACTTGATTTCCCTGGAAAAGCGCTGAAAACAGGTGTTGCTGAAATAGCGAAGATCCACAAAGGTGACTTCCGCATGACAGCGAACCAAAACCTAATTGTTGCTGGTGTACCTAAGAGCCAAAAGGCAAAAATTGAAAAGCTGGCACGTCAATACGGTCTGATGGATGATGCCGTTTCCGAGCAGCGTAAAAACTCAATGGCTTGTGTGGCATTCCCAACATGTCCTTTAGCAATGGCAGAAGCTGAGCGTTTTCTTCCTGAGTTTGTAACGGATGTTGAAGACATTCTGAAGAAACATGGATTACCAGAAGAAGATAACATCATCCTTCGTATCACGGGTTGTCCAAACGGTTGTGGTCGTGCAATGTTGGCTGAACTGGGGTTAGTCGGTAAGGCTCCGGGGCGTTACAATATGCACTTAGGTGGCAACAAAGCCGGAACTCGTATCCCGAAGATGTATAAAGAGAACATCACTTCAGCTCAGATCTTAGAAGAGATTGATTCGCTGGTGGGACGTTGGGCTACGGAACGTAACGACAATGAAGGGTTCGGTGATTTTACAATCCGAGCTGGCATCATCGAAGAGGTGATCATTTCAAAGAGGGATCTGCATGCATAATTCTGTCGCTTCAAAACTGAAGTTAGCAGAGCTACTCGCATTGACTAAGACGGAGCAAATACTTCGTCTTGGACAAATCAATGCTGAGTTAGAGCAGCTAACCGCATTAGAAAGAGTTAAGTGGGCACTCGAACATTTAGAAGGGACACATGTTGTGTCTTCTAGTTTCGGAATCCAAGCGGCGTTGATGCTGCACTTAGTGACTCAAGCCAAACCAGATATTCCGGTTATTCTTACGGACACTGGGTATCTATTCCCGGAAACGTATCAATTTATCGATGAGTTAAGTCAGAAGTTGACTCTAAACCTTCAAGTTTTTCGTTCTCAGCAGAGCCCTAATTGGCAAGAAGCGCAATATGGCAAACTTTGGGATCAAGGTATAGAAGGGATAGAGAAGTACAACAAGCTTAATAAAGTTGAACCGATGAGAAGAGCGCTGGATGAACTCGAGGCTGGCACTTGGTTTTCTGGGTTGAGAAGAGAGCAATCTCAATCGCGTGCAAACTTGCCTATCTTATCTATCCAAAATGGTGTGTTTAAGTTCTTGCCAGTAATTGATTGGACAAATAAAGATGTTCATTATTACTTAGAAGAGCATAGTCTCAGTTACCACCCACTTCGCGAGCAGGGATACCTTTCTGTTGGAGATACTCATACAACTAAGAAATGGGAACCGGGTATGACTGAAGAAGAAACCCGTTTTAATGGTCTAAAACGAGAATGTGGTCTCCATGAAGACGATGGAGAGCAATATGGCTCTGGGATTTAGACTCATTGCCATTTCAAAAGCTGCCATAAGGCAGCTTTTTTGTTTTCTAGCATGAAAATTAGAGCAATTGTGGATAAGTCTGTGGTTATTCTGTAGGTACTTTGTAGTTAAACTTGCACAAATAAGGCTTTGAGTGTTTATTCGTCATCTAACCGTTATTTTTACATTTTTCTTTAATAAACACTTGCCAATGTGAGGAACATCTCTATAATGCCGCCTCACTGACACGGTAGACGCCACAAGGCTTCAGCGAAGAATGTTAGTAAGGCAACTAGCTTTAAGCGATTATTCGCTTCTACTTTTTAAAAGTAGAAATTAATTTTCAAAAGTGTTTGACACTGAGAATTAAAACGCTAGAATGGCCGCCTCTTCCGAAGTGATGTAAGTCATAACGAAGAGAAGCTCTTTAACAATTTAAACCTATCAATCTGTGTGGGCACTCGTTGATGAATATCAAAACGTTTTATCTTCCCTTTTAATTAAGAGAAGTAAAACAGATTCCTCGGAATCAACTTTGGTTTCAATGAACTGAGTGACCAATACGAATAACTACTTTCTCTTGTAGAAAGAAAGTATTTGGCACAGTCAATTCATTATCTTTCTGTTGGAAAGATAATAGCTTTAGAATTACTTTTTGTAGTTTTGAAGTCAGTATTCATTGAGCCGACAAAATCTTAAATTGAAGAGTTTGATCATGGCTCAGATTGAACGCTGGCGGCAGGCCTAACACATGCAAGTCGAGCGGAAACGACACTAACAATCCTTCGGGTGCGTTAATGGGCGTCGAGCGGCGGACGGGTGAGTAATGCCTAGGAAATTGCCTTGATGTGGGGGATAACCATTGGAAACGATGGCTAATACCGCATAATGCCTACGGGCCAAAGAGGGGGATCTTCGGACCTCTCGCGTCAAGATATGCCTAGGTGGGATTAGCTAGTTGGTGAGGTAATGGCTCACCAAGGCGACGATCCCTAGCTGGTCTGAGAGGATGATCAGCCACACTGGAACTGAGACACGGTCCAGACTCCTACGGGAGGCAGCAGTGGGGAATATTGCACAATGGGCGAAAGCCTGATGCAGCCATGCCGCGTGTATGAAGAAGGCCTTCGGGTTGTAAAGTACTTTCAGTTGTGAGGAAGGGTGTGTAGTTAATAGCTGCGCATCTTGACGTTAGCAACAGAAGAAGCACCGGCTAACTCCGTGCCAGCAGCCGCGGTAATACGGAGGGTGCGAGCGTTAATCGGAATTACTGGGCGTAAAGCGCATGCAGGTGGTTCATTAAGTCAGATGTGAAAGCCCGGGGCTCAACCTCGGAACTGCATTTGAAACTGGTGAACTAGAGTGCTGTAGAGGGGGGTAGAATTTCAGGTGTAGCGGTGAAATGCGTAGAGATCTGAAGGAATACCAGTGGCGAAGGCGGCCCCCTGGACAGACACTGACACTCAGATGCGAAAGCGTGGGGAGCAAACAGGATTAGATACCCTGGTAGTCCACGCCGTAAACGATGTCTACTTGGAGGTTGTGGCCTTGAGCCGTGGCTTTCGGAGCTAACGCGTTAAGTAGACCGCCTGGGGAGTACGGTCGCAAGATTAAAACTCAAATGAATTGACGGGGGCCCGCACAAGCGGTGGAGCATGTGGTTTAATTCGATGCAACGCGAAGAACCTTACCTACTCTTGACATCCAGAGAAGCCAGCGGAGACGCAGGTGTGCCTTCGGGAACTCTGAGACAGGTGCTGCATGGCTGTCGTCAGCTCGTGTTGTGAAATGTTGGGTTAAGTCCCGCAACGAGCGCAACCCTTATCCTTGTTTGCCAGCGAGTAATGTCGGGAACTCCAGGGAGACTGCCGGTGATAAACCGGAGGAAGGTGGGGACGACGTCAAGTCATCATGGCCCTTACGAGTAGGGCTACACACGTGCTACAATGGCGCATACAGAGGGCAGCAAGCTAGCGATAGTGAGCGAATCCCAAAAAGTGCGTCGTAGTCCGGATTGGAGTCTGCAACTCGACTCCATGAAGTCGGAATCGCTAGTAATCGTGAATCAGAATGTCACGGTGAATACGTTCCCGGGCCTTGTACACACCGCCCGTCACACCATGGGAGTGGGCTGCAAAAGAAGTGGGTAGTTTAACCTTTCGGGGAGGACGCTCACCACTTTGTGGTTCATGACTGGGGTGAAGTCGTAACAAGGTAGCCCTAGGGGAACCTGGGGCTGGATCACCTCCTTATACGAAGATACTTACGATGAGTGTCCACACAGATTGATGGTTTAGATTTAGTTAAAGCCAGAGCTTTAATTAATAACGTAAGTTATTGATTAAAGCTTTTTGCTTTATGCTCTTTAACAATTTGGAAAGCTGACTGATTAACTGACTTACGAGTCATGTTAATCAAATTTAAAAGTTCTCAATGTTTATCTGCTCTTAGTTAATAAGAACGGTATAAACACAAAAAACACATTCAAGTGTCTTGTATTCGAATGATCAGAAATGATTGTTCATTTTTTGATTCTACTTTTTTTAAAAGTGGAAACAAAAAGTAAATTGAGTCCGGCAAACAGTCATTGAGAATTAACCCTTCTTAATGACAACCAAAAACCTTGGTTAGTTGCCATACGTTTATTTGTCTTCACTTTTTAAAGTGAAAGTAAATAGAAACCCTTTCGGGTTGTATGGTTAAGTGACTAAGCGTACACGGTGGATGCCTTGGCAGTCAGAGGCGATGAAAGGCGTAATAACTTGCGATAAGCCCAGATTAGGTAGTAATAACCTTTTGAGTCTGGGATTCCTGAATGGGGAAACCCACTTGCATAAGCAAGTATCCTGTTGTGAATACATAGCAACAGGAGGCAAACCGGGGGAACTGAAACATCTAAGTACCCCGAGGAAGAGAAATCAACCGAGATTCCGAAAGTAGCGGCGAGCGAAATTGGATTAGCCCTTAAGCTTTTAATGATGCAGGTGAAGAGTCTGGAAAGTCTCGCAATAAAGGGTGATAGCCCCGTAACCGACACATCATAATCAGTGAAAACGAGTAGGGCGGGACACGTGATATCCTGTCTGAATATGGGGGGACCATCCTCCAAGGCTAAATACTACTGACTGACCGATAGTGAACCAGTACCGTGAGGGAAAGGCGAAAAGAACCCCTGTGAGGGGAGTGAAATAGAACCTGAAACCGTGTACGTACAAGCAGTAGGAGCACCTTCGTGGTGTGACTGCGTACCTTTTGTATAATGGGTCAGCGACTTAATTTTAGTAGCAAGGTTAACCGTTTAGGGGAGCCGTAGGGAAACCGAGTCTTAACTGGGCGTACAGTTGCTAGGATTAGACCCGAAACCAGGTGATCTAGCCATGGGCAGGTTGAAGGTTGAGTAACATCAACTGGAGGACCGAACCGACTAATGTTGAAAAATTAGCGGATGACTTGTGGCTAGGGGTGAAAGGCCAATCAAACCTGGAGATAGCTGGTTCTCCCCGAAAGCTATTTAGGTAGCGCCTCGGACGAATACTACTGGGGGTAGAGCACTGTTAAGGCTAGGGGGTCATCCCGACTTACCAACCCTTTGCAAACTCCGAATACCAGTAAGTACTATCCGGGAGACACACGGCGGGTGCTAACGTCCGTCGTGGAGAGGGAAACAACCCAGACCGCCAGCTAAGGTCCCAAAGTATAGCTAAGTGGGAAACGATGTGGGAAGGCTCAGACAGCCAGGATGTTGGCTTAGAAGCAGCCATCATTTAAAGAAAGCGTAATAGCTCACTGGTCGAGTCGGCCTGCGCGGAAGATGTAACGGGGCTAAGCTATACACCGAAGCTGCGGCTACGTACCTTAGGGTATGTGGGGTAGGGGAGCGTTCTGTAAGCCGTTGAAGGTGGTCTGTAAGGGCTGCTGGAGGTATCAGAAGTGCGAATGCTGACATGAGTAACGATAAAGGGAGTGAAAAACTCCCTCGCCGGAAGACCAAGGGTTCCTGTCCAACGTTAATCGGGGCAGGGTAAGTCGACTCCTAAGGCGAGGCCGAAAGGCGTAGTCGATGGGAAACGGGTTAATATTCCCGTACTTCTTACAATTGCGATGGGGGGACGGAGAAGGCTAGGTGGGCCTGGCGACGGTTGTCCAGGTTCAAGTATGTAGGCGGAAAGTTTAGGTAAATCCGGACTTTCTTAACGCTGAGATACGATGTCGAGCTACTACGGTAGTGAAGTCATTGATGCCATGCTTCCAGGAAAAGCCTCTAAGCTTCAGATTGTAAGGAATCGTACCCCAAACCGACACAGGTGGTCGGGTAGAGAATACCAAGGCGCTTGAGAGAACTCGGGTGAAGGAACTAGGCAAAATGGTACCGTAACTTCGGGAGAAGGTACGCTCTTATCAGTGAAGTCCCTTGCGGATGGAGCAGACGAGAGTCGCAGATACCAGGTGGCTGCAACTGTTTATTAAAAACACAGCACTGTGCAAAATCGTAAGATGACGTATACGGTGTGACGCCTGCCCGGTGCCGGAAGGTTAATTGATGGGGTTAGACTTCGGTCGAAGCTCTTGATCGAAGCCCCGGTAAACGGCGGCCGTAACTATAACGGTCCTAAGGTAGCGAAATTCCTTGTCGGGTAAGTTCCGACCTGCACGAATGGCGTAATGATGGCCACGCTGTCTCCACCCGAGACTCAGTGAAATTGAAATCGCTGTGAAGATGCAGTGTACCCGCGGCTAGACGGAAAGACCCCGTGAACCTTTACTACAGCTTGGCACTGAACATTGAACCTACATGTGTAGGATAGGTGGGAGACTATGAAATTGCGTCGCTAGATGTGATGGAGTCGTCCTTGAAATACCACCCTTGTAGTTTTGATGTTCTAACGTTGGTCCCTGAATCGGGATTACGGACAGTGCCTGGTGGGTAGTTTGACTGGGGCGGTCTCCTCCCAAAGAGTAACGGAGGAGCACGAAGGTGGGCTAAACACGGTTGGACATCGTGTGGTTAGTGCAATGGCATAAGCCCGCTTGACTGCGAGAATGACAATTCGAGCAGGTGCGAAAGCAGGTCATAGTGATCCGGTGGTTCTGAATGGAAGGGCCATCGCTCAACGGATAAAAGGTACTCCGGGGATAACAGGCTGATACCGCCCAAGAGTTCATATCGACGGCGGTGTTTGGCACCTCGATGTCGGCTCATCACATCCTGGGGCTGAAGTCGGTCCCAAGGGTATGGCTGTTCGCCATTTAAAGTGGTACGCGAGCTGGGTTTAGAACGTCGTGAGACAGTTCGGTCCCTATCTGCCGTGGGCGTTGGAAAATTGAAAGGGGCTGCTCCTAGTACGAGAGGACCGGAGTGGACGAACCTCTGGTGTTCGGGTTGTCATGCCAATGGCATTGCCCGGTAGCTAAGTTCGGAATCGATAACCGCTGAAAGCATCTAAGCGGGAAGCGAGCCTTGAGATGAGTTTTCCCTGGCACTATAAGTGTCCTAAAGGGTTGTCGTAGACTACGACGTTGATAGGCAGGGTGTGTAAGTGCTGCGAGGCATTGAGCTAACCTGTACTAATTGCCCGTGAGGCTTAACCATACAACACCCAAGGGGTTTTGTGGACTCAGATGTACCAGACCTTGAATGCGTTTGAAGAGAAATAACTTTTAGATAAGCTTTCCGAATTTTAAAATTTGCTTGGCGACCATAGCATTGTGGACCCACCTGATTCCATGCCGAACTCAGAAGTGAAACACAATAGCGCCGATGGTAGTGTGGGGTTTCCCCATGTGAGAGTAGGACATCGCCAGGCTTTAATTTCGACTTTGTCTATCTAATAGACAAGTCACCATAGAGTTCTAAGTTTCTTAGAGTTTTATGTTGACTTTCAAAGTGGAAAGCGTATTATACGCGTCCTGCTTACGTGCTAAGGCACTGAAAGCAAAGCTCTTTAACAATTTAAACCTATCAATCTGTGTGGGCACTCGTTGATGAATATCAAAACGTTATTACTTAGGTAGTAACAGTTACTTCGGTAACAAACTTGATTTCAATGAACTGAGTGACCAATACAAAGTTAAGTTTACTTAATTTTGGCACAGTCAATTCATTACCATTCTGTTGGAATGGTAATAGCTTTAGAATTACATGTTCATGTTTACATGAATATTAGTTTTGAAGTCAGTATTCGTTGAGTCACAAAATCTTAAATTGAAGAGTTTGATCATGGCTCAGATTGAACGCTGGCGGCAGGCCTAACACATGCAAGTCGAGCGGAAACGACACTAACAATCCTTCGGGTGCGTTAATGGGCGTCGAGCGGCGGACGGGTGAGTAATGCCTAGGAAATTGCCTTGATGTGGGGGATAACCATTGGAAACGATGGCTAATACCGCATAATGCCTACGGGCCAAAGAGGGGGATCTTCGGACCTCTCGCGTCAAGATATGCCTAGGTGGGATTAGCTAGTTGGTGAGGTAATGGCTCACCAAGGCGACGATCCCTAGCTGGTCTGAGAGGATGATCAGCCACACTGGAACTGAGACACGGTCCAGACTCCTACGGGAGGCAGCAGTGGGGAATATTGCACAATGGGCGAAAGCCTGATGCAGCCATGCCGCGTGTATGAAGAAGGCCTTCGGGTTGTAAAGTACTTTCAGTTGTGAGGAAGGGTGTGTAGTTAATAGCTGCGCATCTTGACGTTAGCAACAGAAGAAGCACCGGCTAACTCCGTGCCAGCAGCCGCGGTAATACGGAGGGTGCGAGCGTTAATCGGAATTACTGGGCGTAAAGCGCATGCAGGTGGTTCATTAAGTCAGATGTGAAAGCCCGGGGCTCAACCTCGGAACTGCATTTGAAACTGGTGAACTAGAGTGCTGTAGAGGGGGGTAGAATTTCAGGTGTAGCGGTGAAATGCGTAGAGATCTGAAGGAATACCAGTGGCGAAGGCGGCCCCCTGGACAGACACTGACACTCAGATGCGAAAGCGTGGGGAGCAAACAGGATTAGATACCCTGGTAGTCCACGCCGTAAACGATGTCTACTTGGAGGTTGTGGCCTTGAGCCGTGGCTTTCGGAGCTAACGCGTTAAGTAGACCGCCTGGGGAGTACGGTCGCAAGATTAAAACTCAAATGAATTGACGGGGGCCCGCACAAGCGGTGGAGCATGTGGTTTAATTCGATGCAACGCGAAGAACCTTACCTACTCTTGACATCCAGAGAAGCCAGCGGAGACGCAGGTGTGCCTTCGGGAACTCTGAGACAGGTGCTGCATGGCTGTCGTCAGCTCGTGTTGTGAAATGTTGGGTTAAGTCCCGCAACGAGCGCAACCCTTATCCTTGTTTGCCAGCGAGTAATGTCGGGAACTCCAGGGAGACTGCCGGTGATAAACCGGAGGAAGGTGGGGACGACGTCAAGTCATCATGGCCCTTACGAGTAGGGCTACACACGTGCTACAATGGCGCATACAGAGGGCAGCAAGCTAGCGATAGTGAGCGAATCCCAAAAAGTGCGTCGTAGTCCGGATTGGAGTCTGCAACTCGACTCCATGAAGTCGGAATCGCTAGTAATCGTGAATCAGAATGTCACGGTGAATACGTTCCCGGGCCTTGTACACACCGCCCGTCACACCATGGGAGTGGGCTGCAAAAGAAGTGGGTAGTTTAACCTTTCGGGGAGGACGCTCACCACTTTGTGGTTCATGACTGGGGTGAAGTCGTAACAAGGTAGCCCTAGGGGAACCTGGGGCTGGATCACCTCCTTATACGAAGATAGTCACGATGAGTGTCCACACAGATTGATTAGGTTTAGAAAGTAAAAGAGATACTAGTGTCCCGTTCGTCTAGAGGCCTAGGACACCGCCCTTTCACGGCGGTAACAGGGGTTCGACTCCCCTACGGGATACCATCTTTAAGTATTCTCTTCTATCAGAGTATTTAAAAATGGTTCATTAGTTTGAATCAAGCTCTTTAACAATTTGGAAAGCTGACTGATTGATTACTTACGAGTAATTCAATCAAATTTAAAAGTTCTCAATGTTTATCTTTCATTAGATAAACACAACAAACACATTCAAGTGTCTTGTATTCGAATCAAATTTATTTGATTCACAATTGAGTCCGGCAAACAGTTATCAAGAATTAACCCTTCTTGATGACAACCAAAAACCTTGGTTAGTTGCCATACGCTTATTTGTCTTCACTTTTTAAAGTGAAAGCAAATAGAAACCCTTTCGGGTTGTATGGTTAAGTGACTAAGCGTACACGGTGGATGCCTTGGCAGTCAGAGGCGATGAAAGGCGTAATAACTTGCGATAAGCCCAGATTAGGTAGTAATAACCTTTTGAGTCTGGGATTCCTGAATGGGGAAACCCACTTGCATAAGCAAGTATCCTGTTGTGAATACATAGCAACAGGAGGCAAACCGGGGGAACTGAAACATCTAAGTACCCCGAGGAAGAGAAATCAACCGAGATTCCGAAAGTAGCGGCGAGCGAAATTGGATTAGCCCTTAAGCTTTTAATGATGCAGGTGAAGAGTCTGGAAAGTCTCGCAATAAAGGGTGATAGCCCCGTAACCGACACATCATAATCAGTGAAAACGAGTAGGGCGGGACACGTGATATCCTGTCTGAATATGGGGGGACCATCCTCCAAGGCTAAATACTACTGACTGACCGATAGTGAACCAGTACCGTGAGGGAAAGGCGAAAAGAACCCCTGTGAGGGGAGTGAAATAGAACCTGAAACCGTGTACGTACAAGCAGTAGGAGCACCTTCGTGGTGTGACTGCGTACCTTTTGTATAATGGGTCAGCGACTTAATTTTAGTAGCAAGGTTAACCGTTTAGGGGAGCCGTAGGGAAACCGAGTCTTAACTGGGCGTACAGTTGCTAGGATTAGACCCGAAACCAGGTGATCTAGCCATGGGCAGGTTGAAGGTTGAGTAACATCAACTGGAGGACCGAACCGACTAATGTTGAAAAATTAGCGGATGACTTGTGGCTAGGGGTGAAAGGCCAATCAAACCTGGAGATAGCTGGTTCTCCCCGAAAGCTATTTAGGTAGCGCCTCGGACGAATACTACTGGGGGTAGAGCACTGTTAAGGCTAGGGGGTCATCCCGACTTACCAACCCTTTGCAAACTCCGAATACCAGTAAGTACTATCCGGGAGACACACGGCGGGTGCTAACGTCCGTCGTGGAGAGGGAAACAACCCAGACCGCCAGCTAAGGTCCCAAAGTATAGCTAAGTGGGAAACGATGTGGGAAGGCTCAGACAGCCAGGATGTTGGCTTAGAAGCAGCCATCATTTAAAGAAAGCGTAATAGCTCACTGGTCGAGTCGGCCTGCGCGGAAGATGTAACGGGGCTAAGCTATACACCGAAGCTGCGGCTACGTACCTTAGGGTATGTGGGGTAGGGGAGCGTTCTGTAAGCCGTTGAAGGTGGTCTGTAAGGGCTGCTGGAGGTATCAGAAGTGCGAATGCTGACATGAGTAACGATAAAGGGAGTGAAAAACTCCCTCGCCGGAAGACCAAGGGTTCCTGTCCAACGTTAATCGGGGCAGGGTAAGTCGACTCCTAAGGCGAGGCCGAAAGGCGTAGTCGATGGGAAACGGGTTAATATTCCCGTACTTCTTACAATTGCGATGGGGGGACGGAGAAGGCTAGGTGGGCCTGGCGACGGTTGTCCAGGTTCAAGTATGTAGGCGGAAAGTTTAGGTAAATCCGGACTTTCTTAACGCTGAGATACGATGTCGAGCTACTACGGTAGTGAAGTCATTGATGCCATGCTTCCAGGAAAAGCCTCTAAGCTTCAGATTGTAAGGAATCGTACCCCAAACCGACACAGGTGGTCGGGTAGAGAATACCAAGGCGCTTGAGAGAACTCGGGTGAAGGAACTAGGCAAAATGGTACCGTAACTTCGGGAGAAGGTACGCTCTTATCAGTGAAGTCCCTTGCGGATGGAGCAGACGAGAGTCGCAGATACCAGGTGGCT
The DNA here is from genome assembly GCF_003345295.1 of Vibrio splendidus. Lineage (NCBI taxonomy): Bacteria > Pseudomonadati > Pseudomonadota > Gammaproteobacteria > Vibrionales > Vibrionaceae > Vibrio > Vibrio splendidus. The sequence continues at coordinate 24,720 of NZ_CP031055.1, forward strand.
GCAACTGTTTATTAAAAACACAGCACTGTGCAAAATCGTAAGATGACGTATACGGTGTGACGCCTGCCCGGTGCCGGAAGGTTAATTGATGGGGTTAGACTTCGGTCGAAGCTCTTGATCGAAGCCCCGGTAAACGGCGGCCGTAACTATAACGGTCCTAAGGTAGCGAAATTCCTTGTCGGGTAAGTTCCGACCTGCACGAATGGCGTAATGATGGCCACGCTGTCTCCACCCGAGACTCAGTGAAATTGAAATCGCTGTGAAGATGCAGTGTACCCGCGGCTAGACGGAAAGACCCCGTGAACCTTTACTACAGCTTGGCACTGAACATTGAACCTACATGTGTAGGATAGGTGGGAGACTATGAAATTGCGTCGCTAGATGTGATGGAGTCGTCCTTGAAATACCACCCTTGTAGTTTTGATGTTCTAACGTTGGTCCCTGAATCGGGATTACGGACAGTGCCTGGTGGGTAGTTTGACTGGGGCGGTCTCCTCCCAAAGAGTAACGGAGGAGCACGAAGGTGGGCTAAACACGGTTGGACATCGTGTGGTTAGTGCAATGGCATAAGCCCGCTTGACTGCGAGAATGACAATTCGAGCAGGTGCGAAAGCAGGTCATAGTGATCCGGTGGTTCTGAATGGAAGGGCCATCGCTCAACGGATAAAAGGTACTCCGGGGATAACAGGCTGATACCGCCCAAGAGTTCATATCGACGGCGGTGTTTGGCACCTCGATGTCGGCTCATCACATCCTGGGGCTGAAGTCGGTCCCAAGGGTATGGCTGTTCGCCATTTAAAGTGGTACGCGAGCTGGGTTTAGAACGTCGTGAGACAGTTCGGTCCCTATCTGCCGTGGGCGTTGGAAAATTGAAAGGGGCTGCTCCTAGTACGAGAGGACCGGAGTGGACGAACCTCTGGTGTTCGGGTTGTCATGCCAATGGCATTGCCCGGTAGCTAAGTTCGGAATCGATAACCGCTGAAAGCATCTAAGCGGGAAGCGAGCCTTGAGATGAGTTTTCCCTGGCACTATAAGTGTCCTAAAGGGTTGTCGTAGACTACGACGTTGATAGGCAGGGTGTGTAAGTGCTGCGAGGCATTGAGCTAACCTGTACTAATTGCCCGTGAGGCTTAACCATACAACACCCAAGGGGTTTTGTGGACTCAGATGTACCAGACCTTGAATGCGTTTGAAGAGAAATAACTTTTAGATAAGCTTTCCGAATTTTAAAATTTGCTTGGCGACCATAGCATTGTGGACCCACCTGATTCCATGCCGAACTCAGAAGTGAAACACAATAGCGCCGATGGTAGTGTGGGGTTTCCCCATGTGAGAGTAGGACATCGCCAGGCTTTAATTTCGACTTTGTCTATCTAATAGACAAGTCACCATAGAGTTCTAAGTTTCTTAGAGTTTTATGTTGACTTTCAAAGTGGAAAGCGTATTATACGCGTCCTGCTTACGTGCTAAGGCACTGAAAGCAAAGCTCTTTAACAATTTAAACCTATCAATCTGTGTGGGCACTCGTTGATGAATATCAAAACGTTATTACTTAGGTAGTAACAGTTACTTCGGTAACAAACTTGATTTCAATGAACTGAGTGACCAATACAAAGTTAAGTTTACTTAATTTTGGCACAGTCAATTCATTACCATTCTGTTGGAATGGTAATAGCTTTAGAATTACATGTTCATGTTTACATGAATATTAGTTTTGAAGTCAGTATTCGTTGAGTCACAAAATCTTAAATTGAAGAGTTTGATCATGGCTCAGATTGAACGCTGGCGGCAGGCCTAACACATGCAAGTCGAGCGGAAACGACACTAACAATCCTTCGGGTGCGTTAATGGGCGTCGAGCGGCGGACGGGTGAGTAATGCCTAGGAAATTGCCTTGATGTGGGGGATAACCATTGGAAACGATGGCTAATACCGCATAATGCCTACGGGCCAAAGAGGGGGATCTTCGGACCTCTCGCGTCAAGATATGCCTAGGTGGGATTAGCTAGTTGGTGAGGTAATGGCTCACCAAGGCGACGATCCCTAGCTGGTCTGAGAGGATGATCAGCCACACTGGAACTGAGACACGGTCCAGACTCCTACGGGAGGCAGCAGTGGGGAATATTGCACAATGGGCGAAAGCCTGATGCAGCCATGCCGCGTGTATGAAGAAGGCCTTCGGGTTGTAAAGTACTTTCAGTTGTGAGGAAGGGTGTGTAGTTAATAGCTGCGCATCTTGACGTTAGCAACAGAAGAAGCACCGGCTAACTCCGTGCCAGCAGCCGCGGTAATACGGAGGGTGCGAGCGTTAATCGGAATTACTGGGCGTAAAGCGCATGCAGGTGGTTCATTAAGTCAGATGTGAAAGCCCGGGGCTCAACCTCGGAACTGCATTTGAAACTGGTGAACTAGAGTGCTGTAGAGGGGGGTAGAATTTCAGGTGTAGCGGTGAAATGCGTAGAGATCTGAAGGAATACCAGTGGCGAAGGCGGCCCCCTGGACAGACACTGACACTCAGATGCGAAAGCGTGGGGAGCAAACAGGATTAGATACCCTGGTAGTCCACGCCGTAAACGATGTCTACTTGGAGGTTGTGGCCTTGAGCCGTGGCTTTCGGAGCTAACGCGTTAAGTAGACCGCCTGGGGAGTACGGTCGCAAGATTAAAACTCAAATGAATTGACGGGGGCCCGCACAAGCGGTGGAGCATGTGGTTTAATTCGATGCAACGCGAAGAACCTTACCTACTCTTGACATCCAGAGAAGCCAGCGGAGACGCAGGTGTGCCTTCGGGAACTCTGAGACAGGTGCTGCATGGCTGTCGTCAGCTCGTGTTGTGAAATGTTGGGTTAAGTCCCGCAACGAGCGCAACCCTTATCCTTGTTTGCCAGCGAGTAATGTCGGGAACTCCAGGGAGACTGCCGGTGATAAACCGGAGGAAGGTGGGGACGACGTCAAGTCATCATGGCCCTTACGAGTAGGGCTACACACGTGCTACAATGGCGCATACAGAGGGCAGCAAGCTAGCGATAGTGAGCGAATCCCAAAAAGTGCGTCGTAGTCCGGATTGGAGTCTGCAACTCGACTCCATGAAGTCGGAATCGCTAGTAATCGTGAATCAGAATGTCACGGTGAATACGTTCCCGGGCCTTGTACACACCGCCCGTCACACCATGGGAGTGGGCTGCAAAAGAAGTGGGTAGTTTAACCTTTCGGGGAGGACGCTCACCACTTTGTGGTTCATGACTGGGGTGAAGTCGTAACAAGGTAGCCCTAGGGGAACCTGGGGCTGGATCACCTCCTTATACGAAGATAGTCACGATGAGTGTCCACACAGATTGATTAGGTTTAGAAAGTAAAAGAGACGATATTGGGTCTGTAGCTCAGCTGGTTAGAGCGCTCGCCTGATAAGCGGGAGGTCGGTGGTTCGAGTCCACTCAGACCCACCAATATCGACTAGATACAAAGATGGGGCTATAGCTCAGCTGGGAGAGCGCCTGCCTTGCACGCAGGAGGTCTGCGGTTCGATCCCGCATAGCTCCACCATCTTTAAGTGTTTTTATCTGAAAATATTTAAAAATGGTTCATTAGTTTGAATCAAGCTCTTTAACAATTTGGAAAGCTGACTGATTGATTACTTACGAGTAATTCAATCAAATTTAAAAGTTCTCAATGTTTATCTTTCATTAGATAAACACAACAAACACATTCAAGTGTCTTGTATTCGAATCAAATTTATTTGATTCACAATTGAGTCCGGCAAACAGTTATCAGGAATTAACCCTTCTTGATGACAACCAAAAACCTTGGTTAGTTGCCATACGCTAAGACCCTTTCGGGTTGTATGGTTAAGTGACTAAGCGTACACGGTGGATGCCTTGGCAGTCAGAGGCGATGAAAGGCGTAATAACTTGCGATAAGCCCAGATTAGGTAGTAATAACCTTTTGAGTCTGGGATTCCTGAATGGGGAAACCCACTTGCATAAGCAAGTATCCTGTTGTGAATACATAGCAACAGGAGGCAAACCGGGGGAACTGAAACATCTAAGTACCCCGAGGAAGAGAAATCAACCGAGATTCCGAAAGTAGCGGCGAGCGAAATTGGATTAGCCCTTAAGCTTTTAATGATGCAGGTGAAGAGTCTGGAAAGTCTCGCAATAAAGGGTGATAGCCCCGTAACCGACACATCATAATCAGTGAAAACGAGTAGGGCGGGACACGTGATATCCTGTCTGAATATGGGGGGACCATCCTCCAAGGCTAAATACTACTGACTGACCGATAGTGAACCAGTACCGTGAGGGAAAGGCGAAAAGAACCCCTGTGAGGGGAGTGAAATAGAACCTGAAACCGTGTACGTACAAGCAGTAGGAGCACCTTCGTGGTGTGACTGCGTACCTTTTGTATAATGGGTCAGCGACTTAATTTTAGTAGCAAGGTTAACCGTTTAGGGGAGCCGTAGGGAAACCGAGTCTTAACTGGGCGTACAGTTGCTAGGATTAGACCCGAAACCAGGTGATCTAGCCATGGGCAGGTTGAAGGTTGAGTAACATCAACTGGAGGACCGAACCGACTAATGTTGAAAAATTAGCGGATGACTTGTGGCTAGGGGTGAAAGGCCAATCAAACCTGGAGATAGCTGGTTCTCCCCGAAAGCTATTTAGGTAGCGCCTCGGACGAATACTACTGGGGGTAGAGCACTGTTAAGGCTAGGGGGTCATCCCGACTTACCAACCCTTTGCAAACTCCGAATACCAGTAAGTACTATCCGGGAGACACACGGCGGGTGCTAACGTCCGTCGTGGAGAGGGAAACAACCCAGACCGCCAGCTAAGGTCCCAAAGTATAGCTAAGTGGGAAACGATGTGGGAAGGCTCAGACAGCCAGGATGTTGGCTTAGAAGCAGCCATCATTTAAAGAAAGCGTAATAGCTCACTGGTCGAGTCGGCCTGCGCGGAAGATGTAACGGGGCTAAGCTATACACCGAAGCTGCGGCTACGTACCTTAGGGTATGTGGGGTAGGGGAGCGTTCTGTAAGCCGTTGAAGGTGGTCTGTAAGGGCTGCTGGAGGTATCAGAAGTGCGAATGCTGACATGAGTAACGATAAAGGGAGTGAAAAACTCCCTCGCCGGAAGACCAAGGGTTCCTGTCCAACGTTAATCGGGGCAGGGTAAGTCGACTCCTAAGGCGAGGCCGAAAGGCGTAGTCGATGGGAAACGGGTTAATATTCCCGTACTTCTTACAATTGCGATGGGGGGACGGAGAAGGCTAGGTGGGCCTGGCGACGGTTGTCCAGGTTCAAGTATGTAGGCGGAAAGTTTAGGTAAATCCGGACTTTCTTAACGCTGAGATACGATGTCGAGCTACTACGGTAGTGAAGTCATTGATGCCATGCTTCCAGGAAAAGCCTCTAAGCTTCAGATTGTAAGGAATCGTACCCCAAACCGACACAGGTGGTCGGGTAGAGAATACCAAGGCGCTTGAGAGAACTCGGGTGAAGGAACTAGGCAAAATGGTACCGTAACTTCGGGAGAAGGTACGCTCTTATCAGTGAAGTCCCTTGCGGATGGAGCAGACGAGAGTCGCAGATACCAGGTGGCTGCAACTGTTTATTAAAAACACAGCACTGTGCAAAATCGTAAGATGACGTATACGGTGTGACGCCTGCCCGGTGCCGGAAGGTTAATTGATGGGGTTAGACTTCGGTCGAAGCTCTTGATCGAAGCCCCGGTAAACGGCGGCCGTAACTATAACGGTCCTAAGGTAGCGAAATTCCTTGTCGGGTAAGTTCCGACCTGCACGAATGGCGTAATGATGGCCACGCTGTCTCCACCCGAGACTCAGTGAAATTGAAATCGCTGTGAAGATGCAGTGTACCCGCGGCTAGACGGAAAGACCCCGTGAACCTTTACTACAGCTTGGCACTGAACATTGAACCTACATGTGTAGGATAGGTGGGAGACTATGAAACCGCGTCGCTAGATGTGGTGGAGTCGTCCTTGAAATACCACCCTTGTAGTTTTGATGTTCTAACGTTGGTCCCTGAATCGGGATTACGGACAGTGCCTGGTGGGTAGTTTGACTGGGGCGGTCTCCTCCCAAAGAGTAACGGAGGAGCACGAAGGTGGGCTAAACACGGTTGGACATCGTGTGGTTAGTGCAATGGCATAAGCCCGCTTGACTGCGAGAATGACAATTCGAGCAGGTGCGAAAGCAGGTCATAGTGATCCGGTGGTTCTGAATGGAAGGGCCATCGCTCAACGGATAAAAGGTACTCCGGGGATAACAGGCTGATACCGCCCAAGAGTTCATATCGACGGCGGTGTTTGGCACCTCGATGTCGGCTCATCACATCCTGGGGCTGAAGTCGGTCCCAAGGGTATGGCTGTTCGCCATTTAAAGTGGTACGCGAGCTGGGTTTAGAACGTCGTGAGACAGTTCGGTCCCTATCTGCCGTGGGCGTTGGAAAATTGAAAGGGGCTGCTCCTAGTACGAGAGGACCGGAGTGGACGAACCTCTGGTGTTCGGGTTGTCATGCCAATGGCATTGCCCGGTAGCTAAGTTCGGAATCGATAACCGCTGAAAGCATCTAAGCGGGAAGCGAGCCTTGAGATGAGTTTTCCCTGGCACTATAAGTGTCCTAAAGGGTTGTCGTAGACTACGACGTTGATAGGCAGGGTGTGTAAGTGCTGCGAGGCATTGAGCTAACCTGTACTAATTGCCCGTGAGGCTTAACCATACAACACCCAAGGGGTTTTGTGGACTCAGATGTACCAGACCTTGAATGCGTTTGAAGAGAAATAACTTTTAGATAAGCTTTCCGAATTTTAAAATTTGCTTGGCGACCATAGCATTGTGGACCCACCTGATTCCATGCCGAACTCAGAAGTGAAACACAATAGCGCCGATGGTAGTGTGGGGTTTCCCCATGTGAGAGTAGGACATCGCCAGGCTTTAAATTAAATCTTTAGGTTGACCGACCTGGAGATATGGACGCTCACTTAGTGAGTTGACCACTGCGGAGTGGTAGTTCAGTTGGTTAGAATACCGGCCTGTCACGCCGGGGGTCGCGGGTTCGAGTCCCGTCCACTCCGCCACTTATTCGATAACCTCGCCTAGTGCGAGGTTTTTTCGAATCTGAAGTAATAAAAAGTTTTAGGGGTGTAGCTCCAATTGGCAGAGCAGCGGATTCCAAATCCGCGTGTTGGGAGTTCGAATCTCTCCACCCCTGCCATATAGGAAGCCTCAGCAGAAATGCTGAGGCTTTTTTGTATCTATTGCTTCTACGAAGCAATATTGGGAGCAGGAACGCCAGCCCGGTCTAATCTCCGGAGTGCCGGCTCAGTCCACCTCTGCCATATACAAAACCTCAGCAGAAATACTGGTTTTTTTTTACGTCTGTTGCTTCTACGAAAATGTTGGGAGAACTAGGCGAGCCCAGGTTCAGGTTCGCCAGCCCGGTCGACTCTCCGGAGTACCGGCTCAGTTCAGTCCTACCATATTTAAGGCTCTAGACTGCGCGTCCCGGCAGAAATGCTAGAGCCTTTTTTATGCCTGTCACCTTTAATGTAACGCTAGAAGTATTAAGTGCTCCTCTAGCTCCCTCTATTTAATCGAATCGCTTAATACCTACTAAATACAACCTTGCTGTATTTAAAGGCTTAGTCGAACACTAGAGCTTTCTGTTCAACACTCATCTCGCTGCGTAGTTTCTGATAATGACTAAAGCTATGACTGCTAGACTTTGAGTATCATTATTTTCTCCGGAAGGAATGCTTATACAGCTGAAGTCTGTTCTAGTGGGTAGACTCGCTAGTGTTGTAGAAGAACGAGTTCTTTGCATGTTTCACTTCTAGCAAGATTTTTGTCTAAGATCGCTGTTTATCATGTCGTCATGTATCATGATTCAACATCCTTTGTATTCATTTGGGCTCCGGCCAAATCTAGTGCCCAATCAACATTAAGGTTTCTGATTACTCTAGTACTAGTGCATAAAATATCGAAGTAAGTTCTATTGTTCATGTATACCTTTCAGATAGATCTTCAGTGAGGAAATCGGCGAATCTGACTTTCATTAGATATAAAAAAGGCCACCTAAATTAGGCAGCCTAGTTTTATATTTTTCGGTGTTAATCCAATTCCTTCTCAGCTTGTTTCGCTTTCTCTATCATTGGAGTAATTGTTGAACCTTGGACTAAGATTGAGAACACAACAACAGCGTATGTCATGACGAGGATTATCTCTTTAACATCTATTGCCTTGTCTTCAATCACCCAGATACCTGAAGGGATTGAAAGTGCCATAGCTAGAGCTAGTCCACCACGCAAACCACCCCAAGTTAAGATCTTGATTGACCAAGGGTTGTAAGTTCTAAAGCGTTTGAATCCGATATAAGACAAGAAAACACTTAGGTAGCGTGCGCTTAGTACTAGAGGTACTGCGAACGCCATTAAGATCCAGTCTTCTTGGTGGAATTTGAATAGCAACATCGACATACCGATCAATAAGAACAATACGCCATTTAAGAATTCATCTATCAATTCCCAGAAGTGGTCTAGGTGATCCTCACTCTCTTTCGAGAATCCAATAAAGCGCGTCCAGTTACCAATCATGATACCTGATACCACCATTGCTAACGGTCCTGATACATGTAGGACTTCAGCAAAGGCATAACCAGCTGTAGGAATACCTATGGTTAATAGCAACTCCATCGAGTGGTCATCGGTGTTGCTGATTAGGTAATGGAATATTAAACCTAGAACAAAGCCATAGACGATACCACCGATAGCCTCTTGGACGAATAACATGGTCACGCTACCCACAGTCGGTGCTTCTGTACCGAACGCAATGGTAAATAGGGTAACGAAGATCACTAGGCCAAAACCATCGTTGAATAGAGATTCTCCCTCGATTTGAGTAGAGATTCGTCTGGGAGCATCGAGCTTTTTCACTATTGCTAATACAGCAATTGGATCGGTTGGAGATATTAGAGAGCCAAAAAGTAAGCAATAAATTAGGTCAAATTGAATACCGATAAACTGACAGAACCCATACAGTACAAAGCCAATAAAGAATGTCGAAAACAGTGTAGCGCCAAGAGCGAGTACAGTTATTTCCCATTTCTGATCTTTTAGATTAGGTAATTTAATCCCTAAACCACCTGCAAAGAGTAAGAATCCCAGTATTCCTTTCAGGAGGAAATCTTCAAAGTTGATACTGGCAACGGTTTCTGAGGCGATGTCAGCCAATTGGAACCAATTGTTTTGTCCCGCAATGATAATTAATAGAGATAACATCATTGAGCCAGCTGTAATGGCGATGGTTGTCTGCATTTTACCAATTTTGGTATTCACGAAAGCAATAAGCATGGCAGCTGCGGACAAGAAGCATAAGGTGTAATAGACCGACATTGGGATCCCAACATGTAACAAAGTATGAATATGAATTTTCGTTGTCTCATGCTCAAATAGCAAACATTTTTTTGTCATGACTTGGTAATCAATTTCATCTTTTAGACGTCTAGACTCCTTTTTAATGTGTGGTAGGATGGAGAGATAATTAAAGGAATGAGGTTGTACCGTGGGAAGTAATGTAAGGCAAAAGATTGACGCTCTGTTGAAGCAACGAATTTTACTGATTGATGGTGGCATGGGTACCATGATTCAGGATTATAAATTGGAAGAGCAAGACTATCGTGGTGAGCGCTTTGCTGATTGGCATAGTGATTTAAAAGGTAACAACGACCTTTTGGTACTTACACAACCTAAGCTTATCAAAGATATCCATATGGAATATTTGGAAGCCGGTGCTGATATCCTCGAGACCAATACCTTTAACTCTACAACCATCGCTATGGCCGACTACGATATGGAAAGCCTTAGCGAAGAAATTAACTTTACAGCTGCAAAATTAGCTCGTGAAGCGGCAGATGAATGGACGGCAAAGACCCCAGAAAAACCTCGTTTCGTAGCGGGTGTGTTAGGTCCAACTAACCGAACTTGTTCTATCTCTCCAGACGTTAATGATCCGGGCTATCGTAATGTTAGCTTTGATGAGCTTGTTGAAGCTTACTCCGAATCGACACGAGCACTTATCAAAGGCGGCTCGGATCTTATTCTTATCGAGACTATCTTCGACACGTTAAATGCAAAAGCATGTTCTTTTGCGGTTGAATCTGTTTTTGAAGAGGTAGGCATCACGCTTCCTGTGATGATCTCCGGTACCATTACTGACGCATCAGGTCGTACGCTTTCAGGGCAAACAACAGAAGCTTTCTACAACGCCCTTCGTCATGTTAAACCTATCTCATTTGGATTGAACTGTGCATTAGGCCCTGACGAACTGCGAGAGTACGTTGGTGAGATGTCTCGTATCTCAGAATGTAACGTTTCCGCTCACCCTAACGCGGGTTTACCTAATGCATTTGGTGAGTATGACCTTTCTCCTGAAGATATGGCTGAACACGTTAAGGAATGGGCCGAGAGTGGCTTCTTGAATCTAATTGGTGGTTGTTGTGGTACAACGCCAGAACATATACGTCACATGGCTGAGGCCGTTGAAGGCGTAACTCCACGTCAATTACCTGATTTGCCTGTGTCTTGCCGTTTATCTGGCTTAGAACCATTAACGATTGCCAAAGAGTCTCTATTTGTAAACGTCGGTGAGCGTACTAACGTTACCGGCTCTGCTCGATTTAAGCGATTGATAAAAGAAGAGCTTTACGACGAAGCCTTGAGTGTTGCTCGAGAGCAAGTTGAGAATGGCGCTCAGATCATCGATATCAACATGGATGAAGGGATGCTAGACGCTGAGGCGTGTATGGTTAAATTCCTTAATCTATGTGCGTCTGAGCCAGAGATCTCGAAAGTACCAGTTATGGTCGATTCTTCAAAATGGGAAGTTATCGAAGCGGGCCTGAAATGTATTCAGGGTAAAGGCATCGTTAACTCTATCTCATTGAAGGAAGGGAAAGAAAAGTTTGTCGAGCAAGCTAAACTGGTTCGTCGTTATGGCGCAGCAGTCATTGTGATGGCGTTCGATGAATTAGGGCAGGCTGATACCCGAGAGCGTAAAGTCGAGATTTGTACCAATGCCTACAATATTCTTGTTGATGAAGTCGGTTTCCCGCCAGAAGATATTATTTTTGACCCAAACATTTTCGCAGTGGCTACTGGTATTGATGAGCATAACAACTATGCGGTCGACTTCATTGAAGCAGTAGGGGATATCAAACGCGATCTTCCGCATGCGATGATCTCGGGTGGTGTGTCGAATGTTTCATTCTCTTTCCGCGGTAATAACTACGTTCGTGAGGCTATTCACGCGGTCTTCCTATATCACTGTTTTAAAAACGGTATGGATATGGGCATTGTAAATGCGGGGCAATTAGAGATTTACGATAATGTGCCTGAGGATTTACGTGAAGCCGTTGAAGATGTGGTTCTAAACCGTCGAGACGATTCAACAGAACGCTTGCTCGATATTGCGACTGAGTATCTAGAGCGTGCAGTGGGAAAAGTTGAAGATAAATCGGCTTTAGAGTGGCGTACTTGGCCAGTAGAAAAGCGCTTAGAACACTCTTTAGTGAAAGGTATTACCGACTTTATTGTTGAAGATACCGAAGAAGCTCGTGTTAATGCTTCTCGCCCTATCGAGGTAATTGAAGGTCCATTAATGGATGGCATGAACGTAGTTGGTGACCTCTTCGGTGAAGGCAAGATGTTCCTTCCTCAAGTGGTGAAATCTGCCCGTGTTATGAAGCAAGCGGTAGCCCATCTAGAACCATTTATTAATGCAACCAAAGACGTTGGTGCGACTAACGGAAAAATCTTACTGGCGACCGTAAAAGGCGATGTTCACGATATTGGTAAAAACATTGTGGGCGTTGTCTTGCAGTGTAATAACTATGAAATTATCGATCTGGGCGTGATGGTTTCATGTGAAAAAATCCTTAAGGTCGCTAAAGAAGAGAATGTCGATATCATTGGTCTTTCGGGTTTGATCACTCCTTCATTGGATGAGATGGTTCATGTGGCTAAAGAGATGGAGAGACAAGGCTTTAAACTGCCTCTTCTGATTGGCGGAGCAACCACATCTAAAGCGCATACAGCCGTTAAGATTGAACAGAACTACTCTGAACCTGTGGTCTACGTAAACAATGCCTCACGTGCTGTTGGTGTGTGTACTTCTCTACTCTCTAACGAACTGAAGCCTGCATTTGTTGAGAAGTTGGATATTGATTACGATCGCGTTCGCGATCAACACAACCGCAAAAAGCCGCGCACTAAGCCAGTCTCGCTAGAGAGAGCGCGTGCCAATAAAGTTGCTATCGATTGGAATGCGTATACTCCCCCTGCACCCGCTAAACCGGGAGTACACATCTTCAAGGACTTTGATGTGGCTACTTTACGTCAGTACATCGACTGGACTCCGTTCTTTATGACGTGGTCTTTGGTTGGTAAGTACCCGGCAATTTTTGATCATGAAGAAGTAGGCGAAGAGGCGAAGCGCTTATTTAAAGACGCCAATGATTTATTAGATCGAGTAGAAAGAGAGAAATTGCTTGAAGCTCGTGGTATGTGCGCTATGTTCCCAGCGAACAGTGTTGGTGATGATATTGAAGTGTATACCGATGAATCTCGTACCGAGGTACTAAAGGTTCTGCACAACCTTCGTCAGCAAACCGAAAAGCCAAAAGGATTTAACTACTGTTTGTCAGATTACATTGCGCCAAAAGACAGCGGTAAAGCGGATTGGATTGGTGGTTTTGCAGTAACGGGTGGTATTGGTGAGCGAGAGCTGGCTGATGAATACAAAGCGAAAGGCGACGACTATAACGCGATTATGATTCAGGCGGTTGCAGACCGATTGGCTGAAGCGTTCGCTGAATACTTGCATAAAGAAGTGAGAAAGGACATTTGGGGCTACTCACCTGATGAGAATTTGTCTAACGACGATTTGATTCGAGAGAAGTACCAAGGTATTCGTCCAGCTCCGGGTTACCCTGCTTGCCCAGAGCATACAGAGAAAGGCACGTTGTGGGAGTTGATGGACGTTGAAAAAGCAATCGACATGTCGCTAACTACGAGTTACGCAATGTGGCCAGGTGCTTCTGTGTCTGGTATGTACTTCTCGCATCCTGATTCACGATACTTTGCGATTGCTCAGATTCAACAGGATCAAGTGGATAGCTATGCTGATCGTAAAGGTTGGGATATGTTGGAAGCTGAGAAGTGGTTAGGTCCAAACATTAACTAGTTTGAATCTATGACGGGCTTTGATTCGTAAAAATAAAAGGGTTGCTTAAGAGCAACCCTTTTTGTATCTGTCGTTTGGTGATTTTAAACTAATCGAGCAACCGTCGTTTTATTCAAACAGCTCTTGATGCAGCTTTTGAATCGCTAACTTGGAGACAGATTCATCAAGCAAGAAGCACAGGTTGTGTGGGCTCGCTCCGTAACAAATCATACGTAGGTTGAAGTCTTCAAGCGTGCCGAATACTTGCTTTGCATAGCCTTTGCTTTCACTCATGTTGTTGCCAATAAGAGCAACAAGGCATAGGTCGTGTTCAATATCCACAGAACACAGCTCTTCAAGCTCAATTCGAGCGGCTTCTGGTAACTGAGGAGCACCACCCGATGTATCTGTTTGATCGAGAGTGAGTGAGACACTGATCTCTGAGGTAGTGATAAGATCGACAGAGATCTTATGCTTAGCAAGGATCTCGAACACTTTTGCGAGGAAGCCATAAGCATGGAACATATTGGCGCTGCGTAGCGTAACCATGGTTTGGTTGCAGCGTAGGGCAAGCGCTCTGAACAGAGGGGAGCTTTCAACTTGTTGACGAATCCATGTGCCACCGAGCTCTGGTGCTTTTGATGAGCCGACAAATACCGGGATTTGATGGCGTAGTGCCGGAACTAGAGTTGATGGGTGTAATATCTTCGCACCAAAGTTTGCCATTTCCGATGCTTCACTGAAGCTGATCTCTGGGATAGGAGAAGCTTTAGGTGCAATACGAGGATCAGTGGTGTAGATACCCGGAACATCCGTCCAGATTTCTAAACCAATCGCTTGTACCGACTCGGCAATCAGTGCTGCTGAGTAATCACTGCCACCGCGGCCTAAAGTCGTGGTGTTGCCTTCACTATCAGCACCGATAAAACCTTGGGTCACGACAACTTGTTGTTGGCATAGTGGAATCAACTTCTCTTGTGCTAAGGCTGCAATATCTTTTAACTGTGGTTCTGCTTTGCCGAAGTCACCATTGGTGCGCATCACTTCTCTGATATCAAAACGGACAGCGGGTGTGCCACGCTCGCGAATGATTTGAGCGAGGATATGTGTCGACATCAGTTCGCCACATGCCACTAGGTGATCGGTGAGTTTGGTACTGGCTTGGAATGATGCCGCTTCTGCAGCGCTCGCAATGTCATCGAGAATACAGTGCACATCTTTTTCAATGCTAATTGGGTCAGCTAGTTGATCAAGAATCGCGTTATGAATGTCAGTCAATTGCGTCAATAATTCCTGACGACGAGTTTTGTCTTGCACACCATTGGCGAGCTCAACAAGCAAGTTGGTGACGCCTGAGCAGGCACTGCTTACCACCAGTTTCGTATTTGAGTTGTTTTCAATAATGGCAGCACAACGGCTCATTGCTTCAAAGTTGGCAACACTTGTTCCGCCAAACTTAGCGACATTAAAAGAACCAGCTACATTAGATGCACTCACGATATATCTCCCACGACTTCCTAAAATAAAATTACGGTTGGGTAATCCAACGTCCGATGTTTTTCGAAGAGAGTATTTAGAGCAAAAAGAGAGGAATTATTAGAATAGTAACCTCAGAAGCTCTTCACCATATAGAAATGGCGACAGTTGCCGGGATTCAGCCCGCTCAACCGATAATAAAGGTCCTGCATCCTTTTATTATCTCGGCACTGCTCCCCCTTGATGCTTTGTATTGGAAATGCGGTTCCACAAAACATCTGCCTGGGCAGTGCTCCTCTTCTGCTAGATAGCCATTTCATTGAACGTGTTTGCGGTAACAATGTCAATCCGTAACTGGAGATATTTAAAAAATAATTTTAACAATTATGTGACACTGGTGTGACCTCAATACTTTTAGCTAATTGATGACGGTATCGATTTGCTTTAGGGTGGATTGTTCACAACATTAACGTAAGGGATGTACATGTCTAATTTAACACTCACTGCTGCTATCGAGAGCTTTTATCCGCCACACCGAACGTTAATGGGGCCGGGGCCTTCAGACATTTCTCCTCAAGTTTTACAGGCTTTGAGCCGTCCAACTATTGGTCACCTCGACCCGTTATTTATCGCGATGATGGATGAACTGAAACAACTTCTTAAATATGCTTTTCAAACTGAAAATGAGTTTACGATTGCCGTTTCAGCTCCGGGCAGCGCAGGTATGGAAACCTGTTTTGTTAACTTGATTGAGCCCGGTGAGAAGGTGATTGTTTGTCGCAATGGCGTTTTTGGTGAACGTATGCGAGAGAATGTTGTGCGCTGTGGTGGTGAAGCGATCCTTGTAGATGATGAGTGGGGCAAGCCCGTTTCCGTTGAAAAGGTAGAAAAAGCATTGGCAGAAAACCCTGATGCTGTTGCTGTCGCTTTTGTGCATGCAGAGACGTCTACTGGCGCGTTATCGGATGCTAAAGCTATTTCCGCAGTAGCTCGTCAGTTTGATGCATTGTCGATTGTGGATGCGGTGACATCATTAGGCGGTGTACCACTGTTGGTCGATGAATGGCAACTCGATGCGGTGTATTCAGGTAGTCAAAAGTGTCTATCTTGCGTTCCTGGCCTGTCTCCGGTGACTTTCTCTCAACGTGCGGTTGAGAAGATGAAGGCGCGTCAAACTCCGGTACAAAGCTGGTTCCTAGATCAAAGCTTAGTACTGGGTTACTGGAGTGGAGAAGGCAAGCGTAGCTACCACCATACGGCACCCGTGAATAGCCTGTATGCTCTGCATGAGTCGTTGGTTTTATTGAAAAATGAAGGCCTGGATAATGCGTGGTCACGTCACCATGCGATGCACCAAGAGCTTAAAGAAGGTGTAGAAGCACTAGGATTAAAGTTTGTGGTTGATGAAGAAAGTCGTCTTCCGCAGCTCAATGCGCTTTATTTCCCTGAAGGAATCGATGAAGCCAAAATCAGAGCACAACTTCTAGAAGAATATAACCTTGAAATTGGCGCGGGACTTGGTTCTTTGGCTGGCAAGGCTTGGCGTATTGGTTTAATGGGTTATGGCGCTCGAAAAGAGAATGTCGCTTTGTGCTTAAAAGCGTTGCAAGACGTTTTAAAATAGCGGCAATAAAATCAAGTTCAAAAGAAAAGCGCACGAGAGATCGTGCGCTTTTTTGTGTCTAGACTAAACGTCAATATGGTGAATTAACTCTAGATTCCTTGGCGTCATTTAGCAGAAGAAATATTATTTTCAGCTTCCGATATTTTCTTATATTGAACCTTGGAAAAGTCTCTATTTGGGAACAAGAAGCTCGCTTCACTACGAATTTGTTCTGCTTTACTGTGATCGCCTAATCCTTGATACGCAAGAATCAGGTTACTGTAGAAAGCAGGCCTTGGCTTACGTTTTATGATCTCTAACGACCAATCTATATAAGGTTGAATCAAGCTAGGATCAGCTTTGTAGAGGCCGATATTTAGATAGGTGCTGTATACGTCCCAATCATAGCGATCTTTCCAGACTACAGGGTTCGTTACCTGCTTAAGAATATCCGGGTTTCTGGGTTTAGAAAGTTCAAATTGAGTCAGGACATCATTGGTGTGTAAGGCACTCAACATATAAAAACTGACCAAGATAGGGACCACCAAGCTCGATACTCTAAGTAGGGTTTTACTGATGATACTAAACGGCTGTTGGTAGTGACGAGAAGCTCGTTGATCGACCCAGTAAATCAAAATGATAAAGGTTATCCAGTGAATCGCTGAGTGGTAAAAAGGGTACTCGAGCTGAGAATGTAAGAGTATCGGTATAAATAGTGCGAGCAGTGCTAGACGTGTTCCCTTCGCTGAGCTTGCTATACGTGACATGACTAAGAACGCAGCAAGCAAGATCCCGATGATTGGTACTATTCCGCCCTCAACCCCCCAAAACAAGAACTCATTGTGTGGGTGATCCATTGAAGGAAGGCCGGGATGATAATTCGGGTTGAGTTGATGCTGGCGAGCTGTGTATAGCGTGTACTCGGATTCGAACTTCCCGTAGCCATACCCTGTAAATGGCTTTTCGATCATCATATCGAGTGCTTGTGGGAAGGTATAAGCTCGTGGGCTTTCTAAGTTAGCCCTTTTACTTGCGAGGCTATCCGTTGTACTGAGGCTGATTACCGAAAAAGCGACCACGATACCAACTAGCACCGATGCGCACCATCCGTAGAAGCGTTTCTTAGTCGAGAATTTGTATAGATAAGGCAGAATGCAGACAAACCCAATGACGGCAGCCAACCATCCGGTACGTGATGCGATGATGATCAGTAAAGGTACGGTTAAGGTCGGGGTTAGGTAAAGTAAGAATGACTCGCTAATTTTGTGATTATATTTAGCGGGCTGTCTCGCTAAAAGATACGCTGAAAGCACAAAACCAGTAGCTAAAAAGCTAGCCATTACATTCGGTTGTTGGAATATCCCATAAGGTCGATTAGCCGCAGTGTTGTAACCAAATAGATTGCCGGGTTCCAGTAAGAAATATTGCACGTAACCAAAGAGTGCTTGTATAACCACAGCAAGCACAATGAACCACAACATGCGTTGCTTGTGTTTATTGCTGAACTTAAATTGCTGAAGTACGACGAATAAAGCGAAGCCCGCCCACAATCCCAGTAGTCGACCAGGTGCGGCTTGAGGAAAGGCGTTACTGTAGAGCGTGGGTAGTGTAAGTATCACGCAGCTGATCAGCAAACCAACGGTTAACTTGGAATATTTGAGTACTCGGTTAGTCGCGAGTTGGTAGAAGCCAATTGCTAACGTAAAGCTAAGAGCTAACCAAGTGGTTGGGTTAAACGATAACGCAAGGCCTGAGCCTCCAGGATTCGGCATGAAAAAATGCATGGCTAACAAGAATACAACAGCTAAAGAAGCCAGAAATGCTTTATTGAGTGGTAGCTGAGTTACCTGATTTTCTAGTTGGGTACCGCTAGTGTGTATTGTTGCCATAAATCCCTAACCTTATAAAAACAGAGCTTGTTCCTTCTGAAACAAGCTCTGTTACTTTAACATTTTTCTGTCTGCTCGCAGGGCGCTATTTTACACCTACTTCAAATTTAACATAGGCTTAAGGAAGCGAGCAGTGTGCGAACCTTCGACTAACGCCACATCTTCAGGTGTACCTTCTGCAACAATCTCACCACCACCTTGACCACCTTCAGGACCAAGGTCTAAGATCCAGTCTGCTGTTTTGACGACATCTAGATTGTGTTCAATCACCACTACCGTATTGCCGTGATCTCGCAATCTATGTAATACCGTCAATAGCTGCTGGATATCGTGGAAATGAAGACCTGTTGTTGGTTCATCAAGAATGTATAAGGTTTTTCCCGTGTCTCGTTTAGACAATTCACGCGCTAATTTAACGCGTTGCGCTTCACCACCAGATAAGGTCGTCGCTGCTTGTCCGAGGCGAATGTAGGAAAGGCCAACATCCATCAATGTTTGCAGCTTACGAGCGATAACAGGAACAGGGTTGAAGTATTCTCGAGCATCTTCCACTGTCATCTCTAGAACTTCGTCAATGGTTTTGCCTTTGTAGCGAACTTCTAAAGTTTCACGGTTATAACGCTTACCTTTACACACATCACACGGCACATACACATCTGGCAAGAAGTGCATCTCTACTTTGATGACACCGTCTCCCTGACACGCTTCACAGCGACCACCACGAACGTTAAAACTGAATCGACCTGGCTTGTAGCCACGAGATCGTGATTCTTGGGTACCGGCAAATAACTCACGAATTGGCGTGAAAATACCAGTGTAGGTTGCAGGGTTTGATCTAGGGGTGCGACCGATAGGGCTTTGATCAATATCGATCACTTTGTCGAAATGCTCTAAGCCTTTTATCTTTTTGTGCTGCGCTGGAACTGCGGTTGTTGCACCGTTTAATTGAGTGTGGGCAACTTTAAAGAAGGTGTCATTGATTAGAGTAGATTTACCTGACCCCGATACCCCCGTAATACAGCTGAACAAGCCTACAGGGATCGTCGCAGTGACATTCTTTAGGTTGTTCCCCGTTGCGCCAACGATCTCGACGACCTTTTTCTTGTCGATAGGCGTTCTTTGTTTTGGTATCGCAATTTCTTTGGCGCCACTGAGGTATTGCCCGGTTAAAGAATTCGGGTTTTCGATGATGTCTTGCATGGTGCCTTCTGCGACCACGTGCCCACCATGCACACCCGCACCTGGGCCTATATCGATAACATGGTCAGCACAACGGATTGCGTCTTCATCATGTTCAACAACAAGCACGGTATTTCCTAAGTCTCTGAGGTGAACCAAAGTTTGCAGTAGACGTTCATTATCACGCTGGTGGAGGCCAATTGATGGTTCATCGAGTACATACATAACACCCACTAAACCAGCACCAATTTGACTTGCGAGACGAATCCGTTGCGCTTCACCACCAGACAGTGTTTCAGCACTGCGTGATAAATTAAGGTAATTCAAACCAACGTTCACCAAGAAATGCAGACGGTCATTGATCTCTTTCATTACTTTATCAGCGATCTGACCACGCTGACCGCTAAGCGATAAGTTTTGGAAAAACTCGAGTGCATCAGCAATGCTGAGCTCAACGATTTCTGGCAGTGTGGTATCGCCAATGAAGACATTTCGAGCTTCTAATCTTAAACGCGTGCCATCACAGCTAGAACACGACTTTGTTGATATGTACTTGGCAAGATCTTCACGCACCGCGCTAGATTCAGTATCGCGGTAACGGCGTTCCAGCGTATTTAAAATACCTTCAAATGGGTGACGCTTGACTCGGATATCACCACGATCATTGATGTATTTGAATTCCACTTCAGTACGCCCTGATCCTTTAAGAATGATCTCTTGAGTCTTTTTAGGTAGAGAGTTGAATGGCACATACAGATCAAAACCATAATGGTCTGATAGCGACGTTAGCATCTGAAAATAGTAATAATTCTTCTGATCCCAGCCTTTTATTGCACCTTCTGCAATGCTTAGGTTCTCATCTAAAATCACTCGACTTGGATCAAAATATTGTTGAACACCAAGTCCATCACAAGTACCACATGCACCTGCAGGATTGTTGAATGAGAACAGGCGCGGCTCAAGTTCTTGCATGCTGTAGCCACACTTTGGACAAGCAAAGTTAGCTGAGAACACGATCTCTTCTTGTTCTTTATCATCCATCCAACCGACAACTGCAATGCCACCAGATAGCTCTAATGTGGTCTCGAACGATTCGGCTAAACGTTGTTGAAGATCAGGACGAACCTTAAATCTGTCTACCACGACTTCAATGGTGTGCTTCTTATGAAGTTCCAATGTGGGTGGATCGGACAAATCACAGGTCTCGCCATCAATACGAGCTCGGATAAAGCCTTGCGCAGCTAGGTTTTCCAGTGTCTTTACATGCTCACCTTTACGTTCTTTGACGATTGGTGCCATCAGCATCATCTTTGAGCCTTCAGGCAGTTCTAATACCTTGTCGACCATTTGGCTGATGGTTTGCGCCGCGAGGGGGATATTGTGATCAGGACAGCGTGGCTCGCCAACTCGCGCGTAAAGCAGTCTTAGGTAATCATAGACCTCAGTGATGGTACCGACGGTTGAGCGAGGGTTGTGAGAGGTCGACTTTTGTTCTATCGAGATGGCTGGAGATAAACCTTCGATGTGATCGACATCGGGTTTTTCCATAAGAGATAGAAATTGGCGAGCATAGGCAGACAAAGATTCTACATAACGACGTTGACCTTCCGCATAGAGAGTATCAAACGCAAGTGACGACTTTCCTGAACCTGATAAACCGGTGATAACCGTCAGCTTATCACGGGGTATGGTTAGGTTAATGTCTTTGAGGTTATGCGTACGAGCGCCTCTAATTTCTATTTTATCCATCTCAATAGACCATGTAATTTTAAGTGGCTAAAGTATTACATAGAGTGAGATTTGTGCAAAGTTTTACTGGATAAAAAAACAGTAAACAAAAAAAGGGCGACTCTTTTGAGTCACCCTTGGAATCATTTAATGTGCTGTTAACCAACCGCTAATTGCTGTTAACTCAATAGCTAAATAGCTAAATAGCTAAATAGCTAAACAGCGAGTAAGCCAAAATTAGCGATTAAGCTTCTTTTGTTGTTGAGTGCTTACCTAGCTCGATTTGTTGCTGGTCTTTTTTGTATAGGTTTTCAAAGCAGTAATTTGTTGCTTCGATGTAGCCTTCAACACTACCGCAGTCAAAACGTTGGCCTTTAAATTTGTAAGCCAATACACAACCTGCTTTTGCTTGTTTTAGCAATGCATCAGTGATTTGGATTTCGCCGCCTTTGCCTGGTTCAGTCTGCTCGATAAGCTCAAAGATATCTGGAGTCAGAATGTAACGGCCAATGATTGCTAGGTTGCTTGGCGCAGTGCCTGGTTCTGGCTTTTCTACCATGTCATCAACACGGAAAAGATCATCTTTAATCATTTCGCCAGAGATAACACCGTACTTGTGAGTCTCTTCCTCTGGAACTTCTTGGACTGCCACAATTGAGCAACGGAACTGTTTGTATAGTGCAACCATTTGAGCCAGTACACCTTGCTGTTCGTTAACACAAAGGTCATCAGCAAGCACTACTGCAAAAGGTTCATCACCCACAAGTTCGCGACCCGTTAAGATAGCGTGGCCAAGGCCTTTCATTTCACGTTGACGAATGTACGTGAAGTTTGCTGCTTCAATCGTCTCACGGATATTGATCAGCAAATCTTCTTTATTGGTGCCGCTGATCTGGTGCTCAAGCTCGTAGTTCTTATCAAAGTGGTCCATCAATGAATGCTTACCACGGCCAGTCACGATGCACATGCCGTCCATACCAGCTTCGATCGCCTCTTCAACACCGTATTCAATCAGAGGTTTGTTGACGACAGGCATCATTTCTTTCGGCATTGACTTAGTTGCAGGTAAAAAACGTGTACCGTAGCCAGCTGCCGGGAAAAGGCACTTTTTGATCATGGTAAGACCCTTTATCTATAATAATTATGGATTCAACCTGAATGGTTGATATTTCTGAGGGCAACTCTAGCATAAGTTATGTCGAAAATTCAGCAACAATCCGTATGGTTCACTAGAGTTTTCCTCAAAATTATCGTCAGTTTAAGAGGCTGATCAATTATGCAAGCAAGTTCTGGTTTGCCCATGCAATAGCTTGGACTCTATTCTTAACGGCTAACTTACGAAATATTTGATAAAGATGAGATTTGACGGTGAATTCGCTAATAAACAAGTCATCGGCTATTTGCGTGTTTGATGAGCCTGATTGAAGGCAGCGAATCACTTGTAGCTCTCTAATGGTTAAGTCGACATTAGTAGGGGTGGTATTGGTGCTCACGATATTTCGATAGTAGAAGAGTAATTGGCTTGCCACTTTTCTAGGTAGCCAGTTGTCTCCATTAATGACCTCTTCAAGTCCCTTCGCTATTTTGGCTTTCTCTTCAGAGTTGTAAAAGAGACCTTTTAATACGCCAAACGTAATCAACTCCGATGTGGGAAGAGCTTTGGGGACATTGAATAAAATGATCTCATGATTTTTCCACATCACAGGTAGATTTGGATGAAGGTTGATTAATCGAGGCACCTCTTTGTAATCAACCAGTAAAATTCGGTTGCTCTGCTTTCGATCAAATAACATCAAATCGTCCGGTGTCATTTTGTAGAGAATAATAGATAAGTGCTTTTCTATCTCTTTTACATGTAGATAGGTGTCGTTTGGGTCGATGCACAGAAAATGCAAAGTGCGAGCGTATCGAGATTTTCTCATTGAAACGTCCTGTTTAAGTAGAATTAGATTCCACGTTGTCATGCAGGCCTTCGCTTCTCTACCGCCTTAATAGTGACTTGCGTTGAATATCAATTATCAAAGTAAATGAGTGGTTTGTAAGTGGAGAAAAAAGCAACATCGCTCTGAATATCATGATTTGTTACGTTTTTATTCTTTGTAGTGAGGCGAGAATAGGAATGCGATTTATCACTGCAGAAAAGCATGCTATTCTTGTGCGCTAAAATTTTCTGAGACTATGAATTTAGACGGAGCAAATCATGGCTAGCCGTGGAGTTAACAAAGTTATATTAGTGGGTAACCTAGGTAATGACCCTGAAATTCGTTACATGCCCAATGGCGGTGCAGTAGCGAACATTACCATTGCAACGTCAGAGTCATGGCGTGATAAAGCAACTGGCGAACAGCGTGAAAAAACAGAATGGCACCGTGTTGCTCTGTTTGGCAAGCTGGCGGAAGTTGCTGGTGAGTACCTACGTAAAGGTTCTCAAGTTTACATTGAAGGTCAACTTCAAACGCGTAAATGGCAAGATCAAAGCGGTCAAGATCGCTACACAACAGAAGTCGTTGTTCAAGGCTTCAACGGTGTAATGCAAATGCTTGGTGGTCGTGCTCAAGGCGGTGCTCCTGCTCAAGGTGGTATGGGTAACAACCAACAGCAAGGTAGTTGGGGTCAGCCACAACAGCCACAAGCACAGCAACAATACAGTGCTCCAGCTCAACAGCAGCCGAAAGCACCTCAACAAGCTCCTCAGCAGGCTCAACCTCAATATAATGAGCCGCCAATGGATTTTGATGATGACATCCCATTTTAAGCCCTGTTTTTAATATATTATAAAGACAGTATTAAATTGGAAAAAGCCGCGTTTATCGCGGCTTTTTGTTACCTAGAATTCTTAACGCTTTATTTACAACGTCAATTTATAGTATAAGTAGCAATACGGTATAATGTGAGTTGAAAAGGATTTCGTTATTCATGAGATATACCCCGACACTAAAATTGAGCACTCGATTGGTCGCATTTGTCACTGTGATAGTGATCAGTGCGATGTTCATTCTTTTTATTGGTGGCACACTTTCCTTTAAGCGTATCGGACAAGAATATTTAGATCATTATTTGGTTGGTATTGTCGACGTTGTAGATAAAGAGATGGAAGATCCTGACGCCGCGTATTCGATGCAGCGTTGGATGCCTAAGATGTTGCAGGCAAGCAATATTGTTGAGATGAAACTCTCGAACCAGACTGGCATCGTTTATCGATTCAAAGATACCTCCCCACAAATTGATCCCAATCGTCTTTATGAAAGAAGCTTCATTCTAGAGCGCAATGAAGGTTATCGAATCGAGTTTAAAGCATTGCCTCCTTATATTGGTTATAGCTACTCAATGGAAGCAATGTGGTCAATTACTTTGGCGGTTGCATTGATCCTTTTCTGTCTGGCTCGTGGTGTTCGTTGGTTGAAGGAACAGTTGATGGGTTCTGAGATCTTGGAAGAGCGAGGAAGAATGATCCTCGCTGGGCAAGTTGAGGCTCATGCAAAGGGAGATGAACTTGAATGGCCATACACGGCAAGTGAAGCCTTGGATGTCTTGATCGAAGAGCTGCAAGATGCTCGTCAAGAAAGAAGCCGCTTCGATACCTTTATCCGTACCCATACCTTCCTAGACAAACTCACAGGCACGGCAAACCGAGTCTTATTCGATAACAAGCTTGAATCGGCTTTGCATGAAAGCGGTGCTCGAGGTGGTGTGTTATTGATACGTATCGACGAATGGGAGCAAGTCCGTGATGCTAATGACAAGCAAATCACTGACGGCTTTATTATCGAAGTTGGCGAAGTATTGTCGAATATTGTTCAACGCTATCCTGATGTTATTTTTTCTCGTTATTACGATGCTGATTTTGCCGTATTTATTCCGCATCAAGGGGCTAAAGATATTGCTACCTTGGCGGCTCAGTGTTTAAGGCAGTTAGACAAGATAACCCCGCCGGAACCTTTAGATTCTGATAATTGGTGCCATATTGGCGTAACCATGTATACCGAAGGTGAGCGTCACAGTCAGATCATGGATGAAACGGAAACGGCATTAAAGAGTGCCCAGCTGGAGCGTATTAATAACTGGAGCCGTTACCCTAAGCAGAATACAAATGAGTTGGATAGAGGCAGTGTTCGTTGGAGAACATTATTGGATAAAGCGCTGCTTCCTGAAAATTTAGTAATCTTTGCTCAGCGATGTTATCTTATGCCGGAATCTGGTCAAGCCAATGAATTACATAGAGAAATATTCACTAGAATTCAGGACCCTGATAAAGGTTTATTGAAATCGTCTCGATTTATGCCTGCGGTAGAGCAAGTGGGTTATCAAGCTCAAATGGACCAATCGGTTCTAAAGGTTTTGTTGAAATCGCTGAAAGAGTCAACTCAGCCTCTCAACTATTCGGTGAATCTGAATGTTACTCCATTTGCGAATAAACAGCATTTTAAGTGGTTTAGAAGTGAGTTATTACAGCTCTCTGCTCAGCATCGCTCTCAGCTTGCGTTTGAGTTTCCTGAAGGGCACTTGATTGCCCACCTTGATTATATGAGACCGGTGGCAAAGATGCTGCGAGGTTTAGGGTGTAAAGTGGTGGTTGGCCAAGCTGGACGAACCATTGTTAGCACTCACTATATAAAGGACTTGAAGGTCAATTACATTAAGCTTCATCGAAGCTTAATAAAGAAAATCGATCAAAGGCATGAGAATCAACTGTTTGTCCGAAGCTTAATTGGGGCATGCGGTGATTCTCCAACTCAAGTTATTGCTGTTGGAGTCGAGACAAAACAAGAAAAGAACACCTTGATAGAGTTAGGCATTAACGGCTATCAAGGGAGATATTTCGACGAAGAACAACAGATTATCCCTTTGCCTAATCAAGCTGAAAAGGTCGCGAAAGCGGAATCTGTTGTGAAAGTTGGACGAAGAAATCGATGGCGTAAGAGTAGTAGTTAACAATGAATTTTAAAGCGATTTTAGACAAGATAAAGCCAACTAATAATAAAGGCAGCTCTCAAGTTGTCATGTTAGGCAACGATGCCATTTATATTTCATCGACAGAACAAGAACCTCAAGTAACTAGCATTCCCGTGGTTAATGGGGACTGGGAGAGTGCGCTAAAAAAATCGCTTAGCAGTGAGGCGTTTACTAGTAATAGCCTCCAGCTGATTGTCTGTGCTAACTACTACCAAACCTACCAAATTGATAAACCGGACATTCCAGAGAGTGAATGGTCGGTTGCCCTGCCTTTTTTACTCAAAGATCTTGTCTCTGAAAGAGTGACTGAAATTGTCGCGAGTGCGGTCGCGTTGCCGACGTCGAATAAGCTGCAAGTGTATGTTCTGCCTAAAAAGCTGTTAGACAAGCTTTTGAATATTGCTAATTCGGTTCAGGTTGAATTAATAGGTGTTGCTCCTGAAGATGAAATCTGGGGTTACAGTGCTGGCGAACTGTCTAATTTCATCCTTTTACAGCGCAGCGCCAATTCACACTTTAAGCTGGGTGCGTTTGTTGAAAATACCGTTTGCTTTCAAAGAACCATCCGTAGTGTTGTTCCACCTTTAACGGGTGTTGCATCAAGCGCTCTCCAGTTAGATGGCCTTGCTCTAGAACTCCAACGCTCGATTGATTACCTTTCTTCTCAAATTAAAGGTACTCAACTTCATCAGTTGAAAATCTGCTGTGATGAGGAAGATGAGTCTGAGTTACAAGGCGCGTTAAATAACACATTGAGTTCGACCGTTTCTCTGCTCGTTGAAGGTGAGCGTGATAATTCAGAGAGTTTGTTGGTTAAGCTTGCGGCTGAAAAAGAGGCTTTTAATGTCAATCTTTACCCTGAACATCTCAAGCCTAAGAAAGAATATTTTACGCTGACGAATGTTGTTGCGAGCTGGGGGCTCGTTTGTGTGCTGCTACTTGGTGGTTACTTTGTAATGCAGTATCAAGCTTCTAATCTAGATAAAACCCTAACAGCTTTGCAACATGACTCGAACCAGCTTAACAAGCAAGTTAACCAATTGAATAGTAAGTTAACTCAGCATAAACCGTCTCCAGAGAAAGTGGCGGCAGTTGCGCGTCTCAAACGTGAGACTCAGGCTAAAAAAGAGGCTTTGAAGGCGGTAGGACAATACGACGAATCACAACAAGTCGGGTATTCTGGCGTCATGAATTCCTTAGCTAAATTAGGCCGAAATGACATCTCTCTTTCGCACATCTACATGACTCACGAGACTTTAGATCTTAGTGGCTTTGCTCGTAACGCAAATGTGGTTCCTAACTGGATTGGTCAGTTTAAAAGTGAGCTTAATTTAGTTGGACGTGCTTTTGAAAAACTAAAAATTGGGCGCAATGATCAGGATGTGGTGACGTTTGAGCTAAGTACTCGCAGGGAGAGTAAATAATGCAGCAGTGGGACCAGCTCAGCGATAAGTTTCTTGCATTAAGTCAGAGAGAAAAATGGCTACTTTTCGTGTGTGGTTTTGTTGGCCTATCCATGCTGTTGTTCACCTTGTTGGTTGAGCCAGCGTATCTCGATTTACAGGCTAAAAATGCTAAGACGATGAATCTGACTCAGGCAAACCAGAGACAGCAAGGTGAGTTGCTCGTTCTTCAAGCTAAGTTAAACAAAGACCCAGACAAAGACATTAATCGAGAGTACAAAAAACTGCTGGTGGAGAGCCAAGATCTGTCACTTCAGCTTTCCCAGATTGTCGATGGACTGATCACGCCTTCTCAAATGTCTCAACTATTGGAGAGTGTTCTTAATGCCGGAAATGGACTTAAGCTCGAATCGCTAGAGTCGTTAAAACCAGAAGCAATTTCGAATAATCAAGAGACCAGTGAATATTCAGGCTACTTTCTTCACCCTGTAAGAATGGAATTAACGGGCAGTTACTTTGATATTTCCGCTTATCTTCAAGCGCTTGAGTCTCTTCCTGTCAGTTATTACTGGCGCACATTTCAGTATTCGGTTGAAGAATATCCTAAAGCTCGACTGGTGTTTGAGGTTTACACACTAGGTACTAGACAGGAGTTTATCGGTGGTTAGAACTCTTTTGTTGTCATTACTTTTTAGTAGCCAAATGGCTTGGGCCGAACAGGATCCTACGGCGCCATTAGGCTGGTTGACGCCACAACAAAAAACAACGTCAGCTAAAAAGGCACCAACTCGTTATCGCTTACCTTCTCTAGAAAGCATTGTGTGCAAAGGCGATACACCTTGCTATGCCATTATGAATGGTCAGATTCTCGGTCAAGGAGAAACGATCAGAGGGTACCGAGTTAAGAACATAGATCCAGAATACGTCACTCTGCAGAGAAGCTCTAAGCAGTGGAAATTAGAGATGTTCTCTTTAGATGTTAAGAATAATTAAGGTTAGAGTGAAGACATGCGTAAACTTGTAGTAGCAATCCTAGTGTCATCTTTAGTCGGCTGTTCGATGGGACATAGAGATCCCGTTGAGATCAAAGAGTCTTTAAACGAATCAATTAATGAAGCGAATAGCAAAGCGCTTCGTGATCTTCCTTCGTCGGTACAAGATGACCTGATGCCTCAGCTTAATTCGGATGCCATGTCTCCGGGTATGGAAACCGTTAAGCGTTTTCGTATTCAAGCTAAAGGTGTTGAAGCGAGAACCTTTTTTGCTAGCTTGGTAAAAGGCACTGAATACAGCGCGGCTATTCACCCAAGCGTTGCCGGGAAGCTGACTCTAAACCTGACAGATGTGACGTTAGACGAAGTGTTGGCTGTTGCTCAGGATATGTATGGCTACGATATAGAAAAACGCGGCAAAGTTATTCAGATTTATCCTGCTGGTCTACGCACAGTGACGATCCCAGTTGATTACTTACAAGTGAAGCGTTCAGGTCGTTCATTGACGACCATCACCACCGGAACGATCACGACTTCTGACTCTAATTCATCGAGCTCTTCAAGCTCGAACTCAAACTCGTCAAATTCATCCAACTCTTCTAACTCATCGAATTCTACATCGAACGGCGGTACAGAGATTGAAACGACCTCTGAAAGTGATTTCTGGCCACAGCTTGAAGCGGCAGTTGCTCACCTCATTGGTTCTGGTGACGGGCAGAGTGTTGTCGTGACCCCGCAAGCCAGTGTGATTACGGTTCGTGCTTACCCCGACGAAATTCGTGAGGTTCGAGAGTTCTTAGGTATTTCTCAGAAGCGTTTGCAGCGCCAAGTTATCTTGGAAGCCAAAATCATGGAAGTGACCTTAAGTGATGGCTATCAACAAGGCATCAACTGGACCAAGATGTTCTCGTCGAATGGTACTAACTATACGATAGGTATGGGCTCTATTGTTAAAGATGCCGCTGGTGCGATTATCCCAAGTACATTGCCAGGCATGGACCCAATCGGCGCTGCTTTAGGTGGTCAATCTAACCTTGTTGTCTCTGGTGGTAGCTTTGAGGCGGTATTGAGTTTCATGGGTACACAGGGTGACTTGAACGTCCTATCTAGCCCAAGGGTGACTGCTGCGAATAACCAAAAAGCAGTGATAAAAGTGGGTACCGACGAATACTACGTAACTGACTTATCAAGTGCAGTTGGTAGTGGTGATAACGCGAATGTGGCCCCTGAGGTTGAGTTAACCCCATTCTTCTCTGGTATTTCTCTGGATGTGACCCCTCAGATCGATGATAAAGGCAGTGTGTTTTTACATGTTCATCCTGCCGTTATTGAGGTTGCAGAAGAGGTGAAAGAGCTTAACCTTGGTTCAACTACAGGCATTGTTTCACTTCCATTGGCAAAAAGCTCTATTCGTGAATCTGACTCAGTGATTCGTGCGCAAGATGGTGATGTTGTGGTGATTGGTGGGTTAATGAAATCAAACACCAGTGATATCACGTCGAAAGTACCATTCCTTGGCGATATCCCAGCACTCGGTCATTTGTTCCGTAATACCAGTCAGTTGACGCAAAAAACTGAGTTAGTGATCTTACTAAAACCAACGATTGTTGGCGTGAATACTTGGCAAACTGAGTTAGAACGCTCTCGAGATCTGCTGCAGCAGTGGTTCCCTGATGAAGAGTAATCGCTTATTTTCTCAATGTAGATTGGCAGCATCTAACTAAGCTAGGTCACTTATGTATCAAGCTCACTTTGGTTTTGAACAACTGCCATTTACTTTAACGCCGAATACCGATTTATTTTATGGTTTAGCGCCTCATTTCGAAGCGATTCAAACGGTGATCTCGGCGTTAGAAATGGGCGAGGGCGTGATTAAGGTCACCGGAGAGGTTGGTACTGGAAAAACCATGGTTTGTCGGATGTTGGTCAATCACCTAAATGATTGTACTGCTCTTATTTACCTACCAAACCCTGTGCTCTCTGGTGTTGATTTACGCCAAGCCGTTGCTAAAGAGCTGGGTTTGACTATCGATAATGAAGCAACCTTAGTTGATAACATTCAGCATAAGCTCATTGAGTTACACAACTCAGGTTTAAGAGTGGTAGCGATTCTTGATGAGGCTCAAGCTCTATCGGATGAAGCTCTCGAAACATTAAGGTTGTTCGGTAACCTTGAAACTGAAGATAAAAAACTGCTGCAAATTGTTTTATTAGGGCAGCCTGAGTTGGATGCTCGATTAGAGGCTTATCACCTTAGGCAGTTTCGTCAAAGAATCACGTTTAGTTCAACACTGAGGCCGCTGACTCTCGATGAAACGGTGGCGTATATTGATAATCGGATTGCTAAATCTGGTGGTAATCCTGAATTGTTCAGTTTGAATCAAAAAAAGGCGATTTGTCGCTCCTCGTTAGGTATTCCAAGATTGATAAATCAACTATGCCATAAGGCTCTTTTGCTCTCGTTCAGTGAAGATAAGAAAAGTATCGACAACCAGCACCTGTTTTCAGCCATGCATGAAACTTACGATGTATGTAAGCCTAAATTTAAAACGCCAATACTGTGGGGTTGGAATTAATTATGAGCGTCATAAATAACGCCTTGTCTGAATTGGCAAAGAAAAAGTCAGTGACTTCGATTGAAGCGGCAGTGGTGCCTAAAGTGAAAACACGCTCCCCATTGGTTTGGTTGGTGGCTGGTTTCACTCTGAGCTTAGCGATGGGCGGTTGGGCAATATCACAAGGCCCAACCGTTGAACATTCAATCTCAACTCGAGATGCTCAAGTCCAGGTCTCTGTCGTAGAGAGTTCTGGAGAAATGCAGGATGTTGTCACTCAAACACTCTCATCGCCAACCAAGAAATTAGTGACGCTAGATTTAACGCCCCATTCAGCAGAAAACACAGTAGCGGCCAATAACGTTCAAGCTAAGCCACCGACAAGGTTGAGTACTTCTAAAACGACAACCCCTAACGTTACGCTTAAACCGTTAAGCACGGCTAAAGCGACTAATACTGACATTCCAAAGCCGATTTACGTTGCTAGCGTGGCAAAAAAAGATCCGGCTCCTATCTCTAATGAGAAAGAATCTTCTGACAGTTCAGAAAATAGCGAAATGTTGATTGAGCAGGTAGAGCTAACGCCTGAGCAATTATCAGTGAATGCACAAGGGCGAGCTCAGAAAGCACTTGATGCGAATGATCTTACTGGTGCTTTGAAAGGTTACACCGAAGCCTTGCGTTATACGCCACGAAATGAAGAGGTTCGCCAGAAACTCGCGATTCTCTATTTTGGCAAGGGTGACACTCGCAAAGCCTACGAGCTGTTTCAATCTGGTATCAAACTTAATATCAACAGCGAAAAGCTACGGTTGGGCTTATCTAAACTGCTGGTTAAAGCTAACCAAGCAGAAGCGGCTTTAAGCCCGTTAATCCACATGCCACCAAATCCTACTCAAGATTATTTGGCAATGCGTGCTGCATTGAGTCAAAAATCTCAGCAAGAAGACATCGCGCTCGAGAGTTATCAAAAGTTAGTCGAGGTTGATTCAGATAATGCTCGCTGGTGGCTTGGCCTTGCGATTCAACAAGAGCGTCAACTTGATTTTTCTGCTGCAAAAGAGTCATACCAAGGTGCCTTAACCAGAGTTGGAATCTCATCTCAATCGCAAAACTTTGTGCGTGACCGCTTAAACATAATCAAAGCTTTAGAGGAGAGTGGCGATGCAAATTAGATTAAGAAAAAGGCTAGGTGATTTGCTCGTCGAAGAGGGAATCATCACTGAGGCCCAAGTTGAACAAGCTCTTGCTGCTCAAAAAAGTACAGGTCGTAAGCTGGGTGATGCGCTGATTGAACTTGGTTTCTTATCAGAACAACAGATGTTGAGTTTCTTGTCCCAGCAACTCGCTATTCCTCTCATTGATTTAAGTCGAGCGGTTGTTGATGTTGAAGCGGTGCAGCTTTTACCTGAAGTACATGCTCGT
This sequence comes from Vibrio splendidus, assembly GCF_003345295.1. Classification (NCBI taxonomy): domain Bacteria; kingdom Pseudomonadati; phylum Pseudomonadota; class Gammaproteobacteria; order Vibrionales; family Vibrionaceae; genus Vibrio; species Vibrio splendidus. Next base: position 57,156 of record NZ_CP031055.1, read on the forward strand.
CGCCTTCGTGCATTGGTGATTGGACGCCAAGGCGATACGTTACGTGTCGCAATGAGTGATCCTGCGGATCTGTTTGCTCAGGAATCATTACTTGGGCAACTAGGTGACTACGCGCTTGAGTTCGTTGTCGCTCAAGAAAGACAATTAGTGGATGGCTTTGATCGCTATTACCGCCGAACCAAAGAAATTGCGTCTTTCGCCGAGCAGCTTCATGCCGAACACCAAGTCAATGACGCCTTTGATTTTGATATTGCTGGTGAAGACAGTGACGAAGTGACGGTCGTTAAGCTGATCAACTCGTTATTTGAAGATGCAATCCAAGTCGGTGCATCTGATATTCATATTGAGCCAGATTCAAACGTATTGCGTCTTCGTCAGCGTATTGATGGCGTGCTGCATGAAACACTGCTGAATGAAGTCAATATTGCCTCTGCACTCGTACTGCGCTTGAAGTTAATGGCAAACCTCGATATCTCAGAGAAGCGTCTTCCTCAAGATGGTCGTTTTAATATTCGAGCCAAAGGCCAGTCGGTTGATATTCGTATGTCGACTATGCCTGTACAGCATGGTGAGTCTGTGGTTATGCGTCTTCTCAACCAATCAGCTGGCCTTCGTAAATTAGAGGCGTCAGGTATACCAAGTGATCTGTTGGTTCGACTTCGTCAACAGTTACGCCGTCCACATGGCATGATCTTGGTCACTGGCCCGACGGGTTCAGGTAAAACAACCACCCTCTATGGTGCGCTAAGCGAATTAAACGAGCCGGGCAAAAAGATTATTACCGCGGAAGATCCGGTGGAATACCGCCTTCCTCGAGTGAACCAAGTTCAGGTAAACCCTAAGATCAATCTCGATTTCTCTACTATCCTCAGAACTTTCCTTCGTCAGGATCCTGATATCATCCTTATTGGTGAGATGCGTGACCACGAAACCGTTGAGATTGGTTTGAGAGCCGCGCTGACGGGCCACTTAGTCTTAAGTACGCTGCATACCAACGATGCAGTAGACAGTGCGCTGCGTATGATGGACATGGGTGCTCCCGGTTATCTCGTGGCAAGTGCCGTGAGAGCGGTGGTGGCACAGCGATTAGTTCGTAAAGTGTGTACTGATTGTAAGGTTGAGGATGAGTTGGATGAACCTCGTAAACAGTGGTTGAGCGTACGTTTCCCTAATCAAGTGGCTGTACCATTCATGAAAGGTCGTGGTTGCCAGAACTGTAACCTAACCGGTTATCGCGGGCGTATTGGTGTATTTGAAATGTTGGAGCTAGAGCAAGACATGATGGATGCCCTCAGAGCGAATGACGCGGTTGGCTTTGCTCAAACGGCAAGGCGGTCTAAAAACTACAAACCGTTGTTGGCTTCTGCGATGGAGTTAGCTTTGCAAGGTGTCGTGAGCCTCGATGAGATCATGCACCTTGGTGAAGGCGATGCTTCCGGTGCCACAGACCCAATTTATCTGTAGGGGTAGACTAGTATGCCAACGTATCGTTATGTAGGTCGCAGTTCTGATGGCAGTCAAGTGACTGGTCAGTTGGATGCGAATAACGAAGATCTTGCCGCAGAAAGTTTGATGAGTAAGGGGATTATTCCCACCTCAATCAAGCTGGGTAAAAGTGGTGGTTCAGTCTTGGATATGGATGTATCTAGCCTGTTTTCCCCCAATGTTCCGCTTGAAGTCTTGGTTCTGTTTTGTCGACAGTTATACAGCCTAACCAAGGCAGGCGTACCACTATTAAGGTCGATGAAAGGTCTGACTCAAAATTGTGAAAATAAGCAGCTGAAAGCAGCGCTAGAAGAAGTGGTTGCTGAGCTAACCAATGGCCGTGGATTAGCAGCATCGATGCAGATGCATCCCAAGGTATTTAGCCCGCTGTTTGTCTCTATGATTGGGGTTGGTGAAAATACCGGTCGCTTAGACCAAGCTTTGCTGCAATTGGCTGGATACTATGAGCAAGAAGTAGAGACTCGCAAACGAATCAAGACTGCGATGCGTTATCCAACCTTTGTGATTAGCTTTATTTTGGTCGCGATGTTCATTCTCAATATTAAGGTTATTCCACAGTTCTCTAGTATGTTTGCGCGCTTTGGTGTCGACCTGCCGCTCCCAACTCGTATCTTAATTGGCATGTCGGAGTTCTTTGTTAATTACTGGGGCTTAATGCTCGCGGTTATCTTTGGTCTTATTTTTGCTTTCAAAGCATGGGTTAAGACAGACAAAGGATTGGAAAAGTGGGACAGGTTACGCTTAAAAATACCTGTGATTGGTGGGGTAGTGAATCGAGCGCTACTTTCGCGTTTTTCACGTACATTCGCCTTGATGCTAAAAGCCGGAGTACCACTGAACCAATCGCTGTCGTTGTCTGCGGAAGCGTTGGATAACCGATTCCTTGAGTTGAGAGTACAAGCTATGAAAGCCGCAATAGAAGCCGGTAGTACGGTTTCTTCAACAGCGATCAATAGCGAAATTTTCACCCCTCTGGTGATACAAATGATTTCGGTGGGTGAAGAAACCGGTCGTATTGATGAGTTGCTACTTGAGGTATCCGATTTTTATGATCGAGAAGTCGATTATGACTTAAAGACCTTAACCGCAAGGATCGAACCTATTTTATTGGTGGTTGTGGCTGGTATGGTGCTGATCTTAGCTCTGGGTATTTTCCTACCTATGTGGGGAATGCTGGATGCAATCAAAGGCTAGGGAATGCTAAATAACCTACAACGCTCACGTTTTGTTATTTGGAGTGTCGTTATTCTTTTTCTTATCGTGGGTGTGCTCTCTGCCTTTAAAACGGTAGAAGAAGAAGCGACTAATACGGCATTGATCGTCGCGAGCAAGCGGATTTTAGAGCAAGCAAATTTGTTCAAACAACAGTATTTGTTATCGGTTGCTAAGCAAGACAATGGCTCGGAACATCCTAAAAGTTATAGCCGAACAGGCTGGATAATGCCGATTCAAGGAGATGAGCGAGACTGTCATTATTGGCTTGAGGAATTGTACCCTCAAGAGAGCATTTTAGGGCTCAGTTCACCGAGTGTTGAAGATAAAAGTGATAACATACAGTTTCATTGTCGCTATCATTATAGTGATAAGTATCAGATAGATATATTGCTCAAAAAAGAAAGGTTTAGTGTGAAAGCCAATATTTTGGCTTTGTGAAAATATTGACAGTTTTTCTGTGGTTTTATACGTGTGCAAATGTATAATGCGCGTTAGCAATTAGATGAGTAGGTAGAAAATGCTTAAAAATCAAAAGGGTTTCTCCCTTGTCGAATTAGTCATCGTCATCGTGGTCGTTGGTTTATTGGCGGTCGCTGCTTTACCCCGCTTCCTCGACGTGACAGATGAGGCTAAAAAATCAAGCATTGAAGGTGTCGCTGGTGGTTTTGCAACCGCTGTTTTGTCGGCAAGAGCACAGTGGGAAGCTGAAGCTAGACCATCTGAGAAGATTGGTGTTGAAACATACAATACTGTAAATTATGATGGTGTTGATTTTTGGTTAACAAGATCAAAGAACAGTAACAATGTCGATACCGATTTTAGAGATGGCTACCCATGGACTCTGAACAACGATTCGAGCACTGCACCACAAGATATTTCAGATGAAACCTGTTCTGAGTTGATGGAAAACTTATTGCAAAATCCCCCTAAAGTAGGTGCGGTTTCAGATGTTGCTAGCGACTCAAATTACAAATATTCAGCGCAAGCGAATTCAGGTGATGCAACGTGTACTTACATTCAGTTAGAAGGTAATACCGAGCACCAATTTGTTTACGAAATTAAAACTGGTCGTGTGACCGTAACTTTGCAGTAAGTCTGCGTAAAATTAAACATAGAGAGAGCTTAACTATGAAAAGACAAGGCGGTTTCACCCTAATCGAACTAGTGGTTGTAATTGTTATTCTGGGTATTCTTGCTGTAACTGCGGCACCACGTTTCCTAAACTTGCAAGATGATGCTCGTGAGTCTTCGCTTCAAGGCCTGAAGGGAGCAATTGATAGTGCTGCTGGTATCGTTTATGGCAAAGCTGCTGTAGAGGGAGTTGAGTCTCAAGAGTACACAGCAACCCCAGCTCCTGCAGTAGAAGGGATTACAACTTCTTTTGGTTACCCAACAGCGGACGTTGATGGTATTGGTGCTGCTGTTGTTGGCTTATCTACAGACTGGTCTGTAACGGCTAGTACTGCAAATACCAGCATTACATACTCATTTGTAGGCACTAATGCGAACGCAGCGGCATGTATTGTTACTTATACGCAAGCTACTGGTACAACAGCTGCAAGTGCTGCAACTACTACAGTAATTTTAGGCTCAGCAGCTGATGGTTGCGGTGGTAATTAGATTTATGCTTTAGACCAGCTTCGGCTGGTCTTTTCTTTTGTATTCAACATGTTTTAACTGCAACTTTATTCTTTATCCTTCCGCATAGTAATTTATAATCTAGATACCCAAATTAACCATCAAAGGCTTATATGAATACAAAGCCAAACAAAGGTTTCACTTTAGTTGAATTGATTGTGGTGATTCTTTTACTTGCTATTATTTCAGCGACAGCTTTTAGTCGGTTTGGTGGTCGTCAAGTTTACGAATTGTATGCTCTTCAAGAACAGGCATCTTCTGTCATTCGACAAATTCAGCTCAATAGAATGCAATCTAACATGAACATGTCTGTGTCAGGTGCTGAAAGCTTACGTTTAGTGGCAGCGAACAATTGCATCGGTGCACAATCTGCTTGTGACAACACATCTGAAACAAGAAGTGATGTTATTTCTAGTGATGATTATAATTTCTCGTCTATACCTGCCTCTAGCTACACTTCTCCAATTGAATTCAACCTTTTAGGTAACCCTGAAAATACCGCCTCATCTGGTGTTCAAATTACCATCTCATCCAATAATAGTTCCGACAGAGCTTGGGTTTGTATCAATTCTCAAGGTTTTGTTTATCCAAGTAATCAGGAATGCCCATGAAGTACGTAAATAGTGGCTTTACGCTTATTGAGTCGATCATTGTTATTGTACTACTTGGTTTTGCAATGCTCGCATTTTCTACTTTTCTCGCACCACAATCCGCACTTTCTGGGCAAGTGAATTATTCCAACCGAGCCTCAGCATTAGGTCAAAGCATTATGACAGATCTTCTCGCTCGTGATTACGGGTCAGTAAGCTCTGGAACACCTATAGAGCTTGGCAGTACTTACACTAATTTTGATGTGGCGTTGATAGTTACCAACGATACACCGACCACGTCGATGCAGAAATTTACGCTAACAATTACCGCGAGCAATAATCCCCCTATCACTTTAGTCGCCTTTAAAGGGGAGTATTAATGAAGGATAAAGGGTTTACTCTAATAGAGATGATTTTGGCTATAGTCGTATCAAGTATTGTGTTGCTTGGTGTTGCGAATTTTACAGAGCTTGGTATGAGGGGCTACTTTGGTTCCGTAGAGCGTTTTCGACTACAAACGGAAGCTAGGTTTGTATTGGAAAAGCTTTCTCGTGAAGTGAGGCATGCTGTACCTAATTTGTTTCCAGCTTCAGTGAGTAGCGGTTGTGTATCATTCTATCCAATTGTTGATTCAGGTTTTTATGCCATTTCTGGAGCTGATATTAACTTCTTGGTTAGTGATACCGGAGCAACGAGTAGCTCATTACAATCCATGTCATTAGTAATAAACCCGACGCGTCCTCACACTGATATCAACGAATTAAACAATATATATCCTCTTAACAATGTTACTCCTCCTAGTGTATCTGCCGCCTATTTTTCTATTCCAAATGGTGCTAACACTCTTATCAGTGAATCTGTAGGCAAAAGGCACTACATTTTTGACTCGAATAACCTTGTGGAATATTGCTTTGCGAATAGTAATTTACTAACTCGTAATGGTGTCACAATAAGCGATCGAGTTATGAGTGAGAATAGTACCCTGAGTTATCAGCCTGCGGATGTTCAGAGTAATGGTGTTGTTGAGTTGATTCTCGAGTTTGCAGAAAATAATGAGTCCACAGTGTTTGAGCAAGAGATACAGGTGATAAATGTCCCGTAAATCAACCCAAAAAGGCAGTGCGCTAATCATGGTCATCTTTGTTATCGTAGTGCTTGGTTTCTTAGCAACAAGTTTGAGTCGAACTAGTTGGTCTGATAATGACTCAAACACCCGAGTGGTGCTAGGCACGCAAGCTTGGTTACTCAGCCATTCTGTTAATGAGTATGTGATGACGCAATTCTATCCCGATCCTGACCCACTATCTTCTTCTGCAGTCTCTACGGTTTGTACTGATCCTATGCCTGGACCTGTTATTACGGTGGCAAATGTGATAGTTGCTGAGTCCCCAATGAACTGCTCTCTTAACCAGCTACAATGTTCAAATCGGGGAGAGTTAGATGGCTTTGTTTTTTATGTCTTAGAGTCTTCGGTTATTTGCGGTTCTGGTGTGAGCGAAGTGCAACGTAATCAAGAGCTTTGGGTTAAGGAGTAAACTCTGAATGTTACTTAAACTAAGGTTATCATCTAGACTATTATTAATTGTCTTTCTATTTACATCATTTAATGTAGATGCAAAAAAATATGACTTGAATGACTTAAATGATTTTTCTAAGTTATGTAGTGGTTCGGTATCTTATTCATCCTCATTTTACCCGATGATATATTACTGTAATGGGGTTTTTTCATCAAAAAATGATGATGTGAATGCTAATAGTGGGTCTACAATTCTCGCATATGGTGGTTATAATTTAGACGGGACCAATATTGGCTCTAATGGATCAAACATAACTCTAAAATCAAGTACGTGGAATAGTAATAGCAATATAGAAAAATCTATAATTCATGGTAATTTGAATCTACATACGGCTTTAACATTATCAGATACTTATGTTGATGGGTATGTTAAAAATAATGTATACATGAGTATTTTTATTTCTGATGATAGTCATATCGCTGGTTATGTTGAATCTTGGTTTAATATAACAGTAGAAGGTTCAGATATTAAGGGTGACGTTAGAAATAATTCAAATAGTTCAATCTATATCCATGAAGGATCTAGTGTTAATGGTAAAGTCAATGCTGGAACATCTGTTACTATACTTGACTCAATCATAAAAGGTGACGTTAAAAATAGAAGTAATAATAATATTTATATTGGTGATAATTCCGAGGTTCGTGGATCCATTGATGCCGGTTCATCAATTACAGTAGATGGCTCAATTATAAAAGGTGACGTTAAAAATAGAAGTAATAATAATATTTATATTAGTGACGATTCTGAAATTCGTGGATCCATTGATGCTGGTTCATCAATTACAGTAAATGACTCATTGGTGACAGGTAATATTTCAAATAGAAGTGACAATCATGTCTATATTGAGAGTTCATCTAAAGTTGAAGGTAATATTATAGGTCGAGGGGAGTTGTTTTTAAGAGACTCAGAGGTCTTAGGTGATATTCAAAGCCTCTTGCAGGATATCAATTTAGATAATGCAACGGTTCATGGGAACGCAACAGCTGCGAATAATAATTGGGCAACAGTTTATTTTCAAGATAACAGTGAGGTTTATGGACAATGCTTGTATAGAACAGACCCTATTGATGCGTGCCAACAACGAGGGTTGTCACCGCTAGCACAGTATCATTTTGATAAGAATTCTTGGGGTGGGGGGAATGTTTTTGATGTTACTGATAGTGCTGGTGGTTTTAATGGTAAAGCAGTAAATCAACCAAATTTGAACCATAATCCTTTTGAACCAGCTTTAATCAATGATTTTAAGAACTTTGGTACTTGTGGATATGCTCAGTTTAGTAATTCTGACAACTCGTATGTCGAAGTTCAGCATTCTTCAGAATTATCCTTTGAGGAAGAACTTTCTGTTTCAGTTTGGATTAAGCTAGGTGACCGTTACCCTCAAGGTAGTTCACTTTATACAATTGTAGCAAAAGATACAAACTATGAATTTCATATTAATAGTCAAGGGAAAATATATTGGTACTGGTTGCAAAAAAACAATCAAACTAGAACTCTGACTAGTAATATAGTGATTAAAAAAAATGAATGGTATCATATTGTCATTGACTACAAAGCAAATAGGAAAAATTCTCAAGCAAAGCTTTATATTAATGGGGCTTTAGATAATATTGTCGGAGATAATGGAAATAAGAAACTGAAAAAAAACAATGAACCATTAAGAATTGGTAATGATGCTAACTTTTCTACTCGTTCATTTAATGGGTACATTGATGAAATTAATGTTTTTAATCGATCTTTAAGTCCTGATGAAGTTAAAGAACTCTACAGTGAACGTCATTTATGTGATCCAATAGATGATAACTTGGTACTCGTAGTTGAACCCAAGGTTGAATATGTATTGACTTGTGAGGTTGCAGCAGTCGAATTCAAAGTCGTAGATGAGAATGGTAGTGTAATTAGTACCGTTCAGGATAGCTTCACTGCATCACACACACCAAGTTCGACTGGTAAATGGTGTGAAGATGAGAGCGGGAGTAACTGTTCTACATCTTCGGGGGACTACCAAAGTCACTTTGTGAATGGGCAAAAAACTTTATACTTATCTTCTTCTAAATTAGATAGTTATGATGTCAGTGGTACTTGGAATGGCGACTTAGAAACTGCCACATCAAAAATTAGCTTTGTACCTTATAAGTTCGATGTTGATGAGCAGTTTGTTGTGGCTGGCGAGGAGTACGAAGTGACGGCAAAAGTGTCTTCTTGTAATACGCAAGATTCTTCGTTGTCACAAGATTATGTGGGTACGCCTACTGTGAGTTTAAATATCGTCCAACCAGTGAGCGGTGATGATGCGATAAGCTTACTCGATTACACACCTGATTTTGAAGTGAGCGATAAAGGAGAGACAACTGATGCATTTTCGATTCAAGAGGCAGGCCAGTTTAAAATAACGTTAACAGACGATAGTTTTGACTGTAGTGAAATATCAGGTTGTCCTGAAAGTGGTATTGATAAACTTTCAGGTAGTTTCTTGGTGAATTCTCGTCCTTGGCAATTTGCGATCTGTACGGATAATAACTCTGATGGAAACAGCAGTAGTGGGGCAGCATTTGTTGCAGCGGGGGAAGAGTTTGACGTGCTTGCTAAACCAATTAGGTTCACGAATGACTCTAGTCAGCTATGTAACAATAACTTGGTAACACAAAACTATTTGCTTTCTTCAGGTGCAATAGGTGCGAATCATACATTAGATACACCTAGTAATGGTGATGCAGTGTTAGGTAGTTTAGAACCGAGTAGTCAACTGATTCAATCTAGTTCTGATATTGTTTCTTCTGATAATGGTTATAAATTCAAAAGCTTAAAGTATTCAGAGGTTGGTAGTATCAACTTTGAAGTGACTGAAAACTCAAACAGCTTTTACGGCAAGATTCTGGGTGGATTTTCTGGAAGTAAATCTATTGGTCGCTTTTACCCTAAATATTTCACCACGATAGGTACTCCAATTTGGGATTATCCAGGAAGTGGAGTAAGTGAGCAAAGCTTTGCTTATATGAATCAACCATTCGATGGTGTCGAATTTGAAGTTGAGGCGTTAAATGCTCTAGGGAACGCGATTACAAATTATGCATCATTTGATACTACGTTAACGGCAGGTTTCTCATTATTTGAACCAAATTTTGGTGACCGTTTTAGTATTCCTGTACCAAACAAAGTGTGGACTGTTGCTGATAATAGAAGCATTGGAACTTTTACATTAAGTCAAAGTTCCCCTTCAACAGACTGTGATTCAGAACTATGCCTCGAAAAGTTACCAACCGCTGATAACTATGAAGATGGCCCTTATAATGGTGCAACAGGGACTGTTACTGATATCTCAATTACTCATACTGGCTCTGAAGATGATGACCCGGTTACATATCTGAATGAAGAAGGGAGTAGAGATCCTCAACGCCTAACCGAGCAGCCCGATATCCGCTTTGGTCGAGTGGAGTTAGACGATGTTGGTGGTAATTCAGGTTCAACAATTACTATTCCTCTAAGATCGGAGTATTGGAATGGCAGCCGCTTTGTTCTTAATGAAGATGATAATGCTACAAACGTCGAAGCTTCTACGAGTGCTAGCGATGTTATTTGGTCAGAAGACGGCAGTGTCATCACGACAGTAACACTCGCTAATGGCGGGCTTGTATCTGATGGAGAATCTCGTAACCTGACGGCTTCTCAAGGTACAGGTGTAAGCATCCGTGAACAAGTACAGTTGTGGCAAAATATGGATGATATTCCATGGCTCAGATACGATTGGGATAGCGATAAAGTTTCTGATGAGGAAAATGGAGAGCAAGATCCCTCCACCGTCGTCACATTTGGCATCTACCGCGGTAACGATCGAGTGATCTACCGAGGTGAAAGTGGTTTAACAGGTCAGTAAAAATATAATTTTTGCCCCTTAAGTTAGGAATCTGTAAGAAATTGCGGGTTTCAGTCCATGTTTATACTTCAATGCCTTGCCGTGACAGCAAGGCATTGGTACATTTAGTGCAATTTTTGTCTTCTAATTCTTGCAGGATGAGCGAAGAATATGTTTAAAAAACTTCGTGGCATGTTTTCAAACGACCTATCGATTGATTTAGGTACAGCCAATACCCTTATATATGTAAAAGGCCAAGGCATTGTTCTTGATGAGCCTTCCGTTGTCGCTATTCGCCAAGATCGTACGGGGTCTGCAAAGAGTGTAGCTGCTGTTGGTCACGCTGCTAAGCAAATGCTTGGTCGTACGCCTGGTAACATTTCAGCGATCCGCCCAATGAAAGACGGTGTAATTGCTGACTTTTACGTAACCGAAAAAATGCTTCAGCACTTTATTAAGCAAGTGCATGACAACAGTGTGCTTAAACCAAGCCCTCGTGTTTTGGTTTGTGTACCTTGTGGTTCAACTCAGGTTGAGCGTCGTGCTATCCGTGAATCAGCATTAGGTGCTGGTGCTCGTGAGGTTTACCTAATCGATGAGCCTATGGCTGCTGCGATTGGTGCTGGCCTACGTGTATCTGAGCCAACGGGTTCAATGGTTGTTGATATCGGTGGTGGTACGACTGAAGTTGCGGTTATCTCACTAAACGGTGTGGTTTACTCGTCTTCTGTACGTATCGGTGGTGACCGTTTTGATGAAGCGATCATCAACTACGTTCGTCGTAACTACGGCAGCTTGATCGGTGAAGCAACGGCAGAGAAGATCAAACACGAAATCGGTTCAGCTTACCCTGGCGATGAAGTCGATGAAATCGAAGTACGTGGTCGTAACCTTGCTGAAGGTGTACCTCGTAGCTTTAGCCTGAACTCAAACGAAATTCTTGAAGCACTTCAAGAGCCGCTATCTGGCATCGTATCTGCAGTGATGGTTGCACTTGAACAGTGTCCGCCAGAGCTTGCTTCTGATATCTCAGAAAACGGTATGGTACTGACAGGTGGTGGTGCACTGCTTAAAGACCTTGATCGTCTGCTTACTGAAGAAACGGGTATCCCTGTTGTTGTGGCAGAAGAGCCATTAACGTGTGTTGCTCTAGGTGGTGGTAAAGCACTAGAGATGATCGACATGCACGGCGGCGACCTGTTCAGCGAAGAATAATATCTAGTGTTAGGCTCTTTTCTTATCTAGTTTTATGTAAAGAGCCTAGGACCTTGTCTATAGGATCAAATGTAGCTCTAGGACCAAATATAGAATGAAGCCAATTTTTGGTAGAGGTCCCTCTCTACAATTGCGCCTGTTTTTTGCTGTAATTTTATCAGCCAGCCTTATGCTGGCTGATAGTCGTTTAGATGCTTTCTCAAATGTACGCTATCTATTGAACAGCATGGTTGCGCCTATTCAATATGCAGCCAACTTACCTCGTACTATGTTCGATGGTGTCTACGATCGTTTTAGTACTCGTAAAGGCCTAATCGAATCCAACCATAATATTAAACGAGAAGTCTTGCGCCTGAAGAGCGAGCTGATTCTGCTTGAGCAATATCAAGAAGAAAACAAGCGCCTCCGTAAGTTGTTAGGGTCTCCGTTTATCCGTGATGAAAAGAAAGTAGTCACTGAAGTTATGGCGGTAGACACTTCACCATATCGTCATCAAGTTGTGATCGACAAAGGTCAGATTGATGGTGTGTATGAAGGACAACCGGTGATCAACGAAAAAGGCATTGTCGGCCAAGTGACTTTTGTTGCTGCTCACAATAGTCGTGTCCTGTTACTGACTGACGCAAACAATGCGATTCCCGTACAAGTTATTCGCAACGATATTCGAGTGATCGCTTCGGGCAATGGCATGATTGATGAGATCCAGCTAGAGCACATCCCAACCAGTACCGATATACAAGAAGAAGATCTATTGGTGACATCTGGACTCGGTGGAGTATATCCAGAAGGTTACCCAGTCGCCTACGTTACTGCCGTTGATTACGACCCGAAACGTGAGTTTGCCGTTATCAAAGCGGAGCCTGTAGTTGAGTTCGATAAGCTCAGATACTTGCTGCTAGTATGGCCTGATGAAAACAAACAGATGCAAGCGGATCAATCCAGCATAGAACAAGCATTGTTAGAGGGCGAAGATGGCCAATAGCGTTTTAAGAAGCAAGGTAGTCATTGGCTGCTCATTTTTAGTAGCACTAATTCTGCAAACGATCCCTTGGCCTGGTAGTTTGGATCTATTTAGACCATCTTGGTTACTACTGGTTACCTGTTACTGGGTTTTGGCTCTACCTCACCGTGTTAACGTGGGTAGCGCTTTGATTCTGGGCTTATTGTGGGATTTGTTGATAGGCTCGACGTTAGGTATTCGAGGCATGATGATGGCAATCGTTATGTACATTATTGCGATGAATTTCCTAGTCATTCGTAATATGGCGCTATGGCAACAAGCGATGATTATTGCCGCGTTAACGGTATTGTTTGAGGTGTTGATCTTCTTTGGTGAATATTTGATCCAAGATGTCGTTTTCAATCCATTATCGTTATGGAGCGCATTGATAAACTGTATACTTTGGCCTTGGATGTTTCTATTAATGAGACGCGTACGTCGTCATTGGCATGTAAGGTAGAGTGACAATGGAAAAGAAGCATTTAGTTTTGGCATCCGGTTCACCACGCCGCAAAGAATTGCTATCGCAACTTGGTTATGAGTTTTCTGTCCTTGTAACTGATGTTGAAGAGTGTAAACACGCCCAAGAAACCGCCGAAGAGTATGTTAAGCGACTATCTTTAGATAAAGCCTTAGCTGCGTTGTCTTTATTGAAAGATAACCCTTCTGAAAAGCAGCATGTCGTTCCTAGTTCTGATAATGTAGTTTCTAGTGTTGATAATGTAGCTGTTGGCTCTGGCATCGTAGCTCTTGGCTCTGATGCTATTTCTCTTGATTCTGAAACAGTCGTTCTTGGTTCTGACACAGTTGTCGTAAGCCAAGGGCAAGTGCTCGAGAAACCCACCGATTTTGCCGACTCTAAGCGCATGCTTACTCAGTTAGCAAACGAGCGTCACCAAGTGATGACGGCAGTTTCTGTGGTTTCAGAAGAAAAACAAAGAACAGAAATCATTATTACCGACGTATGGTTTAAACCCCTCAGTGAACAAGAAATAGAACAATACTGGCAAACAGGGGAGCCATGCGATAAAGCCGGTAGCTATGGGATCCAAGGTTTGGGTGGGCGCTTTGTTACCCGAATCGAAGGTAGTTATTACGCCGTTGTCGGCTTACCTTTATATGAAACGGACCAGCTACTGCAAGAATTCTTATAATTACTAATCTGAGGTGCACCATGAGTGCTGAATTGTTGCTGAACGTGACCCCGAGTGAAACTCGCGTGGCCATGATTGAAGGGGGGGCTCTTCAAGAGATCCATGTCGAACGAGATGCTCGACGCGGTATCGTAGGAAATATCTATAAAGGACGTGTAAGCCGTGTTCTTCCGGGAATGCAGGCGGCTTTTGTGGATATAGGCCTTGAGAAAGCAGCTTTTCTACACGCCTCTGATATTGTTCCGCACACTGAATGTGTTGCTGAAAATGAAAAAAAACAGTTTCAAGTCCGTGATATTTCGGAGCTTGTTCGTCAAGGTCAAGATATTGTTGTTCAAGTTGTCAAAGACCCTCTTGGTACTAAAGGTGCCCGTTTAACCACTGATATTACTCTGCCATCTCGTTATTTGGTCTTTATGCCGGGCGCAAGCCATGTCGGTGTATCTCAGCGAATTGATAGTGAGTCAGAACGTAACCGTCTTAAAAAAGTGGTATCTCGTTACTGTGACGAACACGGTGGCTTCATTATCCGTACGGCCGCAGAAGGGGCTGATGCGAATGAATTGGCACAAGATGCCGCATTCTTGAAACGATTATGGCTAAAAGTGTTAGAGCGTCGTGGTAAACACAAAGCTCGTACTCGTCTATACGGTGAACTTTGCCTAAGCCAACGTATCTTACGTGACTTTGTGGGTACTGAGTTGAGCCGGATCCAGGTCGATTCGCGTTTAGAATATGAAAACCTAAAAGAATTTACTTCTGAGTACGTGCCAGAGCTGACTGAAAAGCTTGAGTTATATGAAGGCGACAAGCCTATCTTTGATATGTACGATACCGAGAACGAAGTTCAACGCTCTTTGGATCGTAAAGTCGAATTGAAGTCTGGTGGGTATCTGATTATCGACCAAACGGAAGCGATGACGACAGTTGACATCAACACCGGTGCCTTTGTCGGTCGTCGTAATCTAGAAGAGACGATTTTTAACACCAACGTAGAAGCGACGCAAGCCATTGCTCGTCAGCTGCGTTTGCGTAACTTAGGTGGCATTATCATTATCGACTTTATCGATATGCTGTCTGAGGAACATCGTAAGCGAGTACTAACTTCTTTAGAGGCGGCGCTCGATAAAGACCGTGTGAAAACCAATATTAATGGCTTCACACAGCTTGGTTTGGTTGAGATGACTCGTAAACGTACCCGTGAAAGTATTGAGCATATTCTGTGTTCTAGCTGTCCTGCCTGTGAAGGTCGTGGCAGTGTGAAGACAGTCGAAACCGTTTGTTATGAAATACTTCGAGAAATTACTCGTGTAAATCGTGCGTACGATGCCGATAAGTTCGTGGTTTATGCGGCAGCAGCGGTTGCCGAGGCATTAGAGGGTGAAGAGTCTCATGCGCTTGCTGAGCTTGAAGTCTTTATTGGTAAACAAGTGAAAATTCAGGCTGAGCCTCTGTACATACAAGAGCAGTTTGATGTCGTTATGATGTAATGGATATTTTGTGAGTTCAAGCGTTACTCTGATTCTTCGTGCATGTCTATGGTTAGTGGTTACTCTCTTAGTAACGCTAGCCATTGCTGTTACTACACTGCGTGTAGCCTTACCCAATTTAAATAAGTATCAATCTGAAATTGAGCTTTGGGTAAACCAACATTCCGGTTTTGATTTTTCTATTCAAGACGTGGGTGGTTTTTGGCGTAACACTCACCCCTCTATTGCTCTGCAAGGCGTTAAAGCTAGCCTTCCCAATGCAGAAGATGTGACCTTCTCTGTTGAGCGTGTTGAAGTCGAGTTTGACTTGATTCAATCGCTCGTTCAGATGCGTCCAGTTGTGGCCGATCTGGTCATGAATCAAATGTACCTTGATATTCGCTCAATTGATCTGTTTGCTGGAAAAAACGGTACAGACGAACCTAAAGACCCCGGCTCTTCGAAGCGAGTGATGCAAGAGCTGGATAATTTACTATTGAAAACTTTGGTGGATGTGACCGCTAAAGATTCTTCACTTCTCTATCGTTCAGTCTCGGGCGAAGATCGTCAGCTCGATATCGACATTTTAAAATGGCAAAACACAGATAAACATCACCTTGCTGAAGGGGTTGTTAGCATTAAAGACGCCAATCTTAACTCGTTGTCAGTAAGTGCTAACTTTATCGATGGTGGCTCATTAACCGATGTAACCGGTGAGTTCTATGTGAGTGCAGATAACATTTCGGTTAAACCATGGTTAACCCGTTACATGCAGGCTGAGTCTGGTGTTGAAACCGGTACTGTGAGTTTAAATAGCTGGCTGACCTTGAGAAACAGCAAACCAGTGAGTGCGTATGTTGAGGTGTTACCTTCTGAATTGACTTGGAACGAAGATGGCCAACATGATCTGATGATTGAGTCAGGGGTGTTTAAACTGTCTCCACTCGCTGAAGGTTGGCAAGTAAATGGGCACTCTCTTAACCTAAGAACCGACGATAGACCATGGCCTGAACTTAATGTTGCCTTCAAGTGGAATAAAGGCCCTTGGGAGCTCAATGTTTCTGAACTTGATGTAGAAACTATTACCCCGTTAATCAAGTTACTGCCTGATTCTGCGCAATCAACCAAAATGATCAATTCGTTGAAGCCTGGTGGCTCTGTTTCTGATATTCGGGTCTCAATGGATTCTGGCATCGAAAGCTTACGTTATTCAGCGAGTTTTAGTGATCTTGCCATTGAGCAATGGGAGTTGGTTCCGGGCTTTAGCCAAGTTTCAGGCAGTGTGTTTGGCTCTGCATCTGAAGCGAAAGCCAGTCTGCATGTGATTGACGATGTGTTTCCTTATGGTGATGTCTTTCAAGCGCCTTTAAATATCAAACAAGGTCAGGTTGACATTGTTTGGCAGCAAGATGAAAACGGTTGGAAGCTTTGGTCCGATAAAATCACAGCAGCCACGCCAGATTTACAAGTTCTAGGCGCATTTCGCTTGGACTTCCCAAAGGATGCTAGCCCATTCTTATCGTTCTACGGCGAAGCTGATGCTTACAATGTCGGCGAAACATGGCGTTACTTACCTACATTGGCACTTGGACAAGATCTTACCGACTACCTTTCTACTGCGATTCAAGCGGGTAAAGCAGATACCGTAAAACTGTTGTGGCATGGCGATTTGTCTCAGTATCCATACACCAACCACGATGGTATTTTCCAAGTTTGGGTTGGCTTAGAGGACGCTAAGTTCAGCTTTGATACCGCCTGGCCATTGATTACCGATCTTCAACTTGATCTGTTGTTTGAAAATGATGCGATGCATCTTGATTCTCGTTCCGCTCAATTGATGGATGTGATGGCAGACCGAATCACAGGACGCATTCCTTATTTAGGGGAAGGCGGCCATATTGAAATTGAAGCTAAAGCGACGGCGTCAGGTAATGCGGTTCGTGATTACATGACGGCTTCACCGTTGGTTGATTCTGTGGGTGCTGCCCTAACGGCGCTGCAAGTGAGTGGTGATGTATCGTCTGAATTCCAACTCAATATTCCTTTTGATTCCGAAAAAGAGCCAAGAGCGTGGGGTTATGCTGATCTCAAAGATAACCATGTAGAGATTGAAGCGCCGCCAATGGTGCTTGAAAATACCACTGGGCGTATTGAATTTGATAATGATGTGATTACGGCCAACGGTCTCGCTGCCGATTTATTAAAGCAAGGTATTTCCGTTGATTTTAAAGGGCTCAACGATGGGCCTGGATATGCCGTTGATATCGATGTATTGGGCGATTGGGACGTTAAGCCTCTAGAGCCTTATGTTGGTGAACAGTGGTTGAGCCGCTTGTCAGGTCATGCGCAATGGCAAAGCCAGATTGATATTCAACTTAATGACATCGGGTTTACTTACCAATTAGATTTACAGTCAGATCTTAAATACTTGGCGAGCGATTACCCGTATCCATTGGCGAAAAAATCACTAGAAAGTGGTTCTGCAAGGCTTCAAGCCTCGGGCAACCAAGAGTCGATTACCGCGCGTCTGCAACTGCCGAACACTAAATACCAAGCTGAAATTGATATTACTGGCGATGTTCCTGAGTTAACGGCGACTAACTTAGTGCTGGGTCGTGGTGGCTATAAAATTAGCCCTGTCGTTGGCCATCATGCATTAATTCGTACCGACAAATTTAATGCCGATGATTGGTTATCGGTTGTTATGGAACCGGTGAAGCCTTCAGATGCTGTGCTCAGTCAAATGAACACGCCAACCATTCCTGCACCAAGTCGCATTACGTTCGAGAGTAAGGAACTGATCTTAGGCGGTATTCCTTGGAATGATGTCGATTTTAGCGCTCGTAAGAACAAACAGGCGTGGCAGATGGAAGTGTCTAGCCAAGAGATCGAAGGGGATATTAATTATCTGCCTCCATACGATTTAACGGTTTCGCTGGATCGCCTACATTTGTACGTTCCTGAGTGGAGTGACAAGAAAAACCAAGAACAATTGCTTCAACGAAAAGAGCAAGAAGCCCCATTGATCTCTGAATTGGATAGAAAGATCCATGATGCGATGCCAAATCTAAAATTGACCCTTAACGATTTTTGGTTGCAAGGCTATAAGGTCGGTAAGGTCGATGTTGAACTGGCCAGGCAAGACGATCGTATTGAGTGGAAGAAGATTCAGGTTCGAAGCGGCGGAAACAAAGCGGATGTGAGTGGCTGGTGGGAGTTGAAAGGCGATAAGAGTCATTCATCGCTAGCCGTTGATGTTGAAGGCGAAAACAACAGTGAATTAATGGAACGTTTTGGTATTACTTCAGGGATTCAAAAAGCGCCTTTCGCGCTGGAAGGTCAACTGCAGTGGGATGGATCTCCTTGGGGTATTAAAATGGATACCCTTGACGGCAACGTTGAAACCAAATTCGGCAAAGGCATTATTTCAGACGTAAGTGGTGCTGCTCGATTGCTTGGTCTATTTAGCCTAGATTCGATTATCCGTAAGATGCAGCTCGATTTCTCTGATGTGTTTGATAAAGGCATGGCATTCAATAGCATCACAGGAACCGGCAAGATTCAAAATGGCATATTCCTGACGAACGATCTGAATATGGATGCGGTCGCAGGTGAGATGAAGATCAAAGGAATTGCTAACCTGAATACGCGTCAGGTTGATGCTGAAGTGAACTTTACTCCTGATATTACCTCGGGCATTCCAGTATTGACGGCCTTTGCGGTAACGCCTCAAACGGCGCTGTATGTATTGGCGGTGACTACGGTTATATCGCCGGTGGTTGAAGTCTTTACTCAAGTGAATTACTCGGTAAAAGGCCCATTGGATTCACCTACGGTGAGTGAGCTTTCTCGTAGTTCTGGCGAGTTCCAGCTACCCGAAAAATTGAGAAAACTAGCTGAGTAGTTGTTAACAAGCCAGTCGGTTAATATACGGTCAAATGCCGATTTCTGAATCATAATGAATAGAGGAGCGAGACACATGGATAGCGTTGGGTTGATTCAAATGACATCTGGCCCTAGCCCTGAATTGAACCTTGCTTACCTTGCTCAAGAAGTAGAAAAGTGCAAAGCGTTAGGGGCTAAGTGGGTTGTTTGCCCTGAAAACACGTTAGTTTTTGGTAGCAAAGCCGATTATCACCAGTATGCAGAGCCCTTAAATGATGGCCCATTACAGAAGAAACTGTCTGAGTTAGCTACGCTTCATCGAATCTGGATTATTGTCGGTAGCATGCCTATAAGTACGACTAAAGGCGTGACTACTACAACATTGGTGATTGATGATTTTGGCAGCTTAGTGGCTCATTACGACAAGCTACATATGTTTGATGTTGATGTGGCCGATGCGCATAAGTGTTATCGAGAGTCCGATATTTTCACTCCGGGTGACCGAGTTGTGACGACAGAAACGCCTTTTGGTCGCTTAGGTTTGAGTATTTGTTATGATGTGCGCTTTCCACACTTGTATTCAGAGTTACGTAAGCAAGGTGCGCAGATCATTATCGTTCCAGCGGCGTTTACAGCAGTGACTGGTCAAGCGCATTGGGAAGCCTTATTAAGGTGCCGTGCGATCGAAACACAATCGTGGATTGTAGCGGTAGGGCAAGGTGGCAAACATCCTTGCCAAAGAGAAACATGGGGACACTCAATGGTGGTTGATCCATGGGGACGAGTGGTCGCACAATTGGACCAAGAGCCTAAAAGTATGGTGGTTGAGATAGACACATCCAGTTGTGAGTCAATTAGGCAAAATATGCCAATAGCGCAACATTCTCGATTCACCAATCAATTTTAATTACAAACAAGAGCCATTTATGAGCATTAATCAAATTGAAGAAGCACTACTGAACCCGACAGGGCTTACGGAGCAAAATATCGCAGATACATTGGCGAGCATTGCTACCCGCCAAATTGATTATGCTGATATCTATTTCCAGTCAAGCTGGCATGAATCTTTGGTGCTAGAAGATAGCATCATTAAAGACGGTTCTTTCAACATCGACTGCGGTGTTGGTGTTCGAGCGGTATCTGGCGAAAAAACCGGTTTTGCGTACTCTGATCAAATCCAATTAGAGGGTCTGAAGCAAAGTGCGATTGCTGCTCGTGGTATCGCGAAGCAAGGCCAAAACGGCAAGGTTCACGCTTTCAAACGCAATTCGAACCAAGCTTACTATGACGCTGTTAATCCGCTAGCAAGCTGGGAAAAACAACAAAAAACAGAATTACTAAAAGCGCTTGATGCTTACATTCGTACCAAAGAGCCTATGGTCACTGAAGTATCAGTGAGTTTAAGCGGTGTGCATGAGCAGATGCTTGTTGCTGCTACTGACGGCACTTTCGCGGGTGATATTCGTCCGCTTGTTCGTTTGTCTATCAGCGTACTGGCACAAAAAGGCGATCGTCGTGAACGTGGCAGTGCTGGTGGCGGTGGTCGTTTTGGTTACGACTTCTTCTTAAGTGATGCTAATGGTTCTCAGGTTGCTTACCAATTTGCTGATGAAGCAATCCGCCAAGCGTTAGTTAACCTTGAAGCGGTTGCTGCACCTGCTGGTGCAATGCCTGTTGTTCTTGGTTCGGGTTGGCCGGGCGTTCTTCTACATGAAGCGGTAGGCCACGGTTTAGAGGGTGATTTCAACCGTAAAGAATCTTCAGTATTCTCAGGTAAGATCGGCGAGCAAGTAACATCAAGCCTATGTACGATCGTTGATGATGGTACATTGACAGATCTTCGTGGTTCATTAAACGTTGATGATGAAGGTGTAAACGGTCAGTACAACACGCTAATCGAAAACGGCATCCTAAAAGGTTACATGCAAGATAAGCTTAATGCTCGTCTAATGGGTGTAGCGCCTACAGGTAATGGTCGTCGTGAGTCTTATGCACACCTTCCTATGCCGCGCATGACCAACACTTACATGCTGCCAGGTGAGCATACTCCTGAAGAGATTATCTCTACGGTTGAAAGAGGCATCTACGCGCCGAACTTTGGTGGCGGTCAGGTGGATATTACTTCTGGTAAGTTTGTGTTCTCCGCTTCTGAAGCGTACATGATTGAAAACGGTAAGATCACTCACCCAGTGAAAGGTGCAACGCTAATCGGTTCGGGTATCGAAGCGATGCAGCAAGTGTCTATGGTGGGTAACGACCTTAGCCTAGACCGTGGTGTTGGTGTGTGTGGTAAAGCCGGCCAAAGCGTTCCAGTCGGTGTTGGTCAACCAACATTGAAGCTAGACTCTCTTACAGTAGGTGGTACTGAGTAATTCAGGCTAACCCCGTTTGATTAGAGTTTCAGTTTCTTAGAAGCTAGAAGTTAAAAGTTAAAAGCGCCTCCAATGTGAGGCGCTTTTCTGTTTTTGGGCTTTCTGTTGCTGGATCGCTATTTACTAAACCGAATCGTTACATGTTCTCTTCAGCAAATTCTGCCAGTCGGCTTCGTACTACACCATTGAGGTGAATATTGGCACTGCCTTCGAAGTCTTTAAAACGCTCGACCATGTAGGTTAAGCCTGAAGTTACAGGGGTTAAGTAGGATGAATCTATCTGAGCTAGGTTTCCTGAACAGACGATCTTGGTGCCTTCACCACAACGGGTGATGATGGTTTTGATTTGTGAAGCGGTGAGGTTCTGACACTCATCCAAAAGGACAAAGGCATTTTGAATTGAGCGGCCTCGCATGAAGTTAATCGATTTGAACTGGATATTGGCTTTGTCACAGATGTACTTCATTGACCCTTCGGTGCAGTGATCGTTCTTGTGCAGAGCTTCCAGTGTATCGGTCACTGCCGCTAACCAAGGCAGCATTTTTTCTTCCTCGGTGCCGGGAAGGAACCCAATCGACTCACCGATATCGGGCGTGTTTCGGGTTACGATGATCTTATCGAATTGTTTACGCTCTATGGTTTGCTCAAGTGCGGCAGCCATGGCTAACAGTGTTTTACCACTACCTGCAGCGCCGGTGAGAATCACCAAATCAATATCAGGGTCGAGCAGTGCATCAATCGCCATCCCTTGATAGACATTCTTAGGTGTAATGTCCCATGTCTTGCGGTTCATTAACCTTTCTCGACTGAGATCTCTGAGCGTAATGCGTTCGGCCTCAATCTCTTCTACACGACCAGCAAAGTCACTTTCTTCGTCAATCACATATTGGTTGAGGAAGGTTGGATCGAAAGGTACTCTTGCGAGGGTGTGCAGCGTTTTTCCGCCTAAACTTCTACTCTCGACGTTATCGACGCCATCCCAGAATGAGCCTTCGAGTTGTTGAAAGCCTTTAGTGAGGTATTGGATGTCATCAATCAATTGATCAGTTTGATAGTCTTCAACAAAGCGGACCCCAGCGCCTTTGGCTCGTAAGCGCATGTTGATGTCTTTAGTGATAAGAACCACTTCGCGTGGTGCGCGTTTGTTTTGAAGGTAAAGAACTGCGTTGAGGATTCGGTTATCGCCTGCCTTGTCATCGGCGAAGGCTTTGATGCTTTCTTGAAGTTCGTAATCAGCGAGTATTGAAATACTGCCAGATGCGTTTATGTCTTTAGAAAAAGGAATGCCTTCCGATATTTGGTCTGGTGTGGCTTCCCTGAACAAGTCTTCGAGCGTTCGAATCGCAATTCTCGCATCTCGAGCAACGTCTCTTTTACTGTCTTTGATTCTGTCGAGTTCTTCTAGCACCGTCATGGGGATAACGACATCGTGCTCTTGGAAAGAAAATATAGCGAAAGGTTCGTGAAGTAGGATATTAGTGTCTAAAACAAATAGCTTCCGGTTGGTCTCGCCCATAGCATCTCCTTGCCGACGTGCGGCTTGCCTTGCATTCATTGAACGTAGATAAAGCTCATATAAAGATTAGTATCTCATTCCGGTGATAGTCAACTACTCACCTAAACTTCATCTAGAGAAATATCGCCATATCGTTGTGAATGAATATGGCGTGTTCATTTAAGAGCAGCAATCTGCTACCTATAGATTAACCATGATTTTTTGACAGTTTGATTGCATTGGCGAAAACAGAAAAAAAGTGTGAAATCATCGCCTTTAGGCGTGACCTAAATCACAGCATCGAGTAATATTAGCGACCTTTTTCTGCACCATTTTCTTGAGATATTTATTATCGAGAGCGCACTTAAAAAGTGGCTGCAAACTAGGCATTTTTAGCTATATTTTTAATGCAGGAGCGATAACGCTCTTGTTTAAATTGCAGTTCAAATGACCAAATTCCAACTATAAGATTGAGGTAGTCGATTCATGACATTTGCTTTGGGGCAACGCTGGATAAGCGATACGGAGAGCGATTTAGGTTTAGGTACCGTTGTAGCAATGGACGCTCGAACAGTGACAGTAATGTTTGCAGCATCAGAAGAGAATCGTGTCTATGCACGCACTGATGCTCCCGTAACCCGAGTAACGTTTAATGTTGGCGATGTCATCGAATGCCAAGAAGGTTGGTCTCTATCTGTCGAAGAAGTTATCGAAGATAAGGGGCTACTGACTTATTTGGGCACTCGTGAAGACACTCAAGAGACAGAGGTGACTCTGCGTGAAATATTCTTAAGCAACCAGATCCGCTTTAACAAACCACAAGATAAGCTGTACGCAGGTCAAATCGACCGTATGGATAACTTCGTACTGCGTTACCGTGCGTTAAGCAATCAATACCAGCAACATAAGAGCCCGATGCGTGGCTTGTGTGGTATGCGCGCTGGTTTGATTCCTCATCAGTTGTACATTGCTCATGAAGTGGGTCGTCGTCACGCTCCGCGCGTTTTACTAGCTGATGAAGTGGGTCTAGGTAAAACCATTGAAGCAGGCATGATCATTCACCAACAGGTGTTGTCTGGCCGTGCTGAACGCATTCTGATTGTGGTACCTGAAACTCTGCAACACCAATGGTTAGTAGAGATGATGCGCCGTTTCAACCTGCACTTCTCTATCTTTGACGAAGAGCGTTGTATTGAAGCCTTCGCGGAGTCAGATAACCCATTTGATACACAGCAATACGTTCTGTGTTCTTTAGATTTCCTACGTAAGAGCCGTAAGCGCTACGAGCAAGCACTTGAAGGTGAGTGGGATTTGTTGGTTGTCGATGAAGCGCACCACCTTGAGTGGAGCCAAGACAAACCGAGCCGCGAATACCAAGTGGTTGAAGGATTAGCTGAAAATACTTCTGGCGTACTGCTACTGACAGCAACCCCTGAACAGCTGGGTCGTGAGAGTCACTTTGCACGTCTGCGTCTGCTTGATCCTGATCGCTTCTACGATTACGAAGCATTCGTTGAAGAAGAAGACCAATATGCCCCTGTTGCTGATGCTGTAACGGCATTGTTCTCTGGCGTGAAGCTTGAAAACAGCGCGAAGAATCAGATTACAGAGCTTCTATCTGAGCAAGATGTTGAGCCTCTATTCCGCGTTATCGAGGGCGATAGCAGCGAAGAAGAGCAAGCGTTAGCTCGCCAAGAGCTAATTGATAACCTTATGGATCGCCATGGTACCGGCCGTGTTCTATTCAGAAACACACGTGCTGCAATCAAAGGCTTCCCTAAGCGTAATGTAAACCTACTGCCGATGGATATTCCAACGCAGTACACAACTTCTATGCGCGTATCAGGCATGATCGGTGGCAAAATGGCTCCCGAAGCTCGTGCGATGAAGATGCTGTACCCAGAAGAGATCTTCCAAGAGTTTGAAGGTGAAGACTCAAGCTGGTGGCAGTTCGATTCACGTGTGAACTGGTTGATTGAAAAGATTCAAGATAAGCGCAGCGAAAAGATCTTAGTGATCGCCTCTCGTGCGAGTACTGCTTTGCAATTAGAGCAAGCACTGCGTGAGCGTGAAGGTGTGCGTGCAACCGTATTCCATGAAGGCATGTCGATTTTAGAGCGTGATAAAGCGGCGGCTTACTTTGCTCAAGAAGAAGGCGGTGCTCAGGTTCTTATCTGTAGTGAAATCGGTTCTGAAGGTCGTAACTTCCAATTTGCTAACCAGTTAGTGATGTTCGATCTTCCGTTCAACCCAGATTTGCTTGAGCAACGTATTGGTCGTTTGGACCGTATCGGTCAACTGCGTGATATCGACATTCACGTTCCTTACCTAAAAGGCACATCGCAAGCGATTCTAGCGCGTTGGTTCGATGAAGGTCTGAACGCATTTGCAGAGACGTGCCCTACAGGTCGCACGGTTTACGACAAGTACTCTGATGTTCTTATTGAGATGTTGGCTTCTGGTAACACCGAACAACTTGATGAAGTGATTGAAGAATCAGCCAAGTTAAATCAAAGCCTAAAATCAGATCTAGAAAAAGGCCGCGATCGCCTATTAGAAATGCACTCAAATGGCGGCGAAAAAGCGCATGAGATTGCAGAAAAGATCGCGTCGACTGACGGTGATACTAACCTAGTGTCTTTTGCACTGAGTCTGTTCGATACCATTGGTTTGAACCAAGACGATAAGGGTGAAAATGCGCTAGTTGTGACGCCATCTGAGCACATGATGGTTCCAAGCTACCCAGGCCTACCTTATGAAGGTGCAACCATCACGTTTGATCGTGAAACTGCGCTGTCTCGTGAAGACATGAACTTCATTAGCTGGGAACACCCAATGATTCAGGGCGGTATTGATCTGCTATTGAGCGAAGGTGTGGGTGCATCAGCGGTATCGCTACTGAAAAACAAAGCGCTACCTGTTGGTACTATCCTGCTTGAGCTGGTTTACCTTGTTGATGCACAAGCGCCAAAGCGCAGCGGTATCAGCCAGTTCTTACCTAAGACGCCGATTCGTTTGATGATGGATGGTCGTGGTAACGATTTATCTGCTCAGGTTGAGTTCGATAGCTTTAACCGTCAGCTAAGTCCTGTGAACCGTCACTTGGCAAGCAAGTTGGTGAATTCAGTACAGGGTGAAATTCACAAGCTAATTGAAGCCGGTGAGACGCATGTACTGCCGAAGGTTGAAGAAGTTCGTCAGCAAGCCCAGAAAGATATGCAAACCAACTTGAACGGTGAGCTAGAGCGTCTACAAGCGCTTAAAGCGGTGAACCCTAACATTCGTGATGAAGAGCTAGAAGTTATCGAAGCTCAAATCAATGAACTGACCGGTTACATCAGTAAAGCTCAGGTTCAGCTGGATTCGTTACGCTTGATTGTGGTTTCTCACAACTAAGCCAAGAACTCGAATATCGCTAGCTTGACGCTTTAACGAAATAAGGCCTTCATCACGAAGGCCTTATTTGTATCTGTAGCTTGGTTAACCGTTTGGTTAATAGTTCGTTTAAGAGTTTGGCTAATAATTTGGATAGCTGATTACATCAACCATTTCCACCAAACGAACAGAGCTAAGAAGCCAAATAGGTAAACCAGACCTGCTACAGACAACCATTTTAGCTTAGTGCCAATCGCAAGCGCTTTAGGTAGCTCTGCTTTGCTCACCAAAATGAAATTCAGTAATGCGAAGAATGGGGTCGTGATAAAGGCGAGTATCATCGCGAAATCGAGCATTGGCATCAAGGCTGCACTAAAGAACATTACGATTGCTAGCGCAGCGATAGATACGATGATTACCCACCCTTGTAGCATTCTTGGGCTGCTCTCTTTTTTAAGCAGTAGACGCTGTGATTCAGCAAGTACGCGTGAGTAGCCATCGATAACGGTAATGGTACTGCCAAAAATACAGAAGAAGGCGACGATTGCGATCAGTGGACGAGACCATTCACCAATTGTTGAGGCGTAAATACCGACCAACTGATGAGTGAAGCCAACGCCAGATCGAGATAATTCAACTCCCGAGCCGTGAAGTACCAGAGCACCTAAAGCAACGAATACCAATGCAAGCAATGCCGTACCAATGTAGCCTACATTGAAATCGAACAGTGCTGATTGAGCGGTCACGTCTTGTTTCTCTTTTTGGCTTTTTAGCCACATAGAAGTGATGCTTGAGATCTCGATAGGCGCAGGCATCCAACCCATAGTCACCACGATAAATCCGATAGCTGCCAATGACCAAGGTGATGGTGGCACAAAAGCGGCATCAGGTTCGACTGGAGAGCCAATAGCAATCGCAACAGCAGCTAAGGTTGTGATGGTCAGGATCGCCATGATCGCTTTAGAGAGAGTGTCGAGCGCGCGGTAATGGCCCGCAAAAAGAATGATCAAACAGGTCGCTAAAACGATCATGCACAAGGTGCTGGTGGCTAAATCGAAAGGAATAAAGTAACTGAGTAGGCTCGCACTGAATAACAGCAAGGCTGCGGTATTCACGACTGCGGAAATAGCACTCAGTATCGAAAAGATCACAAGGTATGGGCGGCCTAGGTTAGAGTAACCTTCCACCAAGCTTTGACCCGTTCCTAGTGTGTATTGGATACCAGCTTTGAAGAACGGGTACTTAAATATGTTTACGAGGATAATAAGCGCGGCTAGCTGCCAACCATAAATCGCACCAGCCTTGGTTGAGGCTACTAAGTGAGAGCCACCTACAGCTGCTGCGGCCATCATAATGCCTGGGCCAAGAGACTTAATTAAACTTGATAGGGGAGCTGAGGTTGGTGTTTTTGTGCTGGTAGTTTTAACCGTACTTTCCATCATTTTTCCTTTGATGCTGACTTCTTATTATCCGTTACCCTATCAATACCATGTTTTGTAAGGTCGTCAACTTTTATGTACAAAAATGTTGAAAATTGTATTTATTAATAAACGAATCAACCGTAAATTATTTATTCACTAGTAATTAAGAGGCTTTAATGGCGTTAGAACAGTACACACCACCGCGTGAACCGTGGATTGATATTGTTTATCAAGATGACGATATTCTTGTGGTGAACAAGCCTGCAGGCCTGCTTTCGGTGCCAGGGAGATTGCCAGAGCATTACGACAGTATGTGGAGTCGGTTGGTTGTCGAATTTGCGGAGATTCAGGTGGTGCATCGACTGGACATGTCGACATCGGGCTTGATGCTGCTCGCTAAACACAAACAAGCTGAGCGTCATTTGAAGAAGCAATTTCAATATCGACTGACACACAAACTCTATTACGCCCGAGTATGGGGTTCAGTAGAAGAAGTAGAAGGTTTGATTGATCTGCCGCTCATTTGTGATTGGCCAAATCGACCAAGACAAAAGGTGTGCTTCGAGGATGGCAAGTCATCACAGACTCGCTATGTGGTGGAGCGACAAGAGGCTCAAACGGCATTGTTGAAGTTGCTGCCGATCACTGGCCGCTCTCATCAGTTACGTGTTCACTGCATGGAACTAGGGAATCCAATCGTTGGCGACGAGTTTTATGCAACGCCAGATGCGTTTAACTATAGTGATAGGTTAGCTCTGCACGCGTGTGAACTGAGCTTTTATCATCCGGCTAATAATCAGCTTTTCAAAGCCTTTGTTCCGTGTGAATTTTATCCTCAAGCATCACCGCAAATTGAACAGCACTTTGAAATTGCGCCAGAGCTTCCAGACTACAACAAGCTAAAAGCTTAGAATGGTTAAATCAATACCAATACAAGGACGTACAATGCGGAAGTTGAAAGTGGTCTTTCTCGACAGAGCCACCATCCCATCTCAAATTCATTTAAAACCTATCAGCTTTGAACATCAGTGGGTTGAGTATGATTTTACTTCGCCGGAGCAAGTGTCTGAACGAATGGAAGGCGCTGATGTGGTTATTACCAATAAGGTGGTGCTCAACGAATCGAATTTAGCTCAAGCACAACAGCTTAAGCTAATAGCCGTTTCAGCAACAGGTGTGAATAATGTCGATGTTGGCTACTGTAAGAGTAACAATATCGCAGTGACAAACGTGCAAGGCTACGCGACTCAATCGGTACCTGAACATGTTATCGCGATGCTGTTTACGTTAAAGCGAAACCTCATTGGTTATCATCAAGACATCGAGGCCGGCGAATGGCAAAAGGACAAACAGTTCTGCTTTTTCACCCATCCAATCCAAGATGTTGCAGGCAGCACATTAGGTTTAATGGGTAGCGGCAGCTTAGGGCAAGCGACCGCGATATTGGCCAAAGCGATTGGTATGAACGTAATTTTTGCTGAGCGCAAAGGGGCAGATTCTTGTCGAGAAGGGTATCTACCTTTTGATACGGTGTTACAACAAGCAGATGCGATCAGCTTGCATTGCCCGTTGACCGAAGCGACTCGAAATCTGATTTCGAAGCGAGAGCTTACAATGATGAAACCAAGTGCGGTGCTAATTAATGCTGGCCGTGGTGGATTAGTCGATGAGCAAGCCTTGGTCGAAGCATTGATAAATCATGAGATTGCGGGCGCGGGCATGGATGTGTTCACACAAGAGCCTGCAGATACTTCGAATCCGTTGTTAGCGAATAGCCACTTGCCGAATTTATTGTTAACGCCACACGTAGCGTGGGGCAGTGACAGCTCAATTCAAAAGCTTTCCGATATTCTGATGGATAACATTGATGCGTTTGTTGAAGGGAAGCCACAGAATCTCGTGAGTTAATTCACAGTAAGCGGTTATACGCTCAGCTTCAGACATAAAAAAGGTTGGCTTTGAGCCAACCTTTTTAGATGTTTTGTCTGTAGTTCGACTTAGCTTATCTGCCAGAAGCCATTAGCCTTGAGGTTTGATGACCAATACATTGATTGGTGAATTCTGTACGACTTTACTCGCCACTGAACCCAGTACCACTTTGTCGATTTTCGAGCGCTTATGACTAGGCATCACAATCAGGTCTGCCCCAAGCTTTTCTGCGTAATCTAGAATCGTTGTGTAGGTTTTACCTTCTGCAACGTGAACCTTATAAACTACTTCATCGTCGATGTACTTGTCTGCAAACTCTTTCAGCTGATTTTTCACATCGAGCTTCATTTGGTTTGCTGCATCTTTCGGGAAGTAAGACGCAACCATCGACATGTGAATGCCCGGCAATACGTTCAAGATGTGGATTTCAGCATTACTGTGCTTTGCGTGCCATACCGCTAATTCAACAGCTTTGTCAGAAAAGCCTTTGTCGTTAAGATCAACAGGAACAAGGATTTGTTTATACATGTGTTTTTCTCTTTTTTATCAGCGCTTAGTATTGACCAAGCGCTGTGATTATCCTTTCCATGTAATAAAGCCAAATAGAGTGAGCACTACTTGGCTCTATCCATTACGCGCTAATCTCATCCTTACGAGCACGCCTTCTTTGGTTCATCGCTAAGCCAATTAGAATCAGTAGGGATGGTAAGAATACCCACTCTTTCATTGGTCTTTCTGCGTCTTGGATAACTGATTTAATTTCCCAATCAAAGTCAATGCCAGCCGCTTCTGCTGGGCTACCGAACTCAACCATGTCGACAATCATCTTGCCTTCAGATTTCGTCAGCATTAAGCCCATTGAAGCAATGCGGTCTTCACTTGTTGTCGCAGAATCTTCAAATGGAAGGCGAACCGTCTTCTCAGAATAGTCACCTTCTAAGTTTTCGCCACCCACTCTTAACTCAAGAGATTGTCCCACAGATAGACCTTCTGTGATTTGAGCGATCTCAACTCCAGGTGAAAGAACTTTCTCTGGATAAATCATGTCCCACCAGAAGCCAGGGCGGAAGAAAGAGAAAGTTAGAACCAATAATAGGATCGTTTCCCACCATTTGTTCTTGGTAAACCACCAACCTTGCGTTGCAGCGGCAAAGATAAGTACCGCAGTTACAGAAGAGAAAATAGTGAGGAATAGATGCCACCAAGAATCAATGCCCATCAATAGTAGTTGAGTATTGAAAATGAACATGAATGGCAAGATCGCGGTCCGGATATCATAAGTAAAGCCTTGAATACCGGTTCGAATCGGGTCTGATTTTGCAATCGCGGCGGCCGCAAAAGCTGCCAAACCAACTGGAGGCGTATCATCGGCTAAAATACCGAAGTAGAACACGAATAAGTGAACTGCAATCAGAGGGATGATCAGGCCATGCGCCGCGCCTAAGGTAACAATTACCGGAGCCATCAGCGTTGATACAACGATGTAGTTCGCCGTTGTTGGTAAGCCCATACCTAAGATTAAGCTGATTACCGCAGTGAACAGCAGCATAAGAATGATGCTACCGCCTGAGATGAACTCAACGAAGTCCGTCATTACCAAGCCGATACCCGTCAGAGTCACCACGCCGACAACCGTACCCGCTGCAGCTGTTGCTACACCGATACCGATCATGTTGCGCGCGCCTGAAACCAAGCTCTCTAATAGATCAACGAAACCGGCTTTAGTTTGCTCTGCAAGATCGTCCGATTTGTTCATCAGAGTCATCAAAGGACGCTGTGTGATCAAAATGAAGATCATGAATACCGTTGCCCAGAAGGCAGAAAGACCTGGAGAGAATCGCTCTACAGTCAGACACCAAACAAGCACCACGATAGGCAATAGGAAATGTAAACCAGACTTAATGGTTGGGCCTGGATCGGGTACTTCTGTTAGCTCGGCATCGATGTCCATGCCACCTTCAGCGGCATATTTTGCTGATACTCGAACCAAGGCTACATAAGAGATCAATAGAGCAACGGTAACAATAGGTGTCGCTGCATCGCCAAAGACATCTTTCGTCCAGCCGACACCGTAGTAAACCGCAGCACTGATGACACAAAGACCTAAAATGGTACCAGTGAAAGACAGTAGGCTTTGTACGATAGTTGGTGTGTGACGACGAGGTAGGCCTGTCATACCCGCTTTACATGCTTCTAAGTGAACAATGTAAATCAGGGCGATGTAAGAGATAAGAGCAGGCAATAGCGCCGCTTTAATCACTTCTACATACGAGATACCCACATATTCAACCATCAAGAATGCAGCAGCACCCATGATTGGTGGGGTTAACTGACCATTGGTTGAAGCGGCTACTTCTACAGCACCGGCTTTTTCACCTGAGAATCCGACTCTTTTCATCAGAGGGATTGTGAAAGTACCCGTGGTAACCACGTTAGCAATAGATGAACCAGACACTAGACCGGATAGGCCAGATGCAACAACAGCTGCTTTCGCTGGACCGCCTTTCATGTGGCCAAGCAAAGAGAAAGCCACTTTGATGAAGTAAGCACCAGCGCCTGCGCGTTCTAGCATTGCACCAAACAGTACAAACAAGAATACGAATGACGTAGAGACGCCAAGAGCAACACCGAATACACCTTCAGTTGTTAGCCACAGATGCGACATTGCCTTGTTCAGGCTTGCACCTTTATGGGCGATAACGTCTGGCATGTGTGGACCGCCAAAGGTGTAAAGTAGGAATACTGCAGCCACAACCATAAGAGGTGGACCTAAAGCGCGTCGTGTTGCTTCAAGCAGTAGAACCATACCAAATACAGCAGCAACAATATCGAATGTTGTCGGTGCGCCTGAACGTTCAGCGAGTTGAGTATAGAAAATATAGATATACGAAGCTGAAAAGCTACCAACCAGCGCTAATATCCAGTCGACCGCAGGAATTCTATCCCGAGGCGAATTTTTCATTGCTGGGTAAGCGGTAAAGGCTAGGAAGATGGCAAACGTAAGATGAATTGCTCGAGCTTCAGTGTCGTTTAAAATTGCGAAGTTAAAAATGAACGGCAGCGGGGATGCATACCAAAGTTGGAACAGTGACCAACATAGAGGCACAAACCATAAAATACGGCCTTGGATACCGTGAGGGCTACGCGCACCAGTGTCTGATTGTGCCACCATTTCTTGCACATCTGGAGACGGTGATGTTGTCTGCGTCATGTACTTTATCCTTATTATTGATGGTCTGCCTTTCTTACGAACAACGAGACGTTATTTATTTCCTATCTAGTGTAGCGAATGGATAGGGAAATGCGTTTTTTGTTCGTCTTTGTCTTAGGCTTGATACGAAGGTAAGTTCGCCAAATTGGAGAAACTTAAAGGTTTGTTTCTTTTCACTTGGGTTATTTTTATAAAACGTGAAAAGCCAATAAGGAGGACATGCCTCCTTATTGGTAGAGTAGGCTTAAAGTAGAATTACTTTAGAAGGCCTACTTCTTTGTAGTATTTTACTGCGCCAGGGTGAAGAGGGATTGAGATACCCGCTTTAACCATGTCTTCTTTCTTCAGGTTCGCAAATGCTGGGTGCAGGCGTTTGAATGTAGCGAAGTTTTCAAATACCGCTTTAGCAACGTTGTATGCGACTTCATCAGAAACGTCAGACGTTGTTACCATAGTTGCAGCAACACCGAAGCTGTTTACGTCAGCATCTGTACCACGGTACATGCCAGCTGGAACTGTGCTGTATGCGTAGTATGGGTTTTCAGCTACGATCTTGTCGATTTGTGGACCAGTTGCAGAAACCAGTTTTGCATCACAAGAAGTCGTTGCTTCTTTGATTGATCCGTTCGGGTGACCAACCATGTAGATGAATGCATCAATCTTGTTGTCACAAAGAGCTTGTGAACGCTCAGAACCTTTAAGTTCAGAAGCAAGCTTGAAGCTATCGTTAGTCCAACCCATAGCGTCCATTACAACACCCATCGTTGCACGGTCACCAGAGCCTGGGTTCCCAATGTTTACACGCTTACCTGCTAGGTCAGACACATTGTTGATACCAGCATCGGTACGAGCGATGATGTTGAACGGTTCTGTATGTAGAGAGAACATAGCGCGAAGTTTTTTGTATTCGCCCTGATCTTTAAATTTACTTGTACCGTTGTAGCCGTGGTATTGCCAGTCCGATTGAACAACACCGAAATCTAGTTCACCAGCACGGATGGTGTTAACGTTGTAGATCGAACCACCAGTAGATTCTACAGAACAACGAATGTTGTGGTCTTTGCGGCCTTTGTTCACTAGCTTACAAATAGCGCCACCAGTTGGGTAGTAAACACCCGTTACTGAACCAGTACCAATTGTGATGAACTCTTGAGCGTTAACTGCGCCAGCGCCCATTACAGCAGCTGCAATAGCCCCAACTTTAATAAGTTTGGTAAATGCCATGAATTTCCCTTCCTTTATTCATTATTAACCCTGAAACAAGTGTAGTCGTTTCTGGAGTTTCCTATTTGGAAACGGCACCTTTTTCAATCCATGTGATGAAAAAGTGGCTGAATAATATCAAAAATTGGCAGAAAATTACTCAAATGTTAAAAGATATAGCTAAAAAATCTAACAAATGACGCTTAGATCTTATGTTTGATTTGCTACTGAGTTTTTTAAAATCAATGGTTTAGTGGTGTTTGAGGAGGGGGAGATAG
The DNA here is from genome assembly GCF_003345295.1 of Vibrio splendidus. Lineage (NCBI taxonomy): Bacteria > Pseudomonadati > Pseudomonadota > Gammaproteobacteria > Vibrionales > Vibrionaceae > Vibrio > Vibrio splendidus. Next base: position 91,542 of record NZ_CP031055.1, read on the forward strand.
ATATTCTAGGATGTGATTTGGATCACGAAGCGAATCGGTGTTCGTGATCCATTAATCAGGTTGATGGTTATGAAACAGTGACCAATTATCCTGCGTATTCAAACAGTTCGCACACAGAATCAAACAATTGCTTAGTGGTAACGGACAGGGTGGGAGTGATGAAGATAGTATCATCGCCTGCAACAACACCTAGTATACCTTCCGACTTACCCAGTGAGTCCAATAAACGAGCAATAAGTTGCGCCGCACCTGGGCCAGTGTGTATCACCACCAATGCATTGTTGTGGTCAATATCTAATACTAATTCTCTTAGAGAGCTAGAAACTGTCGGAACACCAAGTTCAGCAGGAAGACAGTAAACCATCTCCATTTTTGCATTACGAGTTCGAACTGCACCAAACTTAGTTAACATACGCGAAACTTTAGATTGGTTGATACTTTCAAAACCTTCATGTTTGAGGGCATCGACAATCTCGCCTTGCGAACCAAAACGTTCTTCTTTTAGTAATGATTTAAAAGCACGAACTAAGTTGTCTTGTTTTTCTGTATTGCGCATATGTCATTCTTATTCATTAACAAAGATGTTTGCATATTCTCGCATACATATTCAATTTTAGCTAAAATATCACGGCAATTTGTTAGTCATATCACTGTAAAAATTTAATAGAATAATGTGTTATTAGTGTCGACTTATTTTGTTATTTCAGTCGATTATCGCCATAATGCGAACTTGCTGTGTAGCACGGTTTTATTGACTTGCGCGAAGTCGCAAAGCTGGCGTTAATTGATTGTAATCACTTTGTGATTAATATATTTTTTTAACGATAATTTAGCTCAAGAACTACCCTACCAAGAATTTATAAGAGAAAGCTCTCAAGGAGAATAACAATGAAAGTAGCTGTTATTGGTGCCGCTGGTGGCATCGGTCAAGCCCTAGCCCTACTACTAAAGAACCGCCTGCCTGCTGGTTCAGATCTTGCACTTTACGACATCGCTCCGGTAACTCCGGGTGTTGCTGCCGATCTTAGCCATATCCCAACACCTGTTTCGATCAAAGGTTACGCGGGTGAAGATCCAACACCAGCACTAGAAGGTGCGGATGTTGTGCTTATTTCTGCGGGTGTTGCTCGTAAGCCTGGTATGGATCGTGCGGATCTTTTCAATGTGAACGCTGGCATTGTTAAGTCTCTTGCAGAGAAAATCGCAGTTACTTGTCCTACTGCTTGTGTTGGTATCATCACTAACCCAGTAAATACAACAGTACCAATCGCTGCTGAAGTACTTAAGAAAGCGGGCGTTTACGACAAGCGTCGTTTATTCGGTATTACTACTCTTGATGTTATTCGTTCTGAAACGTTTGTTGCTGAGCTGAAAGATAAAGATCCAAGCAACATCCGTGTTCCTGTTATCGGCGGTCACTCAGGTGTAACGATCCTTCCTCTACTTTCTCAAGTTGAAGGCGTAGAGTTTACTGATGAAGAAATCGCAGCGCTAACAACTCGTATCCAAAATGCGGGTACTGAAGTAGTAGAAGCTAAAGCTGGCGGCGGCAGTGCAACACTATCGATGGGTCAAGCGGCTTGTCGCTTCGGTCTTGCTCTAGTGAAAGCGCTTCAAGGCGAAGAGAACGTAATTGAATGTGCATACGTTGAAGGTGAAGGCGAGCACGCACCATTCTTCGCACAACCAGTTAAACTTGGCAAAGAGGGCGCAGAAGCGATCCTTAGCTACGGTGAACTGAGCGACTTCGAACGTAATGCTTTAGATAGCATGCTTGAAACGCTAAATGGCGATATTGAGATCGGTGTTGAATTCGCTAAATAAGCGGGACACCATTTAACTCAGCCAAAAGATAGTTAATAAGAGCCGATCATTATGATCGGCTTTTTTGATCCTAAAATTCAAGTTGCTCGTATCTGTCTATATAACCAAGGTCGAGGTAAAGTTTATGGCTACTGTTGAAAAGGGTATGAATGTCCACTATTTGGGGCGCTTAGGAAAAATATTGGTCATTGATGAGCAAGAGCAGTACGCCTTGGTAGAGACTTACAATGGGCATGAGCAATACGCAGTGCCAATGGAAGAACTTGAAGAAATTGAAGTACAACTGCCGCTGTCATTAGAAGCGAGCCGATATTGAATTTGATTATCTTACAAATATTTGTTCAAAACTAAAAAAGAGCCCTGAGGCCCTTTTTTGTTATTTATATAGAAGCTAGAAGCGAGTTGTCTATTAACCTGCTTACTTGCTACGTTTAACAGCTAAGTGTGCGAGCGTGGTTAGCGCTTGCTTATATTCTGAATCAGGAAGTACAGAAAGCTCAGCAATCGCTTTATCTGCTTCTTCATAGGCTTTATTTGTTGTGTACTCTAACGAGCCTGTCCCTTTCATCACAGCCATAATGTCGTCGAGACGCTCCATACCATTGGCTTTTTCAATCGCTTCTCGAATCATGCTGGTTTGTTCAGGAGAACCATTGTGCATTGCGTAAAGTAGAGGCAGTGTTGGTTTGCCTTCGGCTAGATCGTCACCAACGTTCTTACCCATCTCTTTACCATCAGCAGTGTAATCCATCACATCATCAATCAATTGGAATGCAGTGCCTAGGTATTTACCGTAGTTTTGCATAGCCGTTTCGATTTCAGGTGATGATTCGCTAAGAATTGCACCGATTTGCGTTGCAGCTTCAAACAAGCGAGCGGTCTTCGAGTAGATGACCTGCATGTAACTTTCTTCTGTGGTGTCCGGGTTATTACAGTTCATTAATTGTTGAACTTCACCCTCGGCAATCACGTTAACTGCTTCACTCATTAACTCAAGGATCTTTAAGGATCCTAGCGTTGTCATCATCTGGAACGAGCGAGTGTAGATAAAGTCACCCACCAAAACGCTAGCGGCATTACCAAAAGCTGCGTTGGCTGTCGCTTTACCGCGTCTCATGTCCGACTCGTCGACGACATCATCATGGAGAAGGGTAGCTGTGTGAATAAACTCGATAAAAGCTGCAGAGGTGATATGAGCTTCACCTTGATAACCAAGTGCACGAGCAGATAAAAGAGCAAGCAAAGGACGTAGGCGTTTGCCACCACCGCTAACGATATAAAAACCAAGCTGGTTGATTAAACTTACGTCAGAATTAAGTTGGGCTTGAATTGTTTCATTCACTTTTGCCATATCATTGGCAGTAAGCGTTTGGATAGCTTTAAAATCCATTGTTCATCCGGCTGAAGTTAGACCCTGTAAGGCTTATACGTTGTATTTAATTGTTGAATAATACACTAAAAAACGTTGATTAATACATCACTTAAAGGCATCATTGCCGCACTTTTCTTTGGCGAACATGTTTTCGCCAATATTTTAAAAATATGGCTTGTCATAGCGGCATGATTCCCGTAGAATCTGCGCCCTATTGATTAGTTTAGCGCACACCCGAGTTGTAGAATTAACAACCATAGGCTGTGCGGAAAAAGCGGAGTAAAATATGTACGCTGTTTTCCAATCTGGTGGCAAACAACACCGAGTAAGCGAAGGTCAAACACTTCGTTTAGAGAAATTAGACGTTGAAACTGGTGCAACTGTAGAATTTGATAAAGTTCTTCTTGTTGCTAACGGCGAAGAAATCGCTGTTGGTGCACCTCTTGTTGAAGGTGGCAAAGTTACTGCAGAAGTAGTACAACACGGTCGTGGCGATAAAGTAAAAATCGTTAAGTTCCGTCGTCGTAAGCACTCGCGTAAGCAAGCTGGTCACCGTCAGTGGTTCACAGAAGTGAAAATCACTGGCATTAACGCTTAAGTATTAGGAGAGTTTAACAATGGCACATAAAAAAGCTGGCGGTTCTACTAATAACGGCCGCGATTCAGAAAGCAAACGTCTTGGTGTTAAGCGTTTTGGTGGTGAATCTGTTCTTGCAGGTAACATCATCGTTCGTCAACGTGGTACTAAGTTCCACGCTGGCACAAACGTTGGCATCGGTAAAGACCATACTCTTTTCGCTCTTACTGAAGGTAAAGTGAAATTTGCAGTAAAAGGTCCTAAAAACCGTAAGTTTGTAAGCATCGAAGCTGAGTAATTTAATCTTTTATTAGATTATTTATACTAGCTTTCAAGCTGAATTCAAAAGCCCTGCCGATTCGGCAGGGTTTTTTATTTATAGCGAGAATAAAAAAGTAGACGCTCTTGTTTTGGTTTTGATAAGCCGTTCTATTTTTGAGAAACAGTTTGGTTTTATTAAGAAGCCGTTTGTTTTTTAAGATACAGAAAGCAAAGAACCTCTCCTTATTTGTTCCTTGGTTGCAGATCGATCTAGATCTTAGGTGATCGATCTAAACACGGATCTGCTAGAATTTATATCATTCCTTGATGAGTGGTAACGCAACGTAAGTGCGGAGTTAAAAAATGAAATTCGTTGATGAAGCATCAGTAAAAATAGAAGCCGGTGATGGCGGTAATGGTACAGTAAGCTTTTGGCGCGAAAAATTCGTCGCTAAAGGTGGTCCTGACGGCGGTGATGGCGGTGATGGCGGTGATGTTTACATTCAAGCGGATGAAAACTTAAACACACTGATCGATTACCGTTTCCAACGTTTTTACAATGCTGAGCGTGGCGAAAATGGCCGCGGTGGTAACTGTACTGGTAAACGTGGTAAAGATATGACGATGAAAGTACCGGTAGGTACTCGCGCTGTTGATATCCACACGAATGAAATCGTTGCTGAAGTTGCTGAGCATGGCAAGAAAGTTATGGTTGGTAAAGGTGGTTGGCACGGTCTTGGTAACACGCGCTTTAAGTCGTCTGTTAACCGTGCTCCTCGTCAAAAGACAATGGGTACTAAAGGTGAAGTTCGCGAACTACGTTTAGAGCTTCTTCTGCTAGCGGATGTTGGTATGCTTGGTTTGCCAAACGCTGGTAAATCTACGTTTATTCGCTCAGTATCTGCTGCGAAACCAAAAGTGGCTGATTACCCGTTTACGACGCTAATCCCTAGCTTAGGTGTGGTAAGTGTTGTCCCTGAGAAGAGTTTCGTAGTTGCCGATATCCCTGGCTTGATCGAAGGCGCAGCTGATGGCGCTGGTCTTGGTATTCGTTTCTTGAAGCACCTTGAGCGTTGTCGCGTTCTTCTGCATATGATCGATATTTTGCCGATCGATGGTTCTGATCCTATTCAGAATGCACTGACGATCATCGATGAGCTTGAGCAATACAGTGAGAAAGTTGCACAGAAACCTCGTTGGTTAGTATTCAATAAAGTTGACCTAATGCCTGAAGAAGAAGCTGACGAAAAGATTCAAGAAATCGTTGAAGCTTTGGGTTGGGAAGGCGAGTACTTCAAGATCTCTGCTGTAAACAAGATCGGTACCAAAGATCTTTGCTTTAAACTGGGTGAGTTCATGGAGAACCTACCTCGTGAAGTTGAAGCAATTGAAGAAGAAGAAAAAGTTAACTTTATGTGGGATGACTACCATAAAGATGCGATGGCCGGTAAGAATGTCGTTACTGAAGATGACGACGACTGGGATGATTGGGATGACGAAGAAGATGACGGTCATGTTATCTATGTTCGTGATTAATAATCCTCGTAGTTTCTTATAAGCACTTTGGTCGCTTTTTCTAAGATACGCTGATAGTTTTATTAAACCGCAATGAAAATTGCGGTTTTTTTGTATCTAAATCATGACGTCTTGCTGTTTTTTATGCAAAATTTATCTTTAGATAATTAACGCCTATGGGAAGGAAATCATGGCATCAAAACAAAGAGCGATCTCAAGGTTAGTCGCTCAATCAGGACAAATGTTATTAGCTCATGGCGCCGAGAGCACACTGGTCGGTGACATTATGCGCCGCATCGGTATTGCTTGTGGGGTGAATGAGGTTGAAGTTGCACTGTCAGCCAATGCGTTGGTTGTGACAACAGTAATGGATGATCATTGCATAACGACGACTCGAAGTTGCGCTGATCGTGGCATTAATATGCAGGTGATAACCGAGATTCAACGCGTGTGTATCATGATGGAGAAAGGGATTCTTGATTATGATTTAGCTTATAATAAGATCCAAGGGATCAGTCCTGAACGCTACAACCGTTGGTTAGTTGTCGTAATGATTGGGCTATCGTGTGCTTCTTTTAGCCGTCTTGCTGGCGGAGATTGGCATGTCTTTATGATGACGTTTATAGCTTCGGCTTGCGGTATGATTGTGAGACAAGAGATCGGTCATCGTCATTTCAATCCGTTATTAAATTTTGCTATTACCGCTTTTGTCACCACCACCATTTCAGCTCAGGCGGTGCTCTACAATATTGGTGGTCAACCCACTATCGTGATGGCTTCGTCAGTATTGATGCTAGTGCCTGGTTTTCCTTTGATTAACTCCGTAGCAGATATGCTTAAAGGCCATATAAATATGGGTCTCGCACGCTTCACCATGGCCAGTTTATTAACGTTGGCTACAAGCTTAGGTATTGTCGCAGCGATGAGCCTATCTGACGTATGGGGGTGGGTGAACTAATGACTATTTTGGAACTTTTTGTTGGGTTACTCAACGACATGTTTTTTGCTGCGATTCCTGCGGTTGGTTTTGCATTGGTGTTTAACGTACCGCAACGAGCATTAATTTATTGTGCGCTGGGAGGTTCCATTGGTCACGGTAGCCGTTATTTGATGATGCACTTTGGTATTCCTATTGAATGGGCGACGTTCTTTGCTGCTACATTGGTAGGCATGATAGGGGTGCATTGGTCGCATAAATTGTTAGCACACCCGAAAGTATTTACGGTTGCAGCCTTGATTCCGATGGTCCCTGGCGTGTTTGCCTTTAAGGCGATGATTGCCATGGTTGAGATTAACCGAGCCGGATACAACCCAGAACTATTGGCATTGTTGATGGAGAACTTTTTGAAATCGATGTTCATTATCGCAGGGCTTGCGGTTGGCTTAGCAGTGCCTGGGCTGTTATTCTACCGTCGTAGACCTATCGTCTAGCTTCAACTTCATTTTCAAGTAAGGACAGGACTTTCGATTTATGATCATCAGCATGATAGCGGCAATGGCGAACAACCGTGTAATTGGTAAAGACAATCAGATGCCTTGGCATTTACCTGCAGATTTCGCATGGTTTAAACGTTCAACTATGGGCAAACCTGTCGTGATGGGGCGTAAAACTTACGATTCAATTGGTCGCCCTTTGCCGGGGAGGCTGAACGTTGTAATCAGCCGCGACGAGAGTTTAGAAATCGAAGGCGTAACGACGGTAACTTCGATTGAAAAAGCACTAGAGCTGGTAAGTGATGTTGATGAAGTGATGATCATCGGTGGTGGTTCAATCTATGAAACCTGCTTACCAAGAGCGAACAAGTTATACCTGACTTATATCGATTTTGATGTGGATGGTGATACTCAATTCCCAGACTGGGGAGAAGGTTGGAAGCAGAGCTTTAATGATACTTATCAAGCGGATGAGAAAAACAAGCACGATATGGAGTTTGTGGTTCTCGAGCGTTAACGGTGGTTATTAAGAGTTAGGCTCTGAAAATGCTTGCGTTACTGTGCACAGCTAGCGCAAGCTTCTCGTATCTCGTATCTCGTATCTCGTATCTCGTATCTCGTATCTCGTATCTCGTATCTCGTATCTCGTATCTCGTATCTCGTATCTCGTATCTCGTATCTCGTATCTCGTGTTTCTATAGCGCTTTTTGAGTGAAAAACTGTTTGTCTTCCCAGCGAAGTATCGTCAAGTCTCCCCCCCACACACACCCAGTATCAAGTCCAATCACATCTTTTCCTGAGTAACCTTCTAGCGCAGCCCAGTGTCCAAAAATAACTGTTTTATCCAGCTTTATACGTTGTGGTAGGTCAAACCAAGGCACTAACGGCTCAGTGGTAATTTCGCTTGGCGGAAGTTTACAGGCCATATCGAGTCGGCCATCAGTAAAACAGAAGCGCATTCTAGTCAGGCTGTTTATCGCATAGCGATAGCGCTCAATCCCTTCTAAATTTTGACACCATGAGTCAGGCGTGTTGCTGTACATGTTTTCGATAAGCCATTGCCACTGCTCTGATTTTAATAAATCAGCTATTTCCAGACTTTCAATACGCGCTCGCTCTAGATCCCATTGAGGTGAGATGCCAGCATGAGACATTACGAACTCTGGATGTTCTTGAATCAAAGGCTGTTGTCTTAACCATTCGAGCAGCTGTTCTCGGTCTTCTGCATCAAGAATGGGTTGAGTCTTGTCTTTTGCTTTAGCTGGAAATAGCCCTAAGGAAACCGCAAGTAGATGCAAGTCATGGTTGCCTAATACAACCTTAGCAGCGTTACCTAGGCTACGAATAAAGCGTAGCGTCTCCAATGATTTAGGACCACGGGCGACTAAGTCACCAGCAACCCATAAGGTATCTTGCTGCTTATCAAAATTGACGGTTTTAAGCAGTAATTGAAGTTCGTCGAAGCACCCTTGGATGTCTCCGACAATATAATTCGACACAATAATTTCCTGTAGATACGGATGTACGACTAATTAAGAATATTAGGGATTGCGAGTCTGAATGGATCAACTTCAGTTATGAAGTCGATGCCTTTGTTATCAGTCATCACATAATGACCTTGCATAACACCCACAGGAGTTTCGATGACGGTACCACTGGTGTAAGTGTATTCGTCGTTGGCTTCAATCACGGGTTGTTGCCCAACCACGCCATCACCTTCTATGGTGAGTTGTTTGCCGTTGGAGTCGGTAATCAGCCAGCGGCGAGACATTAGTTGAACCGTTGTTTTACTGAGATTTTTGATGGTAATAATGTAGGCGAAGACGTAGCGGTTCTTCGTTGGTTCAGATTGTTCCTCTATGTATTTAGAGTGAACCTGACATTTGATACAAGGCGTAGATATATCCATATTCGCACCTTTTGTTGTTGGTATACTTTAAAGTATTACATAAAAAACAGGCTCCTCACCGAAGTGTAGGAGCCTTTTAGAATTATTTGTCAGCGCTGTGAGTGTCGTACAACCAGTTTGCCATGTCGACAAACTGCTCGAGCGTTAAATTTTCAGGACGCATGCCTGGGTTAACACCCAACTCTTCAAGTACTTCCTTGTCGATTAGGCTCTTGTAGCAGTTACGAACCGTTTTACGACGCTGGTTAAAGCCTTCACGACATACACGATCTAGCCATTTCAGATCTTTTGCCGGGTAAGGTAGCACTTCGTATGGCTGTAGGCGTACTACTGCAGAATCTACTTTCGGTGGCGGAACGAAGGCCGTTGGTGGCACTTCTAGCACAGGCGTCACTTTACAGTAGTATTGAGCCATTACCGTAAGACGACCATAAGCTTTAGTACCTGGGCCGGCCGCTAATCGGTTAACCACTTCTTTTTGAAGCATGAAGTGCATGTCTTGCACGTCTTTATGGAACTCAAAAAGGTGGAACATCAATGGTGTCGAGATGTTGTATGGCAAGTTACCGAAAATACGTAGCTTGTTGTTTGGCTTAACAAGTTGTTCGAAATCGAACTTCATTGCATCGCCTTCATAGATCGTTAGCTTATCAGCCAGATCGGGATGGTTGCGAAGACGTTCAGCCAGGTCTCTATCCAATTCGATAACTGTAAATTTATCGACAAGCTTACCCACTGGCTCAGTAATTGCGCCTAGACCAGGACCGATCTCTACCAAGTTTTGACCTGGTAGTGGGTTAATGCTAGATACGATGCCATCAATAATGTATGGATCGTTAAGGAAGTTTTGACCAAAACGTTTACGCGCTTTGTGCCCTAAGTGGACATCATTTCTCATTGTTTTTTCTCTACTAATTCAATGGCGTGCGTGAGCGCTGTTCTAAAGCTCCCTGTATCGGCTTGGCCTTTCCCTGCCAAGTCTAAGGCGGTACCGTGGTCGACTGATGTTCGAATAAACGGTAAGCCAAGCGTGATGTTCACTGAACGACCAAACCCTTTGTATTTCAATACTGGGAGTACTTGGTCGTGATACATACCTAAAACAGCATCTGCATCTTGCAAATATTTTTCATTAAAGATGGTGTCTGCTGGCAATGGGCCAACTAAATTGATGCCATCTTTTTGGCGAATTTTTTCTAGCGTCGGGGTGATGGTTTCTATCTCTTCACGTCCCAAGCAACCATCTTCACCTGCATGTGGATTCAAGCCACACACGTAGATAGTTGGTTTCTCAATAGCAAACTTTTCAACCAAATCTTTATTCAGAATTGCAATAATTTGCTCTAATCTGTCTTCGGTCACTGCTTGAGATACATAAGCTAGTGGGATGTGCGTTGTTACTAGCGCAACACGCAGCCCTTCTGTTGCCAACATCATCACCACGAGCGGTGTATTGGACTTCTCTGCAAAGAACTCGGTATGGCCACTAAAAGCAACGCCAGCTCGGTTAATTACACCCTTGTGAACAGGGCCGGTGACAATAGCATCAAATTCATCATTCATACAGCCAATTGCTGCGGTTTCTAATGTATTTAATACGTAGTGGCCGTTCGCTTCATTAAGTTGACCCGCAACGGCGACTTCAGCGAGTGGAACATGTTTCACAACCAATGTTCCAGAGCGTTGAGGTTGCTTGGGCGCGGTTGAATCGTAATCCAACAGCTCCACCTCGATCCCTAACATTTGAGCTCGCTCTGCTAGTAGGGTTTTGTCCGCACACACCACGAGCTGATGTGGCCAGCTTTCTTGGGATAAGGCGAGAGTTAAATCTGGCCCAATTCCTGCAGGTTCACCTGCCGTAATGACAAGGCGTTTAGTTGTCATCTTGGTCATCCTCAACCATTTCAACAAAAGCACTCGCTCTTACTTCTTGTAGCCAAGCGCCAGCTTCTTCGTTGAACTTACGGTTAAATAGAATTTGGTAAGCTTTGTTTTTCAAAGCTGAATCGGTACGGTCAACTTCTCGACGGTCTAGTACTTCAACAATGTGCCAGCCATGCACGGTTTTAAATGGTGCGCTGATCTTACCTTCAGGTAGCGTTTCTACTTGGTGCTTAAATTCAGGTACATACAAATCCGGTGTTTGGTAGCCTAGTTCACCATCTTGCACTGCAGAGCCTGGATCTTGGCTGTATTGCTGCGCAAGTTCACCAAAGCTCGCTTCACCCGCGTTTACACGACGCGTGATTTCTTCAAGTTGCTCCTTGGCACCGTCGTCACTTAAGATGACGGTCGGTTTAATTAGGATATGACGAGCATTAACTTCCGTCACCGCTACTGTTTCCAAGCCTTTCACATCTTCAATTTTCAGAATATGGAAACCAACGCCGCTTCGGAAAGGACCGATGATGCTGCCTTTATTCTGCATTTTGATTTGGTCTGCAAAAATGGTAGGCATCTCTTCTTTACGCATCCACCCCCAGTCACCACCTTGTAGCGCTTTAGGGCCTTTTGAATAAGTATAAGCCATGGTGCTGAAATCTTTGCCTGAGTTAAGTTCCTCAACCACTTCTTTAGCTTGAGCTTCTAGCTCTTCTTTGGTTTGGTCATCATTAAAGCGAAGTTGGATGTGTCCGATTTTGTATTGAACGGTCGCGTTAGTCTCTTGCGCCAAGATATCCGCAAGGCTATCGACTTCAGCTGGAAGAATGTTGATACGACGACGCACTAAGGCGTTACGCGCTTCACTTGCCGCAATCTCTTTTCTTACTTGTTCGCGAAATGCATTGTAACTAAGGCCTTCTTCAGCAACCGACGCTGTTAATTGTTCTACAGTCTGGTTGTTGTCTTTCGCTATGCCTTCGATTGCTTGATCAAGTCGAGCATCATCAATACGAACGCCAATACGTTCTGCTTCTTGCGTTTGAATGGTATCGATGATCAGCTTCTCTAGAACCTGTTCATTCAAGACATCTTGCGATGGTAACGTTTGACCACTTTTCTTAGCATTTGCGCGCAGCGTCTTCATTGAAGCATCGATGTCACTTTGTAAGATCACGCCTTCGTTAACGATAACTTTTACGCTGTCTAGTTCTACCGGCGCTGCGTAGCTTACTGATACAGTGCAAGCTGCTGCGATGGCAATTAATGTGCGTTTCCACAATGTCATGTGTAATCCTTTAAATTTACTGATGTTTTATCAGTAAAGAAAATTAGTTGTTTAAGAAGAATGGGCGGCCGTAGCTCAGAGAGTTATCAGAACTACTATCCCCAACAGCGCCAGAGTCAGAGCCGATATTAGTGCCAAAGCCGACAATACCGAAGTTCACACTGAAGTTATTTTCATATTCAGGCGTAGTGTTTGGGTCACTAATGTTATTTGTCAAACGGTTACTATAGGTAAAGCCGATGTACCAACAATCCGATTTATAGTTTAACCGAGCTAACCACTCGAGATTCTCTTGTGTAGTCAAATCATAGAAATATTGAGCACTGGTATTCCATTTCGGTGAAATTTGGTAAGCGCCAAGTAAGCCTGCTTGAGAGATGCCATCTCTTGTTATTGATGATACGTCAAAATCAACCGTTTCATTTATGTATTCTTCTGTAACGTAGCGATAGTTGGTTTGTATGTAACCACCACCAAAACGGTATTCTAACGTACTGTTTGCAAGCTGCATCGCAGTGGTATCAATATCGTATTGCACGCCACCATGGTAGAACAGGTAGTCATCGTAGTTGAAGTCCATTTCAATAGCCCAAGAAGAATAATTAGTTTTAGCATCAGAACCTTCACTACTCAGGGTTTGCTTTGTATCTTTATCAAAATAGAATATTTGACCAAATGATATATTTAGGCGTTCTTTGTATTCGTCATCAAAGAAGCGAGAGGATGCGCCGTAACTCACTTGGTTTGCGGCTGCTATACGATCCACGCCACTGTATTTACGGCTTCTGAACAGGCCGTAGTAATCAGTCTGTAGTAGTGTTGTATCGTAAAGGCCAATATCACTTTGATCTTCTTCTGGAACATACAAGTATTGGACTTGCGGCTCTAGTGTTTGAGTATAGTTACCAACAATAGTGGTATCTCGTTCTAGTACGACACCCGCATGGCTTCTAAATTCAGGGATCACGCGACTTACTGATTCTTCCAAATCTTCATAATCAGAGCCTGCGCCCGTATCAACGCCATCAAGATCTTGTTGGTAATACGTACCAAGTAAGCGAGCTTCTGTTGTCCAGGTACCCCAGGTATTGCCTACCGGAATTGTAATGCCAGGTTCAATGTGGACACGAGTGGCAGATGGTTTGCCCGAGGCATCAGTATCGAACAGTGACACATGGCTAATGAGGTCGAAATCTAGGTAATCCATGACCTCAGGAGCGTAGTAGTTGTACTCTAACTGAGGCATTAAACGATACGGTAAGTTGTTTTTTGTATCGGTTAGGACTTGGAAATCTCGGACAAGTACAGAAGCATCCCAGTTCTGTGAACGGTAGGTCGCTCGGCCTTCTTGAAGTAATTGACCATCTTCACGGTTACCAATACCAGAACTTAGATCGGTAAAGTAATCAATATCGCTGACTTTTGAGTAGTCGACTTCAAACAACCATGATTGCTGGAATATCCCTGAATGCTGGAGTTGAGCCCCCCAACGGTCGCCTTTTTCGGAGTATTTTTTGTCATCCGGTAAATATTCAGACTCGATACTACCTGAGCCAAAATCGCTCAAGTAACGGAATTTACTGTTAAGTTGGGTACCACGCTCTTGCATGTACTTAAAGGTGGTTTCCAAGTCGTAGTTTGGTGCTAAGTTCCAATAAACCGGGATTTCAGCTTCAAAGCCATCGCTTGAACCGTATGAAACTGTTGGGTACAAGAAACCAGTTTTACGGGTATCGCCAATAGGCACAGTTAAGTAAGGTAAGTAGAAGACAGGAACACTTTGAATTTCAAAACGTGGGTTATAAAAGGTGGCTTGTTCTTCATTTTGATCGACGTCAATACTTGATGCTCTTAGACGCCAAGCATTATCGCCGATAGGGCAAGAGGTGATCGAGCCATCTTCAATTTCATAAACCGCTTTGCCTGTTTTTGCGATATAAACCGCATCACCGCGACCTGGTTCGCAAAGAAATTCGTAGTCGGTATTTTCTAGCGTCATTTCATCGGTAGTCAGATTGTTGGTTGCTCTGTCTGACACTGATTTTATTTGACCATCACTAAAGTTTACGTTGCCTTCAGCTACAACGATATTTTCTTGTTGGTGTAGGGTCACATTATCAGCAAGGATGGTCTTGTTCCCTTGCGTAACTCTTACGTCACCCGAATAGATTGCCTTGTCACCATTGATAGCTTCTAAGCGATCTGACTCAACATGAGCGGGTAGCTGTGTCTCGTTTTCTGCAGCGGGCTCGATCAAGCATTGATCTATAGAGGGCATTTCCTGCACACTACTATCGGTGATTGTTTCAGCTTGAGTTGTCGACACGTATAATGCCGTACTTATAGACGCGGCTAACAAGGTGCGGGAAAAAGATTGCATGAAGTTGAACTATCCTGTGTCACTAGATGAAGGGTTGATCTAGTATCAATCCAATTAATAAAGCATTTTCCTTATGATAAAGGAAATATTAGCATTCAGCATCATCAGACAGCGTTACTCAGACAAAATTCATAGATAGAGAACACATAATGCAAATATTTGGCAAAATTTTGGGCGCTTTTTTTGGCTTTTTATTTGGAGGTCCGCTTGGTTTAGTTTTTGGCCTATTTTTGGGGCATCAATTTGATAAGGCTCGACGTTTAAACCAATCGGGGTTCAATAGTTCTGGTTTTGGTCGTGGACCAAGCCAAGCTGAAAGGCAGAACGAGTTCTTTAAAGCGGCTTTTGCGGTTATGGGACATGTTGCTAAAGCAAAAGGGCAGGTAACACCTGAAGAGATTCAGCTTGCTTCTACAATGATGGAGCGTATGAATCTGCATGGTGAACAACGTAAAGCGGCGCAAGATGCATTCCGTGATGGTAAGGAGAGTGACTTTCCGCTAGGTGATGTGCTTGAGCGTGTAAAAATCTCATCGGGCGGCCGTTTTGATCTTCTGCAGTTCTTTCTGGAGCTTCAGGTATCTGCCGCATTTGCTGATGGAAGCTTGCACCCTAGTGAGCGTCAGGTTTTGCATAAGATAGCGCAAGGCCTAGGGTTTTCTGCAGAGCAACTAGAGCGCCGCTTGCAGATGCAAGAAGCAGCGTTCCGTTTCCAACAACAAGGTGGAAGCTTTGGTGGTCATCAAGGTCACGGGCAATCATCAGGTTGGCAACAGGCTTCACAACAGAACCAACTGGCAGATGCTTTCAAGGTACTTGGGGTAAGTGAAAGTGCCGAAGGTAAAGAGGTGAAAAAAGCTTATCGTAAATTGATGAATGAGCACCACCCAGATAAATTGATGGCGAAGGGTTTACCGCCAGAGATGATGAATGTCGCGAAAGAAAAATCGCAAGAAATTCAGAATGCGTATGACCTGATAAAGAAGGTCAAAGGTTTTAAGTAATCGAACACTAAACCGAGTAATAACAAAATTACTCGGTTTTTTTATTAAAGGGAATTATATGACGGTAACGTATCAGAATGTTCTAGAGTTTTGGTTCGATGAATTGACGCCTAAAGATTGGTTTACTGGCGGCGCCGAGATTGACGCTTTGATAGCGTCTCGTTTTTCTGAACTGCACAAAGCCGCCATTCAAGGTGAGTTATTTGAATGGCGTCAGACAGCAGAGGGTCGCTTGGCTGAGATTATCGTGCTTGACCAGTTTTCTCGGAATCTTGGTAGAAATAGTCCATATGCGTTTACTGCAGATCCTATGGCGTTGGTTCTAGCTCAAGAAGCGGTAGCGGGTGGCTTTGATCACCAACTCAATCAACAACAGAAAAGCTTCCTCTACATGCCTTATATGCATAGTGAATCTTTTCTGATGCATGAACAAGCGGTGCTGCTTTTTTCCCAGACAGGGCTAGAGAATAACCTTGATTTTGAGTTTAAGCACAAGGTGATCATTGAGCGTTTTGGTCGTTACCCACACCGTAATGAAGTACTAGGTCGAACTTCGACTCCTGAGGAAATTGAGTTCTTACAACAACCAGACTCAAGCTTTTAATTGTGGAGATACGGTCAAAGAATTGAGAAGAGGCGAGTGGTTAATAAAACCTCTAGCCTCTTTTTTTGTTTAGCTTTAGTGATTAACTTTCGCGTTAGAACTAGTTTGCTTGGTTAAGTGACCAATCGTAGTCATAACTGATTTTTTCAGTGTTCGTCACCGGCTTTGTTCGATACTGGTCTAAGTGTTGAATGAGTTGTTTTTCTGTACCAAAATCCACAGCAAACCATTCGTAAATCGATGATAGTTGAAGTTTGTTGTTTTCAATTAACACACCTTTGTCACTATTAACAAACTCGGTCGACGCTTGTTCTAGTAGAGCCTCGGTGTTGTCAGCCGTAAAGGCTTGAAGTTGTAGGTTAGGACAACCTAAACTCGCACAATTCACCGCGTAATGCGTGCGTGGGTCTTGCCAAATAGGTCTTAAGATTCGATGTTCAATATCATTGAGTGTCAGTGATTTACCGTTGACGACAACCACATTATCTCCCCATGGTCCAAAACTGAATAACCCGCCGAGCTTGGTAATTGATTTGATTGGGTAGGCATCAAGAATTAAATCGACGGTCACGGCGTTATATAGATTAACCCAGTAGGCATACTGCTCCGCTTTTGAATAGTCGAGCGGATTAACCTGCTCCAGTCGCTTGATGTACTGTTTGAGCTTTGTCTTGTCTGCAGTGCTCGCTGCTTGATATCTAACTAAGGTGTGTTGGCCTTGCGTGACTAAATAGTTATCGAGGAATTGTTGCCAATCTTGATGAGAAACTTGCTCAGAGTTGGCTTCATTACTTTGATTCCAGTACGGCCACAGTTCAGATTTTGGCGCCGACCAAGCTAAGGTTGAGAAAAGTAGGCTGATAATAACAAGTAGTTGTTTCATGGCATTCTCCTGATGACTGACTACTAAGACCTTATGCTTTACGATTTTCTTTCATGGCTCTTTAGTTAAACCACAGATTTGAGTTAAATGAAGAAGTTGAATCGAATAAAAAAGGTTGGCACTTGGCCAACCTTTAGGTTTATTCAGAAATGTCTCATTATTTTAGGAAGCTAGGAATTTTCGCTTCAAACTCAGAGATCTTATCGGCATGTTGAAGCGTTAGACCTATGTTGTCTAGGCCATTCAGTAAACAGTGACGACGGAACTCATCAATTTCAAACGAGTATTCTTTTCCATTTGCACTGACTTTCATAGCTTCTAAATCAACAGTAATTTCAGCGCCTTTATTCGCTTCTACGAATTGGAATAGCTCATCCACCTCTTGCTCAGTCAATCGAACCGGCACCATTTGGTTGTTGATCGAGTTACCATAGAAGATGTCTGCGAAGCTTGGCGCGATCATCACTTGAATACCATAATCAGCAAGCGCCCAAGGTGCGTGTTCACGAGATGAACCACAACCGAAGTTTTCACGAGCCAGTAGAATTGAAGCGCCTTTATAGCGAGGTGCGTTCATTACAAACTCTGGGTTTGGTTGTTGGCCTGCATCATCTAGGAAGCGCCAATCGTGGAACAAGTGCTTACCAAAACCGATGCGGTTTACTTTCTGTAGAAACTGCTTTGGAATGATCGCATCAGTATCGATGTTGGCCGTATCTAGAGGAACGACTAATCCGGTGTGTTGTTGAAAACCTGACATGTTAAATCCTCTAATTAAAGTTCACGAATATCGACAAAGTGACCAGCGATTGCCGCTGCGGCTGCCATTGCTGGGCTAACTAGGTGCGTACGACCATCACGGCCTTGGCGGCCTTCAAAGTTGCGGTTTGATGTAGAAGCACAGCGTTCTTGTGGACCAAGGCGGTCGTTGTTCATTGCAAGACACATAGAACAACCTGGCAAACGCCATTCGAAGCCGGCTTCTTTAAAGATTACATCTAAGCCTTCAGCTTCTGCTTGTGCTTTTACTTGCTCAGAACCCGGAACGATTAATGCTTGAACATGCTTCGCTACTTGGCGGCCTTTCGCTACCGCAGCAGCTGCACGCATGTCTTCGATACGCGAGTTAGTGCAAGAACCTACGAAGACTTTATCGACGTTGTAATCCGATAGAGATTTACCCGCTTCAAGACCCATGTAAGCCAACGCTTTTTCTGCAGATGCCTTTTCAACAGGGTCTGCGAAGCTTTCTGGTGCAGGGATTGGTGTGTCTACCGAGATAACCTGACCTGGGTTAGTACCCCAAGTAACTTGTGGTTTGATGTCTGCTGCTTCTAGTGTAACAACCGCATCGAATTCTGCATCAGCATCGGTTTTCAATGTGTTCCAGTATTCAATAGCGGCTTCTAAGTCTTCGCCCTCAGGAGAGAACTTACGACCTTTGATGTATTCGTATGTCGTTGCATCTGGAGCAATTAGACCCGCTTTAGCGCCAAGCTCGATTGCCATGTTACATACCGTCATACGACCTTCCATTGTAAGGTCCGTAATGGCCTCACCACAGAATTCAACCACGTAGCCTGTACCGCCAGCGGCTGTTGTCTTGCCGATGATAGCTAGTACGATATCTTTTGCGGTAATGCCTTCAGCGACTTTGCCTTTTACTTCGATCTTCATGGTTTTAGCGCGCGCTTGTTTTAGCGTTTGAGTGGCTAGAACGTGCTCTACTTCTGAAGTACCGATACCGAATGCTAATGAACCAAATGCACCGTGTGTCGCCGTGTGTGAGTCACCACATACGATGGTCATGCCCGGCAGAGTGATACCTAGCTCAGGACCCATTACGTGCACAATACCTTGGTATTTGTGGTTTAAGTCGTAAAGCGTGACACCAAACTCTTCACAGTTTTTCGATAGCGTTTCCATTTGGATACGAGCCATCTCACCAGAAGCGTTGATGTCTTTGGTTTGTGTCGATACGTTGTGATCCATGGTTGCAAAAGTTTTGCCTACTTGGCGAACTTTACGGCCTTTTTCACGCAGGCCATCAAAGGCTTGTGGCGACGTTACTTCATGGACTAAGTGACGATCGATATAAAGAATTGGCGTTTCACCCTTCGCTGCAACCGCAACGTGAGCATCATAAACTTTTTCGTATAAGGTTTTTGCTTGCTGGTTTGTCGACATAGCTTTTCTTCCTTGGGAGCATCAGTCCCAGTGTTTGTTTCGAGCCAAGTCATGCGGTTTAAGCAGACTTGGCTTGATATTATTCTTATGTACTTGCTTCTAATCTAAGCATCTAGCTTATGAAGCTAAGATGTACTCAGCGATCTTGTCACCCATTTCTGAGGTAGTCAGTGCTTGGTTTTTGCCTGCAAGGTCTGCCGTTAACTCGCCTGCAGAAAGTGCTTTAGATACCGCTGTTTCGATGTCTTGTGCTGCAGCTTCTTCGCCTAAGCTGTAACGAAGCATTAGGGCTGCAGAAAGAATTTGCGCGACTGGGTTCGCAATGTTCTTACCTGCGATATCTGGTGCACTGCCACCTGCTGGTTCGTATAGGCCGAAGTTGCTTTCGTTCAAGCTTGCAGAAGGAAGCATGCCCATAGAGCCTGTGATCATTGCACACTCATCAGAGATGATGTCACCGAAGATGTTCGAACAAAGCATCACGTCAAACTGAGATGGGTCTTTGATTAGCTGCATGGTCGCGTTATCGATGTACATGTGGCTCAGTTTCACATCTGGGTAGTCTTTCGCGACTTCTTCAACCACTTCACGCCATAGGATAGAGCTTTGTAGAACGTTCGCTTTATCGATTGAGTAAACGTTTTTGTTACGTAGACGAGCAGATTCAAACGCAATCTTTGCAATACGTTCGATTTCGTAACGATGGTAAACCTCAGTATCAAACGCTTTTTCAGTTGCACCTTCGCCTTCACGGCCTTTTGGTTGACCGAAGTAGATACCGCCGGTTAGTTCACGAACAACCACGATGTCGAAACCATTACCTGAGATGTCAGCACGTAAAGGAGAGAAAGACTCTAAACCCTTGTGGATTTGTGCAGGACGTAGATTACAGAACAGTTGGAAGTGTTTACGAAGAGGAAGTAGGGCACCACGTTCAGGTTGGTCGTTTGGTGGAAGGTGTTCCCATTTAGGACCGCCGACAGAACCAAAAAGTACCGCGTCAGATTCTTCACAGCCTGCAACGGTTGCTTCTGGAAGTGGACAGCCGTGGTTATCAATAGCGATACCACCAACATCATACTCCTCGCGAGAAAAACTAATTGCGTGTTTCTTTTCAATCGCGTCTAGCACTTTGTGTGCTTGTTGCATTACTTCTGGGCCAATGCCATCACCAGGTAGTACGGCAATTTTGTATGATTTATCTGTCATGTTAATCCTTTAATTCTTGTTACTGAGCTGTTTGGCTCGTTTTAAATTTTGTCCCTAAAGCCAACAACATCGGCTCTAGGGCTCTGTTATTGGAGTATTAAACTGTCGCGAATTTTTGCTGCTTCATTTCAGCAATAGTGTCTGCGCGTTGAATGCTATTGATAACGTGTAGCAACGCTTGACCAGAAGCTTCAACGATATCGGTTGAAACGCCAGTACCGTGGTACTTACGGCCTTTATAGTTAGCAATGATGTCCGCTTGACCTAAGCCATCTTCGCCTTCACCTTTTGCAGTCAGGTCGAACTTGTCCAACGCGATTTCGTAGCCTGTTAAGCGGTAGATACATTGGTATAAAGCATCAACCGGGCCATTGCCGACAGCCGCTTCGCATTTCTCTTCATCACCACATTGCAATTTGATGCTGGTGGTAGACATAACACTACCAGATTGTACGCTTAGGTAGTTAAGTTTATAGAAGTCATCTTCATCACGTAGATTTGCGAAGTGCATCAATGCTTCTAGGTCGTAATCGAAGACTTGTCCTTTACGGTCAGCAAGCTTCAAGAAGTCTTCGTACAATGAATCTAGGTTGTACTCATTATCTTTATAACCCATTGCGTCCATGTGGCTCTTAACTGCTGCACGGCCACTACGGCTTGTTAGATTCAATGCTTTGTTTTTCAAACCAATCGACTCAGGTGTCATGATCTCGTAAGTGTTTTTGTTCTTAAGCATGCCGTCTTGGTGGATACCTGAAGAGTGGCTAAATGCATTTGCACCAACGATGGCTTTATTGTCTTGAATTGGCATGTGGCAAAGTTGGCTCACTAGCTTACTGGTACGGTGAATCTCTTTATGATCCAAACCAGTATGAACACCTAACAACTCTTGGCGAGTTTTGATGATCATTGCGATTTCTTCTAGAGAACAGTTACCCGCACGTTCTCCAATACCATTGATTGTGCCTTCAATTTGGCGAGCGCCCGCTTGTACAGCAGCAATTGAGTTCGCAACCGACATACCTAAGTCATCGTGACAGTGAACAGAGATGATCGCTTGATCGATGTTGGGTACGCGATCGAATAGCGTTTTGATAATGCCACCAAACTCATTCGGTACTGTGTAGCCAACGGTGTCTGGAATGTTGATGGTTTTCGCGCCCGCGTTAATCGCGGCTTCAACCATGCGACATAGGTTATCGATAGGGGTACGACCTGCATCCTCACAAGAAAACTCCACATCGTCAGTGTAGTTACGCGCATGTTTGACGGCTTTCACTGCCATCTCGACAACATCGTCGTAGCTGCGGCGTAGCTTATCTTGTACGTGTACCGTCGATGTTGAAATGAAAGTGTGAATACGGAATTGGTCCGCTACTTTTAGTGCTTCTGCAGCGGCGTCTATATCTTTTGCAACAGCACGAGAAAGCGCACAAATACGGCTGCCTTTGATGTGTTTTGCAATCGTTTGAACTGATTCAAAATCACCTGGAGAAGAGATAGGGAAGCCAGCTTCGATAACATCCACACCCAGTCTCTCAAGAGCATAAGCGATCTGTAACTTCTCTTTTACCGTAAGGCTTGCTGCCAATGCTTGCTCGCCGTCACGTAAGGTAGTATCAAAAATTATTACTTGATCGTTCATGGGTGCTTCCTTATATCGATAATGAATCGATTGCTATCCAAATTATTATTAAGAATGATGTTCTTTTAAAAGTGCCAGTTACAAAAAAACCCGCTCAGTGCGGGTTTTAATATTTGTGTAGTTCTTGACCCACAACTTACCCGCGCGATTGGTTCACGATAAGGAGAAGTTTCAGCAGTAGAGAAGAAGAAAAAATCATTACACAAATATCCGTAAATAAACTGTTAACACCATATTTACCGTAATTTATTCTGAGCGTCAAACAAGAAAATCCAATATCAGCGTGCATTGGCAGTGTTTTGGTTTGGTTTGTGCTGTTTTTTATCTCCTCTTTGGCTAAATCGACTGATTGGTGGTTTTGTATTGGCGGGTTAGTTTATCGTTTGGCTGATGTGTAGGTTAAAACTTTGTAGTAAATCTTTTTGATGGAACGATTCACCAAAAAAATTATAAGTGTGACCCTATTAATTAATCACTTGATTAAATAGTGAGTAATTAATCTTCTACTGTTACGTCTGTTTATCTCTATAATTAATCGGATGATTAATTATAGAGATGGATTTTTGCCATGACGGCACGAAAAGCGGGGCGGCCTCAGCAGAACTTAGATGTTCGACAGTTATTGATTGAGCATGCTCGCGATCTGTTTGTTGTTCAGCCATACGACAAGGTCTCGACACGCCTGATCGCTGAGCGTGCGGGTGTGAACATTGCGATGATCCGTTATTACTTTGGCAGTAAGGCTGGGTTATTTGAGGCGATGCTACGTGAAACCCTACGACCGATGCAGCTACAAATGCAGAAGTTAGTTGAAGAGAGCAGTCATGAAAACTTTCTCGATTTAATGCGGACTTACTACAAAGAGATGGTCAAGGTGCCCAAGTTTCCTCGCTTGATTGCCCAAGTGATGAATATGCCTCCCTCGGAAGTGCAAAGAGAGTTGCTCGAAAAGGTTTTCCTCGATGTGGCGAAGCCAGCCCAAGATGTCATTTTTGAAAAGTTGGTGGCACAAGGTGTCTTGAGAAAAGAGATGGATCCCAAGCTCTGTCGCGTGTCGTATATAAGCTTGATGGTATTTCCATTCATTGCACCGCCCCCTCTATTAGCAATCCATGGTATTGAGATTAATGAAGAATTTCTTAACCGTTTAATCGAACACAACATTCAATTGATGACAGAAGGCTTTATAAACACGCCTAGCCCTTCTTCCGTGCAGGATCAAAGATAATGAAAATAAATAAAAAACTACTCTTCTTTCCGGCACTTGCGGTTGGTGTCATTGGCCTTGTGGTTGCGATTAACTTGAAGCCGGATCTGCCAACCAAGCCTGCGGGTGATAGAGCTCGCTTAGTTGACACAGTAAGCCTAGAGCAACAACTGATAGCACCGTTAGCGGTTGGTTTTGGCAAAGTGGTGCCGAAAGTCGAATGGAAAGCGATTGCCGAGGTGACAGGACAGATCGTTTATCGTCATCCGGATCTTGAGAAAGGTCAGGTGATCCCTGCGGGAACGGTCGTGCTCAAGGTTGATCCACTGGATTACGAATTGAAGCTGATACAAGCAGAGGCCGATCTTAAATCAAGTCAAACCTCATTAGCGAAATTAAATCAAGAAGAAGACAACCTGAATCAGACTCTTAAGATCGAAAAGAATCGCTTAGTGATCAGCAACAAAGAGCTACAACGTAAACAAGATCTGCGTAAGAAAGGGCTGACTTCTCAATCGGATGTCGACCTGCAACAGCAAAGTGCACTGTCTCAACAGAAGCTAGTGTTGGATATCGCGAACCAAATCGCTTTAATGCCTGATGAAAAACGAGTTGCGGAAGCGGTGATAAAGGTCAATGTGTCTAAAGTGAAAGAGGCGCAGCGATCTCTCGATAAGACCACCATCATTTTGCCAAGAGCGATGCGAATTTCTCAGGTTGATATCGAACAAAATCAAGTGGTTAACCTTCAGCAAGAGATGTTTGTTGCTCACGGGATTAATGTCATGGAAGTGGAGGCGCAACTTTCTATTCACGATATGCAAACTTTAGCCTCGAGCTTTAATCAGTTCCCTCGCGATGCTGCAGGGATCCCTAATCCTTATGAAGCGCCAATCAAAGCGACGATTCAACTTAACAGCGGCAACCTGAACCTGAGTTGGCCTGCGAAGGTGGCAAGAATCAGTGAGACGGTTGATGAAAACCAAGCGACAGCAGGGATTATTCTCGAGATCGCTCAAGACTATTCACAACTGCAGCCAAGCAATGCGACCCCGTTGGTCAACGGCATGTTTGTAAAAGCTGAGATTGAAGGTGTCGCGAATCTAAGTTGGGTGGTTCCAGAGCGATCATTGCACGGTGACAAGGTTTACCTGATGGATGACAATCAGCGCTTGCAAGTGGTGAATGTTGAAGTGCTTTATCGCAGAGATAACCAAGTGGTTGTGAGTGGCGAGCTACAAACGGGAGATAAATTGGTTCTTAATGACGTCCTACCAGCTATCGAAGGCATGTTACTGAAAGAATCGAACTCTGAAGAGGTTAAGCTTGAATCTGATACTCAGGAGAGTGCGTCATGATCAAGTTCTTTTCTAGGCACCCAACAGCGGCAAACTTGTTGATGCTTGGGTTATTGATCATGGGTATCAGCTCATTATCAACCATCAAGCGTGAAACCTTCCCCGCTTATGATCCGCCTTATATTATGGCTGCCATCGTTTATCCCGGAGCATCACCACAAGAAGTGGAAGAGAGCCTATGTGTACGAATGGAAGACGCGATAGATGGTTTAGCCAACATTGAAGAAACTCAGTGTGAAGCTATCGAAGGTAGCGCACGTCTAATCCTGAAGTTGAATGAGAAAGCGGATATTGGCCGAATGCTGGTGGACGTACAAACTCAAATCAATTCGATCAATGACTTTCCAAGCGAGATTGAATCTCCGGTTGTTCAAGAGCTGGATTGGAATGAACCGGTTGTTGATATCGCGATTACAGCCGAAACCTCATGGCCAGAGCTTAAGGCCTACGCTGAAGACCTCAAACGTATCATGAAGCTTGATTATGATGTTTCACTGGTCGATGTTAGCGGCTTCTCTGATCATCAATACCGTGTGGAACTGGATACCCAAGCCATTCGTCAGTTAGGTTTGAGTGTCGGTGATATTGCAGACCAAATTGGTCGTCAGAATGTAAAGCTGCCGAGTGGTAACGTTGAAACACCAGATAAAAACTTCCTGATTCGTTTTGATGAGAGACGGGTCACGCCTGTTGAGCTTGAGAGTATTGTTGTTGGCTCTGCGCCGAATGGTTCAGTGATCCGTTTGAGGGATATTGCCAAGATAACTGATCGCTTTGAACTGGATGAGCAGAAAGTCCTGTTCGATGGCAAGCCTTCTGCTTTGTTGAAGATCAGCAAAAACAAAGAAGACGATGCGCTTCGAATTAAAGAAAACGTGACACGATTTGTTGAAGATCAGAGTGCGATTGCCCCTGATGGTGTGACGTTACAAATGACCAACGATCTCTCTTCTGTGCTTTGGGATCGTCTCACCATGATGGTACGTAATGGTTGGCAAGGTATTGTGTTGGTTTTTGCCACCATGTGGTTGTTCTTTAGTTTACGTTACTCATTTTGGGTCGCTGCAGGTTTACCCGTTGCCTTCCTTGGTGGCTTGTTCTTAATGGCGAACTTAGGTTTGTCGATTAACATTATGTCGCTGGTCGGACTGTTGATGGCGATTGGTATCATGATGGATGACGCCATCGTGATTGCCGAATCGATAGCGTCCCATTTAGATCGGGGGCAAAACGTTGATGATGCGGTGTACAACGGCGTTAAGAAAGTGCTTCCCGGGGTGTTATCTTCTTTTTTAACTACGGTGTGTATTTTCGGTAGCTTGTTGTTCCTCGATGGAGAGATGGGCGCGGTGCTTAAGGCTGTTCCTCAAGTATTGATATTAGTGCTCTCGTTGAGCTTGATTGAAGCCTTCCTGATTCTACCTAATCACTTGTCTCATTCATTACACAAAGAAAAGAATGACAAGCCAGCGCTGCGCTTCAAAGTGGTGTTGCTTGAAAAATTTGAGAACTTCCGCAATACAACTTTGATGAACATGGTCGAGAAGGTCGTGACGTTCCGCTATGCCTTTATGGGCGGAGTGCTGACACTGTTGTTACTTTCTATTGCCTTGATTGCGGGTGGTGCTGTTAAGTTCCAACCCTTCCCCGAATTGGATGGAGACATCGCTGAAGCGCGTATCATTCTTCCGCCGGGTGCGTCATTGTCTCAAACCGAGAGAGTCGTCGATAAAATAGTCGCGTCTGCTGAACGTTTGAACGTGCAGTGGAGTGAAGAGGTCGAAGAGGGCAATGAGTTGGTGGAACACATCACGAGCCAATTCAATGCTAATGCTGATGCCAGTGAGTCAGGCCCACATTTAGCCACTGTGCGTTTAGACTTACGCGGTGCAGAGAGCCGTAACACGGTTATCGATGATTTCATCAATGCATGGCGCGAAGATATCGGTGAGCTGGCGGATCCTATTTCATTAGTGTTCAAGCAGCCAACCATGGGGCCGGGTGGTCGTGCTATCGAGATCCGTGCCAAGCATGATGATCTGGCTGAATTGAAGTCTGCTTCTCTGGAGATTCAGGAATACCTCAATCAGTTTGACGGGGTGCATGGTGTGCTTGATGACATGCGCATGGGTAAAGAAGAGATCTTAGTCAAGCTGCGCCCTGGAGCCGAAACCTACAATGTGAATGGGCAGATGATTGCTTCTCAGTTGCGTGCTGCATTCTTCGGGCAAACGGCGGATGAGATTCAAATCGGTGTTGAGAACATCTCGATTGAGGTGCGTCTTGATAAGGAACAAGCGGGCGACATACAGCAGCTGGCTAACTTCCCGATCATTACCGCCGACGGCAGTCAGATCCCGTTAGCAACGTTGGCGACATTAGATTTCCAACGTAACTACGTGCGAATTCAGCGTATTGATGGGCTGAGAACCATCAGCATCTTTGGTGATATTGATAATAAGAAGGCGAGCTCGTCGGCGATTTTGGCTCAGTTCCAAAAAGATGAAGCAGCCAAGCTTATTCAGAAGTACCCAGGCTTGCGCTTTGATTTCGAAGGGGAAGCTAAAGATGCGGCTAAGACTGGAGCCTCGATGGGCAAAGGCTTCTTGCTCGGCTTATTCGGCGTGTTTGCGATTCTTAGCTATCAGTTCCGAAGCTACTTAGAGCCTGTGGTCGTGATGTTAGCCATTCCACTCGCCTTTATTGGGGTGGTCGTTGGGCACTGGATACTTGGGCACTCTTTGAGTATGCCAAGCATGATGGGCTTTGTGTCGCTGGCCGGAATCGTGGTCAATGATTCTATTTTGTTAGTACAATACATTCGCCATCACGTCGATGAAGGCGATAGCGTACATGACTCAGTGGTGAAAGCGAGTCGCGAGCGTTTCCGAGCAGTATTTTTGACTTCAATGACCACAGCCGCAGGTTTGCTACCACTGCTAACAGAAACCAGCTTGCAGGCTCAGGTTATCCAACCGCTGGTGATATCAATTGTGTTTGGTATTTTTGCTTCGACCTTGCTAGTGCTGTTTATGATTCCGGCGGCTTACGCAATACTGGCGGACTTTGGTTTAGTGAAAAAGCATGAGCCATTAGCGCTATAACCTTTAGCGCTATTACCTTTAGCGCTATTATCATTAGCGAGCACTATTATCATTAGCGAACGCTATAACCATTAACACGATAGAAGTAGCGTTTGCTTGCTTATATACAGAAGTAAAAACATAGAAGAATAAAGCGGCCTTGGGTCGCTTTATTTTTATCGGCAGTTTCTAGGCCTCATCAGCTTGCTTAGCGAAAGCGGTCAATTCGCCTCAAAATTCATTTTAGTTCATTCAAAACGTCACTTAACTGTCATTTCAGGGGCATAACTTGAGCCTTAACTGAATAAGGATTGTTAAGGAGATTGTATGCGTACTATCGAACCTATTGTCCGCTGGGATGTGGCATTTTCTGTTTTTTGTTTAAAGAACCGTTATAGCGGACAACAGGCGACACTCAGTAAGGCGGTGTCTCATACTGGAGATGGACACCTTTACGTTTTGATTGCTTTGGTTGCACTACTGGCTGACAGTTACACCGGACGAGATTTTCTTTTGGTGGGCTTAACTGCCTTTGCAATCGAGTTACCTATTTACTGGTTTGCCAAAAATACCCTCAAGCGTCGCAGACCAGCTGAATTCTCTTCATTGCTTTATTCCCATATTGTGCCATCTGATAAATACAGCCTGCCTTCTGGGCATTCCGCTGCGGCTTTTGTTATGGCGACTCTAATCGGACATTTCTATCCGAGCTTATATCTCTTTAGCCTGATTTGGGCGGCAGCGATTGCTGGCTCTCGAATCCTACTTGGTGTGCACTTTTTAACGGACGTACTGATTGGCGCAGCCTTGGGTATTGCTTGTACTAGCCTGGCTATCAACTTCATTTTGTAATTATTTCGTTGGCAATCAATGCCGATCTTAAGCTGCAAATTTAAAGGAATATGCATGAAAATCTTATATGGCGTCCAAGGCACAGGAAATGGTCATATTGCTCGCGCGAGAGCAATGGCGGTGGCTTTTCGTCAGCAAAATATCGATGTCGACTTTCTGTTCTCTGGGCGAGACGAGAGCAAGTACTTCTCGATGGAAGCGTTTGGTAATTATCAGACCCGCAGCGGCTTAACCTTTTACAGTGAGCAGGGGCAGGTTAAATACGGCAAGACATTCATCAAGAACAACATCTGGCGGTTTCTCAGTGAGATTAATCAGATCGATTTGACACCTTATGACTTAGTGCTGAATGACTTTGAACCTGTGACTGCATGGGCAGCTAAGAGGCAAGGTGTGCCATGCATTGGCATAAGCCACCAGAATGCGTTCCGCTATGATGTACCCAAAGAAGGGGGCAACTGGATTGAACATTTGGTGATTCAACATTTCGCCCCAACTGAGCATTCGATTGGTTTGCATTGGTATCACTTTGAACAACCAATACTGCCGCCTATCGTTCACACGCTGGCTGGTGATCAACAAACCAAAACAGCACAAGACTTTGCGTTGGTCTATTTGCCGTTTGAGGATCTTGAGTCGATCTCGGAGCTGTTGATGAAGTTTATTTCGCACAACTTTGTCTGTTATCACCCGAATGTCATTGAGCACCGTCGAGTCGAAAATATTGAGTTCAAACCACTGAGTCATACCGGCTTCCAATTCGACCTCAATCAATGCTCTGGTGTAGTGGCTAATGGCGGTTTTGAATTGCCATCGGAAGCCCTAACCTTGGGTAAGAAATTGCTTCTCAAACCACTTGAGGGGCAGTTCGAACAGCAGAGTAATGTTGCGACGCTTGAAGCGCTCGGGTTGGCTCAAACCATGAGCTTTTTAGACGCGGCTACCTTGCGTGGTTGGCTCGGTGAAAAGCAGGCCGAAGTGGTTACTTATCCCGACGTGGCAAGTGCACTTGTTGAGTGGGTGTTAGCGGGCAATTGGTCCAACCAAGATGACTTAAGAAAGCAACTTTGGGACAAGGTAGATTTTCCTAGTTATG
This sequence comes from Vibrio splendidus, assembly GCF_003345295.1. Taxonomy (NCBI): domain Bacteria; kingdom Pseudomonadati; phylum Pseudomonadota; class Gammaproteobacteria; order Vibrionales; family Vibrionaceae; genus Vibrio; species Vibrio splendidus. The sequence goes on from NZ_CP031055.1 coordinate 121,111, forward strand.
CATCGCTCACTTAACTCATAAGTGTTATTTCTGAATCAACCAGTCAAACAATTCATGAGTTCAATAAATTGTAACAAATGTAACCAAACGATAGAACAGCTAAATAAGTCGAAATGAAACTCATAAGTGATGCATTTTATGTTTTTTTATAACTCTATAAATAATTGATTTTTAGATGTTATTTAATCATTAAGGTAAAATAAAATTATTCTTTATCAATCTTGTTGGTAGCTCGAGATTTATTGGTTAATAGTAATGGTAATCCGAAAAACATCGGTCTGATAAATATAAGAATTAGTGGTTATCTATTCCTATACCATTACCAATTTAACGCTGTCGAACCGACAAGAGGCAACTTGAATGTTAGAGAAAAAAGACGCAATGAGTGCTATTGCAAGCTACAGAATGGAAAGCACACTTCGTGGAGTCGACTTAAATCTTTTGACTGTATTTGATGCAGTTATGCAAGAGCAAAACATTACACGTGCAGCTCATAATCTGGGTATGTCTCAGCCTGCTGTAAGTAACGCTGTTGCTCGTCTAAAAGTGATGTTTAACGACGAACTATTCATGCGTCAAGGTCGTGGTATTCAGCCGACTCAACGTGCTCGTCAGTTGTTTGGTCCAATCCGCCAAGCACTACAGTTAGTACGCAATGAACTGCCAAGTTCTGTGTTCTCTCCAGAGTCGTCTTCTCGTCTGTTCAAACTTGCGATTTGTAGCCCTTGTGACATGCGTTTTGCACCTAAGATTATGTCGACAATCAACGACCAAGCACCTAGCGTTAAACTGCACATGGATGCAGAATTCGATCGTCAACTTTCTGAGCGTATGCGCTACCAAGAAATCGACTTCGTTATTGATTACGCTCGTTTTGATGAGCAGGGCTTTTCAAGCACTGAGATCTTCCAAGACGAATTAGTTGTTGTTGCTTCTGCTTCTCACCCACGTATCAACGGTGAAGTTTCAGCGGCAGAGCTGCTTAACGAAAAGCACGCAAAACTGTCTCGCATCCATGGTCAACGCAGCTTCTCAGAGCAAGCTTACCGTGACCTAGATTGCACGCCTTTCTACGAAGGTACGAGCTTAAGCAACGTACTTTACGTTGTTGGTCAATCTGAGCTTGTGACTATTGCACCTCGTTGGATGGTTGAGCATGCCGCGAACAAAGATCAGCTTCAGATTCTAGATTTCCCATTCGATAATGCGGCAATTTCTGGCTTCCTAAGCTGGCACGAATCAAGTGAAAAGGACAAAGGACACATTTGGTTACGAGATCAGTTAATGATGATCTGTGGCGAAGTAGTGGCGCTTAACTAAGCACTAATCCCTATGATTTATAAGCCCTAAGCTGGGAGTCTGGCTTAGGGCTTTTTTGTACCTGCTATTTTTGTTGATAGAAAACTTAGCGTGAGACGTACTATTACTTATAACTTTGAGCTTCATCAGTTGCCTTTTCCATGATCAGAGGTACACTTGTGCGCTCAAAAAAGCTTACAGGTGTAAGCCAAAGGTAAAGAGATGGCCAATTTAGATTTTCATATCGTAAAAAGACTTCGTGACCAAATTGCCCAAGGTGGCAACCGTACAGCTTTGAAGCATAAAGTCGACAATGTATGGCAAGGTATTAGCTGGGAACAGTTTGGACAACAGATCGATACGCTTTCGTTAGCACTGTTGGCTCACGGACTGAGAGTTCAGGATAAGATAGGCATCTTTTCGAACAATATGCCTCAGTGGACTGTGGCAGATTTTGCATCTTTACAAGCGCGTCTTGTAACGGTACCAATCTACCCAACCAACACAGCGGCGCAGTCTTCTTACATTATCCAAAATGCAGATGTGAAGATCTTATTCGTTGGCGAGCAAGCTCAATTTGATGCGGCGGTTAGCCTTTTTGAAGAGTGTGAACAGCTAGAAGTTGTTGTGGCGATGTCTGCTGATATCGACACTCAAGAACATAGTTTTGCTGTTTCATGGCAGGACTTCATGACTCGTGGTGTTGAAGCTCAACAAGCGGAACTTGACGTTCGCTTAGCTGATGCAAACATGGATGACTTACTGACCCTTATCTATACCTCTGGTACCACAGGCCAACCAAAAGGTGTGATGCTTGATTACACTAATATTGGCTATCAATTGAAAGGTCACGATGAACGTCTTAGCTTAACTAAAGATGACGTATCACTGTGTTTCTTACCTTTGTCACACGTATTTGAGCGCGCTTGGACTTTCTATGCCCTTTATAAAGGTGCAACCAACTGTTACCTGCAAGATACGATGCAAGTGCGTGATGCTCTAAGCGATGTGAAACCGACAGTAATGTGTGCAGTTCCCCGTTTCTACGAGAAGATTTTCTCAGCGATTCACGAGAAGGTATCTAAAGCACCGTTTATCCGTAAAGTGTTGTTTACTTGGGCGGTAAATATGGGAGCGAAGCTTTCTGTTTGTCACCAAGAAGGTCGTACTCCATCATTCATGCTGAAGAAGAGCCATGCGCTTGCCGATAAGCTTGTGTTATCTAAACTGCGAGCTCTGTTAGGCGGAAACATTAACTTTATGCCATGTGGTGGTGCGAAGCTTGATGAAACCATTGGTCGCTTCTTCCACGCGATTGGTATCAACGTAAAACTTGGCTACGGCATGACAGAAACCACGGCAACAGTATCGTGCTGGGATGACCGCTGTTTTAACCCTGATTCGATTGGTATGTCGATGCCGGGCGCTGAAGTAAAAATTGGTGCTAAGGACGAGATTCTTGTTCGTGGTCCAATGGTGATGCGTGGCTACTACAAGATGCCCGAAGAGACCGCTAAGACATTTGACGAGCACGGTTTCCTAAAGACTGGTGATGCGGGACATTTTGATGAAAATGGTAACCTGTTCATTACTGATCGTATTAAAGAATTGATGAAGACCTCTGGCGGTAAGTACATTGCACCGCAAGTGGTTGAAGGCGCGATTGGTAAAGATCACTTTATCGAACAGATTGCCGTTATCGCTGATACGCGCAAATTCGTTTCTGCGCTGATCGTTCCTTGTTATGACTCGCTAGAAGAGTATGCCAAAGAGCTGAATATCAAGTATCACGACCGTGTTGAGCTTGTTAAACATCACCAGATTGTTGAGATGCTAGAGAAGCGCGTGAATGACTTACAGAAAGAGTTGGCTAAGTTTGAGCAAGTGAAGAAATTCAAGTTGCTGCCAAAAGCATTTTCTATGGATGATGGCGAACTGACACCTACTCAAAAATTGCGTCGTAAAGTTATCAACGATAAGTATCAAGACGAAATCGAAGAAATGTACAATGAAAAGCCTAAAGATAAGTAGTTTTCTGCTTAGATAAATTTTCAGTTGTTTAAAAATCCCCCTACGAATGTGATTGCATTTTTAGGGGGATTTTTTATGCCTGCTGACACAGCACAATGTGCGAAAGCGCACACCAATAAGGGCGTAATTAATCGATAAACCGTGATTCATTTGAATATTAAGCTCTTTTTTTTAGGTGTTAATTGGTTTTTAAATCTAACTATTGGGTTTGGTTTGGGTTTTATTTAATGCTTTCAGCTAATAGTTGGTTTTTTGACGTAATTATCGGATAACAGGTGTTAGACCAGATGATAATAAAGCGTTAAAGTTGTTTCGTATTACTGTTTGTTGTTATCACGACAGACAGCCATAGCCGAAAAAGTGGAAGTATTTCGAATTAGGCTACGAATAAGCCCTAGACTATGAAAAACCAGCCCAACATGTTCACCAAATATGGTTGGAAACTGGTGAGGAGAGCAATATGACAACAAAACCTGAAACAGCCATGTCATCCGGCGCTGAAATGTTATCCGGCGCTGAGATGGTGGTGCAGTCTCTAATTGAAGAGGGTGTAGAACAAATCTTTGGTTACCCAGGTGGTTCTGTACTTGATATCTATGATGCGCTGCATGCTAAAACTGCTGAAATTAAACACGTATTAGTACGACACGAACAAGCCGCTACCCATATGGCAGATGGCTATACTCGTTCTACCGGTAAGCCGGGCGTAGTACTTGTGTGTTCTGGTCCAGGTGCGACCAATACCGTTACTGGTATTGCCACAGCCTACATGGACTCAATTCCAATGATAGTTATTTCTGGTAACGTACCAAATAGCTTAATTGGTAATGACGCCTTCCAAGAGTGTGACATCGTGGGTGTATCCCGTCCGATTGTTAAACACAGCTTCCTCGTTAAGAAAGCGGAAGATATCCCTGAAGTCGTTAAAAAAGCATTCTATATTTCAACGACAGGACGTCCTGGTCCTGTGGTTATTGATCTGCCAAAAGACATCTTAAACCCACAAATCAAGCTTCCTTATGAATACCCAGAAACGATCAAAATGCGTTCATATAACCCAACGGTTACGGGTCATAAAGGTCAGATCAAAAAGGCGCTAAAAGCCCTTCTTGAAGCGAAGAAGCCGGTACTTTATGTCGGTGGTGGTGCGGTTATTTCTGAGGCAGATAAGCCGCTGTTAAAATTAGCAGAGGCACTGAATTTACCTGTGGTAAGCACCCTAATGGGGCTTGGCGCTTTCCCTGGTACCCATAAAAACTCTTTGGGTATGTTGGGCATGCATGGTTTGTATGAAGCCAATATGGCGATGCACAATGCGGACTTGATCTTTGGTATTGGCGTACGTTTCGATGATCGAACCACCAATAACCTAGATAAGTACTGCCCTGATGCGAAGATCATGCACATTGATATCGATCCATCTTCTATCTCTAAGAACGTTAAAGTGGATCTACCGATTGTAGGTTCAGCGGAAAAAGTACTAGAGAGCATGGTTAACCTGCTTATTGAGCAAGGTGGAACTAACGATGCAGACGCGATGGAAAGCTGGTGGAGTGAAATTAAACAGTGGCAAGAGCGTGACTGCTTAGCGTATGACAAAACGTCTGGTCGTATTAAACCGCAACAAGTTATTGAAACACTTCATAAAGTAACCAATGGCGATGCCTATGTTGCTTCTGATGTAGGTCAACACCAAATGTTTGCTGCTTTGTACTACCCGTTTGACAAGCCACGCCGTTGGATTAACTCTGGTGGTCTAGGCACGATGGGCTTTGGCCTACCTGCTGGTATGGGCGTTAAGTTTGCGAAACCTGATGAAGAAGTTGTGATTGTTACTGGTGACGGCAGTATTCAAATGAATATCCAAGAGCTGTCGACTGCGCTGCAATACAATATTCCCGTTAAGATTATTAACCTTAACAACCGTTTCTTAGGCATGGTAAAACAGTGGCAAGACATTGTTTATCAAGGTCGTTACTCTAATTCATATATGGACTCTGTTCCTGATTTTGCTGCGATTGCCGAGGCTTATGGCCACGTTGGCATGCGTATTTCATCTCCGGATGAACTGGAATCAGGTTTGGAAAAAGCACTGGCGATGAAAGACCGTTTGGTATTTGTCGATATCAGTGTGGATGACACCGAGCACGTATACCCAATGCAGATCAAAGGCGAGGGTATGGATAACATGTGGCTAAGCAAAACGGAGAGAACATAATATGAGACACATCCTTTCACTATTAATGGAAAACCAACCAGGTGCACTTTCTCGAGTGGTTGGCTTGTTTTCTCAGCGTGGCTACAACATCGAGTCTTTGAATGTATCTCCTACGGATGATCCAACGCTTTCTCGTCTGAACGTCACCACTAACTCGAGCGAAATGCAGCTTGAGCAGATCCAAAAACAGCTACACAAGTTAATCGACGTACTTAAGGTACAAGAAGTGTCTGAGCTTGAGCATATCGAGCGTGAACTTTTGATGGTAAAAGTACGCGCTAGCGGCTTTGCTCGTGCTGAAGTGAAACGCACAGCGGATATCTTTCGTGGCCAAATCGTTGATGTGACGGCTTCGCAATATACGGTTCAAATGGCTGGCACTAGCGAGAAGCTGGATGCTTTCATTCAGGCATTGTCTGAAGTAACGGAAGTACTTGAAGTGGCTCGAAGTGGGGTTGTTGGCATCGCACGTGGTGAACGAGCGTTGAAAGCCTAAACAAGAAGTATTTAAAAAATAGTTTAAAAGCCGCTTTTTTAAGCGGCTTTTATTTTGTTAATTTCCTAGAGTGCTATAATCTTGCGCTCTCTTTTTCTTCCTGAGCTAGTAATGCGAAATAAAAAATCAATAATTACATTACTAATCATCTCAATCACACTCTGTTCAGCTGTCGCTCTATATTACTTGCAGCGATATAAAGAAGTGAAGCAGCAGAGTTTTGACTACTCGGCCAAGCAAGCCGTCCATCAATTGGTGTACGCCAAGAGAGACTACGATCTTCTTAAGACTCAATTAGTTTCCGTAATGGGCCTGTTGAGCCACAGCCAAAGCTTGGTTAACTTTGCCTCTTCTCCCTCTGACCAAACCAAAGATCTACTTGAAGAGGTTTGGCAGTCTGTCCTTGTTAATCAGAAATGGTATACACAGATCCACCTGCTAGATATCTCGGGTAAAGAGCTGGTTCGTGTGAACTACTCCGCTGATTCAGGCCACATAACGGTACCGCAACAGCTTCAAGATAAATCTGACTCGAGCTATTTTCAATACGCCCAAAAACTAGAAGCTGAACAAATTGGCGGCTGGGGCATTGAGCTTGAAATGGAACATGGTGAGATCACCTTCCCTTATATGCCGGTAATTCGTGTCTTTACCCCCGTAGAAACACCTGACAAAAGAGTGGGCTACCTTGTTATTAACCTCGATGTATGGGGTTTATCGTCGCGTCTTAGTTTTTCACCTGATAATGATCTTAGAGCAGAAGTTCTTAATGAAGCGGGTTATTACATAGCGAGTAACCATAGCGGTAAGCTGTTTGGCGATTCTATTCCAGAAAGAAAAGGCTACAACCTGAAAAACATCGCACCAAAGGCATGGGAAGCGATCTCTAATGATCAGGTGGGGCACGTTTTTGAAGATGGCAATTTGTTTGCGTTTAACACGGTGATGCTCGCGAATAATCAAAAGGTCCATTTACTGATTCAACTTAATCAGAAACAACTGATGGATCGAGCTGAACCGAGCTTAAGTGACCTCTCTCAAGAAGAAGTGTTTGTGTTGCTAACGGTACTGGTTTTTGCATTTCCGTTTGCTTATTTAGTGACTCATTACCGACGTCGAAGTCTAGAAAGTAAGTTGGCACGTGCCGCATTGAGCGGCATGTCGGCCGTCATGATCTCTGATAAGCAGCATCGTACTATGATGATCAACAACGAGTTTGAGAACATGACGGGGTACTGCAAAACTCAAGTGATCGGTCAAAATGCATTACAGCTGTTGCTTGAAAATACCGAGCAGGCACTCTCTAGCGATTCAATCTGGCAACATTTAGAGCAAGAAGAAGTATGGGAAGGGGAAGTTCTGTGTAAGAACAAGTTACGTATCCCTTTCACCGTCATCATGCGAGTACAAGCTGTTAAGAATCGTTCTGGAAAGATCAGTTACTATATTACGTCCTTGGTTGACATTTCTGTTAGGAAGGAGCTTGAGGTGCGTTTGAGGATCTTAAGTGAACGAGATTCTTTGAGTAACCTTTGGAACCGCCGAAAGTTCGAAGAGCAGCTCGCGTATTATTCTCGCTTGGTCGAGCGTTACCCTAATGAAGCGACCACTTGCTTAGCTTTAGTCGATATTGATAACTTCAAACGAATCAATGACGAACTGGGCCACGATGAAGGCGACCGGGTGATTGCAAGTGTTGCAAGGCTTCTACAAGACAGCCTACGCAATACTGATTTTGTTGCTCGCGTAGGGGGGGAGGAGTTTGCATTACTGATGCCACACACCTCACTGCCGGAAGCGAAACGTGTGTTGGATCGATTACGAATAGAAATAGAGCTATCCTCAGGGACTAAAGTGACGGTGAGTGTCGGTTTCACTGATTTGACAAGCAACAGCACTCGCTCATACAAATGTGCCGATGTTGGGCTCTACGAATCTAAATCGTCTGGGCGCAATACCGTCTCTATGTGCCCTAGTCATGCTGATGTCGCTTAATCTTTCATTACTCGATTAGTTTTTAATATTTCACTTGGCTTTCACTGTTTACTTAGCTTTCACTGTTTCACTTGGCTTTCAACAGACTTAGCCCTTAAAAAGATTTACGTTTTAAGTGACTAACCACTTTCCTATCAAGCCATCTTTCTCGCTTCGTATCTTTTAAAGCTAGCCTTCAGCAGTTCCTTTCAACATCTATAATAGGAATCTCACTTTTGAGGCGACCTATGTCACAAGTCTTATGTAGTTAGACTAAAGTCTAATGCTGATGAAAATTTGAGCTAAAATAAACAATAAGTAAACTACCTTGCTTCAGGTTGCGTCGTGTTAAGCGAACCAATAAACAGAGTGTTTACCCGATATAAAAGGGATGACACCGTTAACTTAATTCAGCTGGTTAGCTCGCCTTATCAATGGCTTGAGAGATAGCAGTAGAATTAGGTTAGCTGTAGCAAGAGTTTGGGGATCATACTGTCTGGTTAAAAGAGGCGTGGTATGTTTGTCGATTTTTTAGTGAGGTTAACCATAGGCACATTGGTCATTCTTGGCTTTCAACTGAGTGCACTGTATTTTTTACCTATGGTTGTACTGCTCAATACTCATCACAAAGAGTTTTTTGGGTGGTAGTTCAGTCGTGATACTGGAAACAAAAAACGGAGCCGTTGGGCTCCGTTTTTATTTGGTAAGAAATTACTTGAGCGTTATGCCGCTTCGATAACTTCTTCAATTCGTTTCATTGAACCTAGTAAATGTTGATCAAGTAACTCTGTTGCTTGTTCTGCATTCTTAGAGAGTACTAGCTTCATGATCATTTCGTGCTCATCAATATTGAACAGATCATCAGATGCTGTTTCAGCTGACATTGCTAAGAAGCGGTAACGTTTAACTTGGTTAATAAGTTCATCAAAGAACTTAAACATGTTCTCTGAATCAGCACCTTCAAGCAACGCGACATGGAATTGTTGGTGGCGTTCTTCCCATTCAACAGAATCAAATTCTTCTTCTACGTTCTGAAGGCGTGATAGTTTGTGGTAAGAGGTCAACACTTCTAATTCCCAGCTTTCATCACCAGCTGAGATCGCTTTTTTAAGCAGAACGGAAGAGACCAGTCGAAGGCTTTCGTATAGGTCATTGAGTTCTTTCTTTGATACCGGAGATACCCAGCAGCCTTTCTGTGGCTCTAGCTTTACGTATTTACTCCAAGATAACTGCACTAAGGCTTCACGAATTGGAGATGCGCCTACGTTGTATCGTGCTTTTAGATCAGCAACAACGAGTTTTTGGCCAGGGGTTAACTCACCATTGAGAATATCTTGGCGAATCATCTTTGATACTTTGTCTGTGAGCGTAGGACTAGACATTACAAACCTCATGCATATTTGATTCTAGTCTGCTAATCCGTCTCTTAGAAAGAGCCCATGGAAGTTAACAGTACGTGATTCTACTGTGATTGATAATACAGCGTACTGAAAAGTTAGGCAAGATTTGTTTCATAAAAAAAGAGGGCCGAAGCCCTCTTTTATATTTTATGCGTATCGGTTCATTCTTATAGAACGTGAACAGATGCCGTGTTTGTAGTACCAGAAGCTACTAGAGCGCCAGAAACCATTACTACGATATCGCCTTTGTTACCTAGGCCAGATTGTAGAGCGATTTCTTTACCGTTGATGTAGAACGTGTCTGTGTTCTCGATAGAGTCAACAAGAACTGGTTTAACACCTTTAGTAAGAACTAGCTGTGCAGCTGTCTTTTCGTTAGTTGTTAGAGCAAGGATGTTTGCCGTTGGGAAGTACTTACGTACTGAACGTGCAGACTTACCGCCTTCAGTTGCAACAACGATTAGAGGAGCCGCTAGCTTCTCTGCTGTGTCTACCGCACCTTTACATACTGCTTCAGTAATGCGTAGACGTGGGCTGTCTAGACGAGAACCTAGCTCAGCTTTAAGAGCTGAATCAGTGCGGTTCGCGATTTGAGCCATGATAGTTACAGCTTCAACTGGGTACTTACCTTTAGCAGTTTCACCAGAAAGCATTACTGCATCAGTACCATCCATGATTGCGTTCGCAACGTCACCCGCTTCAGCACGAGTTGGACGTGGGTTGCTGATCATAGAGTCAAGCATTTGAGTTGCAGTGATAACCATCTTACGTGCGCGGTTACACTTCTCGATCATCATCTTCTGAGCGAAGATTACTTCTTCAGCTGGGATTTCAACACCTAGGTCACCACGAGCAACCATGATGCCGTCAGAAGCTTCAAGGATTGAATCGAAGTTATCGACACCTTCTTGGTTTTCAATCTTAGAAATGATGTGGATGTTCTCGCCGCCGTTAGCGTTTAGAAGCTCACGGATTTCTTTAACGTCGTCTTCTTTACGGATGAAAGAAGCAGCTACGAAATCAACGCCTTGCTCACAACCAAACTTAAGGTCAGCTTTGTCTTTCTCAGAAAGAGCTGGAAGTTGAACAGAAACGCCAGGAAGGTTAACACCTTTGTTTTCGCCTAGAGCACCGTTGTTAAGAACTTTACACTTAACTTCAGTTTCTGTTGTTGCGATAACTTCCATTTCGATTAGGCCGTCATCAACAAGGATAGTGTTACCAGCTGTTAGGTCTTTAGCGAAACCTAGGTAAGTTACTGCTACTACGTCTTTGTTACCAACAACTGTTGCGTCAGTTGTGAAAGTGAACTCTTGACCAGCTACTAGATCTACGTCGTTACCATCTTCAAGTTTGATAGTACGGATTTCTGGACCTTTAGTATCTAGAAGGATAGCAAGTTGCTCACCTTTTTTTTCCATTACTGTACGGAAGTTCGCGATACGAGTGCCGTGTTCTGCGAAGTCACCGTGAGAGAAGTTAAGACGCATAACGTTCATGCCAGCATCTACTAGTTCAGTTAGCTTCTCTACAGATTCAGTTTTAGGGCCAATCGTACATACGATTTTGGTCTTTTTCATGGAAGGTACTCTCCGGTAAGTATTGTTACAATTTGAAATTTATTTAAGGTCTGAAGATTGGTCCGCTACATCAACATTTTGTGCCTGTTGTGTAAAAGCGCGGGACTTCCAATATGTCCTTCAGAGTTGTAAGTCTTTCATCAATTTTAGTCATTTTATGACCAAAAGATTTTGATTCAATATCGGTTTTATGTGACTTACCCCACTATATAAGAGGTAAGTTGCAAAAAAATAACAGTCAGTTTTGTAATTTTTTTTCTTTTCGGGTGCGGATTCTACCACCTAATCAGTTCAATATCACTGCTTAACAATTGTCTTAGGACAAGGTTTTATCGCTATTTATTAATTTTTTGGATCAAAATAAATGGACTAAATAGTTTCGTTGTAACTATAATATGTTTCAAATCGAAACTTACTGGCCTTTTTTAAATGTCGAAACGAAACACCCAGCTCAGAAGACATGCTATTTCTAACCTCGTTAATGAAAAGGGGGAGGTTAGTGTTGATGAACTATCCGCTAAATTCGAAACCTCAGAGGTCACGATTAGAAAGGACTTAGCGTCTTTAGAGAAAAACGGTCAGCTTTTGCGCCGTTATGGTGGTGCGATTTCATTACCGAAAGAGGTTGTGAACGAAGAACTGGGTCCACAAGTTTCGACTCGAAAGATTTCATTAGCGAAAGCCGCTGCAGATCTAATTCGCGACCATAATCGCATTGTGATCGATAGCGGTAGCACGACAGGAGCGCTAATTCAGCAGCTCAATAGCAAGCGTGGTTTGGTTGTAATGACCAACTCGTTGCATGTTGCTAATGCACTTAATGAGTTGGAAAGCGAACCAACACTGCTAATGACCGGCGGCACTTGGGATACCCATTCGGATTCTTTTCAAGGCAAAGTCGCAGAATCAGTACTGCGAGCTTACGATTTTGATCAACTATTTATCGGGGCTGATGGTATCGACCTTGATAGAGGCACAACCACGTTCAATGAATTGGTTGGCTTAAGTAAAGTAATGGCTGAAGTGTCACGAGAAGTGATCGTGATGGTTGAGTCGGAAAAGGTGGGACGAAAGATCCCGAACTTAGAGCTGGCATGGGAACACATTGACATCTTAATTACCGATACAGACTTAGTCGAAGAATCCAAAGCAAGTATCGAATCACATGATGTTCGAGTGATCCTGACCGATCCAGCGTAAAAACAAATTTAAGTATTATGCATTTACCTTCCTATAATTGATCTTAATAAAGATCTGGCCTTTGCTTGCTGCCAATAGGAATAAAACGAAATTGATGGAGTGAAACTATGTGTGGAATTGTTGGTGCAGTAGCACAGCGTGATGTAGCCGAAATTTTAGTAGAAGGTCTTCGCCGCCTAGAATACCGAGGCTACGATTCAGCGGGTGTCGCTGTAGTTGATAGCGAATCTAACCTAACTCGTGTACGCCGCCTTGGTAAAGTACAAGAGCTAGCAGACGCAGTCGATCAACAACATGTCATTGGCGGTACTGGTATTGCTCATACACGTTGGGCGACACACGGTGAGCCTTCTGAAGCAAACGCACACCCACACATGTCTGGCGATATTGCTGTTGTACACAATGGCATTATCGAAAACCACGAAACACTGCGCGCTCTGCTGCAAGAGCGTGGCTACGTGTTTACTTCACAAACAGATACTGAAGTTATCGCTCACTTAGTTGAGTGGGAACTTCGTACTTCTGATTCATTGGTTGAAGCTCTACAAAAAACAGCAAAACAATTAGACGGTGCATACGGCACTGTGGCGGTTGATCGTAAAGATCCTAGTCGTATCGTTGTTGCTCGTTCTGGTAGCCCAATCGTTATCGGTTTTGGTGTGGGCGAGAACTTCCTTGCTTCTGACCAACTTGCACTATTAAGCGTAACTCGTCGTTTCATGTACCTAGAAGAAGGTGATGTTGCTGAGGTTACTCGTCGTGATGTAACGGTATTTGATGTAGCGGGCGAGCGTGTTGAACGTGAAATCGTTGAATCAAACGCAGAGCACGATGCAGGTGACAAAGGTCAATACCGTCACTTCATGCAAAAAGAGATCTTTGAGCAGCCATCTGCGTTAATCAATACAATGGAAGGTCGTATTTCTGAAACGGCTGTTATCACTAACGCAATTGGTGTTAAGGCTGAAGAGATCCTAAGCAAGGTAGAACACGTGCAGATCATCGCATGTGGTACGTCTTACAACTCAGGCATGGCGGCTCGCTACTGGTTTGAGTCTCTAGCAGGCGTAAGCTGTGATGTAGAGATTGCTTCTGAATTCCGTTACCGTGATTTCGTTGTTCGCCCGAACAGCCTATTGGTGACTCTGTCTCAATCTGGTGAAACGGCGGATACGCTTGCTGCACTTCGTCTTGCAAAAGAAAAAGGTTACATGTCAGCAATGACTATCTGTAACGTAGCAGGTTCTTCTTTGGTTCGTGAATCTGATTTTGCTTTCATGACTCGCGCAGGAACTGAAATCGGTGTTGCTTCTACCAAAGCTTTTACAACTCAACTAGCTGCAATGCTGATGATGGTAACGTCAATTGGTCGTCTACAAGGTCGTATCAATGAAGAGAAAGAAGCAGAGATCGTTCAAGCACTGCATCAACTGCCTGCTGATATCGAGAAAGCATTAGCGTTTGATAAAGAGATCGAAGCGCTAGCACCTGATTTTGCAGATAAGCACCACACACTGTTCTTGGGTCGTGGTGAGTTCTACCCAATCGCAATGGAAGCGTCTCTTAAACTGAAAGAGATCTCTTACATCCACGCAGAAGCATACGCGGCTGGTGAGCTTAAGCACGGTCCTTTGGCTCTTATCGATGCAGATATGCCTGTAGTCGTTATTGCACCAAGCAACGACTTGTTAGAGAAGCTAAAATCGAACGTTGAAGAAGTACGTGCTCGTGGCGGTCTACTTTACGTATTCGCAGATGAAGATGCAGGCTTTGAAAGCGATGAGAACATGAAGATCATCAAGATGCCTCACGTAAGTGAAGTAACAGCACCTATCTACTACACAGTACCGATGCAGCTGTTGTCTTACCACGTAGCGCTAATCAAGGGTACCGATGTTGACCAACCTCGTAACCTTGCGAAAGCGGTAACGGTTGAGTAATCGTTAGCCTATCTAAGAAAATTAGATAATAAGAAGCCCATCCTGTGATGGGCTTTTTTGTGTCTGTTAGTTAATGAGCAGTGCTAGAGCTAGCGGTAGCGTCATTAAGCACTAAGTGCTTGCTCTAGGTCAGCTAAGATATCGTCAATGTGCTCAATACCTACTGAGAGGCGAATCATCTCTGGTGATACACCTGCTTGCTTTTGTTCCGCTTCGCTTAATTGACGGTGTGTTGTAGAAGCAGGATGACAAGCGAGAGATTTTGCATCGCCAATGTTCACCAAGCGTTTGAAGATTTGCAGCGCATCATAGAAACGAACACCGGCTTCATAACCATCTTTCAAGCCAAAAGATAAAATGGCAGACGGCTTACCTTGCATGTATTTCTCAGCCAACGGATAGAACTCAGACGTTGGTAGACCCGCGTAGCTCACCCAACTCACTTTTTCATGTTGCTGAAGGTACTCAGCTACTTTTAATGCGTTCTCTGTGTGTCGCTCCATACGTAGCGACAACGTCTCTAAGCCTTGCATTAACATGAAGGCATTCATTGGTGATAGTGCTGCGCCTGTATTACGTAATGGAACGGTTCGAGCGCGGCCAATAAATGCGGCTTCGCCAAAGGCTTCGGTATACACCACACCGTGGTAAGAAGGTTCTGGTTGATTAAAGACCGGGAAGCGATCTTTGTGTTCTGCCCATGGGAATTTGCCTGAATCGACAATAACACCCCCCAACGTTGTTCCGTGACCACCAACGTATTTGGTGAGTGAGTGAACCACAATATCGGCACCAAAGTCGATAGGTTTGCATAGCACTGGTGTAGCCACCGTATTATCAACAATCACAGGTACGCCTTGTGCGTGAGCAAGCTCAGCAACACGTTCTAAGTCGATAATATTGCCTGCTGGGTTACCGATACTTTCACAATAAACCGCCTTGGTCTTTTCATCGATCAATGCCGCTAAGCTTTCAGGTTTGTCGTCTTTGGCAAAGCGAACTTCTATCCCTTGGTTTGGTAGCATATGAGCAAATAGAGTGTAAGTACCGCCGTAAAGTTGAGGTGTTGAAACGATATTGTCACCGATTTGTGCCAACGTTTGAATCGCGTAGTTGATCGCCGCGCTGCCTGCACTCACCACTAAGCCTGCAATACCACCTTCTAAGGCTGCCATGCGCTTTTCTAGTACATCATTGGTTGGGTTCATTATACGAGTGTAGATATTACCTGGTACCGCAAGGTTAAACAGGTCGGCGCCGTGTTGTGCGTCATCGAATTCGTAAGCAACGGTTTGGTAAATAGGAGTCGCAACCGATTTGGTTGTTGGATCAGTGTCGTAGCCGAAGTGAATCGAGAGCGTTTCGTCTTTCATGAGTCTTCCCTGAACTATTGAATGATTTGTGTACTCTCATATTGCCGATTTTTTTATAAAAGAAAAGTATGTTTAGTCACATAGAAGAAATTGGACGAATGGGACAGAGCGTTGAGCTAGAAGATAAAGGACTAGAAAAGCAAAAAGCCAGAGCAGCGTGAACTGTTCTGGCTTTTCTAATTTGGTGGCCCCTCCCAGATTTGAACTGGGGACCGAACGATTATGAGTCGTGCGCTCTAACCACTGAGCTAAGGGGCCGTAGGGCATAGATTATAGGGGAACCAATCAATGGTGTCTAGACACTATGAGGGGCAATTCCGCTTACATCTTAGCCACTTAAATCACGTAGGCACAAAAAAGGTGAGCCAACGCTCACCTTTTTTATTTTATGCTTAAAAGCTAACCACACTAAAGCGTGTAATTACTCGTCTAGGAAGCTACGCAGAGTTTCTGAGCGGCTTGGGTGACGAAGTTTACGCAGTGCTTTTGCTTCGATCTGACGGATACGTTCACGAGTTACGTCGAACTGCTTACCAACCTCTTCAAGAGTGTGGTCAGTGTTCATGTCGATACCGAAACGCATACGCAGTACTTTCGCTTCACGAGGCGTTAGGCCTGCAAGAACGTCTTTAGTTGCACCGCGCAGGCTTGTTGCCGTTGCAGAGTCTAAAGGCAGTTCTAGCGTTGTATCCTCGATGAAATCACCTAGATGCGAATCTTCGTCGTCACCGATTGGTGTCTCCATTGAGATAGGCTCTTTAGCGATTTTCAGTACTTTACGGATCTTGTCTTCAGGCATTTGCATACGCTCAGCCAACTCTTCCGGAAGCGGTTCACGACCCATCT
The DNA here is from genome assembly GCF_003345295.1 of Vibrio splendidus. NCBI lineage: Bacteria > Pseudomonadati > Pseudomonadota > Gammaproteobacteria > Vibrionales > Vibrionaceae > Vibrio > Vibrio splendidus. The sequence continues at coordinate 137,468 of NZ_CP031055.1, forward strand.
CTTGTAGCATTTGACGAGAGATACGGTTTAGTTTGTTGATCGTTTCGATCATGTGAACCGGAATACGGATAGTACGAGCTTGGTCGGCAATCGAACGAGTGATTGCTTGACGGATCCACCACGTAGCATAAGTAGAGAACTTGTAACCACGACGGTATTCAAACTTATCTACCGCTTTCATCAGACCGATGTTACCTTCTTGGATTAGATCCAGGAATTGTAGACCACGGTTTGTGTACTTCTTAGCAATCGAGATTACTAGACGTAAGTTCGCTTCAACCATCTCTTTCTTCGCACGACGAGCTTTCGCTTCACCGATAGACATACGACGGCTGATATCTTTGATGCTCTGAACAGTAAGAGACGTTTCACGTTCGATGATATCCAGCTTTTGGATAGAGCGACGGATGTCGTGTTCGTTACGTTTGATCTTTTCTGCGTATGGCTTGTCTGAAGCAAGAACTTCGTCCAACCATGCTTCGCTAGATTCATTGCCAGTAAATAGAGCAATGAAAGATTTCTTCGGCATTTTGCCGTACTCAACCGTTTGACGCATGATTAGGCGTTCTTGAGTACGTACGCGATCCATCGAAGTACGCAGTTCGTTTACTAGGTAATCAAACTGTTTTGGCGTCAGACGGAATTCTTTGAATACGTCTTGCATCATTGTTGTTGCAAGCGTTGCTTTCGGGCTTTCGTGGCCGTATTCATTGATTGCTAGTTGACGGTTTTGGTAGCTAGTGCGAAGCGCTGTGAATTTCTCAAGAGCAAGCTCAGGATCAATACCTGTATCTTCCTCTTCTTCTTCCTCGTCGTCTTCTGCTTCTTCTTTGTCTTCGTCTTCTAGATCAGTTTTAGCGAGCTCTGAACCGATGTGAGTCGCCGTTGGCGCAGCTGTGCCATCGTCGTCTGGGTCAACAAAGCCGTTGATTAGATCTGTTAAGCGAATCTCTTCAGCGAGTACGCGGTCAAACTGTTCCAAGATGTATGGAATCGTGCCTGGGTACTCAGCAACAGATAATTGAACGGTATTGATACCATCTTCAATACGCTTCGCAATGTCGATTTCGCCTTCACGAGTCAGTAGTTCAACTGTACCCATTTCACGCATGTACATACGAACTGGGTCAGTTGTACGGCCAATCTCGCTTTCTACGCTTGAAAGCGCAGCAGCAGCAGCTTCAGCTGCATCTTCATCTATATTGGCATCGTCATCATTAAGAGCTAGATCATCAGCGTCAGGTGCAGTTTCTACTACCTTGATACCCATGTCATTGATCATTTGAATGATGTCTTCTACCTGTTCAGAATCCACGATTTCTGCAGGTAGGTGGTCGTTTACTTCGGCGTAGGTCAGATAGCCTTGTTCCTTGCCTTTAATAACAAGTAATTTTAGCTGTGACTGCGGATTTTGATCCATAGATGATATCCAACTTCAGGTCTGGTGAAGGACGTTGCATTCTCAAATGCAAACCAATTATGTTAACAAATTTATTAAATGCTGACTAATCAAACAGGGTTACGCTTTTAGATCTAGCATTAAAGCTAGTAGCTCCCTTTTTTCTTCGGCTGATAAACCGACACTTCTTGCTTTGGCCTGCAGGTTTTCAATTTGTTTTTCAACGCACTGGGCAAGGATATTGTCCAATGAGTCTAAAAATATGTCTTCTTGATTGTCTTCGTCGAGGGGGATTTCCCAGCTCGCGAGACGAGACAAAAGTGCCTCATGTTTGTTCTCTCGCCAATGTTCTAATAATTGGCCTGTGCTGATATGGGGGTTCACTCGGCAGATATCAAGTACTTCGACGAATAAACTTAGTCCAGGCAGCTGTAAGCCTTTGACACTTGATAAATCCGGTACCATATCAGCATAGCTCGGATTTTGGATAAGCAAAGCGATAACTTCACGCATTGGAGTGCGCTTGAGCTCTTTATGCGGTTGAGGTGTCGGGGTCTTTGTGTGAACGCGAGCACGCCTCAATTGGTTATCAAATCCAGTTCGCTCATCGAGCAATTTTTCGAGCAGTTCTTGGAAGTAACTGTCAGGAATTTTACTAATCAAGGCGCTGGCGTGTGCACGCAGTGCCGATTTTCCTTCTGTTGTTCCTAAATTCAGCTTGTGTATTTCAATCAGGTTATCGAACAAATAGGTCGAAAGCGGCGTCGCATTGTGGACGAGCTGTTCGAAAGCAGCCTGACCGTGTTCTCTAATATAGCTGTCTGGGTCTTCACCGTCTGGCAAGAACAGAAACTTGAGTGTGTTACCTGTTTTCAGGTATTCAAGCGCATTTTCTAGTGCGCGCCACGCGGCCTCTTTACCTGCTCTATCACCATCGTAACAACAAACCACAGTATTGGTCTGGCGGAACAACATCTGAACGTGGTCACCGGTTGTTGAGGTACCCAGTGATGCTACTGAGTAATCGACACCGTATTGCGCTAGTGCGACAACATCCATATAACCTTCAACCACAAGTACTTGAGGCGGTTCACGGTATGCTTGTAACACTTCATAAAGGCCGTAAAGTTCTTTACCTTTATGGAAGATCGGCGTTTCTGGCGAGTTTAGATACTTTGGTGTGCCGTCTTCTAAAACACGACCACCAAACCCGATTACTCGGCCTCGACGGTCACGAATCGGGAACATCACGCGTCCACGGAATCGATCGTATCGGTTGCCTTTATCGTTTTCTATCAACATGCCGCCAGTCACGAGCATGTCTTGAGCTTCTTTTTGTTGGCCAAAGTTCTTACGAACCAAGTCCCATTCATCAGCGACGTAGCCAATCCCAAACTTCTGTACGATTTCACCAGAAAGGCCGCGATTTTTTAGGTAATCAATCGCAGGCTTGTTCGCTGAGATTTTCAGCTGAGAGCGGTAAAAATTACTGATGCCGCCCATCAAATCGTAGAGGTTACGTTTTTGTTCGCTGTTGGCTCTTGGTGCCGTGGATATTTCACCGCTGCGCTGTTCTCTAGGAACATCAAGCCCTAAAAATGAGGCCAGCTCTTCAATCGCTTCAACAAAATCGAGACGTTCGAACTCCATAATGAAGTCGATAGCATTGCCATGTACGCCACAACCAAAGCAGTGATAAAACTGTTTTTCTTGGCTTACGCTGAAAGAAGGGGTCTTTTCGTTGTGAAATGGGCAACAAGCACCATAGTTTTTGCCTTTTTTCTTAAGTTTCACGCGTGCGTCCACAATATCGACAATGTCGAGACGCGCTAGGAGATCATCGATGAAACTACGCGGGATGTGTCCTGCCATAAAACCTTAGAAAAATGCACTAACTGAGAGTGTGGATAATAATAGTTTGAATAGGTTACAGATACAAACAAGCCGTGCGTTCCGAAGGATTGCACGGCTTGTTGCAATTTGATTTGGGATTAAGCGAGTTTAGAACGAACTAAACCACTAACTTTACCCATATCTGCACGCCCTTGAATTTGTGGTTTCAAGATAGCCATTACTTTACCCATGTCTTGCATGCCCGCAGGTTGAGCTTCTGCAATTGCGCTATCAAGTAGTGCAATAACTTCTTCTTCAGTTAGCGGTTGAGGCATAAAGCCTTCAAGTACCGTAATTTCTGCTTTTTCCACGTCAGCAAGATCTTGACGATTTGCCGATTCATATTGAGCAACAGAATCGCGACGTTGCTTAACCATTTTAACTAATATAGCAATAATGTCGTCGTCGTTCAGAGTGATCCGTTCGTCAACTTCACGTTGCTTAATTGCTGAAAGAGCTAAGCGGATAGTGCCAAGGCGCGGTTTGTCCTTGGCTTTCATCGCTAATTTTTGCTCTTCTTTGAGTTGTTCAATAAGAGCCATAACTCAGTCCTTATGGATTAAGTTATTAGTACAGACGAACGCGACGTGCGTTTTCGCGAGCTAGCTTTTTAGCGTGACGCTTTTGAGCTGCTGCTTTAGCGCGTTTGCGAACTGTAGTTGGCTTTTCGTAATGCTCACGACGACGCACTTCAGAAAGGATACCTGCTTTTTCACAAGAGCGCTTGAAACGACGTAGTGCAACGTCGAACGGTTCGTTTTCACGTACTTTAACTATTGGCATATGCCTTTCACCTCAGGGGTTATTCATTATCGCTGGTTACTCAGTACCAAATCAGAGAAGTTACCCATCGAGCTAACTCTCTATTCGCGTTTGGCCATTAACCAGCTTGATCAAAAATGGTGCGGAATTTTAATCCGATCACAGTGGCTTTGTAAAGCACTTTGTCGATTATAGTCTGTACAATATTTGTTTGAAGAGCTTAGGCAGGGTAATATTGCGCTAATTTCCCATTTTAGACGAAAGCGTGCCGAGAAAATTATGCGCATTATTGGTATTGAAACCTCTTGTGATGAAACAGGAATCGCAATTTATGATGATGAGCAAGGGCTGCTTTCTCATCAGTTATACAGCCAAGTAAAACTGCACGCCGATTACGGTGGTGTGGTACCTGAGCTAGCGTCGCGTGACCACGTAAAAAAAACCATTCCACTGATTAAAGCGGCATTGGCAGAAGCGAACCTAACGTCGAAAGACATTGATGGCGTGGCTTACACAGCAGGTCCCGGTTTGGTTGGTGCATTGCTTGTAGGTGCAACGATTGGTCGCAGTATTGCTTATGCGTGGGGCGTGCCTGCTGTGCCAGTGCACCATATGGAAGGTCACCTTCTTGCGCCAATGCTAGAAGACAATCCTCCACCGTTCCCATTTGTTGCTCTGTTGGTTTCTGGCGGTCATACCATGATGGTCGAAGTAAAAGGCATTGGTGAATACCGAATCCTTGGTGAATCGATTGATGATGCGGCGGGTGAAGCGTTTGATAAAACCGCGAAGCTGATGGGCTTAGATTACCCGGGTGGCCCGCTGTTATCTCGACTCGCAGAAAAAGGGACTCCGGGGCGTTTTAAGTTCCCACGTCCAATGACCGATCGCCCAGGGCTAGATATGAGCTTTTCTGGTTTGAAAACGTTTGCGGCAAATACCATTCGCGCTAATGACAATGATGACCAAACTCGTGCTGATATTGCTTACGCGTTCCAAGAAGCCGTTTGTGCGACCTTGGTAATCAAGTGTAAGCGTGCCTTGGTAGAGACGGGCATGAAACGTATCGTGATTGCTGGCGGTGTTAGTGCCAACAAACAGCTACGTATTGAGCTTGAAGCGCTGGCGAAGAAAATCGGTGGTGAGGTTTACTACCCACGAACTGAATTCTGTACTGATAACGGTGCGATGATTGCTTACGCGGGTATGCAACGCCTTAAAAATGGTGAAACGGCTGATTTGTCTGTTCATGCCACGCCGCGTTGGCCAATTGACCAACTAGAGCCAATTGCTTAGCTAGTAGCAATCGTTCAACGAGAAACCGTCGATCAACAAAAGCTAAGCGCAGAATAAACCAGTGTGTTTCGATAAACGGTCGCCTTGTGCGGCCGTTTTTATATCCTAGCTTACCGACTATATGTCGATAAATAATTGCTAACAGAGATTAGGGAAGAAAATGAACAAGTTCACAGTAGACAATCAATTGATGGCGTACCTAGACGAAGGTCAAGGCCCTGTTGTTGTGTTAGGCCACAGCTACCTTTGGGATAGTGCAATGTGGAAGCCGCAGATCGATGCATTAAAAACTCAGTATCGCTGTATTGTTCCAGAGCTTTGGTCTCATGGTGAGTCTCAAGCTGCACCAGCTTCGATGCGTAACTTGAAAGATTACGCTCAGCACGTTTTGGCTCTGCTTGATCATTTAGAGATCGAAGAATTCTCTGTGGTTGGCTTATCGGTTGGCGGTATGTGGGGAACAGAGTTGGCGGAGTTAGCTCCTGCACGAATCAAGTCTCTGGTACTTATGGATACCTTTGTTGGTTTAGAGCCAGAAGTTGCTCATGCTAAATACTTCAGCATGTTAGGCACCATTACTCAAACCAAAATGGTTCCTCAGCCGATTGTAGAAGCGGTTGTTCCACTGTTCTTTGCTAATGATGCTCAAACTAACTCACCAGCTTTAGTGGAAGGTTTTACTCAGCAGCTATCATCACTTGAGGGTGAGAAAGCAGAAGAAGTCGCACGAATCGGTCGAATGGTGTTTGGGCGCCGCGATATGATTGAAGCGGTAGAGAACTTTGCACTGCCTGTTTTGATTGCCGTTGGACAAGAAGATAAGCCACGTCCGGCACTAGAGTCATACCTAATGCACGATTGCATTACGGGCAGTGAGTTAGTGGTGATTCCTGGTGCTGGTCATATTAGCTCGCTAGAGCAACCAGAGTTTGTGAACACAATGCTGAAGACGTTTTTAGATAAACATCTGCTGTAAGCTCTTAAAGACTGAATAGTATTGATCGATTGAGACTTGTGTCGGTTTAAATTTATCTCGGTTTAAAAATGGTTCGGCTTAGACATGACAGTTTAAGCCGATTTTTTTTGCCCGAGTTTTGGTTCACTGCCATCGAGTAGGCGACGAATATTCTGATGGTGACGTAGGACGATCAAACAACACAACATGGCCACAGGCAGTGTGTATTGAGGTTTGACTAACCAAGCGTAGAAAGGTGCGAGCAACACAGTAACCAGTGCCGCTAAAGAAGAATAACGAAACAAAAATGCCACAACCAACCAAGTCGCCATGATCATGCCCGTTAGATCGAATCCAATTGGGGCGATGGCTCCGAGTGCTGTTGCGACGCCTTTACCACCTTTAAAGTGGAAGAATATAGGGTACATATGACCAAGGCATGCAGCAATCGCCACGACGCCTAAAATGATCGAGTCGATATTGAGGTAGTAGCCAAGCCAGACTGGAATGGTGCCTTTAAGCATGTCACAAAGTAGCACGGCTGCAGCGGCGCCTTTGCCGCCAACACGCAATACATTGGTGGCCCCTGGATTGTTGGAGCCTACCGTTCTTGGATCAGGAAGTCTTAAGACTCGGCATATCAAGACCGCACTCGAAATTGAACCTAGCAAATAGGCTGCAATGATCATGATAAGTGCCAAAGGGGTCATGTTTTTCCTTAAACGGTTATAAGTCTAACGATGGGAAAATAATGCTCAATCCAAGAGTAATTGATATCATATCTGGAATTACACGAATAATACGTTTTTTTCCCCCATATGGGTATCCGACCTCTAAAAGGACAAGTCATGGCACTGGATAAAGTTTTCATTGAACAGCTAGAAGTAATTACAACGATCGGTGTTTACGATTGGGAACAAGAGATCAAACAAAAACTTGTGCTTGATATTGAAATGGCTCATGACAACCGCCCTGCAGGTAAGAGTGATGATGTTGTCGATGCTTTGGATTACTCGACAGTCAGCACTGCCGTACTTGACCACATTGCGAATGGCCGATTCCTATTGGTTGAGCGTGTGGCAGAAGAAGTCGCTGAATTAATCATGACTCAGTTCTCAGTGCCTTGGATTAAAATCCGTTTAGCGAAGCCTGGCGCAGTGCCACAGGCAAAAGCAGTCGGTGTGATCATCGAACGAGGTCAAGCATGACAATAGCCTATGTTGGTGTTGGCACGAACATAGACCGCGACAAGCATGCAAGGGTGGCATGGACAGAGCTTCAATCGTTAGGGACTAACCTTAAATGCTCTAAGATCTATCATTGTGAGCCTGTAGGGTTTGAAAGCCATTCGTTTTATAACTTTGTGATAGAGCTCGACACGTCACTCTCATTGACTGAATTTTCACAGCAACTTCGTAAAATTGAGTTTAAATGGGGTCGATCTCAAGATGCTCATAAACTTCAAGATCGAAAGCTCGATCTTGATATTGTGCTGTTTGGAGACGTGGTTTCTGAAAGGGAACCAGAATTACCACGCAGTGATATCTATAAATATCCTTTTGTAACACAACCACTTTATGATCTCTGTCCTGCGAGAGTGATCCCGCAAGATGGAAGAACCGTCAGTGAAATATGGCAGAAGATGCAGCAATTAGATTCGCTCTCTGTCGTAGATATAACACTATAATTTTTAAGGTAAGTAATGAGTTATTTTGAAGCGTTTATGTTGGCGTTGGTGCAAGGCTTTACTGAGTTTTTACCTATTTCCAGTTCTGCACACTTAATCCTTCCTTCGGCTGTTTTAGGTTGGGAAGATCAAGGCTTGGCTTTTGATGTTGCGGTCCACGTTGGTACTTTGGCCGCAGTAGTTATCTATTTCCGCAAAGAAGTGGTCTCTCTGTTGAGCGCATTCTTTGGTTCCGTGTTTAAAGGTGATCGTAGTAAAGAAGCGAAGCTCGCGTGGATGATCATTCTCGCGACGATTCCTGCGTGTATCTTTGGTTTGTTGATGAAAGATATTGTTGAGCTTTACTTGCGCAGTGCGTGGGTGATTGCGACGACAACGATTATTTTTGGTCTGTTGCTATGGTGGGTGGATAAGAACTCAAGCCTACGTGATGACGAATACCAAGCAGGTTGGAAAAAGGCGCTGTTTATTGGTCTTGCTCAAGCAATGGCGATTATTCCAGGTACGTCTCGTTCTGGCGCGACGATTACTGCAGCGCTTTACCTTGGTTTCACACGTGAAGCCGCGGCTCGATTCTCTTTCCTAATGTCTATCCCAATCATCACTCTGGCGGGTGGTTACTTAGGTCTGAAGTTAGTGACCAGTGGTGACCCTATCCATGTTGGCACCTTGCTTACGGGTATCGTGGTTTCTTTCATCAGTGCTTATATCTGTATTCACTTCTTCTTGAAGCTTATCTCACGTATGGGTATGACACCGTTTGTTATCTACCGCCTGATTCTAGGTTTTGGTCTATTTGCTTTCTTGATGATGCAGTAGCATTCTCCTTACATAGACCAATGTTTCGTCCTACAGATTGAAACGGAAAAACCCGCCTAGTCGCGGTTTTTTTAATGCATGGTAATCAGCGTTATGGCGATTAATTATCAGCGATTTCTGATAGGGCATTTTCAATTGCGATGGATCTACGTTTCTCTTGTTCTTCTCGAATATCTTTACCTTTAAAACCATCGGCAATTATCACTTTGACTTCGACTTGAAGCGCTGCTTGGTAAGCCACTTCAAAACGCGCTTTCTGAGGGTAAGGCTGATCTTCTAACCCTTTACGACCAGCATGATCGGCTTGGCAGCAAAGCAGTATGTCGTTGAGCCTGTCTGGTTTACGCCAAACATCAAACTTGTTCAGAACCTTGAGAAAGGTGGTTGGCTTGAGCTCGCCTGCACGGTGGATATTAGAATGTTGCTCGCAAACTAACAGTGCGAGATCTCTGAATTCATTGGGCACTCTGACTCTTTCACACAGCTTCTTAATGATTTTTAAGCCTGTATGGCAATGCATTTTGTGGCTTGGCCACTCACTTTCTGGCGTGACGCCTTTACCTAAATCATGTACTTGAGCGGCAAAACGCACGGGTAATGATGAGCTTAATCGCGCAGCTTGTTGAGCAACCATCAGAGTGTGGATGCCCGTGTCGATCTCAGGGTGCCATTTTTCAGGTTGAGGTACACCAAACAGCGCGTCAATTTCAGGCAACACAACAGCCAATGCACCACACTCTTTCAGTACAGAAAGGAACACCTCAGGATGCGGAGTGCTAAGGGATTTATGCCACTCTTGCCAAACTCGCTCTGCCGTAAGATGTGCCAGTTCACCGGATTGAACTATCTCACTCATCATCACCATGGTTTCTGGTGCAACCATAAAGTTGAGATGATGGAGTTTGGCGGCGAAGCGAGCCACACGCAGCACACGCAGAGGATCTTCAACAAAAGCATCCGAGACGTGCCTTAGAACACGATCAGAGAGATCTTTCTGGCCATGGTACGGATCGTAAAGTTGGCCTTTATCGTCTTGAGCAATGGCGTTGATGGTCAGATCTCGACGCATGAGATCTTCTTCCAAACTCACATCTGGTGCAAAGTAACATTCGAAACCTGTGTAACCAGAACCTGACTTTCTCTCGGTACGAGCCAGTGCATGCTCTTCTTTGGTCTTTGGATGTAAGAAGACAGGGAAATCCTTCCCGACAGCGGTAAAGCCAAGGCTCTCCATTTCTTGCGGGGTACTTCCGACCACGACCCAATCTTTATCATAGCTTTCAATGTTGAGCAGTTTGTCGCGTACCGCACCGCCAACGAGATAGCGTTGTAGCCCATTCTCTTTTGGTAGGCTATCGAATATTTGCAACGTATCACCTCGAAATGTTTTATCACTGCTGGACTTTACTGCGAGCAATGGTACTTTCCATTAATCGTAATTATAGGGCAGCACATGTATAAGGAATATTTTGGCTTCGTTGAGATGCCATTTTCGATTGTACCAAATTCTCGCTATTTGTTTTTGAGTCAGCGTCACCAAGAAGCGATGCAGAACCTGCAAGCCGGTTTAGGCGAGGGCGGGGGCTTTGCGATGCTTACTGGTGAAGTCGGTACAGGAAAAACAACGGTCGCCAAAGCGATGTTGTCATCACTTGATAACCAGACTCAAGCTGGCCTTATACTTAACCCTACGTTTTCCAATACGGATTTACTGGAAGCTATCTGCGATGAATTTGAGGTTGAGTACCCTGAACAAGCATCGTTGAAACAGCTGAGTCAGGCCATTCATCACTTCCTGCTCGATAGTCATGCTGAAGGCATTCAAACCTTATTGGTGATTGATGAAGCCCAACATCTCGCAGCTGATGTGCTGGAGCAGCTGCGCCTTCTGACCAATTTAGAAACCGACAGTCGCAAGCTGTTAAAAGTACTGTTGGTCGGCCAGCCGGAATTACAACAGCACTTACAAACCACTCAATTACGTCAGCTAGCACAGCGTATTACAGGTCGCTATCACTTACTGCCTCTTAATACTGAAGAGACAGGCAAGTACATCGCGTTTCGTTTAGAAACGGCGGGTGGCGAGCAGATGCTGTTTTCGAATCGTTCAATCAAGTTGATCGCCCAATATACTCATGGTATTCCAAGGCTCATTAACTTGGTGTGTGACAAAGCCCTGCAATTGGCTTTTCATGATGGTGAGCCATTACCGAACAATGAAACGGTTAACCGAGCGTGTCAGCAAGTTATGTCGTTTCAGGCCGATGTGTATCATGTCGAAAAGCCTCGAGCTTCTCACGTAGTACCCAAGTTATTCCAATACGCTGGGATTGCTACATTAAGTGTCGGCCTCGCAATGGCGACCTTTAATTTTGCTCCAAGCTATATCAATTCATGGCAGTCGGCTGAGACTTCAAGTGAAATGAAAACAGAAGTGTCTGCACAGACTCAGCGCTCTTTGGTGGCGAATGAACCTCAGTTGGTTGCTGAGCCAAAACCTTCCAAGTTTGCTTTACCACAAGATATTCAACAGCACTTGATGCAGGGAACCAATCGTTCTCTCGCTATTAAGGACTTGTATACGCTCTGGGGATATCAGTCTTCACTGCGTGATGGCTTGTGCTTAAGTGAGCCGCAAAGTGTATTTGTGTGCGAGCAACAACAGTCAAATTTGGATACATTGTTAGAGCTTGGCGTACCCGTGGTCCTTAATCTGGATATCGTTCAAGAGCCAGTGTTTGCTGTGCTTTATGGTGCGTCTGAGGAGTCTGTCGAGCTCCTCGTTAACGAAAAGCTTTTGGTGATGCCTAAGCGTACCTTAAAGAAAATCTGGCAAGGTGATTATGTCGCGATTTGGAAACAGCCACTCAGAGAGACGCTCAAAGAGGGTTATCAAGGTGAGGCGATTGCACTACTTGATCTGCTATTGTCTGAAGTTTTGGGTGAAGACGTATCGGGCAGTGATGTATTTGACTATGAGTTAAAAATGAAAATTGAAGCGTTTCAAATGTGGCAAGGCATGTCAGTCGATGGCATTGCAGGAAAACGCACGCTGGCAAGATTACAAAGATTGGCTCAACTCGACTCGCCTAAGTTGATGTCACTCGATGGAGGCGCAAGTTAATGTCACGCATTATGCATGAGCTTAATCAGTCGTCTGCTAAGCAGCCGCCTCTTAACCAAGCGTCTCTTAACCAATCATCTTTTAATAGCCCCAGCTTCAAAGGCTACCAAAATCATCATGTGCCAAGTTCTGTTAAAGGGATTAGCAATAAACGAGGCTCATCGTTAGCAATGGGGCTACTCCTTATCTTGGTGCCTTCTTTGTTGGTGGGTGGTGTTCTGGCTTATCAATCGTATAACCAACAAAAAAAATCGGCTAGCCAAGCTACCTATGTAGCTCTACCTGAATCAAAATCTCAATCAGACCTTGAGCCTCAAATCTCTGATGCTGATATAGCCAATGTGGATGCTGTGTCAGTGGATGCAGAAGATGAAGTATTATTCGCAGTTCGCCCAGCACCAGTAAGCCAACCTTTGAAAGCACTGCCACGCCAAGAGGTGTATGCGCAGATTGGCTCTGAAAGTACGAATGTCGCTGGTGGAGCTATTGTGCCTGTGGCTAGTTCAGAGAGTAGTGCGCGAACATCAGAAGAGTCAGAGTTATCACTAGCTCAGCAAGAGGTTCAGCCAGGTGTAAGCAATGAGAATACGGCTCTGCAATCGGACAGTGATTTACTGCAAGGGCTAGATCTCAGTGAGTTACCACCTGATTTGGCCTTAAAGCTTGAATCAATGATGGGTGAGCAACAAAGCGCACCTGAGCCAATGGACTCACGTCCAGCAGGGCAGGTAGGGTCTCAGGTCATAGAGTTAGAGTCTCACAGCAATAGTTTATCTGGGGTATTACCTAAGCTAGACCTGCAAACTCACATGTATTCGAGTAGTGAAACCAAGCGCTGGGTCAAAGTGAATGGCCAAGAAGTGGCGCAAGGAGATTGGATTGGACAAGACATTCAATTACTGGAAATTAAGCCACAATCAGTGATTATCGAGTTCAATCAACAGAAAATAGAAATCCCCGCTCTGTACGAGTGGAAAGGCTAAAAGCTAGATAGCCCCAAAGACTTAGAGAACAGACAAATAAAAAGGAGCACCGAGGTGCTCCTTTTTGATATTCGATACTGAATTTACTCTGTTTAGCGTAAGATAAGCCAAACAGGTAGAGTGATCAGCTTATGACCAGCCGTTTGGTGACTTTCTGCGACGAGGTATAATGTGTGGCAGGACAAGGCCAAGAAGTAGACCAATACCAGCAACACCACCACCATACATAAAGTATTTCAGTAGTAGATCATCTTTTTGAGTGTCTAGCTTAGCGCGTAGCTCACGGTTCTCTGTTTGAGAGCTCGTAAGTTGTTGGCTAATCTCGCTGTAGTTTTGCTCAAGTTCAGAAATTTGCTTGTTACGAGAGTCTAGAGAGCTCGCTAGGCCAGCTTTTTCGCTGTCAGCACTTTGACGAGCATTCGCTAGCTTGCCTTTAACTTCAGTCAGCTCTTTCTCTAGCTTAGGCATACGCAGAGCCATGCTTTCTTGAGTGCTTACAAACTTACTTTCTACCCAACCTTTACGGCCGCGGCTGTCTTGAACCTGGGTGTAACCCGTGCTCTTGTTAGTTTGTAGGTAAGTAATCTTTTCACCAGCATCAACACTACCGATGATACGGAATGTGTTGTTTGGGCCAGAATGCATATAAGTAAATAGTTTGTCAGCAATATAACGGTCTTGTGCAAAGGCAGCTGGAGCCGCAAGCATTGCGAGCAAAACTAAGCTAATCAGTTTTTTCACAGTAAATCCCTTAACGATTCAAATTGGGTAGGCGTATGAGTCAGCCTCAATGAGCAAATAATATTTAGTTTCTTTATGCGGTGCAACAAAGAAGGGAGGCAAAGCCTCCCTTTCTGTGCGTTTGAGTCAATAATGACATGGTATTTACATATCATTACCGAAGCTCACCGTTTTCTGACGCTAATATTTACTAACGCCAGGGCTATTACATAGTAAACATAGCCTGAATTGCGTAGAAGAACACAACAGCAAGTAGAGCACCTGCAGGTAGCGTTACAATCCACGAAGCAACGATGTTACGCACAACGCCTAGGTTGAGTGCTGCGATACCACGAGCAAAACCGACACCTAAAACCGCACCAACCAATGTTTGCGTGGTTGAAATCGGAAGGCCAGTACCAGAAGCAAGTACAACCGTACATGCCGTTGCTAGTTGAGCGGCAAAGCCACGGCTAGGTGTTAGTTCTGTAATACCAGTACCCACGGTTGCCATTACTTTATGACCCATAGTAGCAAGACCAACAACGATACCAATACCACCTAGTGGAAGAATCCACCATGCGATAGTGCTCTTACCTGAGATTTCACCCATGTGCTCAACCGTTGAAACAACAGCAGACAGTGGACCAATCGCGTTCGCAACGTCATTTGAACCGTGTGCGAATGCCATCGCACAAGCTGTGATAACCATTAGTACGCTGAAGATACCTTCAACGCCAGCAAAGCCATGGTCCTCTTCGCGATTAGCAAATTTCTTTTGAATGTATAAGTAACCGCCAACCATGACTAGAGCAGAAACACCAGCTGCCCATAACCAGGCTTCAGTGCCGCTTAGGTGAAGGCCAACGTGCTTAAGACCTTTCTTAATTGTTACAAGTGCAATGACCATTGTCGTAATGAACATGTACACAGGCACAAAACGCTTAGCGTTAAACAACGGATTTTCTGTATCGAATATCAGTCGTTGGGCACTGACAAAAATAAGATAGGCGAAGATGCCGGAAATCAACGGTGTGACAATCCAACTACCCACAATACCTTGAACGCTGTTCCAATCTACAGCTTCTGTACCTACAGACACACAAGCAAAACCGATGATTGCACCGATGATCGAGTGAGTCGTTGATACAGGCCAGCCCATGTATGATGCTAGAAGCAACCATGTACCAGCAGCCAGCAGCGCTGACATCATGCCGTACACAAGTACATCAGGTTGATGAGCGAATAGAGACGTTTCGATAACACCTTTACGGATCGTGTCTGTTACTTCGCCGCCCGCAAGATAAGCACCTGCGAATTCAAAGATCATTGCGATAATGATCGCTTGTTTAACGGTTAGAGCTTTAGAGCCTACTGAAGTGCCCATTGCATTCGCAACGTCATTTGCACCAATACCAATAGCCATCAAGAAACCGAAAGCTGCTGCAACAATAATCAGGACAGTGCCGTAGTTAGCAAGGATATCCATCGTAATACCTAGTTGTTTGATAACAAGCGGAACAAATTTAGACGCAAAAAACCGCTCAGCGAGAGGAATACTCAGCGCATAAGTGGTTTGGTTAAAAAATGCTCTTCGTTATATAGTTAGCGTATGATTTAAGATCGAGAAAGCATTACTTCAAGACGAGCGCCTACACGCTGTGCTTGATCTGCAATACCACCAACCCATTCAAGAATTTTGTATAAGAACATGATGTCAACTGGATTCATATCGTCTTCAATCGCCATTAATTGTTGGCGTAATTCGATCTGCATCGCGTCCGTGTCATCTTCAATTACATCTAATTGATGAATCATTTCAGCAACGAGTGTTACTTCACGGCCTTTAAAGCCTGTCTCAAGTAATTCGTCTAGTTCATTGATTACGTTTTGTGCTTGGTTCGCTGCATCTAGACAACGTTTAACGTAAGCGATGAAGTTTTCTTGCATTGGAGCTGGAATGACGAGTTGACGACCATATACACGGCCAGCAATGTCTTTCGCTAGGTTTGCGAGTTTGTCTTGTTGCGTTAATAGCTCCAACATATCGGTGCGATCAACTGGCATAAACAAACCACGAGGAAGTTTAAGGCGAATTTCACGTTTTAGTACGTCAGCTTCTTTCTCAAGGTGAGAAATTTGAGCTCGAATTTCAGATGCTTTCTCCCAGTCACCTTTTGAAGAAACTTCAAAGAAATTAACTAGGTGAGAACAACATTCGTTCACGCATACCACGTGACGCTGCAAAGGTTTAATTGGGGACTTTGCAAATAACCCCATAATTGTATTTACTGGCATGGTCATCCAACCTAATAAATAATAACCTTAAAACAACATACACCATATTCATGGTGAAATGTTAAGCGATGGCTACAAAGTCGCGCATGTTAACCTAATCAATGTCTCATTAAAACTGTTTTAGATCATCATAAGGGCGATATTTCTGACTTGCTGAGTTTTCAAATTGGCAATATCCTGTCCCTATCTTCACAGAAAGGTATAACTATGGAAACCGAGATAGAACTGAAGTTTTTTGTTTCTCCTGATTTTTCAGAGACTTTACGCAATAAAATTGCTGAAACTAAAGTACTTCAGCACAGTTGTCGCGAGCTAGGTAACATCTACTTTGACACCCCTGACAACTGGCTACGTAAGCACGATATTGGCTTGCGTATTCGACGTTTTGATGACGTATTTGTACAAACCGTAAAGACGGCTGGTCGTGTGGTTGCTGGTCTGCATCAAAGGCCTGAATATAATGCAGAACACGATAGCAATGAACCTAAGCTAGCCCTACATCCAGAGGATATCTGGCCAGCGGGTAAAGACATCGAAACGTTGCAAGCTGAGCTGACTCCTCTGTTCTCTACCAACTTCACTCGTGAGCAGTGGTTGATTGGTATGCCAGATGGCAGCCAGGTTGAGGTTGCGTTCGACCAAGGCTTTGTTGAGTCCGGCGATCTGCAAGAACCGATTTGCGAAGTCGAATTGGAACTTAAATCGGGTCAAACGGATGCTCTATTTACATTGTCTCGTCAATTCTGCGAACAAGGTGGCATGCGTTTGGGGAATCTCAGCAAAGCTGCTAAAGGTTACCGCCTTGCTCAAGGTTATCAAGGAGATGAAGTCACTCCTTTGACCTTAGTTGATACTGACAAAAGTGATACTGTTGAATCGTGTTTCATTCAATCTTTAGAGCATGCTCTCGCTCATTGGCACTCTCACGAGCAGATTTTTACTGAGCGTCAATCGATTGAAGCGTTACATGAGATAAGCCATTCGTTAAGTTTTATTCGTCAAACCTTCACTATCTATGGTGATATTGTTCCAAGACGCGCGAGTGCTATTTTACGCCAAGAACTTAAGTGGCTTGAGCAAGAACTTGATTGGCTAAAAAGTTATGACCACTTCGAAGATTTGCTCGAAGATAAAGGCCACGTGCTGCGTAAGCTAGATGCACGTAAGTTCTTGGTCGCTGAGCTTAAAGAGATGCAAGAGCAACTGCCAGATCGTGAAGACCTGCTTACCTTGCTGAGTTCTGCTCGATACACCGGTTTATTATTAGATCTGAGCCGTTGGATCTTGTCTCGTGGCTGGCAACCTTTCTTAGATGAAAAGGCACGTGAGCAAATGGCTCGTGGTATCGAATGGTTTTCCGTGCAGCAACTCGATCGCACATGGGCCGATTTGATGGAAGCTTTCCCGCCAGAGCGAGTGATGACCAGCCAAGCGTATATTGATCAGCAATACCGTTTGATGCGTAATTTGTATTCTGGCGTTGGTTTTGCGAGTTTGTATAATGACGATGAACGAAACAGCTTCCGCTTGCCATGGGCCGATATGGTGCAAGGCATTGATGACTTGCTGGCACTCAAAACATTGGAGCCTTTGACTGAGAAGTTGGAAGGCGATGAGAAAGTTCAGCTAGAGCGTTGGTTGGCTCGCCAAGAAGTGTCTATTCTGCATGCGATGGAGCAGACACGACAAATCAGCGTTGAGGTTGAGCCATACTGGCAAGACTAAACTCAATACCGATATCAGTATAAGTATGAATTTGAAAATAGGGCTTCGGCCCTATTTTTTTGTTTGTTGCTCGAGCTTTTCTAGTCGCTCTAGTATTTTTTGTTGTTGCTCTATGATCTTTTCAAGATGCTTCTCTTTGTTTTCTGCTCGTTGATTCTCATGGTGAGTTGGGGAGGTGATCAGAGAAGTAATCAAGCCTGAAATCATACCAAAAACACCCACACCGCAAACAATCACCAGAGACGCCACTAATTTTCCTGAACTCGTTACTGGATAATGGTCGCCATACCCCACAGTACTGATGGTAACGAAAGCCCACCACAAAGCATCTTGGCCAGTGGTAATGTTGGCATTGGGATCTTTGTGTTCTAACAGCAGGATTGTTCCTGCTCCTATGGTTAGGAGAATAACCAGTAGCAGAATAATTGAGGCGAGTGTGGTTTCTTTGCGATTACGAAACAGCTCTCTAAAAACACGTTTACCCGAGCGGAGCACAAGAATGACACGCAGGATCTGAAAAATGCGAGCGAAACGAAGTGGTTCGATCATTGGGATGCTTGCTAAGAAATCGATCCAGTGTACTTTTAGATATTCTTTCTTATTTTGTGATCTCAATAGATCAATCGTGAGCTGAAAAAGAAAAACACTACAGATTATAAAATCGAGGCCGATAAGAACTTGTTTTGATTCTTTATCAATCGGTGCAAACAATAAGCCTGAGATCACAAATAACGCTAAGAAAGAGAGAATCAGTGATAATAAGCTCATCGGCTTGGTTGTGTCTTTGATACTATTTAACATTCATACGAGGCTCAAAATAAATCGCGAACTTTGACTGAAATAGCCACCTCGCGGATATAGAAGCCATCAATATATAAGAATTAATGGAGAACTGACAATGACTAAACTGTCATTCAAGCCGTGGGAAAGGATAATCTCTGACGTTCGTCTCGTTCCAAAAATGGTCATGCTGATGATATTCAGCACTATCTTGATCATTTCGAAGCAGTTATGGGACGCAAGTACGTTTTACGATTCATTGCTTGCTGTAACCAATAATGCGCAAGTTGCGCAGCAGCATTATGAGACTTACCTAGTTCAAGTGGCTTGGCAAACAGCCTTGATGATCATTGTGTTTGTGGTTCTTCTATTAGCGGCGGCGCGCGTTATGCTTCGCCAAACTCAGTACCTTAATGACGCCATTAAAACCATGGCCGATAAGAATCTATCAGTGCCGATTGAAATGGACTGTAAAGATGAATACGGCGATGTGGCACGCGAGCTTGAAAAAACTCGCGTCCAACTGAACGACATGATCAAAACTCAAGTGGCTTCTTCTGACGAGCTATTCGCTCTGACAGAAGTGATGACCATTAGCATGTCAGAAACCAAAGATTCGGCTCAAGAAGAGTTCAACGAGATCGATCAGCTAGCGACAGCAATGAGTGAGATGACGTCTACCGTGCAAACTGTCGCTGAGCATGCGCAAAGTGCTTCTTCATTGACTGAACAGGCATCAGGCCAAGCATTGACTGGTCAGAAGTTCGTTCAAGGCTCAGTTTCTAAGATGAGTGAGTTATCTTCAGATATCGCAGCATCTGCAGCAGCGGTAAACCAAGTAGAAGAGCGCGTTGACTCAATTGGTAGCGTTGTGGGTACTATCCAAGGTATTTCAGAACAAACGAACCTGTTAGCACTGAACGCAGCGATTGAAGCCGCGCGTGCAGGTGAAGCGGGACGTGGTTTTGCGGTTGTTGCCGATGAGGTTCGTAACCTTGCGCAGCGTACTCAACAAGCGACAGTCGAGATTCAAGATATGATCAGTCACCTACAAAGCAGCGCTAATTCTGCGGTAGAGTTGATGGAGAAGAGTGTTGTAGAAGCGGCTGAAGGCGTTGATCTGGTAACCAATGCTGGTTCAGAGCTAGATGGCATCGTAAGCCAAGTCAACCAAATCAATGATATGAACTTCCAGATCGCGACCGCTGCAGGCCAACAGAGCAGTGTTGCTGAAGAGATGAGTGTAAACCTAACGAATGTTCGTGAGCTTGTTGAAGCCTCTGTAGTGGTCGTTGGTGAACTGTTAGAGACTTCTCAGCTCATGGAAACCAACGCGCAAGAACTGGACGGTAAGATTAAACAATTTAAGGTTTAATCATGGGATCTTGGCTTTTATTCCTCAGAGGTACTTCTAGTATTCGATAGCTAGGAAAGACCCGATTCGATAAGTTAACCGATAAAACGCCCACATTGCTAATGTGGGCGTTTTTTATTGGCGTAACTTTGGTATAACTTATCCTTAGATATTAAAACAGGTTCTCAAAGCTCGTTGTTAAACTTGCCTGTTAAAACTATTTACTAAAGAACAGAACCAATTGTTCGGCGCGCAGCTTACACAAGGAAGAAACATGCCATTGCCTTCTCAACTCACCACGCATTCCCAGTCTGCTTTTGAGCAATTATTAGAGCATCAAAGTGAAGCCATCAATGCTTGGCCAGAGCCAATGATTGAAGATCTTAAACGTGTACTCGGTTTAAGTTGTTTTGTTGCTGATTGCTTACAGCGTGATACGGTTTTATCCAACTCTCTACCTGATATGCTGGCATGTGAAGAGCGTGCTGAAGGGTATCGTCAGCGATTAGCCGAGTTACTTTCAGGTTGTGCCGATGAAATGAGTGGCCAGCGTGTGCTGCGTCAATTCCGTAATCGAGAAATGACCTACATTGCTTGGCGTGATTTTTTGGGCGAGTGGGAGCTAGAGCAGAGCTTAAGCCATCTATCGATGTTGGCAGAGGCGATGATCTTCGAGACCTATCAGTGGCAGTACGATATTTGCTGTAAAGAGTGGGGCACACCTTGTAATGATCAGGGTGAAGCGCAGCCGATGTTGATCATCGGTATGGGCAAGCTCGGTGGCGGTGAGCTTAATTTCTCTTCTGATATCGATCTGATTTTTACTTACCCTGAAAATGGTGAAACCCAAGGGGCACGACGAAGTATCGCCAACGCCCAATTTTTCACGCGTTTAGGGCAACGGATTATCAAGGCGCTTGATCAGCAAACCTTTGATGGATTCTGTTATCGAGTAGACATGCGTCTGCGTCCATTCGGTGAGAGTGGTCCACTGGTCATGAGTTACGCTGCGCTAGAAGATTACTATCAAGAACAAGGCCGAGATTGGGAACGCTACGCGATGGTTAAGGCGCGAGTGATGGGTAGTGAAATGTACCCTGAATATCAAGAGCTTCGCCAGATGTTGCGCCCGTTTGTGTTTCGTCGTTATATCGATTTCAGTGCGATCCAATCTCTGCGTCGAATGAAGTCGATGATCAGCAGTGAAGTTCGCCGTCGTGGCCTCTCCAATAACATCAAGCTTGGTTCTGGTGGTATTCGTGAAGTTGAATTTATTGCGCAAGTTTTTCAATTGATTCGTGGCGGGCGCGAGCCTAGCCTGCGTGGTCGAGGGTTACTAGAGACGTTAAGTGCTATTGAGTCTCTCAATTTATTAGAGACCAAAGAAGTCGGTCATTTACGTGAGGCCTACCTGTTTTTACGTCGCCTTGAAAACTTATTGCAAGCGATGTCTGATAAGCAAACTCAAACCTTACCAGATGGTGAGATCGAGCAACTTCAGCTCGCTGTCGCAATGCAATTTTCTGATTGGGATAGTTTGATTACGGCAACTCGTGTTCATATGGCGAATGTACATACTGTGTTCGAAGATCTGATTGGTGTCGATGAAGATGACGCCAATCCAATCGCGAGTCACTTTAGTGAACTGTGGGATATGGCCCATAAACAAGACGTGATTGAGCAGGTTCTTGAGCATGACATCGCGATTGCTAACCCGCTGGAAGCGGCGAAAACCATTATCCAATTTAAAGCGGATTTAGCGAAGAAAACCCTTGGTCCACGTGGGCGGGAGGTTTTAAATCGCTTGATGCCTAAAGTGTTCCAAGCGTTGTACACCGCCAAGGATGCAGAGTTTGGCTTGTCTCGAGTGTTGCACCTTCTCCATAAAATAGTCACGCGTACCACTTACCTTGAGCTATTGGATGAACACCCAGCCGCGTTAACTCAGTTAGTTCGTTTATGTACTGCGAGCCCGATGATTTCGGAGCAGCTTGGCCGTTATCCAATTCTATTAGATGAACTTATTGACCCTCAACAACTCTATAATCCAGTACCTTTAGAGTCTTACAAGACTGAACTGAGAGATTACCTAGCTCGAATTCCTGAAGATGATATGGAGCAACAGATGGAAGGTCTGCGTCAGTTTAAGCAGACTTGTATCTTGAGGATTGCAGCCGCGGATATTGCAGGTGCTCTGCCAGTCATGAAGGTGAGTGATCACCTGACCTATTTAGCCGAAGCGATTGTTGAGGCGGGTATTAACCAAGCTTGGTTACAAGTATCGGCCAAGTTTGGTGAACCGACTCATGTAAAAGATCGTGAAGGCCGCGGCTTCGCAGTTGTTGGTTATGGCAAAGTTGGCGGCTGGGAGCTGGGCTACAACTCCGATCTCGATATCGTGTTCATGCACGACTGCCCGGTACACATCTATACTGACGGTAAGAAAGAGATTGATGGACGCCAGTTTTATTTAAGGTTGGCACAGCGAATTATTCATATTTTCTCAACGAGAACCGCTTCCGGTATTTTGTATGAGGTAGACACTCGTCTGCGCCCTTCAGGTGCCTCTGGTCTATTGGTTAGTCCAACGGATGCCTTTGACGAGTATCAGCACAATGATGCGTGGACTTGGGAGCACCAAGCTCTAACTCGCGCTCGCATGATTTACGGCGATGACTTATTGGCTTCGGCATTTAACAAAACTCGCCATGAGGTTCTGTGCTTGGCTCGTGATGAGGCTACGCTCAAAAAGTCCGTTGTGGATATGCGTGAAAAAATGCGCGGTCATTTAGGCGGTAAAAAAGCCGATCGATTCATGTTGAAACAAGATGCGGGCGGTATTACTGATATTGAGTTCTTGGCGCAATACTTAGTGCTGAGATACAGCAACGAAAAACCTAAGCTCACCCGTTGGTGTGACAATGTACGAATCTTTGAAAGCCTGTTGTCACAGGGGATTATGGACGAGCAGCAAGGTATCGCATTAACCAACGTCTATACGACGTTAAGAGATGAAATCCATCACCGTAATCTACTCAACCTTGATGCGGATGTGGCGATTGAGAAGTTTGAGATGGAAAGGGAACATGTTGTTCAAGCATGGAAGCAATGGATGGAAGCATAACCAAGTCATAGCGTAGTGACTGATGTGTCTATCTTGATAGGCTTTTACTCATTTTTATATGGTTTAGCCACTGTAATCAGTGTGCTAGACTCTAGCCAGATTCGATTTTTGGAGATCCATAATGAAACCAATTCTACCTGACTACAGCCAATCAGGCGTTCTTGTTGTCGGTGACGTAATGCTTGACCGTTACTGGTATGGTCCAACTGGCCGTATTTCACCAGAAGCACCTGTACCCGTTGTGAAAGTAGAAAATAACGAAGAGCGTCCTGGTGGTGCTGCCAACGTAGCAATGAATATTGCCTCTCTTGGTGGGCATGCTCATATCGTTGGTTTGACTGGAAAAGATGAGCCTGCTGAGGTGTTAAAAAACACCCTAGGTGCACTAAAAGTTAAATGTGATTTCGTTGAGTTAGAGGATTATCCAACCATCACTAAATTGCGAGTGATGAGCCGAGGACAACAGCTAATCCGCCTTGATTTTGAAGACAAATTTGAGAACACGGATCCCGAGCTTGTTTTGTCTCGCATGGAGCAAGCGCTTCCTAATGTACGTTCGGTAATCCTATCTGATTACGCAAAAGGTGCCTTGGAGCATGTGCAGAGCTTCATTCAAAAAGCACGTGCGGCAAAGGTTCCTGTATTCATTGACCCGAAAGGCGCAGACTTTGAACGTTACCGTGGTGCGACTTTGCTTACGCCAAATATGGCTGAGTTCGAGTTGGTTGCGGGCAAAGTAAAATCTGAAGATGAAATGATCGAAAAAGGACTCGCGTTAATCGAAGAGTTTGATTTCGAGGCTTTGTTGGTAACGCGCAGCGAACATGGTATGACTTTGCTTCGCAAAGGTTTAGAGCCATTCCACTTGCCGACTCAAGCGAAAGAAGTGTATGACGTGACAGGCGCGGGTGATACGGTTATCTCGGTACTCGCGGCTTCTGTTGCTGCTGGTAAGCCACTGGATGAAGCGTGTGCATTAGCGAACGCTGCTGCAGGTGTGGTAGTTGGCAAACTTGGTACATCGACGTTGTCTACGATTGAATTAGCGGAAGCGATTCATGGTAGCCAAGACACTGACTACGGCGTGATCTCTGAAGCGGCACTGGTTGAAGCGGTGAAGCGTGCTCGTGCGAAAGGCGAGACAGTGGTTATGACCAATGGCTGCTTTGATATTCTGCATGCCGGCCATGTTTCTTACATGAACCACGCGGCTGAGCTGGGTGATCGTTTGATCGTTGCAGTGAATACCGATGAATCAGTCAAACGTTTGAAAGGTCCAGGTCGCCCTGTGAACCCAACTGATCGTCGTATGGCGGTATTGGCTGGCTTAGGCGCTGTTGATTGGGTGGTTCCGTTTTCTGAAGATACACCTCAACGTTTGATCTCTGAGGTTCTACCAAGCATTCTAGTGAAAGGTGGTGATTACAAACCTGAAGAGATTGCTGGTGGTGAAGAAGTGATTGCGGCTGGTGGTGAAGTGAAAGTACTTAACTTTGAAGATGGTTGCTCTACGACTGAAATCATTAAAGCGATTAAAGGTGGTCGAGGCTAACTTTTAGCCTTCTCGTTTTCTAGTCTCAAGGCTTAACCTTTGAGTTAGGCTGAGAATTAGCTTTCAATAGATAATAAAAATGCCGCTCAATGAGCGGCATTTTTGTAACGGTAACTGAGTAATTAAGAATTACTTACTTGCTACTTTTAGACCTGCGTTTACATCAACGATGTCTTGTTCGCTTAGCGTACCGACGGCTTGACGAAGCTGAAGCACACTTAGGATGTAGTTGTAACGAGCATCTGAAAGGTTTTTGTTCGCATCGTATAGACGACGAGTCGAATCTAGTACGTCAACGATAGTACGAGTACCGACATCAAAACCTGCTTCTGTTGCTTCTAGAGCAGACTGAGCAGAGACAACAGACTGTTCGTAAGCACGTAGAGCGCCGATCGAAGCTGTGATGTTGTTATTGAATGCACGAACGTCTTTTACAACGCTACGATAAGTGGCTTCTAGATCTTCACTTGCTGCAACGTAGTTGTATTCAGCCTGTTTAGTCAAAGAAGTTGTATTACCACCCGTATATAGAGGTACAACTAAGTTCAAACCTAGGTTTAGGTTATCTTGGTCGTAATTATTTGAGCTATTTGATTGATCCGCAAGAGAGTAACTACCATCTAACGTCAAGCTTGGTAGGTGACCAGAACTTGCTAGTGTGATGTTATCTTTCGCTACATCTTGAGAAATACGAGATGCTAAAAGGCTCAGGTTCTTTTGCTCTGCTTGTTCAACAAGTGCTGCTGCAGATTCAGAAGATTTGCTTGCTGAGAAACGATCAGTGTCTAGGATGCTTAGGTTAGAGTGTTCCTGACCTGTAATCTCACGTAGACCTTCGTAGTTATTAATCAGAGTGTTCTCTGCTAAAACTTCATCAGCTAAAACGCCATCGTACTGAGCTTGCGCATCATGTACATCGGTGATTGCTGAAAGACCTACTTCAAAGCGCTGCTTTGTTTGTTCTAGTTGACGAGCAACAGCGGCTTTCTCTGCACGAACAAATTCTAGGTTATCTTGAGCTCGAAGTACTTCAAAGTATGCCGTTGCTACACGTAGGATCAAAGCTTGTTGCTCTGCCGCGTACGCTGAATCAGATTGGCGAGCAGTTTTCTCTGCCGTATCTAGCGTGATCCATGAAGAGCGTTGGTAGAGCTCTTGAGAAAAGTAAATCCCAGCTCCCCATTGGTTATTGTCATTGTTTTTATCGCTTAAATCACCACGGTTGATATCGTAGTTAGCTCTTAAATCAATTTGTGGTAGCAAATCACTACGGCTTGACGTTACTGCTTCAAAAGCGGCATCGCGCTGCGCTGCGGAACGAAGAAGTTGTGGATCGTTCTGTTTTGCTTGGTCGTAAACTTCAGCTAGCGTATCAGCAAAAGCTGATGAACTCAGGCTGCCGATTGCTGCACTGATAAATAGTGGAAGCAGTTTTTTCATTTTCCTATTCCTGCCTTTAATGGAATTTTCTTCAAAAGAGTTTAACCCAGTTTGGTGGTAATTTACTCGAAACTTTGCACTTTTTTACATTTAACTATCCACTTGTGCAATATTTATTTTTTAAAACTTAACTTTAATTATAAATTTTATATAAAAAGTTGAACCTTATCCTTGGTAGTTAACTCGGACAATGAGTAAACTATAAAGATCACTTAGTGAGGTGCCAAATGCAACAGTATGACAATCAACGACATGAGTTTACTCCTCAAGATGTGGAAATAGTCTCAAAAGAGACGCTGTTTCGTGGTTTTTTCAAAATGGTTAAATACACATTTAAACATAAGCTGTTTGAGGGGGGCTGGAGCCAACCAATAGAGCGCGAGATGTTTGAACGTGGACATGCTGCCGCTTTGTTACCTTATGATCCTATTCGTGATGAAGTGGTGATCGTTGAACAGATCCGTGTTGGTGCTCTAGAGCATGAGAACCCATGGCAATACGAAATTGTTGCTGGGATTATTGATACCGATGAATCACCACAAGATGTCGCCCGACGTGAAGCGATGGAAGAAGCGGGCGTTGAAGTCGGATCTGTATTGCCTATCACTTCGTATTACCCTTCATCTGGCGGTTGTTCAGAAAAGCTCGACGTATTTGTTGGCTGTGTTGATGCAACGACAGCCAAAGGGGTACACGGATTGGACTACGAAGGTGAGGACATTCGTGTACAAGTTATGAGTCGCGAAGCGGCTTATCAGTTGGTAAAAGACGGTGTGTTTGAAAATGGTGCCACGATCATTGCGCTACAGTGGCTACAATTGAACTACCAAGAATTACAGTCAGAGTGGATAGATTAACGTCATGCCAAATATAGCGGTCAAAAAACCGTATCATGTTGATCTTGCTGAATTGATGCGAGTTTACGAGACTAACTATGCCAAACTTAACGCTCTGTTACCGGTTGGGCATGAGGTTGGTGACGTTCGCTGTTACCAAGCCGTTAATATGGTGTATCAATTGACAGTGAATGAGGTCACAAAATACACCACTTTAATAGATATATGTCAGAGTGACGCGATGCCAGTGTTTCCTTTGCCAAAAATGTCTGTCAGGCTATATCACGACGCTCGAGTTGCAGAAGTGTGCGCTAGCGGGGATTTTTCGCGAGTTAAAGCGAAATATGACTACCCCAACACTAAGCTTTTGCAAAAGGACGAGAAATTTCAATTGAATAAATTTCTTGGGGAATGGTTAACGTTTTGTTTAAAAACGGGTATCAGCCGAACCCCAATTGCCTTTTAATTGAACCTACTTAAACAACACTTTTAAAGTCTAAACAGTAACGTATCTGGATTTGTTATTTTGGAATTATCACACACTTCAAAATTTGATGAGAGCACTATTAAGCTTGTGCAGCTAACGGACACGCATTTATTTGCGCCGAGCAATGGCAGCTTATTAAGCATCAACACTCAAGATAGCTTTCGTGCTGTAGTCGATGGCATTGTTAGTCAGGGCTTTGACTATCAAGCGATTCTAGCTACCGGTGATATCTCTCAAGATCACAGTGCTGAGTCGTACCAGAAATTTGAGTCAGGGATAAAGCCTTTGGAAAAGCCATGTTACTGGCTACCCGGGAACCATGACTTCAAGCCTAATATGGGCAGTGTTTTACCATCACCACAAATACAGTGTGTTGAGCATGTCTTGCTAGGCGATAACTGGCAGATGGTTATGCTGGACTCGCAAGTGGTGGGTGTACCTCACGGACGCCTTAGTGATCAACAGATTGACCTACTAGAACAAAAGCTGACTGAATTCCCTGAGCGTAACACCTTGGTTTTGCTGCACCACCACCCTTTACTGGTCGGTAGTGCGTGGCTTGATCAACATAACCTGAAAGATGCTGAGCAGTTTTGGGATGTGGTTCAACAGCACACCAATGTGAAAGCGGTACTTTGTGGTCATGTTCATCAAGATATGAATCGCAATCATCATGGTGTACAAGTCATGGCAACCCCATCGACTTGTGTTCAATTCAAACCAAACTCGAACGACTTTGCGGTTGATACTTTATCTCCAGGCTGGCGAGAGATTGAATTGCACCAAGATGGAACGGTAACTACGCAGGTTCGCCGCTTGCCTAATGGGCAGTTCTCGCCAGACTTTGATGCAGGTGGTTACTAATATGCCGGACTTTAATCAGCAAACCGCTAAGCCATCGCTGCTTCTCTATATTCATGGTTTTAACAGTTCATCACGTTCTCACAAAGCGAATGTGATGGCAGATTACTGTGCGGAGCATCGCGCTGATATTAAAGTTGTAGCGCCTCAACTACCGAGCTTCCCTCAGCAAGCAGCTCTGCATTTACAGCAGCTGGTGGAGCAATATAAAGATCAATATCAGATCGCGTTAGTTGGTAGCTCGTTGGGTGGCTATCTTTCAACATGGTTAAATAGCCACTATGGTTTCAAGGCGGTGGTTGTAAATCCAGCCGTGAAGCCGTATGAGCTTCTGGCTGATTATTTAGGTGAGCAAGTAAACCCATACACAGATGAACGATATGTGCTGGAAACAAAGCATATCGATGAACTGAAGGCGTTAGAGGTTCCGGCTATCGCTAAGCCGAGTGACTTCTGGTTACTTCAGCAAACGGAAGACGAAGTTCTGGATTACCGACAAGCGGTAGAGAAGTACCAAGGTGCGACACAGACAGTAGAAGAGGGCGGGGATCATAGCTTTGTTGATTTTGAACGTTACCCACAACAAATCGTCACTTTTCTAAACCTCTAATCTGTTTCATCAACAGAGTGATTTTCTCTTGTTTGCCTGTTATTTCATCTATCAATGGTGAAATATCATAGTTTGATGTCTTAGTTTTTGAACTAGCTTGACATCATTACTCAGCTTCCAGACTATATTCCCCAATACTTCGCTCGTTCGCTCTACTATGAAGGTTCATAGTAATGATTCTGCTTTAGTGAAACTAGAGCCAGCGAACAGACGCAAACTTTTTGAGTAAACTCCGTATTATGACTGAACAATATAATGCAAAAGACCTCGAGGTACTTGAAGGTCTCGATCCCGTGCGACACCGCCCGGGAATGTATACAGAGACAGAAAGACCAAACCACCTTGCCCAAGAAGTCATTGATAACTCGGTCGATGAAGCACTAGCGGGACACGCTAAGAAAATTAAAGTTGTGCTTCATGCTGACCAATCGTTAGAAGTTACCGATGATGGCCGTGGTATGCCGGTTGATATCCACCCTGAAAAAGGCATCTCGGGTGTTGAGCTGATTTTAACTAAGCTCCACTCAGGCGGTAAATTCTCAAACAACAACTATAAGTTTTCAGGTGGTTTGCACGGGGTAGGTATCTCGGTGGTAAACGCGCTGTCAAAACGTGTTGAAGTAACGGTTCGCCGTGACGGTCAGGTACATGAAATCGCCCTTGAGGGTGGTCATGCTGTAACTGACCTTACTGTTACGGGGACTTGTGGTCACCGTAATACCGGTACTACCGTGCATTTCTGGCCAGATCCAAAATACTTCGATAGCTCTAAGTTCTCTGTTTTACGCCTTATTAATAACCTGCGAGCTAAAGCCGTACTTTGCCCTGGTTTAGAAATCACCTTTATCGACAAGGTTGGCGGTGAAGAGCATAAATGGTTCTATGAAGATGGTCTAAAAGACTACCTTGCTGAAGGTGTGAAAGGTTATACCTTATTGCCTGAAGAACCTTATGTTGGCGAATTCGTTGCTGAAACGGAAATGGCGAACTGGGCGATCATTTGGCAGCCTGAAGGCGGTGATATGATCACCGAGAGTTACGTGAACTTAGTACCAACTAAGCAAGGTGGTACGCACGTAAACGGTCTTCGCCAAGGTCTGCTTGATGCGATGCGTGAGTTCTGTGAATTCCGTAACCTGTTGCCTCGTGGCGTTAAGCTAACGGGTGATGACATCTTTGACCGTTGTTCTTACGTTCTATCGGTGAAGATGCAAGATCCACAATTTGCAGGTCAAACAAAAGAGCGCTTATCTTCTCGTCAAACTGCTGCGTTTGTTTCTGGTGTAGTGAAGGATGCTTTCAGCTTGTGGCTGAATGAAAAGCCTCAGCTAGCAGAATTACTTGCAGAAGCTTGTATTGCTAACGCACATCGTCGTATGCGCGCAAGCAAAAAGGTTGTACGTAAAAAGATTGCTTCTGGTCCAGCACTGCCGGGTAAGCTAACCGACTGTTCGGTTCAAGATTTAAGCCGTACCGAAATCTTCTTCGTGGAAGGGGACTCGGCAGGTGGTTCTGCTAAACAAGCACGTGATCGTGAGTTCCAAGCGGTTATGCCACTTCGCGGTAAGATCCTAAATACGTGGGAAGTGTCAGCAGACCAAGTATTGGCTTCACAAGAAGTACATGATATTTCAGTTGCTCTGGGTATCGACCCAGATAACGATGATTTGTCGGGCCTGCGTTACGGTAAGATCTGTATCCTTGCCGATGCGGACTCGGATGGTCTTCATATCGCGACACTGCTATGTGCACTATTTACTCGCCATTTCCATGCTTTGGTTGAAGCGGGTCATATCTATGTGGCAATGCCTCCTCTGTATCGTATCGATTGCGGTAAAGAAGTGTTCTACGCACTCGATGACTCAGAGAAAGATGGGGTACTTGAGCGACTATCGCAGAAGAAAGCCAAAATCAACGTGCAACGATTTAAAGGTCTGGGTGAAATGAACCCACTTCAGTTACGTGAAACCACTATGGATCCAAATACTCGTCGCCTTGTTCAATTAACGATTGATGACAACGACGCGACCAACGAGATGATGGACATGCTGCTTGGTAAGAAACGTGCAGATGATCGCCGTACATGGCTACAGACTAACGGTGATATGGCCGAGGTATAATGGATGTCTAACGAAATTACATATGATGGCGTTGAACAGTTGCCAATGCGCAAGTTCACCGAAGATGCCTATTTAAATTACTCAATGTACGTGATCATGGATCGTGCATTGCCGTATATCGGTGATGGCTTGAAGCCAGTACAGCGTCGTATTATCTATGCGATGTCTGAGCTAGGCCTATCCGCTGCATCGAAATATAAAAAATCAGCTCGTACCGTTGGTGACGTTCTAGGTAAGTACCACCCACACGGTGACTCTGCTTGTTACGAAGCGATGGTACTGATGGCGCAACCCTTCTCTTACCGCTACCCATTGGTGGATGGTCAAGGTAACTGGGGTGCACCGGATGACCCGAAATCGTTCGCTGCGATGCGTTATACCGAAGCAAAACTGTCAAAGTTTGCGGAAGTTCTGCTCGGTGAATTAGGTCAGGGAACCGTTGATTGGCAACCCAACTTTGATGGCACGATGAAAGAGCCTCAGATGTTGCCTGCACGCCTTCCTCATATCTTGCTTAACGGCATCACAGGTATTGCGGTTGGTATGGCGACCGACATCCCGCCTCACAATGTACGTGAAGTGGCGAACGCGGCGATTCATTTGATTGATACGCCGAAAGCTGAACTTCCAGATGTGATGGGTTTCATTCAAGGCCCAGATTACCCGACAGAAGCTGAAATTATTTCGCCTAAGTCGGACATCGAAAAGATCTACCGTACAGGCCGTGGCAGCATCAAGATGCGCGCGGTGTGGCACAAGGAAGGCTCTGATATTGTTATCACGTCTTTACCTCATCAAGTGTCAGGTGCGAAGTTACTTGAGCAAATCGCTAACCAGATGCGAGCTAAGAAGCTGCCTATGGTTGACGATCTGCGTGATGAATCTGATCACGAGAACCCAACGCGTATCGTCGTAGTTCCTCGCTCGAACCGTATCGACTGTGACCAACTGATGAGTCACCTATTCGCTTCGACTGATCTCGAGAAAAACTTCCGCGTTAACTTGAACATGATTGGCTTAGACAATCGCCCTCAAGTGAAAGGCTTAGTTCAAATCCTGAAAGAGTGGATTGAGTTCCGTCGTACAACGGTTCGCCGTCGTTTGCAGTACCGTTTAGATAAAGTACTGGCACGTTTGCACATCTTAGAAGGCTTACTTGCCGCTTATCTAAATATTGATGAAGTGATTGAAATCATTAGAACAGAAGATGAACCATGTCCTGTTTTGATGAACCGTTTCAACATTTCTGAAATTCAAGCCAATGCGATTCTCGATATTAAACTTCGTAACTTAGCTAAGTTAGAAGAATTTAAAATTCGAGCTGAGCAAGAAGAGCTTGAAGCTGAACGTGAAAAGCTTGAAAAACTACTAGGTTCAGAGCGTCGCTTGAATACGCTGATCAAAAAAGAAATCCAAGCAGATGCAGATAAATATGGCGATGATCGCCGCTCACCGTTGATTGAACGTGCTGAAGCAAAAGCGCTAACAGAACGTGACTTAGTTCCAAGCGAACCAATTACGGTTGTGCTTTCTGAGAAAGGTTGGATTCGTCATGCTAAAGGGCATGAAGTTGACGCTGAAGGCTTGAACTACAAATCAGGTGATAAATTCTTAGCAAGCACTAAGGGTAAGAGTAACCAACAAGCGGTGTTCCTCGGCAGTGATGGCCGAAGCTACTCCCTTGAATCTCACTCACTGCCATCGGCGCGAAGCCAAGGTGAGCCAATTACAGGTCGCTTGAACGTCAGCCCTGGTACGTCTATTCGCCAAGTGGTGATGGGAGAGAATGAACAGCTGTGGTTAGTCGGTTCTGATGCGGGTTATGGTTTTGTTTGTAAAGGTAGTGATTTACTGTCTAAGAATAAGAGCGGTAAAGCGTTAGTTAACTTGCCTCAAGCTTCAGAAGTGATGTTGCCAAGCCCGATTGCTGACTTGGACACTAACCAGATTCTGGCGATTACTAACCAAGGTCGTATGTTGTTGTTCCCGATTAAAGACCTACCTCAGTTGAGCAAAGGTAAGGGTAACAAGATCATCAATATTCCTTCTGCGAAAGCAAAAGAGCGTGAAGAGTTTGTCTCGCATCTAATGGCTATCCCTGAGAATGCAACGCTGACTATCTACGCGGGTAAACGCAAGCTTGGCTTGAAACCTGCGGATCTTGAAAACTTCCGTGGTGAACGTGGTCGTCGTGGTGGTTTACTGCCTAGAGGGTTGCAGCGAGTTACTCGCATTGATATCGATGAGCCAAGTGAATCATAGGCGACTATGTTAGTTTGATGCCATGATCGGATAAAAGAAAACCCAGCCTGAGAGCTGGGTTTTTTGTATTTGTATTTTACAGTTTGAGTTCAAGTCACCGCGTTATATGGAACTATAAATATATAATTACAGGCGAGTATCTTCAGCAATCGTAACCTCAAGAGTTTTACTCTCTCCTTGGCGCAATATGCCAACATCAATGACAGTGCCTGGTCGCAAATCAGTAACGATGTCCATCACGCTTTGTCGACCGTTAATTTGGGTGTTGTTGATGCTGACAATGATGTCTTGTGCTTCAAAGCCTGCATCCGCAGCAGGGCCGTTAGGATCAATACCCAGTACGACAATGCCGCCAATGTTCTTGTTTCCAAGCAAGCGCGACGTTACTGAATTGATATCTTGCCCGTCAATACCAATATATCCACGAATCACACGACCATCTGCGATGATCTTCTCCATGATTTTATTAGCAAGTGGGTAGGGGATAGCAAACGAAATACCGTAGGTTTCCATATCGGTTGCTTGTTGGAAAGAAGCCGTATTAATGCCGACCAGTTCGCCTTGTGAGTTGACGAGTGCACCACCAGAGTTACCTTCATTGATTGCCGCGTCTGTCTGGATAAAGGCTTGATGACCATCGGCACTAATTGAAGAGCGACCGGTCGCCGAAATAATACCAAAGGTTGTGGTTTGGCCTAGATTGTATGGGTTACCGATAGCCAGTACTACGTCGCCTACGTTTGCTTTGTAATCTTGGTTCAGTGGAATCACAGGTAAGTTGTCACCGCTGACTCTGAGTATCGCGATATCGGTGCGCTTGTCTGAACCGACAAGCTGCGCTGCGGCTACTCGTCCGTCTTGAAGTGCCACGACGATTTGGTCAGCTTGAGCAACAACGTGGAAGTTGGTAATGATGTAGCCTTTTTCGCTGACAATGACTCCGGACCCCAAGCCTTGAGTCAGCAGCTTGTTACGATCGCTTTCTGCGTATTTACGGCTATAAATATTGACCACAGCAGGTGCCGCTCGGCGTACCGCTTGGTTAAATGAAATCTGAAGAGAGGCGATATTATCCACTTTAGGGATAGTGACGTCTGAAACAATGCCTGATCTTAAGCTCGGAAATGCGAGAAGAATAAGCGCCGCTGAAACAAGTCCAAGGGAAATAGAACGAAATAGAAAGGACAGCATGTTTCCCTCTTCAACAAGTAAGGTATGGAGCATCCGTCAATGGATGACTGACTTGATTACGAGTGAAGCATAGCATTTTGATTGATCTAAAGAAAAGGGAGACTGAGTAAGTTTAAAGCAAACTTACTGAGCCTCCCTGTAATTGCGCTGACGTATGACTATCGAATAACTAGATAGATAGTCCTGTCGCCTCTTTGGATATTAAGCGCCAACACGCCAGGTTGTTTTTCAAGAATCTTTCTAAATTCAGCAAGGTTCTTAACGGATTGGCGGTTTACCCCGATGATGATGTCATCTTTAAGGAGTTGATAGGCTTCTGCTGGCGAACCTTGAGCGACACTTGATACCTTGACGCCTGTCGTTGAGTCGCTGTCGGTTGTGTTGGTGAGCTCTGCACCGGCAAGTCCTTCATGGAGCTTTTCAGCTTGTGTCTTACTATTGGTGGATTCACCCAGAGTTACATCAAAGGTCTTATTCTTTCCGTCACGAACGACACCAAGTTCGATCTGTTTACCTGCGCCGAGGGTTGCGACTTTGGCTCTTAACTCGCTAAAAGTATCAATGCGCTTACCATTTATAGAGACAATGACATCGCCCGCTTTCAGTCCGGCTTTGTCCGCAGCACTGTCGGGTACAATTTGGCTAACAAAAGCACCTTTGCTGGACTCATAACCAAGCGCTTCCGCCAATTCAGAGGTCACCTCTCCGCCTTGAACACCCAGCATACCGCGTTTTACTTCACCGAAATCGAGAATTTGTTCTGTCAGGTTTTTCATCATATTGGATGGGATTGCAAAGCCGATACCGACATTGCCTCCGTTAGGGCCAAGGATAGCCGTGTTGATACCAATCAGCTCACCGTTGAGATTCACTAACGCACCTCCAGAGTTACCACTGTTGATAGCTGCATCGGTTTGAATGAAGTTTTCAAAGTTCTCTAGATTTAGGCCGCTACGACCGAGAGCAGAAACGATCCCGGATGTCACGGTTTGACCGAGTCCAAATGGGTTGCCGATAGCGACACTGAAATCACCGACTCTTAACTTGTCGGAGTCTGCAACTTTTATCTGGGTAAGGTTCTTGGCTGTTTCGAGTTTTAATAGCGCGATATCCGACATCTGGTCGCCGCCGATGAGCTCGGCATCGTACTCTCGACCATCATGAAGTTTTACTTTGATATCGTCGGCACCATTGATGACATGGTAATTGGTAACAATATGGCCTTTCTTGGCATCAATGATCACACCAGAACCTAGCCCGCGGAATGGGCGTTCTCGTGTTTGTTCTGGACCAAAAAAGAATTGAAATTGTTCAGGGATTTGCTGACGTTGTACCTGTTTGCCTTCTACGGCAATACTAACCACAGCGGGGGTCACTTGTTCAAGCATAGGTGCAAGGCTTGGTAATTGTTCATTACCCACACTTAATGGCAGTGCGGCCGTTGCTTGAATGGGGGTGATGATTGAACTTAAGCTTAAAGTCAGTACCGATAAAGCAAGCAAAGGTTTTTTCATCATAAACTCCTCTCTAGTTTAGGTCTTAACCCTCTTATACGTTTAATAAGTATGAGAAGTTTCAAATGACCTGAGTGAAAGTTATGACTCAAAAACCTTTGTAAAGTTCACAGAAGTGTTAAATGTTTACGATGCTTTTGCTGTTACAACATCGGGAGCATCCATGATTTCTTTCTTCTGCTCTGTAAATAAACCCGTTGCGCCATTAGCGTAATCTTTCGGTTGTTCTTCAAGTGTCGCCTCTTTAACTGAAGGCTTGTCTTGTGATTTGTCCGAATGGGCTGCGGCTGTTTTCACAAATGGATTATCTTGCTCTGGCAAATTAGGGATCAGCTCTGAGCTTGTTTTTTCCATGTGTTGGTACAGTTTTGTGTAGTCCTTACCTAAGGTGTCCAACATTTCTGCTGATTTCGCAAAGTGGTCAGCTAGCTCTTGTCGCTGCTGTTCAAGGGCAAACTTTGCGCTATCTAATTCTTTCTGTACGTTCTTTTGTTTTTTGTATTCAGGTGTCATGAGACGAGAAATAGCGACCCCTAAAATAACTCCGACTAGTAAACCGGCAACGGCATACATCCAAGGCATAACAGCTCCTTATTATTGTTTTTTAACATGTTTGTTACTGCTTAGTTACACGTGATACGGCTCCATGGTACTATGAGAAAGCCGCAGTATAAAGAGAAATGCGTGTGCGCTAGTTAGCAGTTTGATGCTGCATTATTCACCGCATAGCGACATATCTCGTACTGTTTGGGCTCATTTTTATTTGCTGTCTGATATTGCTTTCATTGTGGAAATGTCGTCATGAATCCCATTAAAAAATACGAACAAGATATAAAAGAACATGGATTTCAAAGAGATCCAGCGCAAGAGCAAGCCGTTAAATCTTTAGATGAACTCTTTCATCAATTCCAAGATTACATGAATACGCCTATTCCTCAACTGACTCGATTCCAGAAATTAATGGGCAAAAAGCCAGAACTGCCAGAGCCACCAAAAGGCCTCTATTTTTGGGGTGGCGTCGGGCGCGGTAAAACTTACTTAATGGATACGTTCTACGATGCCTTACCGACCACAAAAAAAATGCGTGTTCACTTTCACCGCTTTATGTATCGAGCCCATGATGAGCTAAGGGCGCTAGGTAATGTTAGCGACCCGTTGCCTTTAGTCGCAGATAAGTTGAAAGAAGAAGCGGATATTATCTGTTTTGATGAATTCTTTGTTTCAGACATCACGGATGCCATGATCTTAGGAACTTTGTTCCAAGAGTTATTCGCTCGAAACGTTATCTTAGTCGCGACCTCTAATATTCCACCTGCGGATTTGTATCGTAATGGGTTGCAGCGAGCTCGCTTCTTACCCGCTATTAAGCTTATTCAAGGCAATTGCCATATTCTTAATGTCGATAGCGGAATCGATTATCGTCTTCGTACGTTAGAAACAGGCTGAGATCTATCATTACCCGCTGGATAGCCAAGCGAACATCAACCTCGAAACATATTACGCGCAGCTCGTTGGTGAAGATAAAGAGAAACTCAAACAGATTGAGGTCAATCACCGTCAACTTGATGTAGTCGAAGCAAGCGATGGTGTATTACACGGCACGTTTGCTCAGCTTTGTCAGTCGGCTCGCAGCCAGAATGACTATATTGAACTGTCTAGGGTTTATCACACGGTTCTGCTGGCTGATGTGTTGCAAATGGGCGCGACTTCAGATGACGCAGCAAGACGCTTTATTGCTTTAGTTGATGAGTTCTATGAGCGTAACGTTAAATTGATTATTTCAGCGGAAGTGGAGCTAGAAAAGCTGTATACCCATGGTCAGTTAGAATTTGAGTTTAAACGTTGTCAGTCGCGTTTAATCGAAATGCAGAGCCATGAATATTTGGCAAAAGAACACTTAAGTTAGCTTTGATTATCTCGAATAAGAAAGAGAATTAAAAAAATCGTGATTTTGTTCAAAAAGAGGTGATTTTTTCTTCGCTCTTCTCTATAATCCTGCGACCTACCGTTACTGCGGGCCTCTAGCGATGAGTAAAATCACGTTATGCCAAGAGTTTTCCAACACTCGAAGGGGTGATGATGGTAACTCTTAGACAGTGGGAATACGCGAGTATTCCTTAAGTGTAAATTTTTTAAATAGGTAATTATTAGCATGAAAACTTTCGTTGCTAAACCAGAAACTGTAAAACGCGACTGGTATGTTGTAGACGCTGAAGGCAAAACTCTTGGCCGTCTAGCAAGTGAAATCGCTTCTCGCCTACGCGGCAAGCACAAAGCAGAATACACTCCTCACGTAGACACTGGTGATTACATCATCGTTGTTAACGCTGAGAAAGTAGCTGTGACTGGTAACAAAGCTAAGGGTAAGGTTTACTACCGTCACTCTGAGTTCCCAGGTGGTCTTAAGACTATCACTTTTGAAAAGCTAATTGCTAAGAAACCAGAAATGGTTCTTGAACTAGCAGTTAAAGGTATGCTTCCACGTGGTCCTCTAGGCCGCGCGATGTACCGTAAGCTTAAAGTATACGCTGGTACTGAGCACAACCATGTTGCTCAACAACCACAAGTACTAGACATCTAATTGGGGATTAAGACAATGGCAGAGAATCAATACTACGGCACTGGTCGTCGCAAAAGCTCAGCAGCTCGTGTTTTCATCAAACCAGGCTCTGGTGAGATCGTAATCAACAAGCGTAGCCTTGATGTTTACTTCGGTCGTCCAACTTCTCGTATGGTTGTTAAACAACCTCTTGAGCTAGTTGAACTAACTGAGAAACTTGACCTTTACATCACTGTTTCTGGTGGTGGTATTTCAGGTCAAGCTGGCGCAATCCGCCACGGTATCACTCGTGCTCTTATGGAATACGATGAAACTCTACGTCCTGCTCTACGTGCAGCTGGCTATGTTACGCGTGACGCTCGTTGCGTTGAACGTAAGAAAGTTGGTCTACGTAAAGCACGTCGTAAACCTCAATTCTCTAAGCGTTAATTTTTCCTTACCGAAAAATACACGCGACCAGTTTTATTACTGGAATTGTGGTTCAAAGCTCGGCTATATGCCGGGCTTTTTGTCTTTCTGGCTCCCGCTAAACGCTTCCCCCTCCTCGTTTTATTCCTAAATTCTTATATTTTGAAAGCTTTTGTAACCCAATGTGCGCTTTGCCTCATGATTGTTACAAAAAGGTAGCTTTATCTTGTCAAAAAGTAGGGTTTTATTTATCATTTGCCGTCAATAAATAGAACTAAATACATATTTTGTTAGCCATGCTCTTTAATCGGAATTATTTCAATCCATAAGGAGCAAATGGGAGAATGTTTGGATGAGCAACGCGCCTTTAAATAACGGTCGCAGGCGTTTCTTAACCGCAACAACAGCCGTTGTTGGTGGTTTGGGAGCAGCTGCTGTAGCCGTGCCTTTTATTAAATCATGGAACCCGAGTGCCAAAGCGAAAGCTGCGGGCGCGCCGGTGGAAGTGGAAGTCAGTAAGTTAGAACCGGGACAAATGGTTCGTGTCGAGTGGCAAGGTAAACCTGTATGGGTTGTACGCCGTGCTGAGTCGGTACTAGAGAACCTAAAAGCGATCGGTGGTCAACTTCGTGACCCTCAATCTGAAACTGAACAACAACCAGACTACGCACAGAACGAGTTTCGTTCAATTAAGCCGGAGTTCTTCATTGCTGTTGGTTTCTGTACGCACTTAGGTTGTTCTCCAACTTACCTGCCAGATTCTTTTGCAGAACAAGTTCAGGGCGTTAAGTCTGGTTTCTTCTGTCCTTGTCATGGTTCAAAGTTTGATATGGCAGGTCGAGTATTCCAAGGCGTACCAGCCCCATTGAACCTTGTAGTGCCAAAGCATATGTATTTGAGTGACACTAAGATCATGATCGGTGTGGACGAGGGAGACGCATAATGCAAGGATTGCTTGATTGGGTAGAAAAACGTCTACCCGCAATGAATGCTTATAAAAAGCATTTATCTGAATACCCAATGCCTAAGAACTTTAACTTTTGGTACCTTTTCGGTTCTTTGGCAATGTTGGTACTGGTTAACCAAATCCTTACAGGTATTTGGCTAACAATGAACTACGTTCCGTCTGGTGATGGCGCGTTTGCATCTGTTGAATACATCATGCGTGATGTGGAATACGGCTGGTTACTGCGTTACATGCACTCGACTGGTGCTTCGGCATTCTTCGTGGTTATCTACCTGCATATGTTCCGTGGTCTAATCTACGGTTCTTACCAAAAGCCTCGTGAGCTACTTTGGCTCTTCGGTATGCTGATCTTCTTAGTGCTTATGGCTGAGGCTTTCATGGGTTACTTACTACCATGGGGGCAAATGTCTTACTGGGGTGCTCAGGTAATCATTTCTCTGTTTGGCGCGATTCCTGTTATTGGTGATGACCTAACGCTTTGGATCCGTGGTGATTACATCATCTCTGGTGCAACGCTGAACCGTTTCTTCGCACTGCACGTTATCGCTCTACCAATCGTACTTCTGCTGCTTATCGTACTTCACGTACTAGCGCTGCACGAAGTGGGTTCGAACAACCCAGACGGTATCGAGACTAAGCTTCCTAAAGGCACTATGGGCGACGACTACAAAACTCAGTTCCCATTCCACAAGGATTACACTAAGAAATACGACATCATTGACTCTGTTCCTTTCCACCCATACGGGACGGTGAAAGATATGGTCGGTGTTGCTGGTTTCCTATTCTTGTTCTGTTACGTGCTGTTCTTTAACCCAGAGATGGGTGGGTACTTCCTTGAGCCGCCTAACTTCGAAGCTGCTAACCCACTGAAAACACCTGAGCATATTGCTCCAGTTTGGTACTTCACGCCGTTCTACGCTGTACTTCGTGCTGTTCCTGATAAGCTGATAGGTGTAGTTGCAATGGGTGCATCTATTGTTGTGCTATTCCTACTGCCATGGTTCGACCGTTGTAAAGTGCGTTCTTACCGTTACCGTAGCAAACTGCATTTGATTAACATCATCCAATTCACAATAAGCTTTATTGCGCTTGGTGTACTTGGTGCGCTTCCAGCAACGCCAACGTATACGCTACTGGCTCAGATCTTTAGCTTAGGTTATTTCATGTTCT
Source organism: Vibrio splendidus (assembly GCF_003345295.1). Classification (NCBI taxonomy): domain Bacteria; kingdom Pseudomonadati; phylum Pseudomonadota; class Gammaproteobacteria; order Vibrionales; family Vibrionaceae; genus Vibrio; species Vibrio splendidus. The sequence continues at coordinate 178,365 of NZ_CP031055.1, forward strand.
TCGTTCTACTGTGGTTCTACAGTAAAAATGAAGCGACGAAACCATTACCAGAAAGGGTGACATTCAAATGAAAAAGTGGATTGTAATTTTATTTGCTATGTTGCCGTCACTGGCGATGGCAGCGGGTGCAAGCGTACCATTAGATAAAGCAAACAATGATTTAACAGATAAAGCCTCATTGCAAAATGGCGCTAAGATGTTTATGAACTACTGTTTTGCTTGTCACTCAACGCAGTACCAGCGTTATGAACGTGTTGCGAATGATTTAGAGATCCCTGTAGATCTAATGAAGGAAAACCTGATTTTCGACCCTGAAGCGAAAATAGGTAGCTTGATGGTTAATGCTATGCCCTCTGATCAAGCGGCAAGTTGGTTTGGTGCTCCTCCACCAGATCTAACTTTGGTTGCTCGTGTTCGTGGCGCAGATTGGCTATACACGTACCTTCGTACCTTCTATGAAGACCCATCTCGTCCGTTTGGCGTGAACAACATTGTTTTCCCAAGTGTCGGTATGCCGCACGTTCTTGAAGAGCTGCAAGGTATTCCAACACCAATCTACGATACTCATATGGTAGATGGCGAGGAAGTGACTACTGTTGTTGGCACTGAAACTGACGGTTCTGGTGAATTAAGTGCTGGTGAATACGACGAAGCAGTTCGTGACCTTGTTAACTTTTTGGTTTACTCGGGCGACCCAGTTCAACTTGAGCGTCATGCAATGGGTTGGTGGGTAATGGCCTTCTTAGTAATCTTCACTATCATCGTGATTTTGCTGAAGAAAGAGTATTGGCGTGATGTGCACTAATTATGCTATAATACCGTGCTAATTCCCAAATTATGTTAATGTTCAATGGAGGCTTTAGGCCTCCATTGTTTTTATTTAAAGTGTACTGGAGGGCTCCATGGCTGTAGCTGCCAATAAACGTTCTGTAATGACTCTTTTCTCAAGTGCTTCTGATATGTATAGCCATCAGGTGCGCATTGTTCTTGCTGAAAAAGGCGTAAGTGTTGAAGTTGAGTTGGTTGATGAAAAAAATCTACCAGCAGAGCTTGTTGAACTGAACCCGTACAAATCAGTACCTACTCTTATTGATCGTGAGCTTGCTTTATATGACTCAAAGATCATTATGGAGTACTTAGATGAGCGTTTCCCTCATCCACCGTTGATGCCTGTATACCCGGTGGCTCGTGGTAATAGTCGTCTAATGATGTACCGCATTGAGCGTAACTGGTATTCAGTTGCAGAGAAGATCGTTAAAGGCAACGCTGAAGAGTCTGAAGCAGCTCGCGTTAAACTGCGCAACGACCTACTGACTCTTGCTCCTATCTTCGCTGAGTATGAATACTTCATGAGCGAAGAATTTAGCCTAATTGATTGTTACCTAGCTCCGCTACTATGGCGTTTACCTGAGCTTGGTATCGAATTAATTGGCCCTGGTTCTAAAGAGCTTAAGATTTACATGAACCGCGTATTCGAACGTGATTCATTCCTAGCTTCTCTAACTGAAGCTGAGCGTGAGATGCGACTCGTTCGCTAAGCGTTTATGGATATTTCAAATATGACTCCACGCCGACCATATATGCTTCGTGCATTTTATGAATGGCTGGTTGATAACGAATTAACTCCACACCTTGTTGTTGAAGCAACATTACCGGGTGTAAGAGTTCCAGAAGAGTTTGTTCAAGATGGTCAGATCATTCTGAACATCGCGCCTCGTGCGGTTGGACAACTTGAACTGGGTAACGAAGCTGTGACGTTTAGTGCTCGCTTTAGTGGTCGTCCACACTCTGTGATCGTGCCGCTTTACGCAGTACAAGCGATTTATGCTCGTGAGAATGGTGCTGGTACCATGTTTGAACCTGAAGAGGCTTACATGGAATCTTTTGAAGAAGGGATTGAAGAAAGTCCTTTTGAAGAACAAGAGAAAGGCCCATCTTTGAGCGTAGCAACGGCAGACGTAGATGCTGAAGAGCCTGACTCAGATCCTGAGCCTCCTCGTCCAGCAAAAGGTCGCCCAAGCCTTCGTGTTATCAAATAACGTTAGCTAAATAACGACTCAAATAAAAAAGCAGCGACTCGTCGCTGCTTTTTCTTTTCTGCTAAATAGTATTTAATTGGTTGGCTTAAGGCTAGTTAACGGCCGTCTCTTCTTCGCCATATTCAAACGCTCGAATCACCTGCTTTACGCCTGAAACATTACGCGCAACTTCTGTCGCGATATCAGCATGCTCTCGAGAGACTAACCCAAGTAAAAACACCTCTGAATCTTCAGTGATGACTTTAACCTTGATACCGTTGAGATCAGCGTTTGCTAGAAGGGCTGACTTCACCTTGGTAGTAATCCAGCTGTCATTACTAATGGCACTGATGGTCAATGGCTCTTTTACTCGCACCTGATTATGGATGCTTTCTACACCTGCCACTTCTTTGGCTTGGTTTTCAAACGCGCGACGCTCTGAGTCAGTGGTTGCTTGCCCCATCAATACAACCGAACCTCGGTAAGAGCTCGCTGTGATACGAACGTTACCACGATATGGCTGCTTGTTGGTGATGGCTGCGACTTCAAATTCGATATTGTTATCGTTCCAGATTTGCTTGGTGGTTCGTGTGTCAGTGACTAAGTTCGCTGTGGTTGCAGCACCAGCAATGAAAATGCCAGCACAACCAGACAGGGACAGTGTAAGTAGCGAAACACTAATCAGCTTAAACAGCCTCATAGAGGTTAATGATTTCATTGTGATGCTCCGTATATCACTCTTCGTGAGCAGGGAAGAGTACTTGATCGATTAGGTCACATAGGCAATGCAGTGTCACCATGTGTACTTCATGAATGCGTGCTGTACGGTGTGAAGGGATACGAATTTCTACATCGTGTTCGCCAAGTAAGCCTGCCATCTCACCACCATCTTTACCCGTAAAGGCGATGATCGTCATGTCACGTGTTACCGCTGCTTCCATCGCTTTGATGATGTTTTTGCTGTTACCGCTAGTAGAGATAGCCAGTAAAATATCGCCAGTTTGACCAAACGCACGTACCTGCTTAGAGAAGATCTCTTCGTAGTGATAGTCGTTGGCTACTGCCGTTAGCGTGGTGTTGTCTGCTGTGAGAGCCATTGCTGGGAGGCTAGGGCGCTCTGTTTCAAAGCGATTAAGTAGGCACGATACAAATTGCTGAGCATTCGACGCCGAACCACCATTACCACAACAAAGAATTTTGTTTCCGTTAAGCAAGGTCGCAACCATTGCTTGAGCGGCATGCGTGATTGCATCTGGCAGTGCTTCTGCAGCCGCAATTTGGATCTGAATACTTTCTGTAAAACTTTCTTTAATGCTGTCTAGCATGTTTATCCTTGGGTAATCGCGTTTTGAATCCAGTCGATATTGTCATTCGGCCCTTCTATGGCAACGATATCAAACCTGAAATCTGTAGAGTGCACCGACAAGCCTTGCTGCATAAGCCAAACATTGGCCGTTTTGAGCAGCTTCTGTGACTTCTTTGCTGTCACCATTTCGGCGGCATGTCCGTAGCGGGTTTGCTTGCGGTATTTTACCTCAGCAAACACAACCGTATTGTTATGGCGCATTATAAGATCAATCTCGCCACATTTAGCTATGAAGTTTTCTTGAATTAACGATAATCCGTGGCCAACTAAATAATTTTTAGCCACGGTCTCGTATTTATCACCCACTTGTTTGTGGGTGATTGTTGGTTTGGACAGGAACTTTCGGCTAAAAAGCCCCATGCTCTGCCCAGCTGATTTCACGTTGAACAACACAGTTGTTGTCGATGGTTAACACGCCGGTTTCACCTGGAATGCTGTAACCCTGTACGGCTTTCATCTGTGGCAATGCATCCATTAGGTAGTAGGCATCCATCCCCAGTGCTTGCAGACGTTTTTGGCCGTTTGAATGTGCAGGCCATAGGTCGTTTAGCTCTTTGTTAAGCTCGTTCTTGCTCTCAACCAATAGTGGGATGTCGCTGTAGAACACACCCGTTAGATCTTCGTACTGCTTGTCACCGCTGTTGCTGCGTGAGTTTGAGAACAAGGCTGGTTGGTCAGCATCTGGGTTAATCGCGACTTCAATGAAAGGTTTAATCAACGTAAGCTCTGAGTTCTTCGCCACAATGTAAACAGAGTCGATATCACGACGGCTGCGTGGTTCTGTTTCTAGGTCTAGGTTAAGTAGCCCATCCATTTGAGCGATACGTTGTTGGCTCTCTTGTAAGCCGAATACCTGATTCACATTACGCTGAAGTTGGCGCTTGTCAGAGAATAAGGTAATCGCGACTTCGTTGTTGCTGTATTTTTTCCACTCTTTCTCAAACGCTTGCTTAACGCGGTCACCTAAACGCCCTTTTGGCGCAAGAATAAGCGGGTACTTGTAGCCTTGAGCAAAAAGGTGTTTCGCTGCCTGAGCGACTTCTTGCTCTGGCGATAGAGCTAGATAGCAAATATTGGTATCAGGTTCTAGCTGCGTCGGAATATTTAGAGCTAAAGCTGGAATCGAATTTTCGTGGTTTTTCTGCGCTTGCTGAAGCTTGGTAATATTGCTCTTAATCAGCGGGCCAACGATGAAATCTACCTTGTTCTCTTCCAGTGTCGCTTTAATTTCAGCAGCACTTTGTACGTTGGTGTCCATAACCGTTAGCGTTGCGTTTTCTTCGCGCTCTTTGTCATTCATCATCGCAAAGATGAAACCATCACGCACAAGCTGTGCTTGCTTGCCGTACTTACCCGTGAGCGGCAGTAATAGCGCAGTGCTGGTTGGTTTGCTGATCTCTAGCGCCAATATGTCAGTGATCGCCTGAGGTGTGTAGGTTGCTGCAGGGTGACGAGGGTTCTCAGCCAGCCAATCAGATAGGGTCTTCTGTAGGTCTGGAAGGTTAGAGTTCAGCGTCTTCATATAAATAGCCAGCTGTAACCAACCTGCTAGAACGTCTTCTGTCGGAGAAGTCTTAAGCTCTAGAATCTCATATTGAGAGTAGCTATTCAGGTTCTGCCAAATACGGTCGGCAGTTACCTGATGGCTTTCGTCATCAGCGTCTACGTACTCTGAATAAAGGACTAACTCACGGCTTGCTTCGAAATACTCGCTTTGCATTTCAGAAATGTTAGCGCGTAGCTCGTGATAATCTTTCCACTGTTCGTTCGGAAGCTTCCACCAAGGCTGAAAGTTCAGCTGGCTGTACGCTTGCTGTGGTTGCGAGTTATTCACCAGCAGCTGAGCGCGAGCTAATTGCCATTCTGCTTGTTGAATTTCACTCAGCTCTTGTTTGGCTAAGCGCTTGATAAGCAGAGTCGCTTGATCGGTTTTTCCAGCTTGCACAGAAGCCTTAAGTGCCATGATTAACCAGTCGTTTTGTAGACTTCCTTTGCTACTATCCGCCTGCATCATGTAACTTTCAGTTGATTGCGCTGGATCTAGTGTAATATCAACACGCGTTGGTGCTTGAGGACCTGAAGAACAAGCCGCCAATGTAATTGCTAATGCAATTGGAGTTAGTAAGCGTGGTACACTGAGTCTCTTATGGTTCATCGTTGCCATGAGTTCTTTAAATTCCGTATAAATTTGTATCTATATTAATCGTTGAAGTGATGGTAAACAAATGACAGATAACAAAACCTTGCTCACAGAGAGCCCAACTCTCTACATTGTGCCAACCCCAATCGGAAATTTGGGAGATATCACTCAAAGAGCAATTGAAATTTTATCAAGTGTCGATGTTATTGCAGCCGAAGACACACGCCACACGGGTAAGCTGCTTGCTCACTTCAATATATCAACCAGAACGTTCGCTTTACATGATCATAATGAACAAACTAAAGCACAAGTTCTAGTCGAAAGGTTATTAGAAGGTCAGTCTATCGCATTAGTCTCTGATGCGGGTACTCCTTTAATCAGTGATCCAGGTTACCATCTTGTCTCACAATGTCGTCAAGCGGGTGTGAGAGTTGTGCCACTTCCTGGTGCTTGTGCTGTGATTACCGCACTAAGTGCGTCAGGTTTACCGTCGGATCGTTTCAGCTTTGAAGGCTTCTTGCCACCAAAGAGTAAGGGGCGCAAAGATAAGTTCTTAGAGATTGCAAAAGCAGAGCGCACATGTATTTTCTACGAATCACCGCACCGTATTACGGATTCTCTGCAGGACATGCTAGAGATCTTAGGACCCGACCGTGAGGTCGTGTTGGCTCGTGAGCTAACCAAGACATTCGAAACCATTCAAGGATTACCATTAGGTGAGTTGATTGAATGGATAGAAGAAGACTCGAACCGCAAACGCGGTGAGATGGTGTTGCTGATCCATGGTCACCGTGAAGAAGCGAGCACCGAGCTGCCAGACGAAGCAACTCGCACCCTTGGTATTCTAACCAAAGAGTTACCCCTTAAAAAAGCGGCGGCGATGACAGCAGAAATCTACAATCTGAAAAAGAACGCTTTATACAAATGGGGCTTAGAGCATCTAGACAACTAGATAACTCTTTGTTGATATACCTCTTTATAGAGTAGATAACCTTTATTGAAAAAGCTTCTGAGGAATGATGGTATTACCGTTATTCCTCTTTTTTTGTCTAGATTGTGTAAAAATTATGCGTTCGATTAGAGGTTTGCAGCATATTTGTGATCTCGCTAGACACTGCTCACTAATCTCTATACAATCCGCCCTCGGAGTTGAACGGGTAATCGCTGCTTTGCTGATGTCCTTCGGGAGACTGACGTTGAGGTCCTTCGGGAAACTGACGTTGAAGTCCTTCGGGAGACTGGTAGAGGGGAGGAACGTCCGGGCTCCATAGAGCAGGGTGCCAGATAACGTCTGGGGGGCGCGAGCCCACGACAAGTGCAGCAGAGAGAAGACCGCCGATGGCCTCATTTCTTCGGAAGAGGCACAGGTAAGGCTGAAAGGGTGCGGTAAGAGCGCACCGTGCGGCTGGCAACAGTTCGTAGCAAGGTAAACTCCACCCGGAGCAAGATCAAATAGGCCCTCGCATTGCGCTGCTCGCGTATGGGGGCGGGTAGATTGCTTGAGCCTGTGAGCGATTGCAGGCCTAGACGAATGGTTACCGCCGCGCAAGCGGAACAGAACCCGGCGTATGTGTCAACTCCACCTATATAAAGAACCCATCATTACTTAACGGTAGTGATGGGTTTTTTGCTTTATATTGACGTAAATTATTTAGATTTCCTTAGAATCCTTCATCTTGATATGAGCTTGGGTCAAAAATTCCCAAAGCCTATACACAATATGGTGGAGATACAGCGCGAAATCAGTACACTAAAACGTTAATAGAACAAATTATTGCCTAACTAACGGCTCAATCCACTCACTGAGAAGACTATGACAGAAGCATTCAAACATATTTCAGTATTGCTTAACGAATCTATTGACGGACTTGCGATCAAACCTGACGGTACCTACATCGATGGTACTTTTGGCCGTGGTGGTCACAGCCGTACAATCCTGTCTAAACTGGGCGAGAATGGACGACTCTTTAGTATCGACCGCGATCCACAAGCGATTGCTGAAGCTCAGAAGATTGATGATCCCCGTTTTACAATTATCCATGGCCCATTCTCGGGTATGGCTGAATATGCAGAGCGTTATGACTTAGTCGGTCAAGTGGATGGTGTTTTACTGGATTTAGGTGTTTCTTCACCACAGCTAGATGATGCAGAACGTGGCTTTAGCTTCATGAAAGATGGCCCGCTAGACATGCGTATGGATCCAACAACGGGTATTCCGGTTTCTCAGTGGCTAGTTGATGCGGATCTTGATGACATTACATGGGTTATTCGTGAGTTCGGTGAAGACAAACACGCTCGTCGTATCGCGAAAGGCATCATTGCTTATCAAGAGAACGAAGAGAACGAACCGTTAACACGTACTGGCCAATTGGCTAAGCTTATCTCTGATGTCGCTCCAAAGAGCTTCAAAGAGAAAAAGCACCCAGCGACACGTGCTTTCCAAGCATTCCGTATCTACATCAACAGCGAACTTGAAGAGATCGATACCGCACTGAAAGGCGCAGCAAGCATTCTTGCTCCTCAAGGTCGTATCTCTGTTATCAGTTTCCACTCGCTTGAAGACCGTATGGTGAAGCGCTTTATTCGTAAAGAGAGCCAAGGGCCACAAGTTCCTCACGGTTTACCGCTAACAGAAGATCAAATTAAAGCTTTAGGCAGTGCCGATCTAAAACCAATTGGTAAAGCGATCAAGCCTTCTAAAGATGAAGTGGATGAGAATACTCGTTCGCGTAGCTCAGTACTACGAATCGCAGAAAAGCTATAGTCAATGAAGACCTCCAAGCCTAACTTAGCCAAGATAATATTTTTTGATTTGATCTCCGTGGGCAAGGTTCCATTGGTACTTCTTATCTGTATCTTTGCGAGTGCGATGGGGGTCGTTCTTACGACACATAATTCACGTCAGGCGATCACGAAAAAAGACATGGCATTAGTGGAACGAGAACAGCTTGATGATGAGTGGCGAAATTTAATGCTTGAAGAGACGGCTTTGGCTGAACATAGCCGCGTTCAAGCATCGGCAAAACGAGAGCTAGACATGAAACGTCCAGACTCTGACAAAGAAGTTGTGATCACACTGAAATGACCGGTAAAAAGGAAAAAGCACCCGCCAAGCCCGTTAAGAAATCAACGAAAGAGCGAGTGAAGAGCGAAAAGGATTCGGATCCAATTCTTATTAAATGGCGTTTCAATGTCGTTATTGCTTTCGTGTTTCTTGCCTTTGCTGCACTCGTTGGTCGTGTGGCTTACATCCAAATTATTGAACCAGATAACTTAATCCGTCAGGGCGATCTTCGCTCGGTACGTGTTAAGGCTATTCCTTCCGCCCGCGGCATTATCTCAGACCGCAATGGCGAACCGCTTGCTGTGAGTGTTCCAGTTGAGGCGGTATGGGCCGACCCGAAAACGATTTTCGATAAAAATGGCATGGCCCAGATTGATCGTTGGTATGCGTTAGCTGATGTACTTGGCTTAGAACGACAATCGATGATCGACAAGATCTCTAGCAACAAATCCCGCCGATTTGTTTACCTACAAAGACAAGTTAGCCCAGCGATGGCTAAGTATATTCGTGAACTAAAGCTGGTGGGTGTTGGCCTGAAAGCGGAATCTCGACGTTACTACCCCGCAGGCGAAGTCAGTGCACACCTTATCGGTGTTACCGGAATTGACGGGCACGGTTTAGAAGGCGTTGAACGCAGCTATGACAAATGGCTCACGGGTGAAGCGGGTAAGCGGACGATTCGTAAAGATCGCTATGGACGCGTTGTTGAAAACATTGCTTTAGAAGAGCGTGAAGAAGGCAAACCACTCGAATTAACGATCGATCAACGATTACAAGCCATTGCTTATCGAGCGATTAAGCAGGCCGTGGCCGATCACAAGGCGACTTCAGGCTCTGCGGTATTACTCGATGTAAAAACGGGTGCCGTGTTAGCCATGGTTAATGCCCCTTCTTATAATCCGAACAACCGCGCTGATTTACAAAGCTTCAAAATGCGTAACCGCGTGCTCACCGATGCCATGGAACCTGGCTCGACCGTGAAACCTTTTGTGGTTTTGGCGGCGCTAGAGAACGGCACTGCAGACCCAGATATCGTGATTGATACTGGCAATGGCATTATGCAGATCGGTGGTAGTCGCGTACGAGATTCTTCTAAAGTTGGTAAGGCTGACTTAGCGCTGATCCTCAAGAAGTCGAGTAACATCGGCGTAGCGAAATTGGCGCTTAACATGCCACTTGAAGCTTTGCTTGGTATGTACAGTTCAGTTGGTCTAGGCGAGATGTCTGGGCTGAATTTGGTTGGTGAAACGAGCGGTATTTTCCCGAATCGCCGTCGTTGGTCAAAGTTTGAAATTGCGACCTTAGCGTTCGGTTATGGCTTGTCTGTTACGCCGATGCAGTTGGCACATGCCTATGCGACGTTAGCTAACAAAGGTTTGTATGAGCCGATTCATATTATTAAGAGTAACGACCAAGATTTTTCTAAGCAAATCATCAAGCGCGAGAACGCTGAACTGGTTTTGAATATGCTAGAAGGGGTGACTCAAAAAGGCGGTACGGCGACAAGAGCTGCCGTTCCGGGTTACCGCGTTGCAGCCAAAACGGGTACATCACGTAAGGCTGAAGCGGGCGGCTACAGTGATGAATACATCGCGGTTACCGCAGGCTTTGCTCCAGTTAGTGATCCAAGAGTGGCATTGGTTGTTGTGGTCAATGAGCCTCAAGGCGACCTTTACTATGGTGGTTCAGTCGCAGCCCCCGTCTTTTCTGAAATCATGAAGGGCGCACTGCAAATACTGAACGTCCCTGCTGATGAAAATAAGTTTCAAGAATAGAGTTAATCAGGATTCAATATGAGTAATAGCCTCACGCTGTCATCTTTACTTTCTCCTTGGGGAGACTTTAGTTCACCTGAACTGGAGTCGATTGCTGTTGAGCAATTGGAGCTAGATAGCCGAGCCATCAAGGAAGGTGATATTTTTGTTGCCGTAGTCGGACATGCTGTTGATGGCCGTCGTTTTATCGACAAAGCGGTCGCACTGGGAACTCATGCTGTTATTGCACAGGCCGATGCTGAAAAGCCTCATGGTCTGATTGAATGGTTGGATACTGTCCCTGTTATTTACATTAACAACCTTAACTTGGTGCTATCTGAGTTAGCTGGTCGTGTTTACTCGTGTCAAGCGACTAAGTTGATTGGTGTTACCGGCACCAATGGCAAAACCACCATCACCCAGCTGATTGCTCAATGGCTTGATCTCGTCGGTCAACGCTCAGCGGTAATGGGCACGACAGGTAATGGTTTCTTAGACAATCTAAAAACCGCAGCGAACACCACAGGCAGTGCCATCGAAATACAGCGCACACTGAGTGAGTTAGCTGCAGAAAAAGCTATCTACACGGCAATGGAAATCTCTTCTCACGGTTTGGTGCAAGGTCGAGTAAAGGCTTTGGACTTTGAGATAGGTGTATTTACTAACTTGAGTCGTGATCATCTTGATTACCACGGCACGATGGATGAGTACGCTCTGGCTAAGAAGAGCCTGTTTACTCAACACAAATGCAAGCACGCAGTGATCAATGTAGATGACGAAGTGGGTAAAGCTTGGATGCCGGACTTATCCAATGCTATTGCAGTCTCACTGTTACCGCTAACGGGCTATCAACAGTCGGTGTGGGCATCTGATGTCGCTTATGCAGAAACCGGTATCAAGCTCTCTTTCGATGGTAGCTGGGGGCAAGGGAAGCTTTCTGTTCCACTGATTGGTCAGTTCAACGCATCAAACGTACTGGTTGCTTTTGCGACTTTGCTTGCGTTGGGTATCGAAAAGCAAATTTTGGTCGACACTGCGCCTCAGCTTCAACCTGTGATTGGCCGTATGGAGCTTTTCCAAGTTCCGAGCAAAGCCAAGGTGGTTGTCGATTACGCTCATACGCCCGATGCGCTAGAGAAAGCATTGGCAGCACTGCGCGTGCATTGCTCAGGAAAACTGTGGGCAATCTTTGGTTGTGGTGGAGATCGCGACACTGGTAAGCGCCCAATGATGGCTGCGACCGCAGAGCAGTTCGCCGATAAAATCATTATTTCAGATGATAACCCTCGTAGCGAAGAACCGGCACTGATTGTCAAAGACATGCTAGCTGGCTTAAGCAAACCTGAAGCTGCGTTTGTCGAACACGATCGCTACCAAGCGGTTAAGTTTGCGCTTGAGCAGGCAGGCAGCGATGACATTATTCTTCTGGCTGGTAAAGGCCATGAGGATTACCAAGTATTGAAAGATAAAACGGTACATTACTCAGACCGAGAGTCTGCGCTTCAACTTTTAGGTATTTCATAATGATTGATGTATCACTTGAGCAAATCTGCTCCGTGGTCAGTGGTGAGCTGATCAAAGCGGGCAACTCGAACAATAACGTAATCAATGCAGTTTCAACGGATACTCGTACCGTTGAAGAAGGCGCCTTGTTTGTCGCTATCGTTGGAGAGCGTTTCGACGCGCATGACTTTTGCCATCAAGCCGTTGAGGCAAACGCGAGCGCGTTGTTAGTCGAACGAAAACTTGACCTAAATATTACTCAAGTTGTTGTCGAAGACACTAAACTTGCTTTAGGTGAACTAAGTGCTTGGATTCACAAACAATGTGACGTGCCAACGATGGCGATTACAGGCAGCTGTGGCAAAACGACCGTTAAAGAGATGGTGGCGAGCATTTTACAGCAGCGTGGCAAGGTGCTGTTTACGGCGGGTAACTTCAATAATGATATTGGTGTGCCTTTGACCTTGTTACGCAGTGAACCCAATGATGACTATGCAGTGATCGAATTAGGCGCTAACCATATTGGTGAAATTGCCTACACCACTCAGCTAGTGAAGCCACAAGTTGCCTTAGTTAATAATGTAGCCGCGGCTCATTTAGAAGGCTTTGGTTCGATTGATGGTGTGAAGCAAGCGAAAGGTGAAATTTTTCAGGGGCTTGCTGCTGGTGATACTGCTATTGTTAATTTAGAGAGCAACGGTGGTGACTTTTGGAATGAAGTACTTGCGGATAAAACGGTTCTGACATTTTCTGAAAGTAACCATGAAGCTGATTATTTTGCTGAAAATATCGAAATCAACGACCAAGGCGAAGCTTGCTTTGATATGCAAACGCCACTAGGTGTTACAGCTGTTGAACTTGGTATTATTGGTCAGCATAACGTGGCGAACGCGTTGGCAGCTGCAGCGTTGAGCATCCAATTTGGTGCAACGCTTGATGAAATAAAAAGTGGTTTAGCGAATCTTATCTCGGTTAAAGGGCGAGTTGAGGTTCAACAATTAAGTCAGAATATCAAGCTGATAGATGACAGTTATAATGCCAGCGTACCCGCGATGAAGGCGGCAGCCAAACTGCTGTCGAGCTTCAAAGGTCAACGTTGGTTGATTTTAGGTAATATGGCTGAATTAGGCGACGAAAGTCTTGCACTTCACCGTCAAGTCGGTGAATATGCTGCCCCATTCGCTTTTGAGCATGTACTCACTTACGGTGATGATACCAAGGTGATTAGTGAGGTCTGTAATGGTACCCACTTTGCAACGCATCAAGCGATGATCGCGCACATAGAGCAGCACTTACGCTTGCCAGAAAACGCGTCACATACCTTGTTGGTAAAAGGCGCGAATAGTGCAGGAATGAGTAAAATAGCCGCTGCTTTAAAGGAGAACTTTTCATGATAATTTGGCTTGCAGAGCTACTACAGCCACACCTTTCTTTTTTCCGTTTGTTCGAATACCTATCGTTTCGTGCAATCGCGAGTATTTTGACGGCGTTATGCCTGTCGCTGTGGATGGGACCTCGTTTAATTGAGCGTCTGCAAATGCTACAAATTGGCCAAGTTGTTCGTAATGACGGCCCTGAATCTCACTTTAGCAAACGTGGTACACCAACCATGGGTGGCGTGATGATCCTAGCTGCCATTATTATTACAGTATTAATGTGGTCTGATCTTTCTAACCCTTACGTTTGGGCGGTATTAGTGGTACTTGCTGGTTATGGCGCGGTCGGTTTTGTTGATGACTACCGTAAAGTGGTTCGTAAAAACACCGATGGCTTGATTGCTCGCTGGAAGTACTTCTGGCAATCTGCGATTGCATTGGTTGTGGCATTTGCTCTGTATGCTCACGGGCACGATACTGCAGCAACTCAATTAGTGGTTCCTTTCTTTAAAGATGTGATGCCACAGCTTGGTTTATTGTACATCGTACTGACTTATTTTGTTATTGTGGGTACCAGTAACGCGGTAAACCTAACAGACGGCCTAGATGGTTTGGCAATTATGCCAACGGTGATGGTTGCTGCTGGTTTTGCTGTAATTGCATGGGCAACAGGTAATGTTAACTTTGCAGCATATCTACACATTCCATACATCCCATACACTTCTGAGCTTGTGGTTGTATGTACTGCTATCGTCGGTGCCGGACTTGGCTTCCTATGGTTCAACACTTACCCAGCGCAAGTATTCATGGGCGATGTTGGCTCACTAGCGCTTGGTGGTGCACTGGGTGTGATCGCGGTGTTAGTTCGCCAAGAGTTGGTACTGGTTATCATGGGCGGTGTGTTTGTAATGGAGACCTTGTCAGTTATTCTGCAGGTGGGCTCTTACAAATTGCGTGGTCAGCGTATTTTCCGCATGGCTCCGATTCACCACCACTATGAACTGAAAGGTTGGCCAGAGCCGCGCGTAATCGTGCGCTTTTGGATCATCTCAATGGTATTAGTACTGGTTGGCCTAGCGACACTGAAAGTTCGTTAATCTTATGTGAGCCTCTGATTAGAGGCTCTTTAAAACTATTAAGAGCATCTTGTTTAAATGGAACGTTGGCAAAATATTCAAAATGTAGTGGTTGTGGGGCTCGGTATTACCGGGCTCTCTGTCGTTAAACATCTCGTAAAATATCAGCCTCATACTCATGTGAAGGTGATTGATACTCGAGAGCTACCACCAGGAAAGGAATCTTTACCTGAATCGGTAGAACTGCATTCTGGAAGTTGGAATAGCCAATGGTTAGCGGAAGCTGATTTGGTGATTGCTAACCCAGGTATCGCCTTAGCGACGCCTGAAATACAAGATGTTATTCAAGCGGGAACTCCGGTTGTTGGCGATATTGAACTGTTTGGCTGGGCGGTAGACAAACCTGTTGTGGCTATCACAGGTTCCAATGGCAAGAGCACAGTGACCGATCTAACGGGTGTACTTGCAAAGGCTGCTGGTCTTAACGTTGGTGTTGGTGGCAACATCGGTATTCCTGCCTTAGACCTTCTTGAGCTTGATGCTGATTTATATGTCCTTGAGCTTTCAAGCTTTCAGCTAGAGACAACATCCAGTCTAAACCTTGCAGCGGCGGCCTTTTTGAACTTGTCAGAAGATCATATGGATCGCTATCAAGGCATGGCCGATTACCGTGACGCCAAATTAAGAATTTTTAACAACGCTCAGTACGCGATTGTAAACCGCGAAGACAAAGAGACTTATCCAGATCACGAGATGCAGGTAGTGACATTTGGTCTCGATGACCAAGAGTTTGGTGTGGCAACAATTGATGGCACTGAATGGCTAATCGATAACGCTAAGCCAGTACTTCCTACCCAAGATTTGACATTGGTTGGACGTCATAATGTGGCGAATGCGTTAGTCTCGTTGGCACTACTTAAGCTAGTCGGTATCGATTACAACAAAAGCCTTGAAGCTTTGAAAACCTACAACGGTTTAACTCATCGTTGCCAAGTGGTGGCAGATAAACGCGCTATCAAATGGGTTAACGACTCGAAAGCAACCAATGTAGCCAGCACATTAGCCGCTTTGTCGGGGCTAGAGTACCAAGGTACTTTATATCTTTTGGTTGGTGGCGTGGGTAAAGGTGCCGATTTCAGTGAGCTTGAACCTGTGTTGTCACAGCTAGAACATGTTCAACTGTGTTGCTTCGGTGAAGATGCCGCGCAATTTATGCCATTACATCCATCGGCGAAGACGTTTGATACCATGCGTCACATCATCGAGAGTATCTCTGCACAACTAGCCTCGGGTGACATGGTGATGTTGTCTCCTGCGTGTGCGAGCTTCGATCAATTTAATAACTTCATGGCGAGAGGTGATGCGTTCACTGACCTTGCCCATGAGTATGCCTAACGTGTTGAAGGACTAACATTCAGTGCAAAGAGTGAAAGAGATTAATCAATCCATTTGGCAATGGCTAAACCGTGCCACACCAGAGGCGCTCTACGATCGTCAGTTGGTTTGGATTGCTCTTGGACTGATGCTGACGGGCTTGGTAATGGTAACGTCGGCTTCGTTCCCAATCAGTGCTCGTTTAACCGATCAGCCGTTTCACTTTATGTTCCGCCATGCCATTTTCTTGGTGTTAGCGTTAATCGTATCCAGCGTCATATTGCAAATTCCAATGAAGCGTTGGTTTCAATACAGCATGTATCTACTGGGTTTATCCTTCTTTTTGCTGGTCGTGGTATTGGCTGTCGGTAAGTCGGTTAACGGTGCATCGCGCTGGATCCCTCTTGGATTATTTAACTTACAACCCGCTGAAGTCGCTAAGTTGTCGCTGTTTATCTTTATGGCGGGTTATTTAGTTCGTAAACAAGACGAAGTGAGAAAAACCTTCTTCGGTGGCTTTGGTAAACCGATCATGGTATTCGGTGCTTTTGCTGTGTTACTACTTGGCCAGCCCGATTTAGGTACAGTAGTTGTAATGCTGGTGACCTTGTTCGGAATGTTATTTATCGCAGGAGCCAAGCTTTCACAGTTTATTGCCTTGATGGTGGCGGGTATTGCTGCGGTCGTTGGCTTGATTGTTATAGAACCTTATCGTGTTCGACGTGTTACCTCATTTTGGGAACCGTGGAATGACCCGTTTGGCAGTGGCTACCAGTTAACTCAATCGCTAATGGCATTTGGTCGTGGTGATTGGATGGGGCAAGGCCTTGGAAACTCGGTTCAGAAGTTAGAATATTTACCAGAAGCACATACCGATTTTGTGTTTGCGGTATTAGCTGAAGAGTTGGGTTTTGTTGGCGTGACCTTAGTGCTGATCCTTATTTTTAGTTTGGTGCTTAAAGCCATTTTAATTGGCAAAAAAGCCTTCGAGAACGACCAGTTATTCAGTGGTTATCTTGCCTTTGGTATTGGTATTTGGTTTGCTTTTCAGACGCTTGTTAACGTAGGTGCTGCATCGGGTATTGTTCCGACCAAAGGTCTAACCCTGCCGCTTATCAGTTACGGTGGTTCAAGCCTTATCGTGATGTCAGTAGCGGTTTCTATGCTGCTGCGTATCGATCACGAATGCCGAATGCAACAAAAAGAACAAGCCGACAATCAAAACGAATTAGTAGAATAAGAATCTAACGTGATGAAACAAAACAAAAAACTTTTAGTGATGGCTGGTGGAACTGGCGGTCACGTTTTCCCAGGGTTAGCGGTGGCGAAAAAGCTTCAGCAACAAGGTTGGGAAATTCGCTGGTTAGGAACTGCGGACCGAATGGAAGCGGATCTGGTGCCAAAGCATGGTATTGAGATCGACTTCATCAAGGTGAAAGGCCTGCGTGGTCAAGGCATTAGCAAGCTAATTAAAGCGCCATTCCAGATTATTAATGCCATACTTCAAGCAAGACAGCACATCAAAGCATGGCAACCAGATGTGGTGCTTGGAATGGGTGGTTACGTGAGTGGCCCCGGTGGCATCGCGGCATGGTTATCCGGTATTCCTGTGGTTCTACATGAACAAAATGCAGTGGCAGGTTTAACCAACCAATGGCTATCTAAAATTGCTAAAAAAGTGTTCCAAGCTTTCCCTGGTGCGTTTCCTACTGCACAGGTGGTGGGTAACCCAGTACGTGAAGATGTTGTTGCCTTAGCTGAACCCGAACAACGCATGGCAGAGCGTGACGGCGATATTCGTATCCTCGTGATGGGTGGCAGTCAGGGCGCTAAGATCCTGAACGATACCTTGCCAGTGACCATGGCCCAGCTTGGTGAAGGTTTTACTGTGGTGCATCAAGCCGGTAAAAACAATCAACAGCAAGTGATTGAACAATACAAATCACATTCTGTAGATAATGTTCAAGTGACTGAATTTATTGATGATGTGGCGCAAGCTTATGAGTGGGCAGATCTATTAGTGTGTCGCTCAGGCGCGTTAACTGTATCGGAAGTATCCGCTGCTGGAGTGGGTTCTATTTTCGTTCCGTTTATGCATAAAGACAGACAGCAAGCGTTGAATGCCGATCACCTAGTTGAATGTGGCGCAGCGTTAATGATTGAACAGCCTCAATTGACGGCTGATAAGCTAGCGAACACGATTGCTCAGCTTGATAGAAATGAATTAAAAATGATGGCAACAAAAGCTCGTCAAGCAGCCAAGCTTGATGCTGATGTGACCGTCGCTGAAGCGATTAAAGCTTTAGCAAAATAATGAGATTGAATTGATGACGATTGAACATACCCAAGACTTAGCGCAAATCCGTGCAATGGTGCCAGAGATGCGCCGTGTTAAATCTATCCACTTCATCGGTATTGGTGGCGCAGGAATGAGCGGGATTGCTGAAGTCTTGCTTAATGAAGGCTACCAGATCACGGGTTCTGATATTGCTCAAAACCCAGTGACCGATCGTTTAGTTAGCAAGGGTGCTACCGTTTACATCGGCCACCAAGCAAGTAACGTTGCTGATGCAAGTGTGGTGGTGGTTTCAACCGCTATCAACGAAGAAAACCCAGAGATTATTGCTGCTCGTGAAGCGCGTACACCTATCGTTCGTCGTGCAGAAATGCTGGCTGAGCTGATGCGTTTTCGTCATGGCATTGCTGTGGCAGGTACGCACGGTAAAACCACTACGACCGCGCTAGTGACACAAATATATTCGGAAGCGGGTTTAGATCCAACTTTCGTCAACGGTGGTTTGGTAAAAAGTGTGGGCACTAATGCTCGCCTAGGTTCGAGTCGTATTCTTATCGCTGAAGCCGATGAAAGTGACGCGTCATTCTTACACCTTCAACCAATGGTTAGTATTGTGACTAACATTGAAGCGGATCATATGGATACCTACGGCGGCGATTTTGAAACGCTAAAGCAGACGTTTATTGATTTCTTACACAATCTGCCATTCTACGGTCAGGCTGTGATGTGTGTTGATGATCCGGTAGTACGTGAGCTTATTCCTCAGGTTAGCCGTCAAGTGATTACCTACGGCTTCTCAGAAGACGCTGATATCCGCATTGAAAACTATGTACAACAAGGTCAGCAAGGCCAGTTTACGGTTGTTCGCAAAGGTAAAGCCAATCTCGATATTACGTTGAACATTCCCGGTCGCCATAACGCACTGAACGCATCAGCGGCGATTGCGGTTGCGACGGAAGATGACATCAGCGATGAAGCGATTCTAAAAGCGATGGCTGGAACGGAAGGCACTGGCCGTCGTTTCGATCACCTTGGTGAATATGAAACGGGTAAGGGTGTTGCAATGCTGGTCGATGATTACGGCCATCACCCAACCGAAGTTGATGTCACCATTCAAGCTGCACGAAGTGGTTGGACTGATAAACGTCTTGTGATGATCTTCCAACCGCACCGTTATAGCCGCACTCGCGATCTGTATGATGACTTCGCGAACGTTCTTGAGCAGGTTGATGTGCTTATTCTGTTAGATGTTTATTCTGCAGGTGAGAAACCTATTGCAGGGGCTGACGGACGCTCGTTAAGTCGAACTATTCGTGGGCGTGGTAAGATTGATCCCATCTTTGTTGCTGATATCAACACGCTGCCGTCGGTTTTAGCCAACGTTATTCAAGGCGGAGACCTTGTTTTAACACAGGGTGCTGGTGATGTTGGCCGTGTAGCGAAGCAACTTGAATCGCTACAATTAGACATTAATAAGATGCAAAACGCGTAACAGAATACTGTATACAGACTGTGGTTGATCGCTCACTTCTTGCGATTGACCTAAAATTGACCAAAAATCTTATTATCAACGTTTGATAGTTTGATTTTGCTCAGTATAATTCATAGGTTAAAGTAAGTGCTTTTACCTCTATTACGAAGATAGGGAATAGAATTGCGAACCAACGACAGGGAATGCGGGCTTTGGTAGAAAGTACTTTTAGCGAAAACCGCCACCTATTCAGTTTACCATCGCTAAAGAAACACGCTGTAGGCGGGTCTTTTTTTGTCATGGTACTGCTATTCATTGGATTTCTTTTCTATACCACACTGACTTGGATGTGGGACGATCAGCGATTGCCTCTCTCCAAAATAGTACTTCAAGGCGACTTAACTTACGTAACTGCTGGTGATGTTCAACATGCCTTTGGCGAGCTAGAGCATATTGGCACGTTCATGTCGCAAGACATCGGTGTGTTGCAAGACAGTTTAGAAGCGTTACCTTGGGTTTCAGTGGTGTCCATTCGTAAGCAGTGGCCAGACACAATAAAAGTATTTTTGACTGAGTATCATGCAGCAGCAATCTGGAACGGTAACATGCTGTTGAATGATAATGGTCAGGTGTTTAATGGTGATATCGGTCTTTTGAAGGGCGATAGAGTCAAGCTTTACGGCCCAGACGGCACCAGCCAAAAAGTGATAGAAAAGTGGCGACAAATAACTCCTTTGATTAACAATCTAGGGTTAACCGTTACTTCGCTCGTTCTCAATGAGCGTCGCGCTTGGCAAATAATCCTAGATAACGGTATCCGTTTAGAACTAGGTAAAGATTCTTTAGATGAGCGTGTTGAACGCTTTATTTCGCTTTATAACGAATTAGGAAGTAAAGCGAATCAAGTGAGCTACATCGACCTCAGGTATGATACGGGAGCCGCTGTAGGCTGGTTTCCAGAGCAAGAGTTAGAAGAGAGCACAGATGACTAAGACCGCAGATGACAACATAATCGTTGGTCTTGATATAGGCACTGCGACCATATCAGCTCTAGTTGGTGAAATATTGCCTGATGGTCAAATCAATATCATTGGTTCAGGGCAAAGCCCATCCAGAGGTATGGATAAAGGTGGTGTAAACGACCTAGAGTCGGTAGTGAAGTCAGTTCAGCGAGCCATTGATCAAGCAGAGTTGATGGCGGAATGCCAAATCAGCAATGTGTTTATCTCGCTATCGGGCAAACATATCGCAAGCCGAATTGAAAAAGGCATGGGCACTATTTCTGATGAAGAAGTGTCTCAAGACGATATGGATCGAGCGATCCATACCGCGAAATCAATTAAAATAGGTGATGAGCAGAGAATTCTGCACGTGATTCCACAAGAATTTACCATCGATTATCAAGAAGGGATCAAGAATCCACTTGGTTTATCTGGTGTTCGAATGGAAGTCAGTGTTCATCTAATTTCTTGCCACAGCGACATGGCGAGAAACATTATTAAAGCTGTTGAACGATGTGGTCTCACTGTAGAACAAATCGTGTTTTCAGGACTTGCCTCAAGCAATGCGGTAATTACTGACGACGAGAGAGAGCTTGGAGTATGTGTTGTTGATATTGGTGCTGGTACGATGGATATTTCCATTTGGACTGGCGGCGCATTGCGACACACAGAAGTCTTTTCCTACGCAGGAAATGCAGTAACCAGTGATATTGCCTTCGCTTTCGGCACGCCAGTGAGCGATGCTGAAGAGATAAAAGTAAACCACGGTTGCGCTCTGAGTGAACTCGTAAGCAAGGATGATTCTGTTAACGTCCCTAGT
Organism: Vibrio splendidus; assembly: GCF_003345295.1. Classification (NCBI taxonomy): domain Bacteria; kingdom Pseudomonadati; phylum Pseudomonadota; class Gammaproteobacteria; order Vibrionales; family Vibrionaceae; genus Vibrio; species Vibrio splendidus. The sequence continues at coordinate 199,624 of NZ_CP031055.1, forward strand.
GTAGGTGGCCGTCCATCGAGAAGTTTGCAAAGACAAACTTTGTCGGAAGTGATTGAACCACGTTACACTGAACTTATGGGTCTCGTTAACCAAACTATTGATACGGTTCAATTACAGCTACGAGATGAAGGTATTAAACACCACCTTGCAGCTGGCGTCGTTCTCACTGGTGGAGCGGCACAAATTGACGGATTGGTAGAGTGTGCGGAACGTGTTTTCCGCAATCAAGTTCGAGTTGGTAAGCCGTTAGAAGTTAGTGGCTTAACTGACTATGTTAAAGAGCCGTATCATTCTACGGCGGTTGGTTTACTTCATTACGCAAGAGATTGTCAGATAAGTGATGAGGGTGATTACAGCGAACCTAAGCGTTCAGCACCTTCTATGTCAGGCTTGTTTGGTAAATTGCGTAATTGGATACAAAAAGAGTTTTAACCTGAGTTGCAGGAAAAAACGGAGATAACACATGTTTGAACCGATGATGGAAATGTCTGACGATGCAGTAATTAAAGTCGTTGGAGTTGGTGGCGGTGGCGGTAATGCTGTTGAGCACATGGTACGTGAATCGATCGAAGGCGTAGAGTTCATCAGTGTTAATACTGATGCTCAAGCCCTTCGTAAAACGAGCGTGAGCAGCGTGATCCAAATTGGTGGTGATATCACTAAAGGTTTGGGCGCTGGTGCAAATCCACAAGTAGGCCGTGATGCAGCTCTCGAAGATCGAGAAAGAATTAAAGAAGTTCTAACTGGCGCCGATATGGTATTTATCGCAGCTGGTATGGGCGGTGGTACAGGTACAGGTGCTGCTCCAGTTATTGCTGAAGTTGCGAAAGAGTTGGGTGTGCTAACGGTTGCTGTTGTAACTAAGCCATTTAGCTTTGAAGGCAAAAAGCGTTTAGCGTTTGCTGAGCAAGGTATCGAAGAGCTTTCTAAACATGTGGATTCTTTAATTACGATTCCAAATGAAAAGCTACTTAAAGTACTTGGCCGTGGCGTAACACTGCTAGAAGCTTTCGCAAGTGCAAATGATGTACTTAAAAACGCTGTACAAGGTATCGCTGAGCTAATTACTCGCCCTGGTATGATTAACGTCGATTTCGCGGATGTTCGCACTGTGATGTCGGAAATGGGTCATGCAATGATGGGTAGCGGTATCGCAAAAGGTGAAGACCGTGCTGAAGAAGCTGCTGAAACGGCAATTTCTAGCCCATTACTAGAAGACATCGACCTAGCTGGCGCGCGTGGCGTTCTTGTGAACATCACTGCAGGCCTAGATATGCGTTTAGATGAATTCGAGACTGTGGGTAATACAGTTAAGGCATTCGCTTCTGATAACGCAACGGTTGTTATTGGTACCTCTCTAGACCCTGATATGACGGATGAAATCCGTGTAACTGTTGTTGCAACAGGTATCGGCACAGAGAAAAAACCAGACATTACTCTAGTTGCTGGTGGTAAAGCAAAAGTAGCGCCAACGCCTCAACCTCAAGTTGCTGTTCAAACGGCAGCAAAAGTGGAAGAGAAAGTGGCACAACCATTGCAGGAAAAAACTGAGGTAAAACCTCAAGTTAAACCACAGCCAACAACGTCACCTGTTTCTTCGGGTACAGGCGCTAGCCAGAGTGCAGCACCTAAAGCTGAGAAAGAGAGCGGATATTTAGATATTCCAGCATTTTTACGACGTCAGGCTGATTAACAAATACCCAAAATTTGACTATCGTCGAATTAATGGTAAAATTCGCGGTTGGTAAATACTGACCGTGATTTGTAGCACTGATAACGAGGCAAGCAGATGATCAGACAACGTACTCTGAAAGAAATTGTGAAAACAACTGGTGTGGGTCTCCACTCTGGTCGTAAAGTCACACTTACTCTTCGCCCGGCAGCTGCAAATACAGGTATTGTTTATCGTCGTACAGATGTAAATCCACCTGTAGATTTCCCAGCTGATCCAGCATCAGTTCGTGACACTATGTTATGTACTGCTCTTGTTAATGACGAAGGCGTACGTATCTCTACAGTGGAGCACCTTAACGCAGCTCTAGCTGGAATGGGTATCGACAACATTATTGTTGAAGTCGATGCTCCAGAAATTCCAATTATGGATGGTAGCGCAAGCCCATTTGTATACTTGCTACAGCAAGCGGGTGTTGAAACACTGAATGCAGCGAAGCGTTTTATTCGAATCAAAAAGCCTATCCGTTTTGAAGATGGCGATAAGTGGGCAGAGTTTGTTCCATTTAACGGCTTCCGTATGGACTTTGAGATCGACTTTAACCACCCTGCGATTGAATCGGATGAGCAACGTTTGTTGTTTGATTTCTCATCACAAGGTTTTGTGAAGCAGATTTCTCGCGCTCGTACTTTCGGTTTCATGCGCGATATTGAGTACCTTCAGTCTCAAAACCTAGTACTTGGCGGTAGCTTTGATAATGCTATCGTACTGGACGAATACCGAATTCTTAATGAAGAAGGCCTTCGTTTCGACAATGAGTTTGTAACTCATAAAGTATTGGATGCGATTGGTGACCTTTACATGTGTGGACACGCTATTATTGGTGAGTTCCGTGCATACAAATCAGGTCACGGCCTAAATAACCAACTTTTACGTGCAGTTCTTGCTGACGCAGAAGCTTGGGAGTGGGCAACATTCGAAGAAGAAGCTGGCTCTCCAGTTGCTTTCGCAGAACCGGGTATGGTTCTAGCGTAATTGTTGTTTACAACAATATAAGATTTCAAAAACCAGGCCATTGGCCTGGTTTTTTTGTATCTATTTTCCAGATACAGTGTCGTTAACCTCCGGAAATTGCTGGCTAATGGGCTGCTGTCTGCTTAATCCATCAGCAATTAGAAAGAAAAGTTCCAAGCACATCAAACAAATGGTGTTCTAAATGGTCGTTAGTGTGAAAATTACTTACACTAAAGGGCATTAATTTTAACTCAAGCCTTGAAAACTCTACTCTCAAGTACAATATCAAAGATACTAGATTTATCTCAGTATCCTTGGTTAGTAACTGAAGACTAGTTCATAGCTAGTAGAGACTGACGGCATTTAAAATAGATCGCGGACGATCTGAGAACGAAGAGATTCCAAGCACATGATTACTAAGCTGCTGACAAAGGTAATTGGCAGTCGCAATGACAGAACACTGCGCCGCCTTAGAAAAATTGTAAAAGAAATTAATAACTACGAACCAACGTTTGAAGCACTTTCTGATGAAGAGCTAAAAGCAAAAACGGTTGAGTTTCGTGAGCGCTTAGATAAAGGTGAATCGTTAGATCAACTTCTACCTGAAGCTTTCGCTACGGTACGTGAAGCGTCTAAGCGTGTTTACGGCATGCGTCACTTTGACGTGCAAATGATTGGTGGCATGGTTCTAAATGCTGGCCAAATTGCAGAGATGCGTACTGGTGAAGGTAAGACACTTACCGCAACCCTACCAGCTTATCTAAACGCGCTACCAAGCAAAGGTGTTCACGTAATAACGGTGAACGATTACCTAGCGAAGCGTGATGCGGAAACAAACCGTCCATTATTTGAATTCCTTGGCATGACTGTTGGCGTGAATGTGGCAAACATGGCTCCGCCAGAGAAAAAAGAAGCGTACCAAGCGGATATCCTATACGGAACAAACAACGAGTTTGGTTTTGATTACCTACGTGACAACATGGCTTTCCGTGCTGAAGACCGAGTTCAACGTGAGCGCTTCTTCGCAGTAGTCGATGAGGTTGACTCAATCTTAATTGATGAAGCTCGTACTCCGTTAATTATCTCTGGCCCAGCTGAAGATAGTTCAGATCTTTACACGCGCATTAACACTCTAATTCCTTCTCTAGAGCGTCAAGATAAAGAAGATTCAGAAGAGTACCGTGGTGAAGGTCACTACACCATGGACGAAAAATCAAAACAGGTTCACCTGACTGAAAACGGTCAAGAATTTGTAGAAGAACTAATGGTCAAAAACGGCTTGATGGAAGAGGGTGACACACTTTACTCTCCAACCAATATCAGCCTATTGCACCACGTGAATGCTGCGCTTCGTGCACACGTATTGTTTGAGAAAAACGTCGACTACATCGTTACTGAAGAAGGCGAAGTGGTTATCGTTGATGAACATACTGGTCGTACTATGCCAGGTCGTCGTTGGTCTGAAGGTTTACACCAAGCTGTTGAAGCTAAAGAAGGTGTGAAGATTCAAAATGAAAACCAAACGCTAGCATCGATTACATTCCAGAACTTCTTCCGACTGTACGAAAAACTGTCAGGCATGACAGGTACTGCTGATACTGAAGCTTTCGAGTTCCAGTCTATCTACGGCCTAGAAACGGTAGTTATCCCAACCAACAAGCCTATGGTTCGTAACGATATGCCAGATGTGGTTTATCGTACTGAAGAAGACAAGTTCAATGCGATCATTGAAGACATCAAAGACCGTGTTGCAGCTGGTCAGCCATCACTGGTTGGTACGGTTTCTATCGAGAAATCTGAACTGCTGTCTAACGCACTGAAAAAAGCAAAAATTAAGCACAACGTACTAAATGCTAAGTTCCACGAGATGGAAGCTGAGATCGTTGCGCAGGCTGGTATGCCGAGTGCGGTAACTATCGCAACTAACATGGCAGGTCGTGGTACCGATATCGTGTTAGGTGGTAGCTGGCAGGCACAAATTGAGAAGCTAGATAATCCAACCAAAGAGCAGATCGACAAGATCAAAGCTGACTGGAGAGTTGTCCACGATACAGTTCTTGAGTCAGGTGGTCTGCACATCATTGGTACTGAGCGTCATGAATCTCGCCGTATCGATAACCAGCTACGTGGTCGTTCTGGTCGTCAAGGTGATGCGGGTTCTTCTCGTTTCTACCTATCAATGGAAGATTCTCTACTACGTATCTTTACGTCTGATCGTATGGCTGGTCTTATCCAAAGTGGTATGGACGAAGGCGAAGCGATTGAATCTAAGATGCTGTCTCGCTCAATTGAAAAAGCTCAACGTAAAGTGGAAGGTCGTAACTTCGACATCCGTAAGCAGCTTCTTGAGTACGATGATGTAGCCAATGACCAACGTAAGGTTGTTTATGAGCTACGTGATGAACTGATGAGTTCTGATGACATCAGCGAGATGATCGAACACAACCGTGAAGATGTACTGGCGTCAGTCATTGATGAATACATCGCTCCTCAATCTCTTGAAGACATGTGGGATATCGCGGGTCTGCAAGATCGTCTGAAGAATGACTTCGACCTAGACTTTGATATTCAAGGTTGGTTAGACGAAGACGACAAGCTTTATGAAGAAGCATTGCGTGAGCGTATTCTTGGTATGGCGGTAGATTCGTACAAACAGAAAGAAGAAGTGGTTGGTGCTCAAGTACTGCGTAACTTCGAGAAGTCTGTGATGCTACAAACGCTAGACGGTCTTTGGAAAGAGCACTTGGCTGCGATGGATCACCTTCGTCAAGGTATCCACTTACGTGGTTATGCTCAGAAGAACCCGAAACAAGAGTACAAGCGTGAGTCGTTTGAACTGTTTGAAGGCCTACTCGATGTGCTGAAAACAGATGTTGTAACCATCCTTTCTAAAGTTCGCGTTCAGCAACAAGAAGAAGTTGAAAAGATGGAAGCTCAACGTCAAGCTCAAGCTGAACAAGCGGCGCGTCGTGCACAAGCACAACACGCAATGGCTGAAAACCAGCTAGCTGACGATGAAGCGGATGCGGCATCTCCACAAACGGTAGTACGCGATGAGCGTAAAGTGGGTCGTAATGAACCATGTCCATGTGGAAGTGGTAAAAAATACAAACAGTGTCACGGCAAAATTGACTAAGTTTGGTGAATCGTCGCTGTAACGGATGATTGCAGTGTCGGACGTGCTCACTTACTAACGGTATTCACTTACTAACGTAAGCTCCGCGCCTCCTCCTTGCACTTAACACGTTACAACTTAGCTTCATAAAAACTTACTGTTATTAAAAAGAGTCGCTTAGGCGGCTCTTTTTGTATGTAAATTTCATGACTTATCTTTTTGTCGAAAGGAAAGTCGTCATTCCCTATAGCGAGGAACGAGCGCAGTAGGGAATCTTGTTTGATAGTTTGGCTTAAGGTTGTTGTATTAGCTTCCCAACTCAGTCGTTGCTCCTTCTGGAGGGTGACGAATTTAGGGGCAACGCAGGCCAAGCGTTTATTAAGGAACATCATCACATGAAAAGAATCCATATTGTCGCGGGTATTATCTTCAACCAAGATAAGTCACAGGTTTTTATCACTAAACGCCCAGACGACAAGCACAAAGGCGGTTTCTGGGAATTCCCTGGTGGTAAAGTAGAAGCGGGCGAAACCATTGAACAAGCGATGGCTCGTGAACTTGATGAAGAGATTGGCATCAAGGTGACAGAGCAGTCTCTGTTTGAGCACCTTGAATTTGATTACAGTGACAAGTCGCTTAAGTTTGATTTCATTCTTGTGACTGATTTCGAGCAACAGCCTTATGGTAAAGAAGGGCAACAAGGTGAATGGGTCGATCTTGAATCATTGAGCCAATACGCATTCCCTGAAGCGAATGTGCCCATTTTAGAGCGAGTAATAAAAGAGTTTTCGTAATTGCTAGCCTGAGTTTGAGATTGTTGTTAGTTTAAAGAGATTAATCGAATGAACGTTGCTGCGACAGATGAGCAGTGACGGTAACCAAAACAATGGAGATATTCGCAGTGGTAAGAATTGCAATTGCAGGAGCAGCTGGCCGTATGGGTCGTAATTTGGTGAAAGCCGCTCACCAAAATTCAGAAGCAAGCGTTGGCGCTGGTTCAGAGCGTCCAGAGTCATCTTTGGTCGGTGTTGATGTTGGCGAGTTATGCGGTGAAGGTCGTTTTGATGTAGCTCTAGTTGATGACCTTTCGAAAGCGATTGAAGAGTTTGATGTGATCGTCGACTTTACCGCACCTGTGAGCACATTAGCGAATATTGAACTTTGTAAGCGTCACGGTAAAAAACTGATCATCGGCACTACTGGTTTCTCTGAAGAAGAAAAGCAGGTCATCGATGCAGCATCAAAAGAGATGTCTATTGTAATGGCACCAAACTACAGCGTTGGTGTGAACCTAGTATTTAAGCTGCTAGAAAAGGCCGCTAAAGTGATGGGCGATTACTGTGATGTTGAAATCGTAGAGGCTCACCACCGTCATAAAGTCGATGCACCTTCTGGTACTGCGATTGGCATGGGCGAAGCGATAGCCGGAGCGATGGGCAACGAGCTAAATGATGTCGCTGTATGGTCACGCGAAGGCATTACGGGCGAGCGTACAAAAGATGAGATCGGTTTTGCGACCATTCGTGCCGGTGACATCATTGGTGAGCATACCGCTATGTTTGCTGATATTGGCGAGCGCGTTGAAATTACCCATAAAGCAACGGATAGAATGACCTTTGCCAATGGTGCGATCAAGGCGGCTGTTTGGCTAAATGACAAGCCAGCAGGCTTTTATACCATGACGGATGTCCTTGGTTTGAATGGCCTGTAAATAGATATTTATGCGCTGGCAATTGCCGGCGCTTTCTTTATTTGGTGGCTTTTCCTTAATAATCTCTCTTCTACGATCTTCCTTCTACTTTCTTTTTATCGCCATTTTTTCTCTATTTTTGTGCTATTTATGCGGTCTTTGGTGTGTTTTTTGTTTTAGGTCTTTAAATTACCATGTTTTCTCTTGGTATTTATCGATTGCGTTTTGTTGCTGATATTTTTTGCACTCTATGGTTAGCTAAAATGACGGGTTAAAATTAGAAAATCGTAATATTCCTATTAATAGAGTATAAAAGTTGAACTTTTGAAGCTTTGATGGGGGAAATTGAATTAGTTCTTACAAATGTTTAATTTCTTTCTCGTTAAATGTTGACACGTATCACGCAGATCACTAGAATATCGCCAATTTGTCTAATTTCCATAAACACGCAGTTTTTGGTGTTACAGGAAGGTAGATTTGCAAATTAAATCAATTTTAATGCATTTTTATTTCTGGAGGTTGTCTTGAAGAAGTCAGCACTACTCGTCCTAGAAGATGGGACAGTATTTCACGGTGAAGCCATTGGCGCTGTAGGTTCTGCAGTTGGTGAAGTCGTTTTTAATACCTCGATGACGGGGTACCAAGAAATCCTCACTGATCCTTCCTATTCCCAACAAATCGTTACCCTTACTTACCCTCACATTGGCAATACCGGAACCAATTCCGAAGACGAAGAATCTTCTTCAATCCACGCTCAAGGCCTTGTGATTCGCGATCTCCCTCTAATCGCTTCTAACTTCCGTAATGAACAATCCCTTTCTGATTACCTTAAGTCGCAAAACGTTGTTGGTATCGCTGATATCGATACTCGTAAGCTGACGCGTATTCTTCGTGAAAAAGGTGCTCAAAACGGTTGTATCGTAGCGGGTAACAATTTAGATGAAGCTTTGGCTCTAGCTAAAGCAAAAGAATTCCCTGGCCTGAAAGGTATGGACCTTGCGAAAGAAGTTACAACAAAAGAAGCGTATCAATGGAAACAAGGTTCGTGGACGCTTACGGGTGGACTTCCTGAAGCGAAAGCAGACTCTGAATTGCCATACCACGTTGTTGCTTATGACTTCGGTGCAAAACGAAATATCTTACGAATGCTTGTTGACCGCGGCTGCCGCCTAACGGTTGTTCCTGCTGAAACTTCAGCAGAAGAAGTACTCGCTCTGAACCCAGACGGTGTTTTCCTTTCAAATGGCCCTGGTGACCCAGAACCATGTACTTACGCAATTGAAGCAACAAAAGTGTTCCTAGAAAAAGGTTTACCAATCTTTGGTATCTGTCTAGGTCACCAGATTCTTGCTCTTGCGTCAGGCGCTAAGACAGTGAAGATGAAGTTTGGTCACCACGGTGCAAACCACCCGGTTAAAGATTTAGATCGTGATGTTGTGATGATTACTTCACAAAACCATGGCTTTGCTGCTGACGAAGATACGCTTCCAGAGACATTACGAGCGACTCATAAGTCTCTATTTGATGGTTCTCTACAAGGTATCCACCGTACAGATAAGCCAGCATTTAGCTTCCAAGGTCACCCAGAAGCAAGCCCAGGTCCAGAAGATGCGGCACCGCTATTCGACCACTTCATTGAATTAATTAACCAGTCTGTTGCAAACAAACAAGACAAAGCGTAATCCGGAGTAGTAGATAATGCCAAAACGTACTGACATTAAAAGTGTTCTAATTCTAGGTGCTGGTCCGATTGTTATCGGTCAAGCATGTGAGTTTGATTACTCTGGTGCTCAAGCTTGTAAAGCACTTCGCGAAGAAGGTTACCGAGTTATTCTTGTAAACTCGAACCCAGCGACAATCATGACTGACCCAGACATGGCTGATGCGACTTACATCGAACCTATCCAATGGGAAGTGGTTCGTAACATCATCGCTAAAGAGAAGCCAGATGCAGTTCTACCGACAATGGGCGGCCAAACTGCACTTAACTGTGCGTTAGATTTAGAAAAATACGGCGTACTTGAAGAGTTCGGCGTAGAGATGATTGGCGCAACTGCTGACGCTATCGATAAAGCTGAAGACCGCTCTCGTTTTGATAAAGCAATGAAATCGATTGGTCTTGAGTGTCCAACGGCTGATACAGCGAAAACGATGGAAGAAGCTTACAAAGTTCAAGAAATGGTTGGTTTCCCTTGTATCATTCGTCCATCGTTTACGATGGGTGGTACAGGCGGTGGTATCGCTTATAACAAAGAAGAATTTGAAGAAATCTGTCGTCGTGGTTTGGACTTGTCTCCAACCAACGAACTTCTAATCGATGAGTCACTTATCGGTTGGAAAGAGTACGAGATGGAAGTGGTTCGCGACAAGAACGACAACTGCATCATCGTATGTGCGATTGAAAACTTTGACCCAATGGGTATTCACACTGGTGACTCGATCACAGTGGCTCCAGCTCAAACGCTAACAGACAAAGAATACCAACTAATGCGTAACGCTTCTCTAGCGGTACTGCGTGAGATTGGTGTTGAAACGGGTGGTTCAAACGTACAGTTTGGTATCAACCCGAAAGATGGCCGTATGGTTATCATCGAGATGAACCCACGTGTGTCTCGTTCTTCTGCACTTGCTTCTAAAGCAACAGGTTTCCCAATCGCTAAGATTGCAGCGAAACTGGCTGTTGGCTTTACGCTAGACGAGCTAATGAATGACATCACTGGCGGCGCAACGCCAGCATCATTCGAACCAACAATCGACTACGTAGTAACTAAGATTCCTCGTTTTAACTTCGAGAAATTTGCAGGTGCTAACGACCGTCTAACGACGCAAATGAAGTCGGTTGGTGAAGTTATGGCTATCGGTCGTAACCAACAAGAATCTCTACAGAAAGCACTTCGCGGTCTAGAAGTTGGCGCAACTGGTTTTGACGAAATGGTTGACCTAGATGCACCTGACGCTCTAACGACGATTCGCCATGAGCTTAAAGAAGCTGGTTCTGACCGTATTTGGTACATCGCAGACGCTTTCCGTGCTGGTATGTCAGTTGATGGTGTATTCAACCTAACGCAAATTGACCGCTGGTTCCTAGTTCAAATCGAAGACATTGTTAAACTTGAGCAAGAACTTAAAGCGAAAGGCTTTGCTGGTCTGAATAAAGACGAGCTAATGAAGCTTAAGCGTAAAGGTTTTGCTGATGCTCGCCTGTCTAAGATTCTAGGTGTGGCAGAAAGTGAAATTCGTCGTCTACGTGACCAATACGATATTCACCCAGTCTACAAGCGTGTAGATACATGTGCGGCTGAGTTCTCTTCTGATACGGCTTACATGTACTCATCTTACGATGACGAATGTGAATCGAACCCAACAGACAAAGAGAAAATCATGATCTTAGGCGGCGGTCCAAACCGTATCGGCCAAGGTATTGAATTCGATTACTGTTGTGTACATGCATCTTTAGCACTACGTGAAGATGGCTACGAAACAATCATGGTTAACTGTAACCCTGAGACAGTTTCGACAGACTACGATACGTCTGACCGTCTGTACTTCGAACCAGTAACTCTGGAAGACGTACTAGCAATCGTTCGTGTTGAGAAGCCAAAAGGCGTTATCGTTCAGTACGGTGGTCAAACACCACTGAAACTGGCTCGTGAGCTTGAAGCTGCTGGCGTACCAATCATTGGTACTAGCCCAGACGCAATCGACCGTGCAGAAGACCGTGAGCGTTTCCAAGTTGCTGTTGACCGTCTTGGTCTTCTACAACCAGAAAACGCGACAGTAACAACAATGGAGCAAGCGGTAGAGAAATCTCGCGAAATCGGCTTCCCATTGGTTGTTCGTCCTTCTTATGTTCTTGGTGGTCGTGCGATGGAAATCGTATACGACGAGCAAGACTTACGTCGCTACTTCAACGAAGCAGTAAGTGTTTCAAACGAATCTCCAGTACTGCTTGATAGCTTCCTAGATGATGCAATTGAAGTCGACGTTGATGCGATTTGTGACGGTGAGCGCGTTGTTATTGCGGGTATCATGGAGCATATCGAACAAGCGGGTGTTCACTCAGGTGACTCAGCATGTTCTCTTCCTGCTTACACGCTAAGCCAAGAAATCCAAGACGTAATGCGTGAGCAAGTTGAAAAGCTAGCGTTCGAGTTGGGTGTTCGTGGTCTAATGAATACGCAGTTTGCTGTTAAGAACAACGAAGTGTACCTAATCGAGGTTAACCCTCGTGCAGCACGTACAGTACCGTTCGTATCGAAAGCAACAGGCGCAGCAGTCGCTAAGATTGCAGCTCGTGTTATGGCGGGTCAATCGCTAGAGTCTCAAGGCTTTACGAAAGAAATCATCCCACCATACTACTCAGTGAAAGAAGTTGTTCTTCCGTTCAACAAATTCCCTGGTGTTGACCCACTATTAGGCCCAGAAATGCGCTCTACTGGTGAAGTTATGGGTGTTGGTGCAACGTTTGCTGAAGCATACTCTAAAGCTGAATTGGGTTGTGGCAACATCTACCCAGAAGGCGGCCGTGCACTTCTTTCTGTTCGTGAAGGCGACAAAGAGCGCGTTGTTGACCTAGCATCTAAGCTATCTAAGCTTGGTTACCAGCTAGACGCAACACACGGTACTGCAGTTATCCTTGGCGAAGCGGGTATTAACCCACGTCTAGTCAACAAGGTACACGAAGGTCGTCCTCACATTCTTGACCGTATCAAGAACAACGAGTACACGTACATCGTGAACACTGCTGCTGGCCGTCAAGCGATTGAAGATTCGAAAGTTCTTCGTCGTGGCGCGTTGGCTGAGAAAGTGAACTACACGACGACGCTAAATGCTGCATTTGCGACTTGTATGGCGCACACTGCAGACGCGAAAACGTCAGTAACTTCAGTTCAAGAACTGCACGCACAGGTTAAAGCTTCTCTAGCTTAATTGGCTAACGTGTATCGCTGTTAAGCGGATATAAATGCTCAAAGCCCACTCTTCGGAGTGGGCTTTTTTATGTCTGTTATCTGGTGTCGGTTAAATGATGAAAATCTGGTGATGACTAAATGATGAAAATTTGGAATAGGTTACAATCTTGTGTTTCGTTGTTGATTGTTTGCTCACGGTGGTAAGTTGTCGCTACACGGAATTTAAGGCGTTGGGTATATGGAAATCACTCTAGAAATATTGGCTATCTTGTTTGTTGTTGCAACGGCGGCAGGCTTTATTGATGCAATGGCTGGCGGCGGTGGATTGTTGACTCTACCTGCATTGCTAGCGGCAGGAGTACCACCAACGCAGGCATTGGCCACCAACAAACTTCAAAGTTCTTTTGGTAGTTTCTCCGCCAGTTGGTATTTCGTACGCAACGGTATCGTGAACATAAAAGAGATGCGTCTTGCCATTCTCTGTACCTTTATTGGTTCTGCGATTGGCGCTGAGTTAGTGCAGCATATTGACGCAAGTTTGCTGACCAGCATGATCCCCTTACTACTTATCGCCATCTCTCTCTATTTCCTATTAGCACCCCAAACTAGAGCGTCTGAAGGTAAGCAAAAGATGTCTGAAGCCGTGTTTGCTTTGTGCATTGGCGGCGGTGTTGGTTTCTACGATGGCTTCTTTGGCCCAGGAACGGGTTCTATTTTCACCGTCTGTTTTGTTGCTATCGGCCATTTCTCTTTAGTGGATGCAACAGCACGTACTAAGGTTCTTAACTTTACCTCGAATATAGCCGCATTGATCTTCTTTATTTTGGCTGGCTTGCCAATTTGGGAGTTGGGATTAGTGATGGCAGTTGGTGGCTTTATGGGCGCTCAACTTGGCGCTAAAGTAGTGGTGACAAAAGGGCAGAAGTGGATTCGCCCCCTTGTGATCGTGATGTCGATGTTAATGGCATCTAAACTGCTTTGGGAACAGCATCAACAATGGATTCTATCAGTATTTTAACTCGTGGAGACTGATAGCTGTTCGGCCTTACACAGATATGAATCGGTCGAATCAATCCCTTCAATTCGGCAAAACTAAACAGGTATTGAGGCTCAATATTGAGTGTTTTTACGATAGAGAGCGGGATCAACGCTGGCCCTGTCCCACCCAGCGCTAACTGGGCTGCTGCGGTGTAAGCATCCATCTCCATCAAGGGTTTGATGCCGAACTTTTCAAGCACAGATAACTGATACGAGTTTGCCGGATTGGTCATGTCGTTAGTGATAACCATTGGAGGAAGCTGCGTTAATGGCGACTTACTCACTATGTAAAACGGCTCATCAAACAGGTGGAATGTCATTAACCCATGATGCGGTGGCAGTAAACCAGCACACAACCCTAAGGTCGCCTTGCCAGATTGCACTCTCTCTATGATTCTTGGGGTATGGTTCGTGGTAATGGTGATGTATTTATCTTGTTGGATAAATTGGCCCATCATCTCACCTAGATAACCCGCGATCAGCGACTTAGAGCTATCTAAGGTGATGAGAGTGGTATCTTCCAACTCTTGCTGCTCATAAATAAGACCACGAAGCTCATTGAATGCAGGGCCGATACTCTCGATTAATGCAATCGCATCTGGCGTCAGTTTGATCTGTCGGCCACTCGGTTCTATGAGTTTTTTGCCTAACTTCTTCTCTAAATTAGCAATCCGTTTGCTGACCGCTGATTGGCTGATATAAAGCAAACTGCCGGTGCGGCTCATGGTTTTTGCTTTACTTAAAACCAATAGAGTTTCGATTCCTTCGAGTAGCATTGGGTTATATTCATGAAAGTTGGGAATGATTAAACCAAGTTACCTCAAACGCTATTCATTCTCTAGTCTGAGCACATAGATATCAGACAAGCTAGGGGTTTTGACGTTAGCTCGTTAATTAGGAAATTAGCTCGTTAGGCTTTCTTAACTAGACTCGCGATGCGTTGGCCAAAATAGAAAGCGGTTTTAAGATCATTACTATTGATGTGATTATTGGTGCTCTCAGCCGTCTGATCATCACTGGCGACCAAACCAATACTTGAACCTGTGCGATTCAAACCTAAATCATCAATATGCTTTGAGATATCAAGCCCTGCCCAAATCATGCCATGCTGACAAGCCAGAGTGAAAAAGCTCAGTAGGGTTTGCTGTTGTTCACCGTTAAGGCTACCACCAGTGGTGAAACCTGCAGCGAGCTTATTTCGCCATGCTTTTTTACAGTAGGTATCACTGCTTGCATCCATAAAGCTCTTAAATTGAGCCGCTGGTGAGCCCATGTAGGTTGGCGCGCCAAAAATAATCGCATCACAATTGTCTAATGCGCTGAGCTTATCGTCATTGTCAAATCCTCCTTCGACTATTTCAGAAGAGAGCACCTCGATGAGCAGTGCTGAGTTAGATTGTTGAGTGTTAATGCCTTCTGCGATTGTCTCAGCGACTTGCTTAGTCGCTCCATTCTTAGAGAAGAAAACAATGCCCACTTTATTGATACTCATTTTTAACTCCTTATTGGCAGACTATATTAGTAAATAAAATAATTTATAAAGATATTGGTTTACTAATATGGCCTGTTAACTAGGTAAGTAAACAAAAAGCATTACTAACTCATGAGCTAAGAGCTAACAAGCTAACTAAATTGAGTGTCAGGAAAAAAGGGGGATCTTTGAAGGGAGAAATCGAGGGTATAAGTACTTTGAAAGCGAATTTAAAAAGGCCCCTTTGCGGAGCCTCTTAGTCATCGTTCTATCTACTTGATAGCGAAGGTAGGCAATGACAAGTGCCAGCGAATAGCGCCAAGCCTAATCAATAGTGTTGTGAACACACCGGCCAAAAATGCGGTTTCTGAATCGTGCCCCATGAGAATCGCCATGGTATGGAAAGCACCACCAATGATACAAGCCGTGGCGTAGACTTCACTTCTTAAGATCATCGGCACTTCACGGGCAAGCACGTCACGGATAATACCGCCACCACAGCCAGTAATTACGCCCATGATGATAGCGACTAATGCTGAGTCTTGATAAATCAATGCTTTTTCAACACCGATACCAACAAACACCGCTAATCCAATAGCATCACAAACGGGCAGTATCCACCACGCCAAACGCTTTGGGCGTCTCACTATGATCATAGTCAACAAGCAGGTGGTGATAATCACCCAAAGGTAGGTGGTATCGGTTATCCAAAACACTGGGGTCGCACCCAATGCCATGTCACGAATAGTACCGCCACCAATTGCGGTGACGCTGCCTAAAACGGCAACGCCAAAGGGGTCCATCTTAAGACGGCCTGCGACAAATACGCCTGAGACAGCAAAAATGGCAGTGCCAAATAAATCGATAATATAAAGCAGCATGGAGTCCATGATACTGGTGCTCTTATAGTTAAAATTGTAGGGACAGGTCGGTGGCGAATTGTACGAAAAAATGCAGCAAATAGTTAGTGATTTTGCCTAGCTCTATCGAAGAAATCGCATACTTGTTGGATCGCTTTCAAAGTTCTCGTTGTCGGGCGATTAATCCAGTCAGAATTGAGTGACCAAATCTGATTTTGAGCGACTGCTGGGATCTCGTCCTCCCAAGTTTGCCACATGGTTCCATTCTCAATTGCATGCTGAGAAGTGAAGATCACTTGCGGTTTCCTTAATACAACTTGTTCAATACCAACTTGAGGATAAGGGGAAGCACTGTCTTCGAAAATATTCTGGCCGCCACAAAACTCAAACACCTCACTTGGCCAGTGCCCTTGAGCGACGGTGATGATCGGCTTCTCACTTAGCTGATAAAAGTAGTTTACGGGCTCAGCATCTTTATATTTTAGTCTCAATGCGTTGAGTTGTTCTTTGTATTGCTTGGCATTGTTTTTCCCAATACTCGGATCACTGGAGTATTGGCTGAGTTGTTCAATATTGGTCGCAATGCTGTCTAGGCTTTTGGTTTTCGAGTAGTAAATATTAAACCCAAATTGCTCTAGTTTCGCGAGCTCTCTGGGCGGGTTTCCCGCTGGCCACGCAAGAATTAAATCAGGTTGCAGTGCGATGATCTTCTCAACCTTGATACCTTGATAGTTTGCCACTTTTTCAAGCTGGTCTGCTTGTGGTGGGTAATCACTCCGCTCACTTACCGCAACAAGGTTATCACCTAAACCAGCACTGTACGCGAGTTCAGTGGCGTGAGGAGCAAGGCTTACTACGCGTTGAGCTGGCTGTACTTTTTCTGGAGTCAGCGATGTTTCTTCCGCAAATGATAAAGGCAGCCATAAGCTGGAAGACAAAAGAGTAAGGCTTGTAACAAGTGCTGAAGGTTTCACTCTAAATCCCTTGGTGAACAAATAGTAAGATTAGGCTTTGTAAAAATATCCAGATAGCAATACGACCAAACAGCAGCTTCTGAACCTGAGAGAGATGCAGAGCTGATGGGGCGATTCTTCCGCCTATTTTTGCGCGAATGGCTTTGGTGTTGTTGTAAATAGCAGGGCCACCCAATGATAATTCCAGCTTGTTGCCAACGGCCGTGATCAACCATGCAGGGCCAGGCAGTGGCCAAGAACGGCTCTGGGTAATCATCATCTTAAATGTGTGCGTTGCTTTATCACCACATACGATCATCAAAGCAAACAGACGCATCGGTATGAATTCTAGGATAGCGACTATCTTGATAGCCGTTGAGCCGAACGGAGAAAATTGCTTACGACTTGGCGACCAAGCTCGAGCTAACTCGACAACAAGGCGATACATTAAAGCCGCAATTCCACCACCAATGGCGTACCAGAATAAAACACATACCACATTGCGAGCGTAACCCATGATGATGGTTTCAGCAGCGGCTTTGCCAAGCCCAAGTGATGACAGTGATTCGGTTTGACGATTGACAACCGGAGCCAGTACCTGACGAGCAGCAGCTTTATCTTCTCGACCAAGCGCTTTGATCAGCTGATTTGCTAGCTTTTCATTATTGCGCCAATCAATCGCCAGCAATAACAGCGCTAATTCAAACAGTTGAGATTGCCAAACCAATGGTTGCAGTGCCAATAGAATTATCAGAGTCGGCAGTACCATTACGCCCCAGGCTAATGTGCCCGAGATTAAGCTTTGGGAATAGTTTTGGGTGTTATTAACCTTGCTTGCTAAAAGCTCAGCAAACTTATGCCATAAGGTCGTAGGGTGTGCGGCATGGGGGATAGGTAAAATCAAATGAAAAAGCAGTGCTCCCCACATTACAAGGAGCACGCCATTTGCAAATACCTGATCAAACAGTGTTTGCATGTCTAGTCGCTTACTTTAGTAGGGCAACCATTTTGATAACCATCTCAGAAGAGCTTTGTGCTGCTAGTGGCAGGAACTCTTCGAAGCTCATTGGTGATTCTTTGTCTGCAACGTCAGAGATTGCACGAACAACCACGAATGGTACTTGGAATTGGTGACAAGCTTGAGCGATAGCAGATGCTTCCATCTCTACAGCAACCACTGATGGGAAGTGCTTGCGGATGAACTCTTGGCGTTCTGCTGTGCAAACAAATGCGTCGCCAGTACAGATAAGACCGCGAACGGCGTGCTTATCTTCCATTTGCGCTAGTGCTTGTTCAGCAACAGCCATCAGTTTGTCGTCCGCTTTGAACGCTGCAGGTTGACCTGCCATTTGACCGATTTCGTAACCGAAAGCTGTAACATCTGCATCGTGGTGACGAACTTCAGTTGAGATAACCACATCGCCAAGGTTCAGTGTTGAATCAAAACCGCCAGCAGAGCCCGTGTTTAGTACTACGTCTGGCTGGTATTCGCTTAATAGGATTGAAGTACCCACTGCAGCGGCTACTTTACCAATGCCTGATTGAAGCAAAACAACGTCAACACCATTTATCTGACCAGAGAAAAAGGTACAACCGCCTTTATTAACTTCAGTAATGTCTGAAATTGCTGCCTTTAGGATCGCAACTTCTTGCTCCATTGCGCCAATGATGCCGATTTTCATGTGTAGTCTCTTAATAAATAATATTTAAACAGTAGAGCGAAATTGTAGCATGGATAAGAAGTGTCGAGCGACTGCCCAGAGGCACTTCTCATCCGAATAGCAGCGATTTATCTGCGTATTCTTTTATCTATTTGATCAGGCCTTCGCTTTTTAAGCTAGCGCGAAGTTGTTCAGCACGCTTTCGGTTTACGCCAAAATCAGAGTGACCAGTACGAGACTCTGAACGCACGATCAGTTTGCCATCAGTGATCTTAAGTTCTAAGTCATCGACAAAGCGCATGATGCGAGAAGTGCATTCAACACGCAGGTAATCTTCTGTTTTACTCGCGGTTTTCGATCCCGGTAAGGTTAGCGCAACCTGCTCAATGGCATCTAAGTTTGCTGAATCTGATAACTCAAACGCGGCCAATGTATGCTGTTCACGGTCATCTTGAGTTGATACGCAGTTTGGTTTGTCTCCACAAGGTGATGAAGTTCTGTCTTTCATGTCCGTGATTCCTTGGCTACAAGCGGTTAAAGTCAAAAGAGATAGAGAAAGGAGAGCGGCTTTTTTCATAGTGTTTCCTATGGCGTTGTTTTAGTTTTAATTCTAGTTATCGGTATTGGCTTGTTTGCGATTGTTTACGTATTTTCGATATGCTTGTGATAAACGTATCTAATTCAAAAAAGGATCCATCATTGGATCCTTTTTTTATAGTAACGAGCTGAGTAATAAAGGAAACCTTAGACTAGTCACACTTCTAGGTAATCCAATATTCCTTCCGCTGCTTTACGGCCTTCGTCGATAGCGGTCACGACTAAGTCAGATCCTCGAACCGCATCACCACCTGCAAAGATCTTACTGTTGGTGGTTTGGTATTGAAATTCTTGTTTACCGGGAGCCTTGATGCGACCCCATTGGTCGAGCTCTACACCGAATGGTTCTAGCCACTCCATTGCATGAGGTTGGAAACCAAATGCCATGATAACGGCGTCTGCTTCAAGAACATGCTCACTGCCTTCTACAGGTTCCGGACGACGACGACCTGCGTCATCGGGTTCACCTAGCGCCGTTTTCACCACTTTGACGCCTGTAACATGGCCAGATGAATCGGTTTCCAATGCTAATGGCTGAAGGTTGAATATGAACTTCACGCCTTCTTCTTTTGCATTCTTCACCTCACGGCGAGAGCCTGGCATGTTGGCCTCATCACGACGATAAGCACAGACGACGTTAGCAGCATGCTGGCGAATCGACGTCCGGACACAGTCCATCGCGGTATCACCACCACCAAGCACAACCACTTTTTTGCCTTTCATGTCGATAAACGGCGTTGGGTTGTCCAGTTCCATGACCTTGTAAGTATTGGAAACAAGGAAGGGTAAAGCATCATAAACACCCGGTGCTTCTTCGTTGTCTAACCCAGCGCGCATGTTTTTATAAGTACCGACCCCTAAGAAAACAGCATCATATTCATCGACCAATTGTTGCAGTTGAACGTCTTTACCGACTTCGGTATTCATCTTAAATTCAACGCCCATCCCACTAAAGATACGGCGACGGTTTTCCATGATGCCTTTCTCGAGTTTGAACGATGGGATACCAAACGTTAGCAGGCCACCGATCTCCGGGTAGCGGTCAAATACCACGGCCTTCACACCGTTTCGAACTAAGATATCAGCTGCAGCAAGACCTGCAGGGCCAGCGCCAATGATCGCGACCTTTTTGTCGGTCCATTCAACGTGAGACATGTCTGGTTTCCAGCCCATCTCAAACGCTTTGTCATTGATGTATTTTTCAATGTTGCCGATGGTTACTGCGCCGAAATCGTCGTTGAGGGTACAAGAGCCTTCACATAGACGATCTTGAGGACAAACTCGTCCGCAAACCTCAGGCAAGCTGTTGGTTTGATGGGACAGTTCAGCCGCTTCGATAATGCGCCCCTCATTGGCAAGTTTGAGCCATTGAGGGATGTAGTTATGGACTGGGCACTTCCATTCACAGTAGGGGTTACCACAGTCTAAACAGCGGTCGGCTTGTGCCTTAGCTTGTTGCTTCGTGAAAGGTTCGTAGATCTCTACAAACTCAATCTTACGTATCTTGATTGGTTTCTTCGCTGGGTCTACGCGATTCACATCAATAAATTGGTATACATTCTGGCTCATGATTGGCTCCTTCCAATTATTGCGCTTGAACACGAAGTTCAGCAGAGCTGCGGCTTTGGTGACCGAGCAAGGTGTTGAGATCCGCCGTCTTCGGCTTCACTAGGTAGAACTTTGGAATCCATTCATCAAAGTTCGCCAAAATAGCTTCAGCGTGTACTGAGCCAGTCTCTTCTAAGTGCTCCGCAATCAAGCCGCGCAGGTGTTCTTGGTGGATAAATAGGTCCGACAGAGAAAGTGCTTCGACCGATTCGTTGTTTACACGGCCTTGGAAGTCTTCATTCTTATCCATCACATAAGCAAACCCACCTGTCATACCGGCGCCGAAGTTCACTCCGGTTGCGCCAAGAATGGCAACAATACCACCGGTCATGTATTCACAGGCATTGTCTCCTGCACCTTCAATCACGGCAACGGTGCCTGAGTTACGCACGCCAAATCGTTCGCCTGCAGTACCAGCTGCAAATAGCTTGCCTCCGGTCGCACCATACAAACAAGTGTTACCTATGATGGTCGCTTCGTTACAAACAAATGCAGTGCCTTGGTGAGGTTTGATAACCACCTTACCGCCTGCCATGCCTTTGCCGACATAGTCATTGGCATCGCCTGTCAGATATAGCTCAACGCCGCCAGCGTTCCAAACCGCAAAGGATTGGCCTGCTGTGCCATCGAGATACAACTTAATTGGTGACCCCGCCATACCTTGGTTCCCGTAACGTTTGGCTATTTCGCCAGAGATACGAGCGCCAATCGAGCGATCGGTGTTGATTACGTTGTAGTAAAGGCTGGTGGATTGACGTTTCTCAATCGCATCAATGGCATCATCAAGGATCTGTTGGTTGAGTTGCGCTTTATCAAATGGTGCGTTTGGCTCGGTCCAAAACAGTGGGTGACCTTCTGGAGATACCGGAGCTTCGAGTATTGAAGAGAGATCGAGTTTACTCTGTTTCGCAGTCAGGCCTTGAACGGCTTCAAGTAGATCCGTGCGACCAATCAGGTCTGTCAGTTTTTCGACTCCAAGTTCTGCAAGGTACTGGCGAACTTCGTCGGCTAGGCCGGTAAAGTAGTTCACTACCATGTCTGGCAGGCCTTTGAAGTATTCACGGCGTAGTGTTTCATCTTGAGTCGCAACGCCCGTTGCACAGTTGTTTAGGTGACAAATTCGTAAGAACTTACAACCCATCGCGACCATTGGCGCAGTACCAAAACCAAAACTCTCTGCACCTAAAATCGCGCCCTTGATAACATCGAGTCCGGTTTTTAAACCACCATCGACTTGCAAGCGGATCTTATGGCGTAGGCCATTGGCCACCAGTGCTTGTTGAGTTTCCGCTAAGCCAAGCTCCCAAGGGCAACCTGCGTATTTTACCGAGGTCAATGGACTTGCCGCGGTACCACCGTCGTAGCCAGAAATCGTAATCAGGTCGGCATAGGCTTTCGCCACACCAGTAGCAATGGTGCCCACACCCGGTTCTGATACTAACTTCACTGAAACCAAGGCTTTAGGGTTCACTTGCTTAAGGTCGAAAATAAGCTGCGCCAGATCCTCGATAGAATAAATATCGTGGTGCGGAGGAGGGGAGATCAGTGTTACCCCTTGAACTGAGTATCTCAGTTTGGCGATTTCTGCGGTGACTTTATGCCCCGGCAGTTGGCCACCTTCGCCCGGCTTCGCACCTTGTGCGACTTTGATTTGCAGAACATCCGCATTGGTTAAGTAATGTGGTGTCACACCAAAACGGCCGGAAGCTATCTGCTTGATGCGAGAATTACGATCAGTACCAAAGCGTCGTGGATCTTCACCACCTTCACCAGAGTTGGAGTAGCCTCCTAATCGGTTCATCGCCATGGCCAGTGCTTCATGAGCTTCAGGGCTTAAGGCACCAATCGACATGGCTGCAGAGTCGAAGCGTTTAAAGAGATCACTGCTCGGTTCGACTTTTTCTAATGCTAGAGGTTGAGCTGCTTTTTTAAGGCTCATTAAGTCACGTAGCATGGCAGCAGGACGAGCATTAACTTGCTTCGCAAAAGATTGATAATCTGATGTTTCGCCTGTCTTTACGGCGGTTTGTAAGGTGCTGACTACGTCTGGGTTATAGGCGTGGTATTCGCCGCCATGTACGTATTTGAGTAAGCCACCATGTTCCAGTGGTTTACGCTTAGTCCATGCTTTGCGAGATAGATTATAGATATCTTGTTGGAAGTCGCTAAAGCTAGCGCCTTGGATACGAGTCGTTACGCCTCGGAAACACAAGTCAACGACATCGGTATGCAAACCGACCGCCTCAAATAATTGCGAGCAGCGATAAGAAGCAATCGTCGAGATACCCATCTTCGACATGATCTTATACAGACCTTTGTTGATGCCGTTTTGGTAATTTTGCAATGCAGTGCGATAGTCTTTATTTAAAGAACCATCGTCCAACATTTTGCCCAATGCTTCATAAGCGAGATATGGATAAACTGCGGTTGCACCGAAGCCAAGCAGAACTGCAAATTGGTGCGGGTCACGTGCGGTTGCTGTCTCAACCACGATGTTAGCATCACAACGTAGGTTGTTGTCTGCGAGTCGAGTTTGCACGGCACCGACAGCCATCGCTGCTGGAACCGGGAGCTTGCCTTTCTCTAAGTGCTTGTCTGAAAGTACAATCAAAACAGCACCATCACGGACCTCTTGCACCGCACGATCACACAAGTCATTAATGGCTTGTTCAAGATCTTTATCAGCAGGATCATAGTGCATGCTAAGAATCGCGTGGCCATAGTGTTTTTGATTTAACTGCAGAAGTTGCTGCATGTCAGAGTAGACCAGAACTGGCGAATTAAATGTCACACGGTAGGCGTGACCGTCGGTTTCGCAGAACACGTTCATCTCTTGGCCGATACTGGTGGCTAAAGACATAACATGCTTTTCACGCAATGGATCAATCGGTGGGTTGGTGACTTGTGCAAACATTTGACGGAAATAGTCAGTGACGAGACGTTCTTTCGAAGAGAGCACAGCCATCGGCGTATCATCGCCCATCGAGCCTACGGCCTCTTGTCCCATATCTCCAAGCACACGCAGTACTTGGTCCGACTCTTCGTTGCTCATCGCAAACTGTTTTTGGTAGGTCTTGAGCGTGTCATCGTCAAAGCTGCGCTTACCGACTTGCTCATCGGGCAGATCGGAAAACGGTGTGAGTTTGTGAACGTTCTTTTCCATCCACTCTTTATAGGGATGGCGACCTTTAAGGTCATTATCGATCTCGTTAGATTGCCACAGTTTACCGCGGCGCGTATCTATGACGAGTAGTTCACCCGGGCCGACACGCCCTTTCTCTGCCACCTCGTCTGGCGCGTAATTCCAGATGCCCACTTCAGATGCCAGCGTGATCAGGTTGTCTTTGGTAATCACATAACGCGCAGGGCGTAAGCCGTTTCTATCTAGGTTACACGCAGCGTAACGACCGTCAGAAAGGACGATACCTGCAGGGCCATCCCACGGTTCCATGTGCTTGGAGTTGAAGTCGTAGAATGCACGCAGATCGGGATCCATGTCTGGGTGGTTTTGCCAAGCGGGCGGCACGAGCATACGCATCGCTCGGAATACATCCATACCACCGGCAAGGAACAGGTCGAGCATGTTATCTAGGCTTGATGAATCTGAGCCTGTCTCATTCACAAAGGGTGCGGCCGTTTGTAAATCGGGCAGCAGTGGTGAAGAGAATTTATAGGCACGAGCTTTAGCCCACTGACGGTTACCTTCGATGGTATTGATCTCACCATTGTGCGCCAAATAGCGGAATGGCTGAGCCAGTGGCCAACGCGGCTGAGTATTGGTTGAGAAGCGCTGGTGAAACAGGCATATCGCCGATTCCATACGTAAGTCAGCAAGATCGAGGTAAAATCGCGGAAGATCGGCCGGCATACACAGGCCTTTGTAAACCATGACTTGTGTCGAAAGGCTACAAATATAGAAATCTTTGTCTTCGGTGATCTGTTTTTCAATTCGACGACGAGCGATATAAAGGCGTCGTTCAATATCGCGTTCACGCCACCCCGCAGGTGCCGAGATAAACACTTGCTGAATATTGGGAACAGAATCTTTGGCGATTGGGCCTAATACGTCGGTGTTGGTCGGCACGACACGCCAACCTGCAACGGTTAACGTTTCTTGCGCGAGCTCTTTATTGACGATGTCTTGCGCGGATTGCGCTTTGATTGGGTCTTGGCTGAAGAAAATCATGCCGACAGCGTATTGCTTGCCGAGCTTGAAGTTATTCTCTTCTGCAATAATTCTGAGATAAGAGTCTGGCTTCTGTAGTAATAAGCCACAGCCATCTCCTGTTTTACCATCCGCAGCAATACCACCACGGTGTGTCATGCGATCGAGGGCTGAAATAGCAGTTCGTACCAACTTATGACTCGGTTGGCCTTCCATTTGCGCTATTAAACCAAATCCACAGTTGTCTTTTTCAAGACTAGGATCATATAGAGCCATTGCAATTCTCCCTTTTGCTTCTCTGTCATCCAGACAGTAAATGACTAACTATTCATATACTTGTTATTTTTTATAAGCTTATAGTTTGTCTTTAGCTAGTTAAAACGTTATTGGTTGTGTTAACAAAACCGATTGGTTTTATTTTCACCAGCTTTACAACGTATAGCTAATTGTGTTTAAGGTCAAGTTCATGGTTAATTATCATGCGTAAACGCGATTAACCACGTAATAATCTAAAATAGTAGAATGATATCAAAGGGATATAAAAGGTAGATGTTAATGGGATTTAACATGTGCAACGAAGGGAATGTCCCAGGAGCCGTAAGGCAGATAGAAAAAAGGCTAGCATCGAGTGCTAGCCAAACATAAAAGTTAGGAAGGGTGTTGCTTTTCCTCTAGGCTAACGTCATCGACGTTAGCCCGAGAAATATTATGCGGAAAGCATGAGTGAATCTGCTTTCGCTTCTAAGTTTGAGTTACCCATTAAGAAGTCATCAATGGCAATTGCACATTCACGACCTTCATTAATACAACGTACAACCAGAGATTGGCCAGTACGCATATCACCAGCAGCGAAAACGCCTTTCTGGTTAGTCGCAAAACCTTCAGAAGCGACGTTACCGCGCTCGTCCAGTTTAATGTCTAGTTGAGCAAGCACGCCTGTTGGCTCTGGGTGTAAGAAGCCCATTGCAAGGAATGCCATGTCACATGGAATAACACGTTCAGAGTTCGCTACTTCATCAAAACCTGGACGTTCGCCTGGTTTTGCGTCTTGCCAAACGATGTCAGCGATACGTAGACCCGTTACTTGACCTTGATCGTCGCTAATGAACTCTTTGGTTAAGATGTTCCAATGACGTTCACAACCTTCTTCGTGAGAAGTGGTGGTTTTCATGATCATTGGGTATTGAGGCCAAGGCATATTTGCAGGGCGTTTCTCTGGTGGGATCGGCATGATCTCAACCTGAGTAATGCTTGCTGCTTTATGACGGTTTGATGTGCCTACACAGTCAGAGCCTGTATCACCACCACCGATAACCACAATGTGTTTATCTTTAGCGTGAAGCTCTTCTGTCTTAAGATCTAAGTCGTTGGCACGGCGATTATTTTGACCAAGGAATTCCATGGCAAAATGAACGCCTTTAAGCTCACGACCTGGGATTGGTAAGTCGCGTGGAACCGTAGAACCACCCGTTAGCAATACCACATCAAACTCTTGGCGTAACTGTTGAGCATTAACATCAACACCGATGTGTTGGTTCACTTTAAACTCAACGCCAGCTTCAGCCATTAGGTTGATCTTACGATCAATCACGTCCATGCCCAGTTTGAAATCTGGGATACCGAAACGCAGTAGGCCACCCACTTTCTCGTCACGTTCAAATACCGTTACCGAGTGACCGGCACTGTTTAGCTGCTCAGCTGCGGCTAAGCCTGCAGGGCCTGAACCGATAACTGCGACAGTTTTACCTGTGCGAGAGCGTGGTGTTTTAGGCTTTGCGTACCCTTCACGGTACGCAGTTTCTACAATCGTTTTCTCGATATTACAGATAGTGATTGGGTCTTGGTTGATGCCAAGAACACAGGCACTTTCACAAGGAGCAGGACAAACACGACCTGTAAACTCAGGGAAGTTATTGGTAGAGCTTAGAATGTTCCAAGCCTCTTCCCAGCTGTCGCGATAAACAGCGTCATTGAATTCTGGGATGATGTTACCAATCGGACAGCCGTTGTGACAGAAAGGTACGCCACAGTCCATACAACGAGATGCTTGAGTATTGATCTTTTCACCAAACTCTTCGTTAAGTACGAACTCTTTGTTGTCTTCAATTCGAACTGACGGGTCGAGCTTCTTTGGAAGCTCACGACCGTGTTCTAAAAATCCAGTAGGCTTACCCATTATACTGCCTCCACTTCTTCCGTTTGTGCCTGTTGTGCTTCAGCTTTACGCTTTTGAAGAACCGCTTTGTAGTCGCGTGGCATTACTTTAACTAGCGATGCAACACTTGCTTCAAAGTTGTCTAGGAAAGACTGAGCAACTTCACTTCCTGTGAATTCAACATGCTTAGTTAGCATATCTAGTAGAAGATCTTTATCTTCTTGTTCAATTGGATCTAGGTCTACAAGTTCTGCGTTGAGCTTAGTCTCGAAGTCACCTGCTTTATCCCAAACATAAGCGACACCGCCACTCATACCTGCAGCAAAGTTACGACCCGTTGAACCAAGGATAATTGCCGCGCCGCCAGTCATGTATTCACAACCGTGGTCACCAACACCCTCAACAACAACCTTCGCACCAGAGTTACGAACACAGAAACGTTCGCCAGCCATACCGCGAATGAAAGATTCACCAGAGGTTGCACCGTAGAAACATACGTTACCCACCACGATGTTATCTTCAGCAACGATAGTAGATCTTGCATCTGGGTACAGTACCAACGTACCGCCAGACAGACCTTTACCCCAGTAATCGTTCGCGTCGCCTTCTACTTCGAACTTAACGCCTTTCGCAAGGAATGCACCGAAAGATTGACCTGCACTACCGTGGAACTTAACGTTCATTGGCTGTGGTAAACCTTGGTCTTTGTAAACCTTCGAGATTTCGTTCGACAGCATCGTACCTGCTGAACGGTCCGTGTTGATGATAGGGAACTGAGCGGTAACTGCTTCACCTTTCTCAAGCGCTGGGATTGCAGCTTGAATCAACTTACGGTCTAGAACGTCTTCAAGATTATGATTTTGTGTTGTCTGGTTGTAGATACCATCTTCTGCACGAGCCTGCTCAATGTGCAGTACCGGTGTTAGATCTAGGTTCTTGTACTTCCAGTGACCGATGTCATCACGAACTTTAAGTTTGTGCGAT
This sequence comes from Vibrio splendidus, assembly GCF_003345295.1. Classification (NCBI taxonomy): domain Bacteria; kingdom Pseudomonadati; phylum Pseudomonadota; class Gammaproteobacteria; order Vibrionales; family Vibrionaceae; genus Vibrio; species Vibrio splendidus. Next base: position 227,517 of record NZ_CP031055.1, read on the forward strand.
TGACCTACCATCTCATCAATAGAGCGGAAACCAAGTTCAGCCATTACTTCACGTAGACCTTCAGCCATGTATTGGAAGAACGTTACTACGTCTTCTACGCGGCCGTCGAAACGCTCACGAAGAGTTTTGTTTTGTGTTGCGATACCAACAGGACACGTATTCTTGTGACACTTACGCATCATGATACAGCCTTCAACAACTAGAGCAGCTGTTGCTACGCCCCATTCTTCAGCGCCAAGTAACGTTGCGACTGCAAGGTCACGTGGTGTTTTCATCTGACCATCAGACTGAACAACGATACGGTTACGTAGGCCGTTTTTCAGTAGTGTTTGGTGCGTTTCCGCTAGACCTAATTCCCAAGGCAGACCGGTGTGACGGATAGAAGACATCGGAGATGCACCCGTACCACCATCAAAACCTGCGATAAGTACCACGTCAGCTTTCGCTTTCGCTACACCCGATGCAATCGTACCTACGCCAGCTTCCGATACTAGTTTCACGTTTACACGACCGTTACGGTTCGCGTTTTTCAGATCGTAGATCAGCTGAGCCAAATCTTCGATTGAGTAGATATCGTGATGTGGCGGTGGAGAGATAAGACCTACGCCCGGAGTCGAGTGACGCGTTGCGCCGATCCAGTCATCAACCTTATCACCAGGTAGTTGACCACCTTCGCCAGGTTTCGCACCTTGAGCCATCTTGATTTGCAGCTCATCAGCGTTAGATAGGTAGTAAGACGTTACACCAAAGCGACCAGAAGCCACCTGTTTGATTGCTGAACGTTCCCAGTCGCCATTTTCTTTACGCTCGAAACGTGCTGGGTCTTCACCACCTTCACCTGAGTTCGACTTCGCGCCAATGCGGTTCATTGCAACAGCGAGTGTTGAGTGAGCCTCATGCGAGATTGAACCGAAGCTCATTGCGCCTGTTGCGAAACGCTTAAGGATTTTCTCAATAGGTTCTACTTCCGCTAGAGGAATAGAGCCTGCTGGGTTCTTGATGAAATCAAGTTGGCTACGTAGTGTTGCTGCGTTGTCGCCTTGAGCATCAACGGCGTTCGCGTACTTCTTGAATTGACCGTAATCTTTGTTACGCGTCGATTCTTGAAGTAGAGAAATGGTTTCTGGGTTGAATAAGTGCTTCTCACCACGTTGTTTCCACTGGTAAACACCGCCAACATCAAGAACTTGAGCTGGGATTTCACGAGCAGGGTAACCAACACGGTGACGAACCAGTACTTCTCGTGCGATATCGTCGATCGTTAGACCTTGGATACGAGAAACAGTACCAGTGAAGTATTTTTCAACCACTGATTTGCTAACACCAAGTGCTTCAAAGATTTGAGCGCCGTGGTAAGACTGCAGCGTAGAGATACCCATCTTAGAAAAGATCTTCAGTAGACCGCCGTTAACACCCTTACGGTAGTTATCGAATAACTCACGTGGATGAACGTTTGGATCTAGCTTCTTAGTACGTTGCAGTTCAACAATCGTTTCGATAACTAGGTATGGGTTAACTGCGTTTGCACCGTAACCAATTAAGGTTGCGAAGTGGTGTGTCTCACGAGCGTCGCCCGTTTCAACCACGATGTCACACTTAGCACGTAGCCCTTTACGGATTAGGTGGTGGTGAACCGCGCCAACCGCCAGCATTGCTGGGATAGCGGCATGGTTTGAGTTAACCGCACGGTCAGTCAGTAGAATGATAGAGTAACCATCAATAACCGCATCTTCCGCATATTGGCAGATACGCTTAAGTGCGCGCTCTAACTTACCTTGGTCTCCGTTCGCTTGGAATACGATATCCAGCGTCTTCGATTGAAGGTGCTCATTATCGATTGCACGCAGTTTCTCTAACTCTGAGTTAGAAAGAACTGGAGACTCAAGTTCCACTTTTTGACAGTGTTCAGGTGTTTCAGCAAGTAGGTTCTGATCTTTACCTAGGTAAGTGTTCAGAGACATAACCATACGCTCACGAATCGGGTCGATTGGCGGGTTAGTTACTTGTGCAAACAGCTGTTTGAAGTAGTTTGAAAGGTGCTGCGATTGATGAGAAAGAATCGCGAGCGGCCAGTCAGCACCCATTGCAGAAAGTGGCTCGTAGCCTGTTTTTGCAAGAGGGAGAATGATTTCGTTTACTTCTTCAGAGCTCACACCAAACGATTGTTGTTTGTGTAGCAGTTTCTCTGGAGAAGGTTGGTTAAACTCGTTGCTCGCATCTGGTAGCTTTTTCAGGCTCAGAAGGTTCTCTTCAACCCATTTCTCGTAGGGTTGAGATTTAGCGATACCGTCTTTCACTTCTTCATCAGAAATGATGCGGCCTTGCTCAAGGTCAGCAACGAAGATACGGCCAGGTTGCAAACGACCACGATATTCAACGTTTTCAGGTGCGATCTCAACAACACCAGACTCAGACGCCATCACTAGGAAGTCGTCTTTAGTTACTGTGTAGCGAGAAGGGCGCAGACCGTTACGGTCAAGAGTTGCACCAACTTGAACACCATCGGTGAAACATACTGACGCTGGGCCATCCCATGGTTCCATTACGTTCGCGTGGTACTGGTAGAACGCACGACGAGTTGGATCCATGTTTTTGTTTTCTTGCCATGCTTCCGGGATCATCATCATCAACGCATGTGGCAGAGTTCGACCTGAAAGAACAAGTAGCTCCAGCGCCATATCGAAGTTTGATGAGTCTGAGCTACCTTCTTGACAGATAGGAAGTAGCATGTCGATTTCAGCTTGTGTAAACAGATCCGATTCTAGGATTGCTTCACGTGCTTTCATCCAGTTTAGGTTGCCGCGAACCGTATTGATCTCACCATTGTGCGCGATGTAACGGAAAGGCTGAGCTAGACGCCAACGTGGGAATGTATTGGTAGAGAAGCGAGAGTGTACCAGTGCTAGAGCTGTCACCATAGTTGGGTTTTGCAGGTCTAGGAAGTACTGAGGAACTTGTTCAGTTGTTAGCTGACCTTTGTACACCAATGTCTTGTAAGACATAGAGTTGATGTAGAAGTCATCACCGATATTTGAAACGCTTTCTAGGCATACACGAACAGTGTAGTTACGTAGAACATACAGTTTACGCTCAAGCTCTTCTGGTGTGATACCAGGGCCGCCAGAAATAAATACGTGTTCAAATTGAGGTTCAGTGCTTAATGGGTCAGCACCAATCATTGAATTGTCAGTTGGAAGTTCACGGTAGCCGATAACTTCTAACTCAAGGCGTTGTGCATTGCGTTCTAGAATGTCACGACACTGTGCACGTTTGTATTCATCTTTAGGGAAAAGTACAACACCAACACCATATTTTTCAAAAGATGGCAGTTTAATTCCAAGCTTTACGGCTTCTTCGAGTAAGAATTCGTGCGGCTTCTGTAGCAGGATACCTGCACCATCACCAGAACACGGATCGCAGCCTTGGCCGCCACGGTGTTCCATACGTGCAAGCATATCGAGTGCTTGAGTTACTACATCATGAGATTTGCGATTCTTTAGATGCGCAACAAAACCGATACCACAAGCGTCATGCTCCAATTCAGGAGTATACAGACCCTGTGAGTTCTGCTCTTGATCTACCATAGATACATCCTTCCAGTTAAATCTAGGCGCAACTTATTTGTATTAAGTTAGCCTTGTCCTTTTATATTTATGGGTCTAAACCTGCCTATGCTGGCGGTTTGAATCCTTTCCGTATCTCGCAGGAAAAGTATTGCGAGAAAAACAATCCTTAGTGATATCCGTTTATTTTTAGCCACAAACTAGTGGTTTATATAGGTGGGATATGGGTATCACCGACTTATTGGCAAGTTTTAAGTGTAAGTAAATACTCAAAAATAGCCAATATGTGTAAGTATCCTACAATTTTGTCTAGGCGAATTGCAATGAAAGTTGGTCCATGTAGACCATTTTTTTCGTTTTATTTTGAATTTAATGTCTAACAAATGTGCAACATTAGGCAAATAGAGCCGATTTTTTGCATGTTTATTGATATTTGATAGGTTGCTCGCAAAAAGCCTTGCGTAAACTAATTGGTCGAATTTTGCAGGGATGTAATTTTTTTTCAGAAAAAGACTGAGATTCATTTTTATTTACTTGAGCACTTTGAAAATATGCAATTACACGAGTTGGTTAATACTATCGGCCAAGACCTTCAACGTCGTTATGGCGAAAAGGTTCACAAGCTGACACTTCATGGTGGTTTTAGCTGCCCAAACCGAGATGGCACAATCGGTCGCGGTGGTTGCACTTTTTGCAATGTGGCGTCTTTTTCCGACGAACAAACTCAGATTCAAAGTATTGCCGATCAATTAAAAGACCGTGCGGGTGAGATTGCCCGTGCTAAGAAGTATCTTGCTTACTTTCAGGCATACACTAGCACTTATGCTGAAGTGCAGGTGCTCAAGAATATGTACGAAGAAGCCCTTAAAGCTCCGGGTGCCAATATTGTTGGCCTTTGCGTTGGTACAAGACCCGATTGCGTGCCTGATTCTGTATTGGAACTGCTGTCGGGTTACGTGAAACAAGGCTACGAGATTTGGCTAGAACTCGGACTACAAACGGCCAATGATAAAACCCTCAAGCGAATTAACCGTGGCCACGATTTCGCGGTGTATGAAACGATCACTCGGCGTGCTCGTGCTTTGGGGATCAAGATATGTACCCACCTTATTGTTGGCCTGCCAAAAGAAACCAAAGCGGATAACCTTGAAACTTTAGATAAGGTATTAGCCGTTGGCACCGACGGTATTAAGCTGCACGGGCTCCATATAGTAGAGGGCAGTACCATGGCTAAGGCGTGGAAGGCCGGCAAACTCGAAGCACCAAGCCTTGAGGAGTACATTGATATCGCGACTGAGGTGATTCAACGTACTCCAGCAAACGTGGTTTATCACCGAGTATCTTCTGCGGCACGACGCCCGACGTTACTCTCTCCTTTGTGGTGTGAGAACCGTTGGTTAGCGATGACTGAGATTGGCCGTTCGCTTGATAAAACGGGCGCACAAGGCATCAAAACTGGCTCTGCATTCGAGTACACACTGCCCGTTTTAAACGCGGTCAATTGATAGAAAATGGTGACTGTCGGTAACAGCAGATAAAACCAACAAATAGTGGTAACATTTCCCTCACAGATTTTATGGTATAGATTGAGAGTAAATGGAACTGGTAATGACTTGGTTGTGGGACAGGGCGTATGGCTACGGTATTTATATCGTTGTTGTATTGCTGATTGCTCTCATCTGCTGGCATCTTTATTCACGTTATCAGTCGCATCTTGAAAAACTTCTACTCGCTACTCCATCGCCACTCTACTTTGTTGATGTTCGAAGTGGAGAGATCTTATATGCCAATCGCCAAGCTATGCAGCTGCTTGGTATTCGCCAAATTGGCGTTAACTTTCGATTTCCTACCGTTGAAAGCGAGAATAGCTTTCGTCATTACTTAACCAATCACATCAACTCTCGATCATTTGAGCAGGTCTCCCTGTGGGCGCTGTCTGAATTTGAGTCTTTTAAGATCAATTTGGTTGGTCGCAGGATCCGTTTTAGAAGCAAGAAAGCGTGGATGATTCACGCATCACCGTATAAAAATACAGATGAAGAGGTGTCCCAAGAAGTTCGTGAGCTTAATGTCGCGCGTACCGCTTTGGATTCTTTATCTGAGCTGATCTATGTAAAAGATCAAAAGGGTGAGTTGGTGACGAGTAATCGCTCGTTTAAAAAGTTTTGGCATGGTCGCTCAGAAGAGGGCACTTTGAGTGTTTCTGGCGGGGCTTTAAAAGGTCGAGTCAGTGAACGTTCGTGGACAACGGATCAAGACGGTAAGGGTTGTTTGCTTGAAACCTACCAAAGTGTCTTGCTCTCGCAAGATGGATCAACCATAGGCACGCTCTCAATTAGCCATGATGTGACTGATTGGCACGACATGCAGCAAAAGCTGCGCGGCGAAATGGAAAAGCGAAAAGATACTGAAGTCGCGCTTGCCCAACGTGACACCATCCTCCAAAACATCTTGGAAGCGAGCCCTGACTCGATTGGTATCTTCAACGAAAATATGGTTTACCAAGCGTGTAATAAGCCATTTGTGGCAGCGCTGGGTATCTCGGAAGTGAGTGATTTGGTCGGTAAGCGCCTGCAAGATGTGGTGCCTAATAGTATGTATATGCGTATTTCAGACACCGACCACCAAGTGCTTCATCAAGGTAAGTCATTACGCTATATCGATAAGGTCGTCTCTAGTGATGGCGAATACACTTGGTATGATGTGGTGAAATCACCGTTTAGGGATCTGGCATCAAGCACTAATGGTGTGTTGATCATGGCGCGTGATATTACAGAACGTTACCTTGCGGAGCAGAAACTTGAAGAAGCCAACCTTGAGCTTGAGCGTCTTAGCTTTATGGACAGCTTGACTCAGGTTTCCAACCGCCGTCGCTTTGATGAGCAGCTTTCGACGCTGTGGCATTATCATGTGCGTGAGAAATTACCACTGACGATTATGCTGTGTGACATCGATTTCTTTAAAGGTTACAACGATTTTTACGGACATCAACAAGGTGATGATGCTCTGATCCAAGTCTCTCAGGCATTTAAGCAGGTGCTGAACCGTTCATCGGATTGTGTGGCTCGTTACGGTGGTGAAGAGTTCGGCTTTATTCTACCGAATACTACGGCTGAAGGTGCTCAGCTGGTGGCACAGCGTATCCATGATGGGATCCTTAAATTGGAACTGGCGCATGAGAAATCGAATGTCTCTGAATTCATCACGGTGAGTATTGGTATTATCTCTTACATTCCGACACCTGATGATGAAATGGATTCGGCGGTTGCCTTGGCTGACAGTGCGTTGTATCAAGCTAAATCCGACGGTCGAAACCGTTCGATGGTGCATCCTTCCTCAATTCGATAAGCGTATTTATCTCTTGCTGCCCCTCTATTTATCCCACTTATCTGTTTTAAACAATATAACTGTAGCTCTCTTGCTGCGTGTGATGTAGCTAGCTTACCTCCTCTCTTTAAACAGGGTAGAATATTGCTAGTCTTATCGCATGGAGCGTTAAATGAAACCCATGAAAAATCTCGCTCAGTATTACGTGGATCTACTCGTAAAACTGGGGATTGTCCGCTTTTCTATCTTACTCGCCTTAGCGCTTGTAGCCCTCGCCGTTGTTGTGCAAGTGGGTATTACCCTCGCACTCAAAGGTAATGTTGATGATATCGACATTGTCCGTTCGGTTTTCTTCGGTTTAGTGATCACGCCTTGGGCGGTTTATTTCCTATCAGTGGTCGTTGATCAGCTGGAAGAGTCTCGTCAAAGGTTGGCGAAATTGGTCTCTAAGCTTGGTGACATGCGAGAGCGAGATCAAGAGCTCAACAATAAACTGCAACTCAATATCGAGAAGCTTAATCAAGAAATTGAAGAGCGTGAAAAAGCGGAAGAAGCGCGTGCAGAAGCAATGCACGATCTCGAAAATGAGGTGTTCCAGCGTGAGCGAACTCAGCTTGAACTTGCAGAGCGTACGGCACTGCTACGCTCATTTATTGATGCCTCTCCTGATCTTATTTACTATCGCAATGAAGATGGTGTGTTCTCTGGTTGTAACCGTGCAGTTGAAGAGCTTACCGGCAAGACAGAAAAAGATCTCGTTGGCTTAACGCCTTGGGATGTTTATAGCAAAGAGATCGCTCAACAAGTTGTTGAAACTGACAAGAAAGTATTTGCTGACAACCAAGCGCTGACTTATGACCAATGGTTGGAATACCCTGATGGTCGTAAGAGCTACTTCGAACTGCGTAAGGTGCCTTTCTACAGTAAAGAAGGTCGTCACTTGGGCTTGGTCGGTTTTGGCCGTGATATTACTGAGCGTAAAGAACACCAAGAGTCACTGGAGAAAGCCAGTCGTGATAAGACCACCTTTATCTCAACCATTAGCCACGAGTTAAGAACGCCGCTCAATGGCATCATCGGCTTGAGTCGTATGTTGTTGGATAGCCAACTGACGACCGAGCAGCGCAAGCAGATGCAAACCATCAAGGTGAGCGCGGTGACATTGGGTAATATCTTTAACGATATTATCGATATGGACAAATTTGATCGTCGTAAACTTGAGTTATTCCCAACTCCACTCAACTTTGAAGATTTCGTTGTCGAGATCGAGAGTATTTCTGCGTTAATGGCAGAGCAAAAAGGGTTAAGGTTTGATCTTGAAAGGTTATCGGATCTTCCTGCTGCGGTCGAAGTGGATGGTACTCGTCTTAGACAGGTGTTGTGGAACCTTGTCAGCAACGCCATGAAGTTCACCAAAGATGGTGGTGTGGTGATGACAGTCAGCGCTGAAGTTGATGGCGACTTTGCCAACATCACGATGGAAGTAGAAGACACCGGAATTGGTATTCCTGAAAGTGAAATTGAGAAGATCTTCGCAATGTACTACCAGGTGAAGTCGGGAACAGATAATCTACACGCTGTAGGTACCGGAATTGGTCTTGCCGTGTCTCAACAGCTGATCAATATGATGGATGGTCACATTGAAGTCACCAGTGAAGAGGGCTTTGGTAGTACCTTTACGGTTTCGATTCGAGTGCCTGTTAATCACGATACTCAGGCTCTGATCAAAACGCCAAGAAAGCAGTCCAACCTCAAGATCTTCATGGTCGAAGATATTGAGCTTAATATCACAGTAGCTCGCTCTCTACTTGAAAGCCTTGGTCATGAAGTGACAGTCGTAATGACGGGTAAAGAGGCGCAAATCGTTTTCAACCCGAAAGATTATGACTTGGTATTACTGGATATCCAGTTACCAGATATGACGGGCTTCGATATTGCTCAGTACTATCGAGAGAAATACAGCAAGCTGCCGCCTTTGGTGGCATTAACCGCAAACGTATTAAACAACAAGCAAGAGTACTTCCAGAAAGGCATGGACGAAGCGATCAGTAAACCACTGTCGGTTCGTGCAATCCAGGATGTCATCAGCGATCTTATCGAGGATGCGCCAGAGGCTATTGAGAAAGCCAAGGGTATTGAGAAAGTAACAGGTGTTATTAAGAAAGTAACCGGTGCTGAAAAAGTAGTAGCGAGTAAGCCTGCTCTTTCAACGATTGATACCACTTTGCTTGATATTGATATGCTAGAGTCTTATGTTGACATTGTCGGGTCGAAACCGGTTTTGGACAGCATCGTGATGTTTGAAGATATGATGCCGGAATATATGGAAATATTGAATTCTAACATGGTGGCGAAAGATCAAGACAGCATCGTTTCTGAAGCACATAAGATTAAAGGTGCGGCAGGTTCAATTGGTCTGAAGCGTATACAGCAAGTTGCTCAGAAAGCTCAATCTCCAGATATGCCTGCGTGGTGGGAGAACATTTCAGATTGGGTTGATGAAATAAATAACGAATACCAGAATGACATTGAAGTATTAAAGAGTTGGTTAAATCAAAGGTAGAAGAATAATGAAAAAATTAGCATTCGCCGCATGTGTCGTGGCATTAGCGGGTTGTTCTGCACCACAAGTAGAGTGGCAGCAGGATAACCAAGTAGAAATATCTGCAGCGACAGTCACAATGAAAAGCAACCTGTGGCACAACAAGATGCCTACGATTGGAGAGGCTCAAGATAAGACTCTGCATGGTTCTATCTACCTAGAGTCTGACTCACAACTACCAGCAACGCTTGCGGTTGAAAGTGTGACGGTTAAACAGGGTGCGGATACCTTGTTGGTAACAGCTGACGATCTTGATTTAAGAACACACAGTGAAACTCAGTGGGAAGTCGCTTTTGTATGGCAGCTAGAGATCGACAGTGACAAACCTGTTGATGTTGCGATTGAACTCAAAGACGGCGAAACCGTGAAGTGGCTCGTCGAGAAAGACGTTAAGGTTGATACGGTTTACTAAAACCTTAGCGATCAATGAACAATAAAAAAGGGAGAATGCATTGGCATTCTCCCTTTTTAATCACTATTGATTACGCTTCGACTGTTAGAAGTACTATTGGTTTACAAGTACTATTGGTTTAGAAGTACTATCAGTTTATAAGTACTAACGGTTTAGAAGTGCTATCGGTTTAGAACAGCTAACCGACGACAAGAACTAAACGGCCCGAAGCGCGAATCGAATTAGTCTTCTAGGTCACCACAAAAGCGGTAGCCTTCACCGTGAATCGTTGCGATGATTTCTGGCGTACCAGATACAGACTCAAAGTGTTTACGAATACGACGGATTGTTACGTCTACAGTACGATCGTGTGGCTTAAGCTCACGGCCAGTCATCTTCTTAAGAAGGTCTGCACGTGTTTGGATCTTACCTGGGTTCTCACAGAAGTGAAGTAGAGCACGGAACTCTGAACGAGGTAGCTTGTAGCCTTCGCCATCTGGGCTAACCAGAGAACGACTGTTGATGTCTAGTACCCAACCATTGAACTCGTACTTCTCAACGCTACGCTTTTCTTCTTGAACAGAGCTTGTGCTCATTGAACGGTTAAGAAGGTTGCGTGCACGGATAGTCAGTTCACGAGGGTTGAAAGGCTTAGTGATGTAGTCATCAGCGCCGATCTCTAGGCCAAGGATCTTATCAACTTCATTATCACGACCCGTTAAGAACATAAGCGCTACATTTGCTTGCTCACGTAGTTCACGCGCAAGTAGTAGGCCATTCTTACCAGGAAGGTTGATGTCCATAATTACAAGGTTAACTTGGTTGTCAGATAGCACTTGGTGCATCTCTTCACCGTCGCTAGCCTCAAAAACAGCATATCCCTCTGCTTCAAAAATACTCTTTAGAGTGTTACGAGTTACTTGCTCATCTTCAACGATAAGAATCTGCGGGGTTTGCATTTGGCGGTACCTAAATTTGTGACGAAACTGTGCTAATAGAATAAATTCTAGGCAAAAACATAACATACAGGTAATGTATTTTTGATGATAACTTAAAGTTTTCAAAAAAACACTTACTTCCAGCTATCTGCCTTCCTTGAAGTATTGCCCAATAACGTAGATCCAGTACGCCTTTTAATCATTCTTTTAGTGATTGCAGAGGATTCTATAATGTTAACAGCATGCTAACAACGCGAGAATGTTAATTCCATTCACTTTGTTGATTTACATCAATTGCCGTATCGCAACAAACTTTAATAGTATGGCTACAACTTAACCAATGTTATGGTGATTATTTAGCAGCAAAACCAGAATGATTATTCGAGATAGTTCTTACATCTCGCCTGCTAAAGACCAGATTATGAACCAAGGAAGCTGAAAGCTGTCCTTAGAGTCTAGTAGATAAATATGCTCAATCAACTTTTATTCAGTAATAAATTGAGCATAGAATGATGAAAACAAAGGATTAATTTTAATAACATATAAAAGCATAGAGGCTCGCCTGACTTAATAGGTAACGCCTTACTCACGGAGGATATATGCACGATATAACACCCGACTTGTGTGATGAATTTGAGAGCAAAGTCACCCAACTGAACATGCCATTGCAGAACTTCGGTCAACGTGGTGCGTTCTGGGGGAAAATTGTAACAGTTCGTTGTTATCACGATAATTCCAAGGTTCGCGAGGTTTTAGAGACTGACGGCAGTGGCAAAGTGCTCGTCGTAGACGGTAATGGCTCGTGTCAGAAAGCACTGCTTGGTGATCAATTGGCGATTCTAGCTATAGAAAACGGTTGGGAAGGCGTGATTGTGAATGGTGCGGTTCGTGATGTAGCGATGATGGCGCAGATGGATCTTGGTATTCAAGCGCTTGGGGCATCACCATTTAAAACCGAGAAGCACGGTGTTGGGCAAGTTAATGTCACGCTCACGGTACACAATCAACTGATTCAACCTGGTGACTATATATATGCTGATTGGAATGGTGTGCTAATTTCAACGGAATTGTTGATTGAATCTTAACGGGCTTATCAATCACGAAATGAGATAGATTAGAAACGAAATCCTAATCCCACTTCAACACCTTGCTGCCACTCTTCATAATCAAGGGTGGCATGCAAATCTAGATTGTCGGTCAGTTGTACTCGGCTTGAAACCTCAGCGGCGACCGACTTTTCACTGTCCTCGGTTTCATCTTTATAAGTGTGTAGAGAACTGTTGAAAGAGACTCTCTCTGAGAATTGATAGCTGACACCACTCAAGAATCCACTCTCATATTTTAGTGAATCACTATTAATACGTGTACCGACATAAAGATCTACATCAGCAAACAGACTATAAGAATAGCCACTATCGACTTTCCAAGTGTCAAAGCTTTCACTCGATGCATTTTGTGTTGAGATAAAAAACTTATGGGCAGAACGATCGATTTGACTGGGTAGCAAAGGCAAATTGTTTAACAGAGGTAGGCTGTTCGCTGAACAAACAACAGGCATAGCAAAGGCTAAAAGAATAAGTAATCTCTTCACTTCCCACTCCTGATGTCATTATTATTGTTCTTCGAACGTTATCGTTCAATTAAAGCACAAGATCTGTACGTTCGCTGCACAATCGATATAGCATTTTGTTATGGCTATATATGCAATGGGTTAACTTTGTTGTTCTGATATCAAACCCAATCTTTGAATTGTAGGCTTATAGCCGCTGTTTTATCCTTGAAATGGCGGTTTGCTCTGAAAAATGGTGTGAATGTAAAAAAAAATCAACTTTTCATTGACGTGTAGTGCTAAAAATTGATACACGTAGAGTAAAGCACAAGCAGAGAATTTGATATGCAGCACGTAAGCCACCTAGTAATGACCACCACCATTATTATTACCGACATTCACATTGTTGGGGCAGGCTGCTAAGTAACGGATTTTAAAAAAAAGGCCTGTATCCAACAAGATACAGGCCTTTTTTTGTACCATTTTTATGACTTATGGAGAAAGGGATGCGCGTTTTAAAGTTTGGAGGTTCATCATTAGCTGATGCAGATCGTTTTTTACGAGCAGCAGATATCATCGCTAATAATGCCCAGCAAGAAGAGCTAGCCGTTGTACTATCGGCTCCAGGAAAAACAACCAATAAGCTGGTTGCTGTAATTGAAGCAGCACTAAAAAATGGTGAAGCAGACGTACAGATCACCGAGATCGAATCATCATTCGCTGCATTGTTTGCAGAGATTCAAGCTGTATTGCCGTCAGTCGATGGCTCTGCATTTCAAGAGCAGGTCGATACCTCTCTTGCTCAACTTAAGCAGTTCGTGAATGGTATTAACCTACTGGGTATGTGTCCAAATCACGTAAATGCTCGCATCATCAGTAAAGGTGAGCGAATTTCAATCCAGTTGATGAAAGCGGTACTTGAAGCGAAAGGTCAACCGGCAAGCCTGATTGACCCAGTTCAATACCTATACGCTAAAGGTGACCACCTTGAAGCGATGGTCGATGTGGATGTTTCAACTCAGAACTTCCGTCAATCACCGCTTCCAGAAGGTCACGTAAACATCATGCCGGGCTTTACGGCTGGTAATGAAAAAGGTGAGTTAGTAACGCTTGGTCGCAATGGCTCTGATTATTCAGCAGCGGTTCTAGCGGCATGTCTACGCGCTGATTGTTGTGAGATCTGGACAGATGTCGATGGTGTTTACAACTGTGACCCGCGTTTAGTGGATGATGCTCGTCTTCTTAAATCGCTAAGCTATCAAGAAGCGATGGAGCTTTCTTACTTCGGCGCTTCGGTTCTACACCCGAAGACTATCGCTCCTATCGCGCAATTCCATATTCCTTGCCTAATCAAAAACAGCTTCAACCCACAGGGTGCAGGTACTTTGATCGGCCAAGACACTGGCGAAGATAACCTAGCAATCAAAGGCATCACTACGCTAAGTGACCTAACGATGGTTAACGTATCAGGCCCAGGTATGAAGGGCATGGTAGGTATGGCGAGTCGTGTATTCGGCGCAATGTCTTCTGCCGGCGTTTCTATCGTCCTTATTACTCAATCTTCTTCAGAGTACAGCATCAGCTTCTGTATTGAATCGGCTGACAAAGTGAAAGCGAAGCAAGTGCTGTCAGACGCGTTTGAACTTGAACTTAAAGATGGCCTATTAGAGCCTGTTGAGTTCGTGGATGATGTTGCGATTGTGACGCTGGTGGGTGACGGTATGCGTACTTCACGTGGCGTTGCTTCTCAGTTCTTCTCTTCTTTAGCTGAAGTGAACGTCAACATCGTTGCTATCGCGCAAGGTTCTTCTGAGCGTGCGATCTCTGCGGTTATTCCTGAAGACAAAATCTCTGAAGCGATCAAAGCGTGTCACGAGAACCTATTTAACTCTAAGCACTTCCTTGACGTATTCGTTGTTGGTGTTGGTGGTGTTGGTGGTGAGCTTGTTGACCAGATCCAACGTCAACAAGGCAAACTGGCTGAAAAAGGCATCGTGATTCGCGTATGTGGTTTAGCAAACAGCAAAGGCTTGTTGCTAGATAGCGATGGTCTACCGCTAGAGCAGTGGCGTGATCGCATGTCGAGCGCGACAGAAGAGTTTAGCTTAGCGCGCTTAAATGCACTTGTTCAACGTAACCACATTATCAATCCAGTATTGGTTGACTGTACGTCTAGCGAAGGCATTGCGGCGCAATACGCTGATTTCCTAGCGGCTGGTTTCCACGTGGTAACACCAAATAAGAAAGCAAATACAGCGAGCATGGCTTACTACCATCAGCTTCGTGAAGTTGCACGTAACTCACGTCGTAAGTTGATGTACGAGACAACAGTAGGCGCAGGTCTACCGGTCATCGAAAACCTACAGAACCTAATTTCTGCGGGTGATGAACTTGAGAAATTCAACGGCATTCTTTCTGGTTCACTGTCTTACATCTTCGGTAAGCTTGATGAAGGTATGACACTGAGCCAAGCAACCAACATTGCAAAAGATAACGGCTTTACTGAACCGGATCCTCGTGATGATTTATCGGGTATGGATGTGGCGCGTAAACTGCTTATTCTCGCTCGAGAAGCGGGCATGGCACTTGAGCTTGAAGATGTTGAAGTTGACCAAGCATTGCCACCGGGTTTTGATGATTCAGGTACAGTTGACGAGTTCATGGCTCGCTTGCCAGAAGCGGATGCTTACTTCCAAGAACAGTCAGCGATCGCAGCAGAAGAAGGCAAAGTACTTCGTTATGTGGGTGAAATCGCCGATGGTAAGTGTAAAGTTCGTATTGCAGCTGTTGATGGCGACGACCCAATGTTCAAGATTAAAGATGGCGAGAACGCATTAGCATTCTACAGCCGTTACTACCAACCGATCCCTCTAGTATTACGTGGCTACGGTGCGGGTACTGAAGTTACAGCAGCAGGCGTATTCTCTGATGTGATGCGTACTCTTGGTTGGAAATTAGGAGTTTAGGAATGAGTTCAAGTGATATGGATGTTGTTGTTTATGCACCTGCATCAATCGGCAATGTCAGTGTAGGGTTTGATGTGCTGGGGGCAGCTGTGTCTCCAGTGGATGGCACGCTGCTCGGTGACCGAGTTATGGTTAAAGCAGGTGATGAATCATTCTCACTAAAAACAGCAGGCAGTTTTGTTTCTAAGCTGCCAACTGAAACCAAAGAAAACATTGTCTACGACTGCTGGGTTGTGTTCTCTAGAGAGCTTGATAAAAAAGGCGTTGCGGTTAAGCCTTTGGAAATGACACTAGAAAAGAACATGCCTATTGGTTCTGGTTTAGGTTCAAGTGCTTGTTCAATTGTTGCGGCACTGGATGCTTTAAACCGTTTTCATGGTCAGCCACTGAATGAAACTGAACTGCTTGCTCTGATGGGCGAAATGGAAGGTAAAATTTCAGGTGGCATCCACTACGATAACGTTGCACCCTGTTACCTTGGTGGTGTGCAATTAATGCTGGAAGAGTTAGGTATCATTAGTCAAGAAGTGCCATGTTTTGATGACTGGTACTGGGTAATGGCATATCCGGGCATTAAGGTTTCAACGGCAGAAGCTCGCGAGATTCTACCTTCTCAATATCGTCGCCAAGATGTCATTGCTCATGGTCGCCATTTAGCGGGTTTCATCCATGCTTGCCACTCTGGTCAGCCAGAGCTAGCAGCGAAGATGATCAAAGACGTGATTGCTGAACCATATCGTGAGAAACTGCTTCCAGGGTTTGCTGATGCGCGTAAATACGCAACCTCAGCTGGAGCGCTTGCTACTGGGATCTCCGGTAGTGGTCCAACTCTATTTAGCATTTGCAAAGAACAAGATGTCGCCGAGCGTGTTGCACGCTGGTTAGAACAAAATTACGTACAAAACGAAGAAGGATTCGTCCACGTTTGTCGCTTAGATAAGCAAGGTTCGATCGTTACAGGAAGTGAGTTATGAAGCTGTACAACATCAAAGAAAATGACGAGCAAGTCTCTTTTGGCCAAGCCGTTCGTCAAGGTCTAGGCCGCAATCAAGGTCTATTTTTCCCATCTGAACTGCCAAAGTTTGATGATATCGATGCGCTGCTAGCAGAGGACTTTGTCCCTCGTAGTTCAAAGATTCTTTCGGCTTTAATCGGCGATGAGCTACCAAAAGAACAGGTTGCTCAATTGGTAGATGCGGCGTTCCAGTTCCCTGCACCTATCAAGCAAGTAAAAGATGGTGTTTACGCGCTTGAGCTTTTCCACGGCCCAACACTCGCGTTTAAAGATTTTGGTGGCCGCTTTATGGCTCAATCTTTAGCAGCTGTTTCAGATGGTGGTCAAATCACTATTTTAACGGCAACATCAGGTGATACTGGTGCGGCGGTTGCGCACGCTTTCTACGGTATGGAAGACATCAATGTTGTGATCCTTTACCCGAAAGGCAAGATCAGCCCACTGCAAGAGAAGCTGTTTTGTACGCTAGGTAAGAACATCCATACTGTGGCGATCGATGGCGACTTTGATGCGTGTCAGGCGCTAGTGAAAGATGCATTTGACGATTCTGAGCTGCGTAAAGAGATCGGTCTTAACTCGGCAAACTCAATCAACATCAGCCGTTTGATGGCTCAGATCTGTTACTACTTTGAAGCGGCTTCTCAGCTGACTAAAGAGCAACGTGAAAACCTAGTTATTTCTGTACCAAGTGGTAACTTTGGTAACCTAACGGCTGGTCTATTGGCTAAAGCGCTAGGTCTACCTGTTAAGCGTTTCATCGCAGCAACCAATGAAAATGATACGGTTCCTCGTTACCTAGAAACAGGACAATGGGAGCCAAAACCGACCGTTGCGACAACATCGAACGCGATGGACGTAAGCCAACCAAACAACTGGCCTCGTATCGAAGAGCTTTGCCAACTGAAAGGTTGGGGCTTAGATACACTAGGTAAAGGTAAGGTATCTGACGAGCAAAGTGCTGAGTCAGTACGTGACCTAAAAGTACAGGGTTACCTATGTGAACCACATGGTGCGATTGCTTACCGTCTACTGGAAGAGCAACTGCAAGAGAACGAAACTGGTCTGTTCTTGTGTACTGCACACCCAGCGAAATTCAAAGAAGTGGTTGATGATATTTTAGGTACGGATATTGAACTGCCAGGCCCGCTAGCAAAACACGCGGCGATGGAGTTGTTATCTGAAGATCTTGATAATGATTTTGAAGCGCTAAAAGTAGTGCTTCGTCGAGTTCAACCGTAACGTACATCTGTATTGTTGAACAAATAAAAACGGCGCTCAATGAGCGCCGTTTTTGTATTCTAATTCAAGCTCTAAAAATTATAGAGACTCAGTGAACGTACGTGCGATAACGTCACGTTGCTGTTCAGTTGTTAGAGAGTTGAAACGTACAGCGTAACCCGATACACGGATAGTTAGCTGTGGGTAGTTCTCTGGGTTAGCAACTGCATCTTCTAACGTTTCACGCTTAAGAACGTTAACGTTTAGGTGTTGACCGCCTTCGATGCGTGGTGCTGCTTCGATTGCAACTTCACGGCTTTCGTAGTCGCCTAGGTCTGCAGCTGAGATAACTTGGTCAGCTTCGAAACCTGCAGTAGCAACAACACAACGAGCTTCATTCTTTTCGTTGTCTAGTAGCCAGATTGAGTTTAGTAGGTCATCGTTTGCTGCTTTAGTAATTTGAATACCTTGGATCATAACTATCTCCTAGTCCACTGAATGTGGTTTGATTATGGTGTTAACTTTCGATTTTTGTTGAGCTGGGTAATATATACCTAATATCTGTAAGGTTAACATTGATTTAAGTCAAAAAACAACCAAAAACCATATTTTTACAAAGGTGATTATATTGAGGTAAATCAATAAAACCTTTGAAAACAAAGTAATTACAAAATATTTCAAAGTATAAAAAATATTTAACAGTCTTATTTGTTGTAAGTTTACTACATTTGTTGTGTTTTTATTGAACTACAAACGATACGACCCTTTATTTATTAAGCATCCTGAAAGTGTAAAGTGATTTAATGACAAACAATAATTCATCTTCAAAACCTCAAACCAATATTAAGTTTATTGGTGCTCATGTGTCTGCTGCTGGTGGTGTTGATCAGGCGCCAATGCGCGCAAGAGAGATCGGTGCCAATGCTTTTGCGCTGTTTACCAAAAACCAAAGACAGTGGGCAGCAAAGCCGCTGGAAGCGAAAACCATTAGTGCGTTTAAAGCCAACTGTAAGATGTTGGGCTTTAGTGCTGAGAATATTCTTCCTCATGACTCCTACCTTATTAACCTCGGAGCACCAGAAGAAGAGAAGCTAGAGAAATCGCGTGCGGCTTTTATTGATGAAATGGAGCGTTGTAATCAACTAGGACTCACGCTTTTGAATTTTCATCCTGGGAGTCATTTGAAGAAAATCTCAGAAAGTGAATGTTTGGCCAAGATCGCTGAGTCGATCAACTTGGCTCACCAAGCGGTACCTGATGTAATTGCAGTGATTGAGAATACCTCAGGGCAGGGGACTAATCTGGGTTGGAGATTTGAGCACCTAGCAGAGATTATCGACCAAGTAGAAGATAAGTCGCGTGTCGGTGTGTGTTTAGATACTTGCCATACGTTTACGGCCGGTTATGACCTACGAACAAAAGAAGCGTGTGAGCATACTTTTGCAGAGTTCGAGCGCATTGTGGGTATGCACTATCTAAGAGCAATGCACATCAATGATTCAAAAGCTGAGTTCGCAAGCCGAGTCGATCGACACCATTCTTTAGGAAAAGGTGAGATTGGCTGGGATTGTTTTGAGTATATTGCCTCGGATTCTCGCTTTAATGGTATTCCTCTTATCTTGGAAACCATTGATTCGACGATCTGGAAAGAGGAAATTCAACAACTTAGAATGTTTCATCGCTCAGCAACGGCAGTCAGCGAAGAAGCGCAATAATAGAGGGGATAATTTATTTCCGTCTATTTCTAAAAATTGGCACCTTTCTTTCATAGTACTAAAGTGAATATGTAGTTCACGATGTCTTACAGGAGGTGCCTTTATGTATTCAATCACCCAAACTTCAACTTCAACTTCAACTTCAACTGTTGCTGTCGCCAGCCGTTTACCGACACCAAATCGTCACGTGCATAGTCATGGCCACCATCGTACACAGCAAAAAAGTGGTTAATTGAGATAAACACAACTTGAACTGATTATTATGATTCATCAACAAGTGAACCCTACACATCATGTTTATTGATAGCTGTATGAGGTATAACTAGAGCCTAATTTAGGACAGTTAGCCGATACAGCTATTTTTTTGTCTGGCGAAAGCCGCTAGAAACCTTGATGATTGGGAAGTAAAACGATGAGCGCACCAAAGACTTGGGAATCCATTATTAATGATGAACGTGACAAAGAGTACTTTCAGAGTGTGCTCGCGTTTGTTGAACAGCAACGCAATAGTGGGAAAACCGTCTACCCTCCTCAAGAGCAGGTGTTCAGTGCTTTTGATATGACGCCTTTTGAGTCTGTACGCGTGGTTATCCTTGGGCAAGACCCTTATCACGGTGCCAACCAAGCTCACGGCTTAGCATTCTCTGTGCTGCCTGGCGTTAAAATCCCACCGTCTCTACGTAATATGTACAAAGAACTCGCACAAGATATAGACGGCTTTGAGATCCCGAGTCATGGTTACCTCGACACTTGGGCATCTCAAGGGGTATTAATGTTGAATACGGTACTGACAGTAGAAGAGGCAAAAGCACACTCACATGCTAAGTGTGGTTGGGAAACCTTTACCGATGCCATCATTGCTGAGCTAAATCAGCGTTCTGAGCCGATCATATTCTTATTCTGGGGCGCGCATGCCCAAAAGAAAGGCCAAGCTATTGATGAAAACAAGCATCATGTTTTGGTCGCTCCTCATCCATCGCCATTATCCGCCCGTCGTGGCTTCTTTGGTTGTCAGCATTTCTCAACAACCAACAAGCTACTTTCTTCTATGGATCAACAACCTATAGATTGGCGATTACCAACAGAGTTGTAGGTTGGTGGTTTTCTGAGCAGGGTCAAATCATAAATGAGTATCTTCGTATACACTTGTAAATAGTAGGTGTAATGGAGTGCAATACTATGATGATTGAAAGGATAAGACGAGAGCATGGCTATATGGCTCGTTTGCTCGCGATACTCAACAATAAGTTAGAGCATCTAAAACAAGAGCGAGAAATAAACTATAGCTTGATCGCAGAGGTGGTTCATTATCTCATGAACCATTCAGATAAGGTGCATCACCCGAAAGAAGACGTTATTTATCGTTACTACCTCAAGCAATATGGCAGCGAGCAAATGATTGAAGACTTGGAGCTGGAACATCAATTGCTTTCTGAGAAAACAGCGGACTTTTTAGGTGTGGTCGATATGATCCTCCAAGATGCGGTTGTTCCTCAACAAGTCTTTATTGAACAGCTTGAAGCCTTTGTTAAAGCTCAACGAAAGCACATGGAATATGAAGAGAAGCATGTGTTACCGATGATTGTGAAGGCATTCACGGTCAAAGATTGGCAAGAAGTAGAGTCTCAATGGCTTCAACCGGAAGACGACCCTGTCTTTGGAGAGACAATTGCCGATCAGTACCGCCAACTTGCGGCTCGTGTTCGACAGAATGAGCAAGAGTGCGTGTAGCCCGTTGTCGTATTGAAACGCTGCTATTATTAGGCGCTCTCTATTAAGACGCTCGCTTTCAAATTGTGCTCTAAATCGAAGAGTGGTTTCATACAATAAAAAAGGCACCTGTATAGGTGCCTTTTGCTATCTGATTTCTTGTCGTGCAGATTAAAGCTTTATATCATCAAGGCTAAAATCGAGACCGAGATTCATCTCTCTGAGCTCTTTCTCAAGCTGTCTACGATCGTTGATTGCCTCGATTTCACGCCATTTACGCTTGAGTGGTTTAGAGCGAGTTTTTTGAGTTGCACGAGGCATTTCTAGTTCTGATAGTTCATCGAATTGAAAGCTATCCATAAGCCATATCTCCTTCCGTGGGAATCGTTCTTACGAACCATTAAATATCATATTTAGGTTCACAATAACCTTGATTTGTTTCTCATTTGTTTCAAATCTATGAAGGTTTTGTTCTGTTTTCTTATGCATGCTCACACATTGTGGGGATTTTTATGTACAAAAAACAAGCAAACAAACCTAAGTAAACGATTAAATTAGGGGTTATGGAATGTTAATTCATTGTGCGAATGGAATGGTATTTTTACTACACTGCATTTAAGTGCGTATTGCGCCGTGCGGTAGCGGGTTCTCATTGCCCTAGAAAAAAATACAGATCTTCACTATACCTTGTAAAACCTAGGCTGACGTCATCTTTATAGGATGTCGTTCTTGTTTTGGTGGTACCTTGGTTGTTGTTGATATTATGTCCCGATAATGTGACTTTTATTGGGCTGTATTGTTGAAAATTGTGTTAACAAAAGGTGTGTTATTAGTGAAATGTCATTTTAATATAAGTGTATTTGCATATTGATTTTTAGGCCGTCTCGCTGCATTATCCGCCCGTCAAAAAATACACTGATACGTAAAATGGATGCATGAAGCGACATTTACAATCTAGATCGCAACAAATAAATATAAATCTAATGCCGACACAACTATTGACACTGGCATAGGTGATCTAGAGGAAGGCTCGGACGCAAGATCGGTGCTTAAACTCAATTACGAGGTTCACGTGACAGACTTAATCAATTTGATGAACGATCTCCTTTAGGGATCTATCTTAGTTTACTTACTCGTTGGTGTGGGTATCTACTTCACTGTACGACTAGGCTTCATTCAATTCCGCCATTTCGGCCACATGTTCTCTGTTCTTAGAAACAGCCGTAAAGCAGACAGTGCTGGTATCTCTTCTTTCCAAGCTCTTTGTACTAGTCTTGCTGCTCGTGTAGGTACAGGTAACATGGCAGGTGTTGCTGTGGCACTAACCGCCGGTGGCCCTGGTGCTATCTTCTGGATGTGGCTAATCGCCATGCTAGGTATGGCAACATCATTTGCTGAAAGCACACTAGCTCAGCTATACAAAACGCGTGATAACGACGGTAACTACCGTGGCGGCCCTGCATACTACATGGAGAAAGGCCTAGGTATGCGTTGGATGGGGGTTCTATTCTCTATCTTCCTAATCATCGCATTTGGTCTAGTATTCAACGCGGTTCAAGCGAACGCGATTGCAAGTGCAATGAACACGGCATTCGACTTTGAGCGTGGCTACGTTGGTGTTGGTATCGTAATTATCTCTGCATTCGTTATCTTCGGTGGTATCCGTAAGATTGCCCGCACTGCAGAAATCATTGTTCCAATCATGGCACTGGCTTATTTAGCTATCGCTATCTACGTAATGCTAATGAACATTGAGAAAGTGCCTGAAGTTCTGGCTCTTATCTTCAAGAGTGCATTCGGTCTGCAAGAAGCAGCAGCTGGTGGCCTAGGTTACGCGATCGCACAAGCGATGATTAACGGCATCAAACGTGGTTTGTTCTCGAACGAAGCGGGTATGGGTTCTGCGCCAAACGCAGCAGCTTCTGCTACGCCTTACCCACCGCACCCTGCATCGCAAGGTTATGTGCAAATGCTAGGTGTGTTCATGGACACAATTGTTATCTGTTCTGCAACAGTAGCAATCATCCTGATGTCTGGTGAATATGTACCACACGGTGAAGTAACGGGTATCGAACTAACGCAACGTGCACTAACGGCACAAGTGGGCGAATGGGGTGGCATCTTTGTAGCGGTAGCGATTTTCTTCTTCGCTTTCACTTCAATCATTGCAAACTACTCGTACGCTGAAACAAACCTTATCTTCCTAGAGCACAACAACAAGAAGGGCCTCGTGCTGTTCCGTATCGTTGTGCTGGGTATGGTTATGTTCGGTTCTTTGGCGACATTGCCAACGGTATGGGCATTGGCTGACGTATCGATGGGTCTAATGGCGATTGTGAACTTGGTAGCGATCATCTTGCTATCGGGCATCGTGATTAAGCTAGCGAAAGACTACAACCGTCAATTAGACGCGGGTAAAGTACCCACGTTTGATGCGGATGATTTCCCAGAGCTTAAGGCTCAATTGGAAGATGGTATTTGGGTTAACAACAAGAAGAAGTAATCTTGTTGGAGTGATTCATCACTCATCCTAAAATCATTAGAAAGGCTAAGGTTTCGACCTTAGCCTTTTTCTTTGCCTGCGATTTCTATCTGTTTGCAATTTCTATCTGTCTGCGATTTTTCTTGGTGAGTAATTTTTACTTTGTCTGCGACTTTTTCTTTGTTAACGATTTTTCTTTGCAAGCGACTTATCGCTAGATCTGTCTATCAAAGTAATAGGAAGAGTCATAAAGACAAGTTGATGTTTTTTCTATACTCTAGCTGCATCCAGTTAGATAACCGATTAGGGTAAAGTTATGTTAGTTGTCGTTTCTCCAGCCAAGACATTAGATTACGAATCACCATTAGCGACTGAGCGCTTCAGCCAGCCAGAGTTTGTTGAACACTCTGCAGAGCTTATTGAAGAGTGCCGCAAGCTGACACCTGCTGATGTTTCAGCTCTGATGAAGGTAAGCGATAAGATTGCTGGGCTGAACGTAGCGCGCTTTGAGCAATGGAGTGAGACCTTTACCCAAGACAACGCACGCCAAGCTATTTTGGCGTTTAAAGGTGACGTCTACACAGGCCTAGATGCTGAAACACTGTCGGACGATGATTTTGACTACGCACAGAATCACCTGCGCATGCTTTCTGGCTTATATGGGTTATTGAAGCCATTGGATTTGATGCAGCCTTACCGCCTAGAGATGGGCACACGCTTAGCTAATGAGCGTGGTACTAACTTGTACCAGTTCTGGGGCAATATCATCACAGATAAACTGAATGAAGCGTTGAATGCTCAAGGCGATAATGTGTTGATCAACCTAGCATCGAACGAATACTTTAAAGCGGTGAAGCCGAAGAGCCTTGATGGTCAAATCATCACGCCAGTTTTTAAAGACTGCAAGAATGGCCAGTACAAGGTAATCAGCTTTTACGCCAAGAAAGCGCGTGGCATGATGGCTCGCTACATCATTGAGAACAAAATCGATTCAGTGGAAGCGCTGACCAAATTTGATACCGCGGGTTATTACTTCGTTGAAGAAGAGTCGAACGCGAAAGAGCTCGTCTTCAAGCGTGAAGAGCAAAACTAGTAGCTCTTGGTTAATTAGTCACTCTTGGTTAATTAGTCACTCTCGGTTAATTAGTCACTCTCGGTTAATTAGTTACTCTCGGTTTGAGTTTGAAATTAGAGGCCTAGTTATTTAGCCTGATAACAAGCCAGACAATAATAAACCAGACAAAGAAAAGCCCCATGCAGATAACTGTATGGGGCTTTTTATTGAATCATTGAAAGGCGGTTAGATTACTTGTTCTTAACGGCTTTCTTTTTCTTAGCGATTTTCTTTTTCTTAGCAATTTTTTGCTTAGCTACCGCTTTCTTGTCTTCTTTCTTCGGTTTCTTCTTCTTCGTTACCGCGGCTTTCTTATGCGTTGGGCGCATGCCTTCGATGAAGCGTTCTTTGATCGCATCTTCAGTGTAACGAGCCACGCGTTCAATCATTAGCTGATCGTGCGCTTCAATGATAGAAACCGCGTTACCTTTCTTACCTGCACGAGCCGTACGGCCAATACGGTGAAGGTAGACATCTGCTGTACGCGGCATGTCGTAGTTAATAACGTGGCTCACATCTGGAAGATCGATACCACGAGCTGCGACGTCAGTTGCCAGCAGTACGTTGATAGAACCATCGCGGAAACGAGAAATCGCGTTGTTACGACGATCTTGAGGCATTTCACCTTGGATCCATACACATGGAATCTGTGCACTTTCTAGTTGACCTCGTAGCTCACCTAGGCGATCACGCGTCTTCAAGAAGATGATGCTGCGTTCAGCTTGCTCTGTGATGATATGTTTTAGGATATCAAGCTTGTGCTTAGCTGAATCGGCGCGGTGATACCATTGAGTGATCTTCTTACGTTCACGCAGTGATGATTTAGCATCGATCTCTGCTGGGTTTTTCAGTAGATCTTCAGTGAAACCTTCAATGCCTTTACCTTCTAGCGTTGCTGAGAACAGTAAAGTTTGTTTACGCCAGCGACACTCTGCAGACAGACGGTCAACAACAGGGCCAAAGCCCATGTCTAGCATACGGTCGGCTTCATCGAGAACCAGCCATTCAATCGCACGACAATCGAAACGCTCGCCTTCGATGTACTCCATTAGACGACCGGGTGTTGCCACCACGATATCTTGGGTTGTACTTAAGATGTCAGCGTGCTCTTGGTACATCACACCGCCCGTGATCGTAAAGATGTTCAGGCTAGTGTATTTAGCAAGCTCACGTGCTTGTTCGGTGATCTGCATTGCTAGCTCACGCGTTGGCGTCAGGATAAGCATACGTGCAGGGCCAGATTTCTTACGTGGGAAATCCAGTAGGTATTGCAGTGCTGGCAATACAAATGATGCTGTTTTACCAGTACCTGTTGGCGCAGAAGCCAAAACGTCTCTTCCATCTAACGCTTGCGGGATTGCTTCAGCTTGTATCTGTGTTGGACGTTCGTAGCCCATTTCGTCAATTGCTTTAAGCAGCTCTTGGTTTAGATCGAGTTCTGCAAAGGTTCTGATCACTGTTGTTTCTCCACAAGCAATAAATGTTTCTGCCTCAAAAAGCAGACGATAAAAAAGAGTAGTCGGACATTATAGAAGCATTAGTGATTAGGATCACATGGTATTTGCTACATCTTGAGATAAAAATCTTTAGTAAGGGCAATAAATGCCTCGCTATAACCGCCATCGTGATGGATCGTAAGCGATTCACGCTGCAAATCTTGCTCACAAACAGGATCTTTAGACAATTCAAACAGGACTCGAATTGCCGGTTTTCTGTCTGTTGTTTTTACATCAAGGCGCTTCGCTAGGTACCAACCACATTGCTGGGCAAGCTTAATGAAACCTTCTCCTTCTGGAGTCGGTAGTATGAAGCTGGCGGTAGCGGCTTCGGTCGTGATCTCGAAACAGCGCTGAGCAAGCTCAAGATGCTCCAAGCTATCGGTGTGTCTGGCCGTGGCTCTTTGGCTTTGTTGTGCCTGTTCACCAGAGTTGAAGTAGGGCGGGTTACAGATGATTGCATCAAACACGAGCGGGAAATCAGAGGTTAAAACGCTGCCATGATGAAGACATATACGATCTTGCCAAGGCGACTGTTCAATGTTGACTGTAGCTGCGTTAATCGCGTGCTGATCAATATCTATCGCAGAGATTAAAGCATCCTCAAAACGCTGCGCAGCCATCAAGGCCAGCAACCCTGTTCCTGTCCCTATATCGAGTACCGATGATTTCGGAGCAAGGTTAGTCCACGCTCCGAGTAGCACGCCATCTGTGCTGACTGGCATACCGCTTTGTCCACCGTAAATAGAGAATTTTTTAAAATTGAAGCTTTTGGTTTCTATTGTTTTATCTGTCATTAATGTTCTGAGTATCGAGATATTTTAAGTGATTAGCTCTAATGTTAACCAGTTGTATGGATCAATGTTCTGGTTGGGTAACTATTGTTGTGCGTTATGGTTAGTTTATAATTATGTCTATTTTTCCATATCCAGTGTAATCCACTGCTTTTGGTTCGCATATGCAAATTTATATGGTGTTTTTTTATGGTGACTTGCAGCTAGCTAAGTGTTTCGTCATTATGCGCGACTATTTTAAAGATTGATTGGCAGCCTTGAGCTGTAACATTCATGTAAGCACAACATAAACTCATAAATATAATTAAGGATTATCTGTGAAACAGAGTCTAAAACTAACAGATATAACGGCATTGGGCTTTATGCTTTTTGCGTTTTTCTTAGGTGCGGGTAACATTATCTTCCCACCTCTTGCTGGCCAATTGGCTGGTGACCACTTTCTTCCCGCTATGTTTGGTTTCTTGCTGACTGCCGTTGGTCTGCCATTAATCACTATTATTGCTGTGGCAGTGGCTGGTGGTTCTTGGGGTCACCTAACTAAAGATCTTCCTAAGCGAGCAGCAACCATCATGGCTGTGCTGATCTTTATTATCATTGGTCCTGCATTTGCTGCACCGCGTACTGGCCTTGTTGCTTATGAGATGGCGGTGAAGCCGTTCTTCATTGATGCCTCTCAAGCTCACCTTACGCTCTTTTCTATTGCATTCTTTGTGGTAGCGATGTTCTTCTCATGGTCGCAAGGTAAACTTATTGACGTCATTGGTAAGGTACTTACGCCTGTACTATTCGTTGGTTTGGTTGTACTTGCAGTTGCTGTGTTTGTTAACCCTCAGGGTGACATTCTTGCGGCACACGGTGAATACATTACTCAGCCACTAACCAAAGGTTTCCTTGAAGGTTACAACACCATGGATACTTTTGCTTCTTTGATGTTTGGAATGTTGATTGTTGATGCGATTCGCAGCAAAGGCATTACTGATCGCGCGGCGACGACTAAGTATCTGATCAGCGCAGGTTGCATTGCAGCAGCGGGTCTAGCGTTTGTTTACATCTCTTTGTTCTTCCTAGGCGCAACAAGTGCAACAGTTGCAGCGGGTGCGGACAATGGCGGCGCTATCTTAAGCCTTTACGTTCAATCGTTGTTTGGCCCATCAGGTCAGCTAGTGCTTTCAGTGATCGTATTACTGGCGTGTCTAACAACGGCGATTGGCCTTGTTTCAGCATGTTCTGATTACTTCAGCTCGCTAACGCCTTTGTCTTACAAGACTTGGGTAATCATTAATGGTGTAGCTTGTGCAACCGTAGCGAACGTTGGTCTTTCTCAACTGATTTCTCTGTCTGTTCCAGTACTGTTTGCACTGTACCCAGTAGCTATCGCTCTAGTCGCACTGACGTTCTTGCGTAGCCGTTTCCCTAATCCAAAAGCCGCTTACCGTGTGGTTGTATTAGTGTCTCTACTGTTTGCTCTTATTGATGGCGCTAAAGTAGCGGGTGTCGATGTGTCTGCACTTAAGATGCTGCCATTGTTCGAGATCGGTATGGGTTGGTTACTTCCAACTGCTGCAGCAATCATCTGCATGTTCTTTGTTGGTAAAGCAACAGAACAAGAGATGGCTGAAGAGACCGTTTAATCTTCCGTTGAGATTAGATTGTCCTTCGAGATGAAATAGAAAAGGCCTCATTACTTCGCAGTAATGAGGCCTTTTTGTATCTAATCGATGATGTTCTTTCTGCCTGAAGCTTTTAGTTCTTAGTTCTTAGCCCTTAGCTCGTAGTGCTTAGTTCTGAACTCTAAGGAAGCAGAACTTATAGCTTTTCGCTGTACTCGACGAGGACTTGTTCAACCCAAGTTGCGATACGTTCGTCGCTGAGTTCGTACTGTGAATCTTCATCCAGAGCCAAACCAACAAACTGAGACTTGTCTTCTGTTAATGCTTTAGATGCTTCGAATTCGTAGCTGTCATCGTTTGGCCAGAAGCCGACAAACTCAGCGCCTGCGGTTTTCAATTCATCATGCAATAGACCCATCGCATCTAGGAACCATTCACCGTAGCCCTCTTGGTCACCTAGACCAAACAGAGCAACCACCTTACCTTTCATTGGCGTTGTTGCGATGTCTTCCCACAACTCATTCCAGTCTTCTTGAATTTCACCGAAATCCCACGTTGAGATACCAAGCAGTAAAAGGTCGTAGTCCGCCATAAAAGAAAGAGGGGTTTCTTTCACGTTATGGATATCAACTAGGTCTTCACCAATAATGCCGCGAATTTTCTCTGCTGCCATTTCGGTATAGCAGGTGGTTGAGCCGTAAAATAATCCAATTTTCATAGCAAACGTTCGATTTTAATTTCAGATGGCGAATTCTAACCATAAATCGACTTCGATTGCAGCGATTATCCGCTCAAGTCGTAATTTTTATGGCATTCATATTTGCTCTGACATACTCTCAAAATAGTTTCCAATATTGTGAGTAACACTATGCAGTCGCCTCAAGGGCAGAGCGCAGACCACGGTCTCGTTGAGCAGTTTTTAGATGCTATGTGGATGGAGAGGGGGTTATCGGAGAATACGCTTGTCTCATATCGTACCGACTTGTCCAAGCTTCTAACGTGGATGGAAAAGAACAATTACCGCCTCGACTTTATTAGCCTTTCAGGGCTACAGGATTATCAAGGCTGGTTAGCCGACGCCGATTTTAAGCAGACTTCCCGTGCTCGCATGTTGTCGGCGATTCGTCGCTTGTTCCAATACTTGCACCGCGAGAAAGTGAGAGGCGATGATCCGAGTGCATTGTTGATCAGCCCTAAGCTGCCACAGCGCTTGCCAAAAGATTTGAGTGAAGAGCAAGTTAATGCACTGCTAGAGGCTCCTGATCCCAATGACCCTATTGAGCTTCGCGATAAAGCGATGCTTGAGTTATTATATGCAACTGGTCTTCGTGTGACCGAGTTAGTCAGTTTGACGATGGAAAATATCAGCCTAAGACAAGGCGTGGTGCGTGTTATTGGTAAAGGCGGTAAAGAGCGCTTGGTGCCAATGGGCGAAAATGCCGTGGACTGGATTGAGACTTTTATTGAACAAGGTCGGCCACAACTGCTCGGCGAAAACAGTTCTGATGTGGTTTTTCCGAGTAAACGCGCCAAGCAAATGACCCGTCAGACGTTCTGGTATCGTATTAAGCATTACTCGGTTGTTGCTGGTATAGATACAGAGCTATTGTCACCACACGTATTAAGACACGCTTTTGCGACTCATTTACTGAACTATGGCGCAGATCTCAGGGTCGTACAGATGTTGCTTGGGCATAGTGACTTATCGACAACCCAAATTTATACTCACGTGGCGACCGAAAGGCTGAAGCAAATTCACGCGCAGCATCACCCACGTGCTTAAATCCATTTATTTTTAAGGTGAACTTAATGAGCGTATTACGCCGTCTTCCTCTATTAGTGCTTCCTCTCATGATTACTGCATGTAATGCATCAGAAGCGAAAGTAGAACAAACATCAACAGCCGTAGAAGTTGCTCCAGCTCAAGCTATTGATACAGCAGCGTTAACTAAGCGTTTTGAAAAAATCGGTATCAAGGTAGAGAAGATCGTTCCTTCAGACATCGATGGCCTATTAGAAATTCAAACTAACAGTGGCATTATCTTTTCTTCTCCAGAGGGCGATCACTTTCTAGCCGGCACTCTTTACTCTCTGGATGATAACGGCAAATTCAGTGACGTTCTGGCTGAGCGTCAAGCTCCACTTAATGCTGAAAAGGTCGCGGCGATGTCGGATACAGTTATCGAATATAAAGCCGATAACGAAAAGTACGTTGTGACGGTATTTACTGACATTACCTGTGGTTACTGTGTTCGTCTGCACAGCCAAATGCAAGGCTATAACGATCTAGGTATTACCGTTCGTTACATGGCTTACCCACGCCAAGGTGCGACAGGACAAGTTGCCGATCAAATGGCGGCAATCTGGGCTTCAGATGATCCAAAAACAGCCATGCACGATGCTAAAGTAAACCGTCAAATGCCAGCGTCTGGTAAAGACCTAGCAGAGCAGAAGCAGATCATCGCTAAACAATACCAATTAGGTCGTGAGCTTGGCATCAATGGCACTCCTGCTATCGTGCTAGCAAGTGGTGAGTTGGTGAGTGGTTACTTACCGCCAGCACAACTTCTTCAACGTTTAGAGCAATAATATCGTTTCTGTATTGCCAAATTATCCCCCATGTTTTTGATTTAAGGAGTGGCCTGATTAATATCAGGCCCATTTTTATATGATAGAGATCCAACGCCGTCCTGAGGTCGACACTTCAGTCTTACCTGCTCACTTACCTGACTTGTTAAAGCGCATTTATGTGAGTCGTGGAATCGACAGTGCTGACCAACTAGAGACAGCAGCGAAAGGCTTGCACTCTTATCAAAAACTGGGTGGCATTGATGCTGCGGTTGAGCTGTTGTTCAAAGCGATTCAGCAGCAAAAACGCATTATCATTGTCGGTGATTTTGATGCCGATGGTGCAACCAGTTCGGCGTTGTCTGTGCTTGCTCTGCGTATGTTGGGCAGTTCCAACGTCGACTATCTCGTCCCAAACCGTTTTGAAGATGGCTATGGCTTGAGCCCAGAGGTTGTCGAGCAGGCGATCGAACTTGGCGCTGAAGTAATCATGACGGTCGATAATGGTGTCTCTTCGATTGATGGTGTCCGTTTCGCGAAAGAGAAAGGGCTAGACGTTCTGGTTACAGACCATCACTTGCCAGGGAATGAACTGCCAATCGCTGATGCGATGGTGAATCCGAACTTAGAGAGCTGCGCATTTCCTTCAAAAGCGCTAGCGGGTGTTGGCGTCGCCTTTTATCTGATGATGGCGTTGTGTGTTCACATGCGTAAGTTGGGCTGGTTTGCTCAACACGGTATGACAGAACCTAAGCTGATGGAACTGATTGACCTTGTGGCACTGGGTACTGTTGCGGATGTGGTTCCACTCGATGAGAATAACCGAATCTTGGTACACCAAGGGCTACAACGCATTCGTGCGGGTAAAGCTCGTCCGGGTATTCAAGCCTTGATTGAAATTGCTAAGCGAGATGCTAAGCGATTAGTTGCCTCCGATTTTGGTTTTGCGCTTGGTCCACGTATCAATGCGGCTGGCCGATTGGATGACATGTCTTTTGGTGTTGAGCTGCTAATGAGTAACAACATCCATGCCGCGCGTCGAATGGCCAGCGAGTTAGATGGCTTGAACCAAACACGTAAAGAGATCGAAGAGGGCATGAAACAAGAAGCGATGGCTTTTTGTGAGCGCCTTGAATTTGGTAAAGACGATTTGCCTTCTGGTTTGGCGCTGTTTCAACGTGATTGGCACCAAGGCGTAATCGGTATTCTCGCTTCGCGTATCAAAGACAAATATCATCGCCCAGTGATCGCATTTGCTGATGGTGGTGAAGGCAGCATCAAGGGTTCATGTCGTTCGATTCCAGGTTTGCACATGCGCGATGCGCTAGACAGAATCGATACTCAAAATCCTGGCTTGATCTTGAAGTTTGGTGGTCACGCAATGGCTGCTGGCTTAACCATTATGGAAAAAGACTTCGAGCGATTCAGCAAGATGTTTGATGACGTTGTGCGTAAAGAACTCGGTGAGACGGCACTTAAGGGCATTATCTTGTCTGATGGTGAGCTATTACCTGAAGAGTTCTCAATGCATACCGCTGAGACGTTGCGCTCAGGTGGTCCGTGGGGCCAAGCTTTCCCAGAACCCATCTTTGATGGTGAATTTAAAGTGCTGCATCAAAAACTGGTAGGTGAAAAACACCTTAAATTGATGCTAGAACCTCTATACAAAGGCCACCCAACCAATGTGATGATTGATGGTATTGCTTTCAATGTTGATTTACGTCGCTGGCCAGATGCGTCCGTGAAAACGGTTCATCTTGCATTTAAGCTCGATATCAACGAGTTTCGTGGCAACCAATCGTTGCAGTTGATGGTTGACCATATTGAAGCCAAATAGCGTTATCGTTCACTGAATGATGTTCATCATTTAGCCCCAAATTCAACAAGCTCTGTTCAAAAACAGGGCTTGTTTTCTTTCTTTCCCTTACAAATTTCACGTATTTTTTCTGTCTGTCAATTTTATATTCCATTAAGTTGTTGAATCTTGGCTTTCCGCTCTAAAAAATTCTGTATCTCCGTCACACTTTTGAGTACAATTCTTCGGTTAAATTCTACTCATAAATGATGAGCTAAAATGTTTGAAATCAATCCTATTAAAAACCGTCTGCAGGATGTGTCTGAACGCACAAATATCCTGAGGGGGTATCTTTGACTATGACGCTAGAAAAGAGCGTCTAGAAGAAGTAAACGCAGAATTAGAACAACCGGATGTATGGAACGAACCTGAGCGTGCTCAAGCGCTAGGTAAAGAACGTTCTGCATTGGAAGCAGTAGTAGAAACGATCGACCAACTTGACCAAGGTGTTGAGGATGTTGAGGGTTTATTAGAGCTTGCGGTTGAAGAAGAAGATCAAGAAACGTTTGACGAAATCGAACCAGAATTAGCAGAGCTAGAAGCTAAGCTAGAAAAACTGGAATTCCGTCGTATGTTTGCTGGCGATCACGACGCATCAGATTGCTACATCGATTTACAGTCAGGCTCGGGCGGTACAGAAGCTCAAGATTGGACTTCAATGATGTTGCGTATGTACTTACGTTGGGCAGATTCGAAAGGCTTCAAGACCGAAGTGATCGAAGTGTCTGATGGTGATGTTGCTGGCCTTAAAGGCGCAACGGTACGTATTTCTGGTGAATACGCTTATGGTTGGTTACGTACAGAGACAGGTGTTCACCGTCTAGTTCGTAAGTCACCATTTGATTCAAGTGGCCGTCGTCATACTTCATTTGCATCTGCGTTTATCTACCCAGAGATTGATGACAACATTACGATCGATATTAATCCTTCTGACTTACGTATTGACGTATACCGTGCCTCTGGTGCTGGTGGTCAACACGTAAACACCACGGAATCGGCGGTACGTATTACTCACGTTCCAACCAACACCGTGGTTCAATGTCAGAATGACCGTTCGCAGCATAAGAACAAAGACCAAGCGATGAAGCAGCTACGTGCTAAGCTTTTTGAACTTGAGATTCAAAAACAAAATGCTGAAAAACAAGCGAGCGAAGAAACGAAGTCAGACATCGGTTGGGGCAGTCAAATCCGCTCTTACGTACTGGATGATTCTCGTATCAAAGATTTGCGCACCGGCATCGAAAATCGCAATACTCAAGCGGTTCTTGACGGTGACTTAGACAAGTTTATTGAAGCTAGCCTGAAATCAGGTCTGTAAGCTTTACCAACTATTAAGCTTTACCAATAATATTGGTAAAAATGCCTATATTTTCAAAAATATAGCTGTCCAAATTATAAAAGCAAGGTACATCTCTAATGACTGATGCTGTTCAAAACGAAAACGCACAAGAAGCTTCTTCACCTGAAGAGAACAAACTAATCGCTGAACGCCGTAGCAAGCTGGATCACATCCGCTTAAACTGCAAAGCGAACGGTCACCCAAATGATTTCCGTCGCGAGCACCTAGCTGGCGATCTTCAAGCGGAATTCGGTGAGAAGACTAAGGAAGAGCTAGAAGAGCTTAACCACATCGTTGCGATCGCTGGTCGTGTCATGGCGAAGCGTGGTCCATTCCTTGCGATTCAAGAAACTTCTGGTCGTATCCAAGCATACGCAGCGAAAGACGTACAAAAAGTACTGAAAGAGAAGTACCAAGGCCTAGATATCGGTGACATCATCGGTGTTAAAGGTGCGCTTCACAAATCTGGTAAAGGTGACCTTTACGTGAACATGGAAGAGTTTGAACTGCTAACTAAAGCACTTCGTCCTCTACCAGAGAAGTTCCACGGTCTAACTGACCAAGAGATGCGTTACCGCCAGCGTTACGTTGACCTAATCGTGAACGAAGACTCTCGTAACACATTCATCGTGCGTTCTAAGCTTGTGTCTTCAATCCGTAACTTCATGAGCTCAAAAGGCTACCTAGAAGTTGAAACGCCAATGATGCACGTGATCCCGGGCGGTGCTACAGCGCGTCCATTCATCACTCATCACAACGCATTAGACATCGACATGTACCTACGTGTTGCACCTGAGCTTTACCTTAAGCGTCTAGTGGTTGGTGGTTTTGACCGTGTATTCGAGATCAACCGTAACTTCCGTAACGAAGGTCTCTCTCCACGTCACAACCCAGAATTCACAATGATGGAATTCTACCAAGCGTACTCTGACTACAAAGATCTAATGGATCTAACTGAAGAGATGCTAAGCACAGCAGCGATGGACGTTCTTGGTTCTACTTCTATGCCTTACGGTGATGAAACGGTTGAGTTCGGTGGCACTTACGCTCGCATGAGCATGTTCGATGCAATCAAACACTACACGCCTGAAAATGCAAACATTCAAGCTCTGACTGAAGATGATCTTCAGAACAGAGAATTGATGGTTAAAATTGCAGAAGAAGTGGGTCTGTACGTTGAGAAATTCTGGACATGTGGTCAGCTTCTTGAAGAGATCTTTGGTGAAACGGCTGAGCCTCAGCTCATTCAACCAACGTTCATCACGGGTTACCCAGCGGACATTTCTCCATTGGCTCGTCGTAGCGACAGCAACCCATTCTTCACAGACCGCTTTGAGTTCTTCATCGGTGGCCGTGAAGTAGCGAATGGCTTCTCTGAGCTTAACGATGCACAAGACCAAGATGAGCGTTTTAAAGCGCAAGTTAACGCAAAAGACGCGGGTGATGACGAAGCGATGTACTACGATGCAGACTACATTACTGCACTAGAGCACGGCTTACCGCCAACAGCGGGTCAAGGTATTGGTATCGATCGTCTAGCGATGCTATTTACAAATACGCACACAATCCGTGACGTGATCTTGTTCCCGGCAATGCGTCCACAAGCGTAATACTCGCTTATGGGATGTAACAGCCCATCTAATTAAAAAAGCCACCTTCGGGTGGCTTTTTCTGTTTTTAGGCTGCAAAACCTAGCCTGTACCGCACTCTTGATTCGAAAAACCATTATTTCTGACATAGTCTTACTATTGAGACATAAAATCTAAGATAGTCTCACTACTATACGTCCTGCGCTGAATACGATCTCGTGGCATTTTGTCGAACGATGAAGCAGTGACTCGTATTAGCTTGATTTAAATAAAAATAGAATAAGGAAGAAGGATGGGAACTCAATTTAAGATGGATTCCTTACCAGGTTCTCTTATCGTCGTTGGTGGTGCGTACGAACCCTGGTTATCAGTGTTAGAGCAAGTGGGTTGGCAATGTACCCAGTGTGCAGATTTACGAAAAGCCGATGCCTTGATTGCTGACATTGGCCCATGCATTGGCATTGTGGATCTTAGTCATGATGAGTTTAGCCTTAACGGTATCGCTAATCTCGTGAGCAACAACAAGCAAGTAAGATGGCTCGCCTTTATTCGTGAATCGCAATTGAGCTCTGATACCATTTGCCAATTTATCGTGAACTTCTGTATCGACTTTTTCACGGCGCCAATCCCAGATGCCCAGTTATTGAGTACCATTGGTCACCAACTGGGTATGCTCAAGCTTGAGCAGAAAGTATGGCCAAACTACGGCATCAACAACAATATGGGTTTGCTTGGCGACTCTGTGGCTGTGAAGCGTTTGAGAGACCAAGTAAAGCGCATTGGGCCGACAGATGTCAGTATCCTGATTTACGGAGAGAGTGGAGCAGGAAAAGAGACGGTTGCACGCTCAATTCATCAAAACTCTTCGCGAGCGCAAAAGCCATTTTTAACGGTCAATTGTCGTGCCTTATCTGAAATGAGAATAGAAGCCGAGGTATTTGGTATCTCAGCACAGCCCGCTGCAGCACCTTGTCTGTTGGAAGAAGCCGACGGCGGAACCATCTTACTCAATGATGTATTGGCGATGCCACGTAATCAGCAGTTGAACCTGCTGCGTTTCTTACAAGAAGGTAAAATTGAAACTGCGGATGGTCCTAAACCTGTCGATGTGCGTATTCTGGCCGCGAACTCTTCTGATATCGAAAAGGCATTGATCGAGGGCGACTTCAATGAAGAGCTTTATCATTACATCAATGTTCTGCGTATTCACGTTCCGAGCTTGAAAGAGCGAGTGAGTGATATTTCAGTACTGGCTAATCATTTTTTACGTGAGTATTCAAAAGAGTTTAATGCTCAAGCCAAGAGCTTTTCAGACGATGCTATCCGCTCAATGAATCGTTATCACTGGCCGGGCAATGTGCGTGAGCTGATGAATCAAATTAAGCGTGTCGTGCTGATGTCGGATGCGGTGATCATTGACGATCAACAACTTGATTTACCAAAACAGAATGATGAGCGCCGCAGTCTCAAAAGTATCCGTGAGCGTTCAGAGCGAGATGCGTTGTTGATTGTTCTGGAATCTTATGGTGGTCAAGTATCGTTGGCCGCTAAGGAGCTTGGAGTTTCGCGTGCAACCATGTACAGATTGCTGAATAAACATGGCCTGATTTCTGAAGGTGTTGTTTAGAGCTCTCTATTCATTGATTCTATCCAGTTAATGTAAATATAAGAGCCACGCATGATGCGTGGTTTTTTATATCTATTGCTACAACTTCTCGTTGATCGTTGATCGTTGACAGCTGATAGATTGATAGATTGAGCTATTGGAGGCTCGGTCTTTAAGAGAGATGTTCTGTGATTTTATATAATCATAGTGAATATGTTATATATAAAGTGATATGCAACTGATATTTTGGGTGAATAATTTGTTTTGAAATTGTTAATCAATTATCGGTTGAATAATATACTCACTTGGTTAGACTTTAACCGTGAAAGCAATAGCTTAACAAAGACTTATTTGCTTTTATTATCTCATTTCTTTTTGGATTTTTTAGTTAGTTTGGAGGCGCAAATGAAACATTTCGATTTTATACAGCATATTTGCGCGTCGTTTGATCCGTGTACTGACATGGTGACTGTTATGTCACAAACATCAGCCATGGCCGATCGAAACACCCAAGATAAACCTAACTAATAGATCCGTACCCTTATTTGGCTGCGGAAAAATAGCAGCTAAGTGAGAAGCCCTCATACTATCTAACACGCTATTTTTCCTCAGTTTATTTTACAACTGGAGAGTTATTATGCGTCACTCAGTATACTTAAAACTAGCAACAGTCCTTATCCGTGCAGATCTTCGTCGTGAAGAACGTGAATGGCAACGAAAAGTTCGTCGTAGTTCATACGATCTACCATGGAACAATACTCATTTATTGAGAGATATTGGCCTTGAAGCCGATGGTCGACCAATTGGTTTTTCTGAACCTGAAGTCGTTACGATTGAACGTCGAGTTCGTCATCTTCGTCGAGTCTTAAGCGCGCGAATACCGACGTAATCTTGTGGGGTGATAGCGCCTTTCACCCCTTAAGATAAATATCAGTGATAGTTGTGGCGTCGAAAGTGCAAGCTTTTGAACTAAAACAGGCCAAAGAAGAGAAGCACTTGCTTCTCTTTTTTGCTTTTTTAAGCCGTTATGTGTGCTTTTTTAAGTCGTTATCTAGTAAAGAAAAAGAGTTCTACTACGCTTTATAGAGCAAGGGAGGCTGGCTATGCAAAAGCATCAATTAGACATGTGGTTACATGGAGAGCACAAAGACTCTTATCAAACACCGAAGGTATACGTTATTGGCTGTTCCGATATCTCGGAATATCTATTAGCAGTGGAATATAAACACAAGCTAGAACCGGTAAAGCAAGACGGTGAGCCGCTTCACTTTGGATCCTTGGATCAAGTGAAAGAAGAGTTGCTCCGGCTCGGTTTTGAAAAGGCGTATCTTCGCTTACACAACGCCTATGACGAGTTTGGTAATGAGCCAAGCCAAAGCTACTGCGATATTGAACTGGCGCTCAAACCTCATTAGAGAGCGTTCGTAGCTAGAGATTGATTCTAGTTACAGGCGGTTTGTAACATACTGATAGTTTGGTCCATCTATGCTAGATAAGAGCTCTATGCGTAATGGGTTGTCAGCAATTTATGGGTGAATTGAGTCCGTAGATAGAAACCACGTGGCTTAGTCTTGATAGGTTTTCCACTTGCACCGTAAGCTTCTGTTAACACGCGACTGTTGGCCGCTTTTGGTCGCAAATGCAGTGCTTCGCCGTGTCTTGCTGTTATCTGTTCAACATTACCCAACACGATCAACTCCATCAGTTCTTCCCAGTCTCTTTTCAGGAGTTCGTTTTCAGCTAGGCTTGGTGTCCAGAGTAATGGGGAGCCAACATGCCTTTCTGCCAGCGGGATCTCTCTTTCTCCCTCAACTGGGATCCACAACACTTTAGACAGCTTGTTTCGAACGTGACTGGTTTCCCAAGTTATGCCTTGCACGCCCATCAATGGAGCGACACAAACAAAGGTGGTTTCGAGTGGCTTTCCAGAGTAGCCAATCGGGATGCTTTTAAGCTCGATACCGAGTTTGGCAAAATCTTGTTCTGGTTTACTGCCAGCGGGCGCACCCAAGTGCCATTCCAATAGTTGTCCAACCCAGCCTTTATCACGCTTGAGGTCGTTTGGCATCACCATCTCAGCTTCATCGGCGAGCTCTTTAAAGGTCATTCCGGCGATAGCATACGCTCTGTCTAGCAGCTCTTGTTGTGTTTGTGGTTCTGGTTTCATAATAAAAGACATGATCAAAAAAATGATTTTACCAGAAGTTATCACCATATGACGACTGGTTAAGAAATGATCTCCTTGTTAGGAAAGGGATCAAACTCATGGTTATCCACAGGACATAAAGGTAATTAATTGAAATATTAATTTAGTGGATAAATAAACAGGGGTTTATGGTGGATTAAATGCTTGCCAAATGGGGCTCAAAATGAATCTTTCGCTTACTAGTGTGGATAAACATCGGAGTGGTTGATCTTTAACCATGTTCTGTTTTTGAAAGATCTTTTACTTTTTTAATGTTTTTAAAAATGAAATTCTAATTCTAATTAATTGATTTTTAATTAAATAAATTATATTTACTCGACTTGGTGTTTTTGATGTTGATGAATCTATGGATTAAAAAAAACGATTGCGGGTAATTCTTCACATAGTTATTCACAGAAAAGGTGAATAAATGTGGTCTATGTCTCACTCTTGTGTGGGTAACTAGAATTTGAGCAAAACTTATCCATATTCTTAGTTAATATTCATAAATATAGCGCTTGTCACGTCACTAAGTTTGCTCCGATTGGGGATATGTGGAAAAATCAGAGTAATTAAAAATTTAGATAGAGGTTGGCCAGTGATAGATGGCGATGGTTACCGATTAAATGTTGGTATTGTAATCTGTAACAACCATGGTCAGGTCTTCTGGGCTAAACGATACGGGCAACATTCATGGCAATTCCCTCAAGGGGGAATAGATGAAGGTGAAACTCCGGAACAGGCAATGTACCGCGAGTTGTATGAAGAGGTTGGCCTTACTAAAAAGGATGTAAAGATCGTCGCGACAAGTCGTCATTGGTTACGCTATAAGCTGCCCAAACGACTGGTTCGGTGGGATTCTAAACCTGTCTGTATTGGACAAAAACAGAAGTGGTTCCTTTTACGCTTAGATTGCGATGAATCGCAGATCAATATGCAGCGTGGAAGTACACCTGAGTTTGATGGTTGGCGTTGGGTGAGTTACTGGTACCCAGTTCGACAAGTTGTTTCTTTCAAGCGAGATGTTTACCGTCGAGCGATGAAAGAATTCGCATCTTTAGCAATGCCGTTTAAAGAGCGAAAAACAAAAGGAAAACGCAAATTGCGTAGAGGTTAAGCATGCTCAGTCAACTAAGGGAAATAGTTGAACACGTATCAAGAGTTGAAGATGTGTCGACGGCTCTTGATATTTTGGTTAAAGAGACATGCAGTGCGATGCAGACGGAATGTTGCACCGTGTATTTGGCAAATAATGATATGCAGCGTCTTGAGTTGATGGCAACTCAAGGCCTGATCTTCAAAGGCAATAGCATTCACATTGGTTTTGACGAAGGTCTGGTTGGCCTTGTCAAAAGAAGTGCTGAACCTATCAACCTTGCACAAGCGTCTGCTCACCCTGCTTATAAGTTTTTTCCAGAGCTTGGAGAAAAGGTTTATCACTCTTTTCTCGGCACTCCGATTATCCATCGTAAGCAAGTGCTTGGCGTATTGGTCATTCAACAGAAGTCTCCTCGTTTATTCAGTGAGATGGAAGAATCCTTCCTTGTCACACTCTCAGCACAACTTGCGGTTATTGTGGCGCACGCTCAAACTCAAGGCCATTGGCTTTTAGAGCAACAGAAGCTACCTAAGATTAAAGGTATTGCAGCTTCATCGGGCGTTGCGATTGGTGATTTATGGTGGGATAACACTCAGCCTGAACTCACCGATGTTTATCCAGCATCGACGCTTAATGTTGAAAGAGAGCATGAAATGCTGGCAGTCGCCGTCGAAAATGCTCTCAATGACTTTAAGCGAATGCGAAAGCGCCTAGACAGTGAAATCAATAAAGACGCGTTGGCGATCTTTGACCTGTTTACTCACTTACTCAACGATCCAATGTTACGTAAGGATCTTAAGAGCCAAATCCAGAAAGGCGATAAAGCCGATTGGGCATTAAGGCAGGTTGTTGAGAGCTACTCGAATCGCTTTGCTCGTATGTCAGACGTGTACCTTCGTGAGAGGGCACAAGACATCCGAGAGCTTGGTCAAAGATTGCTCTATTTCCTTCACAATTCTGAACATGAACTTCGCACGCTAGATAAGCCAATTATTTTGGTGGTTCGAGAGTTAACGGCTTCGGTATTGGCCTCTATTCCCAAAGAAAAACTTTTAGCTGTTATTTCTTTGGAAGGGGCGGCGAACTCACATGCCGCGATTTTATCTCGAGCTTTGGGTATTCCTTCTGTTATGGGGGTTAACCTAAATCTTGCTCAAGCTAATGGTAAGCAAGCGATTGTCGACGGGTATAGTGGCGAGATCTTTATTGAGCCGACTCAAAACCTGCTCAAAGAATATCAAGGGCTGATTTTAGAAGAGAGTGAGCTCTCTTCTATGGTCAATCGAGAACTATACTTACCAGCAAAAACGCAAGACAACCAGCAAGTCGAGATCCTGCTTAATGCGGGCTTGAGTGCCGACACCAATATCGCTATCAACCAAGGCGTTGATGGGGTGGGGCTGTATCGAACCGAAATTTCTTTCTTGTTGCAGCAGAGGTTTCCGTCAGAGGACGAACAGTTCAAGCAATACCGTTCTGTACTCGCGAGCTACCCTGAGAAGCAAGTGGTGATGCGTACACTCGATATCGGTGGCGATAAGGCCTTACCTTATTTTCCAATCGAAGAGGACAACCCATTCCTTGGCTGGCGTGGTATTCGTTTTACGCTCGATCATCCTGACATCTTTATTATTCAGTTACGTGCCATGCTACGTGCGAGCTGTGAAAGCCATAACTTGAGTATTTTGCTGCCGATGATCTCTGGTGCTCAGGAACTGGATGACGCGCTACAACTTATTGAACAAGCGTATGACGAAGTGCATGAGCTTGATAACCGAGTGCGTATGCCTCGCGTTGGTATCATGATTGAAGTGCCATCAATGCTTTACATACTGCCGCTGATTGCTGATAAGGTCGACTTTGTTTCAGTCGGTACCAACGACTTAACTCAATATTTATTAGCGGTTGATCGGAACAATTCACGAGTATCTGATGTCTATGAATCAATGCACCCAGCGGTGATCATGGCATTAAAACAAATTCATGATACTTGTAAGCAACATCAATTACCTGTGTGTATTTGTGGCGAGCTAGCCGGTGATCCTATGGGCGCGTTGTTACTGATTGGGTTGGGGTATGAGGCGTTAAGTATGAATACCTCAAATGTCGCGAGGACTAAATATTTGATTCGCCAATCTAACTTGAGTGAATTACAGGATTTGGCAAATAGAGCGCTTTCAAAACCATATGGTAGTGACATATATAGTATGATGCTGAACTATTTCGAAGAGCGTGAATTTACAGGCTTCATTCGAGCAGGTAAAAAATAGGATTTAACGTGTCATATGAACTGATAGGCTTGTTAGCGGGCCTTGGTGCTATTGTTGGTGTTTTAGCGGGCTTGCTAGGCATTGGCGGTGGCTTGCTGGTAGTTCCTGCCTTGCTGTTTTTGCTTCCTAAAGCGGGTATTCCTCAAGAGTTTGCGATGCAAATGGCATTGGCTACCTCGTTATCAACCATTATTGTTACCTCAGGGTCGTCTGCGATTAACCATTTAAAATTGGGTAATGTGGAGCTTTTTGTCGTTAAGTGGTTGATGCCTGGCGTGGTGATTGGTGGTTTCTTAGGTTCTTTTGTCGCCGACGTTATTCCTGCTCAATATCTGCCAAAAGTCTTTGGTGTGATTGTCTTGGTATTGGCGTTGCAGATGTTGTTGTCGATCCGCTCTAAGAGTCAAAAGTTGATGCCGGGTTCAGTTAAGACCATGTTATGTGGTGGCGGTATTGGTTTGGTTTCAAGCTTGGCTGGTATTGGTGGTGGTTCTTTATCGGTACCCTTCCTTAATCATCACGGTGTGGAAATGCGCAAAGCGGTTGGCTCATCCTCTGTATGTGGTTGTGTTATCGCGATTTCGGGAATGTTAGGCTTTATTTGGCATGGCTCTTCTGTCGATGATCTTCCGGCGTATAGCTTGGGTTATGTTTATCTACCGGCTTTGATCGCGATATCTTGTACCTCAGTTCTGACCACACGAGTTGGCGCTAAACTGGCCACTCAATTACCAACCCCCGTGCTGAAGAAATTCTTTGCGGTATTTTTAATGTTTATAGCAGCCACTAT
The DNA here is from genome assembly GCF_003345295.1 of Vibrio splendidus. NCBI lineage: Bacteria > Pseudomonadati > Pseudomonadota > Gammaproteobacteria > Vibrionales > Vibrionaceae > Vibrio > Vibrio splendidus. The sequence continues at coordinate 271,308 of NZ_CP031055.1, forward strand.
GCTGCTGTAGTGTCTTTTCTGTTAGCTGTTGAGTTAACCGTTATTCAATTTTAGATAGAGAGCCAAGTATGTCTCAGGGTTTTATCGAATTCCCAAATATCGATCCTGTTCTTATTGAACTAGGACCAATCTCAGTTCGTTGGTACGGCCTAATGTACCTTGTCGGTTTTATGTTTGCTCTTTGGTTAGCAAATCGCCGAGCTGATCAACCCGGTAGTGGTTGGACTCGAGAGCAAGTATCAGACTTACTGTTTGCCGGCTTTCTAGGTGTGGTATTGGGTGGTCGTATTGGCTACGTACTTTTCTACAACTTTGGCCTTTTCATTGAAGATCCACTCTACCTATTTAAGGTATGGACTGGCGGTATGTCTTTCCACGGTGGTTTGATTGGTGTGATCACCGCGATGTTTTGGTATGCCAAAAAGAACGGTCGAACCTTCTTTGGTGTCGCTGACATGATTGCACCATTAGTGCCATTTGGTTTAGGTATGGGGCGTATGGGCAACTTCATGAACAGTGAGCTATGGGGGCGTGTGACTGATGTGCCATGGGCGATTGTATTCCCTAACGGTGGTCCACTTCCTCGTCATCCATCTCAGCTTTATGAAATGGCGCTTGAAGGTATTGTACTGTTCTTCATCTTGAACTGGTTCATCAAAAAGCCGCGCCCTCTTGGTTCTGTATCAGGGTTATTCCTAGCAGGATATGGTACATTCCGCTTCCTAGTTGAATACGTACGTGAACCTGATGCTCAGCTAGGTTTGTTCGGTGGATTTATCTCTATGGGACAAATTTTGTCACTGCCAATGGTTATCATCGGTGTGCTGATGATGGTTTGGGCATACAAGCGTGGTCACTACAAAGATGAATTACCACAACAAACGAAGTAAGGAATTGGTGTGAAACAGTATTTAGATCTCTGTCAGCGTATCGTTAATGACGGTACTTGGATTGAAAATGAACGCACAGGCAAGCGCTGCCTAACCGTAATCAATGCTGACCTTGAATATGATGTTGGTAATAACCAATTCCCACTGGTAACAACACGTAAAAGTTTCTGGAAAGCCGCAGTTGCTGAGCTGCTTGGCTATATCCGCGGTTACGACAATGCTGAAGATTTTCGTAAGCTAGGGACTAAAACTTGGGATGCGAATTCTAACCTGAATGAAGCATGGCTGAATAACCCTTACCGCAAGGGTGAAGACGACATGGGCCGGGTTTATGGCGTTCAAGGACGTGCATGGGCAAAACCTGACGGCGGTCATATCGACCAACTGAAGAAGATTGTTGATGATCTAACAAACGGCATTGATGACCGCGGCGAGATCTTAAACTTTTATAACCCAGGTGAGTTCCACATGGGTTGTTTGCGTCCGTGTATGTACAGCCACCACTTCTCTCTACTTGGTGACACTTTGTACCTAAACAGTACTCAGCGCTCTTGTGATGTTCCATTAGGCCTGAACTTCAACATGGTGCAAGTGTATGTGTTCCTAGCAATCATGGCGCAAATCACTGGTAAAAAAGCGGGTGTGGCTTACCATAAGCTGGTTAATGCTCATATCTACGAAGATCAACTCGCACCTATGCGTGATATCCAGTTGAAGCGTGAGCCTTTAGCGGGGCCAACATTCCATATCAATCCTGAGATTAAGTCTTTAGAAGATTTGGAAACGTGGGTGACGATGGATGACTTCTGGGTTGAAGGCTACGAATGCCACGAAGCGATTAAGTACCCATTCTCGGTTTAATCTAATCTGCTTTGATTGATTGATTGATTGATTGATTGATTGATTGACTGATTGACTGATTGACTGATTGAAAGGTTGCCTCTGCGCAGCCTTTTTTATTTCTGATGCTTGTCTTGCTTACCATTCGTAAAACCAATAATCTTGAGTGGTCTTTTCTAACCACAGAACTACTATGACTCGCTCGCATTGCTTTGTATTGCAACACGACTTTCCTATTGCTTTCTACCCTGATAAAAACCAGTTGGTGATTGATAGTGAAGAGATTCATTTAGAGCCACTACAAGCAAGGCTGCTCAGCTATTTCATCGAGAAGCGTGGGCAAGTGGTTAGTACGCAGCAGATAGCTGCTGATGTCTGGCAAAGAACCCAAGTGTCTGACAACTTGGTCAGACAGGTCATCAGTTTATTGCGCAGTCAGCTTCAGGATAAAGCACGTCCGTATCGCATCATTCAAACCATTCCTAAGCAAGGTTATCTGTTTGATATTGAGATAGTTCAGCCTAGCGTTGAGACTACTCCTGTAGAAGATATACTCCCACCTGAAACCAAAGTTGTTGTTTCTAAGCCCAAAAATAAAACTATCGTCTTTATTACAACCGCTGTATTAGCGTTGGGTTTGATCGCAATTTTGGCATGGAAAAGCGATGCCCCAACCAATGACACTGTGGGTATTTCCGCTAATCAAAGTAATGTGATTCCCGTTTATATCCATGATATTACGCTCGATTCTGCGGACGATTATGAGATGTCGGAAAGTGTATACAACTATCTTTTCTATGGATTGAATTCGGCTAAAAACTTATCAGGTTACCACTTCTCTCAGCTATCGAAACAGGGCAAGCAGTCACTTGCCAATAATGGTGTCGAACTTAAAGGTTGGCTCAAGAAAAAGGGCGGTGACTATGTACTGAGCGTGCTGATACAAAACAACCGCCAGCCCAATCAAAGCCAGAAAGTGGAAAAGAGCTTTAGCCAAGACAACTTCTTTGATGCTATTGGGGATGTGATTCTTGAGATTAAAGCTATTATTGCCCCAATGAGTTCAGAATACGGCGTAGTCAGTCATCGAGTGACCGCTATTGATAACTACGATGATTGGAAGGTTATTTCAGAGGGGATATCGCTTTTCTACCAAGGCAAAGGTGGACAGCCATTTGCAGAGATCGCACTTCAGTTGGATACGATTCAACAGCAAGGAAGAGACAATTATCTGGTCAATGCCTTATTGTCGTATTCGGAATCTTTGGCTTATTTGCAAAGTCATGAGCAAGAAGATCGCGAACATGCACTGCAACTGGCAAAGCAAGCCTTTGAGATGAATCCGCGTTGTGATATTGCCAACCTTACGTTGGGTCTTGCACTGTTAATCAACCAACATGCTAATCAAGCTTTCCCTTACCTTTTTTATGCTGCCGAAAGTACACCGAGCCCAATCAGTTTTTATCTACTTAGTGTGGCTGACAAGCTGTCGGATAACCCCGAAGGTTCGCAATACAACTATCAGCGCTATACCGAAGTGAAAAAAGAGTATAATGGCCAACTGTTTGATCTTATTGAATCTTTATAAAAAACAAACCTTTCCTAAACCACATAATTCTCTTTGAAGTGAAGACGTTGAGTTACCGCTAATAGTAACGGCTCTTCCGCAAGGTTTTCTTGTGCCGACAGGCTTCTCAACATGTTTGATTATTGTTTGGACTCAGGCTCGATTGCCTTGCATCAAGCGTAAAAACATCGACTTCCACATACTGGTAACCAAATCATTAATTATTTGGGGTACACACATGTTGAAGAAGTTTGCTTTTCAGATCATTCCAATTCAGATCTTCTTATTCGTCTTTTGGTTCAAAAATGGCTTTATCGATAAAGTGATGGGCGTTGTGCTTGGCTTTATTACGCCAGATACCGCTTATTCAGGTGACACTTGGGCTGGTTGGAAAGGCTATATTGTAGGAACTTGGGATAAGAGCCAAATCGGTCATGCTCTGCTGAGTCCAACATTCGATTTTATGTTCCCGATTCTGATTGCTTTGCAATGTGTGCCGTTTTTACTGGTTATCCGTTCGGTATTTGCAGGTGAGTTCATGTCTGGCAAGGAGCGTCCGTGGTTGCTCTATGCTGCTTTCGCTTCTTTGTTTGTGACTGCTTGTATGGCTTTCACTCAAACCATCACTGGCGCAAGCGATGGGCAGTATTTATGGCAATTTATCGGCTTTGGCATGGTCGCCATTATGTATCTGCGTAATGAGCAAGGTAAGTAAGCGTTTTTTTAGATGTGAATAAACGGGATGTGAGATACGAAGGGTAGCTAGATACGAGTAAACGAGATGCGGGATACGAAGAACGTGTTTAGATTTGAGTCAGTAAGATACGAAATATCAAAACGCAGATAATGAGAGGCAGTCGCTTTTCGTTACTCGTTTACCCGAATATCGTATCTGCTTTTAGCTCTTCGTTACTCGTTCACTCGCATCCCGTATCTGCTTTTTTCTTCCCTCATCTGCTCTTAAAAAGAAAAAGCCCGCAACCTAGGAGGTTGCGGGCTTTGTTATAAGCGATGTGTCTTGTTAGCGGTTAAGCTATCTAATTATTTAGCGATTAAGCTGTCAGTGCTAACACGGTACCAGGCAGTACAAGGAATACCGCAATAAGGTAACCAGCCACTACAGATTTATTCTTCACAGCCATGTCAGAAATAATATCAGCGGCTTTTACTGGTAGTTCACGTAGGAACGGAATACCAAAGATGAATACCGTTGCCATGATGTTGAACACCAAGTGTACTAGAGCAATCTGTAGTGCGAATACTGCGAACTCACCAGATACTGCTGTCGCTGCTAATAGCGCGGTAATACACGTACCGATGTTTGCACCCAGAGTGAATGGGTAAACGTCACGTACTTTAAGAACACCTGAACCTACTAGTGGAACCATCAAGCTTGTTGTCGTAGAAGAAGACTGAACAAGGATAGTAACGATAGAGCCAGAAGCGATACCGTGGATAGGACCACGACCGATTGCGTTCTTTAGAATCTCACGAGCACGACCCACCATCAGGCTCTTCATTAGCTTACCCATTACCGTGATAGCTACGAAGATAGTCGCTATACCTAGAACGATAAGCATGATACCGCCAACAGTGTCGCCAAATGTCGATAGTGGCTCTTTAATCGCACTGACTACTGGTTTAGTGATTGGCTTGATGAAGTTAAGACCACCCATGCTCATATCACCTGTTGCTAGCATCGGTGATACTAACCAGTGAGAAATCTTCTCTAGAATACCAAACGCCATCTCTAGTGGTAGGAAGATAGCAACAGCTAATAGGTTAAAGAAGTCGTGAATCGTCGCACTTGCGAATGCACGTTTGAACTCATCTTTACAACGAACATGACCAAGGCTAACTAGCGTATTGGTTACTGTAGTACCAATGTTCGCACCCATGATCATAGGGATTGCTAGCTCAACAGGTAAACCACCTGCCACAAGGCCAACGATAATTGAAGTAACTGTACTTGATGATTGAATAAGTGCTGTTGCCACTAAGCCAATCATTAAGCCTGCAACTGGGTGTGAAGCAAATTCGAAAAGAACCTTTGCTTGCTCGCCTGTTGCCCATTTGAAGCCTGTACCAACCATTGAAACTGAAAGTAATAGTAGGTAAAGCATGAATGCCAAGTTAGCCCAGCGTAGCCAACGAGTTGTGCTCGAGATAGGCGCTGCTGCAGTAGTAGCTTGGTTCATAATGTTTTCTCCATTGGACCGTTTAAGTCTGTGTTTGGTCTGTTTGTTTAATCTGAGCGTGATGTTAGAGAACAAATATTTCAGTAATATTACATTTTGGTTTAGGTGAGACTTTTTTGTGATGATTTGCCCTTTAAATATTTGGCCTTGAAATGGGGTTGGCTTAATTTGTTGTTTTTATTGGGTTTTATTTGTATTTTTGATAGGTGATATAGATCTTAAAAGTTAGAGAAAAATTAAAAATAATTGCTGAAATATTACATTATGAAATCAGACACTTCGAAAAAATAAGTGGTAATAACTAGTTTGGTTAGGTTTTTCCGAGTTTGTTGAGCGAAGGTGTCATATTTGATATAACAAGGGTATCTACTCTTTTATTACGGCACATCTATGTCGCACCTCAACTATAACCACCTTTATTACTTCTGGATGGTTTGCAAGCAAGGCTCTGTTACTAAAGCAGCAGAAGCTCTATTCCTAACACCACAAACGGTAACAGGTCAGATAAAAGCGTTAGAAGAGCGTATGGATGGCAAGTTGACCAAGCGCAATGGTCGCAGTGTTGAGCCTACAGAGCTTGGACAGCTAGTTTTTAAATATTCCGATCGTATGTTTGGCCTGAGCTACGAGATGTTGGATATCGTGAATTACAGCCAGCACTCCAATATTCTGTTTGATGTTGGTGTTGCAGATGCGCTGTCTAAAAGGCTTGTCAGCAAGATTCTGATGTCGACTATTCCCCCAGATAACAGTATTCATTTGCGCTGCTTTGAATCGACCCATGAAATGCTACTTGAGCAATTATCTCAACATAAGCTCGATATGATCTTGTCTGACTGTCCGGTGGATTCTAGTCAAAGTCCTGGCCTGTTTAGTAAGAAGTTGGGTGAGAGTGGAATGAGTTTTTTCAGTTCGGGTAAGGTTGAAGGTGTTAGCTTCCCGGCTGTATTAGAGCAAAGAAAGCTTTTGATCCCAGGAAGTCGAACCTCGATGGGGCGTAAAGTGCTGCAATGGTTTGATAGACAAGGACTTAAACCCGATATTTTGGGTGAGTTTGATGACGCGGCATTGATGAAGGCCTTTGCTCGTTATCACGATGACGCTATCTTCTTAGCACCTACGCTTTATATGTCTGAAGTTGAAGAGGATTCATCACTGCAGTTATTGGTTGGTATTGAAGAGTTAAAAGAGGAGTACTACGTCATATTTGCTGAGAGGATGATCCAACATCCAGCAGTAAAAAATGTATGTGACGCAGATTTTAGCAAATTGTTCGAGTGAGGCGGTTTGTTAATGAATTGATATCGATTATCATAACGCCACCATATGCCGGAAATACTAATAGCCGTAGTTGGTGTAAAGGTTGTAGGGAGCCAAACTATGAACTTAAAAGAGATGGAGAAGAACTCAGCGCAAGCTGTGATTCTACTCAAAGCCATGGCCAACGAGCGTCGCTTACAGATTTTGTGCCTATTACATGGTACTGAGCTGTCAGTTGGGGAGTTGTGTGGCAAGTTGGAACTGAGTCAGTCTGCTTTATCTCAACATCTTGCTTGGTTGAGAAGAGATGGTTTGGTCGAAACTCGCAAAGAAGCTCAAACTGTGTATTACACATTGAGCAGTGAAGAAGTAAAAGCGATGATTAACCTACTGCATGGTATTTACTGCAAGTAGCTTATTGCTGGTAGGAGGGGGATTTCTTATCAGTGATAGAATGACACAAGGAAGTGTCAGTATTTCATGTCGAATGTTAGTGCCTATCTATTTACCTACCTATTTATCTATTTTCTTGTCTGTTTATTTTCTAGTTGTCTGTTTTTTATATGCTTAGTTGTCTATCGGTCAGCGATATATCTTGTAGTCAGCGATAGGCCTTTTAGTCAGCAAATGCGTGTCAGTTAGCCAAATGCCTTTTAGTAAGCTGGTATCTGTCGGCAAACCACGTGCTTTTAAGTAAGCTAAGTAATGTTTAGTAAGAAAAATCGCTGTGTTACTCAAAATTTAGATATAAAAAAACCGGCCGAGGCCGGTTTTTTTCGTTTTGCGTTGTAATCAAATTTCTATTAAAGAGCTTTGATTGCAGCAGCGAAACGAGACTTATGACGTGCAGCTTTATTCTTATGAATAAGGCCTTTAGTCGCCATGCGGTCTAGAAGAGGTGTAACTTCTACAAGAGCAGCAGTTGCAGCTTCTTTATTGCCAGCTTCAATAGCTGCAATAGTTTTTTTCATGTAAGTGCGCATCATAGAACGACGGCTAGCATTGTGCTGGCGACGTTTCTCAGCTTGGATAGCGCGCTTCTTAGCAGATTTACTGTTTGCCAAGGTCTAACTCCCAAAAACTTAGTTCGGTGACAATTTAAGGGCGAGGACTATCCCTCATAGGCGCTTAATTGTCAAATGATTTGTGCAAAAACCAATCTCAACCAAAACAAATTTTGGTATGGAAAGGTCATCGCGGTTAAGATGGCGGGGATTCTAACAGCATTTTTAGACCAATGCTAATAATTATGCTTCTAAGGACAGGATAGTATTTATCCTTGCTTGAAAGTAATCAACCAGTGTCAGAGGTTTCTGTGAGTAAACGACTATTAAAGTCAGGCCTGATTGTCAGTGCAATGACTTTTGTTTCCCGTGTGTTGGGGCTAGTACGTGATGTAGTAGTAGCAAATTTGATGGGAGCAGGAGCGAGTGCCGACGTATTTTTCTTCGCTAATAAAATTCCTAATTTCTTACGTCGACTTTTTGCAGAAGGTGCGTTTTCTCAAGCGTTTGTTCCTGTATTAACAGAATATCACGCCGCAGGTGATAAAGATAAGACACGAGATTTAATTGCTAAAGTGTCGGGTACGCTCGGGGTTTTAGTGTCTATAGTGACCGTTATCGGAGTCTTGGGCTCGGGTGTGATCACTGCGATGTTTGGTGCAGGTTGGTTTATCGACTGGTTGAATGACGGCCCAGCAGCCCCTAAATTTGAGCTGGCGAGCTTTATGCTCAAGATTACCTTTCCTTATTTATGGTTTATTACCTTTGTTGCCTTATCTGGTGCAATCCTCAATACCATGGGTAAATTTGCGGTTTCGTCATTTACACCTGTTTTCTTGAACGTAATGATCATTGCTTGTGCTTGGTTTCTTGCTCCTAATTTAGAACAGCCTGAAATTGGCTTGGCAATCGGTGTGTTTCTTGGTGGTTTAGTCCAATTCCTTTTCCAAATGCCTTTCTTGATAAAAGCGGGTGTTCTGGTTAAGCCGAAGTGGGGCTGGAGAGATCCGGGCGTTGTAAAGATCCGCACGCTAATGATCCCAGCTCTGTTCGGTGTATCGGTCAGCCAAATTAACTTATTGTTTGATACCTTTATTGCTAGCTTCCTAGCGACCGGTTCGATCAGTTGGTTGTATTATTCAGACCGACTGCTTGAATTCCCACTAGGTCTATTCGGTATTGCGATTGCAACTGTCATTCTTCCTGCTTTGTCTCGTAAACACGTTGAAGCTCAAGGTGAAGGGTTTGCGCACACAATGGACTGGGGTGTGCGTATGGTGTTGCTGCTTGGCATTCCTGCGATGTTAGGCCTGATAGTGTTAGCTAAGCCGATGCTGATGGTGCTCTTCATGCGTGGTGAGTTTTCGCCACATGATGTACAGCAAGCATCAATGTCATTGGTTGCTTACGCATCGGGTTTGCTTAACTTCATGCTGATTAAAGTGTTAGCTCCGGGCTATTACTCTCGCCAAGATACTAAAACCCCTGTGAAGTACGGCATTATCGCTATGGTTACCAACATGGTGTTCAACGCGATTTTTGCGTATTTCTATGGTTATGTTGGTTTGGCGATTGCGACGGCCTTGTCTGCCTTTGTGAATATGGCCTTGCTATATCGGGGTTTACATCTTGCGGGTGTCTATCAATTAACTAAGACAACCTTGTTGTTTAGTGCCAAGTTGCTTGTCTCTGGCGTAGTGATGGTCGCGGCGATTTTATGGCAGTTGGATAATATGCAACATTGGCTTGAATGGAGCTTTAGCCAGAGAGCGCTGACATTAACAGGCTTGATTGGACTTGGTGGCTTTGTTTATATTGTTTCGGTACTGATTTTAGGTATCCGAGTAAAACATTTAAAAGCAGCGACAGATTAATACTGATTAGTATATAATCCGTCGGTTTCACACAATAAATGATGCAAATAACAGGTTTTAGCTGATCATAATGGAACTGATCCGAGGTATACACAATATTAAAGCGCAGCATCATGGCTGTGTATTAACCATAGGTAACTTCGATGGTGTTCATTTAGGACATCAAGAGGTTCTGAGTCAGGTTTCTAAACAAGCTGCAGCATTAGGGCTCCCTTCTGTTGTCATGACGTTTGAACCACAGCCTATGGAGCTGTTTGCCCGAGGTAAAGCGCCAGCACGTTTAACTCGCTTACGAGATAAATATGTGCAACTGAGTAAGCTAGATATCAGTCGGTTGTTGTGTGTGAATTTTAATCAGTATTTTGCAAGCTTATCCGCAGAAGCATTCATTAAGGATCTTTTGGTTGATAAGCTTGGTGTGAAATTCTTAGTGGTTGGTGACGATTTTTGCTTTGGCAAAGGTCGAACAGGTAATTTCGCGATGCTTAAAGAAGCAGGTGAAAAATATGGTTTTGAGGTGGTAAGCACCCAAAGCTATTGCTTAAATCAATTACGAGTAAGCAGCACTGAGATACGGAATGCACTAGCGGTCGATGATTTGGCTGCAAGTGCTACCATGTTAGGGCGTGACTACAGTATTAGTGGTCGTGTGTCTCATGGTCGAAAACTAGGGAGAACTATCGGTTTCCCTACCGCTAACATTCCATTAAAGCGTTGTGTTTCTCCTGTATCGGGAGTGTATGTTGTTGAAGCATTGGATATCGACGGTGTTCCTGTCGGTGGCGTTGCCAATATTGGACAACGACCAACGGTTAATGGTGTAAGGCAGCAATTAGAAGTGCACTTTTTTGACTTTAAAGCCAATTTATATGGTAAACAGTTAGAAGTACGACTTTTGCACAAACTGCGCGACGAGATAAAATTTGAATCGTTCGACGCACTAAAGAATCAAATAGAATTGGATGCTGAAGCCGCAAGGGTGTGGCTGCTTCAGCTAAAGAATTAGTCGGATGATTCCACCGATTAACATAATGTCTAACTTCGCCCAATATAACGGAATTAAGAATCGATGAGTGATTATAAAGATACCCTGAACTTACCAGAAACAGGGTTCCCAATGCGCGGCAATCTGGCAAATCGTGAACCAGAAATGCTGAAGCGTTGGTACAAAGAAGATCTTTACGGCGAAATCCGTAAGGCAAAGAAAGGTAAAAAATCTTTCGTGCTGCATGATGGCCCTCCATACGCGAACGGCGACATTCACATTGGCCACGCGCTGAATAAGATTCTTAAAGACATTATTATCAAATCTAAGACCCTTTCTGGTTTTGATGCACCGTACATCCCAGGTTGGGACTGTCACGGTCTTCCAATCGAGTTAATGGTTGAGAAGAAGAAAGGTAAGCCTGGTCAGAAGATTTCGGCTGCTGAATTCCGCGAAGAGTGTCGTAAGTACGCTGCGGGCCAAGTTGAAGGTCAGAAAGAGAGCTTCAAACGTCTTGGTATCATGGGCGAGTGGGATAAACCTTACCGCACTATGGATTTCGGCACTGAAGCGAACATCATTCGTTCTCTAGGAAAAATCGCAGACAAAGGTCACCTTCTTAAAGGTTTCAAACCTGTTCACTGGTGTACTGACTGTGGTTCTGCTTTGGCTGAAGCTGAAGTTGAATATAAAGATAAAGTGTCTCCATCTATCGATGTGAAATTTACAGCAGCTGACGAAGCGGCGCTTCTAGAGAAATTTACTCTAGCTGAAGGTCACGCGGGTCAGGGCGAAATCTCTATCGTTATCTGGACGACAACACCTTGGACTCTGCCGGCTAACCGCGCAGTATGTCTACGTGATGATCTTGAGTACGTACTTATCCAAGTTGAAGCGAATGGCGAACAGCCAGCTCAACGTATCGTTGTTGCTTCTGAACTAGCAAAAGACGTAATGGATCGTGCGGGTATCGAGCACTTCCATAACCTTGGTTTTGCGACTGGTGCTGATCTTGAGCTTTCTCAGTTCAATCACCCGTTCTACGACTTTACTGTTCCTGCTGTTCTTGGCGACCACGTTACAACGGATTCAGGTACTGGTGTGGTTCACACTGCGCCTGGTCATGGTCAAGAGGATTTCGTGGTTGGTAAGAAGTACGACCTAGAAATCGCTAACCCAGTAGGCTCAAACGGCGTTTACCTGCCAGATACTGAGCTATTTGCTGGTCAGCATGTATTCAAAGCGAACGATTCTGTTTTAGAAGTTTTAAAAGAGAAAGGTGCACTACTGCATCACCACGCTTACGAGCACAGCTACCCACATTGTTGGAGACACAAAACTCCAATCATCTTCCGTGCAACACCACAATGGTTCATCTCTATGGATCAAGCTGGCCTACGTGCAAAAGCACTTGAGTCAACGAAGAGTGTTGAATGGATGCCAGAATGGGGTCAAAGCCGTATCGAAGGTATGATCGAAGGTCGCCCTGAGTGGTGTATCTCTCGTCAACGTACTTGGGGTGTGCCAATTGCTCTGTTCGTTCATAAAGAAACATCAGAACTTCACCCAGATAGCCCAGCTCTTATTGAAAAAGTAGCGAAGCTTGTTGAAGAAAAAGGCATTCAAGCTTGGTGGGATGTAGATGCTGCTGAACTGATGGGTGCTGAAGACGCTGACAAGTACGAGAAAGTACTTGATACGCTAGACGTATGGTTTGACTCAGGTGTAACGCACTTCTCTGTTGTGGATTCACGTGAAGAGTACAACTTCCCGAATGAAGAAAGAACGCACAGTGCTGATCTTTACCTTGAAGGCTCTGACCAACACCGTGGCTGGTTCCAGTCATCATTGATTTCATCTATCGCGATGAAAGACGAAGCACCATACAAGCAAGTGCTAACGCACGGTTTCGTGGTTGATGGTAACGGCCGTAAGATGTCTAAATCTATCGGTAACGTGGTTGCTCCTAAAGATGTAACCAACAAGCTAGGCGCCGATATTCTACGTCTATGGGTTGCTTCTACGGATTACACTAACGAAGTTGCGGTTTCTGACGAGATCCTTAAGCGTTCTGCTGATGCATACCGTCGTATTCGTAACACGGCTCGTTTCTTCCTAGCGAACTTGAACGGTTTCAACCCTGAAACTGACCTAGTACCTGCTGAAGAAATGGTCGCACTTGATCGCTGGGCTGTTGGCCGTGCTCAAGCTGCACAAGAAGAGATCGTTAAAGCATACGGTGAGTACAACACTCACGGTGTAACTCAACGTCTAATGCAGTTCTGTTCTATCGAAATGGGTTCTTTCTACCTAGACGTAATTAAAGACCGTCAGTACACAGCGAAACAGGGCAGCCATGCTCAACGTAGCTGTCAAACGGCGCTTTACTACATCGTAGAAGCTCTAGTTCGTTGGATGGCGCCTATCATGACGTTCACTGCAGATGAAATCTGGAACGAGATGCCTGGCGAACGCGACACGTTTGTATTCACAGGCGAGTGGTTCGAAGGCCTATTTGGTCTTGCTGATGACGAAGAGCTAAGCAACGAATTCTGGACTGAAATCCAGTCAGTTCGTGGCGCAGTGAACAAGCTTCTTGAAGATGCTCGTAAAGAGAAAACGATCGGTGGCGGACTGCAAGCTGAAGTGACTCTATACGCTGACGACGCGTTAGCGGCTAAAATCAACAAGCTAGAAGATGAGCTACGTTTCGTACTTATCACATCAACTGCTGTTGTTAAGCCACTAAGCGAGAAATCTGACGTTGCTCAAGCGACAGACGTTGCAGGTCTATTCGTTGAAGTTGCAGCAACTGAAGCTGAGAAGTGTGACCGTTGCTGGCACCACACTCCAGATGTAGGCACAATTGAAGGTCACGAGAAAATTTGTGGTCGTTGTGTGTCGAATATCGACGGTGAAGGCGAAGTGCGTAAGTTCGCATAACGACTCAGAGAAAGACTGAACTTTTTGTAAAAATCATAGCCCCAGTATCAACTGGGGTTATTTTTAATTATAGGAAATGTGTTTAACCGAGTTGAGTGCTCATCCTCCCTTAACAAGGATGATTAAATGGGTACTGGCTTCGTAAATACTAGGAATAGAAATGAGTGAAGTTTCGTTAAAACAATCTGGTGTGCGTTGGTTATGGCTGGCTCTGTTGGTCTTCCTTGCAGATATTGGCATCAAACTATTCGTTATGGACAATATGGGTTATGGCTGGGCAAACCGTATTGAGGTGTTGCCATTCTTTAACTTTTTGTATGTCCATAATTATGGTGCAGCATTTAGCTTTCTGAGCGATCAGAGTGGCTGGCAGCGTTGGTTATTTACTGGTATCGCCTTTGCGGTAACTGGCATGCTGACATACTGGATGAGTAAACTACCTGCAGCAGAGAAGTGGAATAACATTGCTTATGCGATCATCATTGGTGGCGCGGTAGGTAACGTATTTGACCGAGTAGTACACGGCTTTGTTGTCGATTACTTAGATTTCTACTGGGGTACTTACCATTGGCCTGCGTTTAACTTAGCCGATATGGGGATCTGTATCGGTGCTGCGATGATCATCTTAGATGGCTTTCGCAAGAAAGATGAAAGCAAATAGGCTACTCAGGCATTAATGAGTATTAAGTAAATCGCTTTTAAATAGATTGCCCTAAAGTCAGTCTATGACTCACAGAATAGAATAGCCCTAAGCGCTGTCGGTTGATTCCGACGGCGCTTTTTTTTATGCTTCAGTCAACAAGGAAGCAAAGCACAGCGCATCCTCAAATAATAAAGAAATCTAAGGAAAGTAACGTGGCAGCAATTAAAAATGATTCAGCAGTAACTCTACATTTTACGATTAAAATGAAGGATGGTTCAGTTGCCGATAGCACCGAAAATATGGGTAAGCCTGCGAAGTTCGTTATGGGTGATGGCAGCCTAAGTGAGAACTTTGAACAGTGCCTGATTGGTCTTGAAACGGGGACTGAAAAGTCTATCGAATTGAAGGCGCAAGACGCCTTTGGTATGCCAAATCCAGATCATATCCATCATATGGATCGTGCTAAGTTTGTTGGCGATTCTGAAGTCGAAGTTGGCACTATTATGGCTTTCTCAGGTCCTGATGGTATGGAAATTCCAGGTATTATCACTGAGATCGCGGGTGATTCAGTGACGGTTGATTTTAATCATCCATTAGCAGGCCAAGACGTTACGTTTGACGTCAACATCTTAGCAGTGGACTAACTATTTTAGCGGTGGATTAACTATCTTAGCGTTAGAATAGCTATCTTAACTTTAGAATCGCTATCTTGACGGTTGAATAACATCACCTTACAGCTGTGATGTAACCCAGAGCTTCACTGTCTAGGCGCTTCACTGTAGAATGCGAGCCTCGCTGACAGCGAACTCTATAGAAGCAACCTTAGTACCGCGGTAAATGATGAGCAATGAAATGAAAATAATGTTAGCTAACCCTCGTGGCTTTTGTGCCGGTGTCGATCGTGCGATCAGTATTGTTGAGCGTGCACTCGAAATGTACCAGCCACCGATCTATGTTCGTCATGAAGTGGTACACAACCGCTTTGTTGTTGAAGGGCTAAAGCAACGTGGTGCTATTTTTGTCGAAGAGTTAAGTGAAGTGCCAGACGATAACATCGTGATCTTCTCTGCTCACGGTGTTTCTCAAGCCGTTCGTAAAGAAGCGAAAGAGCGCGAACTCACCGTATTTGATGCAACGTGTCCTTTGGTAACCAAAGTCCATATGGAAGTTGCTCGTGCGAGCCGCAAGCATATGGAAGTGGTTCTGATTGGTCACGCGGGTCACCCAGAAGTGGAAGGCACCATGGGTCAGTACGCTAGCCAAACAGGTGGAATGTACTTGGTTGAGAAACCAGAGGACGTACAGAACCTAGTGGTGAATGATCCAAGTAACCTGCATTACGTTAGCCAAACCACGTTGTCAGTTGATGAAACTGCAGACGTGATTGAAGAGCTGCGTCGAGTGTTCCCTGAGATCCAAGGCCCACGTAAAGACGACATCTGCTACGCAACTCAAAACCGTCAGGACGCAATTCGTGAGATGGCCGGTGATGTTGATGTGGTGATAGTTGTTGGTTCTAAGAACTCATCGAACTCAACTCGTTTAAAAGAGCTAGCTGAGAAGCTCGGTACGCCAGGTTATCTAACAGACTGCCCTGAAGACATTCAAACTGAATGGGTTGAAGGGAAAAAGAAAATCGGTGTAACAGCCGGTGCTTCTGCTCCTGAAGAGTTGGTAAACCAAATCTTAGATCGTATTCGTGAGCTGGGTGCTACCGAGGTTGAAGAGATTCAAGGTCGTGAAGAGAACATGTTCTTCGAAGTACCGAAAGAGCTGCAGATTAAGCAAGTCGACTAATCACTATTGATGTGTGACAAGATCGATTCGTAACTCTATCGATTCGCAAACACTAAAAAGCCAACGTTGATGCGTTGGCTTTTTTGATCGTACTTTGGAACAAGGCGTCGAATTTCTAATGGGTTACTGGAGACCGAGTAGCTCTTTCAGTGTCTTGAGGTAGCGGCGGCTGACAGGCACTTCAAAACCAGTCAGTGTGATGATCTCGGCTAACCCATTCTCTAACAGTTTGATTTCTTGGATCGACTTTATGTTGATCAAGTATTGTCGATGACAGCGGATTAAGTCGGTTTTTTCTTCCAAGATCTTTAGGGTTAACTGCGATGTTGCTGTTTGTGATGAGCTACGAACATGAACACCACTGATATCGGAATAAGCACACTCTACCGTTTGGCTTGCCATGATCACAATACGGTTATGGCCGATGCACGGGATTTGCTCTAAACGGCACGGAGCAATGGCAGAGATGTCTTGTTCCGGCGCTTTGTGGTTCTGCTTGATGACCTTATTCAGACGACAAACACTCTTGTTTAATCGACAAGGTTCAACTGGCTTGAGTAGGTAGTCAAAAGCGTTATCTTCAAAGGCTTGAATCGCATATTGGTCGTAGGCAGTGACGAAGACCACGTAAGGCATGGTATCTGGATCAAGCATGCTTAACAGTTCAATCCCGGTAACCTGCGGCATTTGGATATCCAAATACACCACATCAGGCTTGAGCAGATTGATCTGTTTAAGTCCTTCGATCGCGTTACTTGCTTGGCCGATGATTTCCACTTCTCCGGTTTCGGTCAGTAGCTCAATCAGTTCTTCGCGAGCAAAAAGCTCATCATCGACAACTAATGCCTTTAACATCCTACAATCTTCATCTTGGTTCAATCCCTGTTTGATTCACGCTTATCTTTTAAATGTCTGCTTCTAAATGTTTCAACTCGGAGCGATTCGTCTCCGAAAATACCTTTATTTTAGTATAGGTATGATAAAGCTCATTCGAGTGAATTGCTGTGGTTGAGATTCTATTTTTAGTGCTGAATCTTGTCCAAAGAAATTAGTGAGTCGTTTGTCAACAATTTCCATCCCTAAACCGACATGGTCTTGAGAAGGCTTTTGATAGTTGCCTGCATTGTCTTCCACGATCAGCTTAAATCCACCCTCGAAGGCTTCGCTATAGATCTTCACTTGGCCGCCTTCCAACATGTTTGAAATACCATGCTTGATGGCGTTTTCAACCAGTGGCTGCAGGGTAAAGCTTGGCAGTTGCGACTCATACAGTTGTGGGTCGATATCCCATTCCACTTCTAATCGATCGGTAAAGCGTGCTTTCTCTATGGTTAGATACGCATTAACGTGTGCCAGTTCATCTTTGAGCTTTACAGTGTTGATGTTCTGCTTCAGGTTACTTCTAAAGAAGTGAGACAGATGCTGAATTAGCTCCCGAGCTTTATCTGGGTCGCGACGTGTCACTGCGCTGATTGTGTTAAGCGCATTAAACAAGAAGTGTGGGTTCACCTGTGCATGCAGCAGTTTGATTTCCGCTTGGGTGAGCAGCGTTTGCTGTTGTTGATAATTACTAAACAGGATCTGGCTCGACAATAGCTGAGCGATACCTTCACCCATCGACATATTGATGGTCGAGAATAGTTTCAACTTTGGCTCATACAGTTTGATGGTTCCGATGACTTCGTTTCCTGCTCTTAACGGGATAATTAGCGCGGAGCCTAACTTACAATCCTGCGAAAGGGAGCATTGGTATGGATTCTCTTTGCCATCAAGGTAGATGATGTCGTTCTGTTCCATCGAAGTGAGCGTGCTCTGCGATGAAATAGGGGTGTTCGGAATATGGTGTTCATCACCAATCCCGATGAACGCTAGGATTTTTTCTCGGTCGGTGATCGCCACCGCACCAACGTTAGTCTCTTCGTAAATGATACGCACGATTTTTTGCGCATTATCCGAATTGAATCCACCATGCAAAATACCCACTGAACGCTCGGCGATGGTTAATGCGCGGCGTGAGAAAGTTGCCGAATACTTCTCGAAGATGGTTTTCCGATCTTGGATGATGCTCATGAACAGCGCCGCACCCACTGAGTTAGCAATGATCATTGGCGCGGCAATATCAGAAACCAGAGCGTAGGACTGCTCGAATGGTTTCGCGACCGCTAACAGAATTAGCATCTGAATAATCTCTGCAAACAAGGTAACAGAGAAAACCACCAATGGATTAAACAGCTGGCTGGCTTTGTTCTTTCTGACGAGATAAACGTGCAATAGGCCGCCAATCAAGCCTTCAGCTGTGGTGGAAATAGCACAAGCCAAGTCTGTGAAGCCGCCTAATGAGTAACGGTGAATACCGCCAGTAAAGCCGACGGCAAAGCCAACGACAGGGCCGCCAAATAGACCACCCATGACCGCACCCATCGCGCGCGTATTGGCTATCGCGTCATTAATCTGCAGTCCAAAATAGGTGCCCATAATACAGAACAGAGAAAACAGAACATAACAGCTGACTTTATGACTTAAGCGTGAAGAGATGCTCAACAAAGGGAGAATCAGTGGAGTTTTACTTAGCATGTAAGCAATTACTAAGTAAACACAGGTTTGTTGCAGCAGAGAGAGAATGAGTTCCATATTTTCACCTATTGAGACGCTGGTTAAGTGTAAAGCTCATTGCGTGGTAACGGTAGCTTTGCTTGTGTTTTCGTTGGTTATATCGAGTGACGATTGCTTGTCAGGCGGAGATACCAATATTGATGTACTAATGCTGAGATACAGTAAAGCCCATCACAGAGGACGGGCTTTAGTCATAATTTCCACGAATCACTGGGTGATTACGGGAGCAAGCGAAGTGTGTTTGGCTTGTTCTTTCGTCTCTCTATGAAGACGTGTCTCTTGTTCTCAGGAGTCTGAAAGAACTAGGCGGTTTTGGTGACGCCTTTTGCTTCTTTTTCTTCTTCATCAGCAAGGTCGATATCGCCTTTGCCTTTTGAAATTTTGATAACGTAAGCAGCAATTCCGAATGCACTCACCACGCCGATGATGGTTGAAAGTTGCATTGGCAGACCGAAGCCCAGTTGGCTATTGTTCAGGATGAATGTGATACACACAGATGTCATGAACACAGCTGGAACCGTGGTTACCCAGTGCAATTTATTGTGACGAAGTAGGTAAGCCGAAGCTGTCCATAGCATCATTACTGCTGTTGATTGATTAGCAAAACCGAAGTAACGCCAGATGATACCGAAATCAACTTGAGTCAGGATGCCACCAAGAACGAACAATGGGAGAGCCATCAGTAGGCGGTTACGCAGTGTTTTCTGTTCCATGTTGAAGTATTCAGCAAGGATAAGACGGCTTGAACGGAATGCAGTGTCGCCAGAAGTGATAGGTAAGATAACCACGCCAAGGAAAGCAAGGATACCGCCAAATACACCCAGTAGGCCAAATGAAGCGCTGTAAACTACGTTACCAGGGCCACCGTTTGCAATCGCGTCAGATAGAGACTCAACTGAACCGAAGAATGACAGAGCAAGTGCACACCAAATTAGGGCGATGATGCCTTCACCAATCATTGCACCGTAGAATACGAAGCGACCGTTCTTTTCGTTTTCCATACAACGAGCCATCAGTGGTGACTGAGTTGCATGGAAGCCAGAGATAGCACCACAAGCGATAGTGATAAACAGAGCAGGCCAAAGCGGTAAGTCGTTAGGGTTCATGTTAGTGAACATGTCTTTCATCTCGAAGCCACCCATGATTTGGTGCTCGTCAGATAGACCAATCGCAGTGATTAGACCAACAGACATAAAGATAAGCAGAGCACCGAACAGTGGGTAGAAGCGACCAATAATTTTATCGACAGGGACAATCGTTGCGATGATGTAGTAAGCAAAGATGATGACAACCATGGTGCTCGTAGACATTACGAAATCAGTTTGGTCGTTCACTAGGTTAGTGATCATGCCTGCTGGAGCTGAAACGAATACCACACCAACAAGAAGCAGTAGAACAATGGCAAAGATGTTCATAAAGTGTTTTGCGCCATTGCCTAGGTAACGTCCAGTGATGGTTGGAACCGAAGCGCCACCATTGCGGATAGATAACATACCTGAGAAGTAGTCGTGTACGGCACCTGCGAAGATACAACCTAGCACGATCCAAAGCATTGCTGCTGGGCCGTAAAGGGCACCCATGATAGGGCCGAAGATTGGACCTACACCTGCAATGTTAAGCAGTTGAACTAGGTAAACCTTTGGAGTCGACATTGGAACGAAGTCCACGCCGTCTTGCTTGGTGTGAGCGGGTGTTTGACGCTTTTCATTGATACCGAAAATCTTCTCGATAAAGGCACCGTAAATAAAGTAGCCACCAATGAGTGCTGCAACACAGGTAAGAAACCACATCATAATTTGTTATCCCTGAATGTATTAATTAAGTCAGGGTGTATATTAAAGGAGTGTATGAGAAGAAACTTCCGCTATGAGAGTGAGTGGTCGAATAGCTAATTAAGTGGTGTTATAACTGATTGAGCGGTTTGTTCTCTTGCTGAAGAGGACAACAATAGACAATGAGTGGACATCAGTACGTGTTCAGCGGAGAATCGCCACAATGGCAGCGCTTCGTCAGGAAGTGGTGAAGTAACAATATAAAGGATTGAAATGAAAAAAATAATAGCACTATTCGCCGTGGCATTTAGCCTTGCAGGATGCAGCGCCAATGTTCAAGATTTAGCGGCCGAAGGCAATTGGCAAGAGATTGGCTATCGTGACGGGATCAAAGGTAACACTCAACGTTCTTACCAAGAGATGACTAAGCTTGGAACGGTAGACCAATCAAGCTACAGCAAAGGTTACTATCTAGGTGTTGCTGAATACTGCAACCCAAACCATGCTTATCAAATTGGCTTATCTGGCCAGGTTTATGAAGGCGTTTGTTCAGGTACGGAAGACGCTCAACGTTTCCGTATGGAATGGCAGCGCGGCTGGGATGAGTTTTCTAACGACTACTAAGCTCAAACTAGCGATTAGAAAATAAAAAGACCAGTGCCGCATGTGTACTGGTCTTTTTGTATGTCGTTAAAGTAGCTGTCTAAATGAGAAGCTACAAACCAAATTAAGATTACTGATTATTCTCGACCGCTTTTCTCAAGAAACCATTTTGTTGATCAAGTTGAGCCTTAGCTGATTCTAACCCCAGCCCTGTCAGAATCATCAAAATGGACAGTTTTACATCATAATCGGTGGCTTTAAGTGTCGAAACAGCAAGGGCTTTATCACACTCCGTCGCTTGGATAACGATACGAGCAGCGCGGGCAACCAATTTTTCATTGGTTGCTTTTACGTCGACCATCAGATTTTGGTAGCTCTTACCGATACGAATCATGCTGGCAGTCGTTAGCATATTTAGCACTAATTTTTGCGCCGTACCTGATTTGAGGCGTGTTGAGCCAGTCAATGCTTCCGGGCCAACCACTGGGCTTATCGCGATTTGAGCAATCTCAGCAATCGGAGACCCTGGGTTACAAGACAGCGCAACTGTAACCGCGCCAAGCTGATTGGCATAGTTGAGTGCACCTATTACGTAAGGAGTGCGACCACTGGCTGCTATGCCAACCACAACATCATTTTCTGAAAACTGAATCGCTTTGAGATCTTCAATTCCGAGAGTCAGTGAGTCTTCTGCTCCCTCTTTGGCTTTCAAAATTGCTTCTGGTCCGCCTGCAATTAGGCCGATAACCATTTTGTCTGAAACGCCGAAAGTCGGTGGGCATTCTGATGCGTCTAACACACCTAATCGACCACTGGTGCCTGCGCCCATATAAATCAGTCGGCCACCGTTTTGAAAGGCGTAAGCGATCTTATCAACCGCTTTCGCGATCTGTGGCAGTTCCGCCTCGATCGCCAGTGGTACCTGTTTGTCTTGTTGGTTAATCTTTTCAACCACTTCGAGAGAGGTGAGCAGATCAATATCCATAGTGTCAGGGTTTCTCCCCTCCGAAACGAGGTGCGAGAGCGCTGATATGAGAGCGTCGTTACTCATAATGATCCTTAAATGGTGATTCTAAAATGATGGTTCTAGATTTGTTTAGTCAGCACGATAGAGAACGCCTAGAGAGGCCGCTCTGCTTGCGCCAGTCACTTCTGGTAAATTGCTTGGCAGTTGATGAACATGACGTTGAGCAAGCCACGCAAAGGCCATCGCTTCCATGTAATCAGCATCAACACCTTTACTGGTTGTCGACTCAACCTCCCAACTTGTAAGCAGTTCAGACAGTCTCTTCATCAACAATGGATTTCGTGTACCACCGCCACACACATACAGTGCCGCTTGGCTACCCAAGCGATAAGTCTCTACTTCATTGGCTATCGTCAATACGGTGTATTCACAAAGCGTGCGCTGAACATCTTCTGCTGCAAGATCTTTAAATTCTGTTAAATGTTGCTCTAGCCACGGTAGATTAAACAGTTCTCTGCCAGTGCTTTTCGGCGGCATTTGAGATAGATAAGGTTCATTTAGCAACTGTTCGAGCAAGGCTTGATTGAGTTGGCCTTTAAGCGCGAATCGCGCATCACGGTCAAATTTTTCACCGATGTGTTTATCTACCCAAGCGTCCATTAACATATTGCCGGGGCCTGTATCATAACCAAGAGTAGGCTGATTCGGGCGCAGCACTGAAATATTCGAGATACCACCAATGTTCAACACCACAACCGAACTGTCTTTTGGGTGAAAAATCGTATGGTGAAACGCTGGTACTAATGGCGCCCCTTGTCCGCCAAGCGCCATGTCTTTGCGTCGGAAATCTGCGACTGTTTGAATCTGTGTTTTAGCGGCAATGATATTGGCATCACCCAGCTGCATGGTAAATGGCGAATCACCGGTTGGCTGATGGAATACTGTTTGGCCATGGTTACCAATCGCAGTCACGGATGATGCAGGCGTATCTGACTTGTTGAGAAGTTGTAGAACCGCATCAGCAAATAGATGACCAAGCTGGTGGTCTAGTTCGCCAATGGCAATCAAATCGGTTTTCTGACCAATACAGACTTCAAGCAGACGTGCTTTGAGGTCATCAGGCATCGGGAACTCATCATGAGCAAGCAATGTAATGCTATCGTCTTCAATCGAGACTAACGCAGTATCAACACCGTCCATACTCGTCCCCGACATCACACCGATATACAGTTCTTTATGATCCGTTCCTAAGCTCTTACCCTGCATTCTTAAAGTCTTCCACAGATTGTTTTAAAAACATTGTAAAGCAAATTTAAAGAGAATAATCTCGGGAAGTTTATGAAATTAGGTTTAATAAGGAATAAATATGGGACCGTTGTGGGTTGATGTTGCAGGCTACGAACTGACAGCTGAAGACAGAGAAATTTTAGAGCATCCAACCGTTGGTGGTCTCATCTTATTTACTCGAAACTACCACGATAGCAAACAGCTTTCGGCGTTAAACAAAGAGATCCGCAAGGTAGCGAAACGTCCTATTTTGATTGGTGTTGACCAAGAAGGTGGCCGAGTTCAGCGCTTCCGCGATGGATTTTCAATTATCCCTGCCGCTCAAGAATTCTCGACTAAGAATAATGGTGAGCAGTTAGCAGAACAAGCCGGTTGGTTGATGGCGGCGGAATTGATTGCCCATGATATCGATCTGAGCTTTGCGCCTGTATTAGATAAAGGTCACGACTGTAAAGCGATTGGTAGCCGAGCGTTTGGTGAAGATATTGAGACCATCGTTCGCCACAGCAGTGCTTTTATTAAAGGCATGAAATCGGTTGGAATGGCGACAACAGGGAAGCACTTCCCAGGACACGGCGGTGTGATTGCTGATTCGCACCTTGAAACGCCTTACGATCCTAGAGATGACATCTTTGAAACCGACATGGCCATCTTCAAGGCTCAAATTGAAGCTGGAATATTAGATGCGATGATGCCCGCGCACGTGGTTTTTTCGCACTATGATGATCAGCCAGCGAGTGGCTCTGAGTATTGGTTGCAGAAAGTATTGAAGCAACAGCTTGGATTTAAAGGCTTGGTGTTCTCTGATGACCTAACTATGGAAGGTGCTGCGATTATGGGTGGGCCAGCCGATAGAGCGAAGGCTGCTCTGAATGCGGGGTGTGACATGGTGTTGATGTGTAATAAGCGAGATGCACAAATTGAGGCTCTTGATCACTTAGCGATTCAAGAGGTGTCTTTAGCCAACTCATTGCTTAAAAAGCACAGCTTTGATTTATCGACGCTTCACTCGGATAGTCGATGGAAAAAGGCCTCAGAGCAAATTAAGCGAATGTTAAACGCTGGGTGATAAATAAACACTCTATAAGTTTGAAGAAGGCGATATGAGAAATATCGCCTTTTTTGTATGTGTGGGGCGCGGTTTAAACTGGTTTGTGTATCAGAATGAATTAAAGAGGGTATGTAAATTTTAATTTACAGTAAATGTTTTTTATTGTTTACACTTGCAATCGTTTTTGTAGCTGTTATTGTGTTTTTAAAGATTGTTAGCCCAAATGGAAATGTTGGGTGTAAAAATAAATATACAGGTTGAGTTATGCAGAAAAGTGAATTAAGCAATGTCAATATCATCGACGAACAGGTACTGATTACTCCAGAGGAGTTAAAAGCAAAACTGCCTTTGAGTGATAATGCTCGTCGTTTCATTCAAGAGTCTCGTGAAACTATAGCAAATATCATTCATAAGAAAGATCATCGCATGCTTGTAGTATGTGGCCCATGTTCTATCCATGATATTGAAGCTGCAAAAGAGTACGCGAAACGCTTAAAAGATTTATCTGAGCAGCTTAGCGACCAACTGTATATTGTAATGCGTGTTTACTTTGAGAAGCCTCGTACCACTGTTGGTTGGAAAGGCTTGATCAATGACCCACATCTAGATGGCACTTTCGATATTGAGCATGGTCTGCATGTTGGCCGTGAGCTACTTGTTGAACTCGCTGAGATGGAAATTCCACTAGCGACAGAAGCGCTAGATCCAATCAGCCCGCAATACCTAGCAGATACATTCAGCTGGGCAGCAATCGGCGCTCGTACGACTGAATCACAAACCCACCGCGAAATGGCGAGTGGTCTTTCAATGCCAATCGGCTTTAAGAATGGTACGGATGGCAACCTAGGTACTGCAATCAATGCAATGCAGGCGGCTTCTTCTAGCCACCGTTTCATGGGTATCAGCCGTGAAGGTCAAGTTGCACTACTAACGACGCAAGGTAACCCAAATGGTCACGTAATTTTACGTGGCGGTAAGCAGACGAACTACGATTCAGTATCTGTACACGAATGTGAGCAAGAGCTGGGTAAGTCTGGCTTAGAGGCGGCACTAATGGTTGACTGTAGCCATGCGAACTCTCGTAAAGATTTCCGTCGCCAACCGCTGGTGGCTGAAGATGTCATCCATCAGATTCGTGAAGGTAATAAGTCGATTATCGGCCTGATGATTGAGAGCCATATTAACGAAGGAAACCAATCTTCAGATATACCTCTCAATGAGATGAAATACGGGGTATCTATTACCGACGCGTGTATCAATTGGGAGTCAACTGAGGCACTATTGAAACATGCACATACGGAATTAGTCCCGTTCTTAGAGAACCGCTTGAAAGGTTAGTCAGAGTTTAAATTTAAGTGCCTCATCTAATGGGGCATTTTAAGATCTGTTGCTAACGAACCTGCATCAGTGCGGGCTTTTAGATTAGCACGGGCTTATAGATTAGTAAGGAATAAAATGGCCGTTGAACTGAACGAATTACGCGACCAAATCGATGCTGTCGATAAACAAATGTTGGATTTACTGGCTCAACGACTGGCTCTAGTAGAGAAAGTCGGAGAAGTAAAAAGTGAACATGGTTTACCTATTTATGTACCAGAGCGCGAAGCTGCGATGCTGGCGTCTCGTCGTCAAGAAGCCGAGAAAATAGGGGTTCCACCGCAGTTAATCGAAGATATTTTGCGTCGTACGATGCGTGAGTCTTATGCCAGTGAAAAAGATTCTGGTTTTAAGTGCCTTAACCCAGAGTTACGTTCAGTGGTTATCGTTGGTGGTAATGGTCAACTTGGTGGTCTGTTTGGCCGTATGTTCAAGCTTTCTGGTTACGAAGTGAAAATCCTTGGCAGCCAAGATTGGGATAGAGCCGATGAGATCTTAGATAATGCTGGCCTTGTAGTTGTAACGGTTCCAATTCACCTGACAGAAGGTGTGATTGCGAAGCTGGGTAATCTACCAAGCGATTGTATTCTTTGTGATTTGACGTCGATTAAATCAAAGCCTCTACAAGCAATGATGAACATGCACCAAGGCCCAGTGGTTGGGTTGCACCCAATGTTTGGTCCTGATGTTCCAAGCCTTGCGAAACAAGTGATTGTTTACAGTGATGGGCGTGGCTCTGAAAGCTACCAATGGTTACTGAATCAATTTGGTATTTGGGGCGCGAGCCTTTGTCAGATGGATGCTGCTGAACACGATCACGGTATGACTCTGATTCAAGCACTACGCCACTTCACCTCTTTTGCTTACGGCTTGCACCTAAGTAAAGAGAACCCGAACATTGATCAGCTTCTGAAGCTAAGTTCGCCAATCTACCGACTTGAGATTGCGATGGTTGGTCGTCTGTTTGCTCAAGACCCGAACTTGTACGGTGATATCATTCTTTCTTCAGATGAGAACATAGAGATGATTCGACGTTTCCATAGTCGTTTCGGTGAAGCATTAGAAATCTTGGATGGGAAAGATAAAGCCAAATTCGTTGATAGCTTTAATCAAGTCAGTGATTGGTTTGGCGACTACTCGCAGCAGTTCTTGCAAGAGAGCCAAAATCTTTTAAAGCAAGCGCATGACTCGATTCATCGTGGCTAATACTGATTTGAAATCATAAAAAAGAGCGACCTGATGGTCGCTCTTTTTTTATCTAATTCAGAACTAAAAGTAGTTGGCCTACTGTAGGCTAAAAGCAATTAGATCATCATAGGCCAAACCAACAGAACTTGGCCATTAATAAATAGTTAGCCAGTAACAACTAGTTAGTCGTGATAGGTTTTTTGCTCTCTTCACTCGATACCGTGTCGATGGTCGAGCTAATGTAAGGCACGTTAGTCAGGTTGATCTGCAAGCGAACCACATTATCAATAAGCTGAACCAGTGGGCCCCACTTAACCTTTTTCTCTTTCTCGAACACGTAGTTGAAGTTTTCCGGTGTCCAATCCATCAAGTATTGAGGGTTCAGTGAACGACCAAGGAAGCGTACTTCATAATGCAAGTGTGGGCCGGTAGAGTTGCCTGAGTTACCACAGCTTGCAATCACATCACCTTTACTCACAAACTGACCGCTGCGAACTTTGAATTTTTGTAGGTGCGCGTAAGAACTCATGAAACCGAACGAGTGACGCATAGTAATAAAGTTACCGAAGCCTTTTTTACTTGGGCGTACCGTTTCAATGACTCCATCTGCGGGCGCTACAATATCTTCACCACGCTTACAAGTTAGATCGATACCAGTATGTACATGGCGTTTACCTGAAATAGGGTTAGTGCGGCTACCATAAGAAGAAGATATACGTTGATAAGCCATAGGACTGTCGTTTGGAATCAAACGGAACATCGTCGCTCTTACTGCTGAATCTACCGCCGCAGCATCAATGCGATCTTCTAAAGAGATATCATCGGTAAGCAGTTCTTCATCGGCAAGACCCAGCACGGATTCCACATCAAATACACGCTTACCAAGCAGTTGAATGGTGCCTTCTTTTTCGGTGAGTGTTTGCGATAACGAGTGATTGGTTTCTACCTGTTCAGCATAAAGAAACTCGGTTTGCTCTTTTTCAACAATCAGCGTTTCAATTAACTGTTGTGCATCACCCGCTTGCATCGCGAGCTCTTGTTTACCTTCGAAGTGCATGTATGCAGCTCCGCCAATTAACAGCGGCACTGAAAAAATTGCAGTGGTACACATGAGCACGGCTTTTCGGCCGAAGTAAAACGTCTGTTCCCCATTGTTAGAGGGAATAGTAATGGAAATTTTTTTAGACATGGTTCTGTATTAACTAAATGCTTCTAATAGAAAAAGGTAATGGAGATATTATTCCTTACCTAAATCGGTAAGGTGTTCAATCTCTCTATAAAGCAGTTCATCGTCGCCGACATTAAGCTCAACAAGGCGCTTAAGGCGGCCAATACTATCAATATCTAAATGCTCTATGCGTAAACGCATTGAGGTATTGATGGTAGAGACTATCATTGCTTCTAACTGAATATTGATATCACTGTTGGTGAGCTTAAAGCTGACTTGAACAGGAGCATCGTGGCTGAGTTGCTGCCATTTATCACATTGAATGAGTAAACCATGGAGAGATAAGTCTTGCACTGAGCCTGATACATTTACTTGTCCTTGTGAGATCTCAGTCGGGACTTGATAAATAACTCGTGAAAATTGACGTCTTTCAAGCATAGGTAATTTCTCTATATCAATAGGTAAATAGTAAGCCAGATATATCAAAGGCCGCTATTATCGCGGCCTTTGTTCAAAATACAAGCTAATTTACTTAGCAATACGCTTGTACTTGATACGGTGCGGTTCAGCCGCTTGTGCGCCCAGAGTCTTCTTCAGCCACTCTGTGTACTCAGTATAGTTACCTTCGTAGAAGTTAACTTGACCTTCATCACGGTAGTCTAAGATATGGGTCGCAATACGGTCAAGGAACCAACGGTCATGCGAGATAACCATTGCACAGCCAGGGAACTCAAGCAGCGCTTCTTCAAGTGCACGCAGAGTTTCGACATCAAGGTCATTGGTTGGCTCATCGAGTAGCAGTACGTTACCGCCCGCTTTTAGCAGTTTCGCTAGGTGAACACGGTTACGTTCACCACCAGAAAGCTGACCGATGATTTTCTGTTGGTCGTTGCCTTTGAAGTTGAAGCGAGAGCAGTATGCACGAGCAGGGATTTCGAAGTTGTTGATCTTAATGATATCAGCGCCTTCAGAGATCTCTTGGAATACTGTTTTGGTGTCGTCCATGCTGTCACGGAACTGATCAACAGAAGCAAGCTTAACCGTTTCGCCTAATTCAACTGAACCTGAATCTGGCTGTTCTGCGCCGCTTAGCATCTTGAATAGTGTTGATTTACCTGCACCGTTGGCACCCACGATACCCACAATAGCGCCTTTAGGCATGCTGAATGATAGGTCGTCGATAAGAACGCGATCACCAAATGACTTCGTTAGGTTCTTAACTTCAAGTACCTTGTCACCTAAACGCTCACCCGGCGGGATGAACAGTTCGTTGGTTTCGTTACGCTTCTGGTATTGGCCAGTCGTTAGTTCTTCAAAACGAGCCATACGAGCTTTAGACTTCGCTTGACGGCCTTTAGGGTTTTGACGAACCCACTCAAGTTCTTTCTCGATAGTCTTTTGACGTGCGCTTTCGCCTGATTTCTCTTGCTTCAGACGCTCATCTTTCTGTTCTAGCCAAGATGTGTAGTTACCTTCCCATGGAATACCTTCACCACGGTCAAGTTCTAGAATCCAGCCAGCAGCGTTGTCTAGGAAGTAACGGTCGTGGGTAATTGCCACAACAGTACCGCTGTAATCAACAAGGAAGTGCTCAAGCCAAGCCACTGATTCTGCATCCAAGTGGTTAGTTGGTTCATCAAGAAGCAGCATGTCTGGCTTCTCTAGAAGTAGACGACAGATCGCAACACGACGACGTTCACCACCGGATAGGAGTTCGATTTTCGCATCCCACTCAGGAAGACGAAGTGCATCAGCAGCACGCTCTAGAGCTGTCTCTAGGTTGTGACCGTCTTTCGCTTGAATCAGAGCTTCTAGTTCGCCTTGCTCTTTTGCTAGTGCGTCAAAATCTGCATCTGGTTCTGCGTAAGCTGCGTAAACTGCGTCGATACGCTTAAGCGCGTCTGCAACATCAGAAACCGCTTCTTCTACGATTTCACGCACTGTTTTTGATTCGTCTAGTACAGGCTCTTGCGGTAGGTAACCGACTTTAAGACCTTGTTGTGCACGAGCTTCACCATCAATATCAGTATCAATACCAGCCATGATACGTAGTAGGGTAGATTTACCTGAACCATTTAGACCCAAAACACCGATTTTAGCGCCAGGAAAAAAGCTAAGAGAAATGTCTTTAAGAATTTGACGCTTAGGTGGAACAGTTTTGCTCACCCGAGACATGGTATATACGTATTCAGCCATTGCCGATCGATCCTAATTTATTGTTCAAAATTATCGGCTATTTTATACCAATATCCCCAAAGATGTTACTCCTAGGACAGAAAAGCCATTCTTGAACTAATCCTTACCTATTATTGTCACATTGGTCATTAAAACTATATTTAATAAGCTTCTGAGGCGAAGTGTTAAATATTAATAATATTTACACTCAAACTCTTTACATTTGATGTGATGTCGGGCGTAAATAGACTTCACGTATTCATACACGCACTAAGGAAAGAGCGAATGTTTTTCCGCATTGGTAATACGAAAATTGCTGTGGCTGCATCGGCAATTTTGTCTTCATTTTCACTGGCTCCGATGGTTATGGCTAGCAATGCCTCCGAGCTTGAAATGCAGCGTGATGTTTATGACAGAGCGCAAGAGGTTTTAGACAACCGTGATCTAGAAGCTTACTCTGCGCTACGTAACAAAATTCAAACATATCCGTTAACGCCTTACACTGATTATCGAGCCTTCTTATTAGGTTTAGGTGATCGCACACCTACTGAAGTGGATGCCTTTATTGAAGAGAATAAAGCCCTACCATTTTCGAATCGTATGCGTGCGCCTTATTTAGATTTATTGGCGGCTCAAAAACAGTGGAAGACGATCCTTGAGTTTCAAACCCAAGAGCCGACTGGTGAAAAATACCAATGTATCTACTACCGTGCGAACTATGAGCAAGGAAACAAAGAGCTTGCCTTCAAAGGTGCGAAACAGCTTTGGTTAAGTGGTAATGGTGTTGATGACGCCTGTGACCCGCTCTTCGAAAGTTGGGATGAAGCGGGCTTAAGAACGGATGAGCTAATACTAGAGCGAATGCTACTGGCATTTGATAAACGAAACGGCAAATTAATGACTTATCTGGTCAAGCAATTAGATCATGATGAGGCAATTGCTCAAGCTAGGCAGATGAAGGCGTTGTTCAACAAGCCTGAAGATGTTCTCGCGTTTGCCAAGAAGCACCCTGCAAATGAATTCTACCAAGCTCAAACCGAATTTGGTTTCGAGAAGTTAGCAAGGGAATCAGCAAGCAGCGCTCAAGAGATTTTTAATGATGTTGTTCAAGCTCAAAAGTTATCTAAAGAAAAATCCCAAGAGCTAGCGGATTACTTAACGTTCCGCTTGATCAATACCGACTCTGAAGAGTTGATGGCGTGGCGAGACAAAATGCTCGAGAGTTCATCAAAGCAAGTCTTGTTGGAAAGACGTGCTCGTTTAGCTATTCAGCATGCAGATTGGACTGGCTTGAAAGAGTGGATAGCGCGCTTAGATGATAAGCATCAGGCTTCGCTTCGCTGGCAGTATTGGCAGGGTAGAGCAGAGATAGCACTCGGTGATACTGCTAAGGGTAACAAACGACTGTCAGATATCTTGGGTCAGCGTAATTTCTACAGTGTGGCTGCGGCTAAGCAGTTAGGTAAGCCAGTTCAGTACCCAACATCGACACTCAAATACAACGCTGAAACAGTAAAGCCATTTGAGACTTCTTTGGTTCGAATCGGCGAGCTGATTGACCGAGATAAAATTGCGGCAGCGAAGAGTGAATGGCGTTGGTTGTTAACCAATGCTGATAAAGATCAGAAATCAATGCTTGCCGCTCATGCTGCGACGCAGCGTTGGAACCACTTTACAGTGACTGCGAGCATCTCTGCGAAGATGTGGGACAACATCGCTTTACGCTTTCCTGTTGCTCATAAGTGGTGGTTTAACTTCTACGCAGAAAAGCACGATATAGACCCGATTACCTTAATGTCTTTAGCGAGGCAAGAGAGTGCGATGGATTCAGAGGCTCGCTCTCCAGTTGGCGCGCGTGGCATCATGCAAATTATGCCAAAGACGGCGCAATATACGGCTAAAAAACATAAGATTAAGTACCAGGACAGCGATGATCTTTATGATGTCGGCAAGAACATTGAGATTGGTAGCCACTATCTAGATGGCCTATTAGCTCAATATGATAACAACCGTATTTTTGCATTTGCTGCTTATAATGCAGGCCCGAGTCGTGTGAAACAATGGCGTTCACGCAGCGATGAAAAGCTCGATGCATTTGCTTTTATCGAAATGATTCCATTCAAAGAGACTCGTGGTTACGTTCAGAATATCTTGATGTTTGAGACCTACTATCGAGATATCTTGGGCGAGAAAGGGATGTTTTTAGCACCCCATGAGGCCGAAACGAAATACTAGAGGTTCGGTACTTTCTCCGAAACTGAGTAATATTAAAGGCAGTGAGTGCGAACCAGTTCCACTTGCTGCCTTTTTACATTGGATCAAAGCAAGTGTTTCGGTATAAAGTGTTAAACGCTTTCAATCATTAAGCGGCTACTTCAAGCCAAAATTTAAAAGTAAGTGTAGAGATATGGCATCACAACCTGAATATGAGAATTGGCAACAACTAATGGATTTGGTAAAAACAGCGGCTGAGAAAGATCAGCATGAACTGTTGTTGACCATGATGATGACACCTGATGAGCGAGATGCTTTGGTCGCTCGAGTGAATATTCTTTGTGAACTCATGAAAGGGGACATGTCACAAAGACAGGTGAGCCAAATGTTAGGTGTGGGTGTGGCTACGATCACGCGAGGCTCTAATGAGCTAAAGGCTAAATCTGAGCAAGAGAAAGCGGCAATTGCAGAGCTGTTACTCAAGTAAGCATTTAAACAGTAAGCCTTAAGAACTTGATAAAAACGCTAACCATAGGTTAGCGTTTTTTGTTTTTATCCCGCTTAATGTTATTACCTCTAGAGAGGCGAAATATCGTGTTTCTTAAACAAGACTAAGCAGGGAAGTGCTTAGGGTTAACAAATGGGATCAGCGCTAGTATTAAAGCCTGGCTATATACAGAACTGCGAGATAGTTGGTTATGTGTTAATAAGCCAATCGCACCGCCTTTTTGCTTTATGTTGTCGGTGCCGAATACTTCATCCATCACATCACCTAGCTCATTCGCATGCTGGAGTTTATCAAGCACAACGGGTGGTAGCATCAAGCTTGCTGACCGAGATTCTCCGCGCTGACCGTTTGCTTCAACGACCATCCAAGCAAATGTAACCTTTCCTTCTATTCCAGACTCTAATCCAACATAAAAATCCGCATCAGGTTGAGCTTGAGTTGCGTTGTGAACGCGATTTACCGCACCTTGATAGGTTTCGTCGTTGCTCATCGGTTGATCGGCGACACCGCTAGGGACGCTGATGCCTTTGAAATCAAATTCAGTATCAGGAAAAGCAGATAAGAATGCACTTTTAACGGCGTTAATTTTAGCTGGGTTCAGCGATGCGATGATTACAGATTTCATGTATTGGATTCTTTTTGTTATCGATTAAATTGAGTTGATGCTGTCGGTACCAATCACTCAGTTCTTCTAATGGCATAGGTTTACCGAAGTAATAGCCTTGTAGCATATCGCACTGTGCTTCTTGCAACCACTGATGCATGCTTTCAGTTTCGATGCCCTCGGCTGTGACCTTCTTACCCTGAGCATGACATAACCCGATAACCGGTTTTACTATGTTCTGATTATCGGTCTCAATTAAGGTGTCTAAAAAGGCTTTATCGAGCTTAATTTTTTGAGTTGGATACTGCACCAGTTGAGTGATGGAGGTGTAGCCAGATCCAAAGTCATCAATGGCTAATCGATAGCCCATATCAGATAGTTCGTTAAGCAGCGGAAAGCCTTCAGAGTTTGAGTAAAAGGTTTCGGTAATTTCAAAATCAATCAAACTTGGCGGAATTCGATTTAAATCGGCGTGCTCTTTGATGAAGTCAGCAAGATCAGTCGTTTCAATCCCAGCAGAAGATAAGTTAATCGACAACTGAATTGCGTGATCAAACTGAGCCTGAAGTCGATGAAAAGAAGCAAATGCATTCTGAATGACCCACTGATCAACCTGATCGAATAATCCAGTTTGCTCGGCAATTGGAATGAATTCATCAGGTGGAACCAAGCCTAGTTGCTCCGAATTCCAACGTAATAACACCTCAACACCAATAACATGGGTTCCTGTTGAATCCATGTACGGCATATAAACGAGCCTAAATTCATCATCAAAGTTCTTGTCTCTGAGTGCGCGTTCAATGTTTGCTTGGCGTTGAATCGCTTTGTCTAAATCTCGTGAATAGTCAGCAAATTGGTTTTTACCTGCGCGTTTGGCTTGGTACATCGCGGTATCAGCGTTCGACAGTAGCTTTTCGATGGAGTGGCCATCATTGGGGTAGGTAGCAATACCAATACTGACCGTGATCGGAAAGCTCCCTGATTCTGTGATAAAACCTTTTTGTAGTGGCGTCAGTAAGCTATCAGAGAATCTATGCGCGATATTCCCTTGGCGAGTAGGCGCGTTAATGTACACAACGAACTCGTCTCCAGAAAGTCGGGCTGGCATACAATGAGCGTCAAACTCTGTTTTATAGTGGCTACAAATATCTGAAATACGCTGAGCAAAACTGACTAGAATGGAGTCGCCGATTTGATGTCCATATTTGTCGTTCACAAACTTGAAGTTATCTAGGTCAAAGTAGAGAACCCAGGTTTTGGTATTCGAGCTAGGCTTGGGTAATGATTGCTGAACGAAGGTTTGAAATTGATGCCTATTGGCTATTTGGGTTAATTGATCATTCTCGGCCAATAGCTTGGTCTGTTGGTAGGTGTTATCTAACTCTTGGTACATGTCATAAAAACGCTGTGATAGGCGGCCAAGCTCATCACGAGTGCCTAAGCGTTCGATGTTCTTACGTTGTTTTTTTTCGACTTGCTGCAGTTGTCGGTCGAGTCGTGTTATCGGGGATATCACACTGCGAGACAAAAGCATGAGTAGCAGAGCAACCGTCACAAACGCGGATAGTGCAAAGGACAAACTCAGCTTATTCCAAATTGATTCGAGCTTGTTTTCCAATAGGAATGGCGCCGGGTCAACAGTGGCGTATAGTTCTGGCGCAAGCTTGACTGAGTGGGTGACATCATTTCCCAGAGAAACCGCTATAGATGTGAAGAACAAGCTGGTTTGGTAGTCGAACTCTATCTGTTTTCTCAGCGCATTAAATTTATCGAGAGAGACTGACACAACAACAAAGAACACATCGTCTGGGTGATTGTTTGCGGTTGGGAAAATCGTTTTTTTGTCTACCTTTTCGTAGTGAACCAACATCCCTTCACCTTGAGAGTTTTGAATATAGTTGGTACTTGATGCTGCTAAGGTGTCTTGATAGTACTGATCCACAAAATCCAATATTTTGCTGTCAATCTGAGTGCGTGAGTCGCTGTTATTATCAGCGTAATAACTCAATTTTCGCTGACTATTGAGAAGCGCTAACCCGGTATAGCTTTCATCGTCATCTTGCAAGAAGTGTATGGCTTCTCGAAGGTTACTAACCAGTTCAAGATCGCGAGATAGGTTTTGTTCAGTGAGAAAGTAACGCTTCACCATGTCACTTTGGGTCAAGGTGTAAGAGTAGCTATTTAGGAACGAGCGAGACTGTCGAAAATATCCTACCAACTTTTCCATGTTTAGCTGAAGTGCGTTGTCTTCGCGTTTGATAAAACTGCTTTTCTGCGTTGAATAAATAATATAGCTAGAAGCTGCGGTACTGATCAGTATCACAGGGGTTATCAGTAGTAAGATTTTAGTACTTAGCTTCATAGTTAATGACAACACTATTTATAATTTAAGCGCGTAAGTTTATGTTACTTAATACTTACTCGCTATTAATTACACGTAGTTCGATGATTTCCTGTGAAGGGGGTAAGGTTTTGTCTTTATTGATAAAAAAGCCACTAATGAGTTTTTTGTTAAGAAGGTGTTGAATGGTGTGGGTTAGAAGGCATGTACAGCCAGTGAAATAATCGAGCCATGTCTCAGGAATACGTAGTGTGAGTATTCCTGAGTACGAGTTATTCCACTAGCCGCTGGTTTTAGTATTTGGCCTACTGTAGGCCAAATGGTTATAGCAGATTTAAAATTATGCCAGCTTTAAACGTTTGTTCGTTAAAAACTTATGTTTGTTAAGAGCTTATGTTTGTTAAGAGCTTATGTTCGTTGAAAGTTTATGTTTGTTAAAAGCTATGACAACTTAACCTGCGTCGCTTTGATGTTTTCACTTGGATAACAACCCAACACTTTTAGGTGACGAGTAATGGCAGTTAGTTCTGTTATCGCTTGCTGCATATTATCTGCATCCAAGTGTGCTTCTAAATCAACGTAGAACATCTCTTCCCATGGGTTACCCATGATAGGACGAGATTCCAGCTTAGTCATGTTGATACCCAAGCGTTGTAGGATTAGTAGAGTTTCTACCAAAGAACCCGCCTCTTGAGAAGTCGACATGATCAGTGTCGTTTTAGCTGGGATTTGAGTTGATACTTCTACCGGCTTACGCGCCACAACGATGAAACGAGTGTGGTTCTCAGTTTGGTTTGCAATGTTGCCTTGGATTGGCTGAAGCCCATAAAGCTTGCCGCTCGATGCATTGCCAATTGCTGCCACATCATCGCCCTCCAGATCTTTAACCTTCTTCATTGCATCAGCTGTACTTGCGCAAGACTCAAGGCTGACACCTTTAAGACGACTCAAAAATTCACTGCACTGTTGGTGAGGTTGTGGGTGTGAATAGAGGGTTTTGATGTCTTCTAAACGAATATCATTTTTCGCAACTAAGCAGTGTTCGATAGGCTGAGACAGCTCACCCACGATGTATAGTGTTGTATGTTGCAGAAGGTCATAAACTTCGTTGATTGAACCAGAACTGGTGTTCTCAATCGGCAGCACACCGTAATCGGCATGACCAGATTCCACCGTCGATGCCACTTCTTTGAAGTGATTGCAGTTAAGCTCTATCAATTCCATATTCTTGCGGCTGAAATATTCACGGCTAGCAAGATGAGAATATGAACCTTTAGAACCTAAGAATGCAACTCGAGCCAGAGGTTTACGGCTTTGCGGGTTCGCTAGGTTTTGTAAGTATGACTGCTGTAGTAAAACCGAATCTTCGATGATGGTGTGAAACAGTTTAGTAATGTACTGCGCATCAAGCTCATATTTATCTTTGCCGTTGTTAATCAGCTTAACCAGAAGCTGCTGCTCACGAACGGCATCGCGTACAGGTTTTGATGTTTCTACCTTGCTTTTCGCAACTTCGATACTGAGTTTGCGACGTTCGGAAAGTAAACTCAGCAGTTCGTCATCTAAATCATTAAGACGAAGGCGGATATCATCCAGTGAAATTGAACGGTCAGTCATAAATGTGTCCTTATAAAAAAGCCTCCCTAGTGTGGGAGGCTTCTTGTTCGTTTTTGACTTGTTTTTCTAAAACGACTCAGCCTCCGATTTACGGAAGAAAAAAGAAGTCAAAAATAAACAAAGATTGAGTGTGCATAAAAAGTGATTGTTTTATGAATGTTTAAACACAATAAGCAAGCGAGCTACGAGCGTCAAGCAAAAAAATAGCGCCCTGAGGCGCTATTTTTTAATCTGTTCTCTTTCCTTATTCTACTTCAGCTTCTAGCTCTTCGATTTCAGGCTTTTCAGCGCGGCGCGCTTCAGGTTTATGGCGTAGCTTGTTGAGTTGACGCTCTAGTTTTTGTTCTACTTCGTTGATAGCTACGTAGAGGTCGTCATGGATTGATGAAGCAACAAGTTGGCCTTTTGGTACGGTTAGAACCGCTTCAAATTTTTTCTTCTTGTTTGGTTCTTCGCTAAAGCTCGCTTGGCAGCCAATGATGTCTACTTGCCATTTATCCAGCTTTTTAAATTTGCTTTCTATGTGATCACGGATTGCAGAGGTAATGTCGATGTTTTTACCAGTGATGTTCATTTTCATAGAAGTTTTCCTCTGTTGTATCCCTCATGGGTTAACTTCAGATTACGACTTTCAGGAATAAAGAATGTGATCTAGATCTTGTTTTGGTTGGGTGGGATAAGCATTAAAATCAAATGTGATCTCACGCAAGTCTTAGTATCTTTTTGGCGAAAAATGCTTGTTATCTCTATGAAAAACGATAACTTGGAGGCAAGGCTTCGCTAAAAATTAAACCAGTTTTTAGGGGCGCCTTACAGCTTATTGAAAGTGTTTGATTGAAATTTACTCAATAGTGTTTTGTGATGTAGATCTCGTGATATATATCACTATGTAAGCTTTCTCTGAATTTGATAAGCAAAAGCCGCATAAGTTTTCTTATGCGGCTTTTGTGTTTTTAATTTTCCTTAGCACCTTAGCACCTTAGCACCTTAGCACCTTAGCACCTTAGCACCTTAGTTCCCCTGGCTCTTAGGGTTTAAGACAAACTAATCGTTGGTTTTTAGTAGTCTCGCTGTCCCATTTTCTCGGATAGCATTGATAGCTTGTAACTGCTTATAGATTACAAAGTAACGGTTGATGTTGGCGACATAGGTCACCGGTTCTTTGCTCACGTATTTACGAGTGATGATTTCTACGTTTTTAAACCAGATGTTTGGGTTGTAACCTTTCTGCTTGGCAATGCGCCTCATCTTTCTGATCTTAGCAGGACCAGCGTTGTAAGAAGCCAAAGTGAAGTAGATTTGATTATCTGGCGTAATGGCAGGGTCGTCAAAATACCTGTCCTTAATGAAACGCATGTATTTCACGCCCGCATGGATGTTGTTATCCACCTTATGTATGTTTTTGATGTTGACGTTTTTGTCTTTGGCGGTACTTGGCAACACCTGCATCACACCAATAGCTCCACGGTGAGAAACCCGGCTTTGATCCAGTCCTGACTCTTGGAAACCTTGTGCAGACATCATCAAAGGGTCGAATTCGTATTTACTCGAATACTTTTCAAAAACATCTGACAGCTTAGCCACTCGGTCTATTTTATTTGGGTTGAGCGCTCTACCTAACCAGCGAGTGTTGTCGATGTATTTCTGATAGATAACATTTCCAAGTAGGGTACCTGTTCGTGCCGTCTTGACGTATTTGTTGATCTCTTTTTTTAGTTGAGGGCTATTTTTTCTTAATGCCCACGCTATTTGGCCATTTTCACGTAAGGGTAAATCGTGATGGACCTGAATGTTTTCCATTACGTCAGTCCATAACTTTGCTTTATGGCTATCTAGGATTGTGCCTTGTATATAGCCTTGGTTGACCAACTCTATCAGCTCGTAGTCTTGCAATGACTCCTCAATAAAGTGGACATGCAGCGGTGGTAAGTCTAATTCATTCAGTTCTTTATTGACTCTTTGTACACTCTCGAAGTAACTCGAACTTGCACGGATCCAAACCTCTTTACCGCTCAGTTGCTTGATTTCGGTGATAGGAGCTGAGTTCTTTCCTGTGATAATCAGTTCTTTTCCATCTTTAATCATTGGGTCGGAAAAATCGATGATTCGCAATCGCTTGTCGGTGATCGTCAGGTTCGCGACAGCGACGTCGCCATAACCAGATTCTAATGAGGGAAGTAGATCATCTCGCTGCACTGGGATAATTTGAACATTGAGGTAGGGATGCTTCTTACGAAGGCTCTTCTCAAAGTGGTAGAGCATTTCAGCCACGATGCCTTTTGGTTTGCCATCCTCGATATAATAAAAACCAAGATCAGCAGACACGAGCACTCTAACCGTCCCTTTGGTTTTGAGCTCATCTAAGTCACCCATGTAAGGCTTGTTGCTTAACGGGGACAGTTCTAATGCGTAGGATAATTGGCTAAATAGCGATATCCAGATAAATAATAACAACCTACTCACATCCACACTCCATGTTGATGTTTTGTTAAAAGTTATCTTTTGAAGATACCGTGTATTATGCGATTCATCAAGTTTACGAAATTAAGTTCAAAAAAAACGCGCTAATAAATTAGCGCGTTTTCGATTAAATATGACAACGTTGATTAAGGCAGTGGGTTTAACTCAATCAATTTTTCTGTTCTTGAAGCTGCGTCTTCTAAACCTAGTTGTTTATAAGCTTCTAACTGAATATCCAAAGACTTACGTGCAGCAATGGTGTCTGGGTAAGTCTTCTGCAGCTCTTGTGTTCGGTTTACAGCTGCAATCCAAGCTTCACGGCGTAGGTAGAAATCAGCGGTTGCTAAGTCATACTCTGCGAGGCGGTTCTTAAGTGCGAACATGCGTTTTTGCGCATCTTCCGCATAAGGGCTGCTAGGGAAGCGTTCCAGTAGTCGTTTGAAGTCAGCAAACGCGAGTTTCACTGGCTCTGGATCTCGGTCACTACGGTCGATATTAAAAATGTCGTGCATGAAGTTACGGTCTTGTGCCATGTGCGTTAGGCCGCGCATGTAAAGCACCCAGTCTTGTTTTTCATGAGTCGGGTTTAAGCGTAGGAATCGAGAAATGGTGGCAAGGCCTAACGCCAAGTCATCATTTTTGTAGTACGCGTAAATCAGATCTAGCTGTACTTGTTCCGAATAGGCGCCGAATGGGTAACGAGAATCTAAAGCTTCTAGCTTTTCGATTGCAGAAAGCCAGCTACCGCTCTGCAGGGACTCTTGAGCGTCAGAGTAAAGAACCGATGGTGGTACATCCGGTACTATTTCTTCAGTACTTGAACAGCCAACTAAGAGTGATACGGCTAATAGACCCGATAAAGTAAAGTGTTTCATGTCAGGCGTCGATTCCTTGAATTAAATATTTCGTAAGCTTCCGTTACTTTCTAACCAGT
The DNA here is from genome assembly GCF_003345295.1 of Vibrio splendidus. Classification (NCBI taxonomy): domain Bacteria; kingdom Pseudomonadati; phylum Pseudomonadota; class Gammaproteobacteria; order Vibrionales; family Vibrionaceae; genus Vibrio; species Vibrio splendidus. The sequence goes on from NZ_CP031055.1 coordinate 312,188, forward strand.
AACAGATACAATGATGCAATTATTCTATTTTATCCATACTAATGGGTATTAGTCTCACGGTTTTTAAAAAAGTTCGATATGGCTCAGCAGATAACATTAACAGACACAGTAAAAAGCAGCCAGTTAGGTCAACGTTTAGACCAAGCTGTCGCTGAACTATTTACCGATTTTTCTCGCTCTCGTATTAAAGAGTGGCTTCTTGACGGCAAAATCCAAGTGGATGGCGAAGTTATCACTAAACCGCGCACCATAGTTTTGGGCGGTGAAGCGATCATCCTACAAGCGGAGCTTGCAGATGAAGAGCGCTGGGAAGCACAAGATATTCCGTTAAACATTGTCTATGAAGATGATGATTTATTGGTTATCAATAAGCCTCGCGATCTGGTTGTACACCCAGGTGCAGGTACGCCGGATGGAACCATACTAAACGCATTGCTTTTCCATTACCCTCAGATTGCAGAAGTACCTCGTGCGGGTATTGTGCACCGTCTTGATAAAGACACAACAGGTCTTATGGTTGTAGCTAAGACGGTTCCAGCTCAAACTCGCCTTGTACGTGCACTTGCTAAACGTCGTATCACTCGTGAATATGAAGCAATTGCTATTGGTAAAATGACCGCGGGTGGTGTGGTTGAGAAAGGCATTAGCCGTCATGCAACTAAACGTACTTTAATGGACGTGAATGAATTGGGTAAGCCTGCGGTAACTCACTACCGTGTTGCGGAGCACTTCCGCGAACATACTCGTATTCGTCTACGCCTAGAAACAGGTCGTACTCACCAAATCCGTGTTCACATGTCATACCTTCAGCATCCTCTGTTAGGTGATATTGCATACGGTGGTCGTGCACGTATTCCAAAAGGTGCATCTGAAGAGCTGACGACAATGATTCGTTCTTTTGATCGCCAAGCGCTACATGCTGTAATGCTTAAATTTGTTCACCCTATTACTGGTGAAGAAGTTGAGTTCCACGCACCTGTTCCAAATGACATGGTTGTGATGGCAGAAGCATTACGTGTTGATGCTCGCGAAAACATAGAAGACGACATTTAATCGTGTCAATGATCATCCCTGACTGGAACGCACCAAAAAACGTGAAAGCATTTGCTTCGACTCGTTTCGATGGTTGTTCTACAGGTGCTTATCAAGGGTTAAACCTCGGTATGCACGTTGGGGATGATACTTCGTTTGTTGAAAGCAATCGAATATGGCTAAAGCAACAATCTAAGATGCCCACAGCTCCAGTATGGCTAAATCAAACTCACTCAACGGATGTCGTTACGGTTTTAGAACCGGTGACGAATGTTCTTGATGCTGATGGTGTATTTACCTCTGCAAAAGGTGTCGTGTGTTCAGCGATGACGGCTGATTGCTTGCCAGTACTTCTTACCGATACCAAAGGCACTCAAGTCGCGGCTGTTCATGCGGGTTGGCGTGGTCTTGCTGGTGGCATTCTTGAAAATGCCGTCGCAAAGTTTTCAAATCTAGATTCAGATAATCAGATCATGGCTTGGCTTGGCCCAGCAATTGGCAAAGATGCATTTGAGGTTGGCAACGATGTGTTGGAAGCTTTTGTTCGTTTTGACACTCAAGCGAGATTAGCATTTCAAACCAAAGCTGAATCTGGCAAATGGCTGGCAAACATGTCTCAACTCGCGACTCAACGATTAATGAAAGTTGGCGTGACTTCAGTGACAGACTCGAATCTATGTACATACGCAGATTCAGATGCTTTCTATTCTTATCGCCGTGATGGCATTACTGGACGTCAGGCTACATTTATTTGGTTAGAGTAATCTCTGGCTAGCACAACCACTCATCCAGCCTATTTATATTTTCATATAAGCTCTATTCTTCACTCTTATCCCTTGAAAATCCGCGTTACCGTATCCATCTTCTAACCATAAGATAAACATATCTAAGAGTAGGAAGGTTGGCATGCGTCTCGATCGGTTCACTAGTAAATTCCAAATTGCGATATCTGATGCTCAGTCGCTCGCATTAGGTCGTGATCACCAATATATAGAACCTGTACACCTAATGGTGTCTTTGCTTAATCAAGATGGCAGTGCGATTCGTCCATTGCTTACTATGCTGAACATTGATGTTGTTCAATTGCGTTCTAAATTGAGCGAAATATTAGACCGAGTGCCAAAAGTAAGTGGTATTGGTGGTGATGTTCAGCTTTCGAGTGCCATGGGAACGTTGTTCAACCTATGTGACAAGGTCGCGCAAAAGCGCCAAGACAGTTACATATCTTCAGAAGTATTCCTACTCGCTGCAATTGAAGACAAAGGTCCTTTAGGGAACTTACTTAAAGAGTTAGGCCTTACTGAGCAAAAACTATCTCAAGCTATCGAGCAAGTTCGTGGTGGTCAAAAAGTCGATGACCCGAATGCGGAAGATAGACGCCAAGCATTAGAGAAGTTCACCATTGATCTGACTGAAAGAGCAGAGCAAGGCAAACTAGATCCTGTGATTGGTCGAGACGATGAAATCCGTCGTACTATCCAAGTACTTCAACGCCGTACTAAGAATAACCCCGTTATTATTGGTGAACCTGGTGTCGGAAAAACGGCAATCGTTGAAGGTTTGGCGCAGCGCATTATCAATAATGAAGTACCGGAAGGCTTGAGAGGGCGACGAGTTCTTTCATTAGACATGGGCTCTTTGATTGCAGGTGCTAAATATCGTGGTGAATTTGAAGAGCGCTTGAAATCGGTTCTCAACGAATTATCGAAAGAAGAGGGCAACATTATTCTCTTCATCGATGAAATTCACACCATGGTAGGAGCAGGTAAAGGCGAAGGCTCTATGGACGCCGGTAATATGCTGAAACCAGCATTGGCTCGTGGTGAGCTGCATTGTGTAGGCGCAACGACACTCGATGAACATCGTCAGTATATAGAGAAAGATCCTGCATTAGAGCGTCGATTCCAAAAAGTGATAGTCGATGAGCCAACCGTTGAAGACACAGTTGCGATTCTTCGTGGTTTGAAAGAGCGCTATGAACTTCACCATCATGTAGAAATTACTGACCCAGCTATCGTAGCGGCGGCAACGTTATCTCATCGATACGTTTCAGATCGTCAGTTACCAGATAAGGCGATTGATCTCATTGATGAAGCGGCTTCGAGCATTCGTATGCAGATCGATTCAAAACCTGAGTCGCTAGATAAGCTCGAGCGTAAAATCATTCAATTGAAGATCGAACAGCAAGCTCTCACTAATGAAAATGATGAAGCCAGTGAAAAGAGGCTTCGCACGCTGCAAAGTGAACTTTCTGAGAAGGAGCGGGATTTTGCAGAGCTTGAAGAAGTTTGGAACGCTGAAAAAGCGGCGCTTTCCGGGACGCAACATATCAAATCAGAGTTAGAACAAGCTCGTATGGATATGGACTTTGCAAGGCGTGCTGGCGATCTTAACCGAATGTCTGAATTGCAATATGGTCGAATCCCAGAGTTAGAGAAGCAGTTAGACCTCGCGACTCAAGCTGAAATGCAAGAAATGACCTTATTACGTAATAAGGTAACTGACGCTGAAATTGCCGATGTTCTTTCAAAGCAAACCGGCATTCCGGTTTCTAAAATGCTAGAGGCAGAAAAAGAGAAGCTTCTGAAAATGGAAGGTGTTCTGCATAAGCGGGTTATTGGGCAAGCCGAAGCGGTAGAAGTGGTATCGAATGCGATTCGTCGTAGTCGTGCTGGTTTATCCGATCCAAATAAGCCGATTGGTTCTTTCTTATTTCTTGGTCCAACGGGCGTAGGTAAAACCGAACTGTGTAAAACATTGGCTAACTTCATGTTTGATAGTGACGATGCCATGGTTCGTATCGATATGTCTGAGTTTATGGAGAAACACTCAGTGGCTCGTTTGGTTGGTGCTCCTCCAGGTTACGTTGGGTATGAAGAAGGTGGTTACTTAACTGAAGCTGTTCGTCGAAAACCTTATTCTGTGATTCTGCTTGATGAGGTAGAGAAAGCGCACCCTGATGTTTTCAATATTCTATTGCAGGTTTTAGATGATGGACGATTAACCGATGGACAAGGTCGCACGGTCGATTTCAGAAATACCGTAGTGATCATGACATCTAATCTTGGCTCTTCGAGAATTCAAGAAAACTTCAATACGCTCGATTACCAAGGAATAAAGAATGAAGTGATGGAAGTGGTAGGTAAGCATTTCCGCCCTGAGTTTTTGAACCGTGTTGATGAAAGTGTCGTGTTCCATCCATTAGGCCAAGCTCACATCGAGTCAATAGCCGCTATTCAGCTTGAGCATTTGAAGAAACGAATGGAAGACAACGGCTATGAGCTTGAAGTTTCGGACAAAGCACTGAAGTTGATCTCTCAAGTCGGTTTTGATCCTGTCTATGGTGCGAGGCCTCTTAAAAGAGCAATTCAGCAGAGTGTTGAGAACCCATTAGCGAAAGCGATACTTGCAGGGAAAATCAATCCGGATAAGAAAGTGCAGCTATTAGTGAATAACGACCGAATTATTGCTCACCAATAATCAAGGTAAGAACGATAGGTACGATTAGTCGAAATTAAGACGTAATCGTACCTATTTTGAACGCTTTGTGTGAATAGTGTCCGAACGATCGCCTGCTGCGGTCTTTTTTCGTTTTTGGCCTTGTGCAAAGGGGGATTCTCCCTATAATGCGCCTCCGTTGCCAGGGATAACTAAGCGGTTTGAACTAAGTAACGAGACGACATTAAGCATTTAAGATGCTTTGAAAAATTAGCTGGAAAAAGTGTTTGACACTGGAACCCAATTCGCTAGAATGGCCGTCCACTTAGAGAGGCTCCTTACTAAAAGGAACGCTAAATAAGTAAAGCTCTTTAACAATTTAAACCTATCAATCTGTGTGGGCACTCGTTGATGAATATCAAAACGTTTTATCTTCCCTTTTTATTAAGAGAAGTAAAACAGATTCCTCGGAATCAACTTTGGTTTCAATGAACTGAGTGACCAATACGAATAACTACTTTCTCTTGTAGAAAGAAAGTATTTGGCACAGTCAATTCATTATCTTTCTGTTGGAAAGATAATAGCTTTAGAATTACTTTTTGTAGTTTTGAAGTCAGTATTCATTGAGCCGACAAAATCTTAAATTGAAGAGTTTGATCATGGCTCAGATTGAACGCTGGCGGCAGGCCTAACACATGCAAGTCGAGCGGAAACGACACTAACAATCCTTCGGGTGCGTTAATGGGCGTCGAGCGGCGGACGGGTGAGTAATGCCTAGGAAATTGCCTTGATGTGGGGGATAACCATTGGAAACGATGGCTAATACCGCATAATGCCTACGGGCCAAAGAGGGGGACCTTCGGGCCTCTCGCGTCAGGATATGCCTAGGTGGGATTAGCTAGTTGGTGAGGTAATGGCTCACCAAGGCGACGATCCCTAGCTGGTCTGAGAGGATGATCAGCCACACTGGAACTGAGACACGGTCCAGACTCCTACGGGAGGCAGCAGTGGGGAATATTGCACAATGGGCGAAAGCCTGATGCAGCCATGCCGCGTGTATGAAGAAGGCCTTCGGGTTGTAAAGTACTTTCAGTTGTGAGGAAGGGTGTGTAGTTAATAGCTGCGCATCTTGACGTTAGCAACAGAAGAAGCACCGGCTAACTCCGTGCCAGCAGCCGCGGTAATACGGAGGGTGCGAGCGTTAATCGGAATTACTGGGCGTAAAGCGCATGCAGGTGGTTCATTAAGTCAGATGTGAAAGCCCGGGGCTCAACCTCGGAACTGCATTTGAAACTGGTGAACTAGAGTGCTGTAGAGGGGGGTAGAATTTCAGGTGTAGCGGTGAAATGCGTAGAGATCTGAAGGAATACCAGTGGCGAAGGCGGCCCCCTGGACAGACACTGACACTCAGATGCGAAAGCGTGGGGAGCAAACAGGATTAGATACCCTGGTAGTCCACGCCGTAAACGATGTCTACTTGGAGGTTGTGGCCTTGAGCCGTGGCTTTCGGAGCTAACGCGTTAAGTAGACCGCCTGGGGAGTACGGTCGCAAGATTAAAACTCAAATGAATTGACGGGGGCCCGCACAAGCGGTGGAGCATGTGGTTTAATTCGATGCAACGCGAAGAACCTTACCTACTCTTGACATCCAGAGAAGCCAGCGGAGACGCAGGTGTGCCTTCGGGAACTCTGAGACAGGTGCTGCATGGCTGTCGTCAGCTCGTGTTGTGAAATGTTGGGTTAAGTCCCGCAACGAGCGCAACCCTTATCCTTGTTTGCCAGCGAGTAATGTCGGGAACTCCAGGGAGACTGCCGGTGATAAACCGGAGGAAGGTGGGGACGACGTCAAGTCATCATGGCCCTTACGAGTAGGGCTACACACGTGCTACAATGGCGCATACAGAGGGCAGCAAGCTAGCGATAGTGAGCGAATCCCAAAAAGTGCGTCGTAGTCCGGATTGGAGTCTGCAACTCGACTCCATGAAGTCGGAATCGCTAGTAATCGTGAATCAGAATGTCACGGTGAATACGTTCCCGGGCCTTGTACACACCGCCCGTCACACCATGGGAGTGGGCTGCAAAAGAAGTGGGTAGTTTAACCTTTCGGGGAGGACGCTCACCACTTTGTGGTTCATGACTGGGGTGAAGTCGTAACAAGGTAGCCCTAGGGGAACCTGGGGCTGGATCACCTCCTTATACGAAGATACCACGATGAGTGTCCACACAGATTGATTAGGTTTAGAAAGTTTAAGAGTAGAAATACTTTTCCAGATGGGGCTATAGCTCAGCTGGGAGAGCGCCTCGCTGGCAGCGAGGAGGTCTGCGGTTCGATCCCGCATAGCTCCACCATCTTTAAGTGTTTTTCTTTGAAAATATTTAAAAATGGTTCATTAGTTTGAATCAAGCTCTTTAACAATTTGGAAAGCTGACTGATTGATTTACTTACGAGTAATTCAATCAAATTTAAAAGTTCTCAATGTTTATCTGCTCTTAGTTAATAAGAACGGTATAAACACAACAAACACATTCAAGTGTCTTGTATTCGAATCAATGTTTACATTGATTCACAATTGAGTCCGGCAAACAGTCATTAAGAATTAACCCTTCTTGATGACAACCAAAAACCTTGGTTAGTTGCCATACGCTTATTTGTCTTCACTTTTTAAAGTGAAAGCAAATAGAAACCCTTTCGGGTTGTATGGTTAAGTGACTAAGCGTACACGGTGGATGCCTTGGCAGTCAGAGGCGATGAAAGGCGTAATAACTTGCGATAAGCCCAGATTAGGTAGTAATAACCTTTTGAGTCTGGGATTCCTGAATGGGGAAACCCACTTGCATAAGCAAGTATCCTGTTGTGAATACATAGCAACAGGAGGCAAACCGGGGGAACTGAAACATCTAAGTACCCCGAGGAAGAGAAATCAACCGAGATTCCGAAAGTAGCGGCGAGCGAAATTGGATTAGCCCTTAAGCTTTTAATGATGCAGGTGAAGAGTCTGGAAAGTCTCGCAATAAAGGGTGATAGCCCCGTAACCGACACATCATAATCAGTGAAAACGAGTAGGGCGGGACACGTGATATCCTGTCTGAATATGGGGGGACCATCCTCCAAGGCTAAATACTACTGACTGACCGATAGTGAACCAGTACCGTGAGGGAAAGGCGAAAAGAACCCCTGTGAGGGGAGTGAAATAGAACCTGAAACCGTGTACGTACAAGCAGTAGGAGCACCTTCGTGGTGTGACTGCGTACCTTTTGTATAATGGGTCAGCGACTTAATTTTAGTAGCAAGGTTAACCGTTTAGGGGAGCCGTAGGGAAACCGAGTCTTAACTGGGCGTACAGTTGCTAGGATTAGACCCGAAACCAGGTGATCTAGCCATGGGCAGGTTGAAGGTTGAGTAACATCAACTGGAGGACCGAACCGACTAATGTTGAAAAATTAGCGGATGACTTGTGGCTAGGGGTGAAAGGCCAATCAAACCTGGAGATAGCTGGTTCTCCCCGAAAGCTATTTAGGTAGCGCCTCGGACGAATACTACTGGGGGTAGAGCACTGTTAAGGCTAGGGGGTCATCCCGACTTACCAACCCTTTGCAAACTCCGAATACCAGTAAGTACTATCCGGGAGACACACGGCGGGTGCTAACGTCCGTCGTGGAGAGGGAAACAACCCAGACCGCCAGCTAAGGTCCCAAAGTATAGCTAAGTGGGAAACGATGTGGGAAGGCTCAGACAGCCAGGATGTTGGCTTAGAAGCAGCCATCATTTAAAGAAAGCGTAATAGCTCACTGGTCGAGTCGGCCTGCGCGGAAGATGTAACGGGGCTAAGCTATACACCGAAGCTGCGGCTACGTACCTTAGGGTATGTGGGGTAGGGGAGCGTTCTGTAAGCCGTTGAAGGTGGTCTGTAAGGGCTGCTGGAGGTATCAGAAGTGCGAATGCTGACATGAGTAACGATAAAGGGAGTGAAAAACTCCCTCGCCGGAAGACCAAGGGTTCCTGTCCAACGTTAATCGGGGCAGGGTAAGTCGACTCCTAAGGCGAGGCCGAAAGGCGTAGTCGATGGGAAACGGGTTAATATTCCCGTACTTCTTACAATTGCGATGGGGGGACGGAGAAGGCTAGGTGGGCCTGGCGACGGTTGTCCAGGTTCAAGTATGTAGGCGGAAAGTTTAGGTAAATCCGGACTTTCATTAACGCTGAGATACGATGTCGAGCTACTACGGTAGTGAAGTCATTGATGCCATGCTTCCAGGAAAAGCCTCTAAGCTTCAGATTGTAAGGAATCGTACCCCAAACCGACACAGGTGGTCGGGTAGAGAATACCAAGGCGCTTGAGAGAACTCGGGTGAAGGAACTAGGCAAAATGGTACCGTAACTTCGGGAGAAGGTACGCTCTTATCAGTGAAGTCCCTTGCGGATGGAGCAGACGAGAGTCGCAGATACCAGGTGGCTGCAACTGTTTATTAAAAACACAGCACTGTGCAAAATCGTAAGATGACGTATACGGTGTGACGCCTGCCCGGTGCCGGAAGGTTAATTGATGGGGTTAGACTTCGGTCGAAGCTCTTGATCGAAGCCCCGGTAAACGGCGGCCGTAACTATAACGGTCCTAAGGTAGCGAAATTCCTTGTCGGGTAAGTTCCGACCTGCACGAATGGCGTAATGATGGCCACGCTGTCTCCACCCGAGACTCAGTGAAATTGAAATCGCTGTGAAGATGCAGTGTACCCGCGGCTAGACGGAAAGACCCCGTGAACCTTTACTACAGCTTGGCACTGAACATTGAACCTACATGTGTAGGATAGGTGGGAGACTATGAAACCGCGTCGCTAGATGTGGTGGAGTCGTCCTTGAAATACCACCCTTGTAGTTTTGATGTTCTAACGTTGGTCCCTGAATCGGGATTACGGACAGTGCCTGGTGGGTAGTTTGACTGGGGCGGTCTCCTCCCAAAGAGTAACGGAGGAGCACGAAGGTGGGCTAAACACGGTTGGACATCGTGTGGTTAGTGCAATGGCATAAGCCCGCTTGACTGCGAGAATGACAATTCGAGCAGGTGCGAAAGCAGGTCATAGTGATCCGGTGGTTCTGAATGGAAGGGCCATCGCTCAACGGATAAAAGGTACTCCGGGGATAACAGGCTGATACCGCCCAAGAGTTCATATCGACGGCGGTGTTTGGCACCTCGATGTCGGCTCATCACATCCTGGGGCTGAAGTCGGTCCCAAGGGTATGGCTGTTCGCCATTTAAAGTGGTACGCGAGCTGGGTTTAGAACGTCGTGAGACAGTTCGGTCCCTATCTGCCGTGGGCGTTGGAAAATTGAAAGGGGCTGCTCCTAGTACGAGAGGACCGGAGTGGACGAACCTCTGGTGTTCGGGTTGTCATGCCAATGGCATTGCCCGGTAGCTAAGTTCGGAATCGATAACCGCTGAAAGCATCTAAGCGGGAAGCGAGCCTTGAGATGAGTTTTCCCTGGCACTATAAGTGTCCTAAAGGGTTGTCGTAGACTACGACGTTGATAGGCAGGGTGTGTAAGTGCTGCGAGGCATTGAGCTAACCTGTACTAATTGCCCGTGAGGCTTAACCATACAACACCCAAGGGGTTTTGTGGACTCAAAGACAGACCTTGAATGCGTTTGAAGAGAAATAACTTTTAGATAAGCTTTCCGAATTTTAAAATTTGCTTGGCGACCATAGCATTGTGGACCCACCTGATTCCATGCCGAACTCAGAAGTGAAACACAATAGCGCCGATGGTAGTGTGGGGTTTCCCCATGTGAGAGTAGGACATCGCCAGGCTTTAAATTAAATCTTTAGGTTGACCGACCTGGAGATATGGACGCTCACTTAGTGAGTTGACCACTGCGGAGTGGTAGTTCAGTTGGTTAGAATACCGGCCTGTCACGCCGGGGGTCGCGGGTTCGAGTCCCGTCCACTCCGCCACTTATTCAGAGGTTCAGCTCTTTAAAACTGAAATAGGGGTGTAGCTCCAATTGGCAGAGCAGCGGATTCCAAATCCGCGTGTTGGGAGTTCGAATCTCTCCACCCCTGCCATATTTAAGGCTCTAGTCGAAAGACTAGAGCCTTTTTGCTTTTTCCGATATAGATAAATGAACAACGAAGCTCTACTGCTACAAATTATCTCAACATCTCTAATCGTTAGTTCAGTTTAAAACAACCTATGTTGTTGCATTGATATATTAAGGCTTCAGTCGAAAGACTGGAGCCTTTTTATTTTCTGCTCGCATCTGCAATTTTATTTTTAAGACGATTAATTAACGCTGTTAATCGTCAAGTGCAGTGGCTGCCCGTTATACGAAATTCAAAAATCAGTGACGAGTTTGAGATCTTTACGTCTCTTCAGTTAGCCAATAGCAGTGATGAAAGTTGGTTGATAAGACGTGTTGCTTGTTATTTTCATTTAATGGCCCGAAAAACTTACTACTTATACGCCCCAATTCCTAAATGACAGCTAGTATAAATACTAAAGACAAATCATTTAGGATCGTTATGAGGTTACTTTGCGCTGCGGCTACTGTGTTATGTTCATTCGTAGCCATAGCAACTCCTTGGGAAAAGGCGAAGAGCCCGACAATCAACTCAACATCATCTATTGGCAGTTATGCTAATGGCTGTTTAGACGGTGCACAGGCTTTGCCTATTAATGGGGAGGGCTATCAAATTATTCGCCCTCAGCGAGAACGCTACTATGGCCATACCGAGGCCATTCAGTTTATTGAAAGGTTAGGTGTGACTGCGAGCGAAAAACTCAATACCAATTTACTGGTTGGTGATATTTCTCTACCTCGAGGGGGACGCTTCTCATCTGGTCATTCAAGCCACCAGACTGGCTTGGATATTGATATATGGTTAAGGCTCACTGATGAGAGACTTTCCGAAAATGAACTCGCTGTTCCTAAGCCAATAAGCGTTGTCGACCTTACTAATTACAAACTGCGTAAATCAAATTGGACCGATGACCATTTTCAAGTTATTCGCTATGCAGCCAAAGATCAAAAAGTGGTACGTATCTTTGTCCATCCTGTTATTAAACAAACTCTTTGTGACCAAGAAAGCTCTGATGCCAATGAGAGAGCTTGGTTAGGAAAAATCAGACCTTGGTGGGGACATCATTCTCATTTTCATGTTCGTTTAAAATGTCCTAAAGGTAGTTCTAACTGCATCGCTCAAGCAAACCCGCCAAAAGGAGATGGTTGTGGAGATGAACTTGCCAGTTGGGCTCCGCAGATCATTCCAGTTCCTCCACCTAAAAAAGTAGCTAAAAGTAAGAAAAAAAAGAAAGTTAAAGTAATGCCGAGTCAGTGTTTAGCCTTGATATCCAATAAGTAATCGCATCTATCGAGGTTAATTACAGTGGTAATGCCACTGACTTTCTCGTCTCTGAAACTGGAGAAATGTCACACTTTTGTCTAGAGTTTATAAACACGTAATTAAGAACATCGTTTGATATCAGAACAAACGAATAACGACAATAGCAAATACAACGATGAATTTGATAATGCTTAGTCAGGGATGGCGTGTTTTTGGGTGAAAGATGCGGCTTATGTGCAGTATATGAAAATCAGAGTCTGATACCCGTCTATAAAAATTCAAGGATAAGACAATGACTATGATTTGCGCGAGGGAATTCTCTAAATGGTTAAGACATAGATTCAATAGTGAGAAGACTGGTATTTCAATTTCTAGAGAAGATATAAACCAGCTAACCGGTCGACAACGGTTAGATCCTAGTTTTGTTAATGATGTTCATTATGAACTGATGCAGTATGGAATGGCGTTTGTCACTGATACCAGTCGGGAGAGTTTTTATTTGGTACCTGTATCTCAAACCAAAAATTGGCGAGAACAACTTGAATACCAATTTGAGAAAGAGATGTTCTGCAACATATATCCCATTGAAAAATCGGGTTAAAAAAAAGGTTCAACTTATGGTTAAGTTGAACCTTTTCTTTTTTAGGTCAAGCCTTGAATGATAACAAACTTCTCTAGTAGCTCATCGTCAGTTTCAATATGGTTTGGGTCAGTGATTATGCACTTTGTAATAGGGCACACTGACTGACATGTTGGCTTCTCATAGTGACCTTTACACTCAGTACATAAATCAGGATCGATTTCGAAGATACTGTCACCCATCGTGATTGCGCCATTTGGGCATTCTGGGTCACACATATCGCAGTTTATGCACTTGTCAGTTATTAACAGAGCCATTGCTTTCTTCTCAGTAGAGTTTCTAGGTAAAGTTATTTACCTGAAGCGTTACGTGTATCTTGGCCTGCGCTCAAGTTACGCATTAACAAACCAAATTCTAGGTCAAGGTCAGCCGGTACTGGAATAAATACAAAGTGACCGTTACCTTTTGCGTCATCTACTGGCTGAGATTTACGGTTCTCCATAACTTCTAACTTGAAAACGATGTTACCTTTTGGTGTCATCATTTCTAAGCTATCGCCAACTAGGAACTTGTTCTTCACTTCGACTTCCGCTAAGTCACCACGGCGGTTGCCAGTGAATTCACCTACGAATTGTTGAGTATCTGAGATTGAGTAACCGTACTCGTAGTTTTGGTATGTGTCGTGAGTGTGGCGACGCAAGAAACCTTCAGTGTAGCCACGGTGAGCTAGGCTCTCTAGCGTACCCATAAGGCTTTCATCAAATGGTTTGCCAACTACAGCATCATCGATAGCTTTACGGTAGACCTGTGCTGTACGTGCACAGTAGTAGAAAGACTTAGTGCGGCCTTCAATCTTCAATGAGTGAACACCCATCTTAGTTAAGCGCTCTACGTGTTGGATTGCGCGAAGATCTTTTGAGTTCATGATGTAAGTACCATGCTCATCTTCAAACGCTGCCATTTTCTCTTCAGGTTTGTGTGACTCAGAAAGTAACACGACTTCATCAGTTGGCTTGCCAAGGCCTAGAGTGTTATCTGGACGTTCGTCTTGAACTTCAATACCCTGAGTTTCTACTTCTTGAATCGCAACACCTGTTGGGTTTGCTTCAACGATCTGACCGTTTTCGTCTTCTTTCGCAGCTTCGGTTTTGTATTCCCAACGACAAGCGTTAGTACAAGTACCTTGGTTTGGATCGCGTTTGTTCATGTAACCAGAAAGTAGGCAACGACCTGAGTAAGCCATGCATAGTGCGCCGTGAACAAAGATCTCTAGCTCTGTTTCTGGGCAGTGTTCGCGAATCTCTTCGATTTCTTCAAGAGATAGCTCACGAGATAGGATCACACGCTCAACGCCTTGAGTTGACCAGAACTTAACGGTCGCCCAGTTTACGGCATTTGCTTGAACTGAAAGGTGGATCGGCATTTCAGGGAATGATTCACGTACCATCATGATAAGACCTGGATCTGACATGATAAGAGCGTCTGGGCCCATCTCAACAACTGGCTTAAGGTCGCGAATGAATGTTTTTAATTTAGAGTTGTGTGGCTGAATGTTACATACAACATATAACTTTTTGCCTTGAGCATGAGCTTCATCGATACCGATTTGTAGGTTTTCGTGATTGAACTCGTTGTTACGAACACGAAGGCTGTAACGTGGCTGGCCAGCGTAAACTGCATCTGCGCCGTAGGCGAATGCGTAACGCATGTTTTTAAGGCTTCCTGCCGGTGATAATAGTTCAGGTACAAATGGTTTTTGTGTAGTCATTGCTTCGTTCTCTAATCTGATCTCAAGTCAGGTTGATACCACCAAGTGATATCAAAGGGGCGCAAATTTTACGCTAAAATGAGTTTGGTTGATAGCCCTAAAGATAACAATGGTATTGCGAAGAGTGTTGTTAGGTGTTGATAAGCGGGGTGGAGAAGAAAACAAGCTCAGATATCGTCGACACCTGAGCTCTAAATCGAAACAATTAAGCGTTAGGTTGAGTTAACCCGCCTAATGATTCAAATAGGTTTGGAAGGAAAACACTGAACTCACCACAAAGTAGAGAGAAGTCTGCATCAAAACGCGCAGCTTGATCTTCGCGAGGAATATCGTCGTTCTCATCTTTTAGTTCATCACTGAATTTCAGGCGCTTGATGCTGCCATCTTCAGCAAGGATGAACTCAATGCGATCTTGCCAGTTGATCAGAAGCTTAGTCACAACTTTGTTGGCTTCAATGTGGTTTTTAATCTCATCCGCTTCTAGTTCTTGTTTCTTAACTCGAACAATGCCGCCGTCTTCTTGGATTGATTTAAGCTCAGCTTCATCGAGCATGGTGATACCTTTAGGCGTATCACCTGACTTAACCCATTCAGTTAAGGTTGTTTCAATCGCTTGCTCTGGAATAGCAGGCACTACTGGCAAGCTACCCATTGTTTTACGTAGTAATGCCAACACATCTTCTGCTTTTTTGTAGCTGCTAGCATCAACAACAATAAAGCCTTCTTTCGGCATGATCAGTGCGTAAGTGAAATTACTGCGGCTGAAAGCGCGAGGAAGAAGATCGATGATGATGTCTTCTTTTAGGCTGTCTTTCTCTTTCTTTTTCAGAGGAGTACCAGACTCCGCTTCAAGCGTTTCTACTTTTGCATTCAATGAATCTTTGATCACAGAAGCTGGAAGCATTTTCTCTTCTTTCTTTGCACAGATGAGAATGCGGTTTTCTGATACGTGCGTCATCATATCGCCGTGTCTACCCATCGCATTTACCCAACCAAACTTCTGTTTGTCTTGGCTGCCACAAGGGGTAAAACGGAACTCTTCAAGTTGTTTCTCTAACTGATCTGCGTTGAAGTCTATATCACGATTAAAGCGATAGACGAGGCAATTCTTAAACCACATAAATATTTCTCATACCTTTATCTGAAGACGCTCATCATAGGAGATTTCGATCCATTTGTCTTATACCTGCAATAAAAATTAAAAGTGAAATGTTTGAGACAGTTATATGAAAATTTGTTTTCAAAGGTCACAAAAGTGTCATAATTAAACCAGATAATGCAATGCGTTGATTAAATACTAAGGCTATTCAATTATGTCGAGAAGGATTCTGGTCGTTGAAGATGAAGCACCTATTCGTGAGATGTTGTGTTTTGTACTTGAGCAAAAAGGCTACCAAGCAGTAGAGGCTGAAGATTACGATACAGCGGTAAACAAGCTATGTGAACCTTTCCCAGATCTAGTATTACTAGATTGGATGCTACCTGGTGGTAGCGGGATAAACTTTATCAAGCACATGAAGCGTGAAGAGTTAACTCGCAACATCCCTGTGGTGATGCTGACGGCTCGTGGCGAAGAAGAAGATAAGGTGCGTGGTTTAGAAGTGGGCGCTGATGATTACATCACCAAGCCATTTTCACCAAAAGAGCTCGTGGCTCGCCTGAAAGCGGTTATCCGCCGTGTAACGCCTACTGCACTAGAAGATGTGATTGATGTACAAGGCCTTAAGCTAGACCCTGTATCTCACCGCGTTACCGCAAGTGAAGGTCCAGTTGATATGGGCCCAACCGAATTCAAAATGCTGCATTTCTTTATGACTCACCAAGAGCGTGTGTACAGTCGAGAGCAACTACTGAACAACGTTTGGGGTACCAACGTTTACGTTGAAGATCGTACGGTAGATGTTCATATTCGACGTTTACGCAAAGCACTTGAATCTGCTGGTCATGACAAATTAATTCAAACGGTTCGCGGCGCAGGCTACCGTTTTTCTACAAAGGCTTAATGTGGCTTCACTGCCCAGTTTATGGAGTCCTGAATGGTTGAGAAGTTAACCTGGAAAAAGCTAGCTTGGGAGCTGGCTTTTTTTTACGCACCTTGGATTATAGTCGGATGGATATTCGGTTATTTACCTTGGTTATTGCTGGCTGCAACAGTATTACAGTTAGCATGGCATCTACACTATCAAATGCGTTTGTCTGCTTGGTTGTGGGATGAAAAGCGGTTAACACCCCCTTCAGGATCAGGAAACTGGGAGTCTCTGTTTAACGGTATCTATCGTATGCAGCAGAGACAGCGTCGTAAGCGCAAAGAATTGACCAACCTTATTCGCCGTTTCAGAAATGGTGCTGAATCCCTTCCCGATGCCGTTGTGGTGTTTCGCGGTGAAGGCAATATTGTTTGGTGTAATAAGCTTGCTCAGTATTTACTGGGTTTTCGCTGGCCAGACGATTCAGGTCAACCGATCTCTAATTTGATCCGCACGCCGGACTTCATCAAGTACCTTAATAAACAAGATTTCTCAGAGCCGTTAGAGATGCCTTCGCCACTTAATGTGGAGCGCATGCTTGAGCTTCGTATCGTACCGTATACCGAGGGCGAACACCTCATGGTAGTACGTGATGTTACTCAGCTAAAACAACTGGAAGGCATGCGTCGTAACTTTTTCGCTAATGTTTCTCACGAGCTACGCACTCCAATGACCGTACTTCAGGGCTATCTTGAAATGACGGAAGATCCAGACATGGTCGTTGGGCCTATGTGGCCTAAGGCTCATGGTGTGATGACTGAGCAATTGAATCGCATGAACAGTTTGGTCAATCAGCTTCTTACTCTTTCTAAGATAGAAGCGGCGCCAATGCATGAATTGGATGAAGTAGTTAACGTTCCGGCGATGTTGGAAGTTCTTGAAAAAGAAGCCGCTAGTCTCAGTGGAGAGCGAGAACACAAGCTGGAATTTGATATTGATAAGAGCTTACGCGTATTAGCTGATGAAGATCAGTTAAGAAGTGCGATATCGAATCTAGTTTACAATGCAGTGAAATACACGCCGCCTGGTGCGACCGTAAAGGTTCGTTGGTACCAAACCAGTCAAGGCGCGTGTTTGGATGTGTCAGACACTGGAGACGGTATCGAACCCCAACACTTGCATCGACTTACAGAGCGTTTCTATCGTGTTGATAAAGCACGCTCACGCGATACTGGGGGCAGTGGCCTAGGGTTAGCGATTGTGAAACATGCGTTGAGTCACCATGATTCACATTTAGAGATTCAAAGTGAAGTGGGTGTTGGTAGCCGATTCCATTTCACGCTACCTAGCCGATTGACCGTGTCATGAGTTCTTTAATACGCAGGATGCGTTTCCCCATCAGTTCATTATTAGCATTAGCTTTGGTTACCCCTGTACATGCCGAGCAAGGTGTAGATTCTCTTCCTGATTATTCTAAGGTACCGGGTATTTCTGGCAGCTTGTTGTCTGTCGGTTCGGATACTTTAGCGGGAATGACTACGTTATGGGTTGAAGAGTTTAAGTCTTACTACCCGAACGTGAATGCTCAAGTTCAGGCTTCTGGATCATCCACTGCACCTCCTGCATTAACGGAAGGTACTGCTCACCTTGGGCCGATGAGTCGTCCAATGCGCCTACGAGAAGTGGAAGCGTTCGAAAGGGAGCATGGCTATAAGCCGACGGCGCTTCGAGTTGCTATCGACGCGATTGGTCTTTTTGTACATCGTGATAATCCTATCGAGGGGCTTAATTTTCGCGAAATTGACAGCATATTTTCAGAGACATTGCGCTGCGGCGCGACTAAGCCGCTAAATAATTGGCAAGATTTAGGTATCAGCCAGCCATGGGCAAAACATAGATTCCAACTGTTCGGTCGTAATTCCGTTTCGGGAACCTACGGCTACTTCAAACAAAACGCATTATGTAGTGGCGACTTCAAAAACCGAGTCAATGAACAGCCAGGATCTGCGTCGGTTGTACAGTCGGTCGCTTCATCAATCAGCGGGATAGGGTACTCAGGTATTGGTTATCGAGTGGCCGGTGTTAAGTTAATTCCTATCGCAGAGTATGGTTCTGATTATGTAGAGCCGACTCGAACGAATATCTTGAGCGGTGATTACCCTCTATCTCGCTTTCTTTATGTGTATGTGAATAAGCACCCAGATAAACCACTTTCTCCTGTTGAAAGAGAGTTCCTCACTTTTGTGTTCTCAAAGCAAGGGCAAGAACTGGTAGAGAAAGATGGCTATTTAGCGATACCGTCAGAGTTCGCTGAGCAAGAATTGGCAAAAATTGGACTCTGATTTAGGTACTATGAACGTCGAAACTTAACGTAGAAACCTAACGTATAAACAGCTTGCTAGCCGCAGGCTGTTTTTATTTTGTCGGCGCATCATTCAAGCTTCAACGACCATCCAGCATCTTGCCAGCGTCGTTGTTCTTCTTTGAGTTCATAATCAAGCAGTTGATTTTCAGCTAACCAGTCGATGGTATCTCCTTCTAAACACCAATTCTCATCTTGCTCAATGGTTAATTTTACATTGGGTATTGGCGATTGGCTTCGCTGTCGATTGAGCAGGATTGCTATCCTCAGTATTCGAATTAACAACGCTACCTGCCCTGTATTGAATAGCGTGAGATCCGGTAAGTAACTAAGCTTAATCGCTTTTCTTTGATAGCGAACTAATGTTGAGATCAGACGCTGCTGCTCAGTATTGAAACCGGGCATAGTCGTATGTTTAAGAAGATAAGCTGAATGACGGTGATAACCTTGGAATGCGATGCTTTGTCCAACTTCATGAAGCAATGCAGCCCATCCAATTAGATCATAAAGTTCATTATTTACCGCAGTACTCACCTGAGGTTGCGCTTGTTTCAGTAATGAAAGGGCGAGTGCTTTGACTTTCTGGCCATGAACTATGTCAACATGGTATCGAGAGACAAGCGTTTCGGCGGTTCTTGTTCGAACATCAATATCTTTAAACCGATCTTCCATGTCATAAAGAACCCCTTCTCTTAAGGCACTATCGGAGAAATGCAATTCATTGATGTTGAGCATATCCATAACTGCTGAAAGAATGGTGACGCCAGCGGCAAACACCGGCTTTCTTTCATCACTTAAACCTGAAAGGTCTAATCCCTTAGATGATGGAGATTCACATAAGTGGTTCCTCAAATAGGATAGGCGTTGCGGCGTAATGAGACCATCGGTGAACCCTAAGCCAATGAGTACCTCTTTTATTGATTTAGCCGTCCCTGATGAGCCAAAGGCAACTTCCCAAGAGATTTGTTTGTATTCTTCAATTAATGGCATCAACAGGCGAGTAGCAGAGATATAAGCATCGGAGAAGTGCTGTGATGTCAGCCCTCCATCGGCAAAGAAGCGCTGAGTAAAACTGACGCATCCCATCGGTAAGCTACGCATTATTTGGGGTGTAAAGCCTTGCCCTGCGACGATTTCGGTACTCCCGCCACCGATATCAATAACTAATTTGGATTCGGAAGCGGCTTGAGTGTGCTCTACGCCGTTATAGATAATTCGAGCTTCTTCTTGACCTGAGATGATCTCTATTGGAAAAGGAAACAATGGTTTAGCTTGCTCTAAGAAGTCTTTGGTATTTTTAGCCTTTCTTAGGGTATGAGTCGCGACGACTCTGACATCATCAAGTTCAAAATCCGCTAGTCGTTCTGCGAATACCTTGAGGCACTCCAATCCCCGTTCGATAGCACTTTCGGATAAGAAGTTACGCTCATCCAACCCATCGCCTAACCTCACTTTCTGTTTATGTCTGCTGACTAATTGCAGGTGTTGTTCGAATACTCGGGCAACCACCATATGAAAGCTGTTCGAACCTAAATCGATAGCGGCAATACATCGAGAATGTTTGTTATCAATTAGCGGCATGACTTCTTCTCTTGTTTGTACTTCTTGCGAGCAAGTTTCTCCATACGTTTAATATAGTGGTAAGTGGAGAGTTGTGACGTCGGGTAATCAAGTGGGTTTGCTGGTGGTTGTATGTAAGGGTTGCTCATCGATTGCTCTAGCACTCGGGCTTTGTTGCTGTCATCGAAATGAAACTCGGTGATATCGATAATGGTTTGCTTGATCTTTGGATCTAAAATTGGGGCTGCAACTTCGATGCGATGATCAAAGTTTCGTGTCATCCAGTCGGCAGAGGAGATATAGACTTTTGGATTTCCAGCGTTACCAAAGATCATCACTCTTGGGTGTTCGAGAAAACGATCGACCACACTAATAATCTCAATCTGCTCACTGATGTTGGGGACTCCTGGTACGAGAGAGCACATACCACGAATGACCATTCTCACTTTTACATTGGCTTGGCTGGCCTGATAGAGCTTCTCAATGATCTCTCGGTCGACCAAATTGTTGAGTTTTAGAGTGATACTTGCAGGCTTGTTCTCTATCGCGTCTTGTATTTCATTATCTATCAACTGATACAGGCGTTTTCTTGTATTCTTTGGTGACACAATCAGTTGTTTGAACTGTGATTTTTGATAAGGGTTTTCAATATACTTAAAGACTTGTCTCACCTCTTGGGTCAAATCTTCATTCGCAGTGAGCAGAGAAAAGTCGGTATACACGCGCGCTGTTACTTCATGAAAGTTACCGGTGCCAATATGAGCGTAATGCGCCGTATGTTTGCCTTCTTTCCGTTTAATGAGCAGCAGCTTAGAGTGAATTTTCAAACTTGGGATGCCATGGATGACTTTTATACCGGCTTCTTGAAGTTTCTTGGTCCATTGAATATTGGCTTGTTCATCAAAGCGAGCTTGCAGCTCAACGACGACAGTTATTTTCTTACCATTGTGTGCTGCATCGATGATCGAACTAAGGAGTTTTGAGCCTTCTGCAACACGGTAAACGTTTATTTTTATAGAGGTTACCTTCGGGTCAAAGGAAGCTTGCCTCACGAGTTCAGTGATGTGATTAAAGGTGTGATAAGGGTAATGCAGCAAGATGTCACGAGCTTTGATCGCTTCGAAATAGTTTGGGTAGTGGCTGAAATGCGCGCACTTAATTGCGGGTAGTGGACGATTAACTAAATCACGTCGATTAAGGCTTGGGAACTCAGAGAAATGTTTGAAGTTATGATAGCGTCCACCCGCAATGACACTGTCATAGTCAGACAGCTTAAGTCTGACTTGTAAGAAGTGGAGCATTTCAGCAGGCATTTCTGACTCATAGATAAGGCGTATCGGTAGTGCCGTCAAGCGCTGTTCTAAACCCAACGACATAGATTCTAGTAGACTATTTTCATTGCTCTCTTGAAGGTCATAATCGGCATCACGCGTCATTTTTATAGCAAAGCAACGCACGGAGTCATACTCAAAGAATCCTTTAAGCAAGTCATCTAAACAAAATCGAACTATATTATCTAATAAGATCAAAGTCGTACGCTGTGAACCCGAAATGTCTGGTAACTTAACAAATCGAGGGAGAGCTTCTGATGGGATTTCGAGTAAGACATATTGAGAAGATGTCTCGTGCTCAATGTCGATGGCTAAGTAACTTTGCTCGTCTTTCATAATATTGAGCAACTGGCTATCTTCGTTCAAGAGAAACGGAGTTAAATGTGGCAGCACTTTTTTCTTAAAGTACTTTTTGATCCACTCACTCTGTTCTTCGCTAATTTGTTGTTCGTTAACTAGAAAAATACGATTGCGTGCCAGCTCCAATAGTAAGTCGCTATACAGTTCATGGAATCGAGCATCGAGCTTTCTTGCTTTGCTCTGCATTTGAGTTAGTAGGGTTTTCTGTGAGTTGGCAGGTAATTGAGGATCTTGAAGTAAGATCTTTCGTTTCACATCAGCAAATCGGACTTTGTAAAACTCATCGAGGTTTTTCGAGTAAATACCTAAAAAACGAACTCTTTCGATTAAGGGAACTGACTTGTCGGCCGCTTCTTGGAGTACTCTTTCATTGAAGGATAACCAGCTAAGTTCTTTTGTGACATGGTCTTTTTCCATCGAGATGATAATCCTTGAGTGCTGGCTATAGAGCTGATTACTTTAATTTAGAATGACAAAATTCACAAAATCTATGATCTTACTTTAAGAAATATGGTCAACAAACTTGTTATTAGTTTCAGTTGTTTAACGTAACTTGTAATATAATTGTCATCTAACGTACATATTATGTCAGTAGCTAAAAAAAGGTAGATAAACAGATGGCTTCAGCCCAATTTTCATTGAAAGAGCGCGACAAAAAAAGATGGTTGAAAGATCGTCTCGTCCGTTTTTCGGTGACATGTGGTGCAGTCAGTGTTTTAGCGGCTCTGGTGCTGATCTTTGTTTACTTAGCGATGGTCATTTTACCGGTGTTTTCTGATACTGGTTTAGAGACAGACCAAGCCGTAAAGACTGTTGCCGTAGAAAAGCCTATCGCCTTATCTGTAGATGAATACGGTCAGCATGCGTTTACTATCGAAAAATCTGGTTTGGTTCAGTTTTGGGATTTAGAGTCTCAAAATACACATTCTTACTTTGAGCGTAATGTTTTAGCTAACCCCATCGCTTTTTCTCGAAATACCCCATCTGAAAACTGGTTTGCCTTTGCCGATAGCGCAAGCAACCTTACCTTTTTCTACCCTGAGTATAGTGCGCCTGTGCTGCAAAAGGGCAGTGAAGCCGAACCTAAAATTGAGCAAATCGATCTCCCTGAACCATTTTTAAATGATGAATCATCAAACGGAGCAACAATCGAAAAATTCGCGTTCTCTAAGAATGGACGTGGTATCACGGTTGCCGCTCAGCTAAGCGATCAACGAGTTTTGGTTAAGTGGTACCAGAGTGACCTTACTGGTCAGTATGTTTTTCAGAAGAGTCAATGGCTGTCGGATAAGTTGGGTTTACAGCAACAGTTGTTAGTCACACCTGATGGCCAAACCTTATATCTTCGAGCACAATCTGATTTAGTGGTATTGAAGCTATCCGATAGCGGCTTCAATGTTCGTGAAGTGATTGATCTTAGCTTGAACGATGCGAAGCACTCGGTGAAAAGTATCGATTTACTGTCTGGGGCTTATTCACTGTTGGTTACGCATGAGGACGGACAGGTTTCTCAGTGGTTTGATGTACTCAAAGATGAAAAGCGTAGCTTGACCCATATTCGAGACTTCCAACTTGCTGAACAAGTGCAATTTATTCTGCCCGATACTTATAGAAAGGGTTTTTATAGTTTCTATAAGAACGGCACATTACAAAGCCACTATACGACCAGTGAAAAGCTGTCGCTGTTCGAGCGCGCATTTGATAAGTCACCACAATTAGCGGCTATGTCTGCCAACGAACTGCATCTGGCTACGTTGATTGATGGCGCCATCAGTGTGGCTAAGGTCGATAATGAATACCCGCAAATATCATTCTCATCGCTTTGGCAAAAAGTCTGGTACGAAAGCTACCCAGAGCCGCAATACGTTTGGCAATCAACGTCGGCGAACGATGACTTTGAAGAAAAATTCAGTTTAGTACCTATCACATTCGGTACTATCAAAGCCGCTCTGTTTGCGATGATGTTTGCCGTGCCGGTTGCTGTGCTCGGGGCCATTTACACCGCATACTTCATGTCTCCACGAATGCGAAGAGTCGTGAAGCCGTCGATAGAACTGATGGAAGCTCTTCCAACCGTTATCATAGGGTTCTTGGCTGGGCTTTGGTTTGCTCCAATTGTCGAAACGCATTTAACGGCAGTCTTCTCATTAATGGTGTTATTACCGTTAAGTACATTGTTGACTGGACTTGTTTGGTACTGTTTGCCGAAGGTGATGACGAGTCGCTTCGCTAATGGTTGGCACGCCTTGATATTGATTCCGGTATTGATGATTACCGTGGTCGCTGTATTTGCTGGTGGAAACAGCATTGAAGCCTTGTTGTTTGATGGTGATATTCGCACCTTCTTAGCTAGCTATGGCATCGACTTTGATCAACGTAATGCGTTGGTGGTTGGTTTCGCTATGGGCTTCGCTGTCATCCCTACCATTTTCACGATTGCAGAAGACGCTATTTTCTCTGTGCCAAAACATTTATCCGATGGCTCACTGGCGTTGGGGGCGACGGCGTGGCAGACCCTAATTTATGTGGTGTTATTGACGGCTAGCCCAGGTATCTTTTCAGCGATCATGATGGGACTAGGGAGAGCGGTTGGCGAAACCATGATTGTCTTGATGGCTACAGGTAATACACCAATTCTCGATTGGAATATTTTGGAAGGGATGAGGACGCTATCCGCAACGATTGCTGTCGAACTACCAGAATCCGAGGTAGGTGGTTCTCACTTCCGTTTGTTGTTCTTAGCTGCACTCTTGCTGTTCATTTTCACGTTCGCGGTGAACTCAGTCGCAGAGTGGGTTAGACAAAGACTGAGAGATAAATATCGTGCGCTGTAGTTTTAAAGGTTCACCTCAACCTCTATCAATGGCTCTTAGCTGTTTGATTAGCGTATCTCACAAACTTGGCTTTTTCTTGGGTTCAGTACGTCAGAGCAAGGTCGTTCATGATGAATAAACTGAAGTCATTATTGTCTTGGGTTAAATCAGGCTCTCCGTGGATTTGGCTTACGGGCGGTGCGGTGAGCATCAGTATGCTCTCTGTTCTTGGCCTAATGCTGTTGATTGGCTGGAAGGGCTTAACCTATTTTTGGCCAGCTCCTTTGTATCAATGGCAAGTCGACTCCAAAGACTTATCGTTAGTAGTCGATCTTGACGAAACGGTATCAAAGCAAGATGTATTGATTGGTCAGTTATATGAACGTAAATACATCCCGATAGAGCAAGTGCCTCAAGCCCACGACCTCTTGTCACCTCAAAACCTGTCGACCGGGCTAATCCAACGCTTAAGTATCAAAGTCGCCAACAGAGAACTGTACCCAGCGGACTTTGTTTCCATTCTGGATGTTAACTTACGTGAACCAACAACGCCGCTTGATTGGATTGTGATTGAACGAAGTCGAGGTGGTTATTTCTTTGGTAAACCGGTGGGTTTTAAAACGGCTTCGGGTTCTTATCAAACCAATATCGACCAGAAACTTGAGGATGGCTTGGCGTTTGCAGACACGCTAAGAGAAGAAACGTCACGTGTTGTGAACCAAGAAATACGCAATATCAGTTGGCAATTGGAAAATCTGCGCTTAGAAAAACGTAAGCTTGAACTCAATGAGTCAGTGAGCGACGAATATCTTAAAACCTATACTCAAACTAAACTGGAACTAAATCGCCAGTTAGCGGAAGCAGAAGTAAAGCTTGAGCATCTTAGAACACAGCTTAATGTCGAAAGCTTGTTGGTGGAAGATATGACAGGAGAGCAGGTTGAAATTTCGCTCAGTCATATCTTGGATTATTGGTACCCGAATAATATGTCTTATCTTGAAAAGGTTGGGCATTGGGGCAAACAAGTTTGGAAGTTCTTATCAGAGAACCCACGAGACTCAAACTCTGAAGGTGGGGTGTTTCCTGCGATCTTCGGCACTGTGTTGCTGGTTATTCTCATGTCGATCGTAGTGATGCCACTTGGTGTCGTTGCTGCTATTTATCTCCATGAATATGCAAAAAACAACGCACTGACACGTTTGATCCGTATTGCTGTAATTAACTTAGCGGGTGTACCGTCGATTGTGTATGGCGTATTCGGCTTAGGTTTCTTTGTGTATACCATCGGTGGTTCTATCGATTCTTTGTTTTATGCAGAGCGATTGCCAGCTCCGACATTTGGTACTCCAGGCCTGTTATGGTCCGCATTAACCTTAGCGGTATTAACATTACCCGTTGTTATTGTAACAACGGAAGAGGGCTTAACGCGTATCCCTAGCTCGGTGAGACATGGTTCATTGGCGCTTGGCGCTACTCAATTTGAGACGCTGTGGCGCATTGTTTTACCAATGGCAAGCCCTGCGATTATCACGGGGTTGATATTGGCAATCGCGAGAGCTGCGGGGGAAGTGGCTCCATTAATGCTGGTGGGTGTTGTGAAGCTAGCATCAAGCTTGCCTGTAGATGGTCAGTTCCCATATCTACACTTAGAGAGAAAGTTCATGCATTTAGGCTTCCATATCTACGATGTTGGTTTTCAAACATCTAATATCGAAGCGGCGCGCCCTTTAGTGTATGCGACTTCATTTTTATTGGTTACGGTTATCGTTGGACTGAATTTAACAGCCATCAATATTCGTAATAACTTGCGTGAAAAATACCGAACCTTAGGACAAGATTAAATGTTCTCGATTAATGAAACCTTGGGTTACCAAGCACCACTTGATGTTCACAACCTGAAGGATGAGCAAATTGCTATCTCGATTGAAGGGCTGAATCTTTATTATAAAGAGAGCCAAGCACTCGATGATATTTCAATGCAGATCCCTAAGGGGCAGGTGACGGCTTTTATCGGCCCTTCTGGCTGTGGTAAGTCGACTCTTTTGCGCTGCATTAATCGCATGAACGATCTTGTTGAAGGCTGTAAGGTTTCAGGAAAAGTGAAGCTTCATGGCAAGAACGTCTATCACCCTAAGGTGGATGTCGCGACTTTACGACGTCGTGTCGGCATGGTGTTTCAACGTCCAAACCCTTTCCCTAAATCTATCTATGAGAATGTGGTTTATGGATTGAGGTTGCAAGGTGTGAGCAACAGCCGAGATCTTGATGATGCAGTTGAACGCTCTCTGCGCGCCGCGGCGTTGTGGGATGAAGTGAAAGACCGTTTGCATGAAAACGCTTTTGGTTTATCGGGTGGTCAACAGCAGCGTTTGGTTATCGCTCGTGCGGTTGCCATCGAACCTGAAGTGTTGTTATTGGATGAGCCAACATCGGCACTCGATCCGATTTCGACATTGACGATTGAAGAGTTGATCAACGAACTTAAGACTCAATACACCGTTGTTATTGTTACTCATAACATGCAGCAGGCAGCTCGCGTGAGTGACCACACCGCTTTTATCCATATGGGTAAGTTGATCGAGTACTCAGATACTGATTCTATATTTACTTCGCCATTGAAAAATCAAACGGAAGACTACATTACAGGTAGGTACGGCTAACGTTTAAGTTCGCGCTATCTAGAGCTAAGTCACTCTGAAATAAACGACTTTATTCATTTCTTTTAAGGAGCTGACATGCATTTTGGTCGCCACATCTCAGGACAGTTTAATGTCGAATTAGAATCTATCCGTACACACGTATTAACTATGGGTGGATTGGTAGAGCAGCAGTTGTCATTTGCGATGCAAGCGCTTCATAAAGATGACGCGGAACTGGCCAAAAAAGTAATTCGTGACGACCATAAAGTGAATGCGATGGAAGTTTCGATCGATGAAGCATGTACTCGTATTATCGCGAAGCGTCAGCCGACTGCCAAAGATCTGCGTTTGATTATGGCGATCATCAAAACCATTACTGATCTAGAACGTATTGGCGATGTTGCTTCTAAAATCGCACAGGGTGCGATTGAGATCCCTTCTACGAAAGAGCAAAAGTTTCACGTCTCGTTAGAGCCATTGTGTCGTCAGGCAATTACTATGTTGCATCAAGTATTAGATGCTTTTGCTCGTATGGATGTCGATGCGGCGGCAGAAGTACATAAACTTGACGATAAGCTGGATGCGGAATATGAAGCTGTGATTCGTCAGTTGATGACGTATATGATGGAAGATCCTAAGAACATCCCCAATATTCTACAAGTAATGTGGTCAGCCCGTGCGATTGAGCGAGTGGGAGATCGTTGTCAAAATATCTGTGAATACATTATTTATTTTGTGAAGGGTAAAGATGTACGCCACCTTGGTGATCAAAGCTTAGATGACGCACTGAAGTAGGTATTAACTTTAGAATCGAATAATTGCACCAAGGTTAAGGTTGATTGTTGTGTCGTAAGGCACGAAGGTCTTATTGTGATCAAAAATATTCATATCAACACCAGCACGTAGCCCAAGCATTGGTGTCGCTTGGTACACGTAGGCACCGCCTAGGCTTAAACCATGTGCAGTCTTCTCTTCAACTTCGCCTGAGCGCGTTTTTGTACCGTCATAACTCGCTACACCAATCTCCGCCTGAAAGCCGTGGTTTTGGTTTCTTCCAAACATGTTCTGGATACCAACGCGATACGCATCAACCGTTTCATCATATCGATCGCTGTCATACCATAGGTGAGAATAGCTCAGGTAAACTGCGCCTAGATTTGCCACATCAGTAATACCTGCTTGCATTCCAAAACCATGATAAGAACCAATCTTTAGTTCTGGGGATAAATGAAGACCATTTGAAAATGCAGAGGTTGAGAATAAAGCAGAAGCTAAAAGAAGTGTTTTAAATTTCATGGTACCACCGAAGTAATTGTTTGCTCTCCTTAGCATTAGGTCGCTCCATGTGTAAAACCAGTGAAGCAATTGAATAACACTCATATTGTAATATTTTAGAAAGAGTAGGCTAATTCGTATTGGTTATATCGGTGATAATGCCTACTTATTGGTACGCATGATTACTTTGCTCACAACCCAAACAGATTGTGAACAAAGTGTTTAATTGATGGAAAGCTATTCTTAGAACTTGTATCCGACAGTGAAAGATAACTGATCGATGTCATAGTCATCCATCATGATGAAGTTGAAGCGTAGGTCGGTATAAAGACCGAAATCAAAATTTGCTCTAACTCCGGTGCCTAGCAATAGGGAAGTATTGTTGTCTTTGATACTTGCACTACCGTCAGGCGTATTTAACGTGATCTTTTCCTCTACACGAGCAAGACCAATGGCACCGTATGGTTTTATATCAAAGTCATTGAGGAAGAATGCATAGCCGATGTCTGTGTCTATTTTGAAGGTTGAAACTTTAGTCTCATATCCATAGCCTTCAAATTTTTCATCTTCTTTACTCGTATCTGATGAGATATTCACACCAAAGATTCGGTTAATGTCATAACCATATTCGAGCTTTAACCCATTACCTAAATCGCTTCGAGAGAAATTTGAATCTAGATGATCGACTTCACTAGAAACAATACCGAAACCAATACGATGTCCAGAATAGTCTTTCTGAGCATAAGCTGATGAAGCAGAAACGATTGCGATAACGGTTAGTGCTGTAGTTAGTAATTTCATGTAAATAACGCTCTTAATGTTTAATTATTGCATCCTTATATTTGATTGACTCCCTGTCGATGGAGTGAATATTAAACAGTGTTATATTTTTAAGCTAAATAGGTTCTCGTATATCTGTAATAAGCATTACTTATTAATCTGTTGTAGTAGCGCATCTTTGATTACATCGAAAAGCCAGGATATGAGAGGGTTATTACGGTTTTTAGTGTGTATATGACTGTAAACGCTGACATTCTTATGTTTAGTATCAAGATCTACATCTATAGCTCGTAGCGTTGGGTAGTTATCTATGGGGAATAGGTTGGAATGTGGCATGTACATATCGGAGTTCGCTACGACATCGATGATTGCCATCAAAATCTCGGAACGAAAGCCAATACTGTGTGGAATTGAACGTGACTCTAATATGTTGGCTGCATGGCTAAAATTGTCGTTCCAACCAGGAGATATCATTGATGCTATTTCATAACCTGCTAATTCTTCGGGACTGACTGAAGCTTGTTTAATTGGGTGATCTTTTCTTACAAATAATCGGCCTGTAATCTCAACCAGTTTTTTTACATAGATCTCTTTTGATGTAAAAGGTAGCTCGTAAGCAACGCCTAGCAGAACCTCTCCTTTCTGTATATCTTCACAAGATGAAGTAGACCAGCTTACTAGCTCGAGTTTCGAGTTTGGCGCTTGCCTCATAAGCTCTTTATACAAGGTGCCGGATAAACACGCGAGTACCACAGGTGATAACGCTATCTTTAAGGGGTAGTCGATTTCACTTGGGTTAAATCGATTAGATGCATTCACCGCCGTCATCAAGCCATCAAAGTGTGGTGTTATTTCATTGACGAGTTGCTCACTGAATGAGGTTGGTTGCAGTCCACCATGAACCTTTACGAAGAGATCATCGTTGAAGTGGTGTCTTAGCTTTTGTAGGGCTTGGCTAACCGCAGGCTGAGAAACGAATAAACGCTCCGCAGCCTTTCTGGTGTTTTTTTCTTGATAAACGATGAGGAATGTTCGTAACAGGTTTAAATCAAGAGTACTGAATAAGTCTTTAGCCATATCTATCCGTGAAAAGTTTACTGCACTATTAAACCTAATATACGTTAGCGGGATAGATTAGTCAGTGAGGTTCTCTTAGATTTTTGTTAATGGCTATTGCTCTTAAATAGCTAGGACGGCTCTCATATCGGATATTTTTCTAGCATCAGTTACTGGGATTTGATAATCATCAACGTTATCGTTACCCATTTGAGCACTAGAGCTCTTTTCCATTAGGCTCGGTCTTGTCGATTTACCTGAAAGATGAAGTGCAGGCACTTGGGTATTGCTTCGAATCATCTTAGCATTCGTTGCGTTGACGCCAGCCCCAGCCATGATGTCGATTCTTCCATCGGCTTGTTTGACCATATCTGCTAATACATGGATTCCTTGCTCTGCATTTGCAGCAAGCCCTGACGTTAGGATTCGTTCACAGCCGAGCGCTATGACCTGTTCTAATGCTGTTTGGTAATCAGAGCTTTGGTCAATGGCTCTATGAAACGTCATTCCAAGCTTCAATGAGTGCGCTTTGTCAGCCAGTTGATGCATTTTTGGCATATCAATACTTCCGTTCGGCGCTAATACACCAAGTACGACTCCATCCAACCCAGCACTTGCACAAGCTTCAATATCTTCAAGCATACAGAGCATATCGTCATCATCGAAAATGAAGTCGCCTTGTCTTGGTCGTATCATCGCGTAGACAGGAACAGACGAAATTTTTGCGGCTTGCTTCATCATTCCGAAGCTTGGAGTTAACCCGCCAAGTGCCAATGAAGAGCAAAGCTCAATTCGATTCGCGCCACCAGATAGTGCGTTATGTAGAGATTCTAAGTTATCGATACAGACTTCAATTTCGGTGTTCATCATGTTTATCCGTTCAAAAAGATACTGATGAAATCATAGCAATCTAGATACGGATATGAATAGGTGGTAGCAGAGGAAAATAGGGGCAAAGTTTGTTTTTGTAACTACCTCAATTAAGTGATGCTGAGGGAGCTTAGGGGAAATGAAAAGCCGTCGAATAGATATGAAAAAAGCCCGAAGCGTTAACTTCGGGCTTTTAATAGGACTTTACTTCTTAACTGATTGGCGGTGCGCTTTGCGCTATTAGCTTATGCTTTATTTCTCTTTATAGAGAGTCTTCCAACCATTAACCTGAGTTGAGTTCAGGCTTAAGAGGTAATTACTTGCTTAGGTCGTCAGCGTGCTCAGATAGGAACGCAGCAACACCTGTTGGTGATGCGTCCATACCTGCTTTGCCTTCTTCCCATTGTGCAGGACAAACTTCACCGTTCTTCTCGTGGAAGTTTAGTGCATCTACCATGCGTAGCATTTCGTCGATGTTACGACCTAGTGGAAGATCGTTAACTACTTGGTGACGTACAAGGCCGTCAGCGTCGATTAGGAAAGAACCACGGAAAGCAACGCCTGCTTCTGGGTGCTCAACATCGTATGCTTTGCAGATCTCGTGCTTAACGTCAGCAATTAGAGGGTATTTAACTTGACCGATACCGCCATCAGCGATAGCAGTGTTACGCCATGCGTTGTGAGAGAATTGTGAATCGATAGAAACACCAATTACTTCAACGCCTTTAGCTTGGAAATCTTCTAGACGGTTGTCGAAAGCGATTAGCTCTGAAGGACAAACGAAAGTGAAGTCTAGTGGGTAGAAGAAAACTACAGCTTTCTTACCTTTAGTGAATTCTGCGAAGTTGAAGTTATCAACGATCTCACCGTTACCTAGAACAGCTGCTGCAGTAAAGTCAGGGGCTTGACGACCTACTAGTACCATTTGGAATCTCCTAAAAAATTAGTTGGCCCAACACATCTTTGTTTGGGCTCCGTTTCTACGGGACAAACTATAGTACAATCGGTACTATAGAAAAAAGCGAATTAAATAGATTAAGTTAATCGAAAAAAGCGATGAGCTTAATCTTTGTCCAGTCCTTAGGTCTACTGACCTTTACGTAACTTATCCTACTCATATTACAAAGTAATTTCATGAATAAATGGCCAAGTCTTAAGCAGCTTCACTATCTTGTTACCCTTCACGAAACCCGTCACTTTAGCGATGCGGCGGATCGCTGTTTCGTCAGTCAATCTACGCTAAGTAAAGGCATTCAAAACCTCGAAGAGCTGATTGGTTGTCCTCTTTATGAGAAGAAAGATAAAAAGAGCCCATTGGTTTTCACTCAAGCGGGTGAGCTGGTGGTTAAGCACGGTCGAGAGCTATTGGCGAAAGGGCAAGATCTTGTCGAACTTGGAAACTTGTGTAATGGGGATGCGATGCAAGGGCAGCTAAGAGTCGGGTGTATCCCTACCATTGCGCCATTTCTTCTGTGTGATTTGGTTCAAGAAGCCAATCATCGTTTTCCTCAGTTGAACTTACTGTTACGTGAAGACACGACGACTAACTTATTGGCTGCATTACGTCATGGTGAGTTAGATGTGTTGATTCTGGCTCTGCCTGTCGATATCGACAACATGGAGAGTAAAGTTGTCGGACAAGACCCGTTCAGAATGGTGATCAGTCGTAATCAAGCCGATGGCATTCGTGTTCCGATTAAATACGATGATTTGCCAGATGAGTCTGTATTCTTGTTGGAGAACGAGCACTGTTTAACCGAACATGCGGTGTCAGCGTGCAAGTTAACTGATAAAGAGAAGATCAATCCGTTCACGGCAACGAGCTTGCACACATTGGTGCAAATGGTAGCAAATGGTTTAGGAACCACCTTTATTCCGCAGATGGCTATCGACCACGGTTTGCTTGAAAACCAAAACCTAGTGGTGATCGATCCTCCAGGCCAACAGGCATACCGAGACATTGGTCTTGTCTGGCGACCAAGTTCGTCGCGTCTAGAGACATTCCATCAGTTAGCGGATGTGGTGTCTGAGTTGTTGTAAAAAACTAGAACATCAAAATAAAAAGAGCGGCTATTTTAGCTGCTCTTTTTGTCTGTTCATTTGAGAAGAAAAACGCCACAAGATGTGGCGTTTGAAATTTATCTATAGCGTTAGATTTTGAAAAAACTCAGTAAGTCTTTTTGTTTCACTGCTAATGAAGATAACTCCTCACTCGCTTGTTTGCTTTGTTCGATTCCTGAAACATTTTGGTGAACGATATCAAAGGTCAAAGAAACATTTTGTGAAATATCCTGTGTGACTCCTGATTGTTCTTCAGATGCTGTTGCTACTTGTGTATTCATATCTGAAATCAGGCCAACAGACTCCGTTATTGATGCGAATGCCGTTCTAAGCTGTTCGCTGTAATGACGCGACTCTACGGCTAACGATAGATTAGATTGCATGAACTGGTTGGCATCTTTTGCTTGTGCTTGAAGTCGAGAGATTATCTCTTGAATATCGACAGTTGATTGTTGTGTTTTAGCCGCCAGAGAACGAACTTCATCAGCAACGACAGCAAAACCACGCCCTTGCTCACCAGCTCGTGCGGCCTCAATGGCTGCGTTGAGTGCTAGCAAGTTCGTTTGCTCAGAGATGGAGTTGATCACTTCAATAACAGTACCGATCTCTACCGAGTACTCTTGCAGTTGATTTACGATATTTGATGTCTCTTCGATTGAGTCTTCAACCTTGCGAGATATATCATCTGAGGCATCGAGTGAAACGCCGCCCTTTTTAACATTGGAAGTTGCCCCCGTTGCCGCGTTCTCAGCACTAGCTGCATTATGGCTAACTTCATTCGCAGTACTAGAAAGTTCATTGATGGCTGTTGCTATTTGCTCCATTTGGCTCAGTTCTTGTTGAGCATTCCCTTCTGTTTGACTCATCACGGCCGTTAACTCGACTGAAGCCGCTGAAACATTGTCTGAAATTTGGTGGAAACCATCGATGATACGACGTAGCTCTTGGCGCATCTCTAAAATGTTTGCGTATATACCCGTTTCTTTACCTGTTATTGGAATCTGTTTTGAAAGGTCACCGGAAGCGACTTCTTCTACAATTGCTTGAATATCGCTAGGCTCTCCCCCTACGACTTTCCAGACGCTACGATAAATCGAGATGGCAATGCCAAGGGCAATCGCGATAACAATAATTGAAAGAGCACCTAAGATAAATTGAGCATTTGAAAATCGTTCAACCATGCTTGGTCCGACGGAGTCTTGTTGTGACTTGGTAGATAGCTTTATTTCTTCAATTGTTTTCGCCGCATTGCTACCTGCAATATCAAGGGTTCCAGAAACGATGTTGTTTCGTTCCTTTATCGTGTTAACAACTTCTGAAAAAGTGACTCGGTAGGTTTTAAAGGCATTATTAAAATCAGCTAAGTAACGAATTTGCTCGTCTGACATCAATTGAGATTCTATGGTTTCTACGAGAAATGTGGCGGACGCAAACTCTTTTTGAGCTCGTTGAGCATCTTCTATTTTGTTGCTAGTCAAAAATTTAGAAGCATACAATCGTGATAACAACACATGTTGTTGAAGTTGCCCTGAACTGACAGCAACTTCTAAATCTTCTTCAGCAGAAGCTTGCGTCATTAAGTTAGTCACTGCTTGTCGCATCTTAAGACCTGATGGATCTAAGTTTTCTTTAACTAAGTTGTTCCTAGTATTGACCAGTTGCACTACCTGGTTAAAGCCCTGGCTGTATTGTTTAAGCTGCTTCTCTATCGCTAAAAACTCATTTTTATGTAGGTCGTCAATATGAGCGTCCAATACTTCGTCAATCAACTGAATTGATGTTGTGATGCGCTTATTGAGCTCTGAAGCATGCGATACAACAGGGTTCTTTATATATTTTAATGCAGATAAACGAGCTTCCAATATGTTGGCTTGGATTCGCCCAGTGGATACACTGGTTAATGCAAGAGAGCGATAGGTATTAAACCCATGACTAGATTGATAAAAGCGCAATGAAGCAACGACTGAAATAACCAAAATTAGCGCAAGAATCACGCCAAAACCCAAGGACAGCAATTTCTTTAAACTCATAAGTATCATTCCCAGAAAGGCAGTTTGTTTTTATTGTTAACAAATTTTTACATTATCCAAACGATAGATATATCAATAAATCTAATTAGAGTCTTACATTCTCATATGTAAGAACAATAAGTCAGATAGGTTTGTTGAGATGCTTATTTTTTGGAACAGGTCTCTAAGAAGAAATGAAGGGTGCGGTGAGTTTCACAGTGAATATGTGAGAGTTGGGGCATGAAAAGAGCCTTGGATTGAAAGGCTCTAGGGGGTTTGCGGGTAAAACAACCTTGATTAACCTTCAACTTCTTCGGGTTCTACTTCTTCTTGTAGTTCGAGTAAGTTGATCGCTATCGTGACGAAATCACTGTCGGTGATAATGCCTACTAATTCGTGATCATCTACGACAGGTAAACAGCCCACTTTGTGTTTCTGCATATAAACAGCTGATTCTTTCAATCCTGCTCGTGGTTCTACAGACATTACGCTTTTGTGCATGATGTCGTTGAGCGGTGTAGCAAGAGTAAATGATTGAGCTTGTGGGATGTTTTGCAGGCTAGATTCTTGAGCGGCTAGAACGTCTCGCTGTGTGACGACGCCAAGTAGTTGCCTGTCGGAATCAACGACCGGAATATGGCGGATATCAAGCGCTTCCATCATGTGCTTAGCATCGGCAAGTGAGTGTGAGCGCAATAGGGTATGAGGGTTGCGAGTCATCATATCTTCAACCTTGATCATACGAACCTCCTTCTTTTTTATTTGTTGCTATTACTATAGTTTTTTATCCAAAAAATAACTGAGATCTGACGCATTCTTGGGTGAGTTTTATGCAACTAATTCTTTAGTTTGAGGTGGTGAATCAGTAGCATTATTTTACGCCTCTTTACAATAATCCAGTGCTGTAAACCTTGCTATTGCGGCTCGTGTGCCTATACTAGCCCACTGCGAAATTTTTAGTCGTGTTTGTGATGTGTTTCTGGTAACGATTGACTTACCGTAACGATTGATCTGCAACCATGATTTATTATTCGTCAACAGCACAAATCTCATCAACTAAGACAAGACTACAAACATGCAAGTTTCAGATTTTCACTTTGACCTACCAGATGAACTCATTGCTCGCTACCCTCAAGAGGAGCGCACAGCAAGCCGCCTGCTTAAATTAGATGGCAACAGCGGTAACCTAGCTGATGGTTCGTTTAAAGACGTTTTAGACTTGGTTGAGCCAGGCGATCTTGTTGTTTTTAATAATACTCGCGTGATTCCTGCTCGTGTATTCGGTCGCAAGGCCTCAGGCGGTAAGCTTGAAGTGCTAGTGGAGCGTATGCTCGATGAGAAAAGCATTCTTGCGCATGTTCGTTGTTCTAAATCACCGAAGCCGGGCACGAAGTTGTTCCTTGGTGAGAACGATGAGTATGAAGCTGAAATGGTAGCGCGTCATGATGCGTTGTTTGAAATCCATTTCACATCCGATCAAAGCGTTTTAGAGATTCTGAACAGCGTTGGTCACATGCCACTGCCTCCTTACATCGATCGTCCTGATGAAGATGCAGATAAAGAGCGCTACCAGACTGTCTATAATGAAAAGCCGGGTGCGGTTGCAGCGCCAACAGCAGGTCTTCACTTTGATGACAAGCTCATGGCTGGCATGAAAGAAAAAGGTGTCGAGTTTGCTTACGTGACGCTTCACGTTGGTGCTGGCACGTTCCAGCCGGTAAAAGTAGATAATATCAACGATCACCACATGCACGCAGAGTACGTTGAAGTACCGCAAGAAGTGGTTGATGCCGTTGCAGCAGCAAAAGCTCGCGGCGGACGCATTATCGCTGTCGGTACAACCTCTGTGCGTTCACTAGAAAGTGCGGCTCAAGATGCATTGAAAAATGGCACTGAGTTAGTTCCTTTCTTTGGTGACACAGAAATCTTCATCTTCCCTGGTTATGAATACCAGTTGGTGGATTGCTTGATTACCAATTTCCACTTACCAGAATCAACACTGATCATGTTGGTGAGTGCATTTGCTGGTTATGACAATGTGATGGGCGCATACGATCACGCAGTGAAGAGCGAATACCGTTTCTTCAGCTACGGTGATGCGATGTTCATCAATAAGAAAACGAGCTAATTTTAGCTGGTTATAAACGATATAAGCAGAATTTACGGGTGCTAGCAGTAAGCTAGGAGTCGGGCAGGGTGTCTGTCTAATCTCTCGCAAGGAATACGCGACCGCTCCTCATAGAACTCGCTAGATTGAACTTATGTTTAGCTTAAGGTTCTGAATTATCAGTCAGATTGTTTCTCTGGCATATTGGAGGCTTCGTGAAATTAAAATACGAACTTAAAAAAACAAACAGCGGCGCACGTCGTGGTCAACTTCAGTTTGAACGTGGTAGCGTTGAAACACCAGCATTCATGCCTGTAGGTACTTACGGTACGGTTAAAGGCATGACACCTGAAGAAGTGAAAGACACAGGTGCTGAAATCTTGCTAGGTAATACGTTCCACCTATGGTTACGCCCTGGTCAAGAAATCATGAAACTGCACGGTGACTTGCACGATTTCATGAACTGGAAAGGACCTATCCTGACTGATTCAGGCGGTTTCCAAGTATTCAGCCTAGGTGCGACGCGTAAAATCACTGAAGAGGGTGTTCACTTCCGTAACCCTGTAAACGGTGACAAGATCTTCATGGACGCTGAAAAGTCGATGGAAATCCAAAAGGATCTAGGCTCAGACATCGTAATGATCTTTGACGAATGTACGCCTTACCCTGCAACGCATAAAGAAGCTAAAGACTCAATGGAGATGTCTCTTCGTTGGGCTCAGCGTTCACGCAATCACTTTGACAAGCAAGAAAACCCGAACTCACTATTCGGTATCGTTCAAGGTGGCGTATACGAAGACCTTCGTGACGTATCCGTTAAAGGCTTAACAGAAATTGGTTTTGACGGTTACGCTGTTGGCGGCCTAGCAGTAGGCGAACCAAAAGAAGACATGCACCGTATTCTTGAGCACACATGTCCTCAACTACCTGAAGATAAGCCACGTTACCTAATGGGCGTAGGCAAACCTGAAGACTTAGTTGAAGGTGTTCGTCGTGGTATCGACATGTTTGACTGTGTTATGCCAACGCGAAATGCACGTAACGGCCACTTGTTTGTCACTGAAGGTGTGATCAAGATCCGTAATGCGAAGCATAAAACCGATACAACACCACTAGATTCAGATTGTGACTGTTACACTTGTAAGAACTACAGCAAGTCGTACTTGCATCATTTGGATCGTTGTAATGAAATCCTAGGTGCTCGACTGAACACGATTCATAACCTGCGTTTCTACCAACGAATTATGTCAGACATTCGTCAATCTATTGATGAAGACCGTTTTGAAGAGTTCGTTGCTGAGTTCTACGCAAGAATGGGGCGAGAAGTGCCACCGTTAGGTAAAGAATCTTAGTATTTCTTTTTTGCGAGCCCCATCTCTCTTCCGAGAGTTGGGGCTTGAAAATAAAGGGATACAACCCAATTAGACAAACAATTACCAAAATATAATAGAGGATGTTTTTAATGTTTATTTCTCAAGCTCACGCAGCAGTAGAAGGTGCACCAGCAGGCGGCGGTTTCGAAATGCTTATCATGCTAGGTATGTTCGCTGTGATCTTCTACTTCATGATCTACCGTCCACAAGCTAAGCGCGTAAAAGAGCATAAGAGCCTTATGTCTTCTATGGGCAAAGGCGATGAAGTTCTAACAAGCGGCGGTCTAATCGGTAAGATTACTAAGATTGCAGAAGACAGCGACTACGTTGCTATCGAACTGAACGCAAACAACGAAGTCGTTATCAAGAAAGACTTCGTTACAGCAGTGCTACCAAAAGGTACTCTGAAATCACTATAAACAGCTAGAGGATCCTCGCTGTGCTAAACCGTTATCCGTTATGGAAGTATTTGATGGTGGTGTTTGCCATCGCTATCGCCGCGTTGTACGCACTTCCGAATATATACGGTGAAGATCCGGCAGTTCAAGTTACAGGGGCGCGTGGCGCCTCTGTAGATCTGTCTACGCTGGATGCTGTCACCAATGCTCTGGAAGCAGAGAACCTTTCTACTAAATCCGTTGCTCTAGAAAACGGTTCCATTCTTGTTCGCTTTAACGATACAGATACGCAAATTAGTGCCCGTGATATCATCACAGAAGCACTAGGTGATGATGTTATCGTTGCTTTAAACCTTGCGGCTTCAACTCCTGATTGGCTTGAATCTATTGGTGCTGCACCAATGAAACTGGGTCTTGATCTACGTGGTGGTGTTCACTTCTTAATGGAAGTGGATATGGATGCTGCGATGCAAAAGCTAGTTGGCCAACAAGAAGAAGCCTTCCGTAGTGAACTTCGTGAAGAAAAAATTCGTTACCGTGCTATTCGCCCATCGGGTAAAGATGCAGTTGAAGTGATTCTACGTAACGAAGAGCAGCTTGCTGAAGCGAAATCGCTACTGCAATCTAAGCACCAAGATATGACGTTCGTAGATTCAGAATCTAATGGTCGTTTCTCTTTGGTTGCTCGTTTTACAGATGCTCGTCTTCAAGAAATCCGTAACTACGCAGTAGAGCAAAACATTACCATTCTACGTAACCGTGTTAACGAACTTGGTGTTGCTGAGCCTTTGGTTCAACGTCAAGGTGCTAGCCGTATCGTAGTGGAATTGCCTGGTGTTCAAGACACGGCGCGCGCTAAAGAAATTCTTGGTGCAACGGCGACACTTGAGTTCCGTGAAGTTGATAGTAGTGCTGACTTAGCCGCTGCCGCTTCTGGTCGTGCCCCTGCGGGTAGCGAAATCAAGCAAGACCGTGATGGTCGCCCTGTGGTACTTAAGAAGCGCGTTATTCTAGGCGGTTCAAGTATTACTGATGCAAGCTCAAGTGTTGATGAATATGGTCGCCCACAAGTTAACATCTCGCTAGACAGCGAAGGTGGTAGCAAGATGTCTACATTCTCTCGTCAGAATATCGGTAAGCTTATGGCTACGGTATTTGCAGAGTACAAAGACAGCGGTCGTAAAACACCAGAAGGTCGAGTGATCTTAAGTAAGCACGAAGAAGTGATCAACCAAGCGACGATTCAATCTGCGCTAGGTCGTAACTTCCGTATTACAGGTATCGACTCAACGGCTGAAGCTCATAACTTGGCACTTTTACTACGTGCTGGTGCATTGATTGCACCTATCTCGATTGTAGAAGAACGTACGATTGGTCCATCTATGGGTCAACAAAACATCGATATGGGTATCATGGCGATGGTTTGGGGTATGGCTGCAGTAATGTTGTTTACTCTGCTTTACTACCGTACTTTCGGTTTGATTGCGAACGTTGCTCTGATGGCTAACTTGGTGTTGATTATCGGTGTTATGTCGATGATCCCAGGGGCTACTATGACTCTGCCAGGTATTGCCGGTATCGTATTGACGGTTGGTATGGCGGTCGATGCCAACGTACTTATCTTTGAGCGTATACGTGAAGAACTTCGAGATGGACGCAGTCCACAACAAGCGATTCACCAAGGTTATGCGAACGCATTTAGCACCATCGCCGATGCAAATATCACCACACTACTGACAGCCATTATTCTATTTGCTGTAGGTACAGGTGCAATTAAAGGCTTCGCGGTAACGCTGTCTATCGGTATCTTAACTTCAATGTTTACAGCTATTGTCGGAACACGTTGTATCGTGAACCTGATGTATGGCGGCAAACGCGTTAAGAAACTGTCGATCTAAGGCTAGGAATTAATATGTTTCAGATTCTAAAAGCAGAAAAAATGATCGACTTTATGCGTTGGTCAAAGGTTGCCTTTTTATTCTCAATTTTGATGATTGGTACTGCTATCTTTACCTTAACAACGAAATCGTTGAACTGGGGTCTAGATTTTACCGGTGGTACTCTGATTGAAGTGGGTTTTGAGCAACCAGCAAACCTACCTGATATCCGTAGTGCACTAGAAGCGGAAGGTTTCGGTGATGCAACGGTACAGAACTTTGGTTCTGCACGTGAGGTAATGGTTCGTTTACGTCCACGTGACGGTGTTGCTGGCGAAACGCTTGGTAACCAGATCCTGTCTGCAATTAAAGATGGTACTGGTGAGCAAGTTGAGATGCGTCGTATCGAATTCGTTGGCCCTAATGTGGGTGACGAGCTAACAGAAGCGGGTGGCCTTGCTATCCTTGTTTCTCTGATCTGTATCTTGATCTATGTGTCAGTGCGATTCGAATGGCGTTTGGCGGCAGGTGCAGTACTAGCACTGGCGCACGACGTTATCATCACTCTGGGTGTGTTCTCTCTAATGCAAATTGAGGTGGATCTTACTATCGTAGCAGCCTTGCTAACGGTAGTCGGTTACTCCCTCAACGA
Source organism: Vibrio splendidus (assembly GCF_003345295.1). Lineage (NCBI taxonomy): Bacteria > Pseudomonadati > Pseudomonadota > Gammaproteobacteria > Vibrionales > Vibrionaceae > Vibrio > Vibrio splendidus. The sequence goes on from NZ_CP031055.1 coordinate 353,834, forward strand.
TACCATAGTAGTGTTTGACCGTATTCGTGAGAACTTCCGTAAGATGCGTAAGGGTGAAGCACCCGAAGTACTGAACAGCTCAATCACACAAACATTGAGCCGTACATTGATTACTTCTGGTACAACGTTATTCGTAGTTATCGCACTGTTCGCTCAGGGCGGCGCTATGATTCACGGCTTCGCGACTGCACTTCTATTGGGTATTACGGTTGGTACTTATTCTTCTATCTACGTTGCATCTGCACTCGCTATGAAGTTGGGTATTACGCGTGAACACCTAATGCCACCACAAGTGGATAAAGAAGGTGAAGAGTTTGACGAAATGCCTTAGGCCTTGGCTTAACAATTTTCGCTGAACCAAAAAAACCGCTAGGCAACTAGCGGTTTTTTTACGTCTGTATTCTGTCGATGGCGAATTGCGTTGTGCTCGTCGCAACTAACCGCCACCTTGCTCGTATCTCGTATCTCGTATCTCGTATCTCGTATCGCAGATACAAAAAAGCCCCGCAATAGCGAGGCTTTGAAATTTCTATGCGCCCTTGAAAAAAGGAGCATTAACGTAAGGTCTGAATTACTTCAGCATACCTTCGTTAGAGTTCTCACGAACGTGCTTAAGAATAGACTTAACACCACGCGCGCTTGAAGCAACAACATTACCAGACGTCATGTAATCAGTACCGCCAGCAAAGTCAGTCATGATAGCGCCAGCTTCACGAGCGATTAGATCGCCAGCTGCTAGATCCCATGGCTTAAGGCCTAGTTCTAGGTAACCGTCAACACGGCCAGCCGCTAGGTAACATAGATCAAGTGCAGGAGAGCCAGTACGACGGAAGTCCGCACAATCAACGAATAGACCAGAGATGATCTTCATGAAAGATTCAGAGTGTTGTTTTTGCTTGAATGGGAAACCAGTCGCTAGAACAGTACCTTGAAGGTCTTTAAGTTGAGTAACACGCATACGAGCGTTGTTAAGTTGAGCGCCAGAGCCACGTTGAGCTGTGAATAGCTCGTTTAGCATTGGGTCATAAACACAAGCAACTTCTGTACGACCGTTCATACGAACAGCAATAGATACAGAGAAGTGAGGGAAACCTTTTACAAAGTTGTTGGTGCCATCTAGTGGGTCAACGATCCATTGTACGTCAGAATCTTTACCTTCAGTCAGGCCTGACTCTTCAGAAATAATGCTGTGCTCTGGGTAAGATGATTTGATTGTCTCAATAATCATGTACTCAGCTTCTTGAGCAATGTTAGTAACGTAATCGTTGTTACCTTTTAGAGACGATTCGATCTTATCAGTTGTTTCTAGAGATTTAGCAATATGGTTGCCAGCTTTACGCGCAGCGCGTATCGCAATGTTTAGCATTGGATGCATAGGTTTTTCCCACAAGATGTTAAAGAACAGTTTAAAGCGGCGGCGAGTATACCAAATTTTTTGCAAAAGGGAAGTGGTTGTTTTTTGAACTCTTAGTTTCACATTCCGAGAAGGGTCTGACCATTTTACTTTGCTATGTGTTAATATCTCGCGATTATTTTTAAAGTGGTGTCATATAGCATGTTAGACAATGTAAAAGTCGTTCTGGTTGGTACGTCTCATTCAGGGAATATCGGATCAGCAGCTCGCGCAATGAAAGTGATGGGTTTGAGTCAATTAGTTCTTGTAGACCCTCAATGTGAAGTTGACGAGCAGACCTTAGCACTGGCTGCGGGTGCGGGTGACATCGCAGAAAACGCGACCATTGTGTCTACATTGGATGAAGCAGTAAAAGACTGTGGTTTGGTAGTTGGTTCAAGTGCACGTTCACGTACGCTTGAATGGCCAATGCTAGAGCCTCGAGAGTGCGGGCAAAAGTTTGCCGTTGAAGGTCAAAAGCACCCAGTCGCATTAGTCTTCGGCCGTGAGCGTACTGGCTTGACTAACGATGAGCTTCAGAAGTGCCACTTCCATGTATGTATCCCAGCCAACCCTGAATACAGCTCATTGAACCTAGCGATGGCCGTGCAGACGCTAAGCTATGAAGTTCGCGTGGCACACCTTGATATGGTTGCGAGTCAATATCAGCCACAGCAACAAGATGAGTACCCACGTCACGAAGAACTAGAAATGTTCTATGAACACCTTGAAAAAGTGATCATTGATACCCAATTTATCTCTAAGGATAAACCGGGTCAGGTGATGAACAAGCTACGTCGTCTGTTCAGCCGAGCTCGTCCTGAACTGCAAGAGATCAATACTCTACGTGGCATTTTGACTTCAATTGAGAAGAGCAAAAACGACAAATAAAACCCACTCTGCTTGTAGGGATGAATACCTGACTAAAATAGTCAACTAAATACTTGACCAATTTAGTCGGGTATGGGAAAATTCCAACCACATAAACAATGTGGATACGGTGTGATATGAAACTTACATCTAAAGGAAGATATGCGGTAACAGCTATGCTAGATGTAGCACTGCATTCGCAAAAGAGCCCAGTTCCTCTGGCTGACATTTCAGAGCGACAAGGCATCTCGTTATCTTACTTAGAACAACTATTTTCTAAGTTACGTAAAGCAGGCTTAGTTGCTAGTGTTCGTGGTCCTGGCGGTGGTTACCGTTTAGGTGCTGAAGCGAGCGACATCGCTGTCGGAACTGTGATTGCTGCAGTCGACGAATCAGTGGACGCAACTAAGTGTCACGGTCGAGCAGACTGCCAAGGTGGTAGTCGTTGTTTAACTCACACTTTATGGCGTGATTTAAGCTCCCGAATCAGCAGCTTCTTAAACGACATTACGCTCGGTGAGCTAATGAAAGATAACGAAGTTTTACAGATTTCTGATCGCCAAGATATCGATCTTGCGGTTAATAATGGTTTTGCACATAAAAATACGAGCACTACAACGATTAGTGCAGCACCTCACGGTGTTAATGCCCGCTCTTAGCGGTCAGTTTTTACATTGGAGTAGAAAATGAAACTGCCTATTTACTTTGACTATTCAGCTACATGCCCAGTCGATCCACGTGTTGCTGAAAAAATGGTTCAGTGCATGACGATGGACGGTAACTTCGGTAACCCTGCATCTCGTTCACACCGTTACGGCTGGCAGGCAGAAGAATCAGTAGATAATGCTCGTGAGCAAATTGCCGATCTACTAAATGCAGACCCACGTGAAATTGTTTTCACGTCAGGTGCTACAGAGTCAGACAACCTTGCTATCAAAGGTGCAGCGCACTTTTACGAGAAGAAAGGTAAGCACGTAATCACGTGCAAAACAGAACACAAAGCGGTTCTTGATCCATGTCGCCAACTAGAGCGTGAAGGTTTTGAGGTAACTTACCTTGAGCCAGAAGCAAACGGCATCATTGATCTAGACAAGCTACAGTCTGCAATGCGTGAAGATACTGTTTTAGTTTCTATCATGCACGTTAACAACGAGATTGGTGTAATCCAAGATATCTCTGCAATCGGCGAGTTATGTCGTGCACGCAAGATCATCTTCCACGTTGATGCGGCGCAGTCTGCGGGTAAAATCCCACTAGACGTAAAAGAGATGAAAGTTGACCTTATCTCTATGTCTGCACACAAAGCATACGGCCCTAAAGGCATCGGCGCTTTGTACGTTCGTCGTAAGCCACGTATTCGTCTTGAAGCGCAAATGCACGGCGGCGGTCATGAACGTGGTTTCCGTTCTGGTACTCTTGCTACTCACCAAATCGTGGGTATGGGCGAAGCGTTTGCTATCGCTAAACAAGACATGCAGAAAGATTACGATCACGCACTAGCACTTCGTGAGCGCCTATTGAAAGGTGTTCAAGATCTAGAAGCAGTAACCGTAAACGGCGACTTAGACCAACGTGTACCACACAACCTAAACGTGAGCTTCGCTTTCGTTGAAGGTGAGTCTCTGCTTATGTCTCTAAAAGACCTAGCAGTATCATCGGGTTCAGCATGTACATCAGCAAGCCTAGAGCCTTCATACGTTCTACGTGCTCTTGGTCTAAACGATGAACTGGCACACAGCTCAGTACGTTTCTCATTCGGCCGTTTCACAACGGAAGAAGAAATCGACTACGCGATTGCACAAATCCGTGTAGCGGTAAACAAATTACGCGACATGTCTCCTCTATGGGATATGTATAAAGAAGGGATTGATTTGAACACTGTTGAGTGGGCTCATCACTAATCTCACGGAAATAGAGGATTCGAGGTAACTATCATGGCATATAGCGAAAAAGTAATTGATCACTACGAAAACCCACGTAACGTAGGTTCGTTTGATAAAGAAGACCCAAGTGTAGGTAGCGGCATGGTTGGCGCTCCAGCTTGTGGTGACGTAATGAAACTGCAAATCAAAGTATCTGCAGAAGGTATTATTGAAGACGCAAAATTCAAGACTTACGGTTGCGGTAGCGCAATCGCTTCTAGTTCACTAGTAACTGAGTGGGTTAAAGGTAAAAGTATTGATGAAGCAGCTGCAATCAAAAACTCTGAAATCGCAGAAGAGCTTGAGTTGCCACCAGTGAAAGTTCACTGTTCAATTCTTGCTGAAGATGCAATCAAAGCAGCTGTTGCGGATTACAAAAAGAAGCACTAATCGCTTCAATACCGTAATCACGTCGAAAAAATAAGTAATATTTGGGAGCACCCTTTGTGCTCCCACCTGAGTTCTCAATTTATATAAAACACAAGGTTGTAGTATGGCCATCACCATGACAGATACGGCAGCAAGCCGAGTTCAAGCTTTCCTAGATAACCGTGGTAAAGGTCTCGGATTACGCTTAGCAGTAAAAACTACTGGCTGTTCGGGTATGGCGTATGTACTGGAATTCGTTGACGAGCTTAACGAAGAAGACGAAGTGTTTGAGCATTCAGGTGTTAAGGTCATCATTGATCCAAAGAGCCTAGTATACCTAGATGGTACTGAGCTTGATTATGTAAAAGAAGGCCTAAACGAAGGTTTTGAATTCAACAACCCGAACGCGAAAGGCGAATGTGGTTGTGGTGAGAGCTTCAATGTTTAAACGCTTGAATCGTTAAGCGTTGTAAGCGAAGAATAAAATTAGGCTCTGAACAAAGAGCCTAAACTTAGGACCACCTTTACATGAATCATTTCGAATTATTTGGGCTACCACTTCAGTTTCAACTGGATGGTAGCCTTCTTTCTTCTCAGTTTAGAGATCTGCAACGCCAATTCCATCCTGATAAATTTGCGATAGCTTCTGAGCGAGATCGCTTATTAGCCGTGCAAAAAGCGGCACAAATCAATGATGCGTACCAGGTATTGAAGAATCCAATTAGCCGAGCAGAATACCTGCTGGTTCAACACGGCGAAGACATTCGTGGCGAACAACAGACCATGCAAGATCCGATGTTCCTGATGGAGCAGATGGAATTGCGTGAAGAGCTAGAAGACATCGCAGACAGTTCTGATCCCGAAGATGCGCTATTTGCATTTGAAGGCAAGGTTAGCAAAATGTATGAACAACAATTAAGCGCTATCCAACAAGAACTCGAAAGCGAAGCTTGGCTTGAAGCTGCAGACCGAGTAAGAAAGCTTAAGTTTATTGCAAAATTAAAGAATGAAATCGAATTAGTTGAAGATCGTTTGATCGGCTAGTTTGTATAACAAGGACACCTCCATGGCACTACTTCAGATTGCAGAACCAGGGCAAAGCGCCGCTCCTCACCAGCATAAGCTTGCTGTGGGTATTGATTTAGGTACAACAAACTCGTTGGTTGCTGCAGTACGCAGTGGCGAGGCGAGTACACTCGTTGATCAACAAGGTCGAAGCATTTTACCTTCAGTTGTTCACTACCAATCGGAATCTTATACGACTGGTGATGAAGCGCGTGCAAATGCACAGACTGATCCTAAAAATACCATTATCTCAGTTAAGCGATTAATCGGTCGTTCACTGTCAGATATTCAACAGCGATACCCGTCTCTGCCATATCAGTTTGAAGAAAGTGATAATGGTTTGCCTGTGATTCGCACAAAGCAAGGCAACAAGAACCCAATTCAAGTATCAGCAGACATTCTGCGAGCGCTAGGTCAACGTGCTGAGTCAACACTAGGTGGCGAGCTATCTGGTGCAGTGATTACCGTTCCTGCGTACTTTGATGATGCACAGCGTGCAGGTACGAAAGACGCGGCGCAACTTGCTGGTCTTTACGTGTTACGCCTTCTTAATGAACCTACTGCCGCTGCGATTGCTTACGGTCTGGATTCAGGTAAAGAAGGCGTGATTGCCGTTTATGACTTGGGTGGTGGTACGTTTGATATCTCTATCCTACGCCTATCTAAAGGTGTCTTTGAAGTTCTAGCAACCGGTGGTGACTCTGCATTAGGCGGCGACGATTTTGACCATTTGATTGCAGAACATTTCCAAGCGCAAATGGGCTTATCAGAGCTAACGGCAGAACAGAACCGTATTCTTCTAGACGCAGCAACAGAAGCGAAGATTAGCTTATCTGAAGCTGAAAGTGTTGATGTTGACGTACTAGGTTGGTCTGGTTCATTAACTCGTGAAGAGTTTGAAGAGCTCATCAAGCCACTAGTTAAGAAAACGCTACTTTCGTGCCGTCGCGCACTGAAAGATGCTGAAGTTGACGCGGACGAAGTTCTGGAAGTGGTTATGGTTGGTGGTTCAACTCGTACCTTACTTGTCCGTGAAATGGTGGGTGGCTTCTTTGGTCGTACTCCATTAACCAGCATTAACCCTGATGAAGTGGTTGCGATTGGTGCGTCGATTCAAGCGGATATCTTAGTTGGCAACAAGCCTGACTCTGAGATGCTACTTCTAGATGTTATCCCACTTTCCTTAGGTATCGAAACTATGGGTGGCTTGGTCGAAAAGATTATCCCTCGTAACACCACGATCCCTGTTGCTCGCGCACAAGAATTTACCACGTTCAAAGACGGTCAAACTGCAATGACAGTGCACACCGTGCAAGGCGAGCGTGAAATGGTCGACGACTGTCGTTCACTAGCTCGATTTGCTCTGAAAGGCATTCCGCCAATGACAGCAGGTGCTGCGCATATTCGTGTCACTTACCAAGTGGATGCTGATGGCCTGCTATCGGTTACCGCGATGGAGAAGAGCACTGGCGTTCAAGCTGAAATCCAAGTTAAGCCTTCTTACGGTCTAAGTGACAACGAAGTGGCTAGCATGCTGAAAGATTCGATGACGTTTGCAAAAGAAGACATGCAAGCGCGCGCTCTGGCTGAGCAACGCGTAGAAGCGGATCGTGTTATCGAAGGCCTTATTGCTGCAATGCAAGCCGATGGTGACGAGCTGCTTGATGAACAAGGAAAACAACAACTTGTTCAAGCGATTGAAGCACTGATCGAAGTGCGTAATGGCGACAATGCCGATGCCATTGAACTAGAAATTAAGAATACCGACAAAGCGAGCCAAGACTTTGCTTCTCGTCGTATGGATAAATCAATTCGAGCTGCACTGTCAGGTCAGTCAGTCGATAATATTTAATAGTTAGAGAATAGATAAACATGCCAAAGATTATTGTTTTACCTCACGAAGATCTATGTCCAGAAGGCGCTGTTTTAGAAGCAAAAACTGGTGAGACGGTTCTTGATGTTGCACTGAAGGCCGGTATTGGTATTGAACACGCATGTGAAAAGTCGTGTGCATGTACTACATGTCACGTTGTGATTCGTGAAGGTTTCGACTCATTAGAAGAAAGTGATGACCTAGAAGACGACATGCTTGATAAAGCATGGGGTCTGGAAATGGAATCTCGTCTTGGTTGCCAAGCTAAAGTGGCGGATACTGACCTTGTTGTTGAGATTCCAAAGTACACATTGAACCTAGCTTCTGAAGAGCACTAAGAACTCAGCTCGGCTAAAACTGTTAGTAAAACTGGCATAGAATATAAATCATGAAGATGACAAATCGTCGCTGATAAATATAAGGAAGTGTTATGAGCTTGAAATGGATTGATTCGCGAGATATTGCGATTGAACTATGTGATTTATACCCAGATACCGATCCTAAAACGGTGCGTTTTACGGACTTGCATCAATGGGTGTTAGATCTTGAAGATTTTGATGATGAGCCGAATCACTCGAATGAGAAAATTCTAGAGGCCATTATTTTGTGCTGGATGGATGAGATGGACTAGCCCTCTTGTTCTATAATTTGGCCGTTGGTTGGAATTTATCCAATATAAAACACAGCCAAGTTAACAATTCTTACTAAAAAAAGCGGACCTTATGGTCCGTTTTTTTATCAAAATGACATTTTTCTCCTACATAATGCTAACATCAGTCCGCTAATAAAAAATAATCAGAACCACACACTCAAGGTGGTTCATGACAAGGAGAAATCATGTCTACACAGATGTCAGTATTTTTAAGTCAAGAAGCTGCCCAGCCTCAGTGGGGAGCAAGAGCTATTTTATCGTTTTCTGAAGCGGGAGCGACAATTCACATTGGTGAAGGCCACGATTTAGGGGCGGTTCAACGTGCTGGTCGTACGCTTGACGGACAAGGTATCGCATTGGTTTCACTTAGCGGTGAAGGGTGGGATTTAGAAAGCGTTTGGGCTTTCTACCAAGGCTACCGTGGACCAAAGAAAAAGAATGCATTGGAATGGGATGCACTTTCAGAAACCGACCAAGCTGAGCTAGAAGCTCGCATTCGCTCTACTGATTGGACTCGTGACATTATCAACAAAACCGCTGAAGAAGTGGCACCTCGTCAATTAGCGACGATGGCTGCGGAATACATCAAGTCAGTGGCTCCTGCGGGCACAGTTAAAGCGAAAATCGTTAAAGACAAAGACCTACTAACCGAAGGTTGGGAAGGCATCTACGCGGTAGGCCGCGGCTCTGAGCGTACTTCTGCAATGCTTCAACTGGACTTCAACCCTACCGGCGACGAAGACGCACCTGTATTTGCTTGTCTGGTTGGTAAAGGTATCACTTTCGACTCAGGCGGTTACAGCATCAAGCCTGGTCAATTCATGACAGCAATGAAGGCTGACATGGGTGGCGCAGCAACTATTACGGGTGGTCTAGGTCTAGCGATTGAACGCGGCCTGAACAAGCGTATCAAGCTTATCCTATGTTGTGCAGAGAACATGATCTCTGGTCGTGCATTGAAGCTTGGCGACATCATTACTTACAAAAATGGTAAGACTGTCGAGATCATGAATACTGATGCGGAAGGTCGCTTGGTTCTTGCTGATGGTTTGATGTACGCAAGTGCACAAAACCCTGAGTTGATCATCGACTGTGCAACGCTTACCGGCGCGGCTAAAAACGCACTGGGTAATGATTATCACGCACTATTGAGCTTCGATGATGAGTTATCTCACCAAGCACTAACGGCGGCAAACCAAGAGAAAGAAGGTCTATGGCCATTGCCTCTTGCTGATTTCCACCGTGGCATGTTGCCTTCAAACTTTGCTGATCTTTCAAACATCAGCTCTGGTGATTACACTCCGGGTGCAAGTACCGCTGCTGCGTTCCTTTCTTACTTTGTCGATGATTACAAAAAAGGTTGGATCCACATGGACTGCGCGGGTACTTACCGTAAGTCATCAAGTGATAAGTGGGCTGCAGGCGCGACTGGTATGGGTGTTCGTACACTGGCTCGTCTTCTTATCGACCAAGCAAAATAATAATAAGAGTGAGCGGTATTTCGATACCGCTTATTCATAAACTCAGATCGAATGATCTTAGTAATTTCAGTATTTAATAACAAAAAAAAGAAGTGAAGGAATCCCTATGGCTCTAGAAAGAACGTTCTCAATTGTTAAGCCGGATGCAGTTAAGCGTAACCTTGTTGGTGAAATCTACCACCGCATTGAAAAAGCAGGCCTACAGATTATTGCCGCTAAAATGGTTTCTCTTACTGAAGCGCAAGCAAGTGGCTTCTACGCAGAACATGAAGGTAAAGAGTTCTTTGGACCACTTAAAGAGTTCATGACTTCTGGTCCTATCATGGTTCAAGTACTTGAAGGCGAAAACGCGATTGCTCGTTACCGTGAACTAATGGGTAAAACTAACCCAGAAGAAGCGGCATGCGGCACTATCCGTGCTGACTACGCAATCAGCATGCGTTACAACTCAGTACACGGCAGTGACAGCCCTGAGTCTGCAGCTCGCGAAATCGAATTCTTCTTCCCAGAATCTGAAATTTGCCCGCGTCCAGCTGAATAAGCAGACAACAGCAAGTATCAATAAAGGCTTCACTTCGGTGAAGCCTTTTTCGTATGTGGACTTTGCATTCTCGATAATCTATTTAGTCGTCATTCCCGAGAGCGACGTAGTAGTGTAATCGGGAATCTCTGTTAGTTGTTGGAGATTCCAGATACCTCGTTCCTCCGTTCTGGAATGACGGGCTTTGAGGAGTTCATGACCTAATAGCGATGAATGGCGGGGGCCACAATCTTGTGGTAAGTATTGGTTAGCTTGTGGAGATTATTTACGTCATTCCCGAGAGCAACGGAGGAGCGTAATCGGGAATCTTGTCTTTAATTTAGGTATTCTCAGACCGAACAAGACAGTTGTTCAAATTTTAATCGCTTAACTTTGAATGTCTTAATAAACACAGGGTTTTACAGCGCTTGTTGAAGTTGCGTAAAGCCTGTACAATTCGCGCCCTTAATTATTGTTCCGTCATTGAGAGGCATCATGACCACAGCTAAAGTCAATCTACTCGATTTTGATCGTAAAGGTCTTCGTAAATTTTTCACAGAAGAACTGAATGAGAAAGCGTTTCGAGCAGAGCAAGTGATGAAGTGGATTTATCACTTCGGTGTCGATGACTTCGAACAAATGAACAACATCAACAAAAAATTACGTGAGAAACTGCTGCATCGCTGTGAGATTGTTGCACCTATCGTTTCTGAAGCTCAGCACTCTGCAGATGGCACCATTAAATGGGCTATGAGCGTTGGTGACCAAGACGTTGAAACGGTATACATCCCAGATGGTGACCGTGCGACGCTATGTGTATCTTCACAGGTTGGTTGTGCACTAGAATGTAAATTCTGCTCTACGGCTCAACAAGGCTTCAACCGTAACCTGAAAGTTTCAGAGATCGTTGGTCAAATCTGGCGTGCTGCACGTGAAATCGGTTTAGAGAAAGATACGGGTCGTCGTCCAATTACTAACGTCGTAATGATGGGTATGGGTGAGCCTCTGCTTAACATGAAGAACCTAATTCCATCATTAGAGCTGATGCTTGATGATCTAGGATTCTCACTGTCTAAGCGTCGTGTGACAGTATCAACATCTGGTGTTGTTTCTGGTCTTGATCAGATGACAGACAACATCGATGTAGCTCTGGCGATTTCTCTACACGCACCAAACGATGCACTACGTAGCCAAATCATGCCAATCAACGACCGTTGGGATATCCAAGATTTCCTAGCATCGGTTCGTCGTTACATTGCTTCTTCAAATGCTAACCGCGGTAAAGTAACGGTTGAGTACGTTCTATTGGATCATGTGAATGATGATATGGACCACGCTCGTGAACTTGCTGAGCTAATGAAAGAGACGCCTTGTAAGATCAACTTGATTCCATTCAACCCTTATCCGGGTTCGCCTTACAAGAAGCCAAGTAACTCTCGTATTGATCGCTTCCAAAAAACGCTGATGGAATACAACTACACAGTAACGGTTCGTAAAACACGTGGCGATGATATTGATGCCGCATGTGGTCAGTTGGTTGGTGATGTCATTGATAGAACCAAGCGTACTAAAATGCTGAAAGCCGCCTCTGAAGCTAACTTAATCGCAGGTGATGTGATTCAAGTAAAAGCGGTTTAAATACCATTTAGATCTAAACAAGCCAGAAGGATTCCTTCTGGCTTGTTGCTTTTCTGGAAGGTGAATTTCCAAAAATTGGATTTTTTCCCCACGCTTTCTTACATTTTTCGTTAAATTTTGGACAAAACCATGAGCTGACGGTAAATTTTGTCGAAAGTGTTTTTGCCTTGTAATGGCATTAGCTTATGATTAAATAATCTTAAATTAATTTAAGTGCTCGCTTGTTACCCGATAATCGTCAATGTGTCTATTTAGGTTGGCTACTTGATAAACTAGCTTCCTGAGAAAGTCGCTCACCAACAGTGTGTGGTTTTCTACTTTAAGGGTTGATGAACCGGGTGACAGGAAAAATTCCACATAGTAGGTTGTAAGATTGAGCTTAAACGAAAATAAAAAATGCTCTCATCAACCTGCAATAATACTTTAGAAGTTCACTCTCTATGAACACAGAACAAGAAACACAAACGCAAGAAACTGTCGCTCCAGCAATTGAAGCGGGAACGCTGCTCAAAAATAAACGAGAATCTCTTGGTTTAACACAAAAGCAGATCTCTGATCGCTTGAAGCTACGCGTTACGCTTATCCAGCAAATTGAAGAAAACCAATTCGAGTCAGATCAGGTTGCCACCTTTATGCGTGGTTACATTCGTTCATACGCGAAATACGTCAATCTTGATGAAAAAGTCGTGTTGAACGCGCTTCATCATTCTGGTGATGCCCAACATCAAGAACAAGAAATGTTGAGCTTCTCTCGTAAGACTAAAACCGAGAAGCACAACAGCCGTATTATGCTCCTTACTTGGAGCATCTTTGCTGTGATTGTGGGTATATCCTCACTTTGGTGGTGGCAGAACCAACAGCAAGACACCTTATCTCAATCTTTAGCCAATACTGAAAGCTCGGAAGAGCTAGTGGTAGAAGAGTCGCTTGATCCTGAGCTGACTTCATTAGAAGTGATTGAAGCAGAGCAAAACACAGAAACATCTCCTGTTACTGAAAATTCTGATGAACTTACTGAAGTGAGTTCAGCTGAAGATTCAGTAACTTTTGACCCTGTTGAAGTCATTGAAGAAGCACCAGAAGCAGCAGACGTTGCTTCGGTTACTGCGGAACCAGAGACTGTAGCGCCTGAAGCTGTGGTTAACGAGCTAGTGATGCAGTTCTCTGCTGATTGTTGGATCCAAGTGAAAGATGCTTCGGGCAAAACGTTATCTACTGGCATTAAAAAAGCAGGCCAGACATTAAATCTTTCTGGAACTGCACCATATAAAGTGATTCTGGGTGCGCCTGAAGGCGTATCGATGACATTTGCAAGTGAACCTGTCGACCTTTCTGGGTATACTTCAGGCAAAGTAGCTAGAATAACCTTACCTTAGAGTTAATATGCAACACGAATCTCCTATTATTCGTCGCAAATCAACCCGTATTTATGTGGGTGATGTGCCGATCGGTGATGGTGCACCAATTGCTGTGCAATCCATGACCAACACAAGAACAACAGATGTCGCCGCGACCGTCGCTCAAATTCGAGCTTTGGAAAAAGTGGGGGCAGATATCGTTCGCGTATCTGTACCGACTATGGAGGCCGCTGAAGCCTTTAAGCTAATCAAGCAGCAGGTCTCTGTTCCTTTGGTTGCTGACATTCACTTCGACTACCGTATCGCTCTTAAAGTGGCAGAGTATGGGGTTGACTGTCTGCGTATCAACCCAGGTAACATCGGTAACGAAAGCCGCATTCGCTCTGTTGTGGATTGTGCTCGTGATATGAATATCCCGATTCGTATTGGTGTTAACGGCGGTTCTCTTGAAAAAGAGATCCAAGAGAAATACACAGAGCCTACAGCAGAAGCGCTGGTTGAATCTGCAATGCGTCACGTCGATATCCTAGACCGTCTGAACTTTGATCAATTCAAAGTCAGCGTGAAGGCTTCTGATGTATTCCTAGCCGTCGGTTCTTACCGTTTGCTTGCTAAGCAGATTGATCAACCACTTCACCTAGGTATTACTGAAGCGGGTGGAGCACGTGCGGGTTCTGTGAAATCGGCTGTAGGTTTGGGCATGTTATTGTCTGAAGGTATCGGCGATACGCTGCGTATCTCGCTAGCAGCCGATCCAATCGAAGAGATCAAAGTGGGCTTTGATATTCTTAAATCTTTGCGCATTCGCTCACGTGGTATCAACTTCATTGCGTGTCCGAGCTGTTCTCGCCAAGAATTCGATGTTATCAACACCGTTAACGCCCTTGAAGAACGCTTAGAAGACATAGTGACTCCAATGGATGTCTCTATCATCGGTTGTGTGGTTAACGGCCCTGGTGAAGCTGAAGTGTCTCACTTAGGCCTTGCGGGTAGTGCTCGTAAGAGTGCCTTCTACGAAGACGGTAAGCGCCAGAAAGAGCGCTTCGACAACGATGATCTTGTCGACAAACTTGAAGCTAAGATTCGTGCAAAAGCGTCAGTGCTTGATAAAGCAAATCGCATTGATGTAGAAAACTTAGAAGATTAATACAACGCGATGGGGTGTGATTGTCTATTCGCACTAACACCAGGTCGTGAGAAATTACGGAATAAATACTGTGGCTAAAAATATCCAAGCAATTCGAGGCATGAACGACTGCCTTCCAACTCAATCACCACTGTGGCAGAAAGTAGAAAGCGCAGTTAAAAGTGTGGTGAGTGCATACGGTTACAACGAAGTACGTATGCCTATCGTTGAAGAAACGAACCTATTTAGCCGTGCGGTTGGTGAAGAAACTGACGTTGTTTCTAAAGAGATGTACACCTTTGATGACCGTAATGGTGATAGCCTAACGCTGCGTCCAGAAGGCACAGCAGGTTGTGTACGTTCATGTATTCAAAACAGCCTTATCAACCGTGATGAGCAGCGCCTATGGTACATGGGTCCAATGTTCCGTCACGAGCGTCCTCAAAAAGGTCGTTACCGTCAATTCCACCAATGTGGTGTTGAAGTGTTTGGCCTAGACGGTCCAGACGTTGACGCAGAACTTATCATGATGACAGCACGTCTATGGCGTGAACTAGGCATCGATAAGCACGTTCGCCTCGAGCTGAACTCAATCGGTTCTCAAGAAGATCGAGTAAGCTATCGTACAGCGTTAGTGGCTTTCCTTGAGCAACACATTGATGTGTTAGATGAAGACTGCAAACGTCGCATGCACACTAACCCTCTACGTGTACTTGATACTAAGAACCCGGATGTTCAAGCTATCTTAGGTGACGCACCTCGACTATCTGAATATTTAGGTGAAGAATCGAAGCAACATTTTGCTGGTTTGTGTGAACTTCTTGACGCTGTTGGTATCGAATACCAAGTTAATGAGCGTCTAGTACGTGGCCTAGATTACTACAACCGCACCGTATTTGAGTGGATCACTGATAGCCTTGGTGCTCAAGGCACAGTTTGTGGCGGCGGTCGTTACGATGGTCTTGTTGAGCAACTAGGTGGCAAAGCAACCAATGCTGTTGGTTTCGCAATGGGTCTAGAGCGTCTGGTTCTTATGATGGAAACGCTAGAGCTGACAGAAGTTCGCCGTAGCGTTGACGTATACGTGGTTGCTGCTGGCGAAGGTACTATGATCGCAGGCATGCAACTAGCGAATCAGTTACGCGATACCGTTGAAGGCGTACGCGTAATGAACCACTTCGGTGGTGGTAACTTCAAGAAGCAATTCAAGCGTGCTGACAAAGTAGGTGCTGTTGTAGCACTGGTACTTGGTGAGAACGAAGTTGCTGACAATACAGTTGTGCTAAAAGATCTGGTTGGCGGCGAGCAAGAAACCGTGTCTCAAACGGAAGTTGCAGAGAAAGTTGCTGCGCTAATCTAATTAGCCATTGAGCAAACGCTCATCATGAATATCAACGTCAGCACTATGCTGGCGTTTAAAGAATTAAAGAGGACAGGAAGTGGAACTTTACGATAGCGAAGAGCAACAAGTTGAAGCCATTAAAGATTGGTGGAAAGAGAACGGTAAAGCCGTAATCTTTGGTGCAGTTATTGGTTTAGGCGGTCTATTTGGCTGGCGCTATTACCAAGATTCAGTCGTTGAAGCACGTGAAGTCGCTTCAGAAGGCTACACCTCTGTAATTTCAGCTCTTGATGCTAAGGGCGTTGATGCTCAATCTGATATTCAAGCTTTTATCGACGCTAACAAAGACGCTGAATACTCTGTACTTGCTGCTATGCAATTAGCAAAAGCACAAGTTCAAGCGGGTGAGCTTGCAGCAGCACTTGAACAGCTTGAGTGGGCAAAATCGGCAACTAAGGATGCGGCACTTACGCCACTACTGACTTACCGTGCGGCACGTATCAAAGCTGAGCAAGGTGAATTTGACGCAGCATTGACAGATCTTGAAGCGATGACTGACGAATCTTGGACTGGCCGTGTTGCTGAACTGCGTGGTGATATCTCACTTCGTAAAGGCGATACAGATGCGGCTTACAGTGCTTATTCTGAAGCACAACAAGCAGCTGATGCGAGCCAAACGCTTCAAATCAAACTTGACGACCTAGCTAAATAAGGCGCTTTGAATGAAGAAGATGTTTCCAAAAGCGGCGTTGTGTGCGATTGCTCTTGGCCTATTGGCTGGCTGTGCGGGTGAAGAAGACACCGTAATCATGGCGCCAGTACCAACAGTAAATAGCGAGTTCACTCCTAGCCAGGAATGGTCTACGTCGGTTGGTGATGGTGTTGGCCACTACTTTTCAAAACTAACGCCAGAATTGGCTTACGACAAAGTGTTTGTTGCGAGCCGTGAAGGTATGGTTAAAGCGCTTGACCCTGGAACAGGTAAAGAGCTGTGGAAAGTCGATCTTGAGAAAGAAGTACTGGCTCGTTTATCGGGTGGTTTAACGGCGGCTTACGGCAAAATATTTGTTGGTTCTGAAAATGGCGAAGTGATCGCTATGGATGAATCAACCGGTGAAGAGCTGTGGCGTGTATCAGTGAATGGTGAGGTGCTTGCATCCCCAGCAACTGAAAGCAACATGGTTATTGTTCATACCAGTCGCGGTATGTTGATCGCGTTAGATCAAGAAAGCGGCGAACAAAAATGGACGATTAGCACTGAAGTTCCAAGCCTAACACTTCGTGGCGATAGCTCGCCTGTTGCTGTTTCTGGCGGTGTATTCTGGGGAACGGCAAATGGTCGTTTAGCAGCCGCAATTGTTGACCGTGGTCAGCTTATTTGGCAACAGCCAGTAGGCACACCAAAAGGTGCAACGGAAATAGATCGTTTGGTTGATGTTGATGCATCACCGATTGTTCTTGGCGGAACCCTGTATACAGTAGGTATTAATGGTCAGCTAATCGCTATCGATCTTCGTTCTGGTAAGCCAATTTGGAAGCGTAACTACTCGTCAGCGATTGACTTAGCGAGTGATGGTAGCCGTTTGTTCGTTGTTACCGACAAAGACCATGTGGTTGCGGTTGATGCGCGTAGTGGTACTGAACTTTGGAGCACTCCATTGTTAGAAAACCGCTTACTGACAGCACCTGCTATTATTAATGGTTATGTAGTTGTGGGTGATACAGAAGGTTATCTGCACTGGTTAGATCGTTCATCGGGTGAGTTTGTTGCTCAACAGTTCGTCGATGATAGCGGCTTTGCGGTTGCGCCAATTGAAATGCCTGAAGGCTACTTAGTGACGACTCGCAATGGCGATGTAAAGAAACTAACGATTAGCCAATAAAAGCGTGATACAATTCACAGTCGGCTCCTGGTTGGTAACAGCTAGGAGCCGTTTTGTTGTTATAAATTAATAAACCGTGTGGTTATAGGTAAGAGTTTAAACTTGCGATCAAGTGCTTACCTATAACTACATTTAGAGAAGAAATTGTAGAGGTTGTTATGGTACCTGTTGTTGCTCTAGTAGGGCGTCCGAACGTAGGTAAATCTACGTTATTTAACCGATTGACTCGAACTCGTGATGCATTGGTTGCGGATTTCCCTGGCTTAACGCGTGACCGTAAATACGGTCATGCTCATTTTAGCGAGCATGACTTTATTGTTATTGACACTGGTGGTATCGACGGTACCGAAGAAGGTGTTGAAACTAAAATGGCTGAACAGTCGCTAGCGGCGATTGATGAAGCTGATGTCGTTCTATTTATGGTAGATGGCCGTGCGGGTCTAACACCTTCAGACGTGGCTATTGCTAAGCACCTTCGTCAACTAGAAAAGCCTTCAATGCTAGTAGTAAACAAGGTTGATGGTATCGACCCTGATGCTGCAAGTGCTGACTTCTGGCAGCTAGGTGTAGAAGACATGTACCAAATCGCTGCAGCGCACGGTCGTGGCGTAACAGCGTTGATTGATCTTGCTCTTAACCCGTTCGCAGAAGCGTTAAAAGCAGAGAATGGCGAAGTAAGCGATTTAACTGAGTTTGAAGACGAAGAAGAAGAGCAAGTTGATTTCACTGAAGAAGAAGCGGAAGAAGAATTCAAGCGCCTTCAAGATCAACCAATTAAGCTAGCGATCATTGGCCGTCCTAACGTTGGTAAATCAACACTAACTAACCGTATTCTTGGTGAAGAACGTGTTGTTGTTTACGATATGCCAGGCACAACTCGTGACTCTATCTACATTCCAATGCAGCGTGATGAGCGTGAATACGTTCTGATTGATACTGCAGGTGTTCGTCGTCGTAAAAATATCAACGAAACAGTAGAGAAGTTCTCAGTGGTTAAAACACTGAAAGCAATTGAAGATGCTAACGTTGTATTGCTGCTTATTGATGCTCGAGACAACATCTCTGATCAAGATTTAAGCTTGTTAGGCTTTGCGTTGAATGCTGGTCGTTCAATTGTTATTGCAGTAAACAAGTGGGATGGTCTAGACAGCGATGTTAAAGATCGCGTTAAGAAAGAACTAGACCGTCGTTTAGGTTTCGTTGATTTCGCACGTATTCACTTTATCTCTGCGCTTCACGGTACAGGTGTTGGTCACTTGTTTGAATCTGTTCAAGAAGCTTACAAGTCAGCAACGACTCGTGTTGGTACTTCTGTGCTAACTCGTATCATGAAGATGGCGACTGATGATCACCAACCGCCTATGGTTCGTGGCCGTCGTGTTAAATTGAAATACGCACACGCTGGTGGCTACAACCCACCGATTATCGTGATCCACGGTAACCAAGTACGTAACTTGCCAGATTCATACAAACGATTCTTGATGAACTACTACCGTCGTTCACTAGAGATTATGGGTACACCTATTCGCATTCAATTCCAGAACAGCGAGAACCCATTTGAAGCTAAGACAACCAAGCTGACAATTTCTCAAGAACGTAAACGTAAGCGTATGATGAGCATGGTTAAAGGTCGTAAGTAAACCTTTCCAATAGATTTGATACCCGAGCCTGTCTCGGGTATTTTTTTAAGCAAAATTCACGTTAAGCCATAACCTCATATCTCCATATCGTGATGGGTTAACGAATTAGACTCAATTTCAAAAGAAGAACGATATGACCACTAGCGATTCTATGACACCAGCGATATCCATGAAACCAATAATAGTTATCACACCAACCATCACTCAATTCTGCCATCAGGCTTGGCAGATCAATGCAAAGGCGTTGTACGTTGAAAACGATGACAGCAAAACCTACCTGATCACCGACATGACACCTTTCCACCCTGTTAGTCATATTTGGCCCGATCACCCAGCAGACCAAGGCTTTGTTAATGTTGGTGACGTGCAATATCCCGTTGAAGACTGTCTTGTTGGTGCAATAGAACAATCTACTGGCAAGCTTCATATCGCAGCAGATATCCCTGTTAAGCGTGATACGGAAGGGTGGACGTTTGTGGTTGTCCACCAGCTACCTGTATCTGCTTCTATGATTAAGGTTAACGACGAAGTCATGTTGACGGTTGATAAAGAGTATCAAGCTAGTTTGAGCCGTGGTCACAGCGCTGGCCACATCGCTTTCCTAGCCTTGAATAAAGTATTGGCTGAGAGCTACTGGCGTAAAGATGCAGATAGAAAAGATCCGCTTGGCAGTTATGACTTCAATAGCTACGCGCAAGTGACTAGCTTTGTGACTCCCGAGTTGTGTACCGATAAGTATCGTTTGGGAAAAACCCTGAAGAAGCGCGGTTTGAACGTTGCAGACATGCTAACCAATCTTGGTGGTATCGAAGCCGACATCAATCAGATGATTAAAGGTTGGCTCGCAGACTCGACGTCAGTAGCAATGAGACTGGAAGGTGAGGCATTAACAGACTCTCGCTATTGGGAATGGCAGTTGGATAGCGACACTTTAGTGTCTATTCCTTGTGGTGGTACTCACATCGAGAATACGTCAGAGCTTAAGTCTTTATCGGTTAAGTTAACCCAGTTAGATGACCAGCATATTGAAATGCTGACGCATGTAATACGATGATTTAGACTATAGATCGAAATGGCTTATGCTGTTTTTTTTGTTTTAATAGGTAACTTTTAATATAAATGACTATTTAAAATTGAAATGCAGCACATGTAACTTATGCTTTCGGTGTGTGGTGATATAAATATTCTTTTTGGGGTAGATCGCTGATCAAAATAGATAAAGCGAAAGATCAACCTATGATCTTCGATTGTGTGTACAGCTTATTTAGTGTGTTATTATTAACCAATAGTAAGCTTGCATAAGAACAAGCTGTACCCTATTACACAATTGAAAGCTTTAGTGAATGGAACAACAATTTTTATTAGAAGGCCATCGAGCCGTCAACAGTTTGCTGCGCAAGCTTGCTCTTGGGATGGATCGCAAAGATTTAAACCATAAGATCATTCAGCTTACCGAGCAGATTTTTGGGCAGCGCATGGCTTCAATTTTACTGCTCAACTCTGAGTCAAAGACTTTACACCTTGAATATGCCCCAAACCTGCCTGATTTTTACAATCAGCAGATAGAAGGGGTTGGGATTGGTGCAGGGATTGGTTCTTGTGGCGAGGCGGCTGCACTCAAGAAAGCAGTGATGGTCTCCAATATAAATACACACCCAAACTGGGCACCTTTCTTAGCCTTAACCAATCAAGCCAATTTACATGCCTGTTGGTCGGTACCTATCATCTCATCGCACGGTCATGTACTGGGTACCTTCGCCATTTATAGCCAGTACATATCTGAGCCGCATGAATTTGAGCTTGAGATCTTAGAGCTATTGGCCTCCCTATATTCGGTCGCACTAGAAAAGTTTGAACTGGAGAATCAGCTTAACTTTTTTGCCAATCGTGATTCTCTTACCCATTGCTTGAATCGTCGCGCATTGTTTAATGAAGCTGAGAAAGTGTTGGCTAAGCGATGTTTTGGTGACAAGGTTATGGCGTGTCTGTTTGTTGATGTCGATAAGTTCAAATCGATTAACGATACTTATGGTCATAGTTTTGGTGATGATGTGCTGTTGGCGGTTGCAAAAGTCCTCGATGAGGCTACCACAGCATGTGCCAAGATAGGGCGTTACGGTGGCGATGAGTTTGTGGTGTTTTCTTGCTTTGATGATCAAGAAAGCGTTGTTAGCTTCTACCACGACTTAGAGAAAGCACTGCAACAAGCGCTTTATATCAATGATGTGCAGTTCTCAGTGAGTGTCGGGCTGTCTTGTGAGAAAGATCCTCAAGGATTAGACCAGTTGATCGCACAAGCTGATAAGAACATGTATCAAATCAAGCAAGCCAAGTCTCAGCGGTAGTAGATTGTAAAAATAGTAGTGAATTAGGAAATGCTAATGAGTGAAAATATCTGCCCTAAGTGCCAGTCTGAGCTAACTTGGGATGGCAAGTATCACTGTGAAAGTTGTCAGGCTCACTTTACTAAAGTTGGGTTTTGCCCTGAGTGCAGCAGCCAACTTGAGAAGCTTCAAGCCTGTGGTGCGGCGAGCTATTTTTGTAATGCCGATTGCAACGAATTGAAGTCTAAGTCGAGAGTAAAATTCGAATTCCAACCAGCGGAATAGCCTTAAGCTACATGGTTTGAACGATTATCGTTGATGCTTTATCAAAGACCCAATACCAAAGTGTTGGGTCTTTTTTGTATCTGATGAACAGGAATGTGTCATCTTGGTTCATTCTCATCGCCATTGCACCAGCATGAAACATAGTGACATGATTGCTATGCACTTTATTGGTGTGGCTTGCTATTAAGTTTAGTTAATACAAAAGCTTATAAATTTATTGATTGCTTTTTAAGTTTGGCACTCTTCTTGTAACTCTGTAATTGAATAACAAAAATACAATTATGGAGTAATATCATGAACAAGGTGTTCAATTTATCGCTAGCTGCACTGTGTACAACACTTTCATTTTCTTCTGCAACAGTGTTTGCTGCTGATGAGACCATCAAGGTCGGTGTTCTACACTCACTTTCTGGCACTATGGCGATCAGTGAGACAACGCTAAAAGATACCGTGCTAATGCTTATCGAAGAGCAGAACAAAAGGGGCGGTTTGCTTGGCAAGAAGTTGGAACCTGTGGTTGTTGACCCTGCGTCAAACTGGCCGCTATTTGCAGAAAAAGCACGTGAGCTTATCGAAAAAGAGAAAGTGGACGTGGTGTTCGGTGGTTGGACATCGGTATCACGTAAATCCATGCTGCCTGTTTTTGAAGAACTCAACAGCATCCTTTTCTACCCAGTACAGTATGAAGGCGAAGAGTCTTCTAAAAACGTTTTCTACACCGGTGCCGCGCCAAACCAACAAGCGATCCCAGCAGTGGATTACTTGATGGAAGAGCTTGAAGTCGAGCGCTGGGTACTTGCAGGTACCGATTACGTTTATCCACGTACAACCAATAAGATCTTAGAAGCCTACCTAAAAGATAAAGGTGTCGCAGAAGAAGACATCATGATCAACTACACGCCATTTGGTCACTCTGATTGGCAATCTATCGTTTCAGACATCAAAAAGTTCGGTGAAGCTGGCAAGAAAACCGCTGTGGTTTCTACTGTAAACGGCGATGCGAACGTGCCTTTCTATAAAGAGCTAGGCGCTCAAGGCATTTCATCTGAAGACATCCCAGTTATCGCATTCTCCGTTGGTGAAGAAGAACTATCAGGTATGGACACAGAACCACTGGTAGGCCACCTAGCTGCATGGAACTACTTCATGAGTGTTGATACAGAAGCCAATGAAGAGTTTGTTGAAACGTGGCAGTCGTTCATTAAGAGTGAAAAGCGTGTCACCAATGACCCAATGGAAGCTCACTATGTTGGCTTCAACATGTGGGCTCAAGCGGTCACTAATGCGGGCACAACCGATCCTGAATCTGTGCAAGATGCCTTGATTGGTGTGTCTGTTCCAAATCTTTCTGGTGGCTACTCAACCATGCTGCCAAACCACCACATTACTAAACCAGTCCTGATCGGTGAGATCCAAGACGATGGTCAATTCGACATTGTTTGGGAAACCACTGGACTAGTGGCGGGTGATGCCTGGTCGAGTTACTTACCTGAATCGGCAAAACTGTTCTCTAGCTGGTCGAAGCCATTCTCATGTGGTGCGTTTAACGTCGAAACGAAGAAGTGTTCTGGCGGTAACTAGAGCGTTAAGTCAGGAATATTGAGCCTTCCTGTTTGGGAAGAACGCCCCTGTTTAAGGGGCGAAGCGACCGGAAGGTTCATAGTTTCAGGTAACAACCACTATCCACACATCCTCCAAGTAAAAATAACAATATCTAACTTGGTTGGTTAAGGAAGCAGGGATGAAGAACGTATTAAACGTATTTAAGGCACTATTGCTCATGGCAGTCAGTGCTCAGTTGGCTTTTGCGGGAATAACGGATGAAGCTAGCTTTACCAAGGCGCTAGTTGGTAAGAAAACATCGGATAAAGAATTAGCTATCGATTGGGTGATTGAGGCACAGACGGGAGACGTGTCGAAACCTATTTTGGATGGTTGGTTAAACGGTAATCTCTATTATTTTAATGACAAACAAAGCGAGCAGTACAAACAGCTCTACCTGATTCAAAGCATTAAAACGGCAACCTCAGCTCAGTCGGTGTGGGATGAATCAAGCCTCAGTATCGAGAATGCTAAGCAGTTTAAAAAGGTGCGCGTGAACAACAAACTGCGCGGCATCTTACGTGGGGAAATTGCCTCGATTGGACTGAACAGCAGTAACCCAGAGGTGCGTTATAAAGCGGTTCTGGATCTGTTAGGAACCAAAGATTCTGCCATTATCGATCGTTTAGCTGAACTCAGAACAAATGAATCAGAGGACAAAGTGGCCGAGCTAATGGATTTGTCGTTAGCCATTTTCACCTCTCTTAATAACAGTGCCACCATTGAAGATCGTGTGGCTTCAATTGAACGAGTTGGCGACTTCAAACATTCAGTGGTACTCAAAACCTTAAATCAACTGCTTAACAGCGAACAAGATCCAAAAGTCTTAGCAGCAGCAGAACGTGCGATGGACGATTATCAACAAAGCCAAGCGCTGTATTCTGGTGTTGAAACCGTATTCTTCGGTTTGAGCTTGGGTTCAGTGTTGGTGTTGGCTGGCATAGGTTTAGCGATCACCTTTGGTGTGATGGGCGTTATTAATATGGCCCATGGTGAGCTGATCATGATTGGCGCTTACACCACCTATGTATTGCAGTTGTTGATGCCCAATCATATTGGCTTGGCACTGATACTCTCAATTCCCGCTGCGTTTATTGTGTCTGGCTTGGTGGGGATTGTGATTGAGCGAAGCGTGATTCGTCATCTTTACGGTCGCCCATTAGAAACCTTACTTGCTACCTTCGGTATTAGCTTGATCCTGCAGCAAGCCGTTCGCTCTATTTTCTCTCCACTCAACCGCTCAGTGAGTACGCCCGAATGGATGTCTGGCGCACTTCAATTAAACCCAATGTTGTCTCTGACCTACAACCGCTTATACATCATCTTGTTCTGTGGTTTGGTGTTTATGGGGCTATTGATGGTTTTGAAAAAGACACCACTAGGTTTGCAAGTTCGTGCAGTTTCTCAAAACCGTGGTATGGCCCGTGCGATGGGTATTCGTTCTGAGCGAGTTGATGCGATGACCTTCGGTTTAGGCTCTGGCGTTGCGGGTGTCGCGGGTGTGGCACTTTCTCAACTGACTAACGTGGGTCCAAATATGGGGCAGGCGTACATCATCGACTCATTCATGGTGGTGGTATTCGGCGGTGTTGGCAACCTATGGGGCACGTTAGTCGCAGGCTTAAGCCTTGGTCTGTTCAATAAGATTTTAGAACCATGGGCTGGAGCGGTTCTCGCCAAGATTCTGGTACTGGTTTTCATCATTCTATTTATTCAAAAACGCCCACGCGGACTCTTCCCGCAACGTGGTCGTGCGGCTGAAGGTTAAGGACAACATCATGCAGTCAAAATCATTTGTACTTTCGGCGATGCGTGGTGACAAAGGTGGCCAACTGACCATCCTTGCCATTCTTGCGGCCGTCATTCTTATCCCACTGGCTAACACCATGTTACCAAGTGGACACCCGCTCCATGTAGAGACTTTCACTATCTCGCTGATGGGCAAATACCTGAGCTACGCAATGTTGGCGTTGGCGCTCGATCTTGTGTGGGGCTATCTCGGAATATTGAGCCTCGGCCACGGTGCTTTCTTTGCGCTTGGTGGTTATGCGATGGGTATGTACTTGATGCGTCAGATTGGTGACCGTGGGGTTTATGGTGATCCAATCCTGCCTGACTTTATGGTGTTCCTTGATTGGTCTGCGTTGCCGTGGTTCTGGCAGGGTTTTGATCAGTTCTGGTTCGCGTGCTTAATGGTGGTGTTGGTGCCGGGCGCATTGGCTTACTTGTTTGGTTATTTAGCTTTCCGCTCTCGTGTGTCCGGGGTTTATCTTTCTATCATGACTCAGGCGTTAACTTACGCATTGATGTTGGCATTTTTCCGCAACGAGATGGGCTTTGGTGGTAACAATGGACTGACAGACTTCAAAGACATCATTGGCCTGAGTTTACAGAGTGATGCGGTCAAAATTGGTCTGTTTGTCGCGACTGGTATTGCGCTTATTCTCAGCTACATCGCTTGTCGCATGGTGGTGACCAGTCGATTAGGACGTGTGGCATTAGCGATTCGTGATACCGAGTCACGCACTCGCTTTATGGGCTACGACGTTGATGGTATCAAGCTGTGGGTCTTCGTGCTTTCAGCGGTTATCGCGGGTATTGCCGGGGCTTTATATGTCCCTCAAGTTGGCATCATTAACCCGGGAGAATTTGCTCCTCTTAACTCGATTGAGATTGTGGTTTGGGTTGCCTTAGGCGGTCGTGCCACTCTGTTTGGCGCCATTGTCGGGGCATTGATCATCAACTACGCCAAGAGCTGGTTTACGGTTGAGTTCCCAGAGGTGTGGTTATTTGCGCTGGGTGGGCTATTCGTACTCTCAACCATGTACTTCCCACAAGGTGTAATTGGCTTTGTCAGTGAAAAGTGGCAGCAGCTACGTAAGGCATCAAATGGGAAAAACCAAGATAAAGATAAGGATGATCAGCACAAAGCCAAGGAGGTGAACGCATGACCACATTTAATAGCGTAAAGGAATCGGTTCAGGCGTTCACTCGTCGAGACCAAGTCTTTGATTACCTTAAACCTGATATTCATCCCGCCATAGATACTCGCCATAACGTGCTGTTGTATGTGGAAGGCGTCAACAAAAGTTTCGATGGTTTCCAAGCGATAAACGATCTGAACCTCTACATCAATGAAGGAGAGCTTCGCTGCATCATTGGCCCTAATGGCGCAGGTAAAACCACCATGATGGACATCATCACAGGTAAAACTAAGCCAGATACTGGCGAAGTGTGGTTGGGTTCGAACATCAACTTATTGAAGATGACCGAAGCCGAAATTGCCAATGCAGGCGTTGGGCGTAAATTCCAAAAACCAACTGTGATTGAGTGTTTAACTGTGTGGCAGAACCTTGAATTAGCCATGGCGGGTGATCGCTCCGTGTGGGCGACGTTCACTGCTGTGATGTCTGGTGAGCAGAAAGACAAGCTGACCTCGGTACTTGAGCTGATTCATTTAAAAGACGAAGCGGCGAATTTGGCCGGTAACCTGTCTCACGGTCAGAAACAGTGGTTAGAGATAGGCATGTTATTGATGCAAAACCCTAGGCTATTGCTGGTGGATGAACCCGTTGCAGGCATGACTCACCAAGAGATGGATCGTACCTCTGAGTTACTCAATTCACTGGCAGGTAAGCACTCGGTTGTGGTAGTTGAACACGATATGGATTTCGTTCGTTCTATCGCAAGCCATGTCACCGTGCTTCATCAAGGTCATGTGTTGGCTGAAGGCACCATGGATCAAGTGCAGGCTCACCCTGAAGTTAAACAAGTTTATCTCGGAGAATAGGATGCTAGAGGTTAAATCAGTTAATCAATATTACGGTGAGAGCCACACGTTGTGGGATTTGGATATGCAGATCCCAGAAGGTAAATGCACGGTGCTAATGGGGCGCAATGGCGTCGGTAAAACCACGTTGCTGCAATGCATCATGGGGTTGGTTAAGGTCGAAAGCGGTGACATCTCATTATCGGGCGAGTCGCTTTTGAAAACCGATGCGGAAGAGCGCGCTCGCCAGGGAATAGGTTATGTACCGCAAGGTCGTCAGATCTTTCCGATGCTCACGGTTCAAGAAAACCTAGAAGTCGGCTTGCCGATTCGCGAAAAGGGCGACCGTAAGATCCCTGAGTTCATCTTCGATATATTCCCAGTATTAAAAGAGATGCTGCATCGTCGCGGTGGTGACTTATCTGGTGGTCAACAGCAGCAACTCGCTATAGGGCGTGCTCTGGTGGTTAATCCAAAACTGTTGATCTTGGATGAACCGACCGAAGGTATTCAGCCCAATATCGTGCAAGAGATTGGCGACATCATTCGCATGCTCAACGAGAAGATGGGACTGACGGTTCTGTTGGTTGAACAGAAGCTGCCATTTGCGAGAAAGGTCGGTGACCGATTTTGCATTCTCGACCGCGGTCGTCAGGTAGCAGAAGGTGAAATGAAAGGGCTCAATGAGTCCCTGATTAAGGAGTACCTAACCGTATGAGCTCTCTATATTCTTCGAGTGAAGCAATAAATGCTCCTTTAGCGGGAGTGTTGTCTCTGAATGAGACCATCGAACAAGATATCCGAGACGGTTGGCAGGCGAGCTTAAACCTCACTTTTGTCGACCGTGGTGATAAAACCGTATTAAAGAATCGTCAGCAGTCTGGTCCGCTTGCGGTGCAACGTCCCTTGTATCCTGATGGGGAAACGTGTCACACCTACTTACTTCATCCCCCCGGCGGAGTGGTAGGTGGTGACACTCTCAATATTGAAGCGACCATCGAAAGCGGTGCACATGCGTTGATCACCACACCCGGTGCGACCAAGTTTTATCGCTCAAACAACAAGTACGCCAAGCAGAAGCAGACCCTACGAGTGAAGAAAGATGCACGCTTGGAATGGATGCCGCAAGAGAACATCTTTTTCCCCAATGCACACGTTCGTTTAGACACTGAAATTCGTCTGGAAAAGGGTGCACAATTTTGGGGTTGGGAGATGCACTGTTTTGGACGCCCTGCACAGAATGAGGGATTCGAGCATGGTCACCTCGTTGGGAAAACAGAAATCTATCTTGATAATCAAAGGCTTCTGACTGAAGGTTTTAATTTTCACGGTGGCGATAAGTTAATGATAAATATGGGGTTACTTGATTATTCAATGATGGGAACCTTTTATATCACCTCAAATGAGAAGCAAGATTTAGAGTTGGTACAGAGCTTGCTCTTATCTATTACACAGCAAGCTTCACAGCAATCAGTTACATCAAAAACGTCGAGTGAACCCACATTAATATTGGGTGCGACTCAGATAGAAGGATTGATTGTGGTGCGAGCCTTGGGTAATTGGAGTGAAGACATCCTCCAGGCCTTTGGTCAGATATGGCAAGCAACTCGCTCTCATTTATGTGGTACGACTCCTGATTTACCAAGGATTTGGGCGACTTAGCGATTAGCCCTTTTTGTACCTAGGGTGACTTCCGACCCTAGGTACATTTTTTCAAGCTTGCTGTGATTGAATCCCACTTACTGCTCATGCGTTTTTGAGCAATAAGAAAACAACACTAACAGCGGGCGGTTAAATGGAATTAACACCAAGAGAAAAAGATAAGCTACTTATCTTCTGCGCAGGAATGCTGGCACAGCAGCGCAAACAAAAAGGCTTAAAACTCAACTATCCAGAATCTATTGCACTGATCAGCAGTGCCATTCTCGAAGGTGCCCGTGAGGGTAAAACCGTTTCAGAATTGATGGATTTTGGACGCACACTGCTTACTGTCGATGACGTTATGGAGGGGATCCCTTCCATGATCCCTGATGTACAAGTCGAAGCCACTTTTCCTGATGGCACCAAGCTGGTGACTGTTCATGAACCTATCGTGTAGGGAGAAGTAATATGGCTGGTTCCACAAAACAATACTCAGGATTCGTTCCCGGAAAAGTCGAAACCGCTCCCGGTGACATCACTCTCAATGAAGGCCGCGACACAACGTCCGTTAAGGTTCAAAACATTGGCGATCGTCCTGTTCAAATTGGCTCTCATTACCACTTCTATGAAGCAAACCCTTCGCTGATCTTTGACCGAGAAGCCACTAAAGGTTTTCGACTCAATATTCCTGCTGGTACTGCAACCCGCTTTGAGCCGGGTCAGTCGCGCAGCGTCGAGTTAGTGCGTTACGCCGGTAAGTTAGAGATCTATGGCTTCCAAGGAAAGGTGATGGGCAAGCTCTAAGCGCTCCCACGGAATAATGAAAATAACAAAGGATTGAACATGGCGACGATATCCAGACAGGCTTATGCCGAAATGTTTGGGCCAACAGTCGGTGACCGAGTGCGTCTTGCTGACACCGATTTATGGCTAGAAGTTGAAAAGGATTACACGGTATACGGTGACGAAGTGAAGTTCGGCGGCGGTAAAGTTATCCGCGATGGACAAGGGCAAAGCCAGCGTCCAAGTGCCGAAACCCCAGATTTGGTGATCACCAATGCGATTGTGTTGGATTACTGGGGCATCGTAAAAGCCGATGTCGCAGTCAAAGATGGTCGAGTTCAGGCATTGGGTAAAGCGGGCAACCCAGATGTTCAACCGGGCGTTGATATTGTGATCGGCCCGGGCACGGAGATTTTAGCTGGTGAAGGTTCAATCCTGACTGCTGGTGGCATTGATTCACACATCCACTTTATTTGCCCGCAACAGATTGAAGAAGCGTTGGCGTCGGGTGTGACAACCATGATTGGCGGTGGCACGGGGCCAAACACAGGAACTAACGCGACCACATGCACACCGGGGCCTTGGAACATGCACCGCATGCTGGAGTCACTCGATCAATTTCCAATGAACTTTGGTTTGCTCGGTAAAGGTAATGCGAGCCAACCTGAAGCACTGCGTGAGCAAGTAGCGGCAGGTGCCGTGGGTTTGAAGTTACACGAAGACTGGGGAACCACACCTGCGTCAATCGATACCTGCTTGAGTGTTGCTGACGAGATGGACGTACAAGTTGCGATTCATACCGATACCTTGAATGAATCTGGCTTTGTTGAATCGACACTTGGCGCAATCGGCGACCGCGTGATTCATACCTATCACACCGAAGGTGCGGGCGGTGGTCATGCTCCTGATATTATTCGTGCTGCAGGTGAGCCGAACGTTCTGCCTTCTTCAACTAACCCAACACGACCTTACACCATAAACACCGTCGATGAGCATTTGGACATGTTGATGGTATGTCACCATCTTTCCCCGTCTATTGCTGAAGATGTGGCGTTCGCCGAGTCGCGTATTCGTCGTGAAACCATTGCCGCAGAAGACATTCTTCATGACTTAGGTGCGTTCTCGATGATTGCCTCGGATTCTCAAGCCATGGGGCGAGTGGGCGAGGTGATCACTCGCACGTGGCAAACCGCGCACAAGATGAAAGTTCAGCGTGGCAGCCTAAAAGAAGATTCAGACTACAGCGATAACTTCCGTTTAAGACGTTATGTCGCTAAGTACACCATCAACCCAGCGATCACTCATGGTATGTCTCATGAAATCGGTTCTATCGAAGCGGGGAAATTAGCTGACTTAGTGTTGTGGAAGCCCGCTTTCTTTGGTGTGAAACCCAGTGTGATTTTGAAAGGCGGTATGATCGCTATGGCGCCGATGGGTGACCCAAACGCTTCAATCCCAACCCCTCAGCCAGTTCATTACCGATCCATGTTTGGTAGCTATGGCAAGGCGTGTCAGAACACATCGATGTTGTTTATCTCTAAGGAAGCCAAAGCGCAGAACATCGATAAGCAATTGGGTTTGCAGAGCTTGATTGGCGTCGTCAGCAACTGCCGGAACATCAGCAAAGCCGACATGAAGCTCAATGATTGGATGCCGAAGATTGAGGTCGACTCTCAGACTTACCAAGTGCGTGCCGATGGTGAATTACTCACGTGTGAACCAGCTGAAGAGCTGCCAATGGCTCAAAGATATTTTCTATTTTAATAGCTCGGCTGAAGGCTCATATTTTAGTCCTTTAGCTGAAGCTCCTATTTTAGCTCTTGGCTGAGGGCTCTTATTTTGAACGTTATAAATCTCACAAGGAGATTGAGGTAATAGCATGATTGAACTTACTCAAATTCAAGCCGAGTTGAACACGGCTCCAGATGGCTTTCTAAGCCTACCGATCGATAGCCGCATCAAAAGCCGTCTTAAGGTGATGCTAGATGATGGGCGCAATGCAGGGCTGTTTCTACCACGAGGTCATATCTTGCGTGGCGGCGAACAACTCTCAAGTGAATGTGGCTTGGTCGTGGAAGTGAAAGCGGCACCTGAAACCGTTTCGACTGTTTACTGTGAAGACCTGCTCCTGTTAACACGAGTGGCTTACCACCTTGGTAACCGTCATGTTCCGCTGCAAGTGGAAGCGGGTTGGGTTCGTTATCAACACGACCATGTTTTGGATGAAATGGTTGAAGGCTTAGGCGCTAAAGTGACTACCGAGAAACAACCGTTTGAACCAGAAGGCGGAGCTTATGGCGGTCGCTCAGGTGGTCATCATCACCATCATTAATCGAGTCATTGATGACTCAA
Source organism: Vibrio splendidus (assembly GCF_003345295.1). Taxonomy (NCBI): domain Bacteria; kingdom Pseudomonadati; phylum Pseudomonadota; class Gammaproteobacteria; order Vibrionales; family Vibrionaceae; genus Vibrio; species Vibrio splendidus. The sequence goes on from NZ_CP031055.1 coordinate 385,722, forward strand.
AAAAACATTGATTTAAACACCAACGATATTAATAACAATAATACCAATCACAGTAAGTAAGTGATCAACAATAGCGCAGAAAAAGGCTTGAGAACAAGGCATAATTTTTCGATAAGTAGTTATTCTACAATCAAAAATTATAACGCAGTTATCGAGCATTTTAGCAAGCTAGGGTGAGCAATTATTTACTACGATTGGTATAAAGCAAGGAACTCGCGATGAACTTTAAAACAGCTGCAGGCTTATGCACTTTCACAATAGCTTCTCTAACAACATCAACATTGGCTTTCGCTCACCCAGGACATGGAGCGCATTCGGTTCATGAGTCTCACTCATTTATGTCTGGATTAACTCACCCTGTGACAGGCATGGATCACCTGATCATGCTGATCGCCTTTGGTTTGTTAATTGGCGCACTGTCGTTTTCAACCAAGATAAAAGCAGCTCTGATTGGCGGTGGATTGGCATCTTTAGTGGTAGGGCTTATCGCAGGCCAAGCCTTAGGTTTTTCTGTAATTGTTGAGCCAGCTATTATCGCTTCTCTGTTCGTCGTCAGCCTATGTTTATGGCACGTATTCTCACCATCAACCAAGCGTGTAAACAGCGTATTAGTTGCTTCCATCGCTATGTTGTTTTTCCATGGTTACGCACACGGCGTTGAAGCCGCGAGCAATCTGACTCAATTCGCAACCGGTATGAGCATCAGTGCTCTGGCATTAATGGTTATCGGTACTTTTGTTGGCCGCGCGGTTTACTCTAAATGGATGTCGGTCGGTGTGGCTTCAGCAAGCGCACTATTGATTTTAGGCGCGTAAGCTCTCGAACTTTCGATTTTAGAAGACAGAGAGCAAGAGTATGAGCAAAACAGAAAATGTCGCGATTTATCGTCTGTTTCAATTGATCAGTCCATCGTTGCCGATTGGTGGTTTCACTTATTCGCAAGGTCTCGAGTTGGCGGTTGAAGCGGGGTGGGTGACCAATCGCGATAGTATGGAACAGTGGCTTAATACCATTGTCAGTTCCAGTGTCGCGACTTTGGAATTACCCATCTTAGAGCGTCTTTATCATGCTCTAGAAAAGGGTGAAATCGATGAGATTGAGCATTGGTGTAACTACTTATACTCAAGCCGTGAAACCAGTGAATTACGAGCGGAAGAAAAGCAACGCGGGCATGCATTGAACACCTTGTTGAAGCGCTTAGATATCGATATTTCGCTGGTGGATTCTGTTGATAGTCACCCAAACCAATTGTTGGGCATGTGTATGGCCGCTCAACATTGGAATATCGATTTAGAAAGCCTCAAGCAAGGTTATTTATGGAGCTGGCTTGAAAACATTGTTACCGCAGGCGTCAAGTTAGTGCCTTTAGGTCAAACCGATGGTCAGTTGGCACTGATTAATATCACCAACACGTTTCCCGAGATCATTGAGAAAGCACGCTCGATAGAAGATTGGATGATAGGCAGCTTTTCGCCTTCGATGGCATTAGCGAGTTCACTGCACGAAACACAATACACGCGACTATTTCGTTCGTAGCGGTTAGCGCGAACGAGGTAGCAAAAAGAATATAAGGAAGTAGACAATGGAAAGTTACAAGCAACCCCTTCGAATTGGTATTGGTGGCCCGGTAGGGTCTGGTAAAACAGCGTTGTTAGAGGTGCTATGTAAGGCCATTCGCGACAAGCTAAACATTGCCGTGGTAACCAATGATATCTACACACAAGAAGATGCAAAGATACTTACGCGAGCAGAGGCTCTGGAACCTGACCGTATTATTGGTGTTGAAACGGGTGGCTGCCCACACACTGCGATTCGTGAAGATGCTTCGATGAACCTTGCTGCAGTCGAAGAACTTGCCAAGCTGCATAAGAACCTCGATGTGGTGTTTGTAGAGAGTGGTGGTGATAACTTGAGTGCGACGTTCAGCCCTGAGTTAGCCGACCTTACTATCTACGTGATTGATGTAGCGGAAGGGGAGAAGATCCCGCGTAAAGGTGGCCCAGGTATTACACGTTCCGATCTGCTAGTCATCAACAAGATCGACTTAGCTCCGTATGTTGGTGCGTCACTTGAGGTGATGGAGCAAGATACGCAGCGCATGCGTCCAACCAAACCATACGTGTTCACCAACCTAAAAGAGAGCCAAGGATTGGACTTCATCATCAACTTTATCGTCACAGAAGGCATGCTAACGATGAAGGAGCCTTCTACGACTGAGTCGTGAGTCGTGAGTCATGAGTAAGGTTTGAATCCGTTCGTTTTCTTTTGAAGCCAGTAGATACAAAAAAGCCCTGTCGATTATTCGATAGGGCTTTCTGGTTTTAAATGATTTTTAACGTCCTAGTTGAATCTAAAGCTCGCTCTTCGCGACTCTTGTTGTCACTTGCGATTCAATCACGCCATCTTCAACTTGAGTGGTGATCACTTCACCTACTTCTACGTCATTAATCGATGACACGGTCTTACTCGATGCTGAATGAGTAATGCTGTAGCCACGCTTTAGGGTTGCAAGTGGACTAACGGTCTCTAACTTCTCTGCAGCCATTGCTAGCTGATGGCGAGTCGTTAGTAACGTTTTATCCATCGCATCTAATAGCTTTTGCTCTGAACGTTGCAGATGCAGTTTTTGTTCACCAAGGCGCTTCACTGGTGAGTTCAGCTGAAGCTGATGCTGCTTACGTTCAACACGCTGTGCATGCTGTTTTAAGTATTGAGTCATACCACGACGCAAACGCATGTCTAAGTCATCAAGCTGCTGACTCTGTTTTTGCAGTTGGTAGCTAGGGTGTTGCTTCTCTAAGCGGTATTTCAACGTTTGAGTTGATTGCGCTTGTTTGATTAACACATGACGAATCGCACTCACTAAACGAGCACGTTTAGATGCATAAGCTTGCTCTTTATGACTGTTGTCACGGCTAACCAATTCAGCGGCTGCTGATGGTGTTGGAGCGCGCATATCCGCCACGAAATCGGCAATAGTGACATCAACTTCATGGCCAACGGCGCTGATAATCGGGATCTGGCTTGCTGCAATGGTGCGAGCGACGATCTCGTTATTGAAACACCATAAGTCTTCTAATGAACCGCCGCCACGACCTACGATCAACACATCACACTCATTGCGCTCATTGGCACGTCCAATCGCTTGAGCGATCTGAATCGAAGCTCCTTCACCTTGTACCATGGTCGGATACACGATGACTGGCAATGACGGATCGCGTCTTTTCAGTACATCGAGAATATCGAAGAGGGCTGCGCCTGTTTTAGAGGTGATGACACCGACGCACTTAGGATGTTCTGGCAGAATCTGCTTACTGGATTGAGCGAACAAGCCTTCCGCCGCTAAGTTCATCTTAAGTTTTTCAAATTCTTGCTGAAGCTTACCATCACCCTCTGGCTGCATGCTTTCGATGATCAGTTGATAGTCACCGCGTGGCTCATAAAGAGACAGGCGTGCTTTGACTAGAACTTGATTACCGTTCTGAGGCTTAAACGTTACACGACGGTTATTGCCACGAAACATAGCGCACTTAACTTGAGCGCGAGAGTCTTTAAGCGTGAGGTACCAGTGACCAGAGACAGGTGCCGAGAAGTTTGAGATTTCACCAACGAGCCAGACTATTCCCATTTCGTTTTCTAATAGGAGACGAACCTCTGAGTTGAGGCGAGAAACAGTAAAGATGTTTGGATTAGTCATAGAAGCACTATCTTTCCTTGAAGGAAGGTCTTTCTTGGAATCTCACAGGGCGTGAGTATGGAAGATAGCGGCAATATAATACATAGCAAGGGGGTAAATGCAAATTAAAAATACAAAAATGTGTAGCCAAGCGATTTCGTTGGCCGTATAATCCGTCCGCAATATCTAATCCAAATGCAGTTTGATTTTCCTTAATTGGCTGCCCTCATTAGGCGAAACGATGAGATTGGATTGTTTCTTTTTACTCCTATTATTGTGAGATATTGCAAATGCTAAGAATTGCCAAAGAAGCGCTGACATTCGACGACGTACTGCTAGTGCCAGCACACTCCACCGTTCTCCCTAATACAGCTGATCTTCGCACTCAGCTGACGAAGAATATTTCCCTAAACATCCCAATGATCTCTGCATCGATGGATACTGTGACAGAAGCTCGCCTTGCGATCGCACTGGCACAAGAAGGCGGAATAGGCTTCATTCATAAGAACATGTCTATTGAACAGCAAGCTGAAATGGTTCGCCAGGTTAAAATTTACGAAGCAGGTGTGGTTTCTCACCCTGTTACTGTAAACCCTGACGCGACAATCGCTGATGTTGTAGCCCTTACTCAAAAACACGGCTTCGCCGGTTTCCCTGTTGTTACTGAAACAAACGAACTTGTTGGTATTATTACTGGCCGTGACGTTCGCTTTGTGACTGACCTTTCTAAGAAAGTTGATGTAGTAATGACGCCTAAAGCTCGCCTTGCTTCTGTTAAAGAAGGTGCAACTCGTGAAGAAGTTCAAAAGAAAATGCACGAAGCGCGCGTTGAAAAAGTTCTTGTTGTAAATGATGACTTCCAACTAACTGGAATGATCACTGCGAAAGATTTCCATAAAGCAGAACGTAAACCAAACGCTTGTAAAGATGAGCGCGGCAGCCTACGTGTAGGTGCAGCTGTTGGTGCTGGTGCTGGTAACGAAGAGCGCGTTGCAGCTCTTGTTGAAGCTGGCGTAGACGTTCTACTTATCGACTCTTCACACGGTCACTCTGAAGGCGTACTTAACCGCATCCGTGATACGCGCGCTGCATACCCTGATCTACAAATTATCGGTGGTAACGTAGCAACTGGCGCTGGCGCTCGTGCTCTTATCGAAGCAGGTGTTAGTGCGGTTAAAGTAGGTATCGGCCCGGGTTCAATCTGTACTACTCGTATCGTTACTGGTGTTGGTGTTCCTCAAGTAACAGCAATCGCAGACGCAGCTGAAGTGGCTAACGAATACGGTATTCCAGTAATCGCAGATGGCGGCATTCGCTTCTCTGGCGATATCTGTAAAGCTATCGTTGCTGGCGCATCTTGTGTGATGGTTGGTTCAATGTTCGCGGGTACTGAAGAAGCACCGGGTGAAGTTATCCTTTACAACGGTCGTTCTTACAAGTCTTACCGTGGTATGGGTTCTCTTGGCGCTATGTCTCAAGGTTCTTCTGACCGTTACTTCCAATCTGACAACGCTGCAGACAAGCTTGTTCCAGAAGGTATTGAAGGTCGTATCGCATACAAAGGTCGTCTAAAAGAGATCGTTCACCAACAGATGGGCGGTCTACGCTCAAGCATGGGCCTAACGGGTTCTGCAACTGTTGAAGATATGCGTACTAAAGCTGAGTTTGTTCGTATCTCTGGTGCGGGCATGAAAGAATCTCACGTACACGATGTTCAAATCACGAAAGAAGCACCTAACTACCGTTTAGGTTAATAATACGTCCAAACGTTTGAATAATGTGCTGATTTAGTCGGCACATTATTTTATCTACCGTCTGTTTTGTTAAAAGTCCGATTTTCTCAAAACACGTGGTTAAAGATATCTAACGAAAACGTTTGCTTTATTTCTTGAAGAGTTAATCAGAGGTGAGTAAACTCGCCTCCGTTTTATCACATAGCCAATAAGACTGCTTACAATGACTAAAAATATTCATGACCAACGTATTCTAATTCTGGACTTCGGTTCTCAATACACACAGCTAGTAGCTCGTCGTATTCGTGAGATCGGTGTTTACTGTGAACTTTGGAGCTGGGACGTAGAAGAAGCGGATATTCGTGAATTCAATCCAGACGGTATCATCCTATCTGGTGGCCCTGAAAGTGTAACGGAAGAGAATTCTCCACGTGCACCTCAGTACGTATTTGATTCAGGTGTTCCTGTCTTCGGTATCTGCTACGGCATGCAAACGATGGCTGAGCAACTTGGCGGTAAAGTAGCAACGTCTACTGAGCGCGAGTTCGGCTACGCTGCTGTACAAGTGACAGGTGAATCTGCACTTTTCGCTGACCTTGAGACAACTCAAGATGTTTGGATGAGCCACGGCGACAAAGTGGTTGAAATCCCTGCTGATTTCACAAAAATCGCAGAGACAGACACTTGCCCATACGCAGCAATGGCAAACGAAGATAAGAAATACTACGGTGTTCAATTCCACCCAGAAGTAACGCACACTAAAAACGGCCTAAAAATGCTTGAGAACTTCGTTCTTAACGCGTGTGGTTGTGAAGGTCTGTGGACTTCAGCATCTATCATTGAAGATGCAGTTGCACGTATTAAAGAGCAAGTAGGTGACGATGAAGTTATCCTTGGTCTTTCTGGTGGTGTTGATTCATCAGTAGTAGCAATGCTTGCTCACCGTGCTATCGGCGACAAACTAACATGTGTATTTGTTGATAACGGTCTTCTTCGTTTAAACGAAGGCGAGCAGGTTATGGACATGTTTGGTGACAAATTCGGCCTTAACATCATTAAAGTTGATGCTGAAGATCGTTTCCTTAACGCTCTGGAAGGCGAAGCTGAACCAGAAGCGAAACGTAAGATCATCGGTCACGTATTCGTAGATATCTTCGACGAAGAGTCTAAGAAACTGAAGAATGCTAAATGGCTTGCTCAGGGTACTATCTACCCAGACGTAATCGAGTCTGCAGCATCTAAGACTGGCAAAGCACACGTAATCAAATCTCACCACAACGTTGGTGGCCTTCCTGATGATATGGAAATGGGCCTTGTTGAGCCTCTACGTGAACTGTTTAAAGATGAAGTACGTAAGATCGGCCTAGAGCTTGGTCTTCCATACAACATGCTTTACCGCCACCCATTCCCGGGTCCAGGTCTAGGTGTTCGTGTACTTGGCGAAGTGAAGAAAGAGTACTGTGATTTACTGCGTCGTGCTGATGCTATCTTCATTGAAGAGCTTCATGCTGCTGACCTTTACCACAAAGTATCTCAAGCATTCACGGTATTCCTACCTGTACGTTCAGTTGGCGTAATGGGCGATGGCCGTAAGTACGATTGGGTTGTATCTCTACGTGCAGTAGAAACTATCGACTTCATGACTGCTCACTGGGCACACCTACCATACGATTTCCTAGGTAAGGTTTCTAACCGTATTATCAACGAAGTTAACGGCATTTCACGTGTTGTTTACGATATTTCTGGTAAGCCACCAGCAACTATCGAGTGGGAATAATCTCTTAGAGATTTGACCAGCATTGATTAAGATCTTAAGCCTCGAACTTTGTTCGGGGCTTTTTTCTTTTTATTTATGAGATTAAGGATTTACATCTACAACGAGCAACCAAATTCGTTGGAAGTTAGATATCAGCTCAAGAAACAATGAGACGCTTTGTTGTGTTGAAGGATACATAAAAGTGTCACTCGCACTTTTTATAAATTCACATGGTAACGACTAGCTCATTTCCCATGCGCCGCATACTCTTTGATGGACTTATTAAGGACAGATAAGAGAATCCATCATGTTAAAAATCAAATATTTGGCGACAATAGTTGGCTGCACTTTAGCAGCTCACTGTTACGCGTCTTTGAACATTCAACCTGATCCGCAAAACCCGAATGGTTACCTTGTTGAAAAGTCGGCATTACAAGCTGCTGAACAAGCGAAAACATCCGATCCTATGTATGCGATCTGGTCACAGGCATTGCAGACTCGACCAAATAGCATTGTTGAGGCGATTGTACCTGGCTCGGCTTCTAACCCTGAAAACGTAAAACGCGTCGAGCGTGTATTCCCTCAGTCTGAATGGGACTTCCTCACTCAGATGGCAGCGCCAGAATACACCTACACTCGCTTCTTACGTGCGATCGGTAAATTCCCAGCTTTCTGTGGAGAGTACAGCGATGGTCGTGACTCCGACGCCATCTGTAAAAAATCCATCATCACCGCTTTTGCTCACTTTTCACAAGAGACGGGCGGTCACATCGCGATAGACAACACCTCTGATAACCCATTAGCTCTCGAAGAGTGGCAGCAAGCGCTGGTGCATGTTCGTGAAATGGGTTGGTCTGAAGGTCAAGAAGGTTACACCACGGGTTGTGGTCAGAACGATTGGCAGAATGCACGTTGGCCATGTGCCGCGGGGCAGGGCTACTTTGGTCGTGGTGCTAAACAGCTTTCTTACCATTTTAATTACGGTGCCTTCTCGGAAGTGATGTTTGATGGTGATGCAACGGTTCTATTGAATAACCCGGGGTTAGTGGCGGATTCTTGGTTGAACTTGGCTTCTGCTATCTGGTTCTTCCTTACGCCTCAAGCACCTAAACCAGCAATGCTGCACGTGATCGACCGTACTTGGACACCCTCTCAGCGCGAATTGGATGCGGGAATTGGCTATGGATTTGGTACCACGATCAACGTGATTAATGGAGGTATCGAGTGTGGTGAGCAAAATAAAGACAAAGGCCAACCTGTTAACCGTATTCGTTATTGGGAAGGGCTAGCGGCACACTATGAAATTCCTGTAGAAGCGGATGAAGCCAATACTTGTTGGCAGCAAACGCCTTACGGAAGCTTGAACCTCAACGGCGCGACCGATGTGTTGTACACCAACTGGGATGGGAACTGGAAATACTACGCAGACCGCCCAGAAGGCTACTCATTTGAATGTGAGTTGGTTGGATTCCAAACGGCATATTCAGCGCTGGTGGCTGGCGATTACGAGAAGTGTGTGACCAACTTTTATGGTTCTCATGCGAGCTGGCCTGAAGTGAAAGTGGTCGACAAGCTTGATCCGGTAGATCCTGGTACTGATCCCGGTGGTAACGGTTGGAGTGCGACGAAGGTTTATAACGCGGGTGACCAAGTGACTCACAACGGTGCAACCTACGAAGCGAAATGGTGGACACAAGGGGATGACCCTGCCAATGGCGGCCCTTGGAAATTAGTAGCGGGTGAGCTAACACCACCAGTAGTGACAGATCCACCGCCAGTTGACCCTGCACCTGTTGATCCTGCTCCGGTAGATCCAACACCAGTTGAACCACCTGTGACCGAGCCGCCTGTCGTTGTTGACCCATCAGTATTCATTACGTGGCAAGCAGGCGTGAGCCAAGTGAGTAATGGCGACAAGGTGACACATAATGGCAAGTGCTTCGTAGCTAAAAACGGTCCGGGTGTTTGGGAAAGTCCTATTCAGTCGAACTGGTTCTGGGATGAAATCAGTTGTAATTGATAGTCTGAATACTGAGGAAGTGACCTAAGTGACGAGTTCAGTCGTACGACCATAATGATATAAATAATCAAAAGCCGAAAGTTTCTACTTTCGGCTTTTTTTCGTTTCGAACTTGGCTATCTAAGGAGGGCGATTGGTCTATTTAGCTATGTTGAACCGCATTTAAAGACTAATTATCCAGTTAGAGGATAAAGTTCTGTACAAATGATGCTTGTGAATTTATATTCAAATTTAATTTATATTTATTCTTTTATTTTAGGGTTAAGGTGTACCTATGGAACAGACAGATATCACGTCACTCATCCCCATTGTGATTACTTTGGTGTTGTCGTTGGCGACAAGGAATGTAGTGATAGGCCTATTTGCAGGCGTGCTAAGTGGTGTGGCAATGCTCACTGGTATGTTTAGCGAACTTAACCCGCTTGATACGTTTGGTACCATGGTGAAAGGTTACTTAGTCCCTCAACTTACCGACAGCTATAACGCAGGTGTGATCATGCTGTTGGTGTTCATCGGTGGCTTTGTCGCTTTGATGGAAAAATCCGGTGGTGGTGTTGCGTTTGCAAAGCGAGTGACTCAATGGGTAAGCAATAAATGCCAAGCTCAAGTGTCTGCTTGGTTGGGTGGAATCGTTATATTTTTCTCAGACTTAGGTACTCCGTTAATTGTTGGCCCTGTTTTTCGTCCTCTTTTCGATAAACTAAAACTCTCAAGACAGAAGCTAGCATTCATCATTGATTCAACCTCATCGCCAGTTGCCATTCTTATTCCTTTCATTGGATGGGGCGTTTACATCATGAGCCTGATCCAGAAAGAATTTACTGCGTTGAGCGTTAACATGTCTGACTGGGATGCTTTCATTGGTGCGATTCCTTTTCAGTTCTACGCATTCCTAGCGATCTTCATCGTGCCTTTGGTGTCAGTCAAAGGTTTAGATTTTGGGCCAATGGCGAAAGCGGAACGTGATTGCCAAGCGGGAATCGATATTGGCGTGAATAGCGACTCACTGAATCCGTTCTCGCATAAAAATGCAAAGGCATCTTTTGTTTGGGCGCCGTTGCTAGTGATGCTGGTGGTGTTGTGTGCCATGTTAGTTCCGCAAGGCTTCCCATTTCAAAAGGTCGCGGGTTCATCGTTCAGAGCAGCTCTATCATCGGCTTATTTCTTTGCTGCGATTACCTTGATCTCGTTAATGGCTTACTACGGTGTGAGAAAGCTGTCTGACGGTGTTTCTGTGTACTTAAAAGGCATGGGAAATATGATGCCAGTAGCGATCATCTTAGTATTGGCATGGGCGTTAAGCACAGTCGGTAAAGAGCTAGGTGCAGCGGCCTATATCGCCGAGCAAGCACAGAGCGGCTTTCCATACTGGTTAGTACCAGCGGTCGCTTTTTTGTTGTCGGCGATTATTTCATTCGCAACGGGATCGTCGTGGGGAACCTTCGCGATAATGATGCCATTGGTTATTCCAACCGCGATTGCGATTGATGCACCGCTACTCGTCGCAATTGGCGCTGTGTTGTCTGGTGGTTTGTTTGGTGACCATTGCTCACCGATCTCTGAAACAACGATTCTTTCTTCAACAGGGGCAGGGTGTGACCAGTTTGAACACTTTAAGACACAGCTTCCTTATGCGTTGATGAACGGCTCTATCGCTTTGGTTAGTTTTGTAGTGGCAGGCTTTACTGGAAGTGCACTGGTTGTGTTGGGCGCTCTTGTTGCTCAACTTATCCTTGTGACTCTGTTAGCTAAACGCGATGCGAGTAAAAACGCTTCTTCAGAAGTTCAATCTCAAGTATCTGAATCTAAACCACAACAAGCGTAATTTAAGATTACAAATGAGAGACTAGATACGGGATGCGAGTAAACGAGTAGTGAAAAGCTCGCCCTATTATTACTCGTGTTTGCTATTTAGTTTCTCGCTTACTCAATCTAAACACGCTCTTCGTATCCCGCTTAATCGAATCTAAAGACTTTTTCGCATCTCGTATCTCGTTACTCGCATCTTTTTTATAGCGTGATAGGGAATCTGTTTATTGATAGTTTCTATGAATTGATTAGCATTGTTATGAAACCAATTTTCCATAGGATCATTTACACAATCTTAGTTTTCGATAACTGGATTACCTAGTTGAGCGGTTTATAGATTAAAATTTTCTTACAAACTTTGTAGATTTTTTTTAATCAACCACTTTAATAAGGTAAATTCGCAATGTCGACCAAACTAGCTAACCCAGCGCCACTAGGCTTAATGGGTTTCGGTATGACCACTATTCTTCTTAATATCCACAACGCAGGTTTCTTCCCAATCGATTCTATGATTCTTGCAATGGGTATTTTTTACGGTGGTTTGAGCCAAGTTATCGTGGGCACTATGTGTTTCAAACGTGGTGACACGTTCGGTACGACAGCATTTACTTCATACGGCCTATTTTGGTTATCTCTAGTTGGTTTGATCGTGATGCCTTACATGGGTCTTCCAGCAAGCCCTGCTGCATTCATGGGTTGGTACCTACTACTATGGGGCATCTTCACAGGCTTCATGTTCATCGGTTCTCTATGTTACCCAGTTGCGAAGCAAGTAGTATTCGGTTCACTAACGATCCTGTTCTTCCTACTTGCAGCTCGTGATTTCACTGGCAGTGAACTAATCGGCACTATCGCTGGTTTTGAAGGTATTTTCTGTGGCGCTTCAGCTATCTACTTTGCAATGGCACAAGTAATCAACAACGAGTACGGCCGCACAGTACTGCCTATCGGTGAGAAGAAAGCACCTCAAATGGCAACACAAGAAATCGCTGCTTAATACTCTAACTCGGGAACAGTTAGTTTGTTATAAGCCGTTTATTGGTTATGAATAAAACAAAAGGGGTTAGCCGAAATGGCTAACCCCTTTTTTATGCGTTATTAATAGCGCTATTTGTTAAAGCGATCTATTTGCTAAGGAAAGCTTAAGCTGAAGGTTGCTCTACAGGTTTAGTGTCTGCAGCTTCTGCTTCAGGAGACTTACCTGTTTTACGCTTGTACTTCTCTTCCCAGTAAGTAGCACCTTTGATACCTAGTTTTACAGGATTAAATGTGTACTCAGTTACGCCTTGTTTCTGTTGCTCTTCATAATCAGCAAGTGCTTTAAGCGCTGGCTTCGACATGAAGAAGATGATCAGAATACCTACGATGTTTAACCATGCCATCAAGCCAACACCAACATCACCCATTGCCCATGCAAGGTTAGCTGTTTTGACTGTGCCATAGAAAACCGCAGTGATAAGAACAAGCTTAAGTACGAACATCATGCCAGGGATCTTGATGGTACGACGTAGGTAAGCAATATTCGTTTCTGCGATGTAGTAGTAAGCAAGAATCGTTGTAAATGCGAAGAAGAACAGAGCAAATGCGATGAATGGCTTACCAATGCCTGGTAGTGCACTTTCAATCGCAAGCTGTGTAAATACAGGACCATTCGCGCCAATGTTTGCTGCTAGGTTCTGAACAAGGAACACGCCTTCAGCGCCGCCGTGAACGTTGTAAGCACCAGTGATGATGATCATGAACGCTGTAGCAGAACATACTAGAAGAGTATCGATGTAGATAGAGAACGCTTGTACCAAACCTTGCTGAGCTGGGTGATCGACATTTGCCGCTGCCGCTGCGTGAGGACCAGTACCTTGACCCGCTTCGTTTGAGTAAACACCACGCTTAACGCCCCAACCAATTGCAGCACCAAAGCCCGCCATAGGTGTGAATGCATCGCCAAGAATCATTCCGAAAACAGCTGGCACTTGGCCGATGTTTAGCAAGATGATAACGAACGCGATAATGATGTAAGCCAATGCCATGAATGGAACAACAATTTGTGTGAAGTTCGCAATACGTTTAACACCACCAAAGATGATGAAAGCAAGGATGATAGCAACAACAGTACCAGTGAAAATTTTAGCGAAACTGAATGTACCGATAGCTGTTTCAATCATGTCGCCTGAGCCAAATGCAGCTTCTACAGCATTACCAATACTGTTTGACTGAACACCTGGAAGCAAAATACCACATGCAAAAATAGTTGAGATAGCGAAGATCCATGCGTACCACTTCTGGCCCATCGCTTTTTCAATGTAGTAAGCCGGGCCACCACGGAACTGGCCTTCGTCTTCTTCTTTGTAGATTTGCGCTAGCGTAGATTCTGCGTAAGCAGTCGCGGCGCCAAAGAAGGCTACAACCCACATCCAGAATACTGCACCTGGGCCACCGAAACCGATAGCGGCAGCAACACCGGCAATGTTACCTGTACCTACACGGCCAGATAGCGAAACGGCAAGAGCTTGGAAAGACGAGATGCCTTTTGTAGAGCTTTTACCTGATAGTAGCAAGCGCCACATTTCAAAGAAGTGACGGATTTGAACAAATCGAGTCATGATGGAGTAGAACAAACCTGCACCTAAACATAGGTAGATAAGTACTGGGCTCCAGATTATTCCATTCAAAAAATCAACGAATGACTGCATGAGTATTTTCCCTGTTAGTTTTACTTATGATTGTTTTTCGAACAACACAATACTTCACTTGTAACCCAAGTGTTAAATTATTTAACTGCGCATTAGGATTACTGTGACATAAAGCAAGTTACAGAGGATGTTTGTTAACGCTTAGTTCTAATTCGATAATCGTTCCATTTAACCTCATATGCAACTGTGTGTATTTTCTGGCGTTTTACAGAGTGAATAAATAGTGATTAATACAAAAATGGAAATTTGAGCCATACAGAAGAGACAAAATCGAGAAAAACAGCGGTGAAAACCGATTAGCATGAACGGCTGATATATGAGTGGCGAGATGGATTTGATTGGAATATATCACCTTCATCGAGTGATCTCGCAGGCCTAAGAAACTGTGCCTTTGAAGGCTCGATAATTCTGGCCTTAATGTTTACTGAGTAAAAGTGGCTAGTTTGATGCGTGTTTCAAACAACCACAAACCCTCGCGCCTGTAGTTCTTGAGCGAACTCAGACTGAGTATTTGGTTCGCCATGTATCAAATGCAGCTCTTTTGGTGGAACGGAAATTCCTGCTATAAATCGGTTGAGATCCTCTTTATCGGCATGAGCCGAGTAGCCAGACATGCCATGAATTTGAGCATTAACCTCAACGTCTTTGTTATCAATAAAAACCTGTGTTTTACCTTGTTGCAACTCGCGCCCGAGCGTTCCGTGTGCTTGATAGCCCGCTAAAATCAAATCGGTTCGTTTATCGGGAAGCAAGGCGGATAAGTAGTTCATTATCCTGCCGCCCTGACACATTCCAGAAGCTGCGACCACAATTGCGGGTTCACCTGTCGAACGCAGGCGATTGACGATTTTTTTGTGCACTCGATGCCCATCAACGGTAATGCATTGCTCAAAAGCGAGTGGGTGACGTTTCAGCTCTAGGCGCTGTTTAGCTTCTTGACCCCATAACTCTTTAAAGCGTCGGTATGAACGCGTTACTTTCTCTGCCATAGGCGAATCTAGGATGATAGGAATATCGGCGCTGAGTTGATGCTCAAAGATCAGGTTTTCAATATCAAACAACAGTTCTTGTGTTCTGCCGATACTAAATGCCGGGATCAGGATGACGCCACCATCGAGTAACGAACGGTCAATAATTGCTTTGAGGCGTTCAGATCGTGAAGCAATATCGTCGTGCGTGCTAGTGCCGTAAGTCGATTCGATAAACAGATAGTCGGCTTGTTGTGGTGGTTTCGGATCCGGCAACAGTGGCGTGTTACTTGGGCCCAAGTCGCCAGAAAAGACCACCACCTCTTGGTTGGGTAACTTAATCTCTATATAGGCCGAACCTAAGATATGCCCGGCAGGTTGAAAACGAGCATACAGAGTATTTGGCCTATGATGATCCTTTCCGTCGTTTTGCTGCTTAGAGGCAATTGGAAACCACTTCCCATAAGGCTTAGGAGCAATCAACGAATGAATTTTTTTAAGGATGAGTTTGGATTGTTTATGACTGAGCCCTTGCAGTTTTAGGCCGTCTTCAATCATTAAAGGAGCGAGTTCAGCCGTCGCCTGAGTGCAATAAATTGATTGGTTAAAGCCACTGGCGAGTAACCAAGGTAATCGACCAATATGATCAATGTGAGTATGAGTCAGCAACAGAGCGTTAAGGTGGGACGTTTCAAATTCAATATCAAGAGGGCGTGCGTCTTCCCCTTGAAGCTTTTTACCTTGAAGATCTAAACCTTGAAAAAGGCCACAATCGATGAGTACTGCTTGGCCTGAATCTCTTAATTCGTGACAAGATCCTGTGACGGTATGTTTGCCGCCATGGTGAATCACTTCCATCGTTTACTCCCATTGATCTATAAAGCCATTAACGCCTGTTTTTATTTTGCGGATAAGCGCTGGCATGTAAAACAAGAACAATGAGAGTTGCGATCGTTGAGTGTCTTTTTAAGTAACTGAGCGATGACTCAGTGTATTCGTTGCGAGTTAGCTCCTGTTCCCTCTGTGACTACCTTATTAACGCGTAGAAGAACGGTCTGAATCCAGCTCTGGATTTTGTTGCGCCTCTACACGAGCCACTTCGGCATCAAGCTCTGCTATTTTTTCAGCCATAATTGTGTGACAGCGATTGGCCAGCTCTCTCGCATCGCTGAGCTTGTATCCAGACACATCGATAGGCTCAAGCATCTCGGTAATCACAATGCCATTATTAAGTCGGTTGAGGTCAATCTTATTGTGCGTGGTGCTGGTACACATTGGGGTAATAGGTACGCCGGCTTCAATCGCCATCCGGAAAGCACCCGTTTTGAATGGCAATAGTCCACGCCCTTTGCTGCGCGTTCCTTCAGGGTAAACCCAAACAGACAGATCTCGCTGATGAATGGCTTCCGCCACTTGTTTGATGGTATCGCGTGCTTTGGATTTGTCTTCGCGGTTAATCATGATGTTACCGGTGATCCAATACAGCAGCCCAAAGAAAGGCACATACAACAAATCGCGCTTGCCTAAAGAAACGGTACGAGGCCTTAGCATCCCAGGGTCAGTCACAAAGTCTAATATGCTTTGGTGGTTAGAGATGTAGACGCTTTTTTCTGATGTTGGCGCATTGTCTAGGCCGCGCTGCACCAGTTTTACACCGACGATCTTTTGGAGTTGATTGAACCAACGGCAGAAAACGTACACATGCTTAGGGTTCTTGGGGCTAAACAAGCAGTAAACAAAAGCACATAGAGTGGTGAAAATAATAAACACCGTAGCCAAAATAATACGAAGAACAGCAAGCACAATTCACTCCTTACTCACCGCAAGATTGCAGTGATTAAATAGTTTTAGATGCTTGAAGTTTTCACTCTATTTAACCGAATTGCAACAATTAACTGTTATAGGGTTCTTTTTTTAGATCTTTATATAAAACAAGGACTAACAATGGGTATTTGACACGATCATCGAGCTTACACGTGTTCACCAGTAGGTAGGTATGTTCACCAATACTGTTTATTTGGATCCGACTTTTCTACCCATTCAGGATTTTGACGCGACTCTAAATAGAGTTGTAGGCCGTTATAGGACATGAAAGCTGCAGGGCCACCAAGATGTTCGAAATAGTCAAAATAATCATCTTCGAGTGAACAAAGGTGAGCTAAATCTTTAACGTTATTCATCATTGCCCATTGAATGGCAAATACAGGCGCTATTGAACCTGAAATACTGACCTCTTCGACATTTGGGTTGAACAGTGAATTTGCTTGTTCAAGCTGTATCTCTTCTTGTTCAGACTCTTGTTGTAACACCTCTTCGATGATCTCTGAGCGCTTGGTATTAGAGACATTCTTGTTTAGTTTGGCGATTCGCAACGCGTAGCTAAAACGGTCTGTTGAAACGATGTCGACAAGTTGCGATAGCAGCTCTTTGTCTACGCCCGCAGCCTTGGTGAAATAATCGATACACGAATTGATTGAAGCATAACGAGTACCGTCAAATTCAAAGCCACTGGTTTCGTCGTAGACCTCTATTACAATGTCATCAACCGATAAAGGCCAACCTTTATAGTCGACTCGCTGCTTGGCTATTTGATACATCTTCCAAGCACTACGCCCAAACCCGCCAAGCGTCGAGCCCGAGAAATCAGAATCGATCAGTTCTTGCTCCGTCCAGTTCTCACCAATACCAAGGTGCTTTGCGTACTTATCTATGAGAGTGTGCTTTATCTGATCGCGCACAGCCCAGATCGAAGTTAGATCTTTTGCATACCTAACACTCGCGCACTCCTTACAAGCTGGCAGTGCAATCGGTGAATAGTCTATCTTGGCAATAGCCTGTGCAGTCTTAGGGAATTCAACAACATCATTGGAAGGTTCACCACAAAACCAACAGGTGTGGCGCAGGTTGAATGGGATGTCTATGTACGAGTATGTGGTCATTAGTCTTTTATCGGCTGGGTGCTGAGGTTGGTTTAATTATCAAAACAATTATCCCTGTTCGGGCTTGTCCTTGCACGCTGTTATTGGATGTTCTGACTATATTTAACCAACGGCACTAACAAAATCAACACGATTCGGAGGCCATGTATGTTGTTTATTCTCGCTTTGCTCTGCATCTTTCTGGTGGGATACCTCGCCCAAACTACCGGCCTTTGCATGGTTCGGGGCGTTAAAGAGGCGACAAGCGGATCACCAATGTTGATTGTCGCGATTGTGTTTAGTGGCTCATTGGCTTGGGTGTTTATGGCATTAGGATCGGCAGTGGAAGGACGAGCTTTATCTTCTGCGTTTTGGCCGAGTCTGTTTTCATTGTTCGGCGGTTTTTTATTTGGTATCGGAGCGGCGGTTAATAGTGGTTGTGGGGTATCGACGGTGAGTCGTTTAGCTCGTGGCGAAGTGGTTATGTTGGCGACCATATTAAGGTGGTTCGTTGCTTGGTTGTTGTTTGCCCCAGTGCTGCCTACGGAGTTAAAAGGATCCCGGTTGGTTTTATCTGATTTTTCTCGTTATGCATTTCTTGGGAGCATTTCGTTCATTATTGTGGTGAGTTGCTACTTCATGAATGCAGTAAATCGCAAGTTATGGTTCTCAATGTTGGGGATTGGGTTAATGGCCGGCTTTGTATTCTTGTATGAACCGCACTGGACGCCAAGTGGTTTATTGAAATCTATGGGTACTTCACTCTGGCATGGAAGAGTTGAAGATTGGCCAAGTAGCGAGCGTTTTATATTGATGATCTCGCTGTTAGTTGGAATGATTAGCGCTGCGTTGTTTACTGGATCCTTTTCTTTGAGGTTGAGCTCTATACGTCGATTGGGCAAACACTTGGTTGCGGGTGTGCTTATGGGGTTTGGAGCCGTAATGGCCGGTGGCGGGAACGATACTCAGCTTTTAGTGGCGATGCCAGTGCTGTCGTTGGCGGGTGTTTTTTCTGTGTTGAGTATCATTGTGGGTATATATACCGGAGTTAAGTTGATTCAAAGCCGATAGTTAGCGACAGTACGTAAATAACATGGGCACGTAATTTGAGAACATAATGAAATACATAGGAATTGATGGTTGCAAGGCGGGTTGGATCGCTTGGATTGTCTCTGGCAATGAGCCACCTGAGTTCAAGGTGGTAAAGACCCTAGATGAGTTGCTTGACGATCTTACGGGAGCAACAACGTTAATCGATATGCCGATTGGTTTTAGCGATTCACAGACTCCAGATCGTTTATGCGATAAAGCGGCAAGACGTTTTCTCACCAGTAAGCGTGGCTCTTCCGTTTTTCCTGTTCCGTGCCGAGAGGCGGTTTACCAAACCGATTACATTGCGGGATGTAATGCCAATGTGGAGCAGCTTGATAAGAAGTTTTCTAAACAGACTTGGGGAATTGTGCCCAAGATCCGCGAGCTTGATGAACTCATTGAAATTCATCCCAATCTTTCCTGCAGGGAATCACATCCTGAGGTCGTGTTTGCAGCTTTGAAAGGCGAACCGCTGACGTTTTCCAAACGAACGCAAAAAGGCAAAGAGGAACGGCTTTCTATTATTCAGCAGCTCGCCCCTCAATGGTGTGACCGCTTGTCGTTGGCCATTTCAAAGACCAAGCGTAAAGACGTGGCAATAGACGATATCTATGATGCGTTCGTGCTTATGTTGGTTGCCTATTACGCTCCGCAATTATCGACCTTACCTGAGCCTTCTGATGTTGGTGGAGAAGCGGATGTCGACCAGAACGGACGAGTTCGAGAGATTGTCTATTGGAGTAAAGCGCGCTAACAAAGCGTGCGCTCAACTTGGCTTAATATGCTATTTTCTAACTTATGCTATTTTCCAACTTCTGCTACTTTTCACTCTTACTATTTTTGAGTCTTTGATATGAAACGTTTTATTGTCGGCTGGCTGGCCATTGTGCTCAGTGCTGCGAGTTATGCCCAGGTTGCCCCTATATCTCAATGGCAATGCGACATGATGAAAAAGAACAATGTCTTGAGTAGTGGTGCGCCTGTTGGTTGTGAGCGACTATCTAAGGTGGATTTCGATTTCATTAATTTCAAAGGGGAAACGCAACAGGGCAATATGATTGTGCTCGATGTTATTGCACCTTCAGTTGAGCGAATCTTGTCAGAGTTAAAACAGCGTAATTTCCCGCTTCATTCTGCTCGCCTTATGCGTGAGTTTAACGGTGACGACAACGCCTCAATGGACGCGAACAACAGTAGTGCCTTTAACGCTCGGCCTATCACTGGTGGAGGTGGTTGGTCGAAACATGCCTATGGTGTGGCAATCGACATCAATCCAGTTCAAAACCCGTTCTTAGAATTTGGTAACAACGGACAAATCACCGTAAAGCCTTCACAATCTGCGACAAGCTATGTGAATCGTACTCGCTTTCGTGCAAGAGACGAAATTGAACGAAGAGGCATGGCAGAAGATGTGGTTGAGCTTTTCGCCCATCACGGATTTATGATCTGGGGAGGGGATTGGAATAGCCCAATCGATACTCAGCATTTTGAGGTCGGCTCAAAAAAATTCGTTAACCAACTGCTTTCTAAACCGCAATCTGAAGCTAAAGTGCTATTTGAGCGTTACATCGAATCTTATCGCCAATGTTTTAATAAGAATAAAAGTTATTCAAAAAATAAAGGTGAGGACGCAGAAAAAGATCGAGCTATCTGTGCAAAGAAAACAGTCGGGACTTTTTAGTGCTATGTTTATCTAGAACCGTTTGTGTTTTAGCAAGTTAAGCCTGCTTAAGGTGTGTTTCGAATAGCTAAGGTCAACGTATGTCGTTGGCCTTTTTTATATTCATTTCTCCAATGTAACATCAAGCATTGAAAAGGTTATTGGGTATCCATTAGTCAATAATCGACAAGGTAATACTCTGCAAAGTCATCGGTTTGTCATTGAAAAACTCATAGCGTTAACGTTATGTGAGAACCTGTACTGGTAGGGGAACTCTTCGCCGAAACGCCAGTATTATTAGTGAACTGATCACAACGGACCAACTAATGAAAAAGATACCTTTGGCTCTAACTCTTCTAAGTACGCTACTTTTTTCACAATATGCTTTGGCTACAGACACTTCGCACACGACTCAAAACCCAACTTATGAATTGGATGGCAAGGCGGTATTAGGCCGTACTGAGAATGTATACCTCTCTAGCGTTCAAGGGCTAAAAGACGTTCCTTTCATTGGTAAAATCGATACTGGTGCAGAAACCACCTCTATGCATGCGGAAGACATTCATGTGAAGAGCACGAGTGCCGATTACAAGAACCTTAAAGACAAAGAGTTGATGGCGGCGCTAACCGAAGACCTGTTGAATAATTCCGATGTTGATTACGATGATTGGAATGGCAGTACCTTTGCGAAATATGAGGCTGTGGTCTCTTTCAAGGTTCAAAACCCGCGTACGGGTGACATGGTATTAATTAAAGCGCCTTTAGAGCGTGTCAGCATGATACGCAGCCGCACCAGCAGCACGCCTTTGCTTCGTCCTACCGTAAAAATGTCGCTCACCATTGCAGACCAAGAGCTAAAAACCGATGTTAACCTGACCGACAGAAGCCATTTCTCTGCGCCAGTGCTGATTGGTAAAACCTTCCTTGCTGACAACGCTTTAGTGTTTGCGGGCTATGACTACTTGCAAGAGCAGGAAAACGCGACAGTAGTAGGTCGAAAAGAGGTCGTGTCTATCTCGGGAATGGCGATGAATGCGACCTTCTCTCTAAAGAATCGTTACAGCATTTTGCATTCAAAAAATATCGATGTAGACAAGAAAAACAGCGAAGTCACGTTTGATATGGTCGACAACGGCGGCAAGCAAAAAGAAATGACGCTGCCATTAGTTCGTATGTTGAGTGTGGGCGGTAAGAAGAGACCTTTAGTATATGTGCCCGTCCAACTCGATGAAAACACAACACGAGATGTTCTAGTTTACTTACGTGACCGTTCTAGCAGTGAGTCACAGTTGAGATTTGGAACGAGCACCGCTAGCGAACTTTTCATGATTGATACCAACGCTGAAAATATTCTCTCTAAAGGTTCTGAGAGTTTCAGCGAGGTTGCGAAAAAGAGTGAGCCGTTGATTATCTCACCGGAGGAAGGTATCACCTTAGATGGTTTCCCTATGAAGGCAGTTGCCTCATTTACCGTAAACACGCCTTTGCTAAAGGTTGATAGTTTTGAAATGACAAGAAAGGGCCAAGATACGTCCGTTGAATTTTTCCTTATTGATGCGAATGGTGAACAACAGAAAGTCATTAAGAAAGTAATTAAAAAGCTTCGAGTCGGTGATGATGTTCGCCCAGTTGTTAGTGGTGAGTTTTTAGGAGCTGGTAAAGTTCGCCAACAAGAGTTTGCTATCGACGTGTTGAACACGAATGAAAAAGAGGCTTACTTCGTCTTAGGTAAGAAGATGGCGAAAGATGGGGTATATGTGAATACTCGTTCTGACTATCTTTTGAAATCGGAGCCTTTGTTTAAAGTTGGGCACATCGAAGTTGTTGAAGTGAACGGTATGAAATTCCCTGCCAAGCTAGACACTGGCGCGGATGTCAGCTCAATGAATGCAGTCAATATCAAGCGATTTAAGAAAGATGGCCAAGACATGGTGAGTTTTACCTATCAAAACAACCAAGGCGATAAGCAAGAGTTCACCAAGCCAGTGATTGATGTCATGCGCATTAAAGCCAAGAAAGGTGAGAAGGTGAACATTCGCCCTGTCGTTGAAATGAAGGTTAAGTTAGGTGACTTAGAGAAAGAGGTGAGGGTAAACCTTCAAGACCGATCTCGCTTTGAGTACAGCATGATCCTAGGCAAGAACTTCTTAAAGCACGGCGCAGTAGTGAGCAGTGATGAAGATTACTTGTTGGGCGAGATGGATTAACGCCTTTACTTGCTAAAAGCGAAATAGAACAGTTCTAAACAGCCACACGTTTCAGCAATGGGATGTGTGGTTTTTTATTGAGTGTCTGGTTTTATTGTTGATGTGCTAATTGTAACTCATTGTTAGCAATGTAATTTGTCATATTATGGCAAGTAAAATAAAGATAAAAAAAGGGCCAACTCTTTCGAGTTGGCCCTTTCCAAACGTTTGGTGGAGCTGGCGGGAGTTGAACCCGCGTCCAAAAATCATTCATCATTGGTACTACATGCTTAGTCGATCTTTAATTTCACCAGCAACCTGCGAACCGACACGCTAGTTAAAGGCTAACCTGAATTGTTATTCGCGCTTTTCCTCTCAGGTGGGAGAATCCGCGCTAGCTAGTTTGGGTTTGATCTCTTATTGGTCCCCGTCTTACGAGCGGAAGCTAGGGTAAGAGAGCTCTGAGCAGGTTATTAAGCTGCTAGTGCGTAGTTTTCGTCGTTTGCGACTATTTTTTTGCGGCTTTTAACGTGGCCAACCGCCCCACGGCATGCACCTCAGACTTCAAAATTCCTGTCGAATCCTAAATCAGCCCCAAGTGTTATTTGCATAGTACCAGAAAAGCTTTGCCTGTCTAGCACTGTGCGTTTAAGTGCTTAAAATTAACGCAAATTACTCTTCATAATTCGTGCTTTATCTCTCGCCCAATCTTTTTCTTTCATATCAGTACGTTTATCGTGCAGCTTTTTACCTTTCGCTACGCCAACTTTAATCTTCGCCCAAGAGCGAGACCAATAAAGCGCGGTTGCGACAAGTGTCATGCCTTCACGGTTAATACGACCGATAAGGTTGTCGAGTTCTTTTCTCGACATTAGTAGTTTACGGATACGTGTTGGGTTCGCCACGATATGAGTACTCGCCTGAGTGAGCGGAGTGATCGTCATACCACTGATGAATGCTTCGCCGTCTCGGATGTAGACGTAGCTTTCTGCGATATTGGTTTTGCCTTCACGTAGGGATTTTACTTCCCAGCCTTGTAGCTCAAGCCCCGCTTCTATCTCATCATCGATGAAATATTCGTGGCGAGCTTTCTTATTAAGCGCAATGGTATTACTACCGGCTTTTGATTTTGATTTATTCTTTGCCATAATGGCCTCATTATACGGATTGCACCCTAATTGGGGAATCCTTTTTATTTGCGCTCTGGCCCAATACAATTAAAATTGCAGTTTGTGTTAATGTAACGCTGTCTTTAACAGGAGTCTATATGCCAAAGGTTACTCGTTCAGCATTAGTGTCGTTTAGTGCCGACCAGATGTTCAGCTTGGTCAATGATGTTGCTCGTTATCACGAGTTTTTGCCAGGGTGTTCTGGTTCACGTGTGATCGAATCTTCAGATTCAACTATGGTGGCTTCGGTTGATGTCTCTAAAGCTGGTATCAGCAAAACATTTACCACATCGAACCGCTTAGCGGATGGTGCTGAGATCTTGATGGAGCTGGTGGACGGCCCATTCAAAAAGCTGCAGGGTGGTTGGTACTTTACTCCGCTCGATGAGCAAGCGTGTAAGGTTGAGCTTAAGTTAGAGTTTGAATTCTCTAGCCGAATGATCGAAATGGCATTTGGTAAGGTTTTCAATGAGCTGACGAGCAATATGGTCAGTGCTTTTACTCAACGCGCGAAACAGGTTTATTAAGCCATGACTATTGAATCGGATATGATCCATGTAGAGGTTGTGTTTGCGCTTCCGCACGAGCAGCGTGTGTTTACCTTGGTGGTGAACAAAAACGCGACTGTGGAAGAGATTATTGCACAGTCTGGTGTTTTGGAACTGTATCCAGAAATCGACTTAGCGAAAAATAAGGTTGGCGTGTTTAGCCGCAATGTTAAGCTTGATGCGACGGTTCGCGATAAAGATCGTATCGAAATCTACCGAGCACTGTTAGCTGATCCAAAAGAGATTCGCCGTAAGCGTGCTGAGCAAGCGAAAGCAGCAGCTGCTAAATCCTAATGCTAAACAAGTTCGACTAAGAAGAGAGCTCGCTATATTGGCGAGCTTTTTTGTGCTTGTTGGTTAGACAACGCAGATAATTTGTTTGCAGATATTAAAAAGCCTGCTCATGTGAGCAGGCTTTTGCGATTCATACTTTGTCGACTGATAGCTTTGTCGACGGGAAAGCTTCGTTGGTTGAAAGCTAGCGAAGGCTTTCGAAGAACTCATCACTGGCTTCAAAATCACCGTTGATCGTTACTAGAGTACCTGTGGCATCAAAGTTAACGACTAGGTTTTTCTGAATAGGGTCTTCATGGCCTTTTTGGTGGTGGTAAATGTAATACCACGTATCTGGGTAGCCGTTTTCGATAAGCATTGGTGAGCCCATAACGTAACGAACTTGTGTTTTTGTCATGCCAAACTTGAGCTGATTGACAGCTTCTTGTTCAACATAGTTACCCTGATTGATGTCAATTCGATAAACCAACTTCTCTAGTAGAGAGCAACCGGTCAACATTGTTAGTGCAAGTGGAACTGCAACTAACCACTTTTTAATTCGCATAGTTTGAGATCTTTCTTCGCTAAAATACTGCCTGATAATAAACAAGCTCCAGCAAGAAGTAAAAAGCTCCTTGCGCTTTGAGCTTGTTATGACTGGCAATTTTGAATTAAGTTGCAAAATTGCCAAGAATTTTCGGTAAATTATCAGAAAGTTGCCGAATATGTAACCTAAGCTGCGATTAATAACTCTTTTGCATTGGCAAGTGTCGATTCGGTAATTTGGCTGCCACCAAGCAGTCGAGCAAGCTCTGAGACGCGTTGTTGCTCATCAAGCGTGTGCATTTGAGTCTCAGTTTTACCTGATTTCGTGTTCTTCGCTACAAACAGCTGTTGGTGACCGCAACCGGCAACTTGAGGTAAGTGAGTTACACACATTACCTGCGTAGATTCGCCCAGCTTACGCAGCATTTTTCCGACAACCGCAGCGGTTGGCCCACTGATACCCACATCGACTTCATCGAAAATCAGGCTTGGTGTATCCACTTTTTGCGCTGTGATCACCTGAATCGCCAGTGAGATTCGTGATAACTCACCACCAGAGGCTACTTTAGCAATTGGCTGCATTGGTTGGCCTGGGTTGGTCGAAACAATGAAGGTTACGTTATCCATACCCAATGGAGAAGGGTGTGTGTTGGTGTTGTTCACTTCAATGGCAAACTGCGCTTTTTCCATGCTCAGTTCGTGCATGCTTTGCGTGATCAGCTTGTTGAGTTCTTTTGCGTAACGAGTTCGAGATTTATGAAGCTTCTCTGATTTAGCAACGAACGATTGGTATTGGTTTTCTACCTCGTTTGCTAATTCTTCCAATTTTTCATCAGAGCAATCCAGCGCTTCAACTTGTTGTAATAAGTCTTGATGGTGCTTATAAAGCTCTTCTGGTAATACGTGGTGCTTACGAGACATCGACATCACTTTAGAGAAACGCTCTTCAACGTAAGCCATACGACCTGGATCGACATCAATGCTGTCTAGGTAGGTTCTTAATTCGTTATTGGTCTCTTCAATCTGAATAATGGCTTCAGACAGTAAGCTCGGCAATTCAGCCAATCTTTCATCAAGCTCAGCTAACTGAATCAGGGAGTTATTGGCCGATTGCAGAATACCAAGCGCATTAACTTCTTCGCCTTCATAAATAAGCTCGATAGCTTGCTGACAGGTTGTGGCCAATTCTCCGCTATTGGAGAGGCGCTTATGCTCTTGTTCGAGGTCTTCATATTCTTCCTCCCCAATAGACAGCTCATTTAACTCTTTGATTTGGTATTCAAGAAGTTGTTTTTGAGCTTGGTTTTGCTGGCTATTTTCACGTAACTCTTTTAAGTGGTTATCGGCTTGTCGCCATGATTGGTAAGCGTTACGTGTCGACTTCAATAGGTTCAAGTGACCTGCGTATTGATCAAGCATGGCCATTTGGTAATCGCTTTTCATCAACTGATGGTGCGCGTGTTGGCCATGAATGTTGATCAACAGCTGCCCTAGTGATTTCAATTGTGAAAGAGGGACAGGACTGCCGTTGATGAATGCACGAGAGCGACCTTCTTTGGAGATGGTTCTGCGTAGGATGCATTCACCGCCATCAAGCAGTTCATTGTCTTCTAACCAGCGGGTAGCGTGCAGATTGTTCTCAAGTAAAAAAGCGGCACTGACTTCGGTTTTATCTTCTCCTTGTCTTACCATTCCTGCATCAGATCTTCCCCCAAGACATAAGCCTAAAGCATCGATAGCGATAGATTTACCCGCACCCGTTTCACCGGTGATTGTTGTCATGCCTTTAGAGAGTTCTAGCTGTAAAGACTTAACAATAGCGAAATTATTAACACTTAAATGAGCCAGCATTTTTATTTACCTGTATAACTGAACAATACTGTATATAAGATCAGTATATACTGTTTCTTTATACAGTAAAGTCGACAGGTGAAATTTTTTTGTGACCGTTATCAGAATTGAGGTTGTTCGTAGATCACTGAAACCGCTATAGATTCCTAACTCAGTCGGCCCTCTCTCTTGGGAATGACGATGTGAATCATTGAGACGAAGAGAGAGATGGCGGGCTTTTTACTAGCAATAAAAAAGGCTGACGCATGTCGTCAGCCTTTCAAATTTCGGTTATTACTAGAGTCGTTTGTTTAGAACAGCTTACTCGACCAGCCTAGTTTGTTACGTAGAACATGGTAGTAGTTGTAGTCTTTAGGGTGAATCAACTTAAGTACATTCGGGCTTTGGTAAATGTGGATTTCATCGCCAGGGGAAACCGGTAGCGAGATTTGGCCATCGCAGCTGACTTCCTGAGTACCGCGGTTATCAGGCGATACGATCAGCTTGATACGACGTTTTCCATCCACCACCAGTGGGCGGCTTGAAAGAGTGTGCGGGAACATTGGCACTAGTGAGATAGCATTTAGGCTTGATGACAGGATAGGGCCGCCGCCAGAAAGCGAGTAGGCGGTAGAACCTGTCGGTGTTGAGACGATCAAGCCATCAGAACGCTGTG
Organism: Vibrio splendidus; assembly: GCF_003345295.1. Taxonomy (NCBI): domain Bacteria; kingdom Pseudomonadati; phylum Pseudomonadota; class Gammaproteobacteria; order Vibrionales; family Vibrionaceae; genus Vibrio; species Vibrio splendidus. The sequence continues at coordinate 413,272 of NZ_CP031055.1, forward strand.
AGAAGGCGAAGCTGTTATCGATATACACCTCAAACTCGATCATGTGCGCGACTTGACCTGGGTGAAGTACGGCTTCATTGAGTGCCGCGTTGTGGCTTTTTATTTGGCCGTGACGATGTATCTCTGTTTCGAGTAGGAATCGCTCTTCTTCCATAAACTCACCTTTAAGTACATCGGTGAGTGAGGTTTGGAAGTTTTCAGGGTTCAGGTCTGTCAGAAAACCTAAATTGCCTCGGTTAACACCGATGACTGAAATGTCGAAACGCGACAAAATACGAGCGGCACCGAGCATATTTCCATCACCACCCACTACAATCGCGAGATCGGCACGTTTACCTAATTCAATCAGGCTAGAAAAATGTTCTTGTGGGATATCATCCAAAATGCTGGAGAGCCTATCATCAACAAACACTTGATAACCCTCAGTACTTAACCACTGATAGAGCTCTCTATGAGTCTGAATTGCTTGCTGATCTCGAGGTTTACCAATAATTGCGATGACTTCAAATGGCTTTTTCATAACGTTTCCAAACGAATTAGGCTTGAATCAAAATTCTTCATCCCCATAATAAAGGCAAGTTGAACGTCTATGCGAGTGTTTTATATCAATTTGAGGCGCAAACACGCCTGTCACTGGCATTGAAAACGAATTCTGGAGATATCATGAGCAACGAAGAAAACAAAGTAACCGAAGAAGAGCTAGATCAGATCATTGCTGAAGCTGAGAAAGTTGAAGAAGCTGAACTGAATGAAGACGCGGCTGATGAGCAGGAATCAAAAATTGCTCAACTAGAAGCCGCACTGCTTTCTAGTGAGTCTAAAGTGAAAGAGCAGCAAGATTCTGTTCTTCGCGCAAAGGCTGAAGTTGAGAATATGCGTCGTCGTACTGAGCAAGAAGTGGATAAAGCACGTAAATACGCGCTAAACAAATTCGCTGAAGGCCTACTACCTGTTATCGATAACCTAGAGCGTGCAGTACAAGCTGCAGATGCTGAGAACGAAGCGGTTAAGCCGATTCTTGAAGGTGTTGAGCTAACCCACAAAACGTTCGTAGATACAGTGGCTAAATTTGGTCTTACCGAGATCAACCCTGAAGGTGAAGCATTCAACCCTGAATTCCACCAAGCAATGTCGATTCAAGAAAGCCCAGACCACGAGTCAAACACTGTGATGTTTGTTATGCAGAAAGGCTACGAGCTTAACGGCCGTGTTATTCGCCCTGCAATGGTAATGGTTGCTAAGTAATTGAGTAGCCGCTTGCTAAGCAGTTGATTATTGCAGTTGTGAAGTAAGACAATAGCGGCGACAAAACAATTCACTGGTTAACATGAAATGAAAAGAGAGGCATATGCCTCTCTTTTTTTATGCCTGTAACTTGAGAGTCCACGTGAATAGTCACCAAAATCGCATTAAGAATGTCGTTCTTTTTATTTTATTCAGAACAGTGATTTAGAGTTTTATATTATGAAACTGGTTGTTAATGAAGAAATGTTTTGATGTCACACTTGTAATGTTTTTGTAAATAAATGCTTTTAATTGTTACCTTTGTATGTAAAATCCACTGCAATATAGCGATTTGGGTCGCATATATAACTATAAAAGTACAATTTTTAAACACAACAAACTGGAGAAGAACGATGGACAAATCGCTCTCAAGTAAGATTTTTGTAGGCTTGTTTGCCGGCCTTATTATTGGTACTGCTATTCAGTACCTATTCAGCGGCATTGCTATTTTTGATACGTACCTACTCGGCGCTGCTGAAGGTGCTGGTGGTATGTTCGTATCACTTATCAAGTTGCTTGTAGTACCTCTTGTATACGTATCTATTGTTTGCGGTATCGTTGAGCTAAAAGATATTCGTTCATTCGGTCGTCTTGGTGGTAAAACCTTTGGTCTTTACATTATTAACACCATCATCGCGATTTCTGCAGCGCTAACGATTGGTCTTATTTTCCAACCGGGTGCTGGTGCGAATCTAGCGGGTACAGTTTCTGAGACAATTGCGCTTACAACAACTGAAACGCCAGATATCTTCTCTCTTGTTGTAAACATCGTTCCTAGCAACCCTGTAGAAGCGTTTGCAAGTGGCGACATGCTACAAATCATCTTCATGGCTATTCTGACTGGTCTTGCTATCCAAGCTCTTGATTCTCGTGGTGGCCCAGCTATCAAGACATTCAAGATGGCTAACGAAATCATGATGAAGCTTATCGGCCTAGTAATGAGCCTTGCGCCATACGGTGTATTTGCTCTGATGATTCAACTAGGTGCAACACTTGATGCAAACACGCTAATGTCAGTTGCTGGCTATGTAGCGCTTGTTGTAGCGATGCTTGTGTTCTGGATCTTCTTCTTCTACCCAATGATGGTTGGTTCATTCACTGGTATTTCTCCAAAGCAGTTCCTACGTGCAACTCGTGAGCAAATCCTTTTTTCACTATCGACTGCAAGTTCGAACGCGACGATTCCAGTAACAATGCGTACTTTAACGGACAAACTGAACGTATCTAAGTCAGTGGCAGGTTTCGGTGTACCACTAGGTGCAACAATGAACATGTCTGGTGTATCTATCTACATCGCACTAGCAACTATGTTCGTAGCAAACGCATTCGGTCAGCCAATCAACACTGCTGACATCTTCACTCTAGGTCTAACTATCCTGCTACTGTCTATCGGTGCTGGTGGTGTTCCTGGTGGTGGTGTTGTAATGGTCGGTGTTCTATTGCACCAACTAGGTTTGCCACCAGAAGGTCTAGCGATTGTTGCTGCTGTTGACCGTATCTGTGACATGTTCTGTACTTCTTCTAACGTTGTTGGTGATACTGCGGTTAACACTATCGTAGCGAAATCTGAAAACGAAATTGGCGTTGAAGCTAACGAAGAAGCTGAGCTAAAGAAAGCAGAAGCATAATTCTTAATTAAGATTCGATAACTAAAAGCCCTGCTCAATGAGAGCGGGGCTTTTTTGTTTCTGCTGAGAAGTGCTTTGGGCTATCTGATAACTTGGCTAAAAATATCTTTGATTGGTGTTAAGTCTCATTTTTTCTTTCTACTCGTACCGAATTGGCCATCAGTTTTCAATATTTAATATAGATCACATATAATAATACAATATTATTTTATTGTTCTGGCAACCTACATTATGACGACATAAAGGAAACCCAATAATGAAGCTGTCTTACCTTAGCCTACTGACTGCCAGCCTTTTAGCCGCTCCCGCTCTTGCTTCGAATCACGATATTGGTCAACAGTTCAATCTTGACCCTGCAAAAGCACCAGCACAAAACTTCGATTTATCTAAATGGAAAATTAACTTACCGGAGCTGACGACTGAAGGGTCTAGAAAAGGTAAAACGCTGGAGATTGGAAAAAAGGAACTGTCGAATGTAGACACGCCTTACGTTCACCCTAAATGGTTCTACACGGATGCTGAATCTGGTGCGATGGTGTTTGTGGCTCCGAATACAGCTCCAACGACGCCAAACAGTAAAAACACGCGTAGTGAGCTAAGAGCTATGCTAGCGGATAGCTACTCTGCGCCGAGCAACAACTTCGCGATTTCAAGCCATAAGAACGCGGAAGAGTTTGGCTCTATCGGTGGGCAGATGACGGCAACACTTTCTGTTGATCAGGTGAGCACCAGCGGTAACTATAAGAAAACCGGTGCATTCTCTGTGGTTATTGGTCAAATCCACGGCTCGGATAATGAACCTCTGAAAATTGTTTACCGTAAACTACCGGAGCATGAGCATGGTTCGTTAACGTGGAACTATGAATTAAACCCGCCGACAGAGATGAAAAATGCGAAGGATGAAAACGGTAAGAAGCTTCGTAAAGACATTCGCCATGATGTATTTGGTCAATACAATCTGAAAAAAGGCAGCTCTGATCCTACTGATGGCATAAAGCTAGGTGAAGTGTTCTCATATGATGTGAATATCAAAGATAACATCATGCACTTAACCTTTACTAAAAATCCAAACTCAGCCGATCCTATTGTGAAGACGTATGATGTTGACTTGGCAAAAGGTAAATATCAGGGACACGATATCGATCTTGGTTACGGTCAAGACTGGATGTACTTCAAAGCGGGTGCGTATAACCAGTGTAATACTAAGAAGTCGAGTTCTGCCTGTGAGTGGCGTGGTATGGAAGCGGGTGACTACACCCAAGCAAGCTTCTACCAGTTAGTTCTTAATCAATAATATTGCCGAATCAAAAATAGTGCAGAATCAATAACGGTTCGACTCGCTGTTAGTTGAAAAAAGACCTTCCATATGAAGGTCTTTTTTATGCGAGATAGAATAGAGAGACATTTTATTTATGACGATGAACGCGTAAATATGTCAACTTTCGAGCCTTAAGCAGTAAGGGGTAAGCCACTTTTTACCTTTAAGTAGAAAGATAGGGGGAAAAACAGATTTTTTTTACCTATTTCCCTTGAAAATTAGTTTGCAGCCCTTATCTATGGTGCATACGAAAGCAAAATACATTTGCAATTAAATTTTGTGTATTAGGGTTGAATCCCTGATTACTACCCCCCACATAGTGGGTATAGCAAAAAACTAAATAGAATTTATTCGGAGAAAGCCTGATGGGTCGAATCATTGGTATTGATTTAGGTACTACTAACTCTTGTGTTGCTGTTCTTGACGGTGACAAACCACGCGTATTAGAAAATGCTGAAGGCGAACGCACAACAGCATCGGTAATCGCATACACTGAAGGCGAGACGCTAGTTGGTCAACCTGCGAAACGTCAAGCAGTTACTAACCCTCAAAACACGCTATACGCGATTAAGCGTCTAATCGGTCGTCGTTTTGAAGATGAAGAAGTTCAACGCGATATCGAAATCATGCCTTTTAACATTGTTAAAGCTGATAACGGTGATGCATGGGTTGAAGCGCAAGGCCAAAAAATGGCTGCTCCTCAAGTATCTGCTGAAGTTCTTAAGAAAATGAAGAAAACAGCTGAAGACTTCCTAGGCGAAGAAGTAACTGGCGCAGTTGTTACTGTTCCTGCTTACTTCAACGATGCTCAACGTCAAGCAACGAAAGATGCTGGCCGTATCGCTGGTCTAGATGTTAAACGTATCATCAACGAACCAACTGCTGCTGCTCTGGCTTACGGCCTAGACAAGCAAGGTGGTGATCGCACTATCGCTGTATACGACCTTGGTGGTGGTACATTCGATATCTCTATCATCGAGATCGATGAAGTAGAAGGCGAGAAGACTTTCGAAGTTCTTTCAACTAACGGTGACACTCACCTTGGTGGTGAAGATTTCGATAACCGCATGATCAACTACCTAGTAGATGAGTTCAAGAAAGAGCAAGGTATCAACCTTAAATCTGATCCACTAGCAATGCAGCGTGTTAAAGAAGCAGCAGAAAAAGCGAAAATCGAGCTTTCTTCTACTACTCAAACTGACGTAAACCTACCTTACGTTACTGCTGATGCGACTGGTCCTAAGCACATGAACATCAAAGTGACTCGTGCGAAGCTTGAGTCTCTAGTTGAAGACCTAGTTCAACGTTCTCTTGAGCCACTAAAAGTTGCTCTAGCAGATGCTGATCTATCTGTAGGTGAAATCACTGACGTTATCCTAGTTGGTGGTCAAACTCGTATGCCTATGGTTCAAGCTAAAGTAACTGAATTCTTCGGTAAAGAGCCACGTAAAGACGTGAACCCTGACGAAGCTGTTGCAATGGGTGCTGCTGTTCAAGGTGGTGTATTAGCTGGTGAAGTTAAAGACGTTCTTCTTCTAGACGTTACTCCTCTATCTTTCGGTATCGAAACGATGGGCGGCGTAATGACTAAGCTTATCGAGAAAAACACAACTATCCCTACTAAAGCGGATCAAGTGTTCTCTACAGCTGAAGACAACCAAAGCGCAGTAACTATCCACGTTCTTCAAGGTGAACGTAAGCAAGCGACTTACAACAAGTCTCTTGGTCAGTTCAACCTAGAAGGTATCCAACCAGCACCACGTGGCATGCCACAAGTTGAAGTAACATTCGACCTAGATGCTGATGGTATCCTGAACGTATCTGCTAAAGATAAAGCAACGGGTAAAGAGCAGAAGATCACTATCCAAGCATCAGGCGGTTTGTCTGAGGAAGAGATCGAAGCAATGGTTCAAGAAGCAGAAGCTAACAAAGAAGCTGATAAAAAGTTCGAAGAGCTAGTAACTGCACGTAACCAAGCTGACCAAATGATTCACGGCACTAAGAAGCAAGTAGAAGAAGCTGGTGAAGCTCTACCTGCAGACGAGAAAGCTAAAATCGAAGCAGCTATCGAAGCTCTAGAATCAGTTAAGTCTGGTGACGACAAAGAAGCTATCGACGCTAAAGTTCAAGAACTTATGCAAGCAGCTCAAAAGCTAATGGAAATTGCTCAACAGAAAGCTCAAGCTGAACAAGCTGGTGCTGACGCTGGTGAACAACCTAAGCAAGACGACGACGTGGTAGACGCGGAGTTTGAAGAAGTTAAAGACGATAAAAAATAATTTTTCGTCGCTATAACACGTAATTTCTGCGTCGAAGGTACTCACTTACATTTGTAAGCTCCGTGCCTTCTCCTTGAACTAACGTGTTTTAGCTTAGAAAAAGTCGTTTTTCGATTTCTAAATATACGGGCGTCAGAGGTAACTCTCACGCCCGTAAATTTGTATTTAGACTTGTCGATCTAGATAATAGCTTTATTCGGTGTTTCAGCCGGCAGAACTTTTATCTAGATTGATACACAGACTACTGAAGTGATCATTCGGTAGTAGCAATTATTTGGTGACCTAGAACATGTCAAAACGTGATTTTTACGAAGTATTAGGCGTAAGCCGCGATGCATCAGAGCGCGATATTAAAAAAGCGTACAAACGCTTAGCGATGAAATTCCACCCGGACCGTAATCAGGGTGATGACAGCGCAGCAGACAAATTTAAAGAAGTAAAAGTAGCGTACGAGATCCTAACCGATGCTCAAAAGAAAGCAGCTTATGACCAATACGGCCACGCAGCTTTTGAACAAGGTGGCATGGGTGGTGGCGGCGGTTACGGCGGCGGTGGCCAAGGTGACTTCGGCGATATCTTCGGTGATGTGTTTGGCGATATCTTTGGCGGCGGTCGTCGTGGCGGCGGTCAAGCGCGTGCACAACGTGGTTCTGATTTACGTTACAACATGGAGCTTTCTCTAGAAGAAGCCGTTCGTGGTGTATCTAAAGAGATTGAAGTACCAACTCTTGTAGAGTGTGACATTTGTGATGGTAGTGGCGCTAAAGCGGGTTCTTCTGCACAAACGTGTGGTACTTGTCATGGCCACGGCCAGGTACAAATGCGCCAAGGTTTCTTTGCGGTTCAACAGACTTGTCCTACATGTAACGGTAAAGGCAAGATCATCAAAGACCCATGTAACTCATGTCATGGTCAAGGCCGCAAACAGAAGACGAAAACGCTTAACGTTAAGATCCCAGCAGGTGTTGATACTGGTGATCGCATTCGTCTATCTGGCGAAGGCGAAGCAGGAGAGCACGGCGCTCCAGCTGGCGACTTGTACGTACAAGTACACGTAAAAGAGCACAACATCTTTGAGCGTGACGGCAACAACCTTTACTGTGAAGTGCCAGTAAGCTTCTCTATGGCAGCTTTAGGTGGTGAAGTTGAAGTTCCAACACTCGATGGTCGTGTAAACCTTAAAGTGCCAGAAGAAACACAAACGGGCCGTATGTTCCGTATGCGTGGCAAAGGCGTGAAAGGCGTTCGTGGCGGCGGTGTAGGTGACCTAATCGTTAAACTAGTGGTTGAAACACCGGTTAAGCTAAGCTCTCGTCAGAAAGAACTACTGCGTGAATTCGAAGAGACATGTTGTGGTGAAGCGGCAAGCAAGCACAAGCCAAAGTCTGAAGGTTTCTTCAGCGGCGTTAAAAACTTCTTCGATGACCTAACTAAGTAATTGATAGTGATTTGAAAATCTTAAAGCCTGCCAGTGTGCAGGCTTTTTTGTACCTGTAGATCAGAGAAAAGAAGCTCAAAGAAGAAAGAGTCGAGATTTCTCAGATAAATTATCGAGCCCTTTGGTGGTTGTTCTTGTTACTTCCAACACGCTTCTGGCTCTGAAACACCCGAGTGGTGCAATTCTAACTTATCGGTATTTGAGTCTAAACATTCATCATTCACTTGCTGTGAAAGTGGTTCTGCTTGAATGGCATAAGTGGTACTACTCGCCGAAATCGCTAACGTGTATCGGCTGGTGTCGGTATTGCAAAAGAAACATGTCCCTCCGGAAATAATATTCTCCGCTGCGGATGCATAGTTCCCCGTGTACAGTGTCTCCATTTCCAATTGTATCTTTGTTATATCAGCTATCGCGGTGACTCGGTGCGCTTTAATTACATGGCTCGTATAACTTGGATACGCAATGGCACCGAGTATCCCCACGATGGCGACAGCGATCAATAATTCGATCAATGTCATCCCTCTAATGCTTAAGTTGTTGTTGTTGCATATATTTCTTCGAATCATCGCGAGTAGTTTCCTTTAATATCTCTGCCTATTTTTCTCCGGTGGTAGCATCGGCGCAAGATTAAATACGGTTACGAGCGGTATTACATAGGAAATTGGGAAATGACTCGCGGGTTTACTTTATTAGAGCTGTTAATCACGGTGTCGGTGTTATCGATACTGATAGCCACGGCTGCCCCGAGTTTTAGTTCAGTAACGCAAACCGTCAAGATGCAGCGATTGGCTGGCGAGTTGAATGGTTTTCTTATTCAGGCTAAGTCAGAGTCAGTAAAAAGGAATCAAGATCTTTGGGTTCATTTCTCGATGGAAAAGAATGAAGTGCAATCAACTGGAGATTGGACTATTTGGTTAAAACCGACCGAAGACTTGTCAGGAGAAACCTTACTGCAGTTGTCGGGCGACCCCTTTCGTGACCTTTCTTTTTCTCATAATTACACCGGAGACAGGATTACTTTTGAGAGCGTTCGTGGGAGGCCTGCTCGTGGGACTCTCTATTTAGCTCCTAATACGGCTTCAACCGATCGGGTTTTGATCAAATTATCCAGCCCGCCGGGGCGAATTAAGGTATGTGGTGAGTCGAGTGCACAGTATGGCTATGATGCGTGTTAAATCGACAGCGGTAGCTCCTAGCAAGCAGCAAGGCACATCACTGATTGAATTAATGGTGGCCTCTGTGATTGGCGTGTTCGCTATTTCGATTATCGGCAGCGTCTTCATTACGGGGCAGAGAATTGCTAAAGATAAAGGCATTGAGTTATTACTGCTGCAAAATCTAACCAGTACGATGCAGGTCATGAAAGAAGATATCCAACGAGCGGGCTACGATGGCTCTAATGGTTACTCAATCAAGTTATCTGGAGCGAGCAATACCATCCAAGTGAGTGGCGGTGTTGCCGTTGGGTTTGTCTACTTCAGAGAGGGCTCGAACGGAAACAAAGATAATCGAAATATCGTTTATCAGAAAGATGGAACCAAGCTGAAAATATGTGAGAAGGGCACCACTGTATCTGAGGCGATTCCTACTTTTAATCAGGTTACTGGATGTTACTCACTTTTCGATGACAGCCTGATCGAGGTAGATGCATTCAGTGTTGATGCTCAGTTATTAGAGCAGAACTCTATTAAAACCACGCTTACCGATATCAGCATTACGGCTTCAATTCCAACCGCAGGTGTTACCAAATCGGTTTCGGTTTCCGTTAAACAAAGGAATTGGCAATGATGGTGTTTAGAAAGCAACGCGGCGTGGTGACCTTGTTGATCACATCGGTGCTTTTAATTGGTGCTTTAGTGGTGACATTAGGTACGTATCGCAGTGTATTCCATCAAATTAAAGTAACTCAAAATGAAGTGCAAGGAAGGCAAAATCACTGGCGTTCGGAAGGTGGTTTAGAGTGTACTTATTCCTATCTACGTGAGCTCGATAAAACCGTTTTAGATATCAAAGATGCCAGTGCACGCCCTGCCGACTTTTCTGATTGGTGTTCTCCATATGACAACGCCCCCCAAATTGAGGTTTCGGATAGTGCGAGTTCCATTGCTTATATTATTGCATCTACAACTGATACACAGCTGCTGTCTAAAACCATTCGTGAGAGCTCTCAGTTGGGAAGTGGGGCGATTCAATCAACAGGGCCGATTGAGATCATTGGTACATTAAGCCTGAAGCCAACAGTAAAAGAAGAACCGATCAGTGGTAATGAATATGAATGCGTCAGTGTTACTTTTGCCGACCTTTTTACTTACCAATACGATTCAACGCATGGTGATTCAGGACAAACGTTAGGCTTAGAAGTGCTCGACCCAAGTGCGGATGGTCCGTTTTCTGGTTTTGATGGCGTGTGTGACAGTGAATATAAAACAGAGATACCCAAAGGTAATTCGGGAAGTCGCTATTCAATCTATGCACCTGATTCCTCTCAAGGAACGAATCCGCCTCCCTTCCAAAAAGACTTTAACCCTGATCCAAATATGAACCCGTTTTATACTTTCTTTGGTATCGCGAAAACGGATCAAAATATTGTCGACTTATCACAAGACACTGATCTTTTTAAGCGCGTGCAGATACTGGATGCGACAGAGTGCGGCACCGAAATCATGGGCCATTTTACTCTAGGGCAAACCAAAGGATTGTGGGTTGAGGGAAATTGCCATATCAATTCAGCGGTTGCTGCCGCCAACAATCAATCTCAACTTCTGGTGATTCAAGATGGTGTGCTCGCGTTAAATGGTGCCATGACTTACAACGGTGTGATTTATCATTTGGTCGATTATCAAAAGAGCCATGTTAAAACTCGTATAGATGACTTCTGGGAAGCGCTTGTTACTCCCAATGTATTTGCACCTTTTATCAAAGACATCGATGACGCTACCGTCCTGAAAAAAAGTGTCGGGATTCAGTTTGCCTCTGGTTTACCTTCAGGCGGCCTTATCTTTGATTCGCCACTTGGTGTGACAACGATTGTGGGTGATATGGATTTGGATTTTCGTTCAGAATCTAATCCGAGTGATCCGCCTTCGATTTACCAATGGAAGCGAGGCTCATGGAATGACTTCTAAACACCAAGGTTTCAGTTTGATAGAGGTGCTTATCTCTTTTCTGCTCATCGGTGTTGCTTCGTTAGGGTTGGTTAAGCTGCAGGTCTACGCGGAACAAAAATCGGACTTTGCGCTTCACAGTGTAGAGGCACTTCACTTTGCTGAAAGGCAAATGGAATATTATCGAACGCGAGTCTCGGATGTGAGTGGGGCAGTAGGGCTTATTCCTTTTTCGCAACTCAATCAAGCGAACTATTGTCTCAACACGACAAGCTCAGATCCTTTATCCGGTTTGTCGGACTCTGGGTATGCGATGACTTGTGAGGTGGAGAATGCTGCTGGCGCTTTGTCGGGTGCGTTAAAAAGCATTACTGTTTCCGTTGCATGGCAAGATCGTATGAACCGTTCGCAAAGCATTTACCTCGAGACTATGCTCTCCAAATACAGTGAGTTTGATTGATCTATTAAGCAAACGTTTACTGCATGCCAAGGCCTACGAATCCCCTTTACTGATAGTTTTCACTCCTCGGACATTGTTTACGTGCCAGTTAAAACTCTGTATATGGAATGGTGTTTTTTGTGTTTTTATATTGTTGCTGTTGTACAGTATTTTTGCAAAATATGTCTCCATTTATGGAAAATGATGTGGAACCTTGTGCTTTTTAACAGCGACTTTAATAGAATATGTGCTGTACCAATAGGCCATGGTCAAAACTTTTATTAGGCCTAAACAAACAACATCACATATGGAGTTACAATGAGTAACCAAGCTGTAAAAAAAGCACCATCGACTGAGAAGATCAGTGGGATGGATCGCTTTCTAAACTTCATTGAACGCGCCGGCAACAAAATTCCAGACCCTGCAATTCTGTTCTTCTGGGCTCTAGTTATCGTATGGGTAGCATCTGCACTTTTATCGAATCTTTCATTCGACCTAATCAACCCTCAAACGGGTGCTGCTCTAGAAGTAAACAACCTATTAACTGGTGAAGCGCTTGCTAGCTTCCTAGCGAATATGGTTACCACGTTCACAGGCTTCGCACCGCTAGGCATCGTACTTGTTGCTATGCTAGGTGTTGGCGTTGCTGACTCTTCAGGCTTCATTACGACTGGCCTTAAGAAGATGCTGAACTTCACGCCAGCTAAGCTATTAACGCCAATGCTAATCTTGGTTGCTATCGTGTCTCACACAGCAGCAGATGCAGGTTACGTTCTAGTAATCCCTCTTGGCGGTATCATCTTCCACGCAGCGGGTCGTCACCCTCTAGCGGGTATTGCAGCAGCGTTTGCTGGTGTATCAGGTGGTTTCTCAGCGAACTTCATTCCTTCAGGTATTGACCCGCTACTAGCAGGCTTCACTCAAACAGCGGCAAACGTTCTTGACCCTGCATACGTGGTTAACCCTCTAGCGAACATTTTCTTTACTGGTTTGTCTTCAGTTCTCATTGTTGGTATCGGTTGGTACGTGACAGAGAAGATCATTGAACCTCGTCTTGCAAAAACTCCAGTAGATGAAGATGCTGAACAAGCACCTGATCTAGGTACGTTCACAGCGATTGAATCTAAAGCATTCAAATTCGCGGGTTGGGCTATGGTTGCAGGTATTGGTCTGCTTATCGCAGCTTTGGTTCCTGAAAACTCAGCACTTCGTTCGCCTGAAGGTGAGCTAACGGCGTTCTCAGCACCAGTAATGAAGTCTATCGTTCCTCTGATCTTCATTCTGTTTATTATTCCGGGTATCGTCTACGGCCGTGTAGCGGGTACATTCAAGAATAGTAACGATGTTATCAAAGCGATGTCTGAGACAATGGCAACGATGGGCGCATACATTGTAATGTCGTTCTTCTGTGCTCAGTTCCTATCTGCATTCGCTCAATCAAACATCGGTACTATGCTGGCGCTTTACGGTGCTGAAGGCCTGAAAGCGATGGATCTTCCTGGTGAAGCAACGGTTGTTGGTATGATTCTACTAACGGCTGCAGTTAACCTGCTTGTAGGTTCTGCTTCAGCTAAGTGGGCACTGATTGGTCCTATCCTAGTTCCTATGCTAATGGTTGTGGGTATCTCTCCAGAGCTATCTCAAGCGGCTTACCGTGTAGGCGATTCAGTGTCTAACATCATTTCTCCATTGATGGTGTTCTTCCCACTGGTTGTTGTTTACTGTCAACGCTACGTTAAGTCGACAGGTATCGGTACTCTAGCTTCTCTAATGATGCCATTCTCGATTGCTATGCTAATCGGTTGGTCTATCTTCTTGCTAGGTTACTGGGCTCTTGGTATCCCACTAGGTATCCAAGCTCCTTACACTTACACAATGTAAGATAAGTAAAGCTAAGTAAGAAAAGCAAAAGTCAGTAAGACAAAATCATCGAAGCTCGCACCGAAATGTGCGAGCTTTTTTTTCGCCATTTTTTTCTACTTCTGTTTGTGTCCAAGATTTCTTATATCCAAAACTTTTTATATCCCAAATAAAGGCACTCAGCTTATACTCCGGATTACGGCTAATTGTTGGCCGGTAAAATTAGGAAATCCAAGCCACATGAAAATTCTGCTTTTAGTAGGGTTAATTGTTTTAAATGGTCTGTTTGCCATGTCTGAGATTGCATTGGTAGCAGCAAAGAATAGTCGGCTAAAGCGTTTAGCCGAAAAACATCGCTCCGCTCAGATTGCTCTTGAGCTCAAAGAAAACCCAACCCGCTTCCTTTCAACCATTCAAATCGGTATTACGGTAATCGGCCTACTCAGCGGTATCGTGGGCGAGGCTACGTTATCAGCTCCACTTGCGGTTCAACTTGAGCTGTGGGGATTCGACCCAACACAAGCGAATATCTTATCTACTGCGGTAGTCGTTGTTGGTATTACTTACTTCGCAATTGTTGTAGGTGAGTTGGTGCCAAAGCGTTTTGCTCAATCCCAAGCTGAAAATATTGCTGTGTTAGTCGCGCTGCCAATCTTCTGGTTATCTAAAATCGCGACGCCGTTTGTGTTTGCGTTGTCTGCGTCAACCGAAGGCATCTTAAAGCTGATGGGGCGTGGCGGTGAAGAAGATAGTGTCACTGAAGACGATATCCATGCACTGGTGAAAGAGGGCTCAGAATCTGGAGTGATTGAGCGCGGCGAGCAAGAGATGATTCGTAATATCTTGCAGCTTGATGATCGCCTTGTAAGCTCTTTGATGACGCCACGTCGAGATGTCGACTTTCTAGATATTGAGCAACCTGTAGAGCAGATATTTAAGAAACTGCGCTCTTCAAAGCACAGTGTATTTCCATTGTGCCAAGATCACCTCAATAAAGTGGTCGGTACGGTGTCGTCCAAAGCCTTGCTGAATCAGGCAGGCAATTTAAGTATTCAAGTCATCATGGGGCTGTCTAAGTCGCCGATCTATGTTCCAGAATCGATGAAGGCACTGCGGCTACTTGGCTACTTTAAAGAGTCGGGTACCGAGATGGCATTCATTGTCGACGAGTATGGCGATGTGCAAGGCCTTGTGACTCATTATGATATTCTTGAAGCGATTGCAGGTGAGTTATCCAATAACCCCAATGACCTATGGACAGAACAAGTGGAAGACGGATTGCTGGTGGATGGATTAATCCCTATCAGTGAGCTGAAAAATCGTTTAGAGCTGTCGGATTTTGAGGGGGAAAGCGAAGGCTTCCAAACGTTGAATGGCCTTGTGACTTGGCTAATAGGACGCTTACCTGATGCAGGCGAAGTTGTTCAATACCAGCAGTGGCAGTTTGAAATCATCTCGGTTGAGAACAACCGTATCGTGAGTGTTAAAGCGACAAGATTAGTCAATGAGCTAGGCGATGATGTTAGTTAGATAAGCCGCTAGCGAGAGATTAAACGAACAAGCTAACGCTTGTTGTTCATTATCTCTTTGTTGTTCATTATTACTAAGATTAGGTATGCTTCTCCGCATACCTTTTTTTGTTCTTATCCTTTGTTTTCTGGAGTTCCCTTTGTCAGACCATCAATTCACCCCTCAAGATGAAATCTTCATGCGACGCGCCATTGAGGTTGCTAAGCAAGCAGAGAAAGAGGGAGAGGTTCCCGTTGGTGCCGTGTTGGTAAAAGAGGGTGAGATTATTTCTGAAGGTTGGAACCGTTCTATTGGCAGCCACGATGCCACGGCACACGCAGAAATCGAAACCTTGCGTAAAGCTGGGCAAGCCTTGGAAAACTATCGCTTACTTGATACCACCTTATACGTCACGCTTGAGCCTTGCCCAATGTGTGCTGGTGCCTTGTTACACAGCCGAGTGAAGCGGATTGTCTTTGGTGCTCCTGACTTAAAAGCAGGCGCAGCAGGTACGGTATTGAACCTCTTTGAAAGCCAAGCCTCATACCACTATGCCGATGTTGAGCATGGCTTATTAGAAGCAGAATGTCGTGAGCAGTTGCAGGCGTTTTTCAAGCGTCGTAGAAAAGAGATAAAAGAAAAACGAAAGCAAGACCGTCTGTTGGAAGAGCAGTGTTTAGAATCTGACAAGACAAGTAATAAGAATAAGGTCTGTAACAAAAAATAGCAGCAAGCTTCGGCACTCTCTATCGTAAGAGTGCCACAGAAAACTTACTCGGTATTTTTACTCAGAAAGTATCTGCATGAAAGCACGGTTGCGCCAAATGATTTTCTTCTTATTATTTGAAAGCATACGCTTACGACGGTTTGCAGCAACGGTCTTATCAAGGCGCTTCGATTTCAGTTTACTCTTCATCATTTCAACGATTTCCTATTTGTCGTCTGGCTTTGTAATTATGACTTCAGTTTTAATTATAGTGGTTACTTGTTTATGATCTCTGCCGCGAACTTAGCGATACTTTTTGAGTAACCATCGCGATTGTCAGTGTCTGAATACAACAGAACATCATGGCGCTTATGGTGTGTCGTTATAAAGTTCAATTGTTACTGCAATATGACACCTCAAGTTTAACTGTCACTTTGCTGGTTTAGTTTCTCAATGCGAACTAGCCAATACGAACCAGTGGCTCATGTATAAAAAAAAAGAGCAACGCTATATAGCATTGCTCTTTTTTATTTATTTGGAAGACTCAGCTTCGTCGACAGCGGATTCAGCCGCACTGATTGTCGATTCAGCGCCCGAGATCTCTAAAGGTGGGATAACCACCAAACCTTCGAGGCTCGCTTCTTCTTCTTTATTTCGCTTATTCACATGACCAATAATGCTTTGGTAATAACGGCGAATATTCTCAACGTAATTCCTTGCTTCATCACCACGCGCATAGCCGTATCGAGTTTGGCTGTAGTACTTCTTTTGTCTCAATAGAGGAAGTCGATCTTTGACATCACCCCAAGCGTCAGGGTTGCCGCCTTGTGCTTTAGTTAAGCGGCGAGCATCCATCATGTGACCGTAACCTACGTTATATGAGGCGAGGGCAAACCAGATCTTTTCATGTTGAGTAATTGAGTCAGGAACTCGATTCACGATACGACGTAAATATTCCACGCCACCTTGTACCGACTGTTTCGGGTCAAGACGATTGGTTACACCTACGCTCTTCGCGGTTGGCAACGTCAACATCATCATGCCACGAACACCTGTGGGAGAACGCGCGACTGGGTTCCAGTGTGACTCTTGGTATGCCAAAGCTGCGATTAAGCGCCAATCAAATTCTTGCGAGTATTTCTGAAATAGTGGCGACCATTTAGGTAGCTTGCTGTCCAATGCGCGGATAAAGGCACGAGTATCAACGTAGTCAAAGGTACCAATGTGACCGATGTATTTCTCTTCCAGTGAAGCCAGTTCACCAGACTGTTTAAGGTTACCGAAGAACTCAATCAGCAACGCATACAGGCTTTCATCTTCTGAACGTTCTAAGTACCAAGAGATAGGTTGGTCTTCAGTAAGTTCGAAAGCAAGAGCCACATCAGGGTATAAACGCTGAGCCAATGAAAGCTCAATGGAGTCTGCAACGGTAAACAGTCGCTCTCCGGTTGATACTTCTTTTAGCAGGTCATTGATGTCTGCATTACCGACCGCATCGTAGATAAAGTCATCGTGTGTGTTTTGGAGCTGTTTTAGCGTTGGTTCAAAGTGGGAGTCTTTCACCACAACTAAAGATGGCGTCAGTGTTTCATTTGATGCCGTTTCTTCTGATTCAGTTTGTTCTTTTACAAACTCGGCCTGACGATCGTTCTCAAACTTGATCAGTTGATCGAGGTTTCTTGGTCGCCACTGACCTTTTTTGTACACGACTTGTTGGCTTACATAGTAATAAGCAGGCGCAGCGCGATAGGCACGTGTCAGGTTGCTGTTTTGTGTTAACCCCGTTGCGATAAGATCGATCTCGCCTTTCTTTAACGCCGGAAATAGGCCGGATAGACGGTAAGCGGGTTTAACCTCAAGCTTTACACCAAGTTCTTCTGCAAACTCGCGAGCTAACTCGTAATCCAAGCCAGCAGGACCATCTGGACCGATGTAATAAGAGAGTTGGTTATTCAGGGTGCCGACACGAAGAACGCCACGCTCTCGTATCTGCTCAAGGACACTTTTAGGTTCAGATTCAATCTGGCATCCAGCCAACCCAAATAGGGCAATAGCGAGCAGAAGGAACTTAGACGAAAAGATGAGCGTAAATTTAGGCATCAAAATGAAATCTCGAAAAGTGGAAGCCCCTTTATACCAAACCCCGCAAGGCTGGCAAAGCAGGTTTATTTAAACAGTTGTAAAAGTGCTGATAAATGCAGCAAAAGTACCATTTACACAGAAAGATAAAAAAAATAACGCAAACGGTTGCTTTTGGTGTTACGTCACAAAAAGAAATGCTTTATAATGCGCTCGCATTGAAGAGGTGGAATCGGCATAGGTTTGGCAACCTTCGGGAATAGCTTCGAAGAAAACAGTTAGGTTGTTCCTATAACCCACTGAATTTATTCCAATACTACCTTAATCAACTGCATAAGAGACGTAAGCACATGAGAATTTTGCGTGGCTCCCCAGCTCTATCTGAGTTTCGTGTTAACAAGCTTTTAGAGCTTTGTCGTGAATTAAGCTTACCTGTAACAGGTATTTACGCTGAGTTTGCCCACTTTGCTGATCTAACGACAGACCTAGATGAGTCTGAAGTTGAGAAGCTAGAAAAGCTACTGACTTACGGTCCAACGATTGAAGAGCATGAACCTGAAGGTTTATTGCTGCTTGCAACGCCACGTCCAGGCACTATCTCGCCTTGGTCTTCAAAATCAACAGATATCGCACACAACTGCGGACTGGCTAAAGTGTCACGTCTAGAGCGCGGTACTGCTTTCTACATTGAAACCTCTTCTGAACTTTCTGAGCTTCAACTTGTTGAGCTGAAAGCAATTCTGCACGACCGTATGATGGAAGTGGTTTTCACTGACTTCGAATCAGCAGCGGCACTGTTCACTGTTGCTGAGCCTGCTCCTTATGCGGAAGTTGACCTACTAACTGGCGGACGTAAAGCGCTTGAAAAAGCAAACGTTACCCTAGGTCTAGCTCTTGCAGAAGATGAGATTGATTACCTTCTTGAAAGCTTCACTGAGAAGCTAGGTCGTAACCCGACTGACATCGAGCTAATGATGTTTGCACAAGCGAACTCAGAGCACTGTCGTCACAAGATCTTTAACGCTGATTGGACTATCGATGGCGTTAAGCAAGAAAAATCATTGTTCAAGATGATTAAGAACACCTTTGAAACGACACCAGAACACGTTCTGTCTGCTTATAAAGATAACGCAGCGGTAATGACAGGTTCTGAAGTCGGTCGTTTCTTCCCAGATCCAGAAACTCGTCAGTACAACTATCACCAAGAGAAAACACACATCTTGATGAAAGTTGAAACGCACAACCACCCAACGGCAATCTCTCCATGGCCGGGCGCGTCAACAGGTTCAGGCGGCGAAATCCGCGATGAAGGCGCGACAGGTATTGGTGGTAAGCCAAAAGCGGGTCTAGTTGCTTTCTCTGTATCTAACCTTAAGATCCCGAACTTCGTTCAACCTTGGGAAACTGACTTTGGTAAGCCGAGCCGTATCGTTACTGCTCTGGATATCATGCTTGAAGGTCCTCTTGGTGGCGCAGCATTCAACAACGAATTTGGTCGTCCAAACCTATTAGGTTACTTCCGTACTTACGAAGAGAAAGTAAACTCTCACGCAGGTGAAGAAGTGCGTGGTTACCACAAGCCAATCATGCTGGCTGGTGGTCTAGGTAACATTCGTGATGATCATGTTCAGAAGAAAGAGATCCCAGTAGGTGCAAGCCTAATCGTTCTTGGCGGTCCAGCAATGAACATCGGCCTTGGTGGCGGTGCTGCATCTTCAATGGATTCTGGTTCTTCTTCTGAAGACTTAGATTTTGCTTCTGTACAACGTGAAAACCCAGAGATGGAACGTCGTTGTCAGGAAGTTATCGACCGTTGTTGGCAGCTTGGTGATGCGAACCCAATCGCATTTATCCACGATGTGGGCGCGGGCGGCATCTCGAATGCACTTCCTGAGCTAGTAGACGATGGCGAGCGTGGCGGTATCTTTAATCTACGTGACGTGCCAAACGATGAGCCGGGCATGAGCCCACTTGAGATCTGGTGTAACGAATCTCAAGAGCGTTACGTAATGGCGGTTGCTGATAAAGACATGGCAACATTCGACGCGATTTGTAAACGTGAACGCGCACCTTACGCAGTGGTTGGTAAAGCAACAGAAGAACGTGATCTGAAACTAGAAGATTCACACTTCGACAATACGCCAATCGACATGCCAATGGACATCCTATTAGGTAAAACACCTAAGATGCACCGTGACGCGAAAACGCTAAAAGCGAACAACCCTGCGATTGACCGCTCTGGTATCGAGATGAACGAAGCGGTTGACCGTGTTCTTCGCCTACCAACAGTCGCTGAGAAAACATTCCTTATTACTATCGGTGACCGCTCGGTAACTGGCCTTGTTGCTCGTGACCAAATGGTTGGCCCATGGCAGGTTCCTGTTGCTAACTGCGCTGTAACGGCAGCAAGCTACGACTCTTACCACGGTGAGGCGATGTCTCTTGGTGAGCGTACGCCAGTAGCACTACTAGACTTTGGCGCATCAGCTCGTCTAGCGGTTGGTGAAGCAATCACTAACATCGCAGCGACCAACATCGGCGATATCAAACACATTAAATTGTCAGCTAACTGGATGTCTCCAGCAGGTCACCCTGGTGAAGATGCTGGTCTTTACGAAGCGGTTAAAGCCGTCGGTGAAGAACTATGTCCGGCACTGGGTCTTACTATCCCAGTAGGTAAAGACTCAATGTCGATGAAGACTAAGTGGGAAGAGAACGGCGAGCAGAAAGAAGTCACGTCTCCGCTGTCTCTTGTCATCACTGCGTTTGCACGTGTTGAAGATGTTCGTAAGACGATTACGCCACAACTTCGCACTGACAAAGGTAATTCTTCTCTAGTTCTTATCGATCTTGGTAACGGCCAAAACCGTATGGGTGCAACAGCACTTGCACAGGTTTACAAGCAGCTTGGTGACAAGCCAGCAGACGTAGACAACGCAGCGCAACTAAAAGGTTTCTACGAAGGCGTTCAAGCGCTTGTTGCTAACGATCAAGTTGTGGCTTACCACGATAAAGGCGATGGCGGTCTATTCGTAACGCTAGCAGAAATGGCGTTCGCAGGTCATTGTGGTGTTAACGCTGATATTGCAGCGCTTTTATCTGCATCAGAGAATAGTGAAGATACGCTTGCGGTACTCTTCAACGAAGAGCTAGGTGCAGTAATCCAAGTACGCAACGACGACCTAGACGCTGTTCTTTCTACTCTTGCAGCAAACGGTCTAGAAGCGTGTTCACATGTGATTGGCTCTGTTGTTGGTGAAGGGGCGGCTTCTGATGAGCTAGTGATTAAGTCTGGCGCAGACGTTGTAATCCAACGTAACCGTACTGAACTGCGTACTATCTGGGCTGAAACTACGCATAAGATGCAAGGTTTACGCGATAACCCTATCTGTGCAGACCAAGAGCACGAAGCGAAGAAAGATAACTCAGACCCAGGTCTGAACGTTAGCCTAAGCTTTGATGTAAACGAAGATATTGCAGCGCCTTATATCAACCTAGGCGCTAAGCCTAAGATGGCGATTCTACGTGAGCAAGGTGTTAACTCTCACGTTGAAATGGCAGCAGCATTCGACCGTGCAGGCTTTGAAGCAACTGATATTCACATGAGCGACATCCTAACGGGTCAAGCGGTACTAGAAGAGTACAATGGCCTTGTAGCTTGTGGTGGCTTCTCTTACGGTGATGTACTTGGCGCTGGTGAAGGTTGGGCTAAATCGGTTCTGTTTAACGACTCTACTCGTGACCAATTTGAAAACTTCTTCAAGCGTGAAGATACTTTCTCTCTAGGTGTGTGTAACGGTTGTCAGATGTTGTCTAACCTGCGTGAACTCATCCCGGGTGCAGAGTACTGGCCACGTTTCGTTCGTAACGAATCAGAGCGTTTTGAAGCTCGTTTCAGCCTAGTTGAAGTTCAGAAGTCTGACTCTGTGTTCTTCAATGGTATGGAAGGTTCTCGTATGCCAATCGCTGTTTCTCACGGTGAAGGCCGCGTAGAAGTACGTGACAATGACCACCTAAACGCGATTGAAAACTCAGGAACGGTTGCACTACGTTACGTTGATAACAACGGTAACCAAACGCAGCAATACCCGAACAACCCGAATGGTTCGCCAAACGCTATCACAGGCCTAACAACCACGGATGGCCGCGTGACTATCATGATGCCTCACCCTGAGCGTGTATTCCGCACGGTTGCTAACTCTTGGTCTCCAGAAGGTTGGGGCGAGAATGGTGCTTGGATGCGTATGTTCCAAAACGCTCGTAAGAATGTGGGTTAATCACTTTCTTACAGGCCGCATTAATCTAGGCTAGGTTAAGCAAAAATGAAAAGCGCAGATCGAAAGGTCTGCGCTTTTTTATTTCCAAAATTTGAGGAGTCTGATCGAAATAATTAAGGTTTGCAGTTTGCTGTTCTAAAAATCTCCACTACGCTAAATGTTATGGAATCAATTTGTTAGGCGGATAATTTCTGTAATTGTGCAGGGAAAGCTTCGTTCGGCTATGCAAAAACTGAATCAATCATCGTGGCATAAGAGGGATCTATGAAAACAACAATCACAAAAGCAGTTGCAGTGGCAGCGATTGTCATGTCATTAGCTGGGTGTGTCGGTAGTAATGCCGTTACTGGGAAATTAATGAAATTCAACGTAGAGGTTGTGGACAACCGTTACGCTCGTGCTGGGGTCAACTTCTTGCTTGCTCCAGTATACGCTTTAACATTCGCAGCCGATTACATCGTATTTAACTCGATCGAATTCTGGGCAGGTAAAAACCCACTCACTGGCGCGCCTCACATCTTTGATAGCAAAGTCGATACCATGATTGATGTGAACGACAGCCTAGATGATTCATTGAAAGAAGCCCCACTTGGCTTCAACAATCGCCATATCGAACAAGGCGAAATGCAACAAATCGATGAAAACACCATACGCATGGATATTACCTACAATGATGGCCAAAAAGCTGTACTGATGGGGGTTCGTGATGGCGACAAAGTTAGTTACTACATGGATGGAGCGCTCGTTTCAGAAACTTCAATTCAAGCCCTTGAGCAGTTAGCAGCAGAAAAAGCATAGTCTTCTCAACTTTACCGCTATAAAAAAAGCCGCTGGATTAAACCCCAGCGGCTTCGTATTCTCTAGCATCTAGCATCTAGCATCTAGCATCTAGCATCTAGCGCTTAGATTAGTTGTTGCTGTGTAGCTCGCTGTTTAGCTCAACCGCAGACTTGTTCGCTAGACATTCAATTTGACCAGTGATCGAGTTGCGACGGAACAGCAGATCAGAAACGCCAGCAAGGTCACGAGCTTTAATGATTTCTACTTCGTTGCCTTCTTTATCTAGCATGCGAACTTTAGTTCCCGCAGTCACGTAAAGACCCGACTCAACTGTACAACGGTCGCCCATTGGGAAGCCAAGACCTGCGTTTGCACCTAGTAGACAGTTTTCGCCGATAGAGATAACCATCGTACCGCCACCAGACAGAGTGCCCATGATAGAAGCGCCGCCGCCGATATCAGAACCGTTACCCACCACAACACCCGCAGAGATTCGACCTTCAACCATGCTTACGCCAGTAGTACCTGCATTGAAGTTGATGAAACCTTCGTGCATTACTGTTGTGCCTTCACCTACGTGTGCGCCAAGACGAACACGAGAAGTATCAGCAATACGAATACCGGTTGGTACCACGTAATCTACCATTTTAGGGAATTTGTCTACGCAATCTACAGATAGAGCGCGACCCGCAAGGCGAGCTTCGATTTGACGCTCAGCTAGTTCAGGAAGGTCGATAGGACCTTCGTTTGTCCATGCGATGTTGTGCAGTAGACCGAAGATACCGTCTAATACCGTACCGTGTGGTTGTACTAGGCGGTTAGAGATAAGTTGTAACTTTAGGAAGCCTTCGGCAACAGATGCTGGCTTCTCGTCAGTAGCAAGAACAACAAGAACAAGTGGCTGTTCAGACGCTGTTGCTTTTTCTGCGAAAGATGCGTTTGCTGCATCATCGTTTGCTGCGAATGCTTTCGCTAGTTCTGCGCTTTGTGCAGCAGAGATTTCGATAGCTTGGTTGCCTTCAGAGTAACCTGACACTTCAGCCACAGCCGCTACAAGAGCGTCGCTTGGGTTTAGACGTGGGTTAGGGAAGAACGCTTCAATGATTTTATTGTCGCGGTTTTTGGTTGCCGTACCGAAGGCTAGTGAAAAGTAAGCCATGTTGAATCTCCATGTGTTGAGTCTTGATTTTGCTATTCATAGCAGTGACTCGAATAATGAGTGCTGCCGTTAGCAAAGTTAATTTAATTGCGTTCATCATAAAGAGAGCGCCCTCGTTATGAAAGGGCGTATCGGGATAAAGTCTGTAAAATGATATTGCTTGTCTTTTTAGAGATAGTTTTCTGCAATGAGAAAATGACGCAGTTCAACGCAATTATGGCCTTACTCTAGATAAATAGCGCTTTATAAGCCTGTTCAATCCCTTCTATCAGCATCTGCATACCGATGACGGCAAGTATCAAACCCATCATTCGGGTTATCACGTTCAATGCACTTGGTCCGACAGCTTTAACGAAGCGTTCGCCGAATACAAACAGTATGTAGGTTAGGGTGCAGAGGAGGCCAAATGCCACAATGGTAATAATGGTTTCGTAGATTCCCTCTGTGCTGGCAAAATTCATCGCAGTGGCAATAGTGCCTGGACCAGCCAGTATTGGCATGGCTAAAGGTGATACCGCGATACTCAATGCTGCATCTTGCTGCGCGTCTGAATTGACCTTCTCTTTTGCTTTGGCGTGTGTCGAGTCACCTTGCAGCATGTGAAAACCAATAAGAAATACAAGAATACCGCCGGTTATGCGCAGTGCGTAAAGTGTGATGCCAAACAGATCAAAGATGAGCTTGCCGGAAATAGCAAAGGTACTCACGATGATAAAGGCGATGAGCACTGAGCGAAAAGCGATCGACTTCACCATCTCTCTATTGCTATCAGCCGTTAAACCTAAAAAGATCGGCGTATTGGCGATGGGATTCATTATGGCAAAAAAGCCCATGAACACGGTGATGGTATGAATGATCAACTCTTTCATATTATTCCTTTAAAAATATAGGGTTAAATACTTAGCGACTGGTGCATTTAATCTTATAGATAAATAACTATTAGGAATAGATCGTAGAGCAAATATGGATAAAAAACAGCCAGGTTAATACTGGCTGTTTAGTTTTAGTAGTAGGTGTAAATATTTATTCGTACGTTATTGTCGGTTTCTTAATTAACGGATTTCTTTTGGTTCCTCACGTTCGAATCACGCCGCTCTGCTGTTAGGCGTTTTGAGATTCGCTAACGGCAACCGCTAGTGCCACAGTCGCACCGACCATTGGGTTGTTACCCATACCGATGAAGCCCATCATTGCCACGTGAGCCGGAACAGAAGAGCTACCTGCAAACTGAGCGTCAGCGTGCATTCTGCCCATGGTATCTGTCATGCCGTAAGATGCAGGGCCAGCTGCCACGTTATCTGGGTGCAATGTTCTACCTGTACCGCCGCCTGAAGCAACTGAGAAGTAAGGTAAACCTTGGCGAGTACGTTCTGCTTTGTAGATACCTGCAACAGGGTGTTGGAAGCGCGTTGGGTTAGTTGAGTTACCCGTAATACTTACATCCACTTCTTCTCTGTGCATGATTGCCACGCCTTCACGTACATCATCAGCGCCGTAACACAAGATCTCTCCGCGAGGGCCTTGTGAGAAGCGGCGACGTTCTGTTTCAACAAGCTCGCCTGTTTGGTAATCATATTGAGTGCGAACATAGGTAAAACCATTGATGCGAGAAATTAAGTAAGCTGCGTCTTTACCTAGACCATTTAGTATTACCTTCAATGGGTTGTGACGTGATTTGTTGACGTTGAGTGCGATTTTAATCGCACCTTCTGCAGCAGCAAAAGATTCATGGCCCGCAAGGAAAGCAAAGCAATGGCTTTCTTCATTTAGAAGACGCGCAGCCAATGCTCCGTGGCCGATACCCACTTGGCGCTGCTCTGCAACACTGCCGGGTTTGGTGAATGCTTGAAGACCTTCACCAATGATATTCGCTGCTTGTTCTGCGCTGGTGGCTTTGCGAAATAGCGCGAGTGCTGAGCCAAGGATATAGGCATCGGCAGCGCTTTCAAATGCGATAGGTTGAGTGTCCATCACTAATGCTTTTGGATCAACGTTGTGGGCTTTACAGTATTGGTTCGCTTGCTCTAAAGAGTCGAAGTTCATTTCTGCCAATACGCGAGTTACTGATTCATTAAATTGAGTGTTCATCATATCTTTCCTCTAAATTGGCAAAAATTATTGTTGGCGTGGGTTAATGGTGGTTACGGCTTCATCGAAGCGACCGTAAGTCCCCGTCGCAAGGTCAGCAGCTTCATTGGCTGGTACACCTTGATTGATCGCCTTCATCATTTTTCCGAGGTTGATATACTCGTAGCCAATCACCTCGCTGTGGTCATCAAGTGCAAGCTTGGTCACGTAACCTTCGGCTAATTCAAGGTAACGAACACCTTTTGCTGCGGTTGAGTAGCTAGTACCCACTTGGCTGCGTTGTGTTTGACCTAGGTCTTCTAATGCAGCGCCAATTTCTAGGCCGCCTTCAGAGAATGCAGACTGAGTTCGACCGTAAACGAATTGCAGAAAGATTTCGCGCATGGCTACGTTAATAGCGTCACACACTAAGTCAGTATTCAGGGCTTCAAGAATGGTTCTTCCAGTGAGGATTTCGGCTGCCATCGCGGCTGATTGAGTCATGCCTGAACAACCAATCGTTTCGATTAGCGCTTCTTCGATGATGCCGTTTTTTACGTTTAGCGTCAGTTTGGCTGCACCTTGTTGTGGTGCACAAGTGCCTACGCCATGGCTTAAGCCAGAAATAGCGATGACATCTTTTGGGCTAACCATAGCGCCTTCAACTGGAATTGGAGCTGAAGTGTGAAGATCACCCCTTTGAATAGGGCACATTGATTGAATTTCTGAAGAGTAGTGCATAATGTTTTCTCACTGATAGAGCCATTTAAGACCTAGGGCGTTGAGAAAACAGGACGTGTTGGAAGAGGTGCGGCTAATTCACTACAGATCTTGAGTATCGGTAATCCAAAGGCGTCATGAAGCTCGGTCTTAATAGACTAAGTCCATTTCAAAATGGAGGAATAGCGATACATCCAACAGTATTACCTGTTTTCGATTCTGTAGGAGTCATTAGCACTGTTCGAAAAGAACGGGCGGTTGAAGCAAAAGCTTAGGTGGAACCCCATCACCTGATGACTATAGATTAGATCTTTATCACACTTTTGTGCAAGCGAATGTTTAGAGCGATTTCGACTATAAACAAGCTTCATTATATTTCAATAAGTATAAAAAAACGCCAACAACGGACTCTTATTAGAGGCATTATTGACGTTTTTTAGAAAGGTATCAGCTAGTTATGCTGCATCTTCTTCTGCGTCTTCAACAGCTTCAAGTTTCTTTTCTTTTTTCGGAGCTGGTTTGCGCTTAGCACCTAGTGCGTAAAGAACTTCTTCTTTATTCTTCGCTAGGTACATTGCAAGTTCTTCTTGCTTGCCTTCATCTTCAACTAAATCGCTTTTGCTTAACAGTTCAAAAAGCTCATCAGCCATATCCAGCATTTTGTCGTATGCGTCAGCTTCGGCTTTAGAGGTAAAAGTCATTTTCTCTTCTCCGTTGCGTTCGACCACGTACTTGACGATAACAGCCATGGTTAATCCTCTAAGTTTGATAAATTTTACTGGCTTTTTATACAGTTTCTGATGCTAAAAGTCCAGTTGGAGCCCTAACAATACGGCCTCAATCTTGATGTGTAGCCCAGTCTTCACAATAACCCATGAAAGATTTCAGCAGCGGGCTTTGATATTTGTCTTTGTGCACCAGCATCCAGAATCGGCGTTTCATGTCGAGCGGGACATCGAGTGCTTTTACTCGGCCGGAATCAATCGCTCGTTGTGCGGCTAACCTCGATAAACAAGCGAGCCCAAGCCCTGCAGAAACTGAATTGATGATGGCCTCGGTGGTGTTGAGTTCAAAGGACTCATACCAATGCTCAATACGAGGCGCGACAGCACGCAGGAAAAACTCGCGAGTTCCTGAACCTGACTCTCTCAGTATCCAATGGCTGCCTTCTAAATCTTGCAATGCAACTTTGTCTTGAGAAAGGAGAGGGTGTTGATTACTAACGATAATACACATTTCATCGCTACTGAACTGGCTAGAGATCAACTCCGGATGGAGTGTTTTTCCTTCAATTAACGCGATATCCAGTTCATAATCCACCAACTTTTGGCATATCAGCGCACTGTTTGAAATGAACAAGCTCTGATCTTGATGCTGAGTACGCTCTCTAAAGCCTGACAAAATAAAAGGTGCCACCTGATTACCAATCGTGTCACTCGCGCCAACCTTTAAATTGCCACTTAATGGTTGGTCATCTCGGAACAAAACATCGATGCCTGCGGCTCTGTGAAGAATCTCGTCAGCCAAAGGAAGCAGCTTTTGTCCTTCTTGATTGAGAATTAATCGGTTGTTGACCCGGTCAAATAGAGAGTGACCCAGCTGTTTCTCCATTTCGCCCAGCGCCATGCTGACAGCTGCCTTGGATAAAAACAGTGCTTCCGATGCGGCGGTAAGCGTCGAATGCTGGGTAATGGTGACAAACACTTTGAGTTGTTTGATTGAAATATTAGCCATCAGGTTCCTAGTTTTGCACTGCTGGTGGAATGAATATCGTTCAGAATTAATGAACACTTGTTATATATAATTGGATATTGTTAAACGAAGCGCAAGCGTATTATGGCTTCAACAAGCTGATGAGTTCACAAGTTTAGTGAATTAAGTTTAAGAGAGGCTGACATGATTCAACGTATTAAATATAGATTAACAGGAGCTCCAACACCCATGGCAGGGTTAGCACTAGCAATCGCAAGCTTAGGCTGGTGCTGGGATGGTGTTTTAGTCGCGCAAGGTATCTTACACACACCGGGTTTGGTGCAGTGGATCAGTGCTGGCATGGCTGCGGTATTACTTCTTGTTTTAGCTGTGAAATTTTTGATTCACGGCCACTTATTACGTGAAGACCTTGCTCACCCTGTTGTGGGTAGTGTTGTGCCAACCTTCGCGATGGGTTGCATGGTTGTGTCTGCTTCATTGGCTCCAATATCTCCGTTTCTTCAAGAAGCAATGTGGTTGGCTTCGGTAGCGTTACATGTCGTGTTCTTGGTGAGCTTCTTATACCACAGAGCTAAAAACTTTGAGATCCACCACATGGTGCCAAGTTGGTTTGTACCACCAATCGGTATTATCGTGGCAGACGTTTCTTTTTCAGGTAACCCGATCTTAGAACCCGTTGCTCACGCGACTTTAGTCTTTGGCTTATTGGTTTATGCTGTAATGCTACCTCTCATGATCTACCGTTTGATCTTCTCTCATGAAGTGCCTGACGCAGCAAAACCAACGATTGCGATTATGGCGGCACCAGCCAGTTTATCTTTAGCAGGCTACCTAACGGTGACGGCAAATCCTTCGCCAGTGATCATTGGGTTACTCTTTGGCATTGCAGTGTTAATGACGTTTATTATCTACATCGCGTTTTTCAAACTACTTCGTCTGCCTTTCAGCCCTGGCTATGCGGCGTTTACATTCCCAATCGTGATTGGTGCAACGGCGTTATTCAAATTGGCAGCGTGGATGCAAACTGTTGGTGTGGAAACTCACTATGTGGATCAAGTCTTCAACCTAGCGTATCTAGAATTGATTGTGGCAACGTTTGTAGTGGGTTATGTGGCGGTTCGTTATTACATGAATTACAAACCTCATCGTGTACTAAGCGCGGTAGGCAGTAGATTGTAAGAAGCAATAGTTCAAAAGATAAACGGACCTTAAGTTTTCAGTATTTCATAAGCTTATATTCCTAATCCAAACTCGGCACTTATGCTAATCTGGCTTTATATTGTGGCAAGATTAGCGTGAGTGCACTTTGTTTACTGTTTACCATTCCAATAAAGTCGATACTTTAAAAATCCTTCTCGTTCACTTAATCAAAAGTGACCCTTTAGCCAATCCTTTCGAAAAAGAGCAGATCTTGGTTCAGAGCCCAGGTATGTCTCAATGGCTTAAGATGGAACTCGCCAAAGAGTTTGGTGTAGCAGCAAATATAGACTTTCCTCTTCCAGCAACCTTCATTTGGGATATGTTTACCCAAGTGCTTCCTGATGTACCTAAACGCAGTGCTTTTAACAAAGAAGCGATGACGTGGAAGTTGATGAGTTTGCTACCCGCTAAGCTTGACCACCCTGATTTTTTACCTCTGCAACGTTATCTTGAAAACGACGAAGATGACTCTAAGTTGTATCAATTGGCAGAGAAAATTGCCGATATCTTCGATGGTTACTTGGTGTATCGACCTGAATGGATGGCGATGTGGGAAGCGGGAGAACCTGTTTCCGAACTTATTGATGACGAAGGGCAACAAGATCACCCTTGGCAGCCGATTTTGTGGCAAGCACTCTATGACCAGACCCTGTCTCAAGGCCAATCTAAATATCACCGTGGTAACTTGTATCACGACTTCATTGAAGCGTTAGCCAATCAACAAGGTCAACTGCAGCACCTACCTAAACGCTTGTTCGTGTTTGGTATTTCTTCATTGCCTCCTCGTTATATGGATGCGCTGAAGGCTCTGGGTGAGCAGATTGATGTGCACTTGATGTTTACCAACCCTTGTCAGCATTACTGGGGTGATATTCGCGACCGTAAGTACTTGGCGAGAGTGGAAGCGCAGCGCCGTAAACAGTTTGCTCTGGTTGATGGTTTACCTCAACTGGAAGGCGAAGTGTCACCATTGAA
Source organism: Vibrio splendidus (assembly GCF_003345295.1). Taxonomy (NCBI): domain Bacteria; kingdom Pseudomonadati; phylum Pseudomonadota; class Gammaproteobacteria; order Vibrionales; family Vibrionaceae; genus Vibrio; species Vibrio splendidus. The sequence goes on from NZ_CP031055.1 coordinate 443,810, forward strand.
AGATGGCATTGAAGCCAATGTTGAAGATGAACTGCACACCAGCCAAGCCGTGGGTAATAGTTTGCTTGCGTCTATGGGGAAATTGGGCAGAGATAACCTGTTTTTGCTATCTCAATCAGACAGCGAAGAACATGAGTTCTTTATTGATGTTGAGAGGGATAACCTGCTTCATCAACTGCAAGCCGACATTCTCCAGTTAGAAGAGCATCAAGACGACCACATCTTAGATTCTAGTAATCATAAACAGGTGGTTGAGCTTGGCGATCGCTCGCTGACCGTGCATGCATGTCATAGCCCTATGCGCGAGGTGGAAGTTCTTCATGATCAGCTGTTGGCGATGTTTGATGCCGATCCGACGCTAAAACCACGCGATATCATCGTAATGGTGTCTGACATCAATGCCTATAGCCCAGCGATTCAGGCGGTATTTGGTAATGCTCCGGGTGAGCGTTATATCCCTTACTCGATCTCTGATAGAACCGCAGACCAAGAAAGCCCAATTCTGACCGCCTTCATGCAGTTGGTCGCGCTACCGAATACGCGTTGTCTAGCGTCTGAGTTGCTAGAACTATTAGAAATTCCTGCGATGATGGCACGCTTTGGTATTGATGAATTCCAATTTGAGCAAGCCAAGCAATGGGTTGAAGAAGCGGGTATCCGTTGGGGTGTCGATGCTTCAACGGCAACGGAATTTGATCTACCTGCGACCGAGCAAAACACTTGGCTATTCGGTATTCAGCGTATGCTCTTAGGTTATGCGATGTCTGATTCTGCTGGTTTGTTTGAGACCGAGCATTCTCCGATTGCTGCTTATAACGAAGTTCAAGGCATTAACGCCGAACTTGTAGGTAAGTTAACGCACTTTATTGATCGTATTGCCCATTACCGTCAACGCCTTGCTGAGACGCAATCCATCGATATGTGGCGTGAAACCTTGCTGCAAATGATTGATGACTTCTTTGCCGTTGAGCTAGAAGGCGAGGTGGTGCTTAAATCGATTCGCGATGCACTTTCCCAATTGAATGAACAGCTTGATGATGCCCTGTACGAACAAGAACTGTCGCCAAGCATCATCTATCAGTACTTGAACAATAAACTGTCGGGCGCGCGTATTAGTCAGCGTTTCTTAGCGGGACAAGTTAACTTCTGTACCTTGATGCCGATGCGTTCTATTCCGTTCAAAACCGTCTGTTTGTTAGGTATGAATGATGGTGTTTACCCTCGCTCAATGCCGCCAGAAGGTTTTGATCTAATGAACGGACGCACACGACCGGGCGATCGTTCGCGTCGTGATGATGACCGCTATCTATTCTTAGAGGCGATGCTGTCAGCGCAAGAGTGTTTGTACATAAGCTATGTCGGCCGTTCGATTCAAGATAATACTGAGCGAGTGCCGTCGGTGCTGGTTTCTGAATTGATTGAATACTGCCAGCAGAACTACTGCTTAAGTGAAGACCAAGCCTTACCAAGTGATGATTCAGGCATCAACCTGACTCAAGCGATCAGCTTTGAACACACCATGACACCGTTCAGTCCCGCTGCGTTTACTCAAGGTGATGCGAGCCATGTGTTGAGTTACGCCAAAGAGTGGCTTCCTGCCGCTAACCGTTCTGGTGAGCGTAGTGGTGAATTCAATCGTGCTTTGGATGACTATTTGTTGGGTGCGACTTATCCATTGGAGCTTGACCTAGTTGAACTGCAGCGTTTTTGGCGTTTGCCAGTGCAGTACTTCTTTAATCGCCGTCTAAAAGTGGTGTTTGAGCCGCCACTTCCTGTGATGGAAGACGATGAGCCATTCGTACTTAATGGTTTAGAGAGTTTCCAACTTAAGGATGCTTTACTGCAAGTGTTGCTGGACCACCCTGAAGGCGCAGACGAAGCGGTTCGATTGTTTGTCTCTGAGCAAAAAGCACAGGGTCGTTTACCGGTCGGCGCCTTTGGTGATATCGAATTTGAAACCAACCGTGTTCAAGCGGAAGACTTAGCCAAAGAGATTCGATTTGTGAGTGGATCACCGCAACAAGATCTCGAAGTGAATATCGAATTTGATGTGTTAGGCCAAGGCAAACCTGTTCGCTTGATGGGTTGGTTAACTCAAAACTATCAATCAGGTCTAGTGCGTTTCAGAAGCGGTAAAGTACGCTCTCAAGATTATTTGGCAGCGTGGATTGATCATCTATGTTGCGCTGTGATGGGACACGGAAAAACGACCCATATTATTGGCTACGACAGAAAAGAGGGCGTGGTTCACCAAACGCTACAACCTATTGGTGATGCACAGCAAGCGAAGAGCTTGTTGGCTGAGTTAGTGCGATTGTTTTACCAAGGCATGACAGCACCACTGCCTTATTTCTCGAAAAGCGCATTGGCTGGAGTTGAAGCGGGCTTTAGCCGCGGTAAATGGGTCGATGATGAAGAAAAGTCCCTTAAGAAAATGGCCGATACCTTTAATGACAGCTTCGCCTTTACGGGCGAGGGCAGAGACACATACATCTCTCGAATCTGGCCTAAATGGGATGATGAACTCGCTGCTGAGTCGCGGATGTACTCAACACTTGTGCTGCAGGCGGCAAGGTTGGCTGCTGCCGATCTGGAAGATCAGGAGTAAGTGGCTGTGATCGACAAGATCAATAGCGTGCGCGCTGAATTAATGAAAAACGAAAGAGAGTCGCTGGTCAGCGTTTGGGGTGCTTACTTTCTAGGTGAAGGGAGTCAAGGTGAAGAGAAGCAAGGTACAGGAAATAAAGTGGCCGCCAGTAAATCATTATTAGTGTAGGGCGTTCGCTGTACGGCCACAGGTCAGAGGGACCATTATTCTGTGGTTCAAAGTAACGCCGTAAAGTACAAAACTCGTACGCGCTCCTGAACTCGTGGGCGCATAGTAGCGAGGCGATCTGAATTGATCCGTGAGAGAGATCGCACTAACTATTAACAAATTAGCGTAGGACGTAAATTGAATGACGTTTTCCACGCTAGGTCACATTTGTAACAACACATTTATCAGAAGGCAGTAAGGCATGACGACCACAAGCAGTGTTCAGGTAATCGCTCCACAGACACTCGATACCATGACGTTTCCACTTCATGGCGCGCGTTTAATTGAAGCATCAGCGGGTACGGGTAAAACATTTACCATCGCTGGCTTGTACTTACGCCTACTGCTCGGGCACGGCACGGCTGCACCACAAGGTGATCTGACGGAAGCCACCCGACATCATGAGCCGCTAACCGTAGACCAAATTCTGGTGGTGACCTTTACCGAAGCGGCAACAGCAGAGCTCAAAGACCGCATAAGGAAAAAAATACGCGCTGCATATATATCATTTCGTAGAGGCGTTTGCGTTGACTCTAAAGACCAATTTATCAAGGACTTACTTGAAGAATACGATGATGCCAAGAGAGCATCCGCAGCCATAACATTGCTTAATGCCGAAAGGCAAATGGATGAAGCGGCTGTCTACACCATCCATGGCTTCTGTCAGCGTATGTTGACCCAAAATGCCTTTGAGTCTGGCAGCCGTTTTGATAATGAATTTGTGACCGATGAAAGCCATCTGAAAGCACAAGTGGTAGCCGACTATTGGCGTAAGCAGTTCTACCCGCTGCCAATTCAACTGGCTGGTGAAGTGAGAAATATTTGGGGTTCTCCCGCTTCGTTACTTGCCGATGTAAATCGCTATCTGACGGGCTCTCCGCTGAAATTGACGGTAGATGCGATGTCGGGCGACCTGCAAACTCTGCACAATCAAAACTTAGATAAAGTGAAGCAACTTAAGGCGTTGTGGTGTGAATCCGAAGCGGACTTTTTGGCTTTGATTTCTGGATCGGATGTGAATAAGCGCAGCTACACTAAGAAGTCTTTGCCGACTTGGTTAGAAGCCGTCACAGCATGGGCGCAAAGCGACACTCATGATTACCAGTTTCCAGATAAACTAGAGAAGTTCTCACAAGCAACGTTAATTGAAAAAACACCAAAAGGCACTGCACCTCAACACGCAGTTTTCGAAGCGATTGAAGACTTCTTAAATTCTCCTGCAGATCTTAAAGCCCCATTGTTGGCACATGCGATTATTCATTGTCGAACTATGCTAGCCAAGGCGAAACAGCAGAAGCAATGGTTATCGTTTGATGACTTGCTGACTCAGTTATCTGCGTCGATTGATGTGGATGATCAATCGTTGCTGGTGGAGAGAATCCGTACCTTATACCCAGTGGCGATGATCGATGAATTCCAAGATACCGACCCGCTGCAGTACAGTATTTTCAGCCGAATCTATTTAGATAACCCGCAATGCGGTTTGTTTATGATCGGTGACCCGAAGCAGGCTATCTATGGTTTCCGCGGTGCAGATATCTTTACCTATATCAAGGCGAGAAACCAAGTTAGTGCTCACTACACCTTAGGCACTAACTGGCGTTCGAGTGCTGACATGGTCAGTGCGGTAAACCAAGTGTTTATGAATTCGGATAGCCCATTTATCTACGACCAAGATATTCCATTTTTGCCCGTTGCTGCCAGCCCATCGGCCGATAAACGCCAATGGGTGATGAATGGTCAAACTCAGCACGCGCTCACCTTTTGGCTGCAAGAGGCGGAAGACAAGCCCTTACCGAAAGGCGAATATCACAAGGCCATGGCTGAAGCGACTGCGAGTCAAATTCAAACCATTCTGACCGCTTCTCAAAACGAACAAGCCTATTTTGATAACGGCAAAAAACAACATGCTGTGAATGCGGGTGATATTGCTGTCTTGGTTCGAACTGGCAGTGAAGGTCGTCTGATCAAGAACGCGCTGTCTGAGCAAGGCATCGCGAGTGTGTACTTGTCGAACCGAGATAGCGTGTTCACCAGCTTGGTCGCACAAGATATTCAGCGTTTATTACAGGCGGTGCTGACTCCTGAAAATGACCGTGCATTACGCGCCAGTTTAGCGTCGGAGTTGTTTGCTTTGGATGCCGCATCATTGGATGAACTCAACAACGATGAAGTGGTGTGGGAAAACGTCGTTAACGAATTTCGAGAATACCGTAAGTTATGGCTACAGCGCGGCGTGCTACCAATGCTTCGCAGCGTGATCAGTAAACGACATCTCGCGGAACGTTTACTGGAAGAAGAAAATGGTGAGCGCTCACTCACTGATTTGATGCACATTGGCGAATTGTTGCAACAAGCAAGACAAGAGCTCGACAGTGACTATGGCTTGTTGCGTTGGTTGGCAGAAGCGATATCAGATGCACAAAATGGTTTAGGCGGTAGTGATGACGACATTCAACGCCTTGAATCAGAAAGAAACTTGGTTCAAATCGTTACCATTCATAAGTCGAAAGGCTTGGAATATGACCTCGTATTTTTGCCGTTTGTCGCGAGTTACCGTGAAGCGAGTGAAGGCAAGTTCTACGATCACGATTCAGATACCACAGTGCTTGATATTACCGGTAGCGATAGCGCATTGGCACAAGCAGATAAAGAGCGATTGGCAGAAGATTTACGTTTGATTTACGTGGCGCTTACTCGTGCTGTTTATGGATGTTTCATTGGCATGGCACCGCTACGTAAAGGGCGTTCAACCAAAGAGCCAACAGGCGTTCACTTGAGTGCTATGGGCTACTTGGTTCAAAACGGACAAGAGCAAGGCATCGCCGAGTTACATCAAGCTCTGTCAGCGATTGAGGGTAAGAATTCAAGCGTATTACTGTCTGAAACACCAACCGCTCACGAGCAAGTGTTTGTTCAGGCAGAGCAAGTGAGTGACGACCTACAGGCTAGCGAACTGAAGGCTTCAATTGACCGAGCTTGGCGTATCACCAGTTACTCGGGGCTTGTAAAACAAGGCAGTCACGGCGCAAGTCATGACGCTACGATTGAGGTGTCTGGCTTCGATATTGATTCAGCCGATGAGCAAGATGAGTCGGAACTGATTGAACCGGAACGTTCTATATTCACGTTCCCTCGCGGTGCTCGCCCGGGTACCTTCTTACACACCTTGTTTGAGGATGTTGAATTTACAGAGCCTGCAACCAGTGACCATAACACGCAAGTAATCACTCACTTGTTAGAGTCAGAGCAATACGAGCTAGAGTGGCTACCCGTACTTCAACAGCTTGTCGATACGGTGCTTAACACCGCATTAGATGGCAAAAATCTAAAGCTGAGCGAGAAAGACTCAACTCAACGATTAGTCGAAATGGAGTTCTTGTTACCGATCGAAGTGTTGGCCGCATCTGAGCTCAATCAAACCATTCAATATCATGATCCGCTATCGGCTAAAGCGGGTGATCTCGGCTTCCAAACTGTACAAGGCATGCTGAAAGGCTTTATCGATTTAGTGTTTGAGCATCAAGGTAAATACTATGTACTTGACTGGAAATCGAACCATTTAGGTGATGACGTTGCCGTCTACCATGGTGAGGCATTGAAATCGGCGATGGCCGACCACCGCTACGATCTGCAATATCAAATCTATGCGTTGGCATTGCACCGCTTCTTACGCAGCCGTGTTGCGAATTATAGTTATGAACAACATTTCGGTGGGGTTTATTACTTGTTCTTAAGAGGAATGGACGGTCAATCTCAACAAGGTATTTTCTCGGCTAAACCAACCTTGGCTTTGCTCGATGAAATGGATCAATTGATTGACGGTAAAGTGATAGACAGACGTTCAGCACAATTGAATGATAATGAAACTGGACAGATGGGGCTTCTATAATGACAACGACCACGATTGATACGACAAACCCTGTAAAGCTAGTTTCACTTATCCCTGAACAGCTTATGGATGTATTAAAGTTCCTCGCGGATAAGGGTTCGATTCGCCAATTGGATTATCAATTTGCCCGTTTTATTGCTCAGCAAGCTACGAGTCATTCTCAAGAGATCGGCTTTCTTGCTGGGGTCGTGAGCCATGAATTAGGCAAGGGGCATATTTGTACTCAGCTTATACAAGCTCAAACGGCAGGCCCTGAACTAACGACAGATCTAGCTCAGTTACTCGGTTTGTATGGTGAAACGGCGCTGCAACTGAACCTAAAATTGTTGGGGATTGATTGGGTGGCGGTACTTCAATCGTCAAACCTAGTAGGTACAACCAATGACTGTGTTAAGCCGCTGATGTTTTATGGGCAGCGTGTCTACTTACAGCGTTATTGGAACTACGAAGTTGTGCTGGCTGACACCTTAAACCGTTTAAGTAAGCCGGTAGAGTTCAATATTGAACAGAAAAAAGCGCTAACCGAAACGTTGAATCAGTTATTCGCACGCAGTTACCATTTTCTGTTTAATGCCTTAGCCAAGGCTGAAGCAAACCAACAAACGTCTCAGGTATTACGCCAACAGCTGGTGTGTGATCATCTTGATATCGTCGATGAGCAATCTCTGAATTGGGGTGCAATCGACCAAGCGATTGTCCAAGCTAAGCAGGTAACGGACTTAGATGTTCTAGACGGTTTGGTGCCGTTATCTGCATGTTTGAACTGGCAAAAAGTGGCGGCAGCGGTGGCGTTAAGTCGTCGTTTTGCTGTGATTTCTGGTGGGCCGGGCACGGGTAAAACGACCACGGTAACCAAATTACTATCGGCGATGGCTGAGCAATCACTAAGCCAAGGTAAAACACCGACGATCAAGCTGGTGGCTCCGACAGGTAAAGCGGCGGCACGCTTAACTGAGTCGATTGGTAAAGCGATTGAGCAATTGCCTTTAGCGCCTGAAGTAAAGGCCAACATACCGACTGAATCCAGTACTTTACATAGGTTACTCGGCGCGATTCCTAATCGAGCGGAATTTAGACATAACCGACGTAATCCACTTCACCTTGATATCTTGGTGGTGGATGAGGCATCGATGGTCGATCTATCTATGATGTATAAGCTGGTGGATGCGCTTCCTGAGCACGCAAGGCTTATCTTATTGGGTGATAAAGACCAACTCGCTTCAGTAGAAGCTGGTGCCGTGTTGGGTGATATCTGCTCGTTTAATTCAACAGGCTACAGCACAGCACAAGGCAACTTGATTGCGGAGATGACAGGCTTTGATGCGATAGCTAAATCCAGACAGGCCAAAGCTGGAGCGGTGAATCCGCCTGCGATTGCAGATAGTTTGTGTATGCTGCAGAAGAGTTATCGTTTCGATGCGCGTTCTGGTATTGGGCAGTTGGCAAAAGCAATCAATAACGGCTCTGCAAATCAGGTCGACCAAGTATTTGCCAAAGGATTTGAGGATATCGAAAACCATCCCCTGTCGAGTGACAGCTATAACTTGATGCTGCGAACTTTGGTTAATGAGTATGGTGCGTATCTGAACCGAATGAATGTACCGCTTGAAGAGCTAGAGACTCAAGAATCACGCGCAAAATCGGTTCTCGATCTGTTTAGCCAGTGTCGATTACTGTGTTCTATTCGTGAAGGGGATTTTGGTGTTAAAGGCCTTAATCACAGAATCGAAAGGGCGCTTGCAGCAAGACGATTGGTGAATCCGCACAACGATGAACTGTGGTATCACGGGCGACCTGTGATGGTAACGCGTAATGATCATGGTTTGGGTTTGTACAATGGTGATATTGGTATCTGTATGCTCGAAGCCGATGCAACGACTTTAGAGTCAAATAGTGCGAATTCCACACCTAGATTGAAGGTGTATTTTGAGTTGCCCGATGGCAGTGTGAAAGCCGTGCTTCCAAGCCGAGTCCCCGATCATGAGACCGCTTATGCGATGACGATACACAAATCTCAAGGCAGTGAATTTGATTTGACCTTAATGATCTTACCGCCAGATTTCAGCCCCATTTTAACGCGAGAGCTTATCTATACAGGGATTACGCGTGCTAAGAAACGACTGATGATGTTCAGCGACACAAATGTGTTGAAGCGTGGGATTAAGGTGAAAACAGAGCGAGTGAGTGGTTTAGGCAGTCGTTTAACGAATTAGTCGTTAATGGCCGCTAGAAAAGGGCTTGAACTTAGAGCTAGATAAACACAAAGCAACCATCCCTGGTTGCTTTGAGCGTTATTAAGACTCTTTGCTTAAAAACGCTCGAGTAAACGATATATGGTTTATCTTGTACTTTGCTTGGCAATTCAAAATAAACTCTTTTAGATTCTCGCTAACAGGGAACACGCAGTGTACGTCTAGCCCTTCTAAGAATTGGTTATCAGCCATATCCCAAAAACTTTGCAGCGAGTTACAAACAATGGTTCTCATATCAATGTTGCTCTTTTTGCTGTTTATATCAACGGTCAGAACGGCTTCTAGCGTGCTGACCGTCAACGGGTATAGCAATCCGTGCAGTGACCATCTCAATGAGTTCGATATGACTATCGAGATGGCAATTCCAATAAAAACTTTTGTTAATATTATAAAGCGCCTAAATTCTATACAATTATTCGTGTGAGTGAAAGTGCATATTTGATAAATCTCATATAGTAAACGATTACATTTGCAATTATTTTTCTATTAAATTGAGATTCCGCTCCAAAACTTTATTTATACGTTTAGCGCTAAGATTTTTGAGTTTCTCTGATAGTTGTATAGCCCTTGTTTTTCCATCGGTAACTCGTCCACGCCTATCTCGTAAAACCCCTGCTCACGGAACCAGTGAAGGCTGTGCGTAGTAAGGACAAAGATCTGGTCGATATCACGAGATTTTGATTGGTGGCGCATGTAATCCAGCAGTAACTGTCCACGGTTTCCATCGCGATAGTCTGGGTGGATAGCAACACAGGCCATCTCTGCCATGTGGTCTTCTGGATACGCGTATAGCGCAGCGCAACCAATAATTAGGCCGTCTTTTTCGATAATGGTAAAACGATGGATCTCTTGCTCTAACTGCTCTCTTGAACGGCGAACTAAGATGCCTTGTTCTTCCAGTGGACGAATAAGGTCAAAGATACCTCCGATATCATCAATCTGAGCTTGTCTTACTTGCTCGGCACTTGCCATGACCACTTGGGTGCCAATACCATCAAAAGAGAATAGCTCTTGGATTAATGCGCCATCCACTTTGTAGCTGATTAGATGACAACGAGGCACTCCAGCACGACAAGCAGAGATAGCACCTTTTAAGAAGCGTAATGTACCAGTGCTCATATCTTCTTTAGGGTTCTGAGATTCCGTTAAGCGTTCTAGAATTTGTTTAGCGTCTTTAGGGAAGAGTTCAGCGAGTACATTACCGCTTTCATCGGTTACCCCTTGCTCTGAACAAAAACCAATCAGCTTGTCGGCCTTTAAACGAATAGCAACTTGGGTTGCGACCTCTTCAGAAAGCAGGTTAAAGCTTTCGCCAGTCACGGAGCTAGCAATAGGCCCAAGAAGGACGATAGAACCTTGGTCAAGTGTGCGATTAATCCCTTCGATGTCTATTCGACGAATACGCCCGCTGTGGCAATAATCCGTACCATCATCGACACCTAGCGGCTGAGCGGTAATGAAGTTACCACTCATCACATTGAGTTGAGTGCCTGCCATCGGGGTGTTGTTTAGGCTCATTGAAAGTCGAGCTGTGATAGCCAGTTGTAGTTGACCAGCAGCCTGCATCGCGACACCTAAAGAATATTCGTCAGTAACTCTAATATTCTTATGGTAAGGCGTGTGGCAATCTTGCCTTGCTAATAGTTGGTTGATCTGTGGTCTTGCTCCGTGAACGAGAACAATTTTTACCCCAAGGCTGTGGAGTAAGGCTATATCGCTAATTATGTTGCCAAAGTTTCTATCGGCAACGGCTTCGCCACCAAGCATAATAACCATGGTTTTGCCACGGTGAGCATTTACGTAAGGGGTTGATTGTCTGAAACCTTTTACTAGCGCTGTACTTCTTAATTTCACAGAACAAGTCCATTTTTGTTTATTTATTCGCTAATTTAGCATTTAAATTCAAATATAAACAACACCTTTTTTGGAATAAAGCGCAAACTATTCTCATCTAGGGTTCATTATATAAACTGTCTCAGTGTAGAATGCATATAGCATCTTTATGAGTCGTAACCGAATGCAACAAGCTCCAGCAACAAAGAACAAAATCGATGAGATTACCCAAGGCCTCTACAGTGAAGTTGAGCAACGCCATCAATCTAAGTTGAAGCGTAAGATCATTGAACGCTGTTTAATGGTTTTAGCTTTAGTGGGATCGTTTGCTGTGGTTTCCTTGTTCGGTGATGTGCTATCCCGAGTACAAGATGCGGCGACGCCCGACAATCTGATATACGGTACGTGGGTAGAGCAGGACGTTGCACATTATGCGACGGACGAGTTTCGACTAAACGCTAATGGCGTGTCAGTGCGTGGGTCTGTTGTTTCGACGAGTTTTGACTTTGATGGTAACTACTTCGAATATAAAGCGGGTGATAAAACCTATCGCTTCCGCATGACCAATTCTGACAACACAGAAATGGTGCTCGATTCTGATAATCACTACAATCCCGTCTTCCGCCTTAAAGGCCATATCGAGAACTCAGTCCGATAGGTTATCTTATTGTAAACTCTTACAATCTACGATTGTGTTATCTGACTGTTTTTGTCATCCTCGATGCATAGAATTTTTAGGATGACTCTTGTGATTAAAAAATGGCTTCCCCTTGTCGCTGCCTCTTTCTTATTTGGCTGTGCTCAACCGACTGATCTTGCTCAACAACACCTTGATGACGAATTTTCTCGCACCTTAAATAAGGTCGATCAGGTTGAATCCAATAAACCAAGAGACTACACCGCATTTGCAGAGCAAGCTGAAATGGTGGTTTCTAAATCCCCTTCGATGGCTAAAATCTATGAGCCGCTTTATCAGCAACTCAATGAGTGGGCGATGCAAAGTGGAGATCCAAGCGAGCTCGCTAACTTTGGCGTTCAAACTGCTCAATTGGGTGGTGGTGATAAGCAAGGCAACGTTTTGTTCACGGGGTACTTTTCTCCCGTAATGGAGCTACGCCACGAAGCCAGTGAAGAATACCGTTTCCCTGTTTATGGACTTCCAGAGTGCGATAAAGAATGTCCAACCCGCGAAGAGATCTACAACGGTGCATTAGAAGGCCAGGGCCTTGAGTTAGGTTACTCGTCGAACCGCATCGATCCTTTTATGATGGAAGTGCAGGGCAGTGGATTCGTGCATTTCGGTGATGACGATACGTTGCAGTATTTCGCATACGCGGGTAAGAACAATAAAGCTTACGTGAGCATTGGCCGTGTTTTGATCGAGCGAGGCTTAGTTCCACGCGAAAAAATGTCACTGAAAGCAATCAAAGAGTGGGTATTGGCAAACGATCCTGAAGTTGTCAAAGAGCTGCTTGAGCAAAACCCATCTTTCGTGTTTTTTGAAGCGAGAGACGACCTATCAGTAATGGGCAGCGCGGGCATCCCTCTATTACCTATGGCGGCAGTCGCGGGCGATCGCTCTATATTGCCTATGGGGACGCCAATCCTAGCTGAGGTTCCATTATTGAATGCAGACGGTACTTGGAGCGGTGCGCACCAACTAAGACTGTTACTGGTTTTGGATACCGGTGGCGCAGTTAAGCAGAACCATTTGGATCTCTACCACGGTATGGGGCCAAGAGCAGGAACTGAAGCGGGTCATTACAAGCATTTTGGTCGTGTATGGAAGCTTGGCTTAGATGGCAGTGCCACCGAAGCGCCTTGGGCTTTGCCTCCTGAAAAGGTCGAGTAAACAACAATAAAATAGGGCATTGAAAGCGAATCGCTAATCCCCTAGACTTTTAATTCAAGAGTGCGTATAAAACGCACTCTTTTCTTTTTCTCAGAAATAAATTGGCGGCAACAATGCGTGAATTGACCACTCCAGCTTCAGAAAACTATGACCAACGATTTGGTGGCACTCGTCGCTTATATGGCAATAGTGAAGTCGACATACTTAGAGCAGCACACGTGTGTGTGATCGGTATTGGCGGTGTAGGTTCATGGGCTGTTGAAGCGCTTGCTCGTACCGGTTTAGGTGAGCTGACTTTGATCGATATGGATGATGTGTGTGTGACTAACATCAACCGTCAAATCCATGCAATGTCGGGTACCGTCGGTAAGAGCAAAATCGAAGTGATGGCCGAGCGCGTCAAACTGATTAACCCTGAGTGTAAAGTGAACCTGATTGACGACTTTATTGGCCCTGATAATCAGGCTGAATACCTATCGAAAGAGTTCGACTTTGTGTTAGATGCGATTGATAGTATGAAAGCTAAAGCTTCACTGTTGGCATATTGTCGTAGCAACAAAATCAAGGTGATCACCACCGGTGGCGCGGGTGGGCAAGTCGACCCGACTCAAATCAAAGTGGCTGATCTGACTAAGACGATTCAAGATCCGCTAGCGAAGAAGCTAAAAGATACCCTTCGTCGTCATCATAATTTCCCTATGAACCCTGCGCGTAAGTTTGGTATCGATTGTGTGTTCTCGACTGAGCAACTGAAATACCCTCAAGCCGACGGCAGTGTATGTGCTGCGAAAGCAACAGCGGAAGGTCCAAAACGCATGGACTGTGCGACGGGTTTTGGCGCTGCGACAGTGGTCACCGCGACTTTTGGTTTTGTGGCTGTTTCACGTATTGTTGAAAAGCTGATTCAAAAGCACGCTAAGTAACGTCTTCTATTCAATTAATAATCGACTGGATATTAAAATGACCACATTCCCAAGCTCTCCATTCGGCACTGAAATTACCAGTGATGATATTGTCGCGAAGATGCAGACATTCAGCGGTTGGGAAGACCGTTATCGTCAAGTGATTCAATGGGGTAAGAAATTACCTAGCATGCCTGATGAGCTGAAGAGTGAGCAGGTTGTAGTTTCTGGTTGTGAAAGCCAAGTCTGGCTAGTTTCTCAGAACATCGACGGTGTTTGGTATTTTTGTGCTGATTCTGATGCTCGTATCGTGCGCGGTCTGATCGCATTAGTGATGGCTGCGTATGATGGAAAAACATCAGAGCAGGTTCAAGCGTTTGATATTGATGGTTACTTCGAAAACATCGGTTTAATCAACCACCTAAGCCCATCTCGCGGTAATGGATTAAAAGCGATCGTTGCTCAAATCCAAGAACTAAGTGCTTAATATCTCTTAGATACACAGAAACAAAAAGGGTTGACGCTAAACGCCAACCCTAAATAATTTCGCTACTCGCTACTCGCTACTCGCTACTCGCTACTCGCTACTCGCTACTCGCTACTCGCTACAGCATATCAACGGCTTTTTCTATCGCCGCTATGAGCTTTTCAACGTCATCCATGTTGTTGTAAATACCAAATGAAATTCGAACCGTTCCTTTCACATTAAGTGCATCCATTAATGGATGAGCACAATGATGTCCTGCTCGTACCGCAATACCTTGCTGATCCAACAGTGTCGCAATGTCTTGATGGTGAACACCTTCCATAACAAAAGTAATCACGCTTGCGTTGGGCTGATACCCCAAAACCTGAATATCATCCAGTTTACTGAGTGCACGGTAGGTTTCGTGCTGAAGCTGGTGGATATGATTTTCGACATCTTGCTGTGCAAAACCACTTAACCATTCTATTGCAGTGCTTAATGCTATCGCTCCCGCCACATTTGGCGTGCCCGCTTCGAATTTGCCAGGCAGTTCTGAAAAAGTAGTGCCAGAGAAAGAGACACGCTCAACCATTTTGCCACCGCCGTGCCAAGGTGGCATCGCTTCGAGCAATTCAAGCTTGCCGTAAAGTACACCGATACCCGCAGGGGCGTAGAGCTTGTGCCCTGAGAATACGTAGAAATCCGCACCTAAAGCAGCAACATCAACGGGCTCGTGTACGATGCCCTGTGCGCCATCGACCACAACAATCGCATCCATCTTGTGTGCTTTTTCTATGACAGCTTCAATTGGCTGACGAGAACTCGTCACGTTGGTTATCTGAGCTAATGCAACAATCTTGGTTCGTTCATTTAAAAGCGTATCAAACACGACTAGGTCAAATTCGCAATCCGATGTCATCGGTACTTTAACAACTTTAGCCCCGGTTTGTTCAGCCACAATTTGCCAAGGCACAATGTTGGCGTGATGTTCCATTTCGCTAACCAAGATCTCATCGCCAGGCTGAAGGGTGCTTCTTGCGTAGGTTTGAGCTATCAGGTTGAGTGCTTCGGTGGCACCGCGAGTCCAAATGATCTCTTTTGAAGATCTTGCACCGATAAACTGAGCGACCTTATCTCTTGCCGTTTCAAACTGGCTGGTCGCGTTCGCTGTTAAGCTATGACTACCACGGTGAACATTGGCATTTTGTTTGGAGTAATATTGGCTAATGGCATCAATAACCACCTGAGGTTTTTGTGTCGTTGCCGCGCTGTCTAAGTAAATCAATGGTTGTTGATTGATGGTTTGTGATAGCGCAGGAAACTGCTCTCGGATGTGATTGATATCAAGCATCTATTCTTACCTAAAATCTTGGAAATTGGTGCTAGCGTTGTGCTTAGCGGTATTGTTATTTTATCGCGACTTGTTAACTGTTGCTGACTAATCTTGATGATTCCAGCGATTTTCTTGCTCTTTGACTTGAGCGAACAGTCTTTGGTTAACGGGAACGTCTATCTGATGCTTGAGTGCAGTCTTAATAAGGTAGCCGTTAATGAAGTCGATCTCGGTCTTACGTTGGTAAAACATATCTTGCTTCATGGATGAGTTGTTCTGCGCCGTGGCTTGGATAACCTGTTTGACGCTTGCTTCCAATTCATCGAATGAACAAACGATCCCTTCGGCTTGCATAACCTGCGTGAGCTCTTTAACGATAGAACTCAAAATATCCTCAAACCTTTTATCTGCAAGCTCGCCATTTTTGATCTGTTCCAACCCTGTGAGTGGGTTGATCGCACAATTGATGGCGAGCTTAGTCCATAGCGCTGTTTTTATCTCAGGATTCCAACTTACAACAGGTAGGGCATGCTCCAACACATCAACTAAAAAAGTGCATTGCTGACCTTTGAGGTTAAAAGCACCTAGTTGAGTTTGGCCTATTCCTGTGTGGGATACATTGTTGCGATTGGGTTTGAATGCTGCTTGGGTGGTGGTCGCTAGTACTACCGGGTGAGTATCAATTTGAGTTGCTATCTGATCGACCGCGCCCATTCCGTTGTGCATGAAACTGAGAATGGTGTCAGGGTCTAGGTATTGAAGCAGTGGAGTGGTTGCTTCTTCTACTTGCCAAGCTTTGACCGTGAAAATAACCAAGTCACTCGCTGATAGCTTTTCGATATTGTTGTTACTGAAGGAAAGGGAAGCTTGTCCATCAAGTGATAAGTCAATTGAGTTATCAGTGGAACGACTCCACAAAGAGACATTATGACCAGCTTGAAGTAGTTTTATTGCCCATAAAGAGCCGATGGCCCCTGGCCCAACAATAGTGATGTTCACAGCAATACCGAGATAAGAAAGTGATGCTGCAAGGATAGCGAGGCATTAAATGAAAGCAATAAAAAATGGCACCCGAGGGTGCCATTTAGGAAACTTTCTTAGAAGTTCGATTAGAACTTGTAAGTTACTGCTACGTAGTGACCGAAGCCTGTTGATTTGAATCCATCAGTATCTTTAATACCGTAGATATCTTTGTAACCTTTTAGGCCGTAACCAACAGCAAAACGATCTGAGTGCCAGTAGATACCATTGTACATTGCACCACCGTTACTTGCAGAAGAGTACTTGTCTTCCAGACCAAATTGGTAATCGATGTAACCTTGGTAAGAGACGAATGAACCGTTCTCGAAGAAGTAGAAAGGTTTAAACCAGTTTGCAGAAACTTGGTAACCGTTCCAATCTTTGTTGTTTGAATCGTATGTACCGTAAAGGTTTAGGCCAATTTTTCCTAACCACGGAACCATTACGTCAGAACCTAAACCAACTTTTTGAGTGTTAACGCCAGAGTTACCACCCCATTCCATAAGTGTAGATACGTAAAGCTCTTGAACTGGACCGAAAGAAAGATCTTTACCTGTAAGTCCGTCTAGAGACATACGAGGAGCGAACTTCATGAACATCTTTTCAGCACCAGCTTTATCGCTGCCTGGATCAGACGTTAGGTTAAATACGTCAACATAGCCATAAAGGTCGAAGATTCCCGAGCGGCCACCGAATTCCATCTCTAGGTAATCATGTGAAGACTCACCTGGAAGTTCGTCAATTGCAGCCATAAGGTTGAACTGCATCCATTTGTAGTCGTTTTTATGGATGTCGCCGTCAGAATAATCAGCTGCCATTACTGGAGCAGATGTTGCTGCAATTAGGCCAAGAGCTAAAAGTGATTTACGCATAATGGAACTCTCTATGTTTAAAATAAGTAACCCGCTAATCCGTGCGTGTTTGTATGTCCGAATGCCGAGCATAATAGCGATTTTGTTCTCAAATAAAAGTGAGACAGAGTGAAAACTATAATTATTATAGTGAGATTGATCACACTAACGATCTAAATGATGGAACTTTAAGATGGCAATGCATCTTGATGCACCCCTGTTTCTATTGATTTTGTGAAATTAGATTATTTTGTGGATAAATCGGTGAAATACTGCGCTAAGCAAACGATTCTACTAAATAGAGTGACATGCATATCAAAATCAACAGTATTCCTTTCTAATAGTTTTCTCGTGAAAAATGACTCATTAAATCCACCTCTCAATCTTGTGTTTGATCTATTTTTGACCAACTGCGTAATGATGTTGGAATCAATTGATGAACAACTCATGTGATAAGTGAATAGGAACTTGAACCTAGACACTTTTTGAATCACGGAGAATTAAAGACAGTTCACTGCACTAGATTTTGAGACAATTTTTAAAGATTAGTTATTGGACTAATCATTTGTGTGACGAACTGGTCTAACTTTTTTGGAGAGAAGACCGATGAAATATTCACCAATACTCGCGGTAGCGATGTCAGCCCTGTTCATTGTGGGGTGTGATGATGACGATGAACCAACAACTCAACTACAAGCTGCACATGCTTCGCCAGATGCTCCGTTAGCTAATGTCTTAGTAAATAGTCAGGCTCGTTGGAGCGGTGTCGATTATGCTAAAGCGTCCGGATATGCCTCAGTAGATCAAGGTCAAACCACCCTGCAAGTAGATGTCCAACTCCCAGGTGACGCAGTAGCGACTGTGATTCCGCCAAGCCAATTCGATTTGAGCGGTGATCTAGATTACACCGTAATGGTGGTCGGCGATGCTGATGGTTCTAATAACCCGGTTGAGGCTTTAGTTGTTACAAGGCCTGCTGAGGGAACGGCAACAAGTTCAAGTCTAGATGTGCAAGTTGTTCACGCGGCAACAGGGGTTGGAGATGTGAACTTATACGTAACGGCACCGAATGATCCATTGGGCGCTCCGCTTGGCACTCTTGGTTATAAAGACTTTACTGACGTACTCAATATTCCCGCAGGACAATATCGTGTGAGACTTGAAACGGTAAGTGGCAGTGCCATTGCTTTTGACTCTGGAGAAATCACTCTGTCTGGCGGTAGTGAGCTAACCATAGCGGCGGTGCCAAGAGCTGACTCCAATAGCGCTTCACCTGTAAAATTGATGGTGATGGACGGAACTGGATCATCTTTAATCTACGATATGACAGAAACTGCAGAAGTAAGAGTCGGGCATTTAGTCGATGGTGCACCGGATGTCGATGTATTCGTTAACGCTACTAAGTTTGCTCCTCTTGATGCTCTGATGTTTAAAGAGATTCGCGGCTTCCTAGACTTGGCTGCAGGTAGTTACGATATTGATATTTACGAAACTGCAACGACGACTCCAACATTTATCGATGTTGATGGTTTAGCTGTATTTGCCGGAATGGATTACAGCATTTATGCAGTGGGTACGTTAAGTCCACTCAATTTGGAACCACTAGTTGTCCCTGAAAATCGTCGTCCGGTTGCGACCAGCGCAGTGTTGAACATCACTCATGCGGCGGCTAACCCGATTGCAGCATCGGTTGATATCTACTTGACTGAGAACGTGGGAATATCTGGTAACACTCCGGCACTAAGTGATGTGAAGTTCAAAGATTACGCGAATGGTATTTATGTGGCTGGGGGATCTTACTACGTGACAATTACTGTAGCAGGAGACCCAACTACTGTTGCCATTGACTCTGCGCCTGCAACTTTGGCTGACGGTGTTGTTTATCAAGTCGTCGCGATTGATGACTCGACGGGAACTGGATTTAACTTAATCGTAAGTGATACAACAGATTAGAGTTTAAGTCTCTGCTGGCAGAAAGTAAAAGAGGGTAGCCCAGTGCTACCCTCTTCTCTTTTGTTTTCTTTTACTCTTATTCGTGGTTGTTTTTGGCTTTCTCTAATAAATCAGTGAAAAAGTGGCGTAACGAGTAGAGCATGATCAAACTTGGAATCACCATTAATGACGTTAGTATAAAGAAGGTTGACCAATCATTGAGGAAGTCGACCAACTCACCGCTAAATGAAGCCAGAGTTGTACGACCGAAATTTCCCAATGATGCGAGCAAGGCATATTGTGTTGCCGAGAAAGCTTGCCCGGTTAGTAGCGTTAAGAAGGAAACGAATGCCACTGTCGAAAAGGCGGTTGTGAAGTTATCGACAATTATCGTTGCCAAGAATAAGTTTTCATTGGGTCCTACTTGAGCAATCCACGCAAACATTAGGTTGCTGGCAGCCATTGCTACGCCGCCAATCATTAGCCCACGTACAATACCAAATTTCACATTGAAGACACTGCCTAGCAAGGTGAAGAATATGGTTGCTCCCCAGCCAATTAACTTGGAGTAGTGGCCGATTTGTTCATTGCTAAAGCCGATCTCTTTATAGAAGGGAATCGACATTCTGCCTAAGAAGGCTTCACCTATCTTAAACAGGAATACGAACAGCAGAAGCGTAATAGCAACTTGAACACCGTTTCGCTTAAAGAAATCGTAGAAAGGTTCCAACACTGTAACGCTTAGCCAGGCCACAACTTTAGAGCCCACAACTTTATTATGGCGCTGTTGTGCTTCTTTTTGTAATGCTTCACGTTGTGTTGTTGGTTCTCCGACAAACAGAGTGAATAGCATCAGAATGATAACGACACCGGCCATACCGTAATAAACACCATTCCAACCTATTGTATCGGCATTGATAAATGCGAGATAACCAGGAAGAGAGTAGCCTGTCCACCATCCCATCACTGCCATTGCGGATGCTTGCGGTAATTTGGTGGATTCAGATTTAGGAAAGGAATCAATACGGAAGGCATCAATGGCTATATCTTGGGTTGCCGACGCAATCGCAATTCCGAGAGCCAGCATTGAGGTGAACATCAAGTCATTGGCAGGGTTAACCCCGGCAATGAACAGCGTGCAGATCAATACAAAGCTTTGGCATAGAAATATCCAACTGCGTCGTTGTCCCAATATCGCATGTAGAATCGGCAGTTTGACTCGGTCTACCAGTGGTGCCCAAAGAAAGTTGATGGCATAGACGGCGAACACACTACCGAAATAACCGATAGCAGCACGAGTTAATCCTGCATCTTTTAGCCAGCCTGACATGTTAGAGCCGATAAGAACCCAAGGAAAGCCACTCGAACAACCCAACATAAACACCCAAAGTAGACGTTTATCTAGGTAGCTACGGAAAGTCTGCATCCAAGAAAGAGAGGGAGTGCCAGATGACATGGGGCGTCCTTGTATAGAAAAACGCCCTTAAGAGGTTAAGGGCGTTGTATGAGATTACTTAAGAAGGGTTACTTTGGTGATGACGATAGGGTCTGTTGGGATATCAGACATACGACCAACTCGCTTGGTCGGAATGGTTGCCATCTTTTGAACGACATCAAAGCCCTCAGTCACTGTACCAAATACAGCGTAACCAGGGTTACCACCTTTAGCATTTAAGAAATCGTTGTCAGCAAAGTTAATGAAGAACTGACGAGTCGCAGAATCTGGCGCATTAGTGCGAGCCATTGCTATCGTTGCTGTATCATTCTTTAGACCGTTACTGCCTTCATTTTTGATAGGAGCATAAGTCGCTTGTTGATTCATATCTTGGTCAAAGCCACCACCTTGAGCCATGAAGCCAGGAATTACTCGGTGGAAGATAGTGCCTTCGTAGCTGCCGTCTGCGACATATTTAAGGAAGTTATCAACACTAACCGGTGCTTGCTCTTGGTTCAGCTCGATAGTGAAGTCGCCTAATGTTGTCTCTACGTTCACTTTAGGGCCAGCCCAAACGCTTACGCTAACCAGCATTAATGCGATAGAAGTTAGAATGCGGCTCATTAGAAACGTTCCTTCATGTAGTTTTGTAGTTCAGGGTCGTTCGCGATTTCAGTAAGAACCAAGTTGATCACATCGTTTAGAACCATTGAAATGTCGTCGTTTGAAGCGCTTAATGCTCCGGTACGAGTTGCAGTGCCGTTGAATGTTTTTACAAGCTTACCTTCAGGTGTCTCAGCGGTAACTTCAAGTGTGACTTTACCGTCCATTTGGTTTTCCATAATGGTGTGTTCTACGGTAACAAGTGCTTCTTGAATCTCTAAAACAATTGAGTTTTCACTGTTTACGCTTGCGCGGAAACCTTGGGATTCCAGTTGTTTTGCTAATGCGTTCTCTAGCGAAATACGCATGTTTTGTTTAGCGTGAATTGGCTGAATGTTTGAACGGCCACTATCAACCAAGGCTACATATTGAGCGGCACGAACATCTTTACTGGTTAGTGTGTATGTTTTGCCTTGTACAAGGTTGCTTGAGCTTAGTGAAGCTTCTGGCATTACATTGATCTGTTCTTGCTGAGGGGCAGAACATGCTGTCAATGCCATAATAGAAGCAGCCAAAATCAGTTTTTTCATTCCTTTATCCTTTCTAAATTCACACCAGAAGCTCGGTATCTTAAATTCTTGTGAAGTCGTTTCTGCTTATTTATTAAAATTCGCAGGCTCTCTTGTTGCTTGTAATATCTCAAATTTTTGGTTTAGTTCAAGCGTTTCAACGTTAGCTTCACCAAATAGTCTTGCTAGTTTGACATCGTATCCGAGGTGTCGGTTGCCAATAACAATTAATTTGCCTCCGTTGCTAAGAACATGCTTTGCATCACAGAACATTTGCCATGCAATGTGGTCTGTAATCGCTTGTTGCTGGTGGAACGGAGGATTACACATAACTAAGTAAGTGCTGTTCTTCTTGAAGCCATCTAAACAGTTGTTGGCGATGAACTGGAAGTTGCCTTCTTCACCAAGGTTATCCTTGACGTTTTGGCGCGCCGATTCCACCGCCATAAAGCTTTCATCCACACAGGTGATACGAGCTTGTGGGTTCAATTGCCCTGCTTTTACACTCAATACACCGTTGCCACAGCCTAAGTCGATGATATGACGTAGCTCAGGATCTTGAGGGATGTGATCTAGCATATAACGAGCGCCTTGATCGAGTGCTTCCCCTGAGTAAACATTTGGTAAATTTTTCAGGCGGATATCTTCACCGTCTACGTCCCATTCAACATAAGGCTCTACTGTTTGAATCGGTTGGCAGTTTGGAGAAGAGAACACAAGGCGGTGCTTTTTCTTAGCCAGAGAGGTTTTGGTTTCACCGAGATATTTTTCAAACAGGTTCAGTGTTGAAGTGTGAATCTCTTTTACTTTATTCACACCAATCACTTGGCAGCCTTCAGGCAATGCTTGGCGCAACTGGCTCAATTGCCATATTAGGTGGCGGTTGGTTTTTGGCAATTGCATGATCACAAGGTCGATACCGTGTGGGATATCATCCATCGTGTTCAAGAAGTTCACTCGGTTACTTTGATTGCGCTGTAAGTTTTTTAGCGTTCCGCGATGAGAAATGAAAGAGTCACTCATCATGGTCACGTCATGATCTTTGGAGAACCAAGCGGATAGGGCGCCAAAACTGTCGTTCATGATCAGGATGTGTTTACCAGGTTCAAGATTCATCTCTTCAACATGGCTAATCAGATATTCGTCGCCGGCATCCCAAGCTTGAAGGGTTTCATTTGAACGGTTGGGGAAACGATTTAGGGTTAAAGTTCTATCGTGAAGGGTAAGTTCAGTTTTCATTGCTTGAGATACTTATGTAAGAAATAACAAAGATATTGTCTCAAATGCAGCCTGAACAAGATATAAAAAACTCGACTAAACCCCTCGAGTCAGCGATGAAATACTCAGACAGTCGGTTAGTTAGGGTTTATACTGGAGCGACAGATAATGCCAATACGCTATTTAAGGAATCACAATGATCCAAGAAGTTATCGAAACAAAATTGCACAATGAGTTTTCACCAAGTCATTTAAACGTGGTGAATGAGAGCTATATGCACAATGTTCCGGCTGGTTCTGAGAGTCATTTTAAAGTGATTGTTGTCAGCGATGTGTTTGAAGGTTTGCGTCTTATTGCTCGTCATAGAGCGGTAAATAAAGCACTATCAGAAGAGTTAGCGAATAATATTCACGCATTATCCATTCACACTTATACAAAAGATGAATGGATGAAGCAGCTAAATAACGTGCCAGATAGCCCGATGTGTATGGGTGGTGGTAAGTAAGATAATTAACCCATATAGAAGAGGCGGCTAGGCCGCCTCTTTTGTCTCAAAATCTATCTGTTTTCTGTTGTTATATCACTCAAGCTGATGGTAAATTGACCGACCAAAAATACCTACAATGAGTAATGTTTTTATTAACAGTGTTTCAACATAACACGTAAAATATTAGTTTGTGACAGAGTATTAATCTCTTGTTTAAAACACGTTCTAAAAGCCATTCTATCTGTGCGGCTCGTCAAATTTATACATATTTGAGAGTCCATATGCTTCAAATCTCACCAAATAAAGGCCGTATTCAAGTTATTGGTCATGGCATCAAGTTGTCAAAAAATGCTAGAATATGGCACCTGATAAATCTCACATAATTCTTGTGATGAGTTTATTAATGTATTGTTGCGATTTTGGTATCTCAAATTTACCAAAACCGGACACTGTAATGTCGTGTCTAAGGGCGATTTTAAAACGTCCTGAATTTACGCAATTAAAAGAATCTTTTTCCCGATAAAGTAGTGCAAGTGCGTATGATTACAATAAAGAAGGGTTTGGATCTTCCTATCGCAGGAACTCCATCCCAGGTGATTAATGATGGTAAGTCCATCACTAAAGTCGCCTTGCTTGGCGAAGAGTACGTTGGTATGCGTCCTACGATGTATGCTCGCGTTGGTGATGAAGTGAAGAAAGGCCAAGTTCTTTTTGCAGATAAAAAGAACCCAGGTGTTGTATTTACTTCTCCAGCAAGCGGTAAAGTTATTGAAGTGAACCGTGGTGCTAAGCGTGTTCTTCAATCAGTAGTGATTGAAGTAGCAGGCAATGAGCAAATCACGTTCAATAGCTATGAAGCTAACCAACTAGTAGGCCTTGACCGTGAAACGGTTAAAGCTCAGTTAGTTGAGTCTGGCGCATGGACCGCTTTGCGAACTCGTCCGTTCAGCAAGGTTCCAGCAGTTGATTCTGAAACTCAGGCTATTTTTGTTACTGCTATGGATACTAATCCGCTAGCAGCTGAGCCAGAATTAATCATTAACGAGCAGTCTGATGCTTTCGTTGCTGGTTTAGATCTTCTTTCAACTCTGACTAACGGTAAAGTGTACGTTTGTAAAAAAGGTACTAGCTTACCTCGTTCAGCTCAGTCTAACGTTGAAGAACATGTTTTTGATGGCCCACACCCTGCAGGTCTTGCAGGCACGCATATGCATTACCTGTATCCGGTAAATGCACAAAATGTAGCGTGGAGCATTAACTACCAAGACGTGATCGCATTCGGTAAGCTTTTCCTTACTGGTGAGATTTACTCTGAGCGCGTTGTTTCTCTGGCTGGTCCAGTAGTTAACAACCCTCGTCTAGTTCGTACTCAAATTGGTGCTAGCCTTGAAGAGTTGACGGACAGCGAGTTGATGCCAGGTGAAGTTCGCCTGATCTCAGGTTCAGTGCTATCTGGTGTTCACGCTTCAGGTCCACATGCTTACCTTGGCCGTTACCATCAACAAGTTTCGGTTCTTCGTGAAGGTCGTGATAAAGAGCTATTCGGCTGGGCTATGCCTGGTAAGAACAAGTTCTCTGTTACTCGTTCATTCCTTGGTCACGTGTTTAAAGGTCAGTTGTTCAATATGACAACGACAACGAACGGTAGTGATCGCTCTATGGTTCCAATTGGTAACTACGAGAAAGTAATGCCATTAGATATGGAGCCTACTTTGCTGCTTCGCGATCTATGCGCTGGTGACGTTGATAGTGCACAAGCACTTGGTGCGCTAGAGCTAGATGAAGAAGATTTAGCACTGTGTACCTTTGTATGTCCTGGTAAGTACGAGTACGGTCAGTTACTTCGTGAATGCCTAGATACAATTGTGAAGGAAGGGTAATTTTCATGGGCCTTAAAAAGTTTATTGAAGACATCGAGCATCATTTTGAACCAGGTGGTAAACACGAAACGTGGTTTGCGCTTTACGAAGCAGCAGCAACACTTTTCTACACACCAGGTACTGTTACAAAGAAAAGCTCGCATGTCCGTGATAGCGTTGATTTAAAACGTATCATGATCATGGTTTGGCTTGCGGTATTCCCAGCAATGTTCTGGGGTATGTACAACGCAGGTGGTCAGGCTATCGCAGCACTAAACCACATGTATTCAGGTGCAGAACTAGTTTCTATCATTGATGGTAACTGGCACTACTGGCTAACCGAAATGCTTGGAGCCTCCTTAGGGGCCGATGCAGGTTGGGGCAGTAAGATGCTCTTGGGTGCGACTTACTTCTTACCTATCTACGCAACGGTATTTATCGTTGGTGGTTTCTGGGAAGTACTGTTCTGTATGGTGCGTAAGCACGAAGTCAACGAAGGTTTCTTTGTTACTTCTATCTTATTTGCGCTTATCGTTCCGCCAACGCTTCCTCTATGGCAAGCAGCACTAGGTATTACCTTTGGTGTTGTTGTTGCGAAAGAGATCTTCGGTGGTACGGGTCGTAACTTCTTGAACCCTGCTCTTGCTGGTCGTGCGTTCCTGTTCTTTGCATACCCTGCACAGATTTCAGGTGACGTAGTTTGGACTGCTGCAGATGGCTTCTCTGGTGCAACTGCTCTTAGCCAATGGGCTCAAGGCGGCGGTAGTGCACTAATGAACGTAACATCAGGTGAAGCTATCACTTGGATGGACGCATTCATTGGTAACATTCCAGGTTCTATCGGTGAAGTTTCAACGCTTGCACTTATGATTGGTGCAGCAATGATTGTTTACATGGGCATTGCTTCATGGCGCATCATTGCGGGTGTAATGATCGGTATGGTTGCAGTATCAACACTATTTAACGTGATTGGTTCTGACACTAATGCAATGTTCAGCATGCCTTGGCATTGGCACCTAGTTCTAGGTGGCTTCGCATTCGGTATGTTCTTCATGGCGACTGACCCGGTATCAGCTTCATTTACCAATAAAGGTAAGTGGTGGTACGGCATCCTAATCGGCGCAATGTGTGTAATGATTCGTGTAGTTAACCCTGCATACCCAGAAGGCATGATGCTTGCGATTCTATTCGCAAACCTATTTGCTCCTCTGTTTGACCACGTTGTAATCGAGAAGAACATTAAGCGGAGACTAGCGCGCTATGGCAAGTAATAACGATAGCATTAAAAAGACGCTGTTTGTTGTTATCGCATTGAGCCTAGTGTGCTCAATCATCGTTTCAACAGCTGCAGTTGTTCTTAAACCTAAGCAACAAGCTAACGCAGTTCTGGATCAGCAAACTAAGATCCTTGAAGTTGCGGGCATTGAACTTGCGGGTAATATCCCAGCACTGTACGCAGAGAACATCGAACCTCGTCTAGTTGATTTCGCTACTGGCGATTTCGTTGACGGCGACGCTGCTGCATACGACCAACGTAAAGCGGCAAAAGATCCGGCTCAGTCAATCAAGCTTTCAGCTGAAGATGACATCGCTAAGATCATTCGTCGTGCTAACACGGGTACGGTATACCTAGTGAAAGATGGCGCTGAAACTTCTAAAGTTATCATCCCTGTTCACGGTAACGGTCTATGGTCAATGATGTACGCATTCGTTGCGGTAGAAACTGATGGCAACACAGTTTCTGGTATCACTTACTACGAGCAAGGTGAAACTCCTGGACTTGGTGGTGAAGTTGAGAACCCAACTTGGCGCGCTCAATTCGTTGGTAAGAAATTATTCGACGAAAACCACAAACCTGCTATCCAGGTTGTTAAAGGTGGCGCTCCTCAAGGTTCTGAGCACGGTGTAGATGGCCTTTCTGGTGCAACACTGACCAGCGTTGGTGTTCAACATACATTTGACTTCTGGTTAGGTGATATGGGCTTTGGTCCGTTCCTAGCAAAAGTTCGTGACGGAGGTCTGAACTAATGTCTAGTGCAAAAGAAATTAAAAAGAGCATCTTAGCGCCTGTGTTGGATAACAACCCAATTGCGCTACAGGTTCTTGGTGTGTGTTCTGCTCTTGCGGTAACCACTAAGCTAGAAACTGCATTTGTTATGACTATCGCGGTAATGTTCGTTACTGCTCTGTCTAACTTCTTCGTTTCTTTGATCCGTAACCACATTCCTAACAGTGTGCGTATCATCGTTCAGATGGCAATTATCGCATCATTAGTAATCGTGGTAGACCAAGTGCTTAAAGCATACTTATACGATATCTCTAAGCAGCTATCTGTATTCGTTGGCCTAATCATTACTAACTGTATTGTAATGGGTCGTGCTGAAGCATTCGCAATGAAGTCTGCGCCAATCCCATCTTTCATCGATGGTCTTGGTAACGGTCTTGGTTACGGTTTCGTTCTTATCACTGTTGGTTTCTTCCGTGAGCTTCTAGGCTCTGGCAAACTATTTGGTATGGAAGTACTACCTCTAGTGAGCAACGGTGGTTGGTATCAGCCAAACGGCTTGATGCTTCTAGCACCTTCTGCATTCTTCCTAATTGGTTTCTTGATTTGGGCAATTCGTGTGTTCAAACCAGAACAAGTAGAAGCGAAGGGGTAAGGTAGTCATGGAACATTATATTAGTCTGCTAGTTAAATCGATTTTCATCGAAAACATGGCGCTTTCTTTCTTCCTAGGTATGTGTACATTCCTAGCGGTTTCTAAGAAAGTTAAAACTTCTTTTGGTCTTGGTGTTGCGGTAGTTGTAGTACTTACAATCGCTGTTCCTGTAAACAACCTTGTTTACACACACAT
Source organism: Vibrio splendidus (assembly GCF_003345295.1). Lineage (NCBI taxonomy): Bacteria > Pseudomonadati > Pseudomonadota > Gammaproteobacteria > Vibrionales > Vibrionaceae > Vibrio > Vibrio splendidus. The sequence continues at coordinate 471,984 of NZ_CP031055.1, forward strand.
CCTAAAAGAAAATGCACTTGTTGCCGGTGTCGATTTAAGTTTCCTTAACTTCATCGCATTCATCGGTGTTATCGCTGCACTTGTACAAATCCTAGAGATGGTTCTAGACCGTTTCTTCCCACCTTTGTACAACGCACTAGGTATCTTCCTTCCATTGATCACAGTTAACTGTGCAATCTTTGGTGGTGTATCTTTCATGGTAACTCGTGACTACAACTTTGCTGAATCTGTTGTTTACGGCTTCGGTTCTGGTGTGGGTTGGATGTTAGCTATCGTTGCTCTTGCGGGTATCCGTGAGAAGATGAAGTACTCTGACGTACCTCCAGGTCTACGTGGCCTTGGTATCACGTTCATTACTGTTGGTCTGATGGCGTTAGGCTTTATGTCTTTCTCTGGTGTTCAACTGTAGGGTAAGCACCCAGTAATAAGGAATAACAAATGCAAAGCATTATTCTTGGCGTAGCGATGTTTACCATTATTGTATTGGCTCTAGTACTAGTGATTCTTTTCGCTAAGTCTAAGCTAGTACCATCAGGTGACATCACTATTGCTGTAAACGGCGACCCTGAAAAGGCGATCGTTACTCAACCTGGTAGCAAGCTACTTGGTGCCCTAGCTGGCGCTGGTATCTTCGTATCGTCTGCTTGTGGTGGCGGTGGCTCTTGTGGTCAGTGTCGTGTAAAAGTTAAGTCTGGTGGTGGCGACATCCTACCAACTGAACTTGATCACATCACCAAAGGCGAAGCTCGCGAAGGCGAACGTCTTGCATGTCAAGTTGCTATGAAAACTGACATGGAGATTGAGCTAGACGAAGACATCTTTGGTGTTAAGAAGTGGGAATGTACAGTTATCTCTAATGATAACGAAGCTACTTTCATCAAAGAGCTAGCACTTGCTATCCCTGAAGGTGAAGAAGTTCCATTCCGCGCGGGTGGTTATATTCAGATTGAAGCTGAACCACATCACGTGAAATACGCAGATTACGATATTCCTGACGAATACCGTGGTGACTGGGATAAGTTCAACTTGTTCCGTTACGAGTCTATCGTTAAAGAGCATTCGATTCGTGCTTACTCTATGGCTTCATACCCAGAAGAGAAAGGCATCATCAAGCTTAACGTGCGTATCGCAACTCCGCCGCCAAACAATCCTGACGTAGCTCCTGGTGTGATGTCTTCATACATCTGGTCTCTTAAAGAAGGCGACAAATGTACTATTTCTGGTCCATTTGGTGAGTTCTTTGCTAAAGACACAGACAATGAAATGGTATTCATCGGTGGTGGTGCAGGTATGGCGCCAATGCGTTCACATATCTTCGACCAACTTAAGCGTCTTAACTCTACTCGTAAGATGTCTTACTGGTACGGTGCACGTTCTAAGCGTGAGATGTTCTACATTGAAGATTTTGACGGCCTAGCGGCTGCAAACGAGAACTTCGTGTGGCACTGTGCACTGTCTGATCCTCAACCAGAGGACAACTGGGACGGTTACACAGGTTTCATCCACAACGTACTGTACGAAAACTACCTGAAGGATCATGAAGCTCCTGAAGACTGTGAGTACTACATGTGTGGTCCACCGATGATGAACGCGGCTGTTATCGGCATGCTGAAAGATCTTGGTGTAGAAGATGAAAACATTCTACTAGATGACTTCGGTGGTTAATCCATTTAAGTGATTGATATTATGGCTGACTCTTACGAGTCAGCCATTTGTTTTTCTAAGACTACTCGTGACAACAAACTGGCTTATATAAGAAAGAGTAAGGCATTCAAAATACCTATTTTTTACTCTTATTTTTCCTTATATAAATCCTTAACCTTAAACAGGAGTAAGCAAGTGAGAATTTGGCTTGTTGCATTAACTTCTTTGATTTTTCTTGCGGGCTGTGATCAGGCAAGAGAGCAAGTGCATTTAAGTGGCCCTACAATGGGTACCAGTTACAATATTAAGTACATCAATGGTGCGGAATTTCCTGAGTCTAACGAAGTTCATACCGAGATCGACCGTCTGCTTGAAGAAGTGAATGATCAAATGTCGACCTACCGTGAAGACTCAGAACTGAGCCGTTTTAACCAGCATACAGGTGCCGACGCATTCGAAGTATCTGAACAAACCGCTATTGTTGTGAAAGAAGCGATTCGTTTGAACGGTCTTACTGAAGGTGCATTGGATGTTACGGTTGGACCATTAGTTAACCTTTGGGGTTTTGGTCCTGAAGCTCGTCCTGAAGTGGTGCCTACAAATGAAGAGCTTGCGGCTCGCAAGGCTAAGGTTGGTATTCATCACTTAAGCGTTGAAGGTAATAAGCTAAGCAAAGACTTGCCTAACTTGTATGTTGACCTTTCAACTATCGCAAAAGGTTGGGGTGTGGATGTCGTTGCTGATTACCTTGATTCAATTGGTATTCATAATTATATGGTTGAAGTAGGTGGTGAAATCCGCTTGAAGGGTTTAAACCGTGAAAGTGTGGGTTGGCGTATCGCCATAGAGAAGCCAACTGTCGACGAGCGCAACATTCAAGAGATCATCGAGCCGGGTGATATGGCGATCGCAACATCTGGTGACTACCGTAACTATTTTGAGCGCGATGGTGTTCGTTACTCACACATCATCAATCCCGAAACAGGCAAGCCGCTTCATCATAAAGTGGTTTCTGTAACCGTTTTAAACCCGTCTTCAATGACTGCAGATGGCTTATCTACAGGCCTTATGGTCTTAGGTGAAGTAAGAGGAATGGAAATCGCTAACCAGCATAACATCCCAGCGTTTATGGTGGTTAAAACAGCAGATGGCTTTAAAGAAATTGCTTCAGAAGCATTTAAGCCATACTTAGGTAAATAAGGTAAGCGAGAGAATTATGAATACATTTCTGATTACATTTGGTGTTTTTCTTGCAGTAATCGCAGCGATGTCTATTGGCTATATTATCCAAAAGAAAGTTGTGAAGGGTAGCTGTGGTGGCTTAGGTGCTGTTGGTATTGATAAAGTATGTAACTGTCCTGAACCTTGTGATGCGCGCAAAAAGCGTGAAGCACGTGAAGCGTACCGCGAAGAGAAACTGGCTGAGCGTCAGCAAAAAGAAGCTTCTTGGAATAAAGATCGTATTGCTTAATTGCGATTAGCAGCAATAACGATTAGGAGCGAAACCTGCTCCTCAAAAAACAAAGAGCCCAAGGTTAACACCTTGGGCTCTTTTCATTTTAAAGGCTGACTCGATTCGTGCTCTAGGAAAGCAGGAGTTACTCATTAACGCGTTGAAGGTTATTACGAGCGCATATCAACTGGTTTCGACCTTGCTTTTTCGCGGTATAAAGTAGCTCGTCTGCTGCTTTGATTTGCTCGTCTAAAGAGCCTTCTTGGTCGGTCACGCCAATGCTCATGCTCACTTTAATCACATGTGAATCATGCTGCACTTCATGATTTTCAATTGCGACTCTCATCGACTCCAAGGTCTCTATAAAATCTTCAAATGGTTCGCATGACTGAATGCAAAACTCTTCGCCACCGAAGCGAGCCGCTAAATCATCTTTAAAGTGCTCTTTGATGATTTTACCAATCTCAATTAATACCGCGTCACCACCGTCGTGGCCGTAGGTATCATTCACCTTTTTAAAAAAGTCGATATCCATCATGGCGATACTGCGATGTTCGCAGCCTTTACATGTTTGATTGAATAGGTAGCGACGGTTCCAAAGTCCGGTCAGAGCATCCTCGTTTGCATGACGAAACAGCTCGTTGGTCGCTTCTTTCATATCGAGTAATTGGTGAATACGGCAGAAAAATTCTTCTTGGTTAAATGGCTTATAAAGGAAGTCGTTGGCGCCAGCTTTAAGGAAGCGAGCGGTCATTGTGCGATCATCACTGCCAGATAGGCCGAGAATAGCGAGTTGATTACGATCGTGTTGGACTCGAATATCACGGGTCATCGAAATGCCATCTTTGTTCGGCATGTCATGGTCGGTAACGACAAAAGTGATATCAGGATCGTTTTGAAGGAGCTCTAGTGCTTGCTCTCCATCTTCCGCTTGAATCGTCTGAATATATTGATGCTCAAGAAGTTGGACGACATATCGACGAACCACAGCAGAATCATCAACAACTAAAGCTTTATGGTATCGGTTATTCGAGATTCGATTAACCAGAGGAAGTAAGTAACTGACTGACGACATGCTGTCTTTGAGGATGTAATCAAGCACACCTTTTGCGAGCACTTGCTCTCGAAGTGTGTTGTTGAACATGCCCGTGAGCACAATGATTTTTTGTTGATAGCCGAGTACCAAATCAATGATCTCACCATCTTGGCCATCGGGTAAGCAGTAATCGAGCACCGCACACAAGAAATCCGTCTCTTGCTCTAAGATAGCTTTGGCTTCTGCTACAGATTCAGCCAGTGAAACATCATAGCCATCATTTTTAAATTGCTGGTACAGGTAGTTTCTGAATGCACGACTGTCTTCTACTACTAGTATTTTCTCACTCAAAAGCTATCCCTACTTATAGACTAAATACTCCTTAACAATACTATCAGAATAGTAGGCGGCTATTGAAGAGAAACCTCTTGAGCTGGACTCCAGATCATTTTAAATCTGAGAATAATTGATTATACTGTTCATAGATCCAGTTGTAAGGTTGAATTATTCCTAAATGTGTAGTGCGGGCGAAGAGAAAGTTAGAAAAATAATCCATGTTGATATGGATTGTTTTTACGCAGCTGTGGAAATGCGAGATAACCCATCTTATAGAAATCGACCGCTCGCCGTCGGGGGACATGAAAAACAGCGCGGGGTTTTGAGTACATGTAATTACGAAGCTCGCAAGTTTGGTATTCGTTCTGCAATGCCAACAGGAAAAGCGCTGCAGCTTTGCCCCAACCTGTTGGTTGTCCCTGGGAGAATGTCGGTCTACGTCGAGATATCGAAAAAGATCCGCGAAATTTTTTCTCGATACACATCCATCATTGAACCTCTTTCTTTGGATGAAGCTTTCCTTGATGTCACCGATTCCAAGCAATGTCATGGTTCGGCCACACTGATTGCAGAGGCGATTCGTCACGATATCTGGAATGAACTCAACTTGACCGCTTCGGCTGGCATCGCTCCAATAAAGTTTCTAGCGAAAGTAGCGTCAGATATGAACAAACCTAACGGACAGTTTGTGATTCCTCCACAAGACGTACAAGCCGTGATTGATGAGCTCCCACTCGAAAAGATTCCCGGTGTTGGCAAGGTCAGTATCGAAAAACTGCATCAAGCAGGCTTCTTTACTTGTAAGGATATTAAGGAGTCTGATTATCGCGATCTATTGCTCAGGTTTGGCCGTCAAGGTGCATCACTATGGAAGCGCAGTCATGGAGTTGATGACCGAGAAGTTATCATCGAACGTGAACGAAAATCGGTAGGTGTGGAGCGCACCTTTACTCAAAACATTTCTACCTACGAGGAATGTTGGCAGGTGATCGAAGATAAGCTGTTTCCTGAGCTTGAAACTCGTCTCGAAAAAGCCAGCCCAAGTAAAGCGATCATCAAGCAGGGCATTAAGCTCAAGTTCGCCGACTTTCAACAAACCACTATTGAGCACATCCACGCCTCTCTTGATCGCGAGCACTTCAAAGAACTGTTAAGTGAAATACTGAAAAGACAACAGGGGCGAGAAATACGCCTGCTTGGTTTGAGCGTTATGCTACAACCCAAAGATCAAATGCGTCAGTTGAGTTTCTTTTAGGCTGTATTGTTTAGAGAGTAATAAGAATTGAGGGTAGGTGAGGATAGAGGATAAGTGGGAATAGAGTAATGAGATGTGCACTGATAAGCACCGACTAGACTTCATAGCCTAGCCAGTTTCTATATCAATACGTGAGATGCCTTACCTAGGAAGTTGCTTAACTCGCGCTAAGGTATCACTGAATGGTTGCTGCTCTAGCTTACCATAACCGACCATTTTACTGGCTTTAAGCTTAGTTGAAAGCGGGGTTGCTATTCCGCATAGAAAACGCGTAATGGCTTCGTCGGTGATCAATTGTTGACTCTTAGATACAAATTCATGAATCCATGTCATTACGGTTTCGTCGTCAACGGGATCAACATCGACAGTTGGTAATATTGCCACCTCACCACGGCATACCGAGCAATGACCACAGTTTGTTGGTGCCTTATCATCGGCAAAGTAGCTCGCTAGGCGTGAGCTTAGGCACGTGTCTGCCTCAAAGAAGCTCAGCATTTGGTTAAGACGGTTTATTTCACTGTTCTCTTTTTCTTTAAACAATTCAGTTAGACGTTCCGATAACTGCATCATGTCTTCAGAGGTGTTGTGGATAGCATACACATCGGTGATCTGCTTACTTTCCAACTCAATCCAACCTTGTTCATTGAAATAATCGATTGCTGCAATCACACGTTGACGATCTGTCTGGAAATGTGTCCACAGCGCATCGAAATCAACTTGGCACCAGACTCTGGCTTGAGGCGAGCACTGGAAAATCGCTTCGACAAAATGACGACGTTCGCCTTGGAACTGTTCGGTGATCTGCTGTTTCGGGCGAACGAACTTAAATTTGTAGTCAGCGAAGTAGCTGTACTTCGGCTCAATCACGCCTTCAATTTCGAGATACACCAGTAGCGTTTTTAGTGGCAACTGACGAATGTTGGATTCACGTGATAGCTGGTTAAGCATAATCTCCCATTGGTTTGAGCCAGAAACGCCAATGTTTTGATTTTCGTAGATTTCTTTCAATACTGCTTGGATCGATATGTTGTCTGGCGTATCGCCAAATACGAAGTTCTCCAGTGTACTGAGGCCGTACTTGTTGGCGAGAAGAATACATTCTGAAGGCTGGCCATCTCGGCCTGCTCGACCGATCTCTTGCGAGTAGTTCTCTATCGATTTTGGTAAATCAAAGTGAATGACTCGGCGAATGTTGGATTTATCGACGCCCATACCAAACGCAATGGTGGCCACGATACAGTTCACGTCATCATTCATGAATTGATGTTGAATTACATCTCTGTTTTCTGGCTTAAGACCTGCATGATAAGCCACAGCATTAACGCCAGCGTTACGAAGTTGCTGAGCCACCATCTCTGCTGTTTGTTGAAGGGTGACATAAACAATAGTCGGAGCAAGAGAAGCTTGATTAACGACGTTGCACAAGGTTTCTAGTTTGCTGGTTTGTTCGCAAGGTTGAATAGACAGATCGAGGTTTTGACGATAGAAACCCGTAACCACAACACGTTCCTCATCGATATCAAACTTAGACTTCATATCTTGGATAACTGATGTGGTCGCGGTGGCTGTCAGTAGCAGTACCTGAGGAATATTGAGCTGTTTTTGGTATTGGGGAAGCTTTAGGTAGTCTGGTCTAAAGTTATGTCCCCATTCTGAAATACAGTGCGCTTCATCGACCACCAGTAACGAGATCGGCACTTGGGAGATAAACTGGCGAAAGCGTTCGTTCTTCAAGCGTTCAACGGAGATCATGAGGATCTTGGTGTCTCCGTTACGTACCGACTGCATCACTTGTTGGGTGGTTTGTCTGTCTTGGCTTGATTCGATTGCAGCTGCGTTAATGCCTTTGCTGTGCAAGAAGCTGAGCTGGTCTTTCATTAAAGCTAACAGTGGCGATATTACTAAGGTTAAATTAGGCAATGCTAGCGCTGGCAATTGATAGCAAAGCGACTTACCTGAGCCTGTTGGGAATATGGCCGCCGTCGAATGACCAGATAGAACATTATCAATGACTTGCTTTTGCCCATTACGCAGTGAGTCGAATCCGAATACTTGTTTTAACTTCTGCTCAATCATTTATGTTCTACCTGAATTATTAAGTGTCGTATTGATGATAAAGCGAGCGTCCATTCATGATAGCGTCGCTTGATGAATCAAATGTCTTGCACCTGATTGTACCTAATTCTATTCTGTAGCTCCTATAGAAAAGCACCCCAATAGTATGAATAAGTCTGAGCTTCGCCAAATAATCTTAGAGCAACTCGAATCCCGACTACGTATCGCCCAATCTGCGACTCAGCGCGCGATTGATGCTGCGACCGATGAAGAGACTGTGCCTGAACATAAGTACGATACATTGGCATTAGAAGCTTCGTATCTTGCTCATGGCCAAGCCGTAAGAGTGCAAGAGTGTGAAGACGACATTCAGTGTTATCGTAACTTAGTGTTGCGCGACAGTGAGCGAATTACGGTGAGCAGCTACGTTGTGGTCATTGACGAGCATGATCAATATAAACACTTTTTTATGGGGCCGAGAGTCGGCGGACTTTCTGTCTCGTGGAATGAGAATGAGATTGCCATCGTGACGTCGAATGCACCATTTGGTCAGGCTCTAATGGGCAAAGAAGTCGGTGATGAAATTGAGTTTAGGGTCGCTGATAAACAGTTTTGCTATGAAGTAGTATCGATTGACTGAATGACAGGCTTATAAATATAAACGTTTTTCTGACAAAGAAGCATAAACTAGCGGTATAGTCGTTGGGCAGATTGATGAGAGGGTGTTATGAAAAAAAGCGTATTAATTGCATCATTAACAGTGGCTACCGCTGTTGTGAGCCTGCCAACTTTTGCAGCTCAGTGTCGAGTTGATTTGAAAAATGAACTACGAATTGACGAGCAGAAAGTCGAAATCCATCAAGTCAATGGTGATACAGCTATTCTGGATGGCAATAACGATCTTTATATTCATGGTGAAAAGGTGGCACTTGATGCCGACCAACAAGCGGCAATTGAAAAATACCGCGACAGCATGAATGAGTATTTACCACGCGCAAAACAAATGGCGAATGACAGCTTAGCCTTGGCGAATGATGTTATTGATGATATCGCTGCCAGCCTAGATTCTCCAGAGTCGTTTGATAATGTAAAAGAATCCATGAAAACGTACTTTGCTGAATTAGAGGCTCGTTATTATAAAGATGGCGAGTTAGTCCTACCGGCTAATAGTTTCGATTCGATGGCCAATGGTTGGTCTGAAGATTTCGAAAAGGCTAAGGAGATCTTTAACCAAGAGTTTGTCTCAAGTGCCTTTAATGCGATGTCAGAAAAAATGAAGCAAGACGGCGGACTAAATCTGACCGAAATGGCTGATAGCATGGCTGAATTAAAGCTTAAAGTTGAAGAGCGAATGAAAGAACACTCTCAACAAGTGCAAGAGGAAGCGAATGAGTTCTGTGATTCACTTGATGAGATGGCAGAACAAGAGCAAGAGCTGCATGAAATCATTCCGAACCTAAAAGACTATCAAGTATTCACGATCTAATCTGAATTGACTGATGAATAACAAGAGCACCGTTTGGTGCTCTTTTTGTATGTATGTGCTTATGGATGTAGGTGTTTATGGATGTAGGTGTTTATGGATCTATGAATTCAGCCGCACGAGCATTTAACCCGATATATTTTCTTCGTTTCTTCGTTTCTTCGTTTTCCTAGGTCTACATCTTGACTGATCGTTATTTGGCGAACGATAACACCGGTAGATTGTTAACTATGTGGTTGTAAATAGCGCATTGATTGTAAAAATTAGAGAATTGTTCATTTATTGGTTGTGCCTATCATTGCTTTTTATTACTGTACTTCTAAACTAGTTCACTGATTTTTAATGCGGGCAATATGGACCAACAATCTTCCTCTTCAAGAGAGCACTTTAGCTCTCGTTTGGGTTTTATTTTAGCAGCGGCGGGTGCAGCTGTTGGCTTAGGTAATATTTGGGGTTTCCCAACTCAAGTTGCCAGTAACGGCGGTGGCGCTTTTCTGCTTGTTTACCTAATCATGATTTTCGTGGTTGCTTTCCCGATGCTGGTGGTTGAGATGGCGATTGGCCGCCATGGTCAAGCGAACCCTGTCGATAGTATGCGCTCGTTGACGACAAATCCGTTAGGTAAGAAAGTCGGTGAATTTGTCGGTTGGATTGGCCTAAGTGTCCCAAGTGCCGTGTTAGCCTTTTATAGTATTGTCGGCGGTTGGTTGATTTGCTTCCTAATTGGTGCAGTCGCTGATCTTGTCGGTCTAGAAGCTGTTGCTGATTGGTTTAAAGGCTTCAGTGTTGAGCGCAATGTATTTGGTACAGTCGCATTCTATGTGCTGACTATCTTGATTGTTCAGGGGGGTGTTAAGCAAGGTATCGAGAAGTGGTCGACTCGCTTAATGCCGGCATTGTTCATTTTGTTTGGCTTACTGTTTGTTTACATCATGACGCAAGCAGGTGCGATGGAAGGGCTGAAACATTACTTGGTTCCAGACTTTGAGAAAGTGTGGGATAGAAAACTGATTCTAGCGGCAATGGGACAAGGCTTCTTCTCGCTAACCATTGGTGGTTGCTCTATGTTGGTTTACGGTTCTTACTTAAGCAAGAAAGAGAACCTACCAAAAATGGCGATGAACGTAACCTTGGTTGATACCGCTGTTGCTTTTATTGCTGGCTTAGTGGTTATGCCTGCCATGTTTGTTGCGATGCAAAAGGGTGTACAAATCTACGCTGAAGATGGCTCACTATTGAGCTCTGACACGCTCGTATTTACGGTTCTGCCTTTGATGTTTGATAGTTTAGGCGTACTTGGTCAGATCTTCGCAATTGTCTTCTTCTTGTTGCTAACGATTGCTGCCCTTACTTCTTCAATTTCGATGCTGGAAGGGCCTGTAGCGCTAGTGAGTGAGCGTTTCAATACCAGACGAACACCAACGAGTTGGGTGATTGGTGGTGCTATTGCCCTGTTTAGTGTGGTGATTGTTTACAACTTTGCTGCGATGTTTGGCATGGTTGCGATGATAGCGACTCAATATCTTCAACCGGTCGCAGCACTGATGTTCTGTCTGTTTGGCGGTTGGGTGTGGAGCCGAGCTTCAAAAGTGAAAGAACTTGAACAGGGCTGCCCTGACTTTCAGCTTGGTTGGTTTGGTAAAGTTTGGCCAATGTATGTGAAGTTTGTGTGCCCAATCCTAGTCGCAACGGTTATCTGGGCATCTTTCGGCTAACGCTGATCCCTATCTGGACTCTCTGTAAACCCTCAGAAGAACTTGAAACGTTAAGCACAAAGCCACTCATAAAGAGTGGCTTTGTTGTTTTTATATAAAGCTTAGTGCCACGAACAAGATAAAAAAAAGGCGCTGATCATAATAGTCAGCGCCTTCGTGTTTCTAGTTAAGCAATCGTGATTACTTAATTTCCATACCTTGAGCCTGTAAGTCTGCATGGTAAGAAGAACGTACAAACGGACCACAAGCGGCGTGAGTGAAGCCTAGCTCTAGAGCAATTTCTTTCAGCTCATCGAACTCAGAAGGCGGCACGTAGCGTTCTACTGGTAAGTGGTGACGGCTTGGTGCTAGGTATTGGCCTAGTGTCAGCATCGTTACACCATGTTCACGAAGGTCTTTCAGTACTTGAACGATCTCTTCTTTCGTCTCACCAAGGCCCATCATCACCCCTGATTTTGTTGGGATAGTTGGGTGCTGTTCTTTGAATTTCTTCAATAGATCAAGAGACCATTTGTAGTTCGCACCTGGACGCGCTTTGCGGTATAGACGCGGTGCTGTCTCTAGGTTGTGGTTGAAAACATCTGGCGGGTTGTCTTTCATTAGATCAAGCGCAACGTCCATACGACCACGGAAGTCTGGTACCAGCGTTTCGATACGAATATTTGGGTTTTGTTCGCGAATTTCACGGTTACAGTCAGCAAAGTGTTGAGCACCGCCGTCACGCAAGTCATCACGGTCAACTGAAGTGATTACTACGTACTTCAGTTTCATGTCTTTAATCGTCTTAGCCAGTTTCTTCGGCTCTTCTGCTTCAGGAGCAACAGGGCGACCATGGGCAACATCACAGAACGGGCAGCGACGAGTACAGATAGCGCCAAGAATCATAAACGTTGCCGTGCCGTGGTTAAAACACTCGGCTAGGTTAGGGCAAGACGCTTCTTCACAAACTGAGTGCAGGTTGTTCTTGCGCATTGCTGATTTGATTTCTTGAATACGATGGCTGTCTGAAGGAAGTTTAATCTTCATCCATGCAGGCTTACGTAGAACTTCTTTCTGTTCAGCAGGCATATTCTTTACGGGAATTAATGCCATTTTGTCAGCGTCACGATATTTAACGCCTTTTTCCATTTGGATTGGTTTGCTCATGATTTTATGCTTCTGCTGTAATGTTACTGGTGGCTTGAATGTCTACTTGGTCATAGCCGAGTAGCTCTACGAGCTCTTGTATTAACTGTTGCTCAACGTTTTCTAGTTCACTTGGCCCGCCTAGCTGGCTTACTTGTGCCATTTCCATACCTTGATAACCACATGGGTTAATACGTAGGAATGGAGACAGGTCCATATCGACGTTGAGTGCTAACCCGTGGAATGAGCAGCCACGTCGAATACGTAATCCGAGTGAACAGATTTTCTTGCCATCGACATAAACACCAGGAGCGTCAGGTCGGGCAGTTGAATTTATATTGTAAGCTTTCAGAGTGTTGATTACGAGGTTCTCGATATGAGTCACCAAATCACGTACTCCGAATTTTTTGCGGCGGATGTTAATCAAAAAGTAAGCGACTAACTGGCCTGGGCCATGGTAAGTCACTTGGCCACCGCGATCGCTTTGTATTACAGGGATATCACCGGCATTTAATACATGCTCGGCTTTGCCTGCTTGTCCTTGAGTGAAGACAGGGTTATGTTCAACCAACCAAACTTGGTCTACGTCTTCTTCTGTGCGTTCGTCTGTGAACTTATGCATGGCTTTCCATACAGGTTCGTAATCCTGACGGCCTAATTTTTTTACGATTAGCTTATTTTGCAAAGTAGCACTCCCCCAAGGATTAATAAAGTGAACGCATTATAAACGCGAAACATGATTCTAACTACAGACGGACTGCAAGGTTTTTCAACTTTCTTTGTATTTATTGAAAATTAAGTTGAATGAATTTGACCTAGATAGGGTGCTTCAAACAAAAACAGCGGCAATAAGCCGCTGTTTTTCATGTGTAATCGGAGATTACAGAACCATACGAACGATTTCTATCTCGCCCAGTTCTTTATAAAGTGTTTCTACTTGCTCAATTGAAGTCGCCGTAATATTTATAGAAACAGAGTGGTAGTTACCTTTCGCACTCGGTTTTAGCGTTGGGCTGTAGTCACCAGGAGCGTGACGCTGGATCACTTCTAGCACTAGCTCAGTAAGTTCTGGCTTTGCATAGCCCATTACTTTGTAAGTGAATGAACAAGGGAACTCTAAGAGATCTTTTAGTTTTGCATCAGAATTGATGTTCATGATTAGCTCCAAAAGGCTAGACTCTCGCAAATTGGCGAAATGTCGATAAAAAGCGTGTTCGGTCAACAGACACGAGTAATAGGGCGGAATATTACGTGTAAATATCTCTGAACTCAAGATCAACAAAAGCCGCACATGGCGGCTTTTAGTTCGTCAATGAGTAAATAATGAACTTACTCATTGAGTTAGCTTTGCACTGAGCTTGTGTATTGCTTAGAGCAAAGCTTTGACTGGTTTAGAATAAACCCTTAAACAGCAATACCAGGTAGTCCCATAGACGACTAAATAAGCTGCCTTGGTCTACATCTTCAAGTGCAAGTAGTGGGTATTCAGCAACGTCTTCACCATCAACTTGGTAGAATAGTTTACCGACAACATCGCCTTTGCTAATTGGTGCTTCTAGTTCCTTTTCAAGAACGAAGCTTGCTTTTAGGTTCTTAGCTTGACCACGAGGTAGTGTAACGAAAGTATCTTCGTCGACACCTAGTGCAACTGTATCCTTGCTACCCATCCAGATCTTCTCTTCTACGAAGGTTTCACCGGCTGTGTGTGGCGCCACTGTTTCGAAGAAACGGAAGCCGTAGCTAAGCAGCTTTTTGCTTTCTGTTTTACGAGCGTTCGCATTTTTAGTTCCCATCACAACAGCAACTAGGCGCATTTTACCTTCGGTTGCTGAGCTTACTAGGCTATAACCTGCCTTGCTTGTATGGCCCGTTTTGATGCCATCAACGTTCATGCTCTTATCCCATAACAGACCGTTACGGTTGTACTGGGTGATGCCGTTGTAAGTGAATTTTTTCTCTGAGTAGATACGGTACTCATCAGGAACATCGCGAATCAGCGCCTGACCAAGTAGCGCCATATCATAAGGTGTTGAGTATAGATTCGGGTTGTCTAGACCGTGCACGTTAGCAAAGTGCGTGTCTTTCATGCCGATAGAGCTTGCCCATGCGTTCATTAGGTCAACGAATGCATCTTCAGAACCAGCAATATGCTCAGCCATTGCAACAGTAGCATCGTTGCCTGATTGAATGATGATGCCACGGTTCAGTTCTTCCACTTTAACCGTTGTGCCCACTTCAATGAACATTTTCGATGAATCTGGGAAGTTTTTAGCCCAAGCATTCTCACTGATTACAACATCGTCGTTTAGATTGATGTTGCCACGTTCTAGCTCTTGGCCGATCACGTAGCTCGTCATCATCTTGGTTAAACTTGCTGGAGAAAGTTGAGTGTTCATCTCTTTCTCTGCTAGTACTTTGCCTGAATGGTAATCCATCAGAACAAAACCTTTAGCGGCGATTTGCGGTGCATCAGGGACTACAATTGGAGCGGCGAATGACGATGTAGCTATCGTTGCAGAAAGAGCAACAGAAGTAGCAAAAATCGATTTAACAAGTTTATTAGATTTAATCATTTTGAATGCAATTATTTGGTGAACTATTCATATCTTAACAGAATCACTCTGTCACACCAGAGCGCTGATTACCAGAAGTAACTGTTAGATTAATTAGCGGGTTAGTGTGTGTTTTTTTATATAAGCTGACGGGTAACCCATTAGCTTAACTTGTTCTAATTTCTCTTGAGTCAGAGCATAGTCATGAAATGGCCCAAGCATCAGACGGTAGTTATCGTCATTTGGCTGCAAGAACGTTGCTACAGCTAGCTTTTCACCTAGATCTTTGGCTAACTTCTCGGTTCTATCTTCATGTGGAGAAGTTGCAACTTGAATGATAAATTGCGGTAAAGCGGCCTTTTTATTTGCGTCGGTTGGCATAGCCACAGTAATGACTTCTATCTCAACATTTGCGGTGCCGGTTCTCAACACATCGAGCTTATAAGCTGCCGCATAACTAAGGTCAATGATTCGACCTTCATGGAATGGACCGCGGTCATTGATACGAACAATCGTCGTTTTATTGTTATCAGTATTCGTCACTTTTACATAGCTTGGAATTGGCAATGTTTTGTGCGCTGCCGACATTGAATACATGTCGTAGATCTCGCCGTTAGACGTTAAGTGACCATGAAATTTCTTACCGTACCAAGAGGCTTTGCCTTTCTCAGTAAAACCTTCGGTCTTCTTTACGATCTTGTAGTCTTCGCCACGCAAAGTGTAATTCGTGTTACCACCTAAACTATAAGGTTCATATTGAGGGTGAGCATCTTCTAGATGCTCCACCGAGATAGGTGCATCTGGTGCAATATCCGAATCAATATCGTAGCGACCGGTTGGCTTTTGTGAAGAACAGCCGTTGATTAAAATCGCTAAGCCTAGAATAGAGGCTATTTTTTTGATTGGCAGCTCATCAACCAAAGATGCTTTTCTTTGAAATATTGTAATAGACATCGATTAGGTCGCCTTTGAAAATGCTTTTCTGTGTGTATGGATCGACATTAAAATACCAAAACCAGCCATAAGGGTAACCATTGAAGTACCGCCATAGCTGACGAGAGGTAGAGGAACACCAACCACGGGTAGAATACCGCTTACCATGCCAATGTTTACAAAGATATAAACGAAGAAGCTCAGTACAATACTGCCGCCCATCATTCGACCAAATGCTGTTTGCGCTTGGCTCGCGAGTACTAAACCCCGTCCAATAATGAATAGGTAGATAGCAAGCAAGAACAAAATCCCAATCATGCCCCATTCTTCGGCTATTACCGCAAAAATGAAGTCAGTGTGACGCTCTGGAATGAATTCCAGTTGGGATTGAGTTCCTTGTAGCCAACCTTTTCCTGATACACCACCAGAACCTATCGCAATCTTACTTTGGATGATGTGGTAGCCCGCACCTAATGGATCTGATTCAGGATCAAAAAGGGTTCTTACTCGTACTTTTTGATATTCACGCATCAAGAAGAACCATAATATTGGGATAAATGCCCCTAACGCTATGGCGGCACTGGCAATGATTTTCCAACTTATACCAGCCAAGAATATTACGAAGATACCGGATGCGGCGATAAGGATGGATGTACCCAAGTCGGGTTGCTTAGCGATTAAAATGGTAGGTACAAAGACCATCACTAGCGAGATCGCTAATGTTTGAAAGGTTGGCGGCAGTGATCGTTTACCGATAAATCGAGCCAGCATCAAAGGTACCGCAAGCTTTAATAGTTCAGAGGGTTGGAATCGAACAAAACCGAAATTTAACCAACGTTGGGCACCCTTAGATGCTTCACCAAAGAACAACACGCCCAAGAGTAAGATGACACCACCTGCAAATAACAGCGGGGCCAAGGTTTCATAGGTACGAGGCGAAAGTTGCGCTAGGAAGATCATGACACCTAAAGACAGCACCATACGCATTGCTTGGCGATCCATCATCGCAAGGCTTTGTCCGCTGGCGCTGTACATGATCAATAAGGCAAAGCCCATCAACACCAAAATACCGAGCAGTAATGGGAGATCGATATGGAGCCTTTCAAACAAGGCTCTATTTCGTCCAGTAGAAGGATCAAGTTTCATTATTTTGTTGCCTTACTTTCATCTTCTTCAGCGAGAATAATATGGTCTAATATTTTTCTAACGACAGGGCCGCCATTTGATGAGCCACCACCTGCGTTTTCTAATACGATAGTCACAACCGCTTCTGGATCTTCAAAAGGAGCATAACCCGTAAAGAGTGCATGATCGCGTAAATGCTCTGCGATTTCGTCCGCGTTGTATTCTTCGTCTTCTTTGAGACCGAATACTTGCGCAGTTCCTGATTTACCAGCGGTTTGGTAAGACATCTTTTGGAATGAACGTCTTGCAGTACCTTTCTTACCGTGGTTTACCAGTCTCATGCCTTCTTGCGCGATATCCCAGTATTTCTGCTTAACACCAGTGATTGGAGGATAAGTTTCGATCTCTGATACTGTTTGGTCATCGAATGGCTGACCATTATCGATCGTCGCACGTAATAGGTGAGGCGCTGTTACTTCACCTTCGTTGACCAATACAGACGTGGCTTTAGCGATTTGCATCGGTGTTGCCGTCCAATAGCCTTGTCCGATACCAACAGGGATGGTGTCACCTTGATACCAAGGCACACGGTGTCTTGCCATTTTCCATTCACGAGTTGGCATGTTGGCTTTACTTTCTTCGTAAATATCAATGCCTGTGTAGTCACCAAAGCCGAATAACATCATCCATTGAGATAAACGGTCGATACCTAGATCAAAGGAGATTTGGTAGAAGAAGGTATCAACTGATTCTTCAATCGCTTTCTCTATATCAACAACACCGTGTCCCCAACGTAACCAGTCGCGAAACGGCTTGGTTTTGGAGTTAGGTATTTTCCAATAGCCTGGATCATTACGCGTTGTATTCGGTGTAATCACACCTTCTTGTAGAGCAGCAACGGCAATAAACGGTTTGATCGTAGAAGCTGGTGGATAAATACCCAATGTGGCACGGTTAACCAAAGGTCGATCTTTGTTCTGTAGTAGAGCGTTATAACCTTTAGAGGAGATACCATGTACAAAGGCATTTGGGTCGTAACTTGGGCTAGACACCATTGCTAACACGCCATTGTCTTTCGGGTCTAGAACGATGGCAGAGCCACGGCGTCCATCGAGCAGTTTGTGCACGTATAACTGAAGATTGATGTCTAAGTTAAGTACAATATCTTTACCCGGAACCGAAGGGACAAATTTTAGTGTGCGAATGACTCGTCCACGGCTGTTTACTTCAACTTCTTGATAACCCGCGGTGCCGTGCAGCATGTCTTCGTAGTAGCGCTCAATACCAAGTTTACCGATGTCACGTGTTGCTTTGTAATTGGCGTCTTTTTCTTCTCGTACTAAGCGTTGTATATCGCGATCGTTGATGCGCGATACATAGCCAATAACGTGAGTCAGTACATCACCATACGGATAAAAACGTTTTAATGTGCCTGTTACCTCAACACCCGGAAATTTATGCTGGTTTACAGAGAATACCGCAACTTGCTCTTCGGTGAGCTGATTTAGAATAGGCACTGACTTGAAGCGTCGTGAATTGCGGCGGTCACGATTAAAACGCTCGATACGTTCAGGTGGAATCTCGATTAACGTTTGTAGACGGACGAGCGTGTCATCCATATCTTTGATTTTTTCGGGCGTAATTTCTAGGTTGAAAACGGGGCGGTTTTCGGCAAGAAGTACACCGTTGCGATCGTAAATCAAACCACGGTTAGGCGCGATGGGAACAACCTTGATACGGTTGTCGTTAGAACGGGTTTTATAGTCTTGATATTGGTTGACCTGAATGTTGTACAGGTTAACAACCAACATCGACATCATGACTATGATCCCCGCAAACGCAACAAAAGCACGACTAGTAAATAGTCGTGCTTCTGCTTTGTAATCACGGATTTGGCTACGTTTACGTAACATTAACGCTTATTCTCGATGATAAGGGTGGTTAGCAGTGATGCTCCAAGCTCTATACAAGCTTTCCGCCATGATAACGCGTACTAATGGGTGAGGGAGAGTAAGCGCCGATAGAGACCAGCTTTGGTCTGCAGCCGCTTTACACGCAGGTGCTAATCCTTCAGGCCCGCCAATAAGGATAGAAACGTCGCGTCCATCCAACTTCCAACTTTCCAATTGTTCTGCCAGTTGTGGGGTATCCCACTTTTTACCTGGGATATCAAGCGTGACAATGCGGTTGCCTTTTGGCACTGCTGCCAACATTGCTTCGCCTTCTTTTTGAAGAATACGTGCAATATCAGCATTTTTACCACGTTTTCCCGCAGTGATCTCAATGAGTTCTAATGGCATATCATGAGGGAAGCGGCGTTTATATTCTTTAAAGCCTTCTTCGACCCACTTTGGCATTTTTGTACCAACTGCGATTAACTGGATCTTCAACGCTTAGCCCCAAAGTTTTTCTAGTTGGTACAGCTCACGATGTTCTTCTTGCATAACATGAAGCATGCTTGTTCCCATATCTAGAACAACCCATTCACCTTCTTGCTGCCCGTCCATGCCTAGTGGTTGCATACCAGCTTTACGCACTTCATCGGCAACGTGTTGTGCGATAGAGGCAACATGGCGCTTAGAGGTGCCAGTACAAACAATCATGTAATCAGTAACACTTGATTTGCCTTCTACATCGATAGTCACAATCGATTCTGCTTTCATGTCGTCGGCTTTGTCTGCAAGAAAATCTTTTAGTTCTTCACGTAACACGGGGTGTTCCTTTAATCTGAATTTAGCTTTTTAGGATCTGTTGACCCTAGAATATACCACGCTTTTATGCGTGAAATGGGATTGAAGCTGAAGGGATACAAAACTCTACGCTTAACTGATGAATTAGTGGCCAAGGCGACTGTTCATATTGAGTTTTTGTCATCAATTCGGCTTGAGTCAGCAACGCAAACAACGAATGTAATTGAGAAATCGAAACTCTTGTTAGCGCAGCGTTATAAAGAGGCTTTTTAGATTGCCAGATACGGTGTTTTTCGAATACTTGGCCGATCGGCATCTGTTTCATTTGTTGCTGCATTTGTAATAGCAAGGCAAGTTCACGTTGTATGCTACGCAGTAAAATGACTGGCTCTACACCTTCAGCTTCCAGTTGTCTTAGAATTCGTTGTGCACGATTACCTTTTCCAGCCAGTAACGCGTCACTCCAATGGAATGGAGTAAAGTGGTTGTGGCGGCTTAGTGATTCTTCTAAACGTACTAGGGTAAGTTTTCCGTCAGGGTATTGGAGCACTAGCTTTTCTAGGCTTTGAGTGAGAGCAAATAGGTTACCCTCGTGCCACTGTGCCAGCATTTGAATCGCTTCAGGGTCTGGAGATAAGCCGATTTGACGGCAGCGCGCTTGGACAAACTGAGGTAAGCGACTGACATCCGGCGTTAGGCAACTGACCCAGTGACCCTGATTAGACAGTGCTTTAAACCATTTAGCACTTTCTTGAGCCTTGGTTAGCTTCGTGCCAATCAAGACCAACAGAATATCGCTGTGGATATGCTCTGAGATTGCCAGTAACTCTTTGGCTATCGCCGCATTGACCCCGGACTCTGGCAGTTCAAGTTCGATGATTTGACGGCTAGAGAACAGGCTTAATGCTTGAGTACAGTCATAGACTTGATTCCAGTCCAGACTGTTATCAATAGCAAAGCGGTGACGTTCATCAAAGCCTTGCTCTTTAGCAACCTTTTGAATCGCTTCTCGGCTCTCTTGTAACAGCAGAGGCTCGTTACCGAAAATGAGGTAAACATTACTTAGTTGTTTAGCAAGTTGCTCTGATAAGCGGTCAGCAAAAATACGCATCAAATAAACCTATTTTTCAGCTGATTCGACGGGCTTTGTCGTTTCCGTAGAACTTGGATCTATTTCGACGTTCTTGATGTTGTATTGTTTCTCAAGCTCTTTCACTTGAACGTGTTCAAGCTGGTCTAGGTTCATACTATCAGCTGCGATGTTCGCTTTTAGTCGAGCCATCTGACGAAGAATTTGGCTTGTTGCAAGCTTACGCATCTCATCTTCAATCATGTCGCGCTCAACCGATTTTGCTAATGCAGTTAACGGGTTGTCTAGGTAACTACGGGTTACGCTAGTCGAGAATGTTTTTGAGCCGAGGTCTGGTATCGTTACGCGGTATGAAGCATAGAATGTAAGCTCAATTTCAGCAGCGCGAGTATTCTGGTAAAGAGACAGGGTACGCTCACCTACGCTCTCACTAATTATGTGCAGGTTAGGTGTGTTCTCAGCGGGTGGCACAATTTCTACATCATTCATACGTAGCTGACCTTTCATCATACGTGTAAACGTACTGTATTGGTCGTAACTGGTCACAGAGATCTTGTTGAGTTCTTCTGGTACAGAATAGTCACCACGTAAGTGGAAACCACAGGCACTCAGTAGGCTAACGGTTAAAACAACAACAGTAACTTTCAATGAAGATAGTGAAATCAGGCGCATTATTTGACGGCTCTCATGAAGGTAGAATACTTATTTAAAGGCTTTAGAGCTTTCGAATCGTAGGGCTCTGGGTCTAAAGCACTTAAATAAGTAGACAGGGCGATGTCGCACCCTGTCTAAAGACTGCTGAAAACAAAATAAGTTCGCTTCAGCAGTTATATGTGCAGACTAAAGCTGGTTCGCTTTAATCTGCAACTGTTAGTTTGCCAATGTTAGCTAGCAAATATTAGTTAGCTACGATGTTTAAAAGTTTACCAGGTACGAAGATAACTTTACGAATCGTTAAGCCATCTAGGAACTTCATAGCGTTTTCATCGTTTAGACCAAGTTCACGAACTTGCTCTTCTGTCGCGTCAGCTGCAACCGTTAGTTTCGCACGTAGCTTACCGTTGATCATGACAACGATAGTCTTCTCGTCTTCAACTAGTGCTTTCTCGTCAAACGTTGGCCATGTTGCTGAGTCTACGTTTGATTCACCCAGAGCAATCCACATTTCGTAAGAGATGTGTGGAGTCATTGGGTAAAGCATGCGTACTACCGCTTTTAGCGCTTCATCAAGGATTGCACGATCTTGTACAGATTCTTGAGGTGCTTTCGCTAGCTTGTTCATCAGTTCCATGATTGCAGCGATGGCTGTGTTGAACGTTTGGCGACGGCCGATATCGTCCGTTACTTTCGCGATAGTCTTGTGAATATCACGACGAAGTGCTTTCTGGTCACCAGATAGCGCAGAAGCGTCAACAGCTTCAGCTGCACCCTTAGCAGAGTGAGCGTGAACCAGTTTCCAAACACGCTTAAGGAAGCGGTTTGCACCTTCAACGCCAGACTCTTGCCACTCAAGCGTCATGTCTGCAGGCGATGCAAACATCATGAATAGACGTACTGTATCAGCTCCGTACTTGTCTACCATCTCTTGTGGGTCGATACCGTTGTTCTTGGACTTAGACATTTTGATCATGCCTGAGTGCTCAACGTCGCGGCCTTGGTTGTCGACAGCTTTTTCAATGCGACCTTTCGCGTCACGGTCGATAGTCACGTCAGTTGGAGCAATCCACTCTTTCGTGCCTTTCTCGTTCGTGTGGTAGAACGCATCAGCCAGAACCATGCCTTGACATAGAAGCTGTTTGAACGGTTCATCAGATGTCACGTAACCCGCATCACGAAGAAGCTTATGGAAGAAACGAGAGTAAAGCAGGTGCATACATGCGTGCTCGATACCACCAACGTATTGGTCAACTGGCAACCAGTAGTTTGCTTTCTCTGGATCTAGAATGTCGTCAGCTTGTGGTGAACAGTAACGTGCGTAGTACCACGAAGATTCCATGAACGTATCGAACGTATCAGTTTCACGTAGCGCTGGTTCGCCATTGAATGTTGTTTCAGCCCAAGATTTATCTGCCTTGATTGGGCTAGTTACGCCATCCATTACCACGTCTTCTGGAAGAATGACTGGCAGTTGGTCTGCTGGTACTGGGTGAACTTCACCGTCTTCAGTGGTTACCATTGGGATTGGAGCACCCCAGTAACGCTGGCGAGATACACCCCAGTCACGCAGACGGAAGTTTACAGTCTTCTTACCTTTGCCTTCTGCTTCAAGCTTCGCAGCAATTGCATCGAATGCTTCTTGGAACGCAAGACCATCGAATTCGCCAGAATCGAACAGTACACCTTTCTCAGTGTAAGCCGCTTCAGACACATCTAGCTCAGAACCGTCTTCAGGTTTGATTACTGGGATGATATCGATGCCGTACTTCGTTGCGAATTCGTAGTCACGTTGATCGTGAGCGGGAACCGCCATTACCGCACCTGTGCCGTAGTCCATAAGAACGAAGTTCGCTACGTAAACAGGAACAACACGACCGTTAAGAGGGTGGATAGCCGTTAGGCCAGTATCCATACCTTTCTTTTCCATCGTTGCTAGTTCAGCTTCAGCCACTTTAGTGTTACGACATTCTTCAACGAATGCTGCAAGCTCAGGGTTGTTCTGTGATGCTTTCTCTGCAAGAGGGTGACCTGCAGCGATACCAACGTAAGAAACACCCATTAGTGTGTCTGGACGTGTTGTGTACACTTCTAGAGGCGCTTCTTCACCGTTAACAGCGAAAGATAGTTCAACACCTTCAGAGCGACCGATCCAGTTGCGCTGCATGGTCTTAACCATTTCAGGCCAACCTTCAAGGTTGTCTAGATCGTCTAGCAGCTCTTGAGCGTACTCAGTGATCTTAATGAACCACTGTGGAATCTTCTTTTGTTCTACTGGAGTATCACAACGCCAGCAGCAACCGTCTTCTACTTGCTCGTTCGCTAGTACAGTTTGGTCGTTTGGACACCAGTTAACAGAAGATGTCTTCTTGTAAACTAGGCCTTGTTCGTAAAGTTTAGTGAAGAACTCTTGTTCCCAACGGTAGTACTCAGGCGTACACGTTGCGAATTCACGTTTCCAGTCGTAACCAAAGCCTAAAAGTTTAAGCTGGTTTTTCATGTATTCGATGTTTTCGTAGGTCCACGGAGCAGGCGCTGTGTTGTTTTTTACAGCTGCGTTTTCTGCAGGTAGGCCGAATGCATCCCAACCGATTGGTTGCATTACGTTTTTGCCTTGTAGACGTTGGAAACGAGATACCACATCACCGATGGTGTAGTTACGCACGTGACCCATATGCAGTCGGCCACTTGGGTACGGGAACATAGAAAGACAGTAGAATTTTTCTTTATTTGGGTCTTCACTTACAACGAAAGTCTCGCTGTCATCCCAGTGTTGTTGAACCTTTTGTTCAATCTCTTGCGGGTTATATTGTTCTTGCATCGATGGTATCCGGTTATCTTGGAATTTGTGAGTTCGGTTAGAACAGAATCTTACAGATCGTCATAGAATACCTAAAGGAGCTTAGTACAACAATAGTTATACCCTTCATACTTGCAGTTGCAGCACGGTTGATTGCGTAAATTCAACCAAATTACTTAGGACAGCTATACTTAAGGGTATGAATTGCATTTGTTTGTTAGGAACTGGTCGCTTAACTACGGACCCGTTTACTAAGATAAAGCTTGGTCATCTTAAGGAGGTCGTTATGCCGAAGAAAAAAGCACTCTATGAAGAAGTCGTCGAAGAGGTGATAGAAACGCTGAAGCATAGCCCTGAAGAGCTTAACAACAAAATCGAAACGTCAGGTAAGTATGCGAAAGCAGCCAATGATATGACCAAAGATGAGCTCTCATTGATCTCTGCCTATGTGAAGTCGGACTTAAAAGAGTTTTCCGAAAGTTATGAAGAGAGTAAAGGTGGTCCATTTTATTTGATGATCACAGACTCTATTTGGCAAGGATTGCTGGATATCACTGATCGCACTAAGGTGGAATGGGTTGAACTGTTCCAAGACTTAGAACATCAAGGCTTGTATCAAGCGGAAGAGGTTATCGGACTCGGGACGCTTGTCTGTGATGAGTGCGGACATCAAACTGAATATAACCATCCAACGACGATTATTCCGTGTATTAAATGTGGCTCGACAGGGTTTAGCCGTAAAGCGCTTAAGCCATAGATTCCTGAGCCATATTAAACAGCAGCAATAAAAAAAGGGTTGACTGAATTAGCCAACCCTCAACAACTTTCCGTCGAATCTCGAATCTCGAATCTCGAATCTCGAATCTCGAATCTAGTCTTTTCTTCTCATAAACCAGCCAGCTACCAAACTAAGCAACGCCCAGATATACAGTGGCCAAGTACCGACCACGTGATAAGGGGTTTGACCATCCGTTGAAATGAGTTCAGCTTTCAATACTGCGGTTTCAAACTGCGGTATTTGCTTGATGATCCTGCCTTTGTGATCCGTTACTGCCGTTACACCATTGTTGGTTGAGCGAATCAGCGGCTTACCCAGCTCCAGAGCACGCATCTGTGCGATTTCCATATGTTGCAACGGGCCAATAGAGCGACCAAACCACGCATCGTTAGAGAGTGTTAAGATAAAGTCAGTTTCATCTGTTACGTTCTGCCTAACTTGGTCATTAAAGATGATCTCATAACAAAGCGCCGGTGCTAGATGACGTCCATTTGCCACGATGTTTGGTTGAACAAAGTCGCCACGGCTAAATGATGACATTGGCAAATTAAAGAAAGGTGCTAATGGGCGCAGGATATCTTCAAACGGAACAAATTCACCAAATGGTAGAAGATGATGTTTATGGTAGCGTTCGTCTGGATCGTAGCTGTATTCACCGTATGGATTGACACCTAGAGAAAGAACGCTGTTGTAGTACTTCTTATCTTCAGACTGATTGAGTACGCCAGTGATGATTGAGCTGTTGTTCATCTTTGCTGCGCTATCTAAGTTACGTAAGAAAGATGGAATCTCAACTTCGAATGCTGGAATAGCAGCCTCAGGCCAGATGATGATATCCGCTCCCCAATTTTCTCTGCTTAGGTCGGTGTACTTCATCATGGTTGGCCAGCGATGACTCGGCAGCCATTTGCTGTCTTGATCGACGTTGCCTTGTATTAAGACGACTGACGTTGTTTTTTCAGGGTTCGGCGTGACCCAATCGATGTTGCGAATACCAAAGCCAGCGCAAAATACGACAGCGGGAATAATAGCGATACTCCATGCCCTGTTAACAATCGCATAAGCGAATGCAGAGGCTGAAACAATGATCGCTAGAGTTACTAGCTCTACACCACCAATCGGTGCGAATGAGCCTAGTGGAGAGTCGATTTGGCTGTAACCTAGCCATAACCACGGGAAGCCAGTCATTACCCAACCACGCAGCCAATCACAGATTAACCACAATGCAGGAGCCGCGAGGAAAAAGCGGCTTAGGTTATTAGCAGGGAAGTACTTGTTTAAACTCCAAGTAAATAGGCCGGAGTAGACCGCAAGATAACCAACAAGCAATGCCATTAAGAATAAATTGGCAGCCAGAGGCATTCCGCCAAAGCCATCAATACTGACGTATACCCAACTAATACCAGTCGTGAATTGGCCTAAGCCCCATGCGTAACCAATCCAAAGCGCACTTTTAGGAGAACGGTTGTGGATCAGTAACAGCAACAAAGCTGGGCTGAGAATAGCAAGAGGCCATATTGAATATGGAGCGAATGAAAGGGTTGTTATAGCGCCAACAAAAACGGCCGCAAGCGGCCGTAATAGGCGATGAATAAAGGTCTTAGTCATCTAATTTCTGTCATCTCTTTAGAGAGAAGTTGTTATTCTTCGATAGTCGGAAGAGGCTGCTCGTCAGGGATGGTTACCTGTAGCTGAATCACACGACGGTTATCTGCTGATGTTATTTTGAAATGGTAGTTTCCAATTTCTACAATTTCGCCACGAACAGGCAGATGACCGAGTGCTGTCATTACCATACCACCCACAGTATCGACTTCATCATCACTGAAGGAAGTGTTAAACGTATCGTTGAACTCTTCAATGGTGGTTAAAGCTTTAACCGAATAGGTATGCTTACTCAGCTTACGAATATCTAGCTCTTCTTCATCGTCGAACTCGTCTTCAATTTCACCAACGATTTCTTCGAGGATATCTTCAATGGTTACCAGGCCAGAAACACCGCCAAACTCATCGACAACGATGGACATGTGGTAACGCTCTTCTTGGAACTCCTTGAGCAGGCGATCAACTCGCTTGCTTTCAGGAACAACCACGACAGGGCGAATCACTTGTTCGATATCAAATGGGGCACTTTCTGAACCCAAATACTTAAGTAGGTCCTTCGCTAATAGAATGCCTTCAACATGGTCTTTATCTTCACTGATCACTGGGTAGCGAGAGTGTTGAGCATCAGTAATAAGCGCAATCAATGTATCTAAATCATCGGTGCGTTCAACTGTAACCATTTGAGAGCGAGGCAGCATGATATCGCGTACTCGCATCTCTGAAATTTCCATAACACCCTCGAGCATGTCGCGTGTGTCGTGGTCAATTAGGTCATTAATTTCTGAGTCGCGGATTACATCTACGAGCTCTTGGCGATCTTTTACTTCACCTTGAAATAGTTGGCCTAGGCGTTCAAAGAAGGACTTTCTACTCGGACCTTCAGATTTTTTACTTCCCTCAGAAGTGGGGGGGTTACCTTCGTTCATGATTTCTCAAAAAATAACGCTATCAGAAGTGTGATAGCACACGTTACAACTCAGATTCCTGCGAAAATCACAGGTTCGATGAGTTATTGTTTCTCTGCAACCTACTTTACTAGAATCAATTTACTTTTCTAGAATATACGGGTCTTCAAACCCCATAGTTTGCATGATTTCTGTTTCGAGTGACTCCATCTCTTCAGCTTCATCATCTTCGATATGATCATAACCTAGCAGATGCAGACTGCCATGTACAACCATATGAGCCCAGTGTGCTAGCAGAGGCTTATTTTGCTCTTCTGCTTCTTTTTCGACAACTTGGCGGCAAATAATGAGGTCACCCAGTAGATCTAATTCCATTCCTGGTGGTGCTTCAAATGGGAAAGACAGCACGTTAGTTGGCTTATCTTTTCCACGATAATCATGATTGAGCTGGTGGCTCTCTTCTGTATCAACAATACGAACGGTGAGCTCGGCATTCTCTTGAAACTGAGGAATTGTCTTATCTAACCAAAGCTGAATATCTTGCTCAGTTGGAAGTCCTTGCTCATTTTCGACCGCTATTTGCAGGTCTAGTTCAATAGACATCTATTTATCACCTTGTTCTGTAATTACAGAGCTATTTTGTGTTGCTAATTGTGTCGTAACGGCTTGCTGAGCTTCAAGAAGTTTGGCTTCACGCTCTTCACGTTTGCGCTTTTCAAACTCTTTGCGCTCTTTCTGGTCTTTTGCTTCCCACTTCTCGTACGCATTGACGATACGAGCAACGACAGGGTGGCGAACGACGTCTTCGGACATGAAGAAGTTAAAGCTAATGTCATCCACTTCGTTGAGTACTTCAGTTGCATGACGCAGACCTGACTTAGCTCCTCGAGGTAAATCGATTTGCGTAATATCACCTGTGATCACAGCGCGTGAGTTAAAACCGATACGGGTTAAGAACATCTTCATCTGTTCTACCGTGGTGTTTTGGCTCTCATCAAGAATGATAAACGCATCATTTAATGTACGACCACGCATGTAAGCCAGTGGCGCAACTTCAATCACGTTGCGCTCAATCAGTTTCTCAACACGCTCGAAGCCAAGCATCTCAAACAATGCATCGTAAAGTGGACGCAAATATGGGTCTACTTTTTGGCTTAAATCACCCGGTAGGAAACCAAGCTTCTCACCGGCTTCAACAGCGGGGCGAGTCAGTAGGATTCGGCGAACCTCTTGGCGTTCAAGTGCATCAACCGCAGCCGCAACAGCTAAGTATGTTTTACCAGTACCAGCAGGTCCAATACCAAAGGTGATGTCATGAGTGACCATGTTCATTAGGTATTGAGCTTGATTTGGTGTGCGTGGTTTGATGACGCCTTTTTTAGTTTTAATGGTCACTTCTTTGCCGTAGTCGATTTCAGACTCGACGTGTTGCTCCAAAATGCCAGACTCAGTGACCGCCAGATGTACTTGCTCTGGTTCGATATCGATTATGTTGCCTTTAACTGGAGCCGTTTCAACATAGAGGTGTTTGATGATGTCTAAAGCTGCGGCAGTTGTGTGAGGCTTACCGACAATGGTGAAAAAGTTGCTACGGTAATTAATCTCTACACCAAGGCGACGCTCAAGGTGCTTGATGTTGTCGTCGAATGGTCCGCATAAACTTGCCAAGCGCTTGTTGTCTGCTGGCTCTAGATTTATCTCTAAGGTAACGATTTTATTGCTCAAATTAGCCTCTCATTTTGTGCCACTCACTCTTAAATAAAAAAAGAGCAAGAAGCCCGATTTAGACCGGGCTTCTGGATGGTGATATCCCTATTTCTAAGATGGTCACTTAGTTAGGTAATTTCAAGCTTTGTGTTTGAGCTTTGTGCTCAAACAGTTGTATTACCTATGGCGTAAACGTGGCTACACCTAGCTCGTCTTCACGTTTTGTTTTTTCCATCATTTCTGCTGGAGTCATTACAACGCGTAGACCCATGTCTTTTTCTGTGCGAACTAGCTCACCACGTAGTGAGTTGGTGTAAACCTCAGTGATCTTCACGTCTACGAACTGGCCGATTAGGTCTGCAGAACCTTCGAAGTTCACAACACGGCTGTTTTCAGTACGGCCACGCAGTTCCATTAGATTCTTTCTTGATGGACCTTCAACAAGGATACGCTGCTCTGTACCTAGCATTAGGCGAGAGAAACGCATAGCTTGTGTGTTTACTGTCTGTTGCAGCTCCCACAGGCGATCTTTCTTCTCTTGTGCTGGTACATCACATGGGTAATCTGCGGCAGGTGTACCTGGACGAGGAGAGAAAACAAAGCTGAAGCTCATATCGAAATCAACTTCTTTAATTAGCTTCATTGTATCTTGGAAGTCTTGCTTAGATTCACCAGGGAAACCTACAATAAAGTCAGAGCTGATTTGAATATCAGGACGAGCTTTACGCAGTTTGCGGATAATAGACTTGTACTCGATTGCCGTATGCGGGCGTTTCATCATCGTAAGAATACGGTCACTACCACTTTGTACAGGCAAGTGTAAGAAGCTCACTAGCTCTGGCGTATCTTTGTAAACTTCAATGATGTCGTCACCAAATTCAAGCGGGTGGCTTGTAGTGAAACGAATACGGTCGATACCATCGATAGACGCAACTAGGCGAAGTAGTTCTGCAAATGTGCAGATGTCGCCTTCGTAAGTAGGGCCACGGAATGCGTTTACGTTTTGGCCTAGTAGGTTTACTTCACGTACGCCTTGCTCTGCCAGTTGTGCAACTTCGTAGAGCACATCATCCATTGGACGGCTAACTTCTTCACCACGAGTATATGGCACAACACAGTAAGTACAGTACTTAGAGCAGCCTTCCATGATAGAAACGTAGGCTGTTGCACCGTCTGCTTTAGGTTCCGGCAAGTTATCGAACTTTTCGATCTCAGGGAATGAGATATCCATTACTGGCTTTTCGTTAGACAGTGATGACTTAATCATCTCTGGCAGACGGTGTAATGTTTGTGGGCCGAAGATAACGTCTACGTACGGTGCTCGTTGACGAATGTGATCACCTTCTTGAGTTGCTACACAGCCACCCACACCGATCACCACACCTTCTTTTTTATCTTTAAGCGTTTTCCAACGACCAAGCTGGTGGAATACTTTTTCTTGCGCTTTTTCGCGGATAGAACAAGTATTCAATAGTAGTACGTCTGCTTCCTCAGGTACTTCAGTTAGCTCATAGCCATTTGCAGCGTTAAGCAGGTCGGCCATTTTTGATGAATCGTATTCATTCATCTGACAGCCCCAAGTTTTAATTAGCAGTTTCTTACTCATTATATGTTCGCTCGATCGTTAGTTTAATTTAAGGGAGCAAATCGCCCATTATTCATCCGCCAGCATTGTTTGTCATAATTCGGTATTCAATTTTATGACTGGCTCTAGCGGCAAGCGGCGTATTGTACTGGTTTCAAAACCGACTGACTAGTAGTCTGAACAAATCTCTTATGTAGTGGTTTTTATTATTGCTAACGCCATATACCATAAGGGATAACCCTTTTTTCGAATAAGGTTTTTGGTTACAAGTTAGTTATGAAAAAGTACAATCAAAAACAGTCAAAGAATCAAACTGATAAGTACAAAATATGAACAGTTACGATATTGTGGTAGTCGGTGGCGGCATGGTTGGCGCAGCAACAGCGGTCGGCTTTGCAAAGCAAGGGCTGAGTGTTGCGGTGATCGAAGGTTTTGCCCCACAAGCTTTTGATGAGTCACAAGCGATGGATACTCGTGTGTCTGCGATTTCTCAAGCATCGGTCGATTTACTTGAAGGTCTTGGTGCGTGGCAAAGTATCGCAGCGATGCGCGTCTGTTCTTACAAGCGTTTAGAAACGTGGGAGCATCCAGAGTGTCGTACTCGATTTGATGCTGCATCACTGGATCTGCCTCGTCTAGGCTATATTGTTGAGAATAGGCTCATTCAACTAGGATTATGGTCTCAATTTGATGCCTACGACAATCTCGAACTGTTATGCCCAGAAAAGCTGGATGAGATTGAGTTTGGTGAGACCAATATCGTTAAGCTTCAATCAGGAGCTGAGTTATCAGCGAAGTGGGTGGTTGGTGCTGATGGCGCGAACTCAGCCGTTCGTCAGCAAGCTGGAATTGGCATTACAGCTTGGGATTACCGACAGCACTGCATGCTTATCAATGTCGAAACCGAACAGCCTCAACAAGATATTACTTGGCAGCAATTCCTACCAAGTGGTCCTCGTTCATTTTTGCCATTGTGTTCTCTAACCTCTGACGGTCAAGAAGTCGGGCAGGGATCGTTGGTTTGGTATGACTCCCCATCTCGTATAAAACAATTATCATCGATGAGCCCTGAAAAGCTGCGTAATGAAGTACTCGCTAACTTCCCTCCGGAACTGGGAGACATCAAAGTCCTCAACTCTGGTTCGTTCCCTCTCACTCGTCGTCATGCGCAATCTTACGCTAAGAACAATTGTATTCTGGTTGGAGATTCGGCACATACGATTAACCCTCTAGCAGGTCAGGGTGTTAACTTGGGCTTTAAAGATGTGGCTGCACTATTGGATATCACCAAAGAGAAAGGTGAATTGAATCAATCTGTGGCGAGACGCTATGAAGTGATCAGAAGAGGTGACAATCTAATGATGCAAAGTGGCATGGACTTCTTCTATAAAACGTTCAGTAATGACATTGGCCCGTTAAAGTTTGTCCGCAATGCTGCACTAAAGTTAGCAGAAAACTCAGGGCCGATTAAAGCTCAAGTCTTGAAATACGCCTTGGGCCTTTAAAACGGTTAGATCAGGTTGTTTATATAGAGAAGGAGAGCCGATGCTCTCCTTTTTTGTTTTTGTTGTAATGCTTATTGTTGCTGAGTGACGCAAACTGGTGCATCAAGGTCTAACGAGTAATCGGTATAGGTCAGAGAGCCATCTTCAACATTTCGTTTGAATGACGTGAGGTTGTTGGAGTGCTGGTTTGCGGAGATAAGCCATTGTCCGTCATTAGTGATATGAAAGTCGCGAGGGAACTTGCCTTCAATATCGTAACTGTCCATAAATATGAGCTTTTGAGTAGTTGAATCTATTCGAAAACAACTGATTCTTGATTGATGTCGGCAAGATACGTAAAGGAATTGCTCATCTGGCGATAGCTTAATTGCAGCCGCGGCTTCTCCTTTCTCCGTATTAGGAAGTGCGTCAACCTCTTCCACAATATTCCACAGCCCTAAAGACTTCTCCAAAATCAATATCGTCTCCGAGAGCTCACACACCACATAGGCTTTATCTTCAGCTTGGTTAAAGACTAGGTGACGAGGTCCATTCCCTGCTGGCACTTTAATAGACTGCATTGGCTCATCAAGGAATTCTTCTTGTTCTTCGTCGAAGCAATAGAAGTTGATTCGATCGGCTCCGAGATCGACGGTAACAAACTGCGGAGAGTTATTCAGGAAAAGGCTTTGATGAGCATATGGGCCAGTTTGTCTTTCTTTGTTCGGCCCTGAGCCAACCATTTTGAGTGTTTTGAGTCGTTTATCGATATTACCATTGATACTTAAACTAAAGATATCGAATGTCCCTGACGAGTATTGCGATGTAATAGCAAACTTATTGTGGGGATCTATCGCAACGTGGCAGGGGTGATCCCCCGAGATGAGGCCTGTATTGGACGTGATTTGTGAGTCAACATTAGGTATATGAATGAGCTTCGGTTGTTTCTTTTGCTCAACCTCAGCTGCTGTATAGATACCAGACTTTGTCGCGGTGATAAAAGAGGGGTTATGACATTCGGCAATAAGCTCTAGAGGTAATAGTTTTCCTGTTTCTAGATCTAACTGAGTTTGATAGACACCTTGGCTATTACTTGGAGAATCTGTGTAGCAACCGATCGTTAAAGGGAGGGTTTTCATAGGTAGTCATACTCAGTTAGGAAATGGAGCAGACATTGTCTAATAAAATCGCAGTAAAAGTGAGGTTATAGAAGAGAATACTTGGTGACTTGGCTTGCAGATTTACATACTCCAGATAAAACAAAACCCAGCTAAAAAGCTGGGTTTCATTCAATGATGGTGCGGTCGGAGAGACTTGAACTCTCACACCTCTCGGCGCCAGAACCTAAATCTGGTGCGTCTACCAATTCCGCCACGACCGCAGCAAATCTTTATAGTTATATCGACATTGGTGATTCAATATAACGTTGTTTGTACTTTTTCTTTCATAAAGAAAGAATGGTGGCTACTGCGGGATTCGAACCTGCGACCCCATCATTATGAGTGATGTGCTCTAACCAACTGAGCTAAGTAGCCAATAATGAATTTTATGTATTCACTATTTTATCTCTAATTAAAGAGAAATAATGGTGCGGTCGGAGAGACTTGAACTCTCACACCTCTCGGCGCCAGAACCTAAATCTGGTGCGTCTACCAATTCCGCCACGACCGCAGCAAAGCTTTTACTCTAGCAAAGAGTATAGTTAAGAAGACTTATGGTTTGTCTAAGTAACGTTGTAATGGCTGGGCTACCTGGATTCGAACCAGGGAATGCTGGCATCAAAAGCCAGTGCCTTACCGCTTGGCGATAGCCCAACAGGATATCAATTAAGATATCTAAATAATGGTGCGGTCGGAGAGACTTGAACTCTCACACCTCTCGGCGCCAGAACCTAAATCTGGTGCGTCTACCAATTCCGCCACGACCGCAGCAAAGCTTTTACTCTAGCAAAGAGTATAGTTAAGAAGACTTATGGTTTGTCTAAGTAACGTTGTAATGGCTGGGCTACCTGGATTCGAACCAGGGAATGCTGGCATCAAAAGCCAGTGCCTTACCGCTTGGCGATAGCCCAACAGGATATCAATTAAGATATCTAAATAATGGTGCGGTCGGAGAGACTTGAACTCTCACACCTCTCGGCGCCAGAACCTAAATCTGGTGCGTCTACCAATTCCGCCACGACCGCAGCAAAGCTTTTACTCTAGCAAAGAGTATAGTTAAGAAGACTTATGGTTTGTCTAAGTAACGTTGTAATGGCTGGGCTACCTGGATTCGAACCAGGGAATGCTGGCATCAAAAGCCAGTGCCTTACCGCTTGGCGATAGCCCAACAGGATATCAATTAAGATATCTAAATAATGGTGCGGTCGGAGAGACTTGAACTCTCACACCTCTCGGCGCCAGAACCTAAATCTGGTGCGTCTACCAATTCCGCCACGACCGCAGCAAAGCTTTTACTCTAGCAAAGAGTATAGTTAAGAAGACTTATGGTTTGTCTAAGTAACGTTGTAATGGCTGGGCTACCTGGATTCGAACCAGGGAATGCTGGCATCAAAAGCCAGTGCCTTACCGCTTGGCGATAGCCCAACAGGATATCAATTAAGATATCTAAATAATGGTGCGGTCGGAGAGACTTGAACTCTCACACCTCTCGGCGCCAGAACCTAAATCTGGTGCGTCTACCAATTCCGCCACGACCGCAGCAAATCTTTATAGTTATATCGACATTGGTGATTCAATATAACGTTGTTTGTACTTTTTCTTTCATAAAGAAAGAATGGTGGCTACTGCGGGATTCGAACCTGCGACCCCATCATTATGAGTGATGTGCTCTAACCAACTGAGCTAAGTAGCCAATAATGAATTTTATGTATTCACTATTTTATCTCTAATTAAAGAGAAATAATGGTGCGGTCGGAGAGACTTGAACTCTCACACCTCTCGGCGCCAGAACCTAAATCTGGTGCGTCTACCAATTCCGCCACGACCGCAGCAAAGCTTTTACTCTAGCAAAGAGTATAGTTAAGAAGACTTATGGTTTGTCTAAGTAACGTTGTAATGGCTGGGCTACCTGGATTCGAACCAGGGAATGCTGGCATCAAAAGCCAGTGCCTTACCGCTTGGCGATAGCCCAACAGGATATCAATTAAGACATCTAAATAATGGTGCGGTCGGAGAGACTTGAACTCTCACACCTCTCGGCGCCAGAACCTAAATCTGGTGCGTCTACCAATTCCGCCACGACCGCAGCAAAGCTTTTACTCTAGCGAAGAGTATAGTTAAGAAGACTTATGGTTTGTCTAAGTAACGTTGTTTGTTCTTCTTTCATAAAGAAAGAATGGTGGCTACTGCGGGATTCGAACCTGCGACCCCATCATTATGAGTGATGTGCTCTAACCAACTGAGCTAAGTAGCCATCTGAGAGCGAAGTAATATAATATAATCTCGCTTCCAATGCCATTATCTTTTTAAAGATAATTACACTTTAAATTGTGGCTGGGCTACCTGGATTCGAACCAGGGAATGCTGGCATCAAAAGCCAGTGCCTTACCGCTTGGCGATAGCCCAACAATGATATCAATTAAGATATCTCAATATGGTGCGGTCGGAGAGACTTGAACTCTCACACCTCTCGGCGCCAGAACCTAAATCTGGTGCGTCTACCAATTCCGCCACGACCGCTTTACTTTCCTAAAAACTCTTTGTTGTTAAGAGATAGATGTTTAATAACAAACAGAGTGCTTAGGAAATGGTGGCTACTGCGGGATTCGAACCTGCGACCCCATCATTATGAGTGATGTGCTCTAACCAACTGAGCTAAGTAGCCATTTCCAAATTGTTGCTCATTTCGAGACGTTGCCGCTTCGTTGTGAACGGGGCGCATTATGCGGAGTTGAGCGAAACCCGTCAACTTTTTTTTTGAATAAATCGCGAATAAACATCTGTTCGGTTTCTTTTTAGGCAAAGAGGTGTATTTGTCGACAAAAAACAGGTCTAAAAGGCGATATATATAGGAAGTTAAGTTTTGGATGTGGGGCTATTTCTAAAGGGGGAAAACAAAAAGGCCAGTGAATTCACTGGCCTTTTTTCTAGATGTTTAATCAGAATTATACGTTGAAGCGGAAGTGAACTACGTCACCATCTTTAACGATGTATTCTTTGCCTTCAAGACGCCATTTACCTGCATCTTTTGCTCCGCTTTCACCGCCAAACTCGATGAAATGTTCGTAGCCAACTACTTCTGCACGGATGAAACCTTTCTCGAAGTCGGTGTGGATCTTACCAGCTGCTTGCGGCGCTGTTGCACCGATAGGAATAGTCCAAGCTCGAACTTCTTTAACACCGGCAGTAAAGTAAGTTTGAAGAGTCAGTAGCTCGTAACCAGAGCGGATCACTCGGTTAAGGCCTGGTTCTTCAATACCCATGTCAGCTAGAAACTCTTCACGATCTTCATCGTCAAGCTCAGAAAGTTCAGATTCGATTGCAGCACACACAGCAACAACAACGTTGTTCTCTTTTTCTGCATATTCGCGAACGGCGTCTAGGTAAGGGTTGTTTTCAAAACCATCTTCAGCAACGTTTGCAATGTACATTGTTGGCTTAAGCGTTAGGAAGTTAAGGTAGTCGATTGCTGCTACTTCTTCTTTGCCAAGTTCAACAGTACGAGCCATACCACCTTCAGTCAGGATAGGTAGAAGCTTTTCAAGAACTGTAGTTTCAAATTTAGCGTCTTTATCTCCGCCTTTTGCTTTTTTAGCATTACGGAAGATTGCACGTTCACAGCTATCTAGATCGGCAAGAGCAAGCTCAAGGTTGATCACTTCGATATCTTCGATTGGAGATACTTTGCCTGAAACGTGAACGATGTTTTCGTTTTCAAAGCAGCGTACAACGTGACCGATAGCATCAGTTTCACGGATGTTAGCTAGGAATTTGTTACCTAGACCTTCACCTTTAGATGCGCCAGCAACTAGGCCTGCGATATCTACGAATTCCATTGTCGTTGGAAGGATCTTCTGTGGATTAACAATTTTTGCTAATGCATCTAAGCGTAGATCTGGAACCGGAACGATACCTGTGTTTGGTTCGATTGTACAAAATGGAAAGTTTGCTGCTTCGATGCCTGCTTTAGTCAGTGCGTTAAACAGAGTTGACTTACCAACGTTTGGTAGACCAACGATGCCACATTTAAAACCCATGATATAAACCTTATTCTGCTTTGAACGTATGTAAGCGATTTTGTGCTTTTGGTAGGCCATCTTTTAATAAGATGTCTAGGCTACGAACCGATTCGTCAACGACAGCCTCGATACACTCTTGCTCTTTCGCAGGAGCTTTGCCTAATACATAACCTGCAACTTTATCTTTGTGTCCTGGATGGCCAATGCCTAATCTAAGACGATAGAATTCTTTATTGTTACCCTGCTTGCTGATGATGTCTTTCAGACCATTATGTCCACCATGACCACCACCTTTTTTAAACTTTCCAATACCAGGAGGAAGATCTAACTCATCGTGAGCAACCATGATTTGTTCTGGTTTAATTTGGTAGAACTTTGCTAAGGCAGCAACAGCTTTGCCTGACAAGTTCATAAAAGTCGTTGGGATCAGCAAGCGAAGATCTTCACCATGAACCATGATACGACCCGTTAGGCCAAAGAACTTTGGTTCGTTCTTTAGTGTCACGTTATGTACACGCGCTAATTCTTCAACTACCCAAGCACCCGCATTGTGGCGAGTTTTGGCGTATTCTGGACCTGGATTAGCCAGTCCAACGAGAAGTTTTATTTGTTGGCTCAAGGTATGGATCTCTCTTGGGATTTCAAAAAGCGCCGTATGATATCACAGTTTATGAAAAAGGTGCGAGCTAGCTGATAGCAACACGATGATTCCTGACTGTGGTGAATTGCGGCTTAATATTGGTTAGACATAAAAAAAGCACTTCATTCAATGAAGTGCTTAATGTGTCTCTCTCACGAGTTCTAAAACAAAGCTTTTCTACAACAAAGCTATAGAGCTTTGATTAGTTAAACATCGCTGAGATTGATTCTTCGTTGCTGATGCGGCGAATTGCTTCAGCAAGCATGCGAGAAAGGCTTAGCTCAGTCACTTTGCCTGTCGCAGCCATCTCTGGAGAAAGCTTGATTGAATCTGTAACAATAACTTGGTCTAGAACTGAGTTACGAATGTTTTCTGCAGCAGTACCAGAGAATACAGCGTGAGTAGCGTAAGCGAA
This sequence comes from Vibrio splendidus, assembly GCF_003345295.1. Lineage (NCBI taxonomy): Bacteria > Pseudomonadati > Pseudomonadota > Gammaproteobacteria > Vibrionales > Vibrionaceae > Vibrio > Vibrio splendidus. Next base: position 510,228 of record NZ_CP031055.1, read on the forward strand.
TACACGCTTAGCACCGCGCTCTTTAAGCGCTTCAGCTGCTTTACACAGTGTGCCACCAGTATCGATCATGTCATCAACGATAACACAGTCACGACCTTCAACATCACCGATCAGGTTCATTACTTCAGAAACGTTAGCACGTGGACGACGCTTATCAACGATAGCGATGTCAACATCACCTAGCGCTTTAGCGGTTGCACGAGCACGTACAACACCACCAAGGTCTGGAGAAACCACTACTGGGTTTTCTAGGCCACGGTTAGCCATGTCTTCTAGAAGAACTGGAGTGCCGAAGATGTTATCAACAGGTACATCGAAGAAGCCTTGGATTTGCTCTGCGTGTAGGTCGATAGTAAGAACGCGGTCAACACCAACGTTAGAAAGGAAATCTGCAACAACTTTTGCAGTAATAGGCACACGAGCAGAACGTACACGACGATCTTGACGGGCATAACCGAAGTAAGGGATTACAGCAGTAATACGGCCAGCAGAAGCACGGCGCATTGCGTCAATCATTACCACCAATTCCATAAGGTTGTCATTGGTTGGTGCACAAGTTGATTGAATCAGGAATACATCGCTACCACGAACGTTTTCATTGATTTGTACAGCGACTTCGCCATCAGAAAAACGGTCTACAGTAGCATCTCCAAGAGAGATGTATAGACGATCAGCAATACGTTGGGCTAGTTCAGGTGTTGCGTTACCAGCAAATAGCTTCATATCAGGCACGGTGGAAACCTCGGGTTGCGTCCAGTTTTAAATAGATTGTGGGTGGGCTGATTGGTATTCAGCCAAAGTTTCTTTTAAAGGCGAAATGTTTCGTCCCTTAGCGATAAACGCGGAAACTGTGTCAGACAGTTGCTCTAGCACCGATTCGGCTTCTTTTTTGCTGCTAAATTCAGCAAAAACGCACGAACCAGTACCAGTCAATCTCGACGGCGCGTATTGTAGCAGCCATGAAAGTTGCTTATCAACCTCTGGGTACAGCATTCGCACAATTTTTTCGCAATCGTTTACGTATTCTTGCTCTAGAAGCGTTGATAGTGCTCGCTTCGGCGTATTTCGAGTTAATTCTGAATGTGTGAATATGTCTACAGTTGCTATGCTCACTTGAGGTTTAGCAACGAGATACCATTTCTCATCCGGATTAGCGGGTTGTAATTGCTCACCAACACCTTCAGCAAAGGCGGCGTGGCCTCGAACGAAGACCGGAACGTCTGCACCAAGCTTTAAGCCAATCTCTGCTAACTGATCATCGCACAGGTTGAGTTGCCATAAATGGTTGAGAGCGACCAACACGGTTGCGGCATTTGAAGAACCTCCACCAATGCCACCTCCCATAGGAAGCACTTTCTTTAACTCAATATCCGCACCGAAAGTCGTCGATGTATATTGTTGAAGGGCAGTAGCGGCTTTCCAAATTAGGTTATCTTCTGTCGCAACCCCTGGAATCTCTGGTGTGATGGTTATTGAGCTTGTTTCTCGGTTTGCGGTAACCGTGAGTTCATCACCAAAGTCGACAAACTGAAATAGGGTCTGAAGTTCGTGATAGCCATTGTCACGTCGACCTGTGATATAGAGAAATAAATTCAGTTTAGCCGGAGAGGGCCAATGGGTTGGTGTTGTTATCATTTTTTCAGTGTCCACTTCGAAACTACAATGTTGATTTTGTTCTCGTCTTGCTTGAATGACAAACGAGTAGGGAGTGGGATTGTCTCTACCTTAGTGTTGTCTTCACCAGATAATAGTTTACTCGGCATCTCTGTATTTCGATAGTTATCAAAATTCAGTGTCCATAGTTGGTTGCTAACTTGTTTGGTGAGAGATTCAAGCGTGTTGGTGGTGTTCAATTGGTAGCTATCGGCTTGGTCTGGAATGCCAAGGAACCATTGTGGTAGATGGTCAATGGGAATCTGTAATCCAGTAAGTTGCTCGACCAATACAGATGCACTTGCGTGAGTGAACACCTTATCATCATAAGTGACTACCTTGGCACCCGAACTGTCAATTGTGAGGTTCAAGGCGGTTTGACCAAGGAAAGTAGTGAGCCTCAATTGACTCTGATTTGGTGAATGCTTCCAAATGAAATTTAGGCTTTGGCGTTGCTCTGGAGAAATGTAAGCGAGCTTGCCTGAGGCTTGATAGTTTTCTATCTGTAAAAGCCGATCTTGGTGACTTTGCCACTCGACGCTGGTCGGTTGTTCTGGGATAGACGAGCAACCCACCATAATTATGGTTATAAAAATAAGAGACGTGATTTTACGAAGCTTGCTCATATTTGCTCACAACTTGTTCAAATTTATCTAAAAAACGTCTCAACTATAGCATTGAATTCACGAAGTCAGGAAAACAAATCCCGCTTGCTCTTTAAATAGAGCCATGCATCAAGTAAAATTCGCCCCTTGTTTCCATTCCCTGATCGAGAACTTCTGATACATGTCTTTGCTTGCCGTAGGTATCAATCACAATACAGCGTCGGTTGAATTGCGAGAAAAAGTCGCTTTTGGTCCAGATAAATTATCTGAGGCACTCAAGCAACTTAACGCAAATGCACACGTAAATGGAAGTGTCATACTTTCTACCTGTAATCGAACTGAAGTGTATTGTGACGTCAAAGGCGTGGCAAAAAACAAGCTCATCGATTGGTTGTCTGTTTTCCATCAAGTTAGCCCTGAAGAGTTAAAACCCAGCATTTATATCCATGAAGAGCAGGCCGCGATTAAACATTTAATGCGCGTAGCTTGTGGTTTGGACTCCTTGGTATTGGGTGAGCCGCAGATCTTAGGTCAGGTGAAGCAAGCTTATACGGACTCGCGAGAGAACAAATCTGTTGATGCTTCAATGGAAAAACTGTTCCAGAAATCATTTTCTGTCGCCAAGCGTGTTCGAACTGAAACTGAAATTGGCGGAAGCGCGGTATCTGTTGCTTACGCGGCCTGTACGTTAGCTAAACACATCTTTGAGTCGATTGCTGATTCAACCGTGTTATTGGTTGGTGCGGGTGAGACGATTGAATTGGTGGCTAAACACCTTTCTGCGAATGGCTGCACTAAGATGATAGTGGCTAACCGAACTCGTGAGCGTGCTTTAGGGCTAGCTGAAGCGTTTGGTGCTGAAGTGATCAGCCTGAATGAGATTCCTGACCATTTGCATAGAGCGGATATCGTGATCAGCTCAACTGCAAGCCCGTTGCCTATTATTGGCAAGGGCATGGTTGAAACCGCACTGAAGACAAGAAAGCATCAACCTATGTTGTTGGTTGATATTGCGGTTCCTCGTGATGTGGAATCTCAGGTCGGCGATCTGAATGATGCTTACCTATATTCCGTTGACGATTTGCAGTCGATCGTTGATGGCAATATTGAACAACGAAAAGTAGAAGCGATTCAAGCTGAAGCAATAGTTAGTGAAGAAAGCGCCGCGTTTATGAGTTGGATGCGTTCACTGCAAGCGGTAGACAGTATTCGTGATTACCGTAAATCGGCCAATGAAATCCGAGAAGATTTATTAAGTAAGAGTTTACAATCACTTGCCGCTGGCGGTGACCCTGAGAAAGTCTTACTTGAGCTAAGTAATAAGCTCACAAACAAATTGATCCATGCTCCAACGCGTGCACTTCAAAGTGCAGCTGAGCAAGGAGAACCTGCAAAATTAATGGTCATTAGACAGAGTTTGGGCTTAGAAAACCCTCAATAATATTCGACCTCCAACAGAATAAGACATTATGAAAGCCTCGATTCTAATAAAGCTTGAAACACTTGTTGAACGCTATGAAGAAGTTCAACATCTACTTGGTGATCCCGGTGTACTTGGGAATCAAGACAAATTCCGTGCCTTGTCAAAAGAGTATTCTCAATTAGAAGAGGTGACGGGGTGCTTCAAATCATACCAGCAAGCTCAAGAAGATTTAGAAGCTGCTGAAGAGATGGCAAATGAAGACGACGCAGAAATGCGCGAAATGGCTCAAGAAGAGATCAAAGATGCGAAAGCGAATATTGAACGTCTGACTGATGAGCTGCAAATTCTTCTGATTCCAAAAGATCCAAACGATGAGCGTAACTGTTTCTTAGAGATTCGTGCCGGTGCTGGTGGTGATGAAGCGGGTATTTTTGCGGGTAACCTTTTCCGCATGTACTCTAGATTTGCCGAGAAAAAAGGTTGGCGCGTTGAGGTGATGAGTAGCAATGTTTCAGAGCAGGGCGGCTTTAAAGAGATGATCGCTAAAATCAGTGGCGACGCTGTTTATGGCACAATGAAGTTCGAGTCTGGCGGTCACCGTGTACAACGTGTACCTGAGACTGAATCTCAAGGTCGTGTTCATACATCAGCTTGTACCGTTGCGGTTATGCCTGAGATCCCAGAAGCAGATCTTCCAGAGATCAAAGCGGGCGACCTTAAGATTGATACTTTCCGTGCATCAGGCGCGGGTGGTCAGCACGTTAACACCACGGATTCAGCAATCCGTATTACTCACTTACCAACAGGTACAGTAGTAGAGTGTCAAGACGAGCGTTCTCAGCATAAAAATAAAGCGAAAGCGATGGCTGTTCTTGCGGCTCGTATCGTTCAAGCTGAAGAAGAGCGTCGTGCTGCCGCGATTTCAGATACACGTCGTAACCTATTAGGTTCTGGTGACCGTAGTGACCGTATTCGTACGTACAACTATCCTCAAGGCCGTGTTTCTGATCACCGCATCAACTTAACTATCTACCGCCTGAACGAAGTTCTGGAAGGTGATATGCAAAGCCTGCTTGATCCTGTTCTACAAGAGCACCAAGCAGATCAACTAGCAGCACTTGCTGAGCACAACTAATTACTATGCAGTCAGCATATACGGTTGAAAGTGCTTTAAAGTCAGCAATCGTACAGCTTCAAGAGGGCGATAACACATCGCCCTCGATTGATGCTGCGGTACTGCTTTGTCACGCTTTAGATAAACCTAGATCTTACCTACTAACTTGGCCTGAGAAGCATCTCACTTCAGAACAAGAATCCGAATTTAATACCCTTCTAAAACGTCGCTTAACCGGTGAGCCTGTGGCTTATATTGTTGGTGAACGTGAGTTTTGGTCGCTGCCGTTAAAAGTTTCTCCTTCTACATTAATCCCACGTCCAGATACCGAGCGTTTGGTTGAAGTGGCGTTAGACAAAACGTATGGCAAACAAGGTGCGATTCTCGATTTAGGCACGGGCACAGGTGCTATCGCGTTAGCATTGGCGTCTGAAATGCCGAATCGACCAGTTACGGGCATTGATCTTCGCCCTGAAGCGCAGCAACTTGCTACAGAAAATGCACAACGCTTGAACATCACCAACGCCACCTTTTTACATGGCAGTTGGTTTGAGCCTTTGAACTCGGTGAATTCTGAAGAAGAAGCTGTGAAGTTCTCGTTGATTGTCTCGAACCCACCTTACATTGAGAAGAATGACCCTCATTTATCTCAAGGTGATGTGCGTTTTGAACCGATCACAGCGTTAGTTGCTGAAGAGAAAGGTTTAGCTGATATTCGATACATTTCTGAAAACGCACGCGGTTTTTTAGAAAACGAAGGCTGGCTAGCGTTTGAACACGGCTATGACCAAGGCTTGGCGGTACGTGAGATAATGCAACAACTGGGCTACTTGGATGTGGTTACAGAAAAAGATTACGGTGGTAATGACCGAGTGACATTGGGTCGTTACTGTTCATAGGCTGCTGTTAATCATCTTGTGAGCAATAGATGATGAACTTGCTAAATTGATACCTTTAACTCGACAATACACTTAACTCGATAATGCATTTAACGCGGAAATACAGAGAATTAACGCAGAAATACAGGGCATTAACGGGTATTGTTTGGCTCGTGTTAACGAAAGCACATATAAAAATATAAAGGAATACCATGTACGAAGGTTTAAAACATTTTCACCTACTAACGATTGCTATAAGCGCGCTACTTCTTTCGATTCGTTTCGCTCTGATGATGGTTAACTCACCAAAGCTTAAGCATCCTTTCTTGCAGCGTTTCCCTCATATCAATGACTCGTTGCTGCTGCTATCGGGTATTGGTTTGATTTTTATTACTGGTTTTATTCCATTTACACCAGCGGCACCATGGTTAACTGAAAAACTGACCTGTGTAATGGCTTACATCGCCCTGGGCTTCTTTGCGCTTAAGTTAGGTAAGAACAAGCTATTGAGAGTTTTTTCATTCTTTGGCGCTCTAGGCTGGCTAGCAATGGCAGGCAAAATCGCAATGACGAAGACACCAACATTTTTCGGTTAATTATCTCCTTATTTCGGTTAGTTACGTATGTACGAATTTTTTGATGAAGACTTTGACCAGCTAGAGTTAGCTGAAGGTGCATTGATCTTAAATAAAGCGATTAACCCAGAAACTCAAGACAGCTGGGCTGAGCAAGAACTGGCGAGATTGTTAAAAGACGCTGAGTTTGCTTTGGTTAATGAAACCGATGAGCAGCAGAAGTTTGAATCTTTTATTCGACTATTCTTTTACGAGTGGGGTTTTGCTGGCGATAAAGATGCGTACTTCTCTTCGGAAAACGCATTCATCGATAAAGTGCTCGAGAGAAAGAAAGGCATCCCTGTGAGTCTTGGTGCGATTTTTCTTTTTCTAGGTCGCAAGCTAGGCTTCCCTGTAGAGGGCGTCTCTTTCCCTACTCAATTCTTGCTAAAAGTGAGTTGGTACGGGCAAGCAGCCGTCTATATTAACCCTTACAACGGTGAGTATGTTGGCGTACAAACTTTACGAGCTTGGTTAATCGGCCATGATGGCCCACTCGCTAAGGTGAAAGCGGAACACTTAGAGGTTGCCGATCACCCAACGATTATTGGTAAGTGGCTAGCGTTGCTTAAGAGTGCATTATTGCGAGAAGAGCGTTATACGCTTGCATTGAAGTGTACTGATCTTGCGTTAACGTTTGTGCCGGATGATCCGTATGAAATCCGTGACCGTGGCTTTATTTATCAGCAGCTAGACTGTCATCAAGTTGCTGCAACGGATTACCAATACTTTATCGACCAATGCCCAGATGACCCTGCATCTGAGTTACTGAAATCTCAAGTGAACGTCATGAACGAAAAGACAGTGGTTGTTCACTAATTAATAATTATTTAGAGAGAATATGATGGAACAGAAAACAGTTCACATTGGTGACATGCCAATTGCTAACGACAAGCCATTTACGCTATTTGCAGGCATGAACGTTCTTGAATCTCGCGATCTAGCAATGCAGATCTGTGAGCATTACGTGAAAGTCACAGAGAAGTTGGGCATCCCTTACGTATTTAAGGCGTCTTTCGATAAAGCAAACCGCAGCTCAGTTCACTCATACCGTGGTCCAGGTATGGAAGAAGGTCTTAAAATCTTCCAAGAACTGAAAGATACTTTTGGCGTGAAGATCATTACTGATATCCACACAGAAGCACAAGCTCAGCCTGTTGCAGATGTGGTTGATGTAATTCAGCTTCCAGCGTTTCTTGCTCGTCAAACTGACCTTGTTGAAGCGATGGCTAAGACCGGTGCTGTAATCAACGTGAAGAAGCCTCAGTTCATGAGCCCAGATCAAGTGGGTAATATCGTTGATAAGTTTGCTGAGTGTGGCAACGACAACATCATTCTTTGTGAACGTGGTTCTTGCATGGGTTATGACAACTTAGTTGTTGATATGCTTGGTTTCGGTGTAATGAAAAAATCATCAAACGGCAGCCCAATTATCTTTGATGTGACTCACGCGCTTCAAATGCGTGATCCATCAGGTGCGGCCTCTGGTGGTCGTCGTGAGCAAACGGTTGAACTAGCTAAAGCTGGCATTGCGACGGGTATTGCTGGTCTGTTTCTTGAGGCTCACCCTAACCCAGATCAAGCACGCTGTGATGGCCCATCGGCGCTACCTCTAGATAAACTAGAACCATTCTTGAAGCAGATGAAAGCACTTGATGACCTTATCAAAGGCTTCGACCACATAGATATTAAATAGCTTTGGCTGATGCTAAATAACGAGCATTAAATCGCTAATGTTAGTGAGTTTAAGTGGTTATTTAACAGCATAAGATAAACGCCCAACTCTTAGAGTTGGGCGTTTTTTTTAACGGGACATCCGTTCAGTTCACTGAAGCCTCGGCCTATTTTGACGATGACTAAGTTGTTTTGACTATGACTAAGCTGTGTAGTCGTTAGTTAACCTGTTTTTCAGAGCACTAATCAACGGCAGATGATTAAATCTTTGTTAACAGAACCTTTGATTCCCTAAGAAAGTGGTATGGGTGTGTGAGGTCTGTCCTGTTTATAGTAAATTACTGATGTTCATCACACTTTATAAGTAAACGATTGCCTGTGATGCAGGGGAAGTTTGAGTGTAATCTCATAATTTTGTTACACTTAACTGCCGATCTATGCGTGACCAATTCGACATAAATATGAAATCGTCGTGTTACATCTAGAATGTTAATTTAAGATTAGTCATGTTGAAGTCTTATTGTTCGAACTCCAGGAAAGGGGTCGCAATAGATTATAAAAAGCAGTGGATTCCCCTAAAAAGTTCAAAGGTATGACAATGAAGCAACGCCTTATTCTAAAGACAGCACTAAGTGCTGCAATCCTAGCTACTCTAGCTGGGTGTGCGTCTCAATCAACTCAAGATTGGAACCAAGACGAAACTTACAAGCTTACGGTTCTACACACTAACGACAACCATGGTCGTTTTTGGCAGAACAAATACGGTGAATACGGCATGTCTGCGCGTAAAACGCTTGTTGATCAACTTCGTGCTGAAGTTGAAGCAGAAGGCGGTAGCGTGTTGCTTCTATCTGGTGGTGACATCAACACGGGTGTGCCAGAGTCAGATCTTCAAGATGCAGAACCTGATTTCAAAGGTATGAATAAAATTGGTTACGATGCAATGGCATTGGGTAACCACGAGTTTGACAACTCTTTAGACGTACTACAAAAGCAGATCGACTGGGCTAACTTCCCAATGCTATCTGCAAACATCTACGACAAAGCAACAGGCGAACGCAAGTTCCAAGCTTACGAGATGTTTGAAAAGCAAGGTATCAAGATTGCAGTTATCGGTCTAACCACTGAAGATACGGCAAAAATCGGTAACCCTGAGTTCATCGCGAGCATTGACTTCCGTGACCCTAAAGAAGAAGCGAAGAAGCTAATCGCTGAACTTAAAGAAACAGAGAAGCCAGACTTAATCTTCGCTGTGACTCACATGGGTCACTACGAAAACGGCCAACGTGGTGTTAACGCACCGGGTGATGTAGCACTTGCTCGTTACCTAAACGAAGGCGACCTAGACATGATCGTTGGTGGTCACTCTCAAGAGCCTGTATGTATGGAAGGCCCTAACGTTGCGAAGAAAAACTTCAAGCCGGGTGATGAGTGTAAACCAGACGTACAGAACGGTACCTACATTGTTCAAGCTCACGAGTGGGGCAAGTACGTAGGTCGTGCTGATTACGAATTCCGTAACGGCGAGCTAGAGATGGTGAGCTACGATCTGGTTCCAGTTAACCTTAAGAAGAAAGTTAAGATTGACGGTAAGAAGCAACGTGTTCTTATTCAAGATGAGATCGCACAAGACCCAGAGTTGCTTGAATTCCTACGTCCTTTCCAAGAGCAAGGTCAAGCACAGCTAGAAGTTCAAATTGCTGAGACAAATGGCAAGCTTGAAGGCGATCGTAACGTGGTGCGTTTCCAACAAACTAACCTAGGTCGTTTGATTGCGACTTCTCACATGGAGCGTGCACAAGCAGACTTCGCTGTGATGAACTCTGGTGGTGTTCGTGACTCAATTGAAGCGGGCAATGTCACTTACAAAGATGTACTGAAGGTACAACCTTTTGCAAACATCCTGACTTACACAGACATGACAGGTAAAGAAGTTCTAGATTACCTAAACGTTGTGGCGACGAAACCAATCGATTCTGGTGCTTACGCGCAGTTCGCTGGCATTTCAATGACAGTAGCAAACGGTGAAGTATCGAATGTCTTCATCGGTGGCAAACAGCTTCGTTTAGACGAAACATACCGTTTCACAGTGCCAAGCTTCAACGCGGCTGGTGGCGACGGTTACCCTAAACTTTCTGATCACCCTGGTTACGTGAACACAGGTTTTGTTGATGCTGAAGTACTGAAAGAGTACCTAGAAGCGAACAGCCCAGTTGACGTGAACAAGTACGCACCTTCTGGTCAAATGGTTTACAAGTAATTGAACCCAGTTGATTGAGTCAATAGGTGCTAAATTAGATTGACTCTAGCACCATGATAAATTTAACTAAAGCGACGCCTCGGCGTCGCTTTTTGTTTATCTATCGTTTGGATTTGTTATGACCCCTGCAATCAATCTCGCTAAGAAAAAGAAAATCGCTCATAGCGTGCATCAATATCACCATGATGCGAATAATACGAACTACGGATTAGAAGCCGTTGAAGCGCTTGGGCAGGATCCTAAACGTGTATTTAAAACGCTTTTGTTCTGTTTGAATGGCGTCGCTAAAGATTTAGCTGTTGCCGTTATTCCCGTTGATCAGAAGCTAAACCTGAAGCTTGCGGCAAAAGCGGCAAAAGGCAAAAAAGCAGAGATGGCGAACCCTGATATTGCTCAGAAAACTACGGGTTATGTGGTGGGTGGGATCAGCCCTCTTGGTCAGAAAAAAGCCTTGCCTACCTTTGTTCATTCCAGCGCGACAGATTTTGAAACGATATGCGTGAGTGCAGGGAAGCGCGGGCTAGAAATTGAACTCGACCCGAAAGACTTAGCGCTACTGACTCGCGGTCAGTTTGCTGATCTATGTTTATAGATTGTCGTCGTCATGATGATATAACTACCAAATGACAAACAAAAGCGCCCGCTAGATTAACCTAGCGGGCGCTTTTATATTGAGTGTCTATCCTGAAATGTGCTTGTACATTGAGGACGAATTATGACTACTTCTTCAGACCTAAAGTACCACCAACACGCTTCGGTGCAGGCTTACCGCTTCGACGATCGTTATTGTTGCGATCTGTGCGGGTGCGATCCGAACTGTTTCTATCTAAATTAGAACGCTCTGAACGAGAGTTCGATTTCCAGTTCTCGGTATTGCCACCGCTTTCACCATTCGATGAGTTACGGCCACGTTTCGAGTTAGGCGCATGACGGAATTCATCCGCATTATTACCGCGATAGGTGCGAGTACGGTTCTCGTTTTGATTACGGCGCGCTGTGGAAGTTTGGTTTTCTTCACGGCTATCAAAAAGTTTTGCGTCTGTCGCTTTGCGAATGCGTTGACCTTTCGCGTTCATTTTTGATGCATCTTCAGTACTTACAGAGCCTTCACACATCGCTAAAATTTCAGTGATCTCTTCGTCGCTCAGGTAGCGCCATTTCCCGTTAGGAATGCCGTCTAATGAGATGTTCATAATACGAACTCGGCGCAGCTTAAATACCTCGTAACCCAATGCTTCACACATACGGCGAATTTGGCGGTTAAGGCCTTGCGTTAGTGTAATTCGGAACGAAAACTTGGTTTCTTTCTCGACCTTACATGGCAAGGTAACAGTATCGAGAATATGAACGCCAGCGCCCATTTGCTTCAAGAACTCAGTCGTAATCGGCTTATCTACACGCACCACATATTCTTTCTCGTGGTTGTTACCTGCACGTAGGATTTTGTTTACGATGTCGCCATCGTTGGTCAAGAAGATAAGACCATCAGAAGGCTTATCTAGACGACCAATAGGGAAAATACGTTTGTGGTGGCCGATAAAGTCGACGATGTTGCCAGGAATATCACGTTCAGTAGTACAGGTGATGCCTGTTGGTTTATTAAGAGCAATGTAGATTGGCTTCTCTTTTGAGCGAACAGGTTTATTGTCGATCTCAACATCATCACCGGGCAAGACTTTAGTACCCATTTCAGGGATCTTACCGTTAATAGTAACTCGGCCTGCATCAATGAGTTTGTCGGCTTCGCGGCGTGAGCAAAAACCAGTTTCACTGATGTATTTATTAAGGCGTTTAGCTTGGGATTCTTGTGACATGATATTCTCTTAGCGTTTCACAACGGAAATATAGATAAACAAAAAGCAACCTTTTGATAGTTGCTTTGAGTTGGGATTCGTTAACTGAGGACAATTTTAGCACTTGGTGTGAGTCTAGGCACGAAATATCGATCTTGATGCAATTCGCTATCAGTGTACTTATCTGTTTCAACCAGTTAACTGGTGCGTTTTTGATGGCGCTCTCTGTTCTCCAGCTTTTTCTCGTTACTCTTTCTGAGCATAACGTAGACTGCGCCAGTACCACCATGAAATTGCTGAGCAGAGTGAACACATTGAACGTCGTTAATTTGCGTGAGCCAATTCGCCACGTAGCTTTTCATCATTGCTGGTGGGTTCGAGCGCTCACCTTTACCGTGAACAATGATAACGGTGCGAACATCCATTCTTAAACACTGACGTAAAAATGAGAGTACTTCGTTACGAGCATCTTTCAGTGTTTTCCTATGAAGGTCGAGTTTGGCCTGAATAGGGTATTTGCCTAAGCGCAGCTTTTTGTATACGCCTTCTTGTACACCATCTTTCTTGTAAGCAATGACGTCGTCTGGCTTGATCATTGGTGAGTAGTCTAATGATAAGTAGTCTTTCTCGTCGTCAGGCAGCCACATAGCGGCTTCACGCTTAGCAAGGTGAGATTCTGTGACTCGGTGTACTTTCTGGTGTTCGGCGGTGTCATGGTCGATACGTTTAACATCGCCCATCATTTCTTGGAATAGATCTAAGTCGTCATCATGAGACATAGTGTGTATCTCAAGTTGGAGAAGGATAGGGTGAGTATACCTAAGTTGAGGCCGGGTTTAAAAATGAAAAAACCGGAGAAGAAAATAAGTCTGCTCCGGTGCAAAGCGTTTTTACATCCACCCAAAGAAAATGATACTTAAAAGTAGATGACTTAGGCTGAGCGATTCTAGTGAGGAGATTTTTCAGTCATAACTTTGTAGATGAAGAAGCCTCCATAGAACATCATGAGACCCAGAGCCCCGAATATTACTATCATTGAAGATAGCCCCACTGCATTACCAAATAGGAGTTCTAGCCAAAAGTCCATGTGTATACCTCAAAGTTATATGACATGGCTCAGTGTATTAAGTAGCGTTATCAATTCACTGATCTGGATCAATCCTGTTTCATAAGTTAAATACTTGTTGGTGAGTGTGTGTTTTTCGTCACATTAGCCGTTGGGTTGTACGTCTTTTGTTCGAACGATTCGATATTGTAAAAAAGAGTGAAAAAAGCTCTTGCGCATAAATTCAGAATCCGTATTATACGCTTCATCGACAGGCAATCAGCCAGTTAGATATCTCGGTGAATAGCGCAGCTTGGTAGCGCATCTGGTTTGGGACCAGAGGGTCGGGGGTTCGAATCCCTCTTCACCGACCACATTAAGAAAAAGGCTTCTCAGAAATGAGAAGCCTTTTTTGCATTTTGGTATGTGCGTCATTCCCTAGAGTGGCGAAGGAGCGAGTCGGGAATCTCTTGTTGTTCTAAACATCCCGCATAGAGAAAAGGATTGACTCAATAAGCCCGTCCCAAATCTGTTTACTTCACATCACAAGTAATGTTCTTGATTGGTGTCTCTGAGGTAACAAAGCAAACATACGCTTCAACAGGATTATTTGGACCAATTCGAATGTAACCTGCCTGTACTTCATCTTCGTTAAAGGTCACCGAGTGAGAGTTACCTGTCTTGCCATCGTAAAAGCTTGCTTCAAAATTACCATTCATTTGGCTTGCGATACGGTTGCGTGTCGTAGACGTCGTGAACGTAATGTTCGCGCATCGCATGGGTGGCTTCTCAGTAATCAAAAACTGTCCGCTTTCTTTATCTAGCACGCCGCCTTTTGTATCTGGCTGAATGTCGATGGCTTGAAACTGTTCTATGGTACAAGTTTCTTTGGCAGACGCTGCCGTGGGCATCAGGATCGCGAGGGCTAAAGGTAAAGCGAAGAGTACTGGTTTCATGAGAACAACACCGTGTATAAAAAGAGCGAAAGATAATAGCACCGTTATGGTGCTATTAAATGTAATGATTCTGTTATTAGGTAATGGTTATATTATGAGAAGGTCATGGTATCGAATTTAGTTAGTTGCCGTCACTAACCTCAAATTGACACTGAGCCTGTTGGCTTTGTGATTGTTGAGTGACATTAAAACCTTTCTCTTTTAACAACTGCAAAAGGTTACCTTCGCCAACTAGGTGCAAGGCGCCAACCACGATCAAATAATTCCCATTTGAATCGAGTTTCCAATCATTGGCGGATAGCTTGTTTGCCCAGTCGATATTGCGATCAGTTAAGAATGCTTTCTCGAGTTCAAGCGACATCTCAGACAGCTCTGCGAAGGCTTCAAGCTTCGCTAAATCACCCGCTTTCCAGCTTTCAATTAGGCAATGAACCACACGATCAGTTTGGTCAAATTCCTCAAGGCTACTGACTAACCATTCCTTACCGTCATCCTTTTGTTTTGTCATCAGGTCTATTTGGAATTGTAGTGGCTCTAAACTGATAACCGGAACATCTTGGATAGTCGCTTTGTAAGCTAGCGTCGCATCAACGCCGCCGGCGGAGCCATAACCAAGGTTTTTTAGCTGCTGCATCTGTATGGAGAGAGAAGTCGCCCAAGGCGGTGAGCTGAGCAGTTGTTGCGTCGGCATCTCCAACGATTTTGATATGTCGGTTAATAATTGCAGTTGTTCTTCATTGAGCACATCGGCTGTGGTGAGTTTGTTGTGAGGATATACAACGCCATCAGACTTTCTGATATCCGTTTCGATAACTAACCCATCACTGTTTTTTAGCGCATCGGTGATCGCTGAAGGAAGTGGGTACATACTCTCGTCTCCAACGTGCACGGAACCTAAGATAGTGAGTGTCAGTTCATCCTTTTTTGCTTGCCAATAAAGGGGCTCGGCGACCGCTTGCCTAGCTGAAAAAGCGAGAACGAATAAAGTCATGTAGAAGAATGGGCGCAAAGGGATCTCCTTTAGGAAGTCTTAAACTCGTTAAAATCGATTTTGACGGTGTTTTTTAACGGTTTTTTTTGAGAACGATGTCACGTTGTTTGTACGAAAAGTATAACAACACCAACAAACTCTTAAACCTTTCTCAGTAACAACGACACGATTTTATGAAATCCTTTCAAAAGATTGTGATTCAATTCTCAAATATTACGTCGAAATAAAAATGACGGAACTGTCGATGTCGGTAACTTTATGATTTTAATCAGGTTAATTTTATCAATATTTTTTAGATTTGAAGTCGATCACTTTATTAACTTGATTTAATTCACGGCGAAAAATAAGGCCATATAGTTTATCTAACTTTAGAAGCGCTCCACTTTGCTTCTGACTCGATTTTTAAATTTATGGGTGAATACGATGTTGAAAAGAAACTTACTATCTGTCGCGGTATTAGCTGGTTTATCGGGTTGTGCCGTAACGCAAGCACCTGAGCAACAGGTTGTTAATGCACTGGCTGATAACCTTGATGTGCAATATGAAATTCTAACCAATCACGGTGCGAATGAAGGTATGGCTTGTCAGGAGTTAGGTGCTGAATGGGCGTCATGTAACAAAGTGAACATGACCCTGACCAATGACGGTGAAGCGATTGACTCGAAAGATTGGACTATCTATTTCCACAGTATTCGCCTTATTTTAGATGTTGATAACGAACAATTTAAAATCACTCGTGTAACGGGTGACCTACACAAACTAGAGCCTACAGATAAGTTCGATGGTTTTGCCGCTGGTGAAGAAGTGATTCTTCCGTTGACGAGTGAATATTGGCAACTGTTTGAAACCGACTTTATGCCGGGTGCATTCGTAACCGCGCCAAACGCAGAACCTAAGATGATTGCTTCATTGAATACTGAAGATGTCGCGTCGTTTGTGACCGGTTTGGAAGGAAACAACCTTAAGCGCACTCCTGATGACAACAATGTCATGGCAACCGCGGTTACTCGCTTTGAAAAGAATTCTGATCTAGCAACACAAGATGTATCAACAACTCTACTACCAACACCGATGTCGGTAGAAGCAGGCGAAGGTTCAGTGAGCATTGCTGGTGGTATTGCACTACCGAAAGAGGCATTTGATGCTGAGCAGTTCGCTGCAATTGAAGAACGTGCAGATGTGGTAAACGTAGATGTGAGTGGCGACCTACCTGTTAGTGTTGCTGTTGTTCCTACTCATTTTACGGGTGATTTGGCGAAATCTGGCGCTTATGAACTAAGCATCTCGGAAGAGGGGATTGCGATTAAAGCGTTTGATAAAACAGGTGCTTTCTACGCAGTTCAGTCTATTTTTGGCCTAATAGACAGTCAGAACGCTGAATCATTACCACAACTGTCGATCCAAGATGCGCCACGTTTCGATTACCGTGGTGTGATGGTGGATGTTGCTCGAAACTTCCACTCAAAAGATGCCATCCTAGCAACGCTAGATCAAATGGCGGCCTACAAGATGAATAAACTTCATCTTCACTTAACAGATGATGAAGGCTGGCGTTTAGAAATCCCAGGTTTACCAGAGTTAACGGATGTAGGGTCTAATCGTTGTTTTGATTTGGAAGAGCAAAGCTGTTTACTGCCTCAGCTAGGTTCAGGTCCAACAACAGACAACTTTGGCTCTGGTTTCTTTAGTAAAGCGGATTACGTCGAGATCTTAAGCTACGCAAAAGCGCGCAGCATCGAAGTAATCCCAGAAATTGATATGCCAGCACACGCTCGTTCTGCTGTGGTATCAATGGAAGCGCGTTACACTCGCCTAATAGCGGAAGGTAAAGAAGCGGAAGCGAACGAATACCGCTTGATGGATCCACAAGATACATCGAACGTAACCACGGTTCAGTTCTACGATAAGCAAAGTTTCATTAACCCATGTATGGAATCTTCAACTCATTTTGTCGATAAAGTGATCTCTGAAGTGGCGGCAATGCACCAAGAAGCGGGCGTTCCACTAACGACTTGGCACTTTGGCGGCGATGAAGCGAAAAACATCAAGTTAGGTGCTGGCTTACAAGATGTTAATGCAGAAGATAAAGTGGCATGGAAAGGTAACATTGACTTGGCTAAGCAAGACAAGCCATTCCAACAATCTCCACAGTGTCAGTCTTTGATCGCTGATGGTACTGTGAGCGATTTCGGTCACCTGCCAAGTCACTTTGCAGAGCAGGTATCTAAGATTGTTGCTGATAAAGGTATTCCACACTTCCAAGCATGGCAAGATGGCCTGAAATACAGCGAAGGCGAGGAAGCATTTGCAACAGAAAGTACGCGCGTTAACTTCTGGGACGTTCTTTACTGGGGCGGCACTTCATCTGTATACGACTGGTCAGCAAAAGGTTATGACGTGATTGTTTCTAACCCAGACTATGTGTACATGGATATGCCATACGAAGTCGATGCTGCAGAGCGCGGTTACTACTGGGCAACTCGTGCAACCGATACTCGTAAGATGTTTGGCTTCGCACCAGAAAACATGCCACAAAATGCAGAAACATCACTAGACCGTGACGGCAATGGCTTCAGTGGTAAAGGTGAAATTGAAGCGAAACCTTTCTATGGTTTGTCGGCGCAACTTTGGTCTGAAACAGTACGTACTGATGAGCAATATGAATACATGGTATTCCCTCGCGTTCTTGCTGCAGCAGAAAGAGCATGGCACAGAGCGGATTGGGAAAACGACTATAAAGTGGGCGTTGAATATTCTCAAGAATCAAACCTAGTGAATAAGCAGGATTTAAACAGCGACTTTAATCGCTTCGCGAATATTGTTGGTCAACGTGAACTGGCGAAACTTGAGAAAGCAGGTATTGATTACCGACTACCAGTACCGGGCGCTCAGGTTGTTGATGGTAAGCTAGCGATGAACGTACAATTCCCAGGTGTAGAGCTGCAATACTCTGCTGATGGTGAAAACTGGCTGACTTATGATGAGCAGCAACGTCCTTCGGTTTCAAGCGAAACGTACATCCGATCTATCTCTGAAAGTGGCGAGAGAGTAAGCCGAGTTACTTCGGTTAAATAATCGATAAGCAACATTAACAAAAGGGCTCTCTAGCTATTATCTTACTTAGATAAAAAGCGGGAGCTCTTTTTGTTTAAGGCGAGTTAAGTCTTTCTCTTAAACTGAAACATATAGAAACCGTCTTTGTTTATATCGTCAACAATGCACATAAGGTGAGTTTCGTCGCAAAAGTGACGGGCTTCTCATTATTCTCTTCAAAAAATAAGTCCCCTATAAAAAACTCTAAATCAGATGTGATTGAACTAACCGAATCTAATTTTGCGTCGTAAAATAATGTGATCTTGATCTGTACATTTTTGCGTCTTGAGTTTTTTATCAATTTTTATGTTTTTAAGTGACTGATTTTAATCTGTTAAATAACTTGTTCTTTTTTGATAGTGAGAGAGATCACTCTGCCCACTCTTTTATTTTGAAACGCAAATTAATTCGAGCAACATAGATTTCATGCCAGGGAGGCAACCAACTACTCAAGCGGTGAAGGTGAATGATGTACCGAAGATGTGCCGCTGAAAAAATCAAACTAAGGCAGTTTACTATGAAAAAAATTATCGCTCTAAGTGCTCTTTCTCTTGCTTTCGCTTCTAGTGCTTTCGCTGGTTCTTCTTACGTAACAGGTAACATTCAAATTCACGATGACGGCCGTATCCACGGTTCTGATATGACTTCTACGCTAGAAGCTGGTCACACGTTTGACAACTCTCTAGGCGGCTTCACGGTTTACTCTGAGTTTGATGGCATCCAACTGGGCAAACTTGAATCTGAAAATGGCGGTGCAGGTAATACTACTCCTGGTATCACTGTCGGTGGTGAGCAATCTTTCAACATTACAGACAAGTTATGGGTTGCTGCTGGTTACCAACACCTATTCTCTGCGGGTGAGAGCATTCAGTTCCGTCCATTAGTTAAGATCGGCTACAACTTCGATAACGGTATCTCTATTAGCAACCGTACTCGTGCACACATCGATGATACTTCTGCTAATGCTGACACAGACTACCGCATGGATAACCGCATTGCTTACACAGTGAATGCAGACCTAGCGCTTAGCTACAACAACGTATACATGATTGATGCAGAAGCTATGGACCATGAGTTACGTGCGACATGGACTCGTCAAGGTGTTCAACCTTACTTTGAGTTCCGTAGCCAAGCTAACGGTGTAGATTTCGCAAACGGCGACTCTAAGCAGAACAACGCATTCGTATTCGGTGCTTCTTACGGCTTCTAAGCCGATTCACTTGGCTATTTAGTCGATTCGATTATTAGCCAAGTGAGCTTATTCGTTCATTAGTTTTTTTGTTAAATAGCGTCTTCGCTAACTAGCGACGAAAACATAGCAGTACTAACAGCCCGGTTGGTACCGCTACAAGATTTGCTTTACTGTCCAAAAGCAAAGAGCCTAGCAAGTAAACCACAGTCTTGGGTTTACCTAATGCTAGGCTCTATTTTCATGGCTTTTTAATTATTGCTTTGTGTCCGTCTCTTTACGTTCTAATTACCATTGTAATGACGGTATTCAAACACCTGACCTTTCTCGTTAAACGCGTACACAGAATACTCGTCTTTCTTATCGCCATGCTCCATGCCCGGAGAGCCCATTGGCATGCCAGGAACAGCCAAGCCAATCGCATTACGTGGTGGGTTTTCTAAAAAGGCTTTCACGTCTTCTGCTGGAATGTGCCCTTCAAATACGTAGCCGTCGATCTCTGCCGTGTGGCAAGAAGCAAGCTCTGGCGTTACACCTAGCTTTTGTTTGATTGGATTCATGTCATCGTGGAGCTTCTCTGTGACATCGAACCCGGCATCTTGCATATGTTCAGTCCATGCTGTGCAGCAGCCGCAGTATGGTGATTTGTGGTTTAGAACATCAGTAGCTAAAGCTTGTCCTGAAATAGCAGCGAGTGCAGTAAGAGTCATAACTTTACGAATCATGGTGAACCTCATGAATATGATTTTTGTTGATATTAGAATGAGTGGGCTTGAACAGTCTCAGCCTGTTGGCATTGCTTACTACCGTAATTGACGACATTGCCATCGCAGCGCCTGCAACGACAGGGCTTAGCAAAAATCCAAAGAATGGGTAGAGCACACCAGCCGCGATCGGAATACCAAGCGAGTTATAGATAAAGGCACCAAATAGGTTTTGCTTCATGTTTCTAACTGTAGCTTGGGATAGCTCGATCGCGTTGCTAACTGATAATGGCGATGAGTTGAGTAGTGTCATTTGCGCACTCTCGATTGCGACATCGCTGCCGTTGCCCATTGCTATACCTATATCCGCCTGAGCCAGTGCTGGCGCGTCGTTAATACCATCTCCAACCATGGCAACGCTCTTATATTGTTGTTGAAGCTGAACAATATGTTGAGCTTTCTGCTCTGGAAGTACTTCCGAGATAACCTCGTCGATACCGACACTTTTACCTATCGCTTGAGCAACAGAATCGTTGTCGCCTGTTAATAGCACGGTGTGAATTCCGGCGGATTTTAGTTGAGCAATGGCTTGTTTGCTATCTATTTTTAATGCGTCTGAAATACCAAATATGCCTTCCAGTTTTTGACCGATTACAACGAAGATGGGTGTCCATGCCTGTGAGCGGCAAAGCTCAATAAAGTCCGCGCCAATTTCAGTCTCAATGCCAAGTTGAGTGAGGTACTTAAGTGAGCCGACTTGAACGTTCTTGCCGTTAATTATTGCTTGTACTCCTAACCCTCGTTGGTTTTCGAATTCGCTATGGGGTAGCGCCGAAACTTGTAAGCTTTCTGCATATTGGCAGACGGCTTTCGCTAGGGGGTGTTCTGACCCTACCTCTACCGAATAGGCGTAAGCCAGCAGTTCTTGTTCTGGTAAATCGCCATAAAAGGCTTGCTGAACGGTTGGCTTACCTTGGGTCAGGGTGCCTGTTTTATCAAACACGACGGCATCGATTTTACTGGCAGATTGCAACACATCAGCATCTTTGATCAAGACGCCAAACTCTGCTGCTTTGCCAACGCCGACAGTAATTGAGAGCGGCGTTGCTAGGCCCAAGGCACATGGACAGGCGATGATCAGTACAGTGGTTGATACCACGAGCATGTAACTTGCACTAGGTTGCGGGCCAACAAGAAACCAAACTAGGGCGGCAATGGCTGCGATCGCGACTACAACAGGTACGAACACGGCCGAGATAGAATCAGCAAGCTTAGCTATCGCAGGTTTGCTGCTTTGTGCTTGGCGAACCATCTGAATGATTCGAGCCAGCATGGTGCTTGAGCCAATCCCAGTTGCTTCAATGATTAAGCTGCCATCACCATTAATGGTTCCTGCTGAAACACCATCATTAATCGATTTAACGTTGGGAAGCGGTTCGCCAGTCAGCATCGATTCATCGATATAAGATTCGCCAGATACCACGACACCATCAACCGGCACTTTCTCACCGGGTTTTACTCGTACTTGCATGCCGACCTGAATCGCTTCTACGGCGATGGTTTGTTCTTTACCATCGACGATAACTACCGCTTTTTGAGGTTGTAAGTTAATCAGTGCCTGTAAAGATTTGGTGGTGCGTGCTTTGGCTTTGGCTTCAATGTAGTGTCCTAAAGAGATAAGGCCGATAATCATTGCACTTGCTTCAAAATAGACATGACGTGATGGTTCTGGGAACCATGATGGAATCAGTACAACCAGCATTGAATAGAACCACGCTGCACCCGTGCCCAAAGCGACCAAGGTATCCATGGTCGCACGCTTATGCATGAGAGACTGCCAAGCATTCGTGAAGAAGCTGCGTCCCGAGGTCGCAAGCAGTATCAAACAGACCACACCAACCAATCCCCAAGCCAATTGATCGTTAAATGTAACAATGGTCATGCTGCCACCGAACAGACCCCACGCCATCAGCGGAGCTCCGATAACCAGCGCGCTTACTGAATTCTTTAGGAAAACTTTTTGGGTACGAAGTTGTTGTTCTTGCTGTTTTTGTTGTTGAGTCGCCGCGTCATCAACGAACTCCGCACCATAACCTGCGGTTTTTACCGATTCTATGAGAGCGTTCTCGATGACGTCACGTGTTTTAGACGTGAAGACCAAGGCTGTCTGTTCAGCGAGGTTGATCTGAGCTTGGTCGACGAACTCATTCTTTTTCAACGCTTTCTCTACCGAAGAAACGCAACTCGCACACGTCATTCCCTCAAGAACAAGGTGATAGGTATATTGGCTAGCTGCAGGTTTAGCTTGTGTCGGTTCTACGGGCGCTGGTTTTTTATCTTCTTTTGAATCTGAACTCGATAAAAGGTCATTAGCTTCAGAGTAGGGAGTCGCGTGATAACCCACGCTTTCGATCAGCGCAATAACCTCTGATTCTGCAAGCAAAGTAACCAAGGACAATTCATGTTTGCTGACTTCTAGGTCTGAGATTTGCTCGGTCTGCTCAAGTGCTTGAGTCAGTTTGCTCACGCACTTGCCACAGCTGAGCCCCGATAATGATAGATGCAGCGAATTACCCATGGAATAACTAAGGGTCGCTAACTGTTCGTTGAGTTCAAAGTAGCTAAAAGGAGTCGAAATGTCGATGTACGTCGGCGATATGTCGTTGATCGTCGTGTTATCGAAATCACCAAACAGGGTGCGGACTTTCTTCGCGCAACCCATGCAATTTAGGCCGTTGAGTGCGGTAGTGTAATGGTTCATATCGATACTCCAATTCTCATCTACACCCAACATAAACCTTACCGTAAGGGTAAGGTCAAACATAAATTTAAAAAATTGATCTTAGTGGAATATGAATGGGTGGGTTACGTTGGTGAAATAAGCGTGAGTTAAAGAAAAGCGTGGCTATAATTTATTGGCTCAGGCTATAGATTTGCTACATCGAAGCTGAATTTAGCCTTTCTACACTCGCTTTCGTACAACAACAGCGCATTAATCATTCACTACTGATTGTAGATTTAAGCGGTGGTGATAAAATAGCGCCCAAAATTTAGTGATATTTGTCTATTACAGACTTTGTAATAGACCCCACTAAAAGAATCACCTACATAATCAAGGTATTTAAATGACGGTTAAAACTCGTTTTGCTCCTAGCCCAACTGGCTATCTTCACGTTGGTGGTGCACGTACTGCACTTTACTCTTGGCTATTCGCTAAGAACCAAGGTGGTGAATTCGTTCTACGTATCGAAGACACGGACCTTGAGCGTAACTCTCAAGAAGCGGTTGATGCAATTCTAGAAGGCATGCAATGGATGGGTATGGAATGGGATGAAGGTCCTTACTACCAATCTAAGCGTTTTGACCGTTACAACGAAATGGTTGATAAGCTACTTGCTGAAGACAAAGCATTCAAATGCTACGCGTCTAAAGAACTGCTTGATGAGATTCGTGCAGTACAAGAAGAAAACAAAGAAATGGCTCGTTACGATGCTAACCACCCTAAAATTGTTGCAGCAAACGAAGCAGCAAAAGAAGGTGATGCATGCGTTATCCGTTTCCGTAACCCTAAAGAAGGCAGTGTAGTATTTGATGACCAAATCCGTGGTCGCATTGAAATCTCTAACAGCCAACTTGATGACCTAATCATTCGTCGTACAGACGGTGCTCCAACTTACAACTTCGTGGTTGTAGTGGATGACTGGGATATGGGTATTACACACGTTGTTCGCGGTGAAGACCACATCAACAACACACCTCGTCAAATCAACATCTACGAAGCACTAGGCGCGCCAGTTCCAACTTTCGCTCACTGTGCAATGATTCTTGGTGATGACGGTGCGAAACTTTCTAAGCGTCACGGCGCTGTTTCTGTAATGCAATACCGCGATGAAGGTTACCTACCAAATGCACTGAATAACTACCTAGTTCGTTTAGGTTGGTCTCACGGTGACCAAGAGATCTTCTCTCAAGAAGAGATGATTGAGTTCTTCAGCCTTAAAGCAATCAGTAAGTCTGCATCTGCATTCAACACTGAAAAGCTGCTTTGGTTGAACAACCACTACATCAAGACTTCTGAGCCTGAGTACGTTGCAAAATACTTGCAATGGCACCTAGACGCACAGAAGCTCGATACAACAAACGGCCCAGCGATCACTGAAGTGATCAAGCTAGTTGGCGAGCGTTGTAACACGCTTATCGAACTTGCTGAGCAGTCTCGTTACTTCTACGAAGACTTCTCTGAGTTTGAAGCTGGCGCAGCGAAGAAGCACCTACGTGGTGTTGCTAAAGGCCCACTAGAGCTTGCTCTTGCTAAGGTTGAAGCACTTGAAGATTTCACTACTGCAAACATCAAAGATGGTGTGATTGCAGCAGTATGTGAAGAGCTAGAGATCGGCATGGGTAAAATCGGTATGCCACTTCGCGTAGCAGTAACAGGTGGCGGTCAGTCTCCTTCTGTTGATGCAGTAATGGAGCTTGTTGGTAAAGAGCGCGTAATCGCTCGTATCAAGATGGCTCTTGAGTTCATCGCTGAGCGTGAAGCTAACGCTTAATTGAGCGATTGCTAGATTCAAAAAAGGGTCAGCAACTTGGTTACTGACCCTTTTTATTTGTCTTGAGCTTCGTCGCTTAGAGCTTTGTCGATCCGAATTCTGCTGATCAGAACTGGATTCGTTATAGCTTGTCGTCAGCAATCATTTGGGTCGCTTGAGCCGCTGTTTTCTTATCGAACAAGATATCCATCATCGCTTTGATGCGTTCCATATCGTCGCCAAACTTTGATAAATTTCCGCTATTCGGTGCTTTAAACTCAACGTTGCCTATGCGTTGTTGATCTTGATAAGCTGAGATCTTAGCATCCGCCACAAAGGTTCTGAAATCCCAGCTCCAGCGAGAGACATAATCAAGCGTAATGTCCTCTGGATTATGTTCTGAACCGTCGGCAACTACTTTACATTTAACCTGATTATTCAGACACCAATCAAGCATAGAATCGAGGAAAATGCTGCGTGTTTTTACATCTTCCACGATCGTGATATTTTCGATGTTGTTTGCTTCAGGAAGTGCATTGCCCGAATACTTCGGAGCACTGCAACCTGCGAGTAAAAAGACAACAGCAAGAGCTAGCCAGTTTTTCATTATCTATCCTAGATTTTTTTGAAGATGATGGAAGTGTTGATCCCGCCAAAGGCAAAGTTGTTGCTCATTAGGTATTCAACATCCAGTTCGCGGCCTGAGCCCGTGATGTAATCAAGTTTACCGCAGCGTTCGTCAATGTTTTCAAGGTTCAATGTTGGACTGAACCAGCCTGAATGCATCATCTCTAGGCTTAACCAAGCCTCAATTGCACCACACGCACCAAGCGTATGACCAAAGTAGCTTTTCAATGAACTGATTGGCACTTCTCCGAAAATGTTCGCTGTAGCATTACTTTCTGCAATATCGCCTTTTTCAGTTGCGGTACCGTGAGCAGAGACATAACCGATATTTTCAGCCGGAAGCTGCGCGTCTTTGAGTGCTTTCTCCATACAAACTTGCATGGTTTCCATTTGAGGTTGGGTCACATGAGCTGCATCGCAATTGCTGGCAAAGCCGACAATCTCAGCGTAGATCTTTGCGCCGCGAGCGACGGCATGTTCATACTCTTCGAGCACAAGCGTACCAGCGCCTTCACCGATGACTAGACCATCGCGCTCACTGTCGTAAGGGCTAGGGGATTTTTCTGGTGTGTCGTTTTTTAAACTGGTAGCAAAAAGGGTATCGAAAACGGCAGACTCAGTTGGGCATAGTTCTTCACCACCACCGGCAACCATCACGGTTTGGTAGCCATGTTTGATCGCTTCATAAGCGTAACCAATCGCTTGGCTTCCTGAAGTACAGGCACTGCTGGTGGGAATCACGCGTCCGCGCAAGCCAAAGAACAGTCCAACGTTGACCGCAGCAGTGTGTGGCATCATTTGAACATAGGTAGTTGCTGTGATTGCTCGTGTCGATTTCTCGTTAAGCATCACACCAAACGCACCTACGGCATCAGTACTGCCGGTTGAAGACCCGTAGGCAATGCCCGTTTCTCCGTTAGTTAGAACATCATGTCCAATCAACCCGGCTTGTGTTAAAGCATCTTCAGTCGCGACAGTGGCTAAGCGAGAAACCCGACCCATGCCTCGAACCTGTTTACGTTTGTAGTGTTTTGGTAACTGGAAGTCATCAATAGGCGCAGCTAGCTTAGTGTTGAGGCCATCGTATTGCTCAAAACTTGGCATATATTGAGTGGCATTTTCACACGCTTTCAGTTTTGGCTCGATGTGCTGCCAATCATTACCAAAGGCAGTAACACCAGACATGCCAGTTACAACAACGCGGTGGGTCATACTAAGCCTCCATTGACTGAAATTACTTGGCGAGTGACGTAGCCTGCAATATCAGACATTAGGTAGCTGACTAGGCCAGCCACTTCTTCTGGCTCGCCCATGCGGCGCAGTGGAACTTGAGGTAGAGCGTGCTCTTTCACGTGCTCATCAACCATACCGGTATCGATTAATCCTGGAGCAACACAGTTTACCGTGATCTTGCGTTTTGCGAGCTCAAGAGCAAGAGACTTAGTTGCGCCAATTACGCCCGCTTTTGCTGCGGCATAGTTAGTTTGGCCACGGTTGCCCATGATGCCTGATACAGACGCCAGAGTGACGATGCGACCGCCTTTACGCTTTTGAACCATAGGCATTACGCACGGGTGAAGTACGTTGTAGAAGCTGTCGAGATTGGTATGGATCACGCCATCCCACTCTTCTTCCGTCATGGCAGGGAAGGCCGTATCACGAGTAATGCCCGCGTTATTTACTACACCATAGTAAGCGCCATGTTCAGCTATATCTGATTCAAGCGTTTCACGGCATTCACTGCGATTGCTGATATCGAATTGGATCAGACGTCCTGCGCCACCCAATTCAGTGATCGACTTTAAGGTATCTTCGGCACCTTGCTTGTCACCCATGTAATGAACGGCGATTTCAAATCCGTCTTTTGCGAGTTGAATAGCGATCGCTTTACCAATGCCTTTACTGGCACCAGTGACTAAAACTTGACGGGTCATGATGGGCTCCTAGTTTTCATTTCTTGTAATTTTTGTTCAGTTGGCACATAGACATTAAGTTGGCATTGAGCCACCAATTCGCCTTGGTCTTCGACTCTGGCGGTAAACACGGCCATGCCACTGTCTTCCATCAGTTGCTCGGCGTAGATATCAAGGGTTTGTCCTTGAGAAAATTGGTCACAAAGTGATTTGTAACGACGAGAACCCAGTAAGAAGCCGATGGGTGGAGTGGTGCCGTTTTTTATCGCGTGGTATCCAGACCAAGCGGCAACCGACTGCGCCATAAACTCGATACCAACATAAGCGGGTACGGTTTGAGTGTCTGCGTTAAAGAACAGGTTATGTGCTCCAATATCCACTTGGCAGTGAATCGATAACGCCTCTACGCTGATAGCACGATCGATTAATATCATCGGGTCATCATGTGGGAGGAGTTGGTCTACAGAAGGGATATCAGTCATTTACTACACCAAAAATCAGGCTAATGTTGTTGCCACCAAAAGCAAAAGAGTTGCTTAAGATGTTCTTTACTTTAAGTTTCTGGGCACAGTTTACCAAATCAATCTCAATATCCTCAGCTTTATCCTGACATTTTTGTAAGGGAAGCGGTAAGTCATATTTTAAAATATGCCATGCTATTGCTGCTTCTATCGCACTCGCGGCTCCAAGAGTATGCCCGGTGAGCGGCTTGGTGGAACTGACGGGAACCTTGTTTGCAAAAATACGATGAATGGCTTTGCTTTCCATTGAGTCATTGAGAGGCGTAGCGGTGCCATGGGCATTGATATAGCCGATGTCCTCTGCTGTTAGCTGTGCAGCGTTCAGTGCCTTTCTCATGGCTTCTTCTGCGCCATTTCCTTCAGGGTGAGGCGCTGATATATGGTGCGCGTCAGAACTATCACCACAACCTAACAGAGCAATGTTGGGTAAGTTGTTCAATGGTTTTATTTTGCTAAGCAGCATAAATGCGGCAGCTTCTCCGATATTAATACCATTTCTAGAAGTACTAAAAGGCTGACAATGTGTCGTTGAAAGCGCTTCAAGGCCATGGAAGCCATTGAGCGTAAGTTTACATAAGGTATCGACACCTCCAACCAAAACAGCATCGGCCATGCCGGAGTCTAACAGTCGCTCGGCGGTGAGAAATACACGGCCACTTGATGAGCAAGCCGTCGAGATTGCATAACTTGGCCCCGTTATCGCGCAGTATTGGCTGACGAACTCAGAAGTATTGCCAAGCTCTTGTTTCGAGTAATGGTAATGCTCAGGAAACTCATCGTGTGTCAATTTATGTTTGAAAGCCGCTTCACCATCAGAAATACCTGAGGTGCTAGTGCCTATAACAACAGCAACTTTATCCGAGCCAAATTGTAATTTTGCTTGCTCGATAGAATCTTTGATTTGGTTTAGGGCCGATAACGCGAGCTGGTTATTACGAGTAGCGTATTCGGCAAGGTGCTGAGGGATTTCAGGCAGATCGCCCGCTACCTTACCAACAACAGTCGACTTGCCGTCATTCAGCATATCGTCCACTTCAACCATATTCGATCTGTGCTCATTTTTAAGGCAGTCGTGAATTTCAACAACACTTGAGCCTAGCGCCGAGTGGAAACCACAGTCTTGGATGTAAATAGGCATAGTGTTCAGCTCTTACTTGGGTTGTCGATAATCGTTGAGTTCAACGTTTGTATAGTGATGGTATAGCCTTGGGTCAAATGCGTGAAAACAATGTCGCCGCTAGTTTTGTCAGCTCCGGAATCCGCTTGGTAATCAATTCGAATGATTGCCTGTTGGTTATCGTCAAACACTGTGCGGCTGTTTTCTGTGTCGACCAAGTGCCAGCCGATACTTTCTAAAGGTTGAGTCCACGCTTCAACTGGCCATAGGGTCAGCATTAAATTAAATAGCACCTGTTCGGGTTGCGGCAGGGTCGCCCCAAGGCCAGATAAAACCTGTGTATCAATCACTTGGTTTTGGTACTGCAGTGACAAAATTCGAGTACCCCAAGATGAAAAACCCGCTAACACCACTTTATCTGGTGTCACTTCAACTTGGACAGGAAGTTGTTGAGTCTCGTTTTGCCAGGTCGCGTTAATCAACTGGCTCGCCGTAAATGAGTATCCAAGCTCAGAAGGCAAAGGTAAGGCTAATTCGGTGTCATTATCGATAGACACACTTGCGCCAGTCGGCTGCTGAGAAACCATTGAACAGGCACTGAGTAGTAAACCCAATACAACGCCCAGCGCTATCCGTATTGTATTTTTCATCTAAAAGCCTCATGAGGTTTTGGTTTTCTTGCGGCTTTCTCTGTATTGATTGCGAGTGGAGAAAGCAACCACGCCACAAAAATACCCGTTAAGACGGTAACACCGAAGCTATGAATGGCATGAGTCTGACTTAGTGACAGTAAACCAAATGAAAGCAGCGTCGTGAGGCCAGACAAGGTAATGGCTAACAAGGTGCTCAGTGATTTCTTCTGCTCAGCAAAGAAAAGGGTGTAGTCGATGCCAATCCCTAGAATCAGAATCAGACCCAATAAGTTAAATAGGTTTAAGGTCGAACCCAAAACGCCGGTGATCGCTAGCCCTGCGATTCCCGCAATCAAAGACGGCAACAGCATCAACAGGCTCTGTTTTACGCCATAGCGCCAGCCTAAAACCATTCCAATGGCTGCCAATGCTATTAATAATAGTTCGGTGATCTTGACTCTGTATTCAGCAAAAAGCGACGAGATTTCATCGGCCTTATTGAGGAACTTAACATCTTGTTGCTGAGCAAAATCTGAACCAAGCCATTGAGAGAACAGCTCTGAGTCAGTGACATCTTTGATTAAAATAACAGACGCAGCTTGTCCATCTATCGGCCTCAACCAAAGAGGACGAATGGGTTCGGATACTGGTGATGCTAAAAAACCATCAACTGTTATTGGTTCATAGTTAGGAAGCTCAGGGAAACTCGACCAACCTAATGTGGTTTGTAATGTTGAGCTCTGATTAGCGTAGAGCTGTTTCACCAGCCGATAGTTTTCATTTTGCTCATGCTCACTTGGCAGGTGTTGATTGACGCTGCGATATCCTGAGATGCCTCGCTTCTCGATCAATGAATCTAATTCAGAGGTGATCAATGCCAATTTTTTCAGTAATGCTTGATTACTTTTCGCAGTTACCAACAGCATATTTTGACCATTGCCTAATCCTGAAATCTCAGTGATGGCTTGCTCTTGCTGTTTGAGTTGCTCTGGCATTGCCTGAAGTTGGCGTATATCGTCGTCGTAACGAATTTGACTGAGTGACATTAGGCTAACGACAGTCACCGTTAACGGTAAGCCTATTCTGAATTTTGGCTTGCTCCATACACTCAACCAACTATGCCAAAGCTTCACTAGGGGGAGTGGACGTTCCTGACTTGGTTTCGCCGCTAAAACGGGATACCAACACACTACACTGGCGTAAGCTGCAATGAGTCCAATTGACGAGAACAAAGCAAGTTGTTGTAAGCCTGGGAAAGGTGCAACAAGTAAGCCTAGGTAGCCTATCAAGCTAGTAATAAGCCCCAAGCTGATCGCAATAAGGATATGTTGCAACCCTTTTTTACTTTGCCATTTACTTCCTGCCGCTAAGCGATCGGTAAGGAAGTGAAAAGAGTAATCGATTGATACGCCGATCAAACTGGCACCGAACACTAAGCTGAATAAGTGAATTTTGCCGAAGATAGCGACGGTGCTCGCGAGTGCAACCAGTAATCCAGTACTGATTGAAAGTAGTGATAAAGCAAGTGGTAGGGCGCTACGAAATGTCAGCCACACCAACAAAATAACGCCAGCTAACGATCCTAAACCAATGGTGCTGATCTCAGATTTTGCACTTTGAGTGCCGTAATTAGCGTAGAAAACCACGCCAGTATGCTGAACTTTGACGTTAAACTGTTTTTCGACCTCGAGCTCAATTGAATCAAGATCAGGAAGTTGTTCTTGAATCGCCAAGCTATAAGGTGAGCCAGCCAGCGTAGCCGTGACCAAAATATGAGTTTGGTCATTAGATTGAGCGGTGAGGTACCCTTCTTTCAGAACAAAGTTACTTGATTGAACGCCAACAGTACTGATGTAGTCGCGAAATAGCAGAAATGGATCCATCGACAGTTCGGCTGCAGTGACGCCTGAGAATGGATTGTACAGAGACTGGATGACATATTGAGCTCGCGAATCCGGCGAGTGTGTCAGTGTCTCTTTTTGTTGTTGGGTCAGCAGTTGAGCTCGGTGACGAAAGTAGAAATCGCTCCACTGGCTTTGGGTGCTGGCGTTGATTTTGCCTTGAACTTGCTTAAACAGAGTTGGCTGACTTGAAAAAGCTCTTTGGTTGAGAGCTTTTTCAAAAGCGTCGGTCGCAATCATGGCTTGGTCGATGTCGGGGGCGCTGATGATAAACACTACTTGCTCGCTCATCGAGCTGGATATCTGCTGGAAGGCTTGCTCTACCATTGGGTCTTGCTGGTTTTCTGGTAGTAACTTTAGAATGTTGCTTTCAATCGGTACCGACGAAGAAAAAGCGAATTGTTTTATTAACAATCCGCTAAATAGTACTACGATAACAAGCCAAACAAGGGCCAGACTAGAGTTGGAATTGTTGCGCTTCAGCATCTGATAATACTTCCGGTAGATGGCTTAATTGGCTAAATTCGATCACCGTGCTGTCTCCACGAATCTCTCTCAACTCAATACGTTCAATATCATTTTTACCTTGCAGCGTAATGGCTTCAAACACCGCGTTCATCGGCGCACTTTTCGGCTTTAGAGTGAGTGTCCATCGTGTGTCTTGTGAACTTGCGTTTGCACTTTGATCAGTGTTTGTAGTGGTTGCAGGCTCAAAGTCGAGTGAGAATTGTTCTTGGAGTTTTTGCGTATCCCCGTGGAACACCGATAAGAATATATGGCTGAAATAAAACGCCATTGGGTTTTCTTTGTCGGTAATGATTTTAGCGGGTTGATCGGCAAACCTTTGGCTCAGCTTGTTATCGGTTAACACCAAGCTCACAGGAAAGGGGGTAGTTTGCGTCCAAAGCAAACCATTCGACTTGTCTAACAGGAAAGTACCTTGTGACGTCAAAGGCTGGGCGAACATTTCCATGTTGCGCGTTTGGGTGAACTCACCACGCACTATGTTGTTTGCGCTTAATACTGTTTGCAGATCTGAAATAGAACCAACCGTAGCTGTACTTTCATTAGCAATAACAAAACTACTCGCCGTCATTGAGGCAAGCCCTAGTAGTGCGATGCTGATGTGTTTGCGACTGCGTTTAAACAGACTCATGTTTCACCTGCTGCTGTGTGTTAGATACTTGAGGTTGGTCTGATTGTTGGTCGCTTGGTTGCTGTTCAGTTGATTGGGGTAAGCAGCCAAATTGATGCCAATGCTCGACTTTATCTGTAAACACTTTCGGTGAAGCGAAGCACATCTCTTGTTCTTCAATGGTCACCGCAACCTGCATTGTGTGGGCGCGTGTCATGCGAGCACCTGTGTTGGCATCGTGAATTTCGTAGTCAACACGCAGGCGGTTTTCCCATTCAGTCAACTTAGCCGATACCTTGATCTGATGATTGAACGGTATCGCCTTAATGTACTTTACACGCGTGTCGATGATCGGCCACATGTAGCCCGAATCCTTCATCTCATGGTAGTTGTACTCAATCTTATCCATCATGATACGCCTTACTTCTTCAAAAAATCGGAAGTAATTACCGTGATAGATCACGCCCATCGGGTCGGCATCTTGGAATGAGGTGATAAGTGTCACCTCAGATTGTAATGGATGAAGGATTTCAGACATAAATCGCTCTCAACAATATTGCGTAAAGGGTTAGCTACTCTATGAGTAAAGTGACCAGTGCTGACTTTGAATACGAGCAATGAAGTGGCGTAGATCGCCTTCAAGTGGTCGGTCTTCAACGATAAATTCAAACTCTTTAAGCACTTCGTCGCGAATGTACTTTAGGTTTTCACTCATGTGGTGCTCATCAAGCTCATTGTGACGTTTACGAAGCTCGAGTGCTTGTGTACCCGCCAGAAGTGATGCCGCTGCTACTTGCTCTGTTAGCTCCAGAACACGTAAACAATCACGAGCTGCGATGGTGCCCATACTGACTTTGTCTTGGTTGTGGCACTCGGTTGAACGAGAGAACACGCTTGCCGGCATGGTGTGTTTCAATGCTTCTGCTGTCCAAGCTGAAACACCGATCTGTACTGCCTTGAAGCCGTGGTTGATTGGCTTACGTTCGCCTTCTGCGCCTGTTAGGTTAAATGGCAGTCCGTTGTTGAACTTGTAATCCATCAACTGTGCCATTTGGCGATCAAGCAGATCCGCAAGGTTGGCTACTGCTGTTTTTAACGTATCCATCGCCATGGCAATATGGCCGCCGTAGAAGTGTCCACCGTGCAGTACGCGCTCGTTGTCGCCATCGATAATTGGGTTATCGTTAGCGCTGTTGAGCTCGTTCTCAATCATTTGGCGAAGCCAAGGCAGAGAGTCTTGAACGACACCGATAACGTGTGGAGCACAACGCAATGAGTAACGATCTTGCAGACGGTCACTGTTACGTGGCGGGCGATCTGCTTGTAAGTCATCACGTAGCCATGCAGCAACTTGCTGTTGACCCGGATGAGGCTTCACTGCAAACAGTGCTTCATCGAAATGGAAATCGTTGCCTTGCATACCGACAGACACCATTGCGGTGATCTTAGTCGACAGCTGAGCTAGGTATTCTGCACGTTTGTAGGCGATACAAGCTAAAGCCGTCATTACTGACGTGCCATTCATTAATGCTAAGCCTTCTTTTGGCTTAAGCTTGATAGGGCTAATTCCTAGCTCTTTGTAGACGTCACTAGTAGGGCGAACTTCGCCTTTGTAGATAACATCGCGCTCACCAATCAGTGCGGCCGCTAAGTAAGACAGCGGCGTTAAATCACCACTGGCACCCACCGATCCTTCTTGAGGAATACGCGGTGAGATGTCTTGGTTAATCAAAGTAACGATCTGGTTGAGCAAATCATGAGTCACACCAGAGACACCTTGTGACAGAGAACACAGGCGAGTTGCTAATACTGCACGAGATTGTTCGTGAGACAGTATTTCGCCTAAACCACAGCCGTGAAAACGTGTTAAATGCAGTGGTAGCTCGTCAACTAGGTTTGGCGGAATTGCAACGGTACATGAGTCACCGTAACCGGTTGTCACACCATAGATCACGCCTTCTTCTTTCAACAGACGTTCTAAGAAAGCGACACCACGGTCGATCTTAGATGTGAAGGCTTCACTTGAGTTCATCGAAGCTTTTGCGCCTTGTGAGATAGCGACAACATCCTCAATCGTGAGGCGTTCGGCACCAAAGGTGATGCTATTTGGATTCTTTTTCGTCATGGTGCTTGCTCAATGTCCAAAAATTAAAAAAGTTGTACCACTGAAGCGGTGCTTTCAGTGTGTAGTGCTCAAGTCGATTTGCGTATTTTTGCACGACTTGCTGTAAAGATTGTTCGCGAGTCTTTCTGGGTAGTTCTATTTTGTCGCTAAAATGCTCGAAATAGACATTAAAATGCGGCTTAGATTGTGAGTCATCACGTAGCCCAAATAATAGAAATACTGGCGCTTTGAGAACAGAGGCTAACATAAATGGCCCTTGAGGGAAGGGCGCTTCCTTACCCAAAAACTCAGCCCATACTGAACGGCTCTCTTTGCTGGTGGAGGTTCTATCGCCAACAATCACAATCCACTCACCTTGTTCCAGTTTCTGTTGCAACAAGATAGCAGTATCAGGCCCCATTGAAGTTACCTGAATCAGGTTTAAATCAGACTGCGGGTTGACCGCTTTCATCACCGAATTAAAACGCTCAGCGTGCTCGGTAAAAACCAATGCATTGATTTTGATGTTCGAGTGTCTGCGACCCAAAGCTCGACACAGTTCGATGTTGCCAAGATGAGAACCTAGGATTAGCACACCTTGCTTATTTGCCACCATGCTCTCAAATTGTTCTTGACCATGAATGCTCAGGTTATCGACCGAAAAATCCCCTTTCCATGCAGCCAACTTGTCTAGCATGGTATGGCCAAACGAGAGCAAATGGTTATAACTGGTTAATTCAGCGGGTAACTCAATATTCTGTTGTTCAGCGTATGCCTTAAGCTGAAATAGGTACTGTTCTGAGGCGTTTCGTGCACGTTTGCCCGTTAGGTGGTAGTAACGCATCACGCCGCGTAAAATCAGATTAAATACGCCTCGGCCTAACAAGGTATAAACGGCCAATAACAGTTTGATTCCCAGCACAGTGCCGCGTTCTTGAGTACGCGACCAGTGGGGTTGTTCTGGACCTATTTGTTCGGAATTTACTTGTCTTGAATCTGCCGAGGAACCTTGGCTATTTTCAGCTGGCAAACTCTTAGCTGCAGATAAACTCT
Source organism: Vibrio splendidus (assembly GCF_003345295.1). NCBI lineage: Bacteria > Pseudomonadati > Pseudomonadota > Gammaproteobacteria > Vibrionales > Vibrionaceae > Vibrio > Vibrio splendidus. The sequence goes on from NZ_CP031055.1 coordinate 545,755, forward strand.
CGGCGGAATCTGATTTGAAATGACGAGCAATCAATTTTGGTGCTCTCGGCAGCATGCCGAAGAACAGTCTTGTGTGCATCCAACTGATTTTTACGTTGTCCCACAGTGCATCGAAATGAGAGATACCATTTTCTGGGTAGATAACACGCGTTTCAACGAAGTCAATGTCGCAGCCTTCCCAATACAGGCGAACCAGAATCTCGATATCAAAGTCCATTCTCGAACCGACATCATATTTATTCAGTACGGTTTGCGTCTTATCGATTGGATACGCTCTGAAGCCACACATGCTGTCTTTAATCGAGAGAGATAGGGTTTCTATCCATACCCAGATATGTGTCGCGTAGCGTCCGTAGAGCCTTGCCTTAGGCACGCTCTCGTCATAGACAGGCTGACCAGAGATAAGGTGCCGGGGCTTAGTTTGTGAAGCTTGGATTAATGTGGGTAGGGCGTCTAGGTCATGTTGCCCATCAGCATCAATCTGAATGGCATGACTAAAGCCGAGCTCTTGCGCTCGCTTAATGCCCGCTTTTACCGCGCCGCCTTTGCCTTGGTTGTGATCAAGTGTTACCAAAGTCACGCTTGGGCTATCGGCAAGTGGAGTCAGAAACTGTTTGGTCGCGAGTTCACTGCCATCATCAACAATAATGATAGGAAGTTTGAAATTAAGAAGTGATGAGACCACAGTTGGCATGGTTGCACCGTGGTTAAAGCACGGAATTAGGAAGCAAGCCTTGTAGTTGCTTTCTTCAAGTGCGTGTTGAGAAACAGCCTCAGCGCTATTCACTTTTCTCTCCCAGCTTCATTTTGCCTGAAGAGTGAATCTGTTCGCCGTTGTTTGAGGTGTAACTAAAGCTAAGTTTGTCTTTGTCAGCGTCCCACTTGAGTGACAACTGTATGGTCGAGTCTGGCAGGATCGGTTCTTGGAATTTGATGACTTCCATGCCTTTAAAAAAACCAGGGACACTCAGTTCTTGGACTGCGTAGTGAAGTGCCCAATCAATCTGTGTAACACCAGGAAGAATAGGAAAGCTCTTGAAGTGCCCCTTAAAATCGGTGATGTCTCCAGTAATATGGAGTGTCAGGGTCGATTCTTTCTCTGCAGTGTCAACAGCAATGACGTTTGGTTTTCTCTTATCCATAGCGTGTGCTTAGAATCCTTGGGCTGAAAATGGGTGTTCTGACAAAAATATAAAAAGATAACCTCAGTGTAAAATACGATCAGCGGTTTCTATGATTTTACGAGCTGTTCGATATGAGAGGTTAGTCGCTTACCTTGGCTGTTGAGTGGAATCTCATCAACAATGCGATATTTTCTTGGGATAGCGATCGGTTTCTAACCATTTTCTAAGTTCTGAACGCAGCATCAACCAGAACTTACCTTTACTCATGGTGGTGAGAGTCGCTTGGCCATCCTCTGATAATACCAAAACCGACGCCAAGATTAAGCGCTCCGGTTCTTCAAATGGAATGACGACACATTCGCTTATCCAAGGCAGTTGCTCAAGTCGCTTTTCGACTTCAACCAGTGATACTCGCTTTTCTTCTATCTTGATCACTCGGTCGGTTCGGCCTTTCAATATAAACTGATTCTCCGAGACCATTTCGCACTCGTCTGCGGTTTGATACCAGTTATTGTTATCGATGTAGGGCGACAATAACTTAATGCAATTCTCACTGTTGAGACTTGCCTCAATACAGTCAAAAAGTTGCCAAGGCGTTTGAGCGCTCTTTTGTTGGCGAAATGCGATGCCACCAGTTTCTGTGCTGCCAAAAACCTCGATAGGTAAATGACCAAGCAGATTCTGTGATTGATGAGCCGATTCAGTGGGTAACGGGCCACCTGAAGAGAACACACCAGCAAGCTGCGTGGTATTGGTCTCATGCTTTAATCGTTTGAGTAGAGCTGGGCTGCTGATCAGCACGCAGTTTTTGTTAGCGTGAGAAAGGATCTGCTCAGGGTACTCAAGGTTGTTTCGAGCAAATGGAACACCAGAACAGAGTGGCCATAAGATTCTAAACAGCAAACCATAGATATGTTGATGTGAAACCGTACTGTGAACTCGATTACCCTTGAGTAATTTGTCCCAGTTCTTATCTAGCTGAGCAGTTTCTATATCTAGATGTTCTAGTGTTTTATTGATTGCCTTCGGTGTACCGCTTGAACCTGAAGTAAATAGGGTCAATTGGATTGCTGCTAACTCAATGGTGGGAAGATTATCGGTTAGAGGCTCGCGTGTTTCGGTGTCTAATAAGGTTTGGATATTGCGAACTTCACTTACTTCCACTGCACCAATCGCATCATCGACTAACAGACAGTCAAAATGTTCATTAAGCTCGGCAAGCGCACAAGGTTGATAGTTACCTGGCAAAATGATGTGTTTTTTGCTGACAGCACATGCCAAAAAGGCCACCGAAAAGAGGTAGCTGTCTTGGGTACAAATCGCGATTCGTTGAAAAGAGGATGAAGATAAAAGGTGTACGAGTCGAGATAAGTCGTCGTTAAATGTTTGCCACGTAATCTCGCTATTGTCGTCAAAGCAGACGATAGAATCAGACGATCTGTTCTGGCTGAGAAGTTCAGACAAGGAAGTGTAAGAGACGGTTTGGGTCATAACAATTTAACTCTGACGAATGCGCTGTCTTACTACCCACTCTCCTGCAAAAAGTAACCCGGCGAATAAATAGCTGAGTAAGCCATTGTATAGGGTCCAGATTTCAAGAGGTTGGAAGCAGGTGTAAAGAGCGATAGAGCCATTGATAACAAAGAACAGGCACCAAACTTTGGTGACTTTTCGTGTGTAATCAACGCCACTTTGCGGAAGTTCAGGCTCTTGGAGACGAGCAAGACGCTCGATAATTGTTTGAGGTTGCCATAGGCTTGAAGCGAATACAGCCAACATACAAACATTAACGATGACGGGATAATAGGTTAACCAGCCATGCTGCTTGAAGGTTAATCCTAGTGCCAGCAGAACAATTCCGGCACTTCCACTGATCCAAGCTAGGTGTTTTAGCTCTTTGATTTTAGCCTGACCGCCGGTGAAAATACGGACAGCAAAGATAGCGGCTAAGACGATACCAACGGTTTGTAGGCCAAACTTGTTGAGTCCAAAGTAAACCGCTATTGGATAAGTGAAAAGTATGATTGCCGACAGTAAAGTCAGCAGAGGACGCATTATGCGTCCTTCAATAGTTCAGCCACAGACTCCACAACGTCATTAACGGTGCGTACTGCTTTGAACTCTTCAGGTTTGATCTTCTTACCTGTGACGTTCTGTAAGTGAACGACCAAATCAACGGCATCAATGCTGTCTAAGTCTAGATCGAGATAAAGGTGTGCTTCAGGCGTGATATCTTCAGCATCAAGCTCAAACAGCTCAATAAGCGCATCTTTAACCTGGTTGTATACTTCTTGTTGGTTAGCTTGTGTCATAAAGATCTGTCTAGTTGTTCGTTTGAGAAGAGATGTAATTCGCTAGATTTTCAACCGACGAGAAGTGCTGTCGAGTGTTTGAATCATCGGCATCGATAACAATGTTGTACTTTTTCTTGATAGCAAGGCCAAGCTCAAGTGCATCAATAGAATCTAGTCCCAGTCCATCACCAAATAGTGGAGCTTCTGTTTCAATTTCATCAATGCTCATGTCTTCAAGGTTCAATGCGTCGATGATCAGTTGTTTCAGTTCGTTGTGTAATGTTTCCACTTTGGCCTACTTAATGCTTTATCTAAATGCTGCTTTAAGGGGGCGATTCTACATTATGCGATGTATTTTCGAAATGCTGATATCGCCTGTTGTTTATTGATTTACTAAATGTTTTCTTCGGAAGGGAAAATAGTATGTGCAAGATGATGATTAAGGCGTCTTGCTGCCGAAGTTAAGTTATTTGCATTCTCAATAAATGGTGCGACTTCTATTTTACCTTTCACCGCGATATGAAAAAAGGGTTTCGTAGCAGGAACTTGATACCATTTTTTCTCTTTCGTTAAGAATGTCGGAGAAACCGTAATATGAATCACGCGTAAATCGGTTTGTGTTCGAGTCGCAATTTGTGCCGCACCACGTTGTAAGGATGGTTCAATTCCCGGCGTTGTGCGAGTGCCTTCTGGAAAAACCAGCAGGACATTGCCACGTGAAAAGCGTTCTTCACAACGTTCTAAAAGATCGTCAGGTGCTTGATTGGGTATGTAACCCGCCGCTTTAACAATCCTCTTCATAAACGGGTTTTCCCAAATGGCCGCTTTGACGAGGCAATCACATTGAGGAAGTTGAGAGGCGATCAGCACATAGTCGATTAAGCTCGGATGGTTGGCAACGATGATGCAGTTGCGATCTTCGCGTAGCAGTTCGGCGCCATCAATTCTGTAATCAATTGCGCCTGTGAATTTCATGATTTGGCAAAAAGCATTGAATGAGAAACGAATCAGTCGCTGAACTTTGAGCTCTCTTTCATTGGTATTGGGTGTCGTTATTGCAATAGAAGGTAAGATTAAGAAGCTTAATACTAAGCCTCCCAGCCCAAAGGTGGTAAAGCAGAATCCTGTCGCAAACACTCGCCAATATTGCGCTAACTTGCTCATTGCTGTGTTCCTGTCTTGGCGTTATTTATCCACGACCAAGTTTGGTGTTTACCTACAATTGTCCAACGTTGTGTATTCTGAAGAATGTTCTGCAATGTTTGCAGGCCTTGTGGTAAATCAGCCGTTGACCTGTCGCTAGCTATGGGGCTACTAGCTATTGAGCTGCTAGTGGCTGTTCTCGAAATTGAGTATTCATTGCCTGCTGTGATCACTAAACCCAGAGCATAGTCGGCATAGTGTTGTGTTTCGTATTCTTGGTAAAGCTCAGGCAAAGGTTGGTCGAAATCAATGACGAGTACACGATGCGATGGGTATTGGTGAAGATAAAGGTAAGCTTCAATCAGGGCGTTATGAAAGGTGTCTTGCCCCGCAGCGATTGAGGTCAGTGGAATCGGTGCTTTCGCGGCAATGGTGGTTAGGCCCGCTGCGGTATTATGTACCGACTGCGAGAACGCCATTGGAGAGGCATCGTCACCTTCGAGTATCGACTGAATCAATGTGGCGGTTCGGTGTAGCTCACCATGTCGGCTGGCAAAAACCAGATAGTCAATCGAGGTGTCTTTTAATAGCGTTAACGCGGTTTGGACGGCAAGCTTACTTTGCAGGCTCATGCGGCGGCGCATCATCGGCGGGATAGCTTTAAATTCAGTTGAGCCATCTTGTGGCCAATCTAAATTCTTGCTCCATGTTTGCCATTCGGCATCAGAATTGAGCCCCGCAGAATTTGCAGACCATTTCTCAATATTAAACGACATTAATTGGGATTGATTTGACATAGAGTATTGATTTGCTTTGGGTCTAACTAAATACTACGCGTGCTTATAAATAAACACAGATAAGGAATTTAAATGAAATTACTAAAAATAGCCGTTTCAATGTTATTCATATTCGTTCTTGCAGGGTGTGGACGTGTCCAACCTGTAATGAATGTTGAGGATACTCCAGTTGCACTTAATCTTCAAAGCAAACAGGTGAAATCAGCTATTTATGAGTCGGCTGAGAATCGAGGCTGGTTGGTTTCAGAAATAAAACCTGGCTTGATCCGTGCGGAACTGTATGTTCGTTCACACCATGCGGTGGTTGAAATTCCTTATAGTGACAAGTTTTACTCTATTCTTTACGTTGAATCAGAGAATTTGAAGTATGACGATGGTGAAATACATCGTAATTACAACCGTTGGGTTAATAACTTAAACGTTGATATTAAACGTAAGCTTGCACAAATGGCAGCTGAGTAACCCTCTATTATTTTAAAGTTAGGTTTTTCGTGTCGGAATATAAATTAGATCCATTCAATGCATTAGAAGCAAAAACAGAAGCGCAAAAGTTGTCTTTCGCTCCAATTGTTTTTCACACTGCTCGTACACTTCGTGATTTAGGTATCTTGAAAGCGTTAGATGACGCGGGTAATGATGGTTTACCTGCAGAGACTCTTTCGGAAATAACGGGCGTATCTGAGTACGGCGTAAAAGTTCTGCTTGATATGGCGTTAAGTGCTCATATTGTTACTTGGGACAAACCTAACTATAAAATGGCCAACCTTGGTTTTTACCTTCTGCACGATGGTATGACCAACGCAAACATGGATTTCACAGCCGATGTTTGTTACGCCGCGATGATGCATCTAACTGAAGCAATTGAAGAAGGTACACCTGCGGGTTTGAAAGAGCTGGGTGGCTGGGAAACTATTTACCAAGGCTTGTCTCAATTGCCAGAAAAAGCAAAAGAGAGCTGGTTCAAGTTTGATCACTTCTATTCAGATCGTTCTTTCCCTATTTTGCTTGAGAAAGTCTTCAGTAAGAAACCTAAATCGCTGGTGGATATTGGCGGTAACACCGGTAAGTGGGCGATGCAGTGCTGCAACCATGATGCTGACGTTGAGGTCACGATTGTTGATTTGCCACAGCAACTAGAAATGGCAATGGCAAACGCGACACAACATGGCCATCGAGACCGAGTGACTCCATTCCCAGCCAACATGCTCGACAAACAGCAAGCCCTGCCAACGGGTGCCGATGTGTGGTGGATGAGCCAGTTCCTTGATTGCTTCTCGCCAATGGAGATTCTGAGCATATTAAAGCGTGTTCGCTCTCATATGTCAGAAGAGGCGACGGTCTATATCCTTGAACTGTTTTGGGATGCACAGAAATACGATGCGGCTTCTTATAGCTTAAACGCGACCTCTCTTTACTTCACTTGCTTGGCCAATGGCAACAGCCGCTTTTACCGCAGTGAAGATTTCCTAGAGATCGTTGAAGAAGCTGGCTTTGAAGTGGTGACCCGTACCGACGATATCGGCCTTGGTCATACGCTTCTTGAATTGAAAGCTGGCGCGCAATAAAAAATAATAAACATGGCTTAAATTAATGAAAAAACTGTCAACTCAAGTAGTGATCATCGGAGCTGGGCCATCAGGGTCTATTGCCGCGTCTTTGCTTCACAAAAAAGGCATCGATGTACGAGTGATTGAAAAGAGCCTTTTCCCGCGCTTTTCTATTGGTGAAAGTTTGTTACCGGCTTGCATGGAAGTGATTGAACAAGCTGGCATGAGCGAAGCGGTGGCTGACGCTAACTTCCAATTTAAAGATGGTGCCGCTTTTCGTAAAAATGGCGTGTACACCGCGTTTAATTTTGAAGATAAGTTCTCTGCTGGGCCGGGAACCACGTTTCAGGTTCAACGAGGCGCCTTTGATAAGGTGTTAGCAGACACTGCCGAGGCGCAAGGTGTTGCCATTGACTATCAACATGAGTTGATGGGCATTAACTTCACTGAAGACAGCACCATTTTAGACGTACAAGTGCTTGATGGAGAGCGCTATCAGCTAGAAGCTCAATACGTGCTGGATGGCAGTGGCTTTGGTCGCGTGCTACCGAAGATGCTTGATTTGGAAGAGCCATCATCGCTTCCTCCACGTAAAGCTATTTTTACGCATATTAACGATCATATTTCAGAGGTTGATACCGACCTTGAATATGATCGAAACAAAATTCTGATCTCGGTGCACCCGACCAATCCTGACGTTTGGTATTGGTTGATCCCGTTTAGTAACGGAGTGTCTTCGTTTGGTGTAGTCGGGGAGCCTAAGTTCTTTGAATCATACCCAGAAGACAAGATTGCCGCGATTAAGCAACTGGCAACAGAAGAGCCGGGTTTGGCTGAGATACTGGCAAATGCAGAGTATCCAAACCCTGCGGGCGAAGTTGGTGGTTATTCTGCCAACGTAAAACACCTTGCAACAGACAAGTACGCACTATTGGGCAATGCCGGTGAGTTCCTTGATCCTGTGTTTTCATCAGGCGTGACAATTGCGATGAAGTCGGCTCAGTTTGCGGTTGAGTGCGTGGAAAAACAGCTTAATGGTGAGAAGGTTGATTGGGACCGTGATTATGCGGATCCGCTGATGGTTGGGGTAAACACCTTTAGAACGTATGTTGAAGGCTGGTACGCAGGTACCTTGCAGGATGTGATTTTCTATCAAGACCCCAATCCGAAGATTAAGCAGATGGTGTGCTCAATTTTGGCTGGCTACGCATGGGATCAAACCAATCCTTATGTGAAAGAGTCGAAGCGTCGATTGACGACACTGGCAGAGATATGCCGAAGCTAGGTGGTCGATTTAGGGTGTAGCCACATGATGAAGCACCACGATGTATAGCTATAAATAAAAACAGCCGCAATGCGGCTGTTTCTGTATCTGCTTAATATGGGAAGCTGATTCTTAGCTTACTCGCTTTACTGAAGTTGATACTACTTCAGGTCGATGCTGTTCAGTCGTCCCATAAAGATAAGCAGTTCAATCACATCTTTGTGAGCTTCAAGCAGCGCTCGTTTGGTTTGGCTGTAGGCCGCGAGTCGACCGTGTTTGCGTATAGAGCATACTTTGGTTCTGTATTTGTATTCACCACTTTCAGAGAATACGCGCCACTTAGCGATGTAGCATTCATCTCGATGTTCGGGATCTGTCTGAGTCGGGTTTGGTTTGAATACTATTTTAGGTTCTAAACTGTGCGGTAAACGCGTCATCAGATAGGGCTCTCTAAGGACTTTTGGCCAAAACTTTCCCCAGAGCTTTCTGCCAAGCTCATCTCTTAACTTGATGGTTTTCTTTAGTGCTTTGTCTTCACCCATACGAACAAAACCGACAGAACGATGTAACACCGTATCTTCGGGAGTATGGATGTGGATTTTAAAAGCGGTTTGGCCTTTCGATATAAATCGATAACCGGTCGCACCAATTAGATTATTCTGGCTCATAGTTTGCTAAATGATGATTATGTTATTAATAAGGTTACGACAAATACGTTAAAACCGAAACTAATCATCATGAAAAAAATAAAGCCTTAACAAAAGTGCTAAGGCTTTATTAGAAACTATGAAGTGAGCTTGTCGCTAACTACATGATTTTCTGCATTACATCACCAATTTGAATGCTTCCAGCAAGGCTAGGTTGATCAATCGTGAGTTCAGCTTCGTTCTCATAAACGCGAGAAACGGTCAGTGTGATATCGCTTTGAGAGACCTTATTACGTGGCAAGCCTCGTTGGTCGATAAACGAACCGGTGTGCCACAGTTGCAGTTTGTCACCTTGTTGAACGCCATGCATTCGACCTAAATCAATGGTCACAGTGTTACCAAATACTGCAGCCACCTCTGGAAGCGTGATTTTACATGATACTTCTGATTCCAAGTCCAACATAATATTGCGGCTGACGCGAAGCATCATACTGCCGTAGGTTGATGCCCAGAAACGAGCACTGCGCGTATCAACCTCACTGGTCTTAGCAAAAGGCCATTTTGCCACTTCACGATAGCTACGGTTATAAACCTGATGACCTGTTTTGCCATCGAAGACTTGCATTTCTAAGGCAAACTGGCGGTTTATAATGTCGTCTTTTAGAAGCTTGGATTCAATGGTCGCAGTTAAATCGGTGATATCACCGCCGATAATGTACTGTGCTCCCGTGTCTTGTGCGATCATTTTGATCACTTCCGGTCGACGCTTGTCGATATCGTAATTGGTTGTACCAACAGAAACAAAGCTACGAGATTCTTGGGCCAGTTGTCGGTCAACGACATGGCTAAAATCATCACCAATATTATAGATTCTGCCCATTACAGCTTGTTGTGGGGAAGTCACATCAATGTTGCCGACCAAAAATGTTTTCTTATATTGGCTCTCATGGCAAGCATTTGCCGAAGGGTAGATGTCGATCCTTGCAGTGATCATTATATTGCCACTGCGTTTCTTCTCTTTTTCTACCAAGATGTAGCGCACTTCATGATTGGTAAATTGAAACTCTTTCTTCTTCGCGTCGAGGTAGGGCGTTAGGTTAGCAATGCTACCAATGTCAGCACCAGAGAACTGGATCGCTTTATATACCGCGTCTTCCAGCGCATGGACTCTTGCGGCTTCCTCTGACGATACGATGGTTGCTGTACCGGTAACTTCATACCAAGAGGCATGAGCACTGAAGCTTATGGTTATCAGTGAACTTATTGAAAATAAGTAAGAAATTATTTTTTTCATCTATTCGTTACCAGTTGGGTATAAATATTGCTTAACAAATAACTATAAGCTTGAAGCTGACTTAAGTGCGTTTTTCTTAATCTGAACCATTAATGAAAAGCAAAGACTGTTCCAACATTGTAATCCATTGAAAAGAATAATGGTGAGAACATATTGGAATAGGTAGCACTAAACATATCTGGAGATTAGAGAATGAAAAAATGGCTCGTAGTAATGAGTGTCATGTTACTGACATCATGCGCTTATTCGCCGATCTATAACGGCAAGTCTGAATATTCAGGCAGTCAGTTTATGTTGATGGACAGCCCTCGTCATACCATGGACTTTTTCGTGGAAAGTATGACTGAAGATTTGATCATTTCGAATACGAGTATTTCAGCAAGAACTCCAATTGCGATAACTTCGTTTGTTGACCTGCAACACATGGACACAACAAACTGGCTAGGAAACTCGGTATCAGAAGGCTTCATTCATCAGTTTCAGCGTCGTGGCTTCAAGGTGGTTGATTTTAAAACAACCGGTTCTATTCAAGTGACTCACCAAGGTGATTTTGCATTAAGCCGTGATTGGAAAGACTTAGCTCAAGAGCAAGATGTCCAGTACGTGCTGACAGGCACTATGCTTCGCCAAGAGGGCGGTGTGTTAGTAAATGCTCGTGTTGTTGGCATGCAAACTCGTATTGTGGTTGCTTCCGCGCAAGGCTTTTTGCCAGCGGATCGTATTGGTCGAGATCTAGATACTCTGAACAGCATTCGAACTCAAGATGGTGTCATTATTCGTTCTGATCCAACGATGACTCAGCCTTACACCGTTATTCTTCGCCCCTAGGAGTTCGAAATGAAGAAGTTAATATTTGTTATTGCCGCTTTACTGCTTGTCGGCTGTCAGCCTCTGCAAAACATGAGGCCAGGCGATTACTTAGTTGCCGTTGGTTACGCGAGTATCAGTGAGCAAAAGGGACGTAACGACGAGGAAAGGCGCATTCGTGCGATGAGAGCTTCCAAGATCGATGCTTATCGTGAACTTGCTGAACAAGTGTATGGTATGAGAGTGAGCGGCCGAGCAGAGCTTGAAGATCAACGCCTTGGCACTGAACGTACTTCTGGTGCAGTTGATGGCGTAATCCGTGGCGCAGAAGTAGTGCGCAGCTACCCAGTGGGTGATAGCTATGTAACAGAGCTCCAATTAGATATCCGTAAGATGGAAGAGCTACGTAATTACGGTGAAGTTCAGGCAGTGCCTGAGAAGAGACAACAAACGTTGTTCTAGTTTTAGGAGCATCCAGTTATAGTTTACCTAATTATATTGGCTGCCACTCGCTTTCCAGATGGCGTATCGGCAACCAATAACGGTTATGACTAAGAAAGCGGCAAGTATGAAAATACTTGCCGCTTTTTTGTGTTTATCGTTTATTAGGGGCATTTACAGGTTTAGAGAGACTTTGACGGTGTAGCGAGAAGGGTATGCTGAGATACAGATACAGATACAGATACAAGCAAGAAGGGTGTTGTGCGAAGAAGATTAGCCCAATTAGGCTTTTACATTGGTTCCCAGCGTAGAAATCGTATGCGTTTGGCCACCGGCATTGTAAGTCATACCAATTTTACCATGGCTTTGCTGCATCATATTGCTGAGTTTTTTGAAACTGAGGTGTGCTCGATTCAAGGCTTCGCCATTGACTAGGTTCGCTTGGTGGCAGTCGTGCACTATGGACTTGATGGTTGCGACTAACTGAGCAAGTTCAGGGTTCTCGGTCAATTCTGAGATATTGGTATGGGTAGCAATTCGTTGATCGGTTGATCTTAGCTGTTCAACAAGGACCACTTTTTCTTTGGCGATTCGCTCAATATCGTTTGATTGTCGGCTCGTAATAGCGGTTTTCTCTGAACTTAGTAATTCAGATAAGGCTTTGGCATTTTGAAGTTGAAAATTAACTAAATCTGCTAGTGCCGCCATAACGTAAACCTATTCATAACCTCGTGTACTTTAAGACAATAACTTCAATGAAAAGTTAGTGTTTTCTTAAAGGCCTTTTAATTCATCTTCGAACTTGATCATGTTGTCAGCCAGTTTTTCTGGATCGACAGTGTATGAACCATTCGCAATCGCTTCTTTGATCGCAGCAACTTTTACAGAGTCAAAGCTTGGTTGTGCAGCCATGTCTTGATGGAGCTGACCAATCGCTTTGCCTTGTTGGCTTAGTGAAACCGCGTCTTTGCTTGCTGGTGATTTAGTTGACACATCAGAACGTGATGCCTCAGAGCTAGAATCAGAGCGTACTGCTGGTCGGTTAGTGGTCGTTAGGGTTTGCCCTGAACGAATATTATCAATGCCTGCCATAGTTAAGCCTTTTTCTTCAAAAATGGGAACCTGTACAGTCAATATCGACCAAGGGTTCGAATACTTTAGCAATTTTTAGCTCAATAGTCGAAAAGGGACAAAACACCACAGTCGTTACATTTTGGCGTTAAAGTTGAGAGCAAAATAACTAACGATACCGTCAATTTAGAAGTAAAGAGTTAAAAGTAAACCGTGACTTCAGACATGCTGGTAACAATACCTTCAATTATACGCTGTGATTTATCATTTTTCACTCTTACTTGATCACCCATTGAGCCATCCGTAAGCGCAGTCCCTTTGGTGGTAATGGTCATGCCACCTTTTACTGCCTGTATGATAACCTTCTCGTTTCGGCATACGACACAGATATCGCCTCTTTCGACAACATCGCCTGGCCTCAGGTTTTTTTTCACCTTAGCGCCGATCACTTGTTGGGGAGCGGTGAAACCTTGACGACGAAACTTGTTAAGCGAAATCATAGCGGTGGTGACATCGTATTGACCAACGATTTCGCCTCTTGCTAGTGAGCGTGTTGTTGTGACTAGTGGTACTGACATTGAAAGGCGTACCGGCACGTAAACTCGCCACTCATCAGGAACACATTGCACTAAAACCGTAATGCTACTGCGGGTATTGCTGGTGGTTGAGGCGCTGGTATCTAGAGGAATAGGGCAATCTGTTGCTTTGATTCTAGAGTCCACATTTGCTGAGTTAACAAAGAGTTCGCCGCCTTGTGGCTGCTCAACTGTCTCTAGGATGTGTTGTTCCGCCGCAGATTGAATCATTTCAATTTGCTCTGGAGTCGCAGCTTGTACAAAAAAACTAAACAATATTGATAAAATGCCGATAAACTTAGCGACAGTTTTAAAAGTAGCTCTACACATTGCTATGGAAAAAAGCGGCAGATTTGTTTTATGATATATCATTCCGTTTCTCTAGTGGTTCGTAGCCTGCAGTAGACTAACACTTTTTATACAAAAAAGTTTGATATGGAGATGAGCTCATGACGGGTATTCTTGATTCGGTGAATCAGCGTACGCAACTCGTCGGTCAAAACCGATTAGAATTACTAACCTTTCGCCTAATGGGGCGTCAGCGTTACGGCATTAATGTTTTTAAAGTAAAAGAAGTACTTCAGTGCCCTAAACTGACAAAAATGCCAAACTTGAACCCACTAGTTAAAGGTGTAGCACACATTCGTGGCCAAACGATCTCTGTAATCGATTTGAGCTTAGCGATTGGTGGCCGTCCTACAACGGATGTTGAAAAGTGTTTTGTGGTTATTTCTGAGTTTAACCGAACCATTCAAGGTTTCTTGGTCAGTTCAGTAGAACGCATTATTAACATGCACTGGGAGTCGATTCTTCCGCCGCCAGATGGTGCAGGCAAAGCCCACTACCTGACTGCAGTCACCAACATTGATAATGAGCTGGTAGAAATTCTTGATGTAGAAAAAATTCTAGCGGAGATTTCACCTGTTGATGAAACAATGGACAGCAAAATTGCTGAAGAGATCGCAGAAGTAGAACAAGGTAAAGAATTGGTTCGTCGTATCTTGATTGCTGATGATTCAACCGTTGCTCGTAAGCAGGTTCAGCGTGCGATTGAGTCGATTGGTTTTGAAGTTATTTCAGTGAAAGATGGTAAAGAAGCCTATGAGAAGCTGGTGGAGATGTCATCAGAAGGCAGTATTTACGATCAGATTTCATTGGTGATTTCAGATATCGAAATGCCAGAAATGGATGGCTATACGCTGACTGCTGAGATTCGTCGTCACGCCGAACTTAAAGATCTATACGTAATTTTACACTCATCATTGAGTGGTGTATTTAACCAAGCCATGGTTGAGCGTGTAGGAGCTAACTCCTTTATCGCGAAGTTCAACCCCGATGAGCTTGGTGCAGCGGTAAAAGCTGCGTTAACTAACTAAAAGAGACATTAATGACTGCTATAACAATAAGTGATCAAGAGTATCGCGATTTCAGCCGTTTCTTAGAATCTCAATGTGGCATTGTATTAGGTGACAGCAAACAGTACTTAGTGCGCAGCCGTCTAAGCCCATTAGTAACGAAGTTTAAGTTAGCTTCGTTGTCTGATTTGTTGAGAGATGTAGTAACAGGTCGAAACCGTGAGCTGCGCGTGGCTGCAGTCGATGCCATGACGACGAACGAGACACTTTGGTTCCGTGATACTTACCCGTTTGCTGTGCTTGCGGATAAACTTCTACCGGAAATAGCGGCAAATAAACGTCCTATTAAGATTTGGTCTGCGGCAAGCTCTTCAGGCCAAGAAGCATACTCAATGGCAATGACGATTCTTGAGACTCAAGCTCGTAAGCCAGGTATGTTGCCAAATGTATCGATTACCGCAACTGACATCTCAGCAAGTATGTTGGATATGTGCCGCACTGGCGCGTACGACAACCTTGCATTGGGACGTGGACTTTCTCCTGAGCGTCGTCGTACTTTCTTTGAAGATGCGGGCGATGGCCGTATGAAAGTGAAAGATAACGTTAAGCGCATGGTGAATTTCCGCCCTCAGAACCTGATGGACAGCTATGCATTGTTAGGTAAGTTCGACATCATCTTTTGTCGTAACGTGCTGATTTACTTCTCACCTGATATGAAATCAAAGGTACTTAACCAGATGGCAAACAGCCTGAATCCTGGTGGTTACCTATTATTGGGTGCGTCTGAATCGTTAACAGGCCTAACGGATCGTTTTGAAATGGTTCGCTGTAATCCAGGCATCATCTACAAATTAAAGTAATGAGTGGCACCAGTACTAGGTGCAACGTTACTGCCTAATTCCAAAACCCAGCCAAGTGCTGGGTTTTCTTTTTCCGGCTGAAGCTATATCTTTAAGTCAGAGTGACATTCCAATTTACTCTACTTTTTGGCTTGTATATTGCAAGTTTACCCACGAGTAACCTGTAAAAGTATTGATAGCCCGCTTTGTTTTAAAAGTTGGTATATATATTGCTTTGGTTATCTCATGACAGTCAGTTCTTGAGTTGAGGTTTACATGGCTATTTCTTTTGACAATGCTTTAGGCATTCACCAGCACACAGTTGGTGTACGTGAACGTAACGCTGAGGTGCTTTCCACTAATATCGCGCAAGCAAACACGCCTGGGTATAAAGCAAAAGGATTAGACTTTAAGAAATC
Organism: Vibrio splendidus; assembly: GCF_003345295.1. Classification (NCBI taxonomy): domain Bacteria; kingdom Pseudomonadati; phylum Pseudomonadota; class Gammaproteobacteria; order Vibrionales; family Vibrionaceae; genus Vibrio; species Vibrio splendidus. The sequence goes on from NZ_CP031055.1 coordinate 561,372, forward strand.
GCTGCAAGCGGCAAGTTCTGGGGCAAGCATTGGTCTTAGCCGTACAGATGGTCGGCACATTTCTGCCTCAACAACGGTGAACGGGGAAACGAAGTATCGAATTCCTACCCAACCTGATACAGGAGATGGCAACACGGTTGATTTGGATTTGGAAAGAAACCTTTTCATGCAAAACCAAATTAGGCATCAAGCCTCTCTCGACTTCCTAGGAAGTAAGTTCAAGAATTTAACTAAAGCGATTAAAGGGGAATAATTAGATGAGTTTATTCAATGTATTCAATGTGACTGGTTCTGCGATGAGTGCTGAATCTGTTCGTCTAAATACGACCTCGAGCAACCTTGCGAATGCGGACAGTGTAAGTAGTTCTGCTGAAGAAACTTACAAGGCTCGCCACGCAGTGTTTGGCGCTGAGTTAAATAAAGCACGTAACAGTGGTCACACTGTGCCTGTGAAAGTATTAGGTATTGTGGAAAGCGATAAGCCGCTGAGCGCGGAGTACAACCCAGATCACCCATTAGCGAATGACGAAGGCTATATCTACAAGCCTAACGTGAACGTTATGGAAGAAATGGCCAACATGATTTCGGCATCACGCGCGTACCAAACAAACGTGCAGGTTGCTGACTCGAGTAAACAAATGCTGCTGCGTACGCTGCAGATGGGTCAATAAGGATAAGGAGGTAGCAAATGGCTGGAATCAACAACAATGTTGGTCAAAGCGGCTTGTCCTATGTTGACCAGCTGAAGAGTCTTCAAGATGGTACTAAGAAGCCCGACGAAACAACAGGTAAGCAGGATCTTAAACAAGAAGACTTCTTATCTTTGTTGACTAAGCAATTAGCCCAACAAGACCCTTTTAAGCCGGTTAGCAATGACCAGATGATTGCGCAAATGGCTTCATTTGCGACCGTAGATGGCATTGGCAAAATGAATACACAGTTTGAAAGCTTGAATTCATCAATGACTTCTAACCAAGCATTACAGGCATCTTCTTTGGTTGGCCGCGATGTATTGGTTCCTGGTGCGGCAGGTGTGAAACCTGGTGATGGCGGTATGGCGTCCATGGTTAAGCTTCCTCAGGCAATGGACAATGTAATCGTCCGTGTTGAGAACGAAGTTGGACAATTGGTTCGCACTTTTGATATCGGCTCTAAACCATCAGGCGACACACGTGTTGAATGGGACGGAAAAGACGAAGACGGTAACCCATTGCCGGCTGGTAAATACAACGTGAAAGCGTCGGGTTTACTGGATGGCGAGAACACAGAGTTCCAAGTTTCCAGTTATGCGAACGTGAACAGTGTGCTTCTTGGTAAGGGCGATGGCAACGTACTACTCAATCTGGCTGGTTTCACATCGCCAGTACGACTTGCTGAAGTACTAGAAGTTGGTAAAGCGTAACGCTTTAAAAGAGTGATTATGCTAGCTAGAGAGATTAGGAGAATATTGGAATGTCATATGTAGCTTTAAGCGGTCTATCCGCTGCACAACTAGACCTGAATACAACCAGTAACAACATTGCGAACGCAAACACATTCGGCTTTAAAGAGTCACGTGCGGAGTTTGGCGATGTTTACTCAAGTTCGTTATTCACTAACGCAAAAACGACGGCAGGTGGCGGTGCGCAAGCTAGCCAAGTGGCGCAACAGTTCCATGAAGGTTCAAGTATTTATACGAACAACCCAATGGACTTACGTGTAAGTGGTACAGGTTTCTTTGCAGTATCGAAAGACCGTATGGTACCGGAGATCAATGAACTAACGCGTAATGGTGCATTTCACCTAAACAAAGACAACTACATGGTTACCGCTAACGATGAGTTTCTTTTAGGTTACGATGTTGATCCAAACTCGGGTGAAGTTCTTTCTTACGCGCCAAAGCCTCTCGACATTCCTGCTGAGTTTGGTAAGCCAAAACAGACAGAAAACATTGAAGTAGGAGTTAACCTTCCTGCAAACGGTGATCTTAAAGACCCGGCTGCATTTAACTTCAAAGATGCTGATACTTATAACCGTGCAACGTCTTCGACGGTATACGATTCTATGGGTCAGTCTTACAAGTTAACGACTTACTACCTCAAAGATCAGACTCAACCAAACACTTGGCAGACGTACTACACCATGTCAGATGAGAACGGTGAAAAGCCGGTCAACATTACTGGTGGTGATGCGACCAATGCACAAGGTCATGTTGGTCACACAATGAAGTTCAATAATGACGGTACGTTGGCGAGCCTTAACAATGGCCAGCCAATTAACTCTGAGGCACTAGGTGCTGGAGCGAACCCAATTGATTTGAACGGTGCAGATCCAACGCAGGTGCTTAAGTTTGGTCTAGATTCATCAACTCAGTTTGCCGCTCCATTTGAACTGACTAAGTTCGATGAAGATGGCGCGACAACAGGTTTCTTAACTAAAATCGATTTCGATGAGTACGGTAGTGTTTTAGGTACTTACTCAAATGGTGAAAACGTGATGCTTGGCCGTGTAGGCTTGGTTCGTGTACCCAATGAGCAAGGCCTAGATAAGAAAGGCGGCACTCAGTGGGATTCTACTAATGACTCAGGTTCTAAAATCTGGGGTGAATCGAACAAAGGTTCATTTGGTAGCATCAACAACGGCTCGCTAGAGCAGTCGAACATCGATATGACTCAAGAACTGGTTGATTTGATTTCTGCTCAACGTAACTTCCAAGCGAACTCTCGTTCTCTAGAAGTACACAACCAACTGCAACAGAATATTCTTCAGATTCGTTAATCGTTTCGAGCGTTTGAATCATCTGCGAATACCCAATTCAATGTTATTGAATTGGGTATTGTTGCTGAATTTGATATGGCTGTTTACTTTTCTATTTGCCGCCCCTATTGCCGCCCGGTAATGCCACTGGCAACAATTCTTCCTCAATGATCCTTTTGTGATCCCTCTTCTTCGTTGTTTTCTATTTAAATTATTGATAAATAACAGTTAAAAATACTGGCACAGTGTTTGCTTTGTTAGCCCCAGAAGATGATTTTTTGGAGCAAAATTATGGATCGCGCACTGTTTCTTGCCATGAGTGGCGCTAAGCAAAATATGCAAGCTTTGCAGCTACGTGCTAACAACCTTGCCAACGTAAGTACAACGGGTTTCCGTGCTGATTTAGCACAAGCACGTTCAATGCAAGCGTACGGTGAAGGCATGCCTACTCGTGTTTTCAGCATGACAGAACGTCCGGGTCATAATTTCGCACAAGGTAGTGTGGTCACCACTGGCCGAGATCTTGATGTCACTATTCAAGGTGATGGTTGGATTTCAGTGATGGATAACACAGGCCGTGAAGGTTTAACGCGTAATGGTAATCTAAAGGTTGACCAAAACGGTTTGTTAACCAACGCAAGCGGTCACTTGGTGTTAGGTGAGAATGACGCGCCAATCACGCTCCCAATCCCGGTCAGCAAAGTAGAAATTGGTACAGATGGTACGATTTCGGTGATTCCTCAAGGCGCTCCAGCTGAAGAATTAGCGATTGTTGACCGTATTAAACTTGTACGCCCAGACAACCAAAGTTTGTTTAAAGATACGAATGGTCTATTCCGTTCGAAAAACCCAGATCAGGCATACGAAGCAGATGCAGCGGTAACGTTGCTTAAAGGTGCTATCGAAGGCAGTAACGTAAATGCTGTAGGTGAAATGACCAGCCTAATTGACTTACAACGTCAGTTTGAAATGCAGGTCAAGATGATGAGCACGGCAGAGGAAATGGACAAATCGTCTGATTCACTGCTTCGTATGAGCTAATAGAATTTAAAGGAATTTGCTATGCATCCAGCATTATGGGTAAGTAAAACAGGTTTAGATGCACAACAAACCAATATCTCAACGATTTCGAACAACCTTGCCAACGCCTCGACCATTGGTTTTAAAAAGAGCCGTGCGGTATTTGAAGATCTGTTCTATCAGAATATCAACCAGCCAGGTGGCCAATCGTCTCAAAATACTGAGCTGCCAAGTGGCTTGATGTTAGGTGCAGGTTCAAAAGTAGTCGCAACTCAAAAAGTGCACACTCACGGTAACGCGCAAACGACGTCGAACAGCTTAGATATGATGATTGAAGGCGACGGCTTCTTCCAAGTTGAAATGCCAGACGGTGAAACAGGTTACAGCCGAAATGGTCAGTTCACTCTGAACGGTGACGGCGCGATCGTTACATCAGGTCAAGGTTATGCTCTGCAACCAGAAATCGTGATTCCTGAAGATGCGATTTCGGTAACTGTTGGTAACGACGGTGAAGTATCAGTACGCCTACGTGGTGAGCAAAACAACGTCGTGGTTGGCCAAATCACCATCACTGACTTCGTAAACCCAGGTGGTTTAGAGCCTGTAGGTCAAAACCTTTACTTACCAACCGGTGCTAGTGGCGACCCGCAAGAGGGTGTTCCTGGCTTTGATGGCTTAGGTAATATTCGTCAGTCGATGCTAGAAACATCGAACGTCAACGTAACCGAAGAGCTGGTTAATATGATTGAAGCTCAACGTGTTTATGAAATGAACTCGAAAGTTATCTCGTCGGTAGACAAGATGATGAGCTTTGTTAACCAACAGCTGTAATTGGTTTATTTGCCGTTTACTTTTTTAATTAATAGATCTGTTTTTGCTAATTGATCCATTTACCACTGCCTGCTGAGAGTATATCGCCATGAAACGTATTTTTTGTTTAGCTCTGTTTATGTCTATGACGGGTTGTGCTGTACTGGATCCGATCGAGACTCCAGCAGAAGAAAACGCAACCACAGTAGTTGATGCAGTGGAAGGTGATAAGTCGGCTCAAGAGAGCTCAGGCATTATTGATACACTTCGTGGTCGAACCGATCCAGTTGCTGGTGACCCAGCATGGGCGCCAATCAATCCAAAAGAAAAACCAGAACACTACGCAGCAGCAACGGGCTCACTGTTCAATGTTAATCACATTGGCAGCATGTATGACGACTCAAAACCTCGTGGCATTGGAGACATCATTACCGTGGCGTTAGACGAGAATACTCGAGCGACCAAGAAAGCCAACGCAGACATGTCTAAGTCGAACGATGCATCGATGGAGCCGCTGGCAGTTGGTGGTCAAGAGCTGACTATCGACAAGTACAACTTTTCTTATGATCTGAGCAACACCAACACCTTTGCGGGTGACGCGTCAGCCAACCAAAGTAACAGCATCAGCGGCTACATTACCGTTGAAGTTATCGAAGTATTAGCCAATGGTAACCTAGTGGTTCGTGGTGAAAAGTGGATGACACTGAATACGGGTGATGAGTATATCCGCCTAAGTGGTACTATCCGCCCTGACGATATAGATTTTGAAAATACCATCGCTTCAAACCGTGTTTCTAACGCACGAATTCAGTACTCAGGGACTGGAGTGCAAAAAGATATGCAAGAGCCTGGATTCTTGGCACGATTCTTTAATGTATCACTGTAGAGCTTGAGAGGGTGTCGAGATACTGACAACCTCTATCACGCAGCCATATTTAGCTAAGCTATTATAAATTAAAGCAATACAGACAGGTTACTCAATGAAAAAACTAACACTCGTACTATTCGGCATGCTATTTCTTGCCACCAGTGCCCATGCTGCGCGTATCAAAGACGTGGCAAAAGTGGCGGGTGTTCGTAGTAACCAACTTGTCGGTTATGGTTTGGTGACTGGTTTGCCGGGTACAGGTGAGACAACTCCCTTTACCGATCAAACGTTTAACGCGATGCTGCAAAATTTTGGCATTCAATTGCCGCCCGGCACTAAGCCAAAAACCAAAAACGTAGCGGCAGTAATTGTTACCGCTGAGCTTCCTGCGTTCTCTAAGCAAGGTCAGGAAGTTGACGTAACAGTGTCTTCTATCGGTTCAGCAAAAAGCCTTCGTGGTGGTACCTTGCTACAGACCTTCCTGAAAGGTCTAGATGGTCAAGTGTATGCGGTCGCACAAGGTAACTTGGTAGTAAGTGGCTTTAGTGCACAAGGTAACGACGGTTCTAAGATTGTCGGTAACAACCCTAACGTCGGTATCATCTCTAGCGGTGCGACGGTTGAACAAGAAATCCCAACTCCATTTGGCCGTGGTGACTACATCACTTTCAACCTAATCCAATCCGATTTTACAACGGCTCAGCGTTTGGCTGACGCGGTTAATAATTTCCTAGGCCCACAAATGGCTTCAGCGGTCGACGCGACTTCAGTCAAAGTTCGTGCGCCACGTGAAATCAGCCAACGTGTGGCTTTCTTATCTGCCATTGAAAATATCGAATTCGACCCTGCAGAGGGTTCTGCAAAAATCATTGTTAATTCTCGTACCGGTACCATTGTTGTTGGTAAGCACGTGCGCCTAAAAGCGGCAGCGGTAACGCACGGTGGTATGACTGTCGCAATTAAAGAAAACCTCAACGTGAGCCAACCGAATGCATTTTCTGGTGGTCAAACGGTCGTCGTTCCTGATTCTGATATCGAAGTCACCGAAGCCGATGGCAAGATGTTCAAGTTTGAACCGGGTCTAACGCTGGATGATTTGGTTCGAGCAGTCAACGAAGTGGGCGCAGCGCCTTCTGATTTAATGGCAATCCTTCAAGCACTGAAACAAGCGGGTGCAATTGAAGGTCAATTGATCATTATCTAAGGGGTAAAGCATGATTAAGAATAACAATGACATCGGCTTTATCCACGACATCGGCAGCCTAGACCGCCTTCGTCAACAAGCGGTAAACGGTGAAGAAGGCAGCGAGAAAGAAGCATTAACCGCTGCGGCAAAACAGTTTGAATCGATTTTTACTTCGATGTTGTTTAAGTCGATGCGTGATGCGAACTCTAGTTTTAAGTCGGATATGCTGAACAGCCAGAACGAGCAGTTTTATCGTCAGATGCAAGATGACCAAATGGCGAGTGAGTTAAGCGCTTCAGGTTCATTAGGCCTTGCGGACATGATTGTAGCTCAGTTAAGCGCTGGTCAAGCAAGCGACGCGACAGAAGATAAGGTTCGTACTGAAGGTTTTGATACCTCACTGGAAAGGCCTCAGTATTCAGGTCGTTCAGAAGAGAAAGTATCTCAAGTTCAATCTGCTATGTCAGCAACAGCCCTATCAGCAGCAAAACAACCAGCATCTTTCGATTCTCCAGAATCTTTTGTTACCTCAATGAAGCCTTACGCTGAAAAAGCGGCGAGCGCGCTCGGTGTTGATTCGTCACTGCTATTGGCACAAGCGGCACTTGAAACAGGTTGGGGCTCTAAGATGATTAAGAATTCTCTAGGCAACAGCAACAACTTATTCAACATTAAAGCCGATAGAAGCTGGAAGGGTGATAAGGTCGCGACTCAAACGCTTGAGTTCCATGGCAAAACAGCCGTTAAAGAGTCAGCATCTTTCCGTTCTTACTCTAATTTCGAAGATAGCTTTAATGATTACGTGAAGTTCTTGAATGAAAATCCAAGATACGAAACGGCGCTACAGCATCAAGGCAATTCAGAGAATTTCATCAAAGGTATTCATCAGGCTGGTTACGCAACTGACCCTAACTATGCAGACAAGGTTTTACGAGTTAAAGCCAAGATCGATGAGATGAACTAGCGTCATAAATCAACATAGAGAGCTTGCTAATGGCAGGCTCTTTTCTTATAAGCCCTTCCGAACTTGCCACTCCTTTTTATAGCTATCTCCTTACACTTCAATAAATTATTGTATTTTAACTCTCCACTATTTGTATTGGCACATATATTGCTATTTATCTTAGTAATATGCGGTTGTAGTTAATCAGTTCATTCTGGTTTTGTTAAGTTTTTTGGGGGCATTATGGCGTCGGATCTTCTGAATGTAGGGGCACAAAGTGTTCTTACGGCTCAGAGACAGCTCAACACCACAGGTCATAACATTTCTAACGCCAACACAGAGGGCTATAGCCGCCAGTCTGTGATTCAAGGTGTGAATGACCCGCGCCAGTACGGTGGGCAATCCTACGGTATGGGTGTGCATGTGGAAAATGTTCGCCGCTCTTGGGATCAGTTTGCCGTCAAAGAACTTAACTTATCGACAACTAATGCCGCCAACAAAGGCGATACCGAAGCCAATCTCGATATGCTGTCGAGCATGTTGTCGTCGGTCGCTTCAAAGAAGATTCCAGAAAACCTCAACGAATGGTTTGATTCCGTTAAGACTCTCGCCGATACCCCAAATGATGTGGGTGCGCGTAAGGTCGTGTTAGAGAAAGCAGGGCTTGTAACTAAAACCTTGAATGAATTTCATGAAACGGTACGTCAACAGTCTGATTCTACGAATAAAAAATTAGAAGTCGGCATTGAACGAGTAAACCAAATTGCGGTAGAGATTCGTGACGTTCAGCGTCTGATGATGCGAACTCCTGGGCCTCACAATGATTTACGAGATCAGCACGAAAAGCTGATCAATGAGCTATCTGGCTACACCAAAGTGACGGTAACGCCGCGCTCTAATGCGGAAGGATTTAACGTCCATATTGGTAATGGTCATACCTTGGTTTCTGGTAGCGAAGCAAGTCAACTGAAGCTAGTTGACGGTTTACCTGATACGCATCAGCGTCGACTGGCGATTGTTGAAGGTAAGTCTCTGAAGCCGATTACCAGTAATGATATCGATGGGAAAATCGGTGCCATGCTCGATATGCGAGACGAACACATTCCTGACATCATGGATGAGCTTGGGCGTTTAGCGACGGCTTTCTCGGAGAAAGTAAACTCACTTCAATCACAAGGTTTGGATCTCAATGGCAACGTTGGCCAAGATATTTTCACCGATGTGAACTCTGAGCGGGTGGCGAAATCACGCGTGACGGCTGGCAGCCAGTCAAAGGCTGATGTTGCCGTTTATATTGATGACACCTCTGCCTTAAAAGGCGGCGAGTATGGTCTTAAGTATGATGGCAGTGATTATGTCGTGACCAAGCCTGACGGTGAAATGGTAAAAGTCAGCACTAATGCAGCAGGCAATGCTTTTTATCTAGATGGGATGCGAGTCGAAGTTCGAAACCCGCCTGAATTGGGTGAGAAGCTGTTACTGCGTCCAACGCGTAACTTTGCTGCTCAGATTCAGATGGAAACCAAAGACCCTAGAGATATTGCCGCACAAAGTTATGAGGCATCGACTACGTTCGCGAAAGGCTCGGCGGGGTTCAAGATCCTAGCGGCCGGTCAATTGCGTGAGTTTGAAGTGATTGTTTCACCAAAAGGTGAGCAGTTTGCCGTGACTGACCCGAAAGGCAATATTTTAATGCAGCCGCAGCCGTACCCACCTGAAGGGCCGGTTACGATTAATGGCACGACTTTCGAGTTGACCGCTGGCGCTGTGGCAAACGATAAATTTACGGCAAACCTTGTCCCATCAGAGGGTGACAACGGTAACTTGCGTAAGCTGCAAGATCTCCAAACCGGTAAGATCTTGAATGATGGTGAGTCTACGATTTTAGACCTTTACCACAACTTGAATACCAACACGGGCCTGAAAGCGTCGACGGCAAATCGGTTAAGCGACATTGCCACCTTAGAAAAGGAATCCGCTCAGGAACGTATTGCTTCAGTGTCGGGGGTTAACCTCGATGAAGAAGCGGCAAATATGATGAAATTTCAGCAAGCGTATATGGCTTCTTCACGCATCATGCAAGCAGCCAATGATACGTTCAATACTATTTTGGCTCTGAGGTAGGAAGTATAAATGTTGAATCGTATTTCTAGCTTCCACAATTACCAATCTGTTCAGAACGACTTGCGCCGTCAAGAGAACAAGATACATCACAACCAAGCACAACTTGCTTCAGGTAAGAAGTTGCAGTCGCCGAGTGATGATCCTCTTGCGACCCATTATTTACAGAATATTGGTCAGCAATCAGAGCAGCTAAAGCAATATAGTGACGCAATCGTCTTGGTTCGTAATCGATTGGAGCATCACGAGGTATTGGTCTCCAACACCGAGGGTTTTGCTGATGAAGCAAAACGAACCGTGATGGAAATGATTAACGGTGCGCTTTCTCCAGAGGACCGCTTAGCGAAGAAACGCGAGATCCAAGAGCTATCGAATAACTTTCTGCATCTAGCTAACTCTCAAGATGAGTCGGGCAATTACACGTTTGCGGGTACTAAGCCGAAGAATCAACCCTTCTTTAGAGATAACCAAGGTAATGTCAGCTATCAGGGCGATGACTATCAGCGAAAGATGCGTGTAGCGAGTAGCTTCGAGATGGCGATGAATGATCCGGGCAGCAAGTTATTTATGGAAATAGATAACCCGTTTGGTGATTACGAACCTCAATACGAGCTTGAACCTGCTTCTGAATTACTTTTGGAACGTGCGACGAACTCAGCTGAAGATGGGTCAACGTATAAAGTGACGTTCGTTGATATGCAGACAGGAAATTATGCTTATCAACTTGAAAAAGATGGCGCAGTGGTGGCCGCGGAAGACTTTGATCCTTCGACTGGCATTGTCTATGAAGGTTTGAATATCCAAATCAAAGGCCAAATCACTAAAGGTGATTCGATCACCTTAGAACCACGAGAGACTTTCTCTATCTTTGATACGTTCAAAGAGGCGGCTGAGCAGGCTGAAAACCCGGTATCGGATGCATCAGCAACAGCGAAATTGCACCAAGTAACCGAAGAGTTCCACGCTGCGTTTATCCATTTGACCAAGGCGAGAACCGATGTTGGTGCGCGTTTAAGTACGCTAGATATTCAAGAGCAACAGCATGAAGATTTTAAGTTGTCTTTAGCCAAAGCAAAAAGCAACTTTGAAGACTTGGATTACTCGAAAGCCATCATTGAGTTCAATGAAAACTCACGAGCATTGCAAGCTTCTCAACAAGCGTTTGGTAAAACCAAAGACCTGACCTTGTTTAACTATATTTAATGATCAATCGGTATTTAGTGGTGAACTAACACTCACCATTGAAGTTAGATTCTTTGCCATATGTGCTATGCCGTATGAGCGAATCACTTCAACCTTTGCCGGTTTTTTATACAGGATGTCATCTGTTTGAAAATAGCGGCAAAAAGCGGCAATGGGTCAACGAAGGTACTTTTTGTTCCCCAAGCTAGTTAAACCAAATCGAGTTAAGTTTTAATTTAAGTGATTGATTTTATATATATTAAAAATTAATCGAAACAGTATTAAACTTGGCATATAACTTGTATCTGTGTTGGTCATAAAATGATTTATACAGATCTTAAACCCTGCATAGGGTTTAGCGAGTAATACACGGTCAGTGCTTATCCATATGAGAGTAAAGCTGGCCGCTTCGCAGAAAGTTTGCGAACTCATAAGGAGAGCAAAATGGCTATTAATGTAAGCACTAACGTTTCTGCTATGACAGCACAGCGTTACCTGAATAAAGCGTCTAATGACTTAGCGACCTCTATGGAGCGTTTGTCATCAGGGCATAAAATCAACAGCGCGAAAGACGATGCAGCCGGTCTGCAAATCTCTAACCGTTTAACAGCGCAATCACGTGGTTTAGACGTGGCAATGCGTAATGCCAATGATGGTATTTCAATTGCACAAACCGCTGAAGGCGCGATGAACGAATCAACCAACGTACTACAACGTATGCGTGATCTAGCGATTCAATCATCAAACGGTACGAACTCGGCAGCGGAACGTACCGCGCTTAATGAAGAGTCTTCGGCACTTCAAGATGAGCTAAACCGTATCGCGGAAACGACCTCGTTTGGTGGCCGTCGTCTGTTGAATGGTTCATTTGGTGAAGCATCTTTCCAGATAGGTTCTAGCTCTGGCGAAGCGATGATTATGGGACTCACGAGTGTTCGAGCTGATGATTTCCGTATGGGCGGCACTACGTTCGATTCTGAAAATGGTAAAGATAAAAGCTGGGAAGTGCCGCCAACGGCGAGCGACCTTAAGCTTGAATTCAGAACCAAAGCAGGTGAAGACATCGTTTTAGATATCAATACCAAAGCGGGTGATGATATCGAAGAGCTTGCTACTTACATTAATGGTCAATCTGATCTTGTGAACGCATCGGTTACCGATGATGGTCGCATTCAACTATTTGTTGCTGAACCTGACCTTGAAGGTGCAATGTCGATCTCTGGTGGCCTAGCATCTGAGCTAGGTATTAAGAGTGAAGGCCGTGCAACATCGGTTCAAGATATCAGCTTGACTAGCGTTGCAGGTTCACAAAACGCAATCAGCGTAATTGATTCTGCAATGAAGTACGTAGATTCACAGCGTGCTGATTTGGGTGCTAAACAGAACCGTCTAAGCCACAGTATTAATAACTTGGCAAACGTTCAAGAGAACGTAGACGCTTCTAACAGCCGAATCAAAGATACGGACTTTGCGAAAGAGACGACGCAAATGACCAAATCACAAATTCTGCAACAAGCAGGTACTTCGATACTTGCTCAAGCAAAACAGTTGCCTAACTCTGCAATGACACTATTGCAATAGTTATTGGTTGAACTTGCTGCTCGTGTTCAGACGTGAGCCATGCAGCAAGGGAAACTGGCAAGCATACTTACTATGAGTGTTTAGCTCTCTCATCTCTCACCTGCTATTCATTTTTACGGTAAGAATGCAACGGCGCGTCAGAAATGTGTTCATTTCTCGATGATCTCCACACAGACTCTGACCTGCCAACTAGCCCCGGTTCTCTCAAAGGAAAAGGGGCTTTTTCCTTTCTGTTATTTATTTCTCTGTTTCCTATCTTTCTTATTTTCTACCTTTTTGTTTTCCTGTCTTTTGCGTTTCCCACTGGTTTCTAACTTTAGATTTCTGATCCTTAAGTTTTCATTCAACCCATTTTCTTCGTTACAAATGTTCTGCTTGGCTAGATGAATTGCACAATCTTTATGCCCATCAATGATCTTTGGTGATTGATCATTTCTGAGCTTTGACTAATTTGAACGACAGTTAGCGTGTTTTTTGAACAAGTCAGGATCTTTAGCCCATTAAATCCAATAGCTGTTTTAGAAAAGTGAGAAATCTAAATTGCTGATAAATAACGAGTTAATATTTTATTTGTGGTTTTTTAAAAGTTTTTCTAAAGCTTCGGGATTTTGAGCCGTTATTAAAAGTAACTTTGAGAGAACTACTTGGTTTTCCGAGACGTCGGAAACCGCTATACCGGAAAATCAATTGGAGAAATCACCATGGCAGTGAATGTAAATACAAACGTTTCAGCGATGACAGCGCAACGTTACCTAAACAACGCAAACAGCGCACAACAAACATCAATGGAGCGTCTAGCTTCAGGCTCTAAAATCAACAGCGCGAAAGATGACGCTGCGGGCCTACAAATCTCTAACCGTTTGAACGTTCAGAGCCGCGGCCTTGATGTTGCTGTTCGTAACGCGAATGACGGTATCTCAATTGCACAAACTGCTGAAGGTGCAATGAACGAGACAACGAACATCCTGCAACGTATGCGTGATTTGTCTCTACAATCTTCAAACGGCTCAAACTCAAAATCAGAGCGTGTAGCGATTCAAGAAGAAGTAACAGCACTGAACGACGAACTAAACCGTATCGCGGAAACGACGTCTTTTGGTGGTAACAAGCTGCTTAACGGTACTCACGGTACTAAATCATTCCAAATCGGTGCGGATAACGGTGAAGCGGTAATGCTTCAACTGAAAGACATGCGCTCTGATAACGCTCAGATGGGTGGTAAGAGCTACCAAACTGAGAATGCGAAAGACAAAGACTGGAACGTTCAAGCTGGCGCAAACGACCTAAAAATGTCGTTCACTGATAACTTCGGCCAAGCACAAGAAATCGATGTGTCTGCGAAAGCGGGCGACGACATCGAAGAGCTAGCAACGTACATCAACGGTCAACAAGACTCTGTTAAAGCGTCTGTAACTGAAGACGGTAAGCTACAAATGTTTACTGGTAACAACAAAGTTGAAGGCGAAGTGGCATTCTCTGGCAGCCTTGCTGGCGAACTAGGTATGCAACCTGGCAAAGACGTAACGGTTGATACTATCGACGTAACATCAGTTGGCGGCGCACAAGAGTCTGTAGCAGTTATCGATGCGGCACTTAAGTATGTGGATAGCCACCGTGCTGAGCTAGGTGCTTTCCAAAACCGTTTCGACCATGCGATCAGCAACTTAGACAACATTAACGAAAACGTTAATGCATCTAAGAGCCGTATTAAAGATACCGATTTCGCGAAAGAAACGACTCAGATGACTAAGTCTCAGATCCTTTCTCAAGCTTCAAGCTCGATTCTTGCTCAAGCGAAGCAAGCTCCGAACTCGGCACTTAGCCTACTAGGTTAATCGATTTAAAGGCCACGTTGCCAAGTTGGTTATAAGCGCTGTTGATCATAAGTGCTGTTGATCATAAACGTTAACGTTAGGCTTCCACAAATTAGCTCGTGGTGAGAGATGAGCGCTAAACAGACCCAGCTTCGGCTGGGTTTTTTATTGCCTGTAATTTGGCGAAGGTGTATTTGGAAAAGTGCAATGTTGGTAAGCAGGAGCAAAAGCGAGATTCCCTATCACGTTCGTCCCCCGCTGTAGGGAATGACGGAATGTAAATCAACAAATTGAGCCGTTATTCGTCATCCCAGAATCGAGTAGAACGAGATATCAGGGATCTCTTTTGGTTTTTATATTCAATACCATGCTCATTAATCTAAGCCGACGGGAAGCTTTAGCGAATGTCGCCCTATTAATTGAAGCCCGATCACACTTTTCCTTGTTGTTGAAAATAATACGAAAAAACTCGCAATTTTTATTAAAGCTTCTAGTTAAGGGGCCGTTAAAGGGATTGAGAGAAATGATATGTACCAATGTAAGGTGAGAGAGACACTGGTGCATAAACAAAATTGACATGTATTTGTGTGAGGTGAGAGTCACATAAGTACATTAAAAAATGCCTAAAGGAGATCAACTATGGCGATTAATGTAAGCACTAATGTGTCTGCAATGACGGCTCAGCGCTACCTAAATAGCGCGGCTGAAGGTACTCAAAAATCAATGGAGCGTTTGTCTTCTGGCTATAAAATCAATAGCGCAAAAGATGATGCTGCAGGCCTACAAATCTCTAACCGCTTAACGTCGCAAAGCCGTGGCCTAGATATGGCTGTGAAAAACGCGAATGATGGTATCTCTATTGCACAGACAGCTGAAGGTGCAATGAATGAGTCAACCAACATTCTGCAACGTATGCGTGACCTTTCTCTTCAATCTTCAAATGGTTCAAACAGCAAATCTGAACGTGTTGCGATCCAAGAAGAAGTCTCTGCTCTAAACACAGAGCTTAACCGTATTGCTGAAACGACCTCTTTTGGTGGTAACAAGCTTCTTAACGGTACTTACGGCAGCCAATCTTTCCAAATCGGTGCAGATTCTGGTGAAGCAGTAATGCTGACGATGAATAACATGCGTACTGACACTCAAGACATGGGTGGCAAGAGCTACGGCGTTACAGAAGGCAAAGATGCTTCTTGGCGTGTAGCTGCAGGTTCTGATCTGACTATCAAATACAACGATAAGTTTGGTGAAGCACAAGAGTTGTCTATTTCTGCGAAGGAAGGCAACGATATGGAAGAGCTAGCAACTTACATCAATGGTCAGAGCCAAGACGTTAAAGCGTCAGTTGGTGAAGGCGGCAAACTGCAACTTTTCGCTTCAAGTCAAAAAGTTGAAGGTGATGTTGAGTTCGGCGGCAGCCTTGCAGGTGAACTTGGTATTGGTGCAGCTAAAGATGTGACTGTTAACGACATTGACGTAACATCGGTTGCTGGCGCGAACGAAGCGGTATCTATCATTGATGGCGCACTAAAATCTGTTGATAGTAACCGTGCTTCTCTTGGTGCTTTCCAAAACCGTTTTGACCACGCAATCAGCAACTTAGATAACATCAACGAAAACGTAAATGCATCTAAGAGCCGTATCAAAGATACTGATTACGCGAAAGAAACGACAGCAATGACGAAGTCTCAAATCCTACAACAGGCGAGTACTTCTATCCTAGCTCAAGCAAAACAATCACCATCAGCAGCTCTAAGCTTATTGGGCTAAACTTACCTCGGTAAGTAGCGGTAAACTCTACTCTGGGTAGAGTTTTACTGTATGGCTCACAAAGGAGGGAGGGAGACTGTTATGGAAATACCATCCAACGCATCGAACATCCAGCCTTATGGCTCACCTAATGGCATTAAATTTGCAAGCGATGAAGGTAGTAGTGCGTCGAGCACTTCACGACTGAAAGAAGCAACATCTTATGGCAAGGTAGAAAAATCGAAAGAGCAAGCTACTGAAGCGGCGATTCAATTAGCTCAACATCGACAAGAGTTAAACAATGAAGAGCGAGTCAAGATGGTAGAGAAGGTAAACGAGTTTATCTCCTCTCTCAACAAGGGTGTTGCCTTTAAAGTCGATGAAGAGTCGGGGAGAGATGTGGTTACCATTTATGAGACCACAACCGGTGATATTATTCGCCAGATCCCTGACGAAGAAATGCTTGAAATTCTAAGACGCCTAGCAGCCCAAAACTCAAATAGTAGAATATTTGAGGTGAAGGTTTAAGTCGTATTATTGAGGTGATTTAATGAGTTTTGGCCCAATGGGGATTTCGTCTGGCATGGATATCAATTCCATGGTCAGCAAAATTGTTGATTCGGAGCGTGTACCTAAACAGCAACGAATTGATAATGAACGAACGCGAATCGATACCAGCATTAGTGCCTATGGAAGACTCAGAGAATCCCTTGATTCTATGAAAAACCTGATGACAAACTTTCGTCAGGAAAAAGCTTTTGCTGTGCGAACAGTTGAAAGTACCGATGAAGGTCTTGTCTCTGCAACCGCGACTACCGAAGCGATCGCTGGCAAATATGCCATCGATGTGTTGCAGCTTGCCCAGAGTCATAAAGTGGCTTCTGATGTACTGTCAGAGGACATGAAATTTGGCCCGGGTAAGCTGCAGGTTTCGCTTGGTGATGACAGCTTTGATGTGCAAGTTGGCGGCAGATCGAAACTTATCGATGTCGTTCGCAGTATAAACGGCGCAGATAGCAATCCAGGCGTTCGTGCATCTATTATCAATGATGTCGAAGGCCCACGACTTATTGTCGCCTCGAACCAGTCTGGTTCAGATCAGCAGATCAGCATTAATGTAGAGTCTGATGCTGCTAATCCTCTAAAAAAACTCGAATACAAAACTCTAGAAGAGCGTGTGAAGGCGCTTGAGAAAGCGCGCCTTGCTGCACAAGATGTTCTTGCTCTAACCCCTGCAGGAAAAGCAGTTGAACTCATCGATGAAGCGATCGCTAACGATGACCTAAATGCGAGTGAAAAACTCGATGAAGACGGCAATGTTATCCCAGCAACCCAAACCGATTCTGCCTCAGATGTTGACGGAGACTCTCAAAGTCTTAGCTACGGCGAGCAAGCTGCAGCTGATGGTCAAGCTGCCCTAGACGCAGCTAAGGCGTCAAAGTCTGTGATGCCCGAAGACAATATCCCAGGTTGGACTGAAACAGCCTCAGGAACTCTTTTAGATTCTTACTACACGCCAGAACTTGAGCTTGATGAAAAAGCGATAGAGAAGGCGCCTGATGTGCCGGGGTGGTCAAATGCTGCCTCGGGTACTCTGACCGATTCCTACGTGACGCCGAAAGAAGCTCAGCAAAAGCTTGAAGCTGAACAAGCGCGTATCGAAGATAAAATTTCACAAGAAAAAGCCGATTTGGCTGAGAAAGTTCAAAAAGGCGAATTGACCGCGGAACAAGCCAAAAAAATTGAGCGTGCGAAATTAGAACCCGAAGAGCGTGAGCTTTTAGAGAAAGTCGATAAAGCGCAAGCTGAGCTCGAACAGGCACAACAGTCTTTTGATACCTATAGCGGTATGGCTGAAGTTCAGGCGGGGCAAGATTCAATGGTCGTTCTAGACGGCGTCGCACAGCTTTCGAGTAATAACAATGTGATTGAAGATGCCGTAGAAGGTATCGATATTACGGTGAAAGGAAAAACGCCAAAAGATAAGCCACCGGCTGAAATCGGTGTTGAGTACGACCGTAATAGTGTGCGCCAAGACATTGAATCTTTCGTTAACTCTTACAATCAGTTTTATCAAGTGTCTAAGAACTTGGCGGGCGTTGATCCAACGACTGGCCAAAAAGGGCCGCTTTCTGGCGACAGTACTGTACGTAATGCCGACTCGCGATTGAAAGGGGTGTTCTCATCAAGTATTGAAGGCGCGCCTGATAATCTCAAGTCATTGACTGAATTTGGTATCACGACCACAAGGCAAGGCTCGCTAGAAATTAACTACGACATGCTTGATCGTCAACTTAATAATAACTTCGATAAGTTGGGTGAGTTCTTTGGCGGCAACAATGGTTTCGCCAAAAAAGTGGAAGATGCGATTCAAGGTATCACAGGTATCACAGGTTCGATTCGTACTAGAGAAAAGAGCTTAGTCGAGCAAAACTACCGCTTGGTTGATGATCAAAGCGCACTCGATCGCCGCATGGACAGCCTAGAAAACCGTACACATTCTAAGTTTACTGCCATGCAAGATGCGACTAGCAAGATGCAATCCCAGCTGGGCAGTATGATGAATGCGTTGGGCTAATAGATGAACAGTCAGCTGCAAGAGCTTTGTGAACTCGATCAATTAATTATCTCTAAGCTTGAATTTAGTGAAATTAATGCTGAAGAAATAACGCGGCTTGTCGATAACAGAGAACAGTTATTGCAAAACGTGCTTCAAATAATCGACTCACACCCCGACGTTAAGCAAAGTTCTGAATGGTTTGAAGCCATTACCAGAACCAGAAAATTAGTCGAATTGATGCAATCTGAGACGAGTCGAGTAGGTAAGACCCTACACAAATACCGTCACGGCGCTAAATCAGTTCAACAATACAAAAAGTTTTTATAAAAGAGGTTTACTATGCGCGGTTCTTTACAGGCATATAAAAAGGTATCAGTGGATAGTCAGCTAACAGCTGCCTCACCGCATAAGATTGTACAAATGCTGATGGCAGGTGCCATCGAGCGCTTGATTCAAGGTAAAGCGGCAATGCAAGCGGGCAACATCCCAGTGAAAGGCGAGCGACTTGGTAAGGCTCTGGATATCATTATTAGCCTACGTAGTTGCCTGTCTATGGACGATGGTGGCGATATTGCGAAAAACCTAGATCAACTTTATGAGTTCATGATCACGCAAATTTCTGCGGCAAATCACAAAAATGACCCACAGCCTATTGATGATGTTATCGATATTATCCGCGAAATTAAGAGCGCTTGGGACCAAATTCCGAACGAATATCACAACTTGACGTCTGCTGACGTAGGTATTTAAAGAAAAACTGCAGTTTTAACCAATCTCATATCCTTTAATTGGTTGGTTGCCTTATTTTTTTAATCAAATAAAATAGAAGCCATTAGATAGCCTAATGGCTTTTTTCGTTGCTGATTTCCTAAATTTGTCCACGTAGACCATAATCATTGATACTTTTCTCTGTTTTATCGATTACGTCGCTCATCGTTTTTCTGCATCGCACCAAAATAAAGGCAATAATTCCTACTTATGCAAGGTTTGGCAAAACTGCTTGTCGTCGACGATAGCGCTCAAGATCGTCACAATTTAAGCACAATATTAGAGTTTGTAGGAGAGAGCTGCGAAGTAATCAGCTCTGAACAAGCACGTAAAGTGGATTGGTCACTACAGTGGGCCGGCTGCATTATTGGTACCATTAAAGGTAAAGGCTTCAACGCTTTACTGAATGAAAAGCTTGTTCACGCCAATCACATCCCTTTACTGGTGATTGGTAAAAACAATCACCCGGTTGACGAGCTAACTAACTATGTTGGCGAACTTGAACTTCCTCTTAACTACCCGCAATTAAGTGATGCATTAAGGCACTGTAAAGATTTCTTAGGCCGCAAGGGTGTTCAAGTGGTGTCTTCGGCACGCAAGAACACACTGTTTCGCAGCTTAGTAGGGCAAAGTGCTGGCATTCAAGAAGTACGTCACTTAATTGAACAAGTCTCTTCTACGGAAGCGAACGTGCTGATTCTTGGTGAATCTGGTACAGGCAAAGAAGTCGTAGCGCGTAATATTCACTATCACTCTAAGCGCCGTTCTGGGCCTTTCGTGCCTGTGAATTGTGGTGCTATTCCACCAGACTTACTCGAAAGTGAGTTGTTTGGTCATGAGAAGGGCGCATTTACTGGTGCGATTACCGCACGAAAAGGTCGCTTTGAATTGGCTGAAGGTGGCACACTGTTTCTTGATGAAATTGGCGATATGCCAATGGCAATGCAAGTTAAGTTGTTGCGTGTACTGCAAGAGCGCTGTTTCGAACGCGTAGGTGGTAACAGCACCATTAAAGCTGACGTTCGTGTGATTGCAGCAACACACCGCAATCTTGAAGACATGATCGACGATGACTCGTTCCGTGAAGATCTTTATTACCGCTTGAATGTATTCCCAATTGAAATGCCGGCGCTTCAAGATCGTAAAGAAGACATTCCACTGTTGCTTCAAGAGCTAATGACTCGAATGGAAGCGGAAGGCAGCATGCCTATCTGCTTCACGGCACGTGCTATCAATTCTTTGATGGAGCACTACTGGCCAGGTAACGTTCGTGAGCTAGCGAACCTCGTTGAGCGAATGGTTATCCTGTATCCAAATAGCTTGGTTGATGTGAATCATCTACCCACTAAATATAGATACAGTGATATCCCTGAGTTCCAGCCTGAATTTAATCGCTTTGTGTCGGAAGAAGAGCAAGAACGCGATGCACTTTCTGATTTGTTCTCAGAAGATTTCAGCTTTGACCAGCAAGATGATCTTGCCGATAACGCGAATGCGCCTCAAGAGTTACCACCAGAAGGTGTTAATTTGAAAGAGCTGTTGGCGGATATGGAAGTGAACATGATCAACCAAGCCTTGGAAGCGCAGGGTGGCATTGTTGCCCGTGCTGCAGACATGCTTGGAATGCGCAGAACGACTTTGGTTGAAAAAATGCGTAAGTACAATCTACAGCGATAGAGCTCAGATTCGTGTTCAGCGATATCAAATTAAGACGGGTGTTGAGTTAAAGCATCGTTTTGGTTGAGAGAATAGAGAGGGCATAGTCGAGTTGTTGCTTGCTTAACTATGTGATAAATATAGCAAATAGCCTGACGCGTGTTTTACGTGTCAGGCTGTTTTAGTATTTGAGGCAAATTTTTGACATGCACGGATCTAACGAATCAGAAAATCAGTCACACCTAGATTCAGTTGAACAGCAGGTTGAGCGCTATAAGCAAGTGCTTGATGTGATGCCAGCAGGTGTCATCTTGTTAGATACTCATGGTGAAGTAAGGGAAGCGAACCCAGAAGCGCACCGAATTTTAGGTGTGGAACTGGTGGGCGAGAAGTGGTTTTCGGTTATTCAAAGTGCCTTTGACCCAAAAGACGATGATGGACATGAGATCTCATTGAAGAACGGGCGTAAAGTGCGTTTGGCGATTTCAGCCTCGACTACAGGTCAGCTAATCTTGATCACCGACCTGACAGAAACTCGTCTCCTACAGTCTCGCGTGAGTGATCTTCAGCGCTTGTCGTCGTTAGGCAGAATGGTAGCCTCGTTGGCACACCAGGTTCGTACGCCACTTTCTAGCGCCATGCTTTATGCATCAAACCTTGCCGCGCCAAACTTGCCGCCGGCAACAAAGACACGTTTTCAATCTAAGCTTATGGATAGATTGCATGACTTAGAGAAGCAAGTGAACGACATGCTGTTGTTTGCCAAAGGTGGCGACAACAAGGTTGTGAAGCCATTTACCGTTGCTGAACTGATCACTGAATTTCACCCAATGGTGGAAGCTGCATTAAAATCGAACCAGATTGATTATTGCCAGGAAGTGGAAGGCGAAGAGACTCAGATGTTTGGCAATGCTAATGCTATCGCTTCTGCTCTGAGCAACCTAGTTTTGAACGCAGTGCAAATTGCGGGTAAAGAATCGCAGATTGATGTTTTTTTTAGGCCCGTAAACGGCGAGCTTAAGATATCAGTGCAAGACAGTGGCCCCGGCGTACCGAAAGAGCTTCAAGGTAAAATTATGGAACCCTTCTTTACCACTCGTTCGCAAGGTACAGGTCTAGGTTTAGCCGTTGTACAAATGGTCTGTCGAGCACATGAAGGCCGACTGGAATTGATATCAGAAGAAGGGGATGGCGCATGCTTTACTATGTGTCTACCGCTGGAAAGAAGCGCTTCTTCTGAAGACTAATAAGTTTTAACTGAATTTACACTGGAGAATCCTATGGCTCAAAGCAAAGTGTTAATCGTCGAAGATGATGAAGGTCTACGCGAAGCCCTTGTCGACACTCTCGCGCTTGCTGGCTATGAATGGCTGGAAGCGGATTGTGCGGAAGATGCTCTGGTAAAATTGAAATCGAACTCCGTTGATATTGTTGTCTCTGATGTGCAGATGGCAGGTATGGGCGGCTTAGCACTGCTAAGAAATATCAAGCAGCATTGGCCAAATCTACCAGTATTGTTGATGACAGCGTATGCCAACATTGAAGACGCCGTTGCCGCAATGAAAGAGGGCGCTATAGACTATATGGCAAAGCCATTTGCGCCTGAAGTACTGCTCAATATGGTGAGCCGTTATGCTCCGGTAAAATCGGATGATAATGGCGATGCCATCGTTGCCGATGAGAAAAGCATCAAACTAATGATGTTGGCTGATAAGGTGGCTAAAACCGATGCTAACGTCATGGTGTTGGGGCCAAGTGGTTCTGGTAAAGAGGTCATGTCTCGCTATATTCACAACGCTTCGAGCCGTAAAGACGGTCCGTTTGTTGCGATTAACTGCGCCGCGATTCCAGATAACATGTTGGAAGCAACACTGTTTGGCTACGATAAAGGCGCGTTTACTGGTGCTATTCAAGCTTGTCCTGGTAAATTTGAGCAAGCTCAAGGCGGTACTATTTTGTTGGATGAGATCAGTGAAATGGATCTTAGCCTACAAGCGAAACTACTGCGCGTGTTGCAAGAGCGCGAAGTTGAACGTCTTGGTAGCCGCAAGAGTATCAAACTGGATGTTCGTGTTCTGGCAACCAGTAACCGCGACCTAAAGCAGTATGTTTCTGAAGGGAATTTCCGTGAGGATTTATACTACCGCCTGAATGTATTTCCAATTACTTGGCCAGCACTGTGTGAACGTAAAGGCGATATTGAGCCGCTTGCGAAGCACTTGGTTGAGCGCCATTGCACCAAGCTTGGTATGCCCGTTCCTGTTCTGTCCGAGCAAGCCATTAGTAAGCTCGTCAATTATCCGTGGCCGGGTAATGTGCGTGAACTGGATAATGTCGTGCAGCGCGCTCTAATTCTGAGTGAGCAAGAAAATATTTCAGGTGAGCACATCTTGCTTGAAGGTGTCGATTGGCAAGACGCAAGTGGCCTGCAGCGAATTGTTGAAGGCAACAGTGTTGCCGCGCCAGATATCAAGCCGATTGCTGAAGCGAACCCTATTGGTAAAGTCGTGGCTGCCAGCGAAGGGCTTGGAAATGAGCTTCGAGATCAAGAGTATGCAATTATTCTTGAGACGCTGATCGCTTGTAATGGCCGACGTAAAGAAATGGCAGAAAAGTTGGGCATTAGCCCTCGCACATTGCGTTATAAGTTGGCGAAAATGCGCGATGCTGGAATAGATATCCCAAACTGAGGATAGATTAGTAGTGTCAGCTTTCTGACTAGTGTAATACGATATCTAGTCAATTTAATGTGTGGCACGCTAATTGCTCTGTCAATAATACAGCTAAATAGATAGTCATAATTTTGACTCCTGAGGTAGTAGATGAGAATAGATGGTTTACAAGGCGAAATGCAGGCAATGATGGTTGAAGCTGCTAGCGCGCGTCCTGCTGCAACGGGGCAAGCGGTCGGTGCAGATTTTGGCAACATGCTGACGCAGGCCATTAATAACGTGAACTCATTACAAAAAACCTCAGGTGATCTTCAAGCTCGTTTTGATAGTGGCGACCAAAGCGTGTCTCTATCGGACGTGATGATTGCTCGTAATAAATCTAGTGTGGCTTTTGAGGCGACGATCCAAATTAGAAATAGATTGGTCGAATCGTATAAAGAGCTGATGAATATGCCGGTATAAGTTGGGTAATTAAATAGTGGCAGATAATAGTCAAACAACAGATTTAACCGTAAGCGATAGCAATGACCATGCACTCATTGCAGGTTCGGAGCTTGATGGGGAAGGGCAAAATCCCGATCTAGGTGAACGCAGTTCCTCTAAGTTCGATATGGCCGTCGGTGATCTCGATTTACTTCGTCAGGTCGTCTTAGTCCTATCTATTTCTATCTGTGTAGCGCTGATTGTGATGCTGTTTTTCTGGGTGAAAGAGCCAGAAATGCGTCCATTAGGGGCTTATGAAACAGAAGAGTTGATTCCCGTTCTTGATTACTTGGATCTACAAAAGATCGAATACACTCTTGAAGGTAACACTATCTCGGTACCGGCTAGTGAGTACAACTCATTAAAGCTTAATATGGTACGAGCGGGTTTGAATCAAGAGCGAAACGCCGGTGATGACATCCTCATGCAAGACATGGGTTTTGGTGTATCACAACGTTTAGAGCAAGAGCGCCTTAAGTTAAGTCGTGAAAGACAGCTTGCGAAAGCCATTGAGCAGATGAAACAGGTACGTAAAGCTCAGGTTTTATTAGCCTTGCCAAAGCAGAGTGTCTTTGTTCGTCACAATCAAGAAGCCTCAGCTTCCGTATTTCTGACTCTGAAAACTGGCAGTAACCTCAAGCAGCAAGAAGTTGATTCTGTTGTCGACATGGTGGCAAGTGCCGTTCCGGGAATGAAAACCTCACGTATCACGGTGACCGATCAGCATGGCCGACTGTTGAACTCAGGTTCTCAAGACCCGATGTCAGCTGCGCGTCGTAAAGAACATGAGTTAGAGCGCAATCAAGAGCAAGCGCTGCGTGAAAAAATTGACTCTATCCTAATTCCTATTCTTGGGTTTGGTAACTATACCGCTCAGGTTGATATTCAGCTTGATTTTAGTGCTGTGGAACAAACGAGAAAACGTTTTGATCCGAATACGCCAGCGACTCGAAGTGAATACACGTTAGAAGATTATAACAACGGCAACACTGTGGCTGGTATTCCTGGCGCTTTGAGTAACCAACCTCCTGCAGATGCTTCAATTCCCCAAGATGTTGCTCAGATGAAAGACGGTGCGATGACGGGGCAAGGTTCGGTTCACAAAGAAGCGACCCGAAACTTTGAGCTAGACACAACCATCAGCCATGAACGTAAGCAGAGTGGCACGGTTAACCGCCAGACGGTATCGGTAGCGATCAAAGACCGTCAATCACTGAACCCTGATACGGGCGAAGTGGTTCATACGCCAATCCCGGCCAGCGAAATTAATGCGATTCGTCAGGTACTGATTGGTACTGTTGGCTTTGATGAAAATCGTGGTGATTTACTCAATGTGTTAAGCATGCAGTTCGCACCACAAGTGACGGATGTTGTCGCTGATGTGCCAATTTGGGAGCATCCAAATTTCAATGATTGGGTACGTTGGTTTGCGAGCGCGTTGGTTATTATTGTCGTGGTATTGGTACTTGTTCGCCCTGCAATGAAGAAACTGCTTAACCCAGCAGCTGACGATGATGATCAAATGTACGGCCCTGATGGTATGCCAATTGGTGCCGACGGCGAAACCAGCTTAATTGGTGGTGATATTGAAGGTGGGGAGTTGTTTGAATTTGGTTCAAGCATCGACTTACCAAACCTTCATAAAGACGAAGATGTGCTGAAAGCAGTACGTGCTCTTGTAGCGAATGAACCAGAGCTAGCAGCTCAAGTAGTTAAGAATTGGATGGTAGATGGCTAACGAAATAGTTCCACAACAAACGGAAGGTGGTGAAGTACTTGATGTCTCTGGCGTGGATATCGGTTCTATCTCAGGCGATGAACGCGCTGCGATCTTGTTACTAAGTTTAAATGAAGAAGACGCTGCTGGTATTATTCGTCACCTAGAGCCAAAGCAGGTTCAGCGTGTGGGCAGTGCAATGGCGCGAGCGACTGATCTATCCCAAGAAAAAGTGGGAGCGGTTCACCGTGCTTTCTTAGATGATATTCAGAAGTACACCAACATTGGTATGGGCAGTGAAGACTTCATGCGTAATGCGCTGGTCGCTGCCTTGGGTGAAGACAAGGCGAATAACCTTGTTGACCAAATTCTTCTTGGTACTGGCTCGAAAGGTTTGGACTCACTGAAGTGGATGGATCCTCGTCAGGTGGCGAGTATCATCATCAACGAGCACCCTCAGATTCAAACCATTGTGTTGTCGTACCTCGATTCTGATCAATCGGCTGAGATTCTGTCTCAATTCCCAGAAAGAGTTCGTCTGGATCTGATGATGCGTATTGCTAACCTTGAAGAAGTTCAACCTTCGGCTCTTGCTGAATTGAATGAAATCATGGAGAAACAGTTTGCGGGTCAAGCGGGTGCTCAAGCTGCCAAAATTGGTGGCCTGAAAGCCGCGGCTGAGATCATGAACTACATGGACAATAATGTGGAAGGCGTCTTGATGGATCAAATCCGAGATCAAGACGAAGATATGGCAACGCAGATTCAAGATCTTATGTTTGTCTTTGAAAACCTTATTGAAGTTGATGACCAAGGTGTTCAACGACTGCTGCGTGATGTTCCACAAGACGTTCTACAGAAAGCGCTTAAAGGTGCTGATGACGGTCTACGTGAGAAGATCTTCAAGAACATGTCTAAACGTGCTGCCGATATGATGAGAGACGACATTGAGGCGATGCCGCCAGTAAAAGTCTCCGACGTGGAAGCGGCTCAAAAAGAGATATTGGGTATTGCGAGGAAGATGGCAGACAGTGGCGAGATTATGCTGTCTGGTGGCGCCGACGAGTTCCTTTAATACAGAAACCTCAAGAGCCCCACACTGTTGGGGCTTTTCTTTATCCAATCTCGAACCCAAGATTAACTCCGTTCACGGCTTGAATTTACAATGCAGCTGGACGCATTCATAGATAGGTACTGATATGTCAGGTGATAGAAAACGCGGCTTCCTTCGCCCTGAAGAAGATAATACGGTTGCCCAACCTCAAAAATGGGGGTTGCCTGACTACACCTCTGATGTGAATAAACAAGCCAAAGAAACGGCCTTTAATTACGATCCTAGTTGGATGCCGACGGTTGAAGAAGCCATTGAAGACGAAGAGCTTGTTCTGACTGAAGAGCAAATCGAACTGATTAAGCAAGGTGCTTATCAAGAAGGGGTTCATCAAGGGCAAGAAGCTGGCTTTAAACAGGGTTACGATAAAGGTAAAGAAGAAGGGTTTGCTGCAGGCCACGAAGAAGGCAACCAAGCCGGCAAGCTTGAAGGCGTGACTGCTGGTCAAGAGTACATTCAGCAGCAAGTTGCCATCTTTATGGGGCTAGCCAACCAGTTTGCTCAACCGTTAGAGCTGATGAACGCTCAGGTAGAGAAGCAATTGGTGGACATGGTACTGACCATGGTCAAAGAAGTGGTTCATGTTGAAGTGCAAACCAACCCACAAATCATATTAGATACCGTCAAAGAGTCGGTCGAGTCGTTGCCGATCTCAGGTCATGCGATCACATTGAAGCTTAATCCCGAAGACGTCGCGATTATTCGTTCTGCGTATGGCGAAACTGAATTGGATTGCCGCAATTGGACGTTAGTTGCAGAGCCGGCACTCAACCGTGGTGACGTACAAATCGAAGCGGGTGAGTCGAGCGTTAACTACCGCATGGAAGACCGTGTGAAAAACGTCATTCAAAACTTCTGTGGCGCAAACCGTCATCAGGGTCATGAGTAATGCTTGAATTAGCAAATCGTCTTAGCCAATACAAAGTCGAAGGGCTAAAATCGCGACCAATTGCCTCTGGTAAGTTAGTACGCGTTGTTGGCTTAACGCTTGAAGCGACCGGCTGTAAAGCACCCATCGGCAGCCTGTGTTTAGTAGAAACCATGTCTGGTCAGATGGAAGCCGAAGTCGTCGGCTTCTCTGGCGATAACTTATTTTTGATGCCAAGTGAACAAATCACAGGGATACTACCTGGCGCTCGTGTGACCCCCGTGACCACTGAAAGCGGCATCCCTGTCGGAATGGAATTGCTTGGCCGAGTGATAGACGGTGTGGGTAATCCACTTGATGGGCTAGGTCCCATCTATACCGAACAACGCGCTTCATTTAATGCTGAGCCAATCAACCCTTTAGCTCGAAAACCGATTTCTGAACCGCTTGATGTCGGCTTGAAGGCCATAAACGGTTTGCTGACGGTAGGTAAAGGTCAGCGTATTGGTCTGTTTGCTGGTTCCGGTGTCGGTAAGTCGGTCACGCTCGGGATGATGACTCGAGGCACAACCGCGCAAGTGGTGGTGGTAGGTCTAATTGGTGAGCGTGGACGAGAAGTTAAAGAATTTATTGAAGAGATTCTTGGCGAAGATGGACGCAAACGATCTGTGGTGGTCGCTGCTCCTGCGGATTCATCGCCACTGATGCGATTGAAAGGTTGCCAAACTGCACTGGCTGTCGCTGAGTACTTCCGCGACCAAGGTTTAGATGTTCTTTTATTAATGGATTCATTGACCCGTTTTGCTCAGGCTCAGCGTGAAATTGCTCTGTCTGTGGGTGAGCCGCCAGCAACCAAAGGTTATCCGCCATCAGTATTCGCCAAGCTTCCTGCGCTGGTGGAACGTGCGGGTAACGGCAACGATGAACAAGGTTCTATCACGGCTTTCTTTACCGTTTTAACTGAAGGTGATGACTTACAAGACCCCATTGCCGATGCGTCACGAGCGATTCTTGATGGTCACATTGTTTTATCGCGTGAGATGGCCGATGCCGGACATTATCCTGCGATTGATGTCGAGAAATCCGTCAGTCGTGTTATGCCGCAAATCACCACCGAAGAACATGTATTGATGTCGAAAGCGGTGCGCCAAGTACTCTCTATCTGTCGTAAAAACCAAGATTTGGTATCGATTGGTGCTTACAAACCGGGGACTGATCCTGCCATTGATAGTGCCTTCACCTTGAAACCGAGGTTGGACGAGTACTTACAGCAAAAAATGAAAGAAACGGTTCCCTATGACATGTGTGTCAACATGTTGAAACATGTATTGGGTGGCTAACGAGTGAATAAGGTTAGTCATGGATAACGCATTAGAATTTTTGCTCGACCAAGCCAAGGATCAAGAGAACCAAGCCGTACTCGCGCTCAACAAAGCGAATTCAGAGCTTCAAGGTTACTATGAGCAGGTCGCTCAGATTGAAAAGTACCGACTTGATTACTGTCAGCAACTTATTGACCGCGGAAAAGCAGGACTCACAGCGAGTCAGTACGGTCACTTGAACCGTTTCTTAACTCAACTAGATGAAACATTATCTAAACAGAGAGAAGCGGAGCACCATTTTAAAAACCAAGTCGACAACTGCCAAAACTACTGGATGGAGCTACGTAAAAAGCGTAAATCCTACGAGTGGTTGATGGAGAAAAAACAAAAAGAGAAGGCAAAGCTGCAAGATCAAAGAGAACAAAAGCAAATGGATGAGTTCTCGACGCTGATGTATGGCCGAAAGAAGATGTGATCCTAAGCCCTGAATGACGCTGGTGTTGCCGTTCAGATTGTGAGAACAGAACTAATAGGCATGTTTCTTGCTCCGTTTTATATAAAATTGCGCGTTATGCCCAACAAAGGCATTAAAAGCACCCGACTTTCTTTTTGTTGTCCGATTTATGGCAGCAAAGCTAGTAGATAGAGCTTGTATATATGAATGTTAGCCTTTCCTCAAATTCAGCGGCCAATAAAACGTCATCGTTGTTGGACACCGGTTCTGCCTCTTCCAAGGTAGAAGAGACCGGAGACTCTAAAAGTTTCTTAGAGTCTTTTAAAGAAGCGCTAGGCTTTGAAGAAAGTGATAGCAAAGCGGCAGTAAAAGACACTGATGGCGCATCAACATCAGACGAAAAACAGACCTCTGCGGAAGAAGAAGTATCGGCTGAAAAGACTACAGGTGATTCAACTGAGTCTAAGATCGCTGATGAGGCTAGCGAAGCTCAAACCAAGCAGGCTAAAGCAGCGACGGATGTTGAAAATACGGCTACTAGTAACGCAGCTACTGAACATACGTCTGAACTAAATTCACCGTCGAGCGATAAAGCCTCGTCGAAACGGTCTGATGACGATACCTTGGCTGCGGCTCAGCCCAATAGTGATTCTGATACACAATCCGCAGAGCTGAATGCTCAGGGGGCATCTCAAGCTAGTGCTGCGATGAGTGAAGGCAATAAATTGCTTGGTCAGTTGGACGAGGCAAACAAAACACTGAATCAACCTGACAACGGCAAAGGCTTGCCTCAGCAAGTGAAGGCTGATGAAGCTCAAGGCAAGATTGTAGGTGCAACTGCTGTGGGCGTTCTTGCGACCGATACAGTGGGTAAACCAGCACAACAAACCAATGCAGTAAACCAAGAAAACGGTCTTGAGATCGATTCTGAAATTGCCGTGCTTACCGGAGGTAAGGGTGTATCACAGTTGACTGATGATGAAATTCGACAGTTGATGGATAAAGGCGTCACCCCAGAACAAATTGAAGCGAGTATGAGCCGAGAGTTGCGCCAAAAGAACGCGGCCAGTTCGGTTGCTGCCGATCAGAGTCAAGCACTCTCAGCAGCGGATATGGAACTTGCAAAACAGGTTGATGCCCATACCAAAGCGTTAAACCAATTGAATGGACAGATCGAATCAGAACAGTCTGTTGTCGGTGGTCTGGTTCAAAAGCAACAAAGTGGCGCTAAGCTGACCGTCGATGAGCAAGCTGCGCTGGCTCAAGCAACCTCTAACTTAGAAGTATTAAATCAACAGCTAACCAATGTTCAACAGCAAGCAACGGCTTTACTAAGCCAAGCTCCGAACGTGAACAGCACACCCGGTGAACCCGCCGCTATTGATTGGGACAACACTGATTCAAATGAAGCCAAAGCCTTAGCCGCGGTGGCATCAACAGCGGCAGTAGCGACGGCTGCACAACAAGTATCAGCGCAGGCCGCTTCTCAATCAGCAAATAATGCTCTTACGGATAAGGCGGCAATGCTGCACGCCAATAATGCGCATGCGGCTCAACAATTGGCTTCTCAACAAGGGAATGCCGCTCCAATGCAGCAGCAAGCGGCCTTAGATCCTAGCTTAACGGCACAAAGCCTAGCGATGAATGCAACGCCAGCAGCCACAAAAGCAAGCTCGACTGACGCGCTTCTTAAAGCGGGCGCTGGTGCCGCTGCATTGTCTGGTTTGGGTAAAGCGGGTGCTAAAGAAGATTCTAAAGATTCGACCTTGGCCCAGCAGATCGCTTCTGCGGCTGGCGCACAAGGTACAGCAACGGTTGGTTCAGCACCTACACGAGCTGAAATTCAAGCTGCTCAACAAGCGCCTTTACAGCTCACCAAAGAGTTAGCCAATGAGCAGGTTGCGGAAAAAGTCCAAATGATGATGTCGAAGAACCTCAAGAACTTGGACATTCGTCTCGACCCTCCAGAGTTGGGTCAGATGAAAATCCGAATGACCATGAATAATGATGTGGCGAACGTGCACTTTACGGTTAGCAATCAACAGGCAAGAGATGTGATTGAACAAACCTTACCTCGCCTGAGGGAGATGCTTGCTCAACAAGGTCTACAACTAGCCGATTCGTCAGTTCAGCAACAGAGCTCTGGTCAGGGGCAGGATAGATACAACAATGGTGAGCAACAATCCGGCACTAACCGCACAAATGATGGCCAAGGTGATGAAAACCTTGATAGTGGCAGCAATCTTGAATTGAATGTCGCATCAAAGCGTGATGGAATTAGTTATTATGCCTAATATCAGGCTAAGAACGCTTGGTTGATAGAAAGAACCGTCAGTTAATCGAAAGAACAGGAAGTTAGAGTAAAGTATGGCAGAAGAACAAGATGCACCTAAAGGGAAGAGCAAGCTCCTTATCATCATTATAGCGGTAGTCGTTTTGCTGCTTGGCATAGGTGGTGCGCTGTTCTTTTTCTTAGGCTCCGATGATAGTGCCTCTGAATCTCAGTCTCAGCCAGCCACCGCAGTGGTCGCAGCAGAGCCTGTCATGTATGTTAATATTCCTCAGCCTTTCTTGTTTAATGTGACGGGGGATAAAAAAGATCGCCTAGTTCAGATAAAAGCACAGCTGATGGTACGTGGCAGTAAGAATGAAGACCTCGCACGTTACCACTCTCCACTCGTAGAAAGTACGCTACTGGCCACGTTCGCTTCGGCAACGGTCGATCAATTACGCTCACCCACTGGGCGAATTGAACTGCGTGACAAGGCAACTGAAGATATTAAAGCAAGTCTGGCTCAAGCTGTTGGCCAGCCTGTGATTGAAAAAGTGTTATTCACTGACTTCGTAATTCAATAGGTAATTTGTGACCGATTTATTAAGCCAAGACGAAATTGATGCGCTATTACATGGCGTTGATGATGTTGAAGAAGTTGAAGATGTCTTAGAAACCGAGAATGACAGTGCGGTCAATTTCGACTTCTCATCTCAAGATCGAATCGTCCGTGGTCGAATGCCGACCCTTGAACTTATTAACGAGCGCTTCGCACGTCATATGCGGATCAGTTTGTTCAATATGTTACGTAAAACGGCTGAAGTGTCGATCAATGGCGTACAAATGATGAAGTTTGGTGAGTACCAAAACACATTGTATGTACCCACCAGTTTAAACATGGTTCGTTTCCGCCCGTTGAAAGGCACGGCGCTGATCACTATGGAAGCACGCCTTGTATTTATTCTTGTAGAAAACTTTTTCGGTGGTGACGGCCGTTTCCACGCCAAGATTGAAGGCCGTGAATTCACGCCAACAGAAAGACGAATTATTCAGTTACTGCTGAAAATTGTTTTTGAAGATTACAAAGAAGCTTGGTCTCCAGTGATGGGGGTTGAGTTTGAATACTTGGATTCTGAAGTGAACCCAAGCATGGCGAACATTGTAAGCCCAACCGAAGTGATTGTTGTGAGTTCATTCCACATTGAAGTGGATGGCGGTGGTGGTGATTTCCACGTCGTGATGCCGTATTCCATGGTTGAGCCGATTCGTGAATTGCTTGATGCCGGTGTTCAATCAGACAAAATGGAAACCGACGTTCGTTGGAGCACCGCGCTGCGTGATGAAATCATGGATGTGCCAGTCAATTTTCGCGTGAACTTGTTAGAGCAAGATATTTCCCTGCGTGATTTGATGGAGCTGCGCCCAGGAGATGTCATTCCCATGAATATGCCTGAACACGCGACGATGTTTGTCGAAGAACTGCCGACTTATCGTGTGAAAATGGGGCGTTCTGGTGAGAAGCTCGCGGTACAGATTTCGGAAAAAATTCAAAGACCGCATGTGGTCAAAACTGATCTCGCTTTTCTAGGCAAAGACCTAATGTCTGAGCTCGAAAACAGCGATGATGACGAATAGCAAAATAGATAAAAGTATAGGAATTGGTAATGGAACCTAGTGAAGATCAAAAGCTAGCAGACGAATGGGCTGCTGCACTTGGTGAAGACCCTTTAGCACCGTCAATTGATGTTGATGATGTGCTTGCGGCACCACTTGATGAACTAACCGATTCATCGTCTCCGATTTCTGAAGATGAGCGTCGTAAACTGGATACCATCATGGATATCCCAGTGACTATCTCGATGGAAGTTGGCCGTTCTCAGATCAGTATCCGTAACTTACTTCAATTGAACCAAGGTTCGGTTGTAGAGCTCGATAGAATTGCTGGTGAGTCACTAGACGTGATGGTTAACGGTACTCTGATTGCTCACGGAGAAGTGGTTGTGGTGAACGACAAATTTGGTATTCGTTTGACTGACGTAATTAGCCAAACAGAACGAATTAAGAAGCTACGTTAATGCGCTTTTCGCCAAAAAGATTGGTGGGCTCGTCTCACGGGATAGCTGGTTTGTTTAGCGGAGTGACCGGCTTGTTTCGTGAAATCACACGCTTGTCCCGTGGAACATTGGGAATAGGGCTGTTGTCTACGCCTTCTATTGCCTTTGCTGCGCCTCCTTCTCTAGATTTAGCGACCACTTTTGGGTCGCTAATTTTCGTTATCGCCTTCATCTTATTTATTGCTTGGTTACTCAAGCGAATGCAAGTGCCAGCGATGTCGAATCAACAAGGCCTAGCCATTGTTAGACAAATTCCTGTTGGAACTAAAGAACGCATTGCGATTGTTCAAGCGGGTGATGAACAGTTCTTAGTCGGCATTACTACGCAATCCATTCAGCTGATCTCTAAGCTCGATAAACCTCTTACTCAGGAGATGCTGGAAAAAAGTACGTTTTCAAGTCAGCTTTCCCAGCTAATAAAAAAAGATGCAAATAAGTAACGGATTTTCGAATTCATCTTACTTTTACCAAATCGGATCATTCCGAACGGTAAAAGTGCTGTTAGTTCAGCTCATTCTTCTCTGCTCTATCGTATTCAGTGGGTCGGTATTTGCGCAGGCCGAAGACGGCACAGTTATCCCTGCGAATACGGCTGGCTCTGAGTCGGTAACCATCAGCTCGATGGAAAAAGATCAAGCTACATCGCAAACCATGACCACAGGCAGCTTAACGGGAAATGGTGGTGGTATTCCTGCCTTTACCATGACGACTAATGCTAACGGTGGTGAAGACTACTCGATCAATTTACAGATATTGGCCCTAATGACCATGCTTGGCTTCTTGCCGGCAATGGTAATTTTGATGACGTCGTTCACCCGTATTGTGGTGGTGATGTCTATTTTGCGTCAGGCAATGGGTCTCCAACAAACGCCTTCAAACCAAGTGATTATTGGGATCGCGATATTTTTGACCTTTTTCATCATGTCACCAGTGATCAATCAAGTGAATGAGCAAGCGGTTCAGCCTTATCTCAATGAACAAATATCGGCACGACAGGCGTTCGACGTTGCCCAAGGCCCGATCAAGTCTTTCATGCTCAAACAAACCCGAATCAAAGATCTAGAAACCTTTGTTGAGATCTCGGGTGCGGAAGTAACTAACCCTGAAGATGTTTCCATGGCGGTTCTGATTCCAGCGTTTATCACATCGGAGTTGAAAACGGCTTTCCAAATTGGCTTCATGCTGTTCTTACCTTTCTTAATCATCGACTTGGTGGTCGCCTCGGTATTAATGGCTATGGGTATGATGATGTTGTCACCGATGATTGTATCGTTACCATTTAAGTTGATGCTGTTCGTTCTTGTTGATGGTTGGAACTTGATACTCTCCACTCTCGCCGGCAGTTTTGCCTTGTAGCTGGGGGAATAATGAATCCTGAAATATTCGTAGAGTTGTTCCGAGATGCACTTTGGATGGTACTGATAATGGTATGTGCCATTATTATTCCTAGCCTATTGATTGGTTTAGTCGTAGCGGTTTTCCAAGCTGCGACGTCTATCAACGAACAAACATTGAGTTTCCTACCGCGTTTGATCGTGACGTTATTGGCGTTGATGATGTTTGCTCACTGGATGACTCAGATGATGATGGAGTTTTTTTTCGAACTCATCGAACGCTTGCCGCAAGTTCTGTATTAAACCAATATGGAATACCCAACGAGCCTTGTACTAGAGTGGTTAGCCAATTATTTTTGGCCATACACTCGCATCTCAGCCATGCTGATGGTGATGACGGTAACAGGGGCACGCTTTGTGTCGCCGCGTATCCGTCTGTATTTAGGTTTGGCGATCACCTTTGCTGTGATGCCCGCAATCCCAGCAGTTCCTAAAGAGATTGAGCTGCTGTCCTTCCAAGGATTCTTGACGGTATTTGAACAAATCGTGATTGGTGTCGCCATGGGGTTTGTTACTCAGTTTTTGATTCAAACTTTTGTTATGCTCGGTCAGATTTTAGGTATGCAATCGAGTTTGGGTTTTGCCTCTATGGTCGATCCTGCGAACGGTCAAAATACGCCAGTACTTGGCCAACTGTTCATGCTGTTGGCGACCATGTTTTTCTTGGCGACCGATGGCCACTTGAAAATGCTGCAATTGGTGGTGTTCAGTTTTAAAACCTTGCCGATTGGCAGTGGCTCTTTAACCGCCGTCGATTTCAGAGAGCTGGCATTGTGGCTTGGAATCATGTTCAAAACAGCATTAGCGATGTCGTTATCGGGTATTATTGCGCTGCTGACGATTAACCTTTCATTTGGTGTAATGACACGTGCGGCACCTCAGCTAAACATATTTTCTTTGGGTTTTGCATTTGCGCTACTCGTGGGTCTGTTACTTTGTTGGTACATCCTTGGCGGATTGTTTAGCCACTATGAGCTATTTTGGATACAAGGCGAGCAACAGATATGTCGTCTAATCCGGTTAGATTGCTAGGAGACTGAAATGGCAGAGTCAGACGGCCAAGAACGCACAGAAGACGCCACGCCCAAACGCTTGCAACAGGCCAAAGAGAAAGGGCAGGTTGCAAGGTCAAAAGAGCTGGCGTCAGCATCGGTATTGATAGTCGGTGCGATTTCTTTAATGTGGTTTGGCGAATCGATGGCGAAGGCTTTGTTCGAGGCCATGCAACGCCTGTTTTCACTCAGTCGTGACGAGATTTTTGATACTAACAAACTACTGGAAATAGCGGGTGGCGCACTAGTAAACTTGTTGTTTCCACTGTTCTTGATTCTAATCACTTTGTTCGTTGCTGCTGTGATTGGCGCTGCGGGTGTTGGTGGGGTCAATTTCTCAATGCAAGCCGCTATGCCAAAGGCATCTAAGCTCAATCCTTTGAGTGGTATCAAGCGTATGTTTGGCTTACAAAGCTGGGTTGAACTGCTGAAATCTATCTTGAAAGTGGCTTTGGTATCGGGCATGGCCATTTACCTGATTCAAGCTTCTCAACATGACTTGATGCAGTTGAGTATGGATGTGTACCCACAGAATATATTCCATGCCTTAGATATTTTGCTTAACTTCATCCTGTTGATCAGTTGTTCTCTACTCATCGTGGTCGCCATTGATATCCCATTCCAGATTTGGCAACACGCCGATCAGCTGAAGATGACCAAGCAAGAAGTCAAAGACGAATTCAAAGACACGGAAGGTAAGCCCGAAGTAAAAGGGCGTATTCGTATGCTGCAACGAGAAGCCGCTCAACGACGAATGATGGCTGACGTTCCTCAAGCGGATGTGATTGTGACCAACCCGGAACACTTTTCAGTGGCGCTGCGCTATAAGCAGAATCAAGATAAGGCACCAATTGTGGTTGCTAAAGGTGTCGATCACATGGCGATGAAGATCCGTGAAATCGCACGAGAAAATGACATCTATATTATTCCAGCACCGCCATTGGCCAGGGCGCTTTATCACACCACAGAGCTAGAACAACAAATTCCTGACGGTCTGTTTGCGGCAGTTGCACAAGTACTTGCATATGTTTTCCAGCTTAAGCAATACCGAAAAAAAGGTGGAGAGAGGCCAAAACTGCAAGATTCTAATATGCCGATCCCACCTGATTTACGACATTAGATCAATTGCTTGAGCTCAGCTTGATGAACCCTGATAATAGCAACTTAGCTACCCCTCTTGTTTCCGAGGTGATGGCGATAATTTGACGTGAGATGTTGGTACAGTGTTTGCTATATCAATTCCGAACATATTAGCCCATAGCAACATAGCTTAGACCTAGGCCTCAATCTGCTTAGTGAGATAGCTACAACATAGCGAAACTGCCTAGATTTATGAAATTCACCCTGCCTTTTGCGGACAAGCTACCTAAAATTCCTAACCGTGCCATGCCTGCGATTGGCGCGCCTGTTATGGTGCTTGCAACGCTAGCTATGGTGGTGTTGCCCATTCCAGCTTTCTTGTTGGATATGTTCTTCACCTTCAACATTGCACTGTCTATGGTTGTGCTATTGGTTTCGGTTTATACCCGTCGGCCTTTAGACTTCGCTGCATTCCCGACCGTACTCCTGATTGCGACTCTGCTCCGCTTGGCCTTGAACGTTGCTTCGACACGTGTGGTATTGCTCCATGGCCATGAGGGGGGTGACGCTGCCGGTAACGTTATCGAAGCCTTTGGTAACGTGGTTATCGGTGGTAACTATGCGGTTGGTTTGGTGGTGTTCTTGATCCTGATGATCATCAACTTCATGGTTGTCACCAAAGGTGCGGGTCGTATCTCGGAAGTAAGTGCACGTTTTACCCTTGATGCTTTACCGGGTAAGCAGATGGCAATCGATGCCGACTTAAATGCAGGTTTGATCGACCAAGATCAGGCTCGTACTCGACGTTTTGAAGTGACCAAAGAAGCCGATTTCTACGGTTCAATGGACGGTGCATCTAAGTTTGTTAAAGGTGATGCGATCGCTGGTATCTTGATCTTGTTCATCAACATTATTGGTGGCCTGAGTATTGGTATGGTTCAGTTTGACCTTGGTTTTGGTGAAGCAATCGAAATCTACACGCTACTGACTATCGGTGATGGTCTGGTTGCTCAAATTCCTTCTCTACTGCTTTCTATCGCTGCTGCGATGATGGTAACGCGTCAAAATACTGATGAAGATATGGGGCAACAGCTCTTCTTCCAATTGTTCGACAATCCTAAGTCCTTGATGATCACCGCCGCTATCCTTGGCATCATGGGTATTGTGCCGGGTATGCCGCATTTCTCGTTCTTGAGCCTTGCTGTCGTTGCAGGTGCAGGTGCCTATTACATTGATAAAAAGAACAAGAAAAAAGCCGAACAACCCAACCTTCCAGCTACGGTTGAAGCGAGTGGGGAGACGGGTTCTCAGAAAGAACTTTCGTGGGATGATGTTCAGCCTGTTGATATTATTGGCTTAGAAGTTGGCTACCGCTTGATTCCTCTAGTTGACAGAGACCAAGGTGGCGAACTGCTTGAACGCGTTAAAGGGGTGCGTAAGAAGCTGTCTCAAGATTTTGGTTTCTTGATCCCAGCAGTACACATCCGCGATAACCTAGAATTGACGCCAAACAGTTACCGACTCACCTTAATGGGGGTTGCGGTTGGTGAGGCTGAGATTAAGCCGGATATGGAATTAGCCATTAACCCAGGCCAAGTGTATGGAATGATCGATGGTGAGCCGACGATTGACCCTGCCTTTGGTCTAGAAGCCGTGTGGATTCGTGAAGAGCAGCGTGAACATGCGCAAGCCTTAGGTTACACGGTTGTTGATTCATCAACCGTGTTGGCCACTCACCTCAGTCAACAGCTAACGAATAACGCATCACAACTTATTGGTCACGAAGAAGTACAAAACTTACTTGAGATGCTTAGCCGTTCAACGCCTAAGCTGGTAGAAGGCTTTGTACCGGACCAATTACAGCTTGGCGTCGTTGTGAAAGTGCTACAGAACCTATTGAATGAAGCCATTCCAATTCGTGATATTCGAACAATAGTCCAAACTTTGTCGGAGTACTCAAGTAAGAGTCAAGAACCTGACATACTTACGGCGGCTGTTCGTATCTCTTTGAAACGACTAATTGTTCAAGAAATCAATGGCATAGAGCCAGAGTTGCCCGTGATAACCTTGATCCCAGAGCTGGAACAAATCTTGCATCAAACCATGCAGGCATCCGGCGGAGAATCTGCTGGTATTGAACCTGGTTTAGCCGAACGTTTACAGACCTCACTCAGCCATGCCACACAAGAGCAAGAGCTGAAAGGTGAGCCAGCAGTGCTACTGACCTCTGGTGTATTGCGTTCAACTCTGGCTAAGTTCGTGAAGAACACGATCCCAAGCTTGAGAGTGTTATCTTACCAAGAGATACCGGACGAAAAGCAGATACGTATAGTACAAGCTGTTGGTAATTAAGCCGCCTAATTAGAACGGACGATCGAATTGAAAATTAAACGATTTTTTGCAAAAGATATGCGAACCGCACTGCTCCAAGTTAAAGAAGAACTTGGCTCAGAAGCGGTGATCATGTCTAACAAAAAGGTCGCAGGTGGCGTGGAAATTGTTGCCGCTATTGATGGCGAATCTAGCCCGTCGACAGCGAGCCAGAGATTAAATAAACCTCAGCAGCCTGCGCAAAGCCAATATACGCAAATGGCCGCGCCCGCAGCACCGGCAGGGCGTCGTCAATTAGACGATGACAAGGTTAGCCTACAGGCAAGTGCTGAAGGTGGACGCTCAATGACCAAACGCTTTGCGAATATGCTAAAGCAATACAGTCATGGTGCCGATGATGAGCCACAACACCGTGCAGAAAACGAAGACTCGTTGTCAGCATTGCTTAATCGCCAATCCAGCACGGGTCATAAGCCACATAGCAATCAGCAGCCGCATAGTAATCGTCAGTCTCTCGGCAACCAGCCGTCTCTTGGCAGTCAACAATCTTCCGGTAATCAGCAGTCTTCCGGTAACCAACAAACTCACGGGAGCCTCGATTCAGCATTTGCTCGTGAAACAGGCTTATCTAAATTGATTGCCGAAGACCGCAGAGTAGAGCGTCCAGCACCTCGTTTGGATCCTACCCGTTATGATCGTGGTCGTGAGAACCCTCAGTCGAAAGGTTCAGATGCAGAAATGGAGACGATGCGTGAAGAGATGACCTCAATTCGTCGTCTATTAGAGCATCAAGTATCAGGGCTAATGTGGCAAGAAGTTGAGCGTCGTGAACCGCTCAGAGCAATGCTTATCAAACGCCTTGAGCGTATGGGTGTATCTGCCGAACTTGCCGATCAAATGGCTTGCTACATCCCTGAAGATACCAAGCCTGCACGCGCATGGAAGGCCTTGTTAGCACTGGTTGCTGACCAGATCTCGGTAACGCAAAAAGATATTTTAAAACGCGGTGGTATTGTGGCCTTATTGGGCCCGACTGGCGTAGGTAAAACAACGACGGTTGCTAAGCTAGCAGCACGCGCAGCCATGGAATATGGCGCCGACAACGTCGCACTAGTGACAACGGACACATATCGTATAGGTGCACATGAGCAGTTATCGATTTATGGTCGAATTATGGGTTGTCCTGTAAGAGTTGCTAAAGATTCTAGTGAATTGGCCGATGTAATATATCAGTTACGTAATCGTCGCCTGATTCTGGTCGATACTGCAGGCATGGGACAACGAGATGTTCGCCTATCTGAGCAGTTAGACACATTGATGCAAGAGAGTGGTTCCGTTATCAATAGTTACCTTGTGTTGCCTGCAACTGCACAACGCAAAGTACTACAAGAAACCATTGAACACTTTAGAAGAATCCCGTTGTCGGGATGTATCCTGACTAAGCTGGATGAATCCCTTAGCTTGGGTGAGTTCATCAGTGTGGTAATACAAAATGCATTACCAGTTGCTTACATAGCAAATGGTCAACGAGTTCCTGAAGATATCGTCATAGCTCAGCCAAAGTATATGATTGCTAAGGCTAATGAGTTATTAGAAAAATCTACAGAGAATGAACCTCATTACTGGAATAGCGATTCTGAAGGGCTCTAGGCGGCGGATAAATATGAATGAGAATATGATACACGATCAAGCTAGCGGCCTCCGTCGCTTAACCAAGCCTTCACTCACAAAAGTTATCGCTGTAACCGGTGGTAAGGGAGGCGTTGGTAAATCGAATGTGACGTTAGGTATGGCTATTTGTATGGCTCGCCAAGGCAAGAAAGTCATGGTACTGGATGCCGACTTAGGGCTGGCTAACGTAGACATCATGCTGGGCATTCGTTCTAAACGAAACCTGGGTCATGTGTTGGCTGGCGAATGTGAACTTAAGGATGCGATTGTCGAAGGGCCGCACGGAATTAGAATTATTCCAGCGACATCTGGCACACAAAGCATGACTGAACTTTCACACGCTCAACACGCTGGGTTGATTCGTGCATTTGGTTCGCTTGAAGATGAGATGGATATCTTGTTGGTTGATACCGCTGCGGGTATTTCAGACATGGTAATTAGCTTCTCAAGAGCGGCGCAAGACGTGGTTGTTGTGGTTTGTGATGAGCCTACCTCAATCACAGATGCATATGCACTGATCAAGCTTTTGAGCCGAGAGCACCAAGTTCAGCGATTCAAAATTGTTGCAAATATGGTCAGAAGCTACCGCGAAGGCCGAGAATTATTTGCAAAGTTGACTTTGGTCACAGAGCGCTTCTTGAATGTGAGCCTCGAACTCGTAGCATGTATTCCTTTAGATGATAAAGTACGTCAATCAGTCAAGAGACAGAAAATCGTAGTAGATGCGTACCCTCGCTCTCCAGCTGCATTGGCAATCAGCTCTTTGGCTAATAAAGCATTGACCTGGCCAATACCAAAAACGCCAAGTGGACACTTGGAGTTCTTTGTTGAAAGGCTGCTGAATCGTACTGAATTTATAGAGGAACCATTTGGTGAATAAAGCGCTTACTTACGATCAACATGCTAATCACAATAGCCAACAGGCTTTTTTTGAGAAGTATTCTGTGTTGGTTAAACGTATCGCTCATCACTTGTTGGGGCGATTACCGCCTAATGTCTTGGTTGATGACTTAATTCAAGCTGGCATGATTGGCTTGATTGAAGCGCAACAAAACTATGATGGTACCAAAGGCGCAAGCTTTGAGACGTATGCAGGTATTCGGATTCGCGGAGCTATGTTGGATGACATTCGCCGTGGTGACTGGGTACCGAGATCGGTTCATAAAAACAATCGAGAAATCAGCAGTGCAATCGCGGAATTAGAGGGTACCCTCAATCGCGACCCAAGTGATGCCGAAGTGGCAAAGCACATGGGGCTGAGTTTAGACCAGTACCACAACGCTTTAACTGATATTAATTGCTCAAGACTTGTCGGGATCGAAGATTTAGGCGTCTCAGATGATGTAATATCTCCGAATGAAGACTCTCAAGATAATACGCCCTTTCAAGGGGTTGCTGATGAGTCATTCCGTCAAGCTTTGATCGATTCGATAAAACAACTTCCGGAAAGGGAAGGCCTTGTGCTTTCGCTTTATTACGACGAAGAACTCAATTTAAAAGAGATTGGGGAAGTACTAGGTGTCAGCGAATCTCGTGTCAGCCAAATACTGAGCCAATCTATGCAGCGTTTACGCACTAAGTTAAGTGCTTGGACACAGAACGACTAACAACACTGATTCTATTCAGTGGAGGCTAATTTGAACAAAAACATGAAAATTCTCATTGTTGATGATTTTTCAACGATGCGCCGAATTGTTAAAAACCTACTTCGCGATTTAGGTTTCAACAACACTCAAGAAGCAGACGATGGCTTAACCGCGTTACCTATGCTGAAAAAAGGCGAATTTGATTTCGTGGTAACTGACTGGAACATGCCAGGCATGCAAGGTATTGACCTGCTTAAACACATTCGCGCAGATGCAGAACTTAAGCACCTTCCAGTGCTTATGATCACTGCGGAAGCGAAGCGTGAGCAGATCATCGAAGCAGCGCAAGCGGGTGTTAATGGTTACATTGTGAAGCCTTTCACTGCTGCAACGCTGAAAGAGAAACTTGATAAGATTTTTGATCGCTTATAAGCATCAATAAGTTTTAGGCACTTCTAGGCAAACACTGACCGATAAGTTCTCTGTTTATCTCGATAGCCTAAGCGCACAAAGTATGCGGAGTAAGGCCGAACTCAGGATGATTTCATTAGAACAAGCAAAAAAATTAGTAGAGCTGCTTGAGAACGATGAGCAGCAAGATGCTGATTCTCTTGTTAGAAGCATTTATGAAGACAATTTTAGTCTTCAAGACAATCCAATGCTTCAAGAAATAGGAAGTTTGACTCGCGACCTCCATGACTCTTTGACTCAATTCAATTTCGATGAGCGCATCAGCGTTATCGCAAATGATGAAATCCCTGACGCAAGGGATCGCCTTCAGTATGTCATTGATAAAACGGAAGTTGCGGCAAATAAGACGATGGACGCTGTCGATCGTTGTATGCCAATTGCAGACAACCTACACGAGTGTTTACTTCAAGTAAGGCCTCAATGGAATGAACTGATGCATGGCCGCATTGAGCTGGCACAATTTAAAGCTTTATGTCACCGCATTGATGGATTGCTTGTCCAAGTAGAAGGCGATAGTACTGAACTACGTGGACAATTGACTGAAATCTTGATGGCTCAGGATTTCCAAGATTTAACTGGGCAGATAATTAGCAAAGTTATTACCTTGGTGAATGAGGTTGAAGGACGTTTGGTCGAGATTCTCACCGTA
Source organism: Vibrio splendidus (assembly GCF_003345295.1). Classification (NCBI taxonomy): domain Bacteria; kingdom Pseudomonadati; phylum Pseudomonadota; class Gammaproteobacteria; order Vibrionales; family Vibrionaceae; genus Vibrio; species Vibrio splendidus. Next base: position 605,613 of record NZ_CP031055.1, read on the forward strand.
TTCGGTGCGAATCAAACAGAGCCAACTCCAGAGTCAGAGAAGAAAGCATCTATCGCGCCTGAAGGTCCGATTCTGAACCCAGAAGAGCGTGAAGATGCTGTTGCATCTCAAGATGAAGTCGACGATTTGTTATCCAGTCTTGGATTTTAAAGGTAACGTATGAGCTACGATTTAGACGAAGATATTCTTCAGGACTTTTTAGTCGAAGCAGGAGAGATCCTTGAACTCCTATCAGAACAACTGGTAGAGCTTGAGAATAACCCTGACGACAAAGACCTATTAAATGCTATTTTCCGTGGTTTCCATACAGTAAAAGGTGGTGCTGGTTTCCTAGCATTGACTGAGCTGGTGGATACTTGTCATGGTGCTGAGAATGTGTTCGACATTCTACGAAACGGCCAGCGCAGCGTAACATCAGGTTTGATGGATACGATGCTGCAGGCGCTAGATACAGTTAATGTACAGTTTCAAGCCGTGCAAGATCAGGAACCTTTAGTGCCAGCTGATCAAGCTTTATTGGATGAACTTCACCGCCTCTGTAAACCACAGTCGACCGATGAAGCTGCTCCAGTAGAAGCCCCAGCACCAGTAATCGCTGAACCCGCTTTTGAAGCGCCTGCTGAACCGATCGCCGAAAGCGCAAGCATTAGTGCATCTTCAGTGGATGATATCTCTGAAGATGAGTTTGAGCGTCTGCTTGATGAGCTTCATGGTAAAGGTGGTTCACCAACAGCATCTTCTGTATCAACACCGCCGCCAGCTCCTGTTGCTCCTCAGTCAGTTGCTGAGAGTGGTGATATTACGGATGACGAATTCGAAAAGTTATTAGATGAACTGCATGGTGCGGGCAAGAGCCCGACGGCAGTAGGTTCAGCGCCTCCTCCTCCGCCAGCACCTTCTTCCGCACCCGTTTCGGCGATGTCTGAAGGTGATGACCTGATGAGCGACGAAGAGTTTGAGAAGCTACTAGACCAGTTACATGGTTCAGGTAATGGACCAACTATTGAAGAGCTAGATGCAGCAACTAAACCTGCTGCAGCGAAGCCTATTGCACCAGTGCCTGCTCCACAAGTCGCTCCTAAGCCTAAGCCATCTGCACCAGTCGCTGTTAAAGAAGCACCAGCGAAAGCTGAAGTTAAAGTGCCAGCGAAGAAACAACAAGCCGACGCTACAGTTCGTGTCGACACGTCAACACTGGATACCATCATGAATATGGTGGGTGAGCTGGTGTTGGTTCGTAATCGACTTGTAAGCCTTGGCTTAAACAGTAACGATGAAGAGATGGCAAAAGCTGTCTCGAATTTAGATGTTGTTACCGCAGACCTCCAAGGTGCGGTAATGAAGACTCGTATGCAGCCGATCAAGAAAGTTTTTGGTCGTTTCCCACGAGTTGTCCGCGACCTTGCTCGTAGTTTGAAGAAAGACATTGTTCTTGAAATGCGCGGGGAAGAAACGGATCTTGATAAGAATTTAGTCGAAGCACTTGCCGATCCTCTGATTCACTTAGTGAGAAACTCTGTGGATCACGGTATTGAAATGCCTGAAGCCCGTATTGCGGCTGGCAAATCACAAACGGGTAAAGTGATTCTTTCCGCCTCGCAAGAAGGTGACCACATTGAACTGGCTATCGTTGATGATGGCGGCGGCATGGACCCTGATACGTTGCGTGCTATTGCGGTTAAACGTGGTCTGATGGACGAAGATGCCGCATCTCGTTTATCAAACAAAGAATGTTTCAATCTTATCTTTGCTCCTGGCTTCTCAAGTAAAGAAAAAATCTCGGATATCTCAGGTCGTGGTGTAGGCATGGACGTTGTGAAAACAGCGATCAACACACTGAATGGCTCGATTGATATCGATTCAGAGATGGGGCAAGGCACCAAGATTACGATCAAGGTTCCATTGACGCTAGCGATTCTACCAACCTTGATGGTCGGTGTTGCAGGTCACCCATTCGCATTGCCATTGGCATCTGTGAACGAGATTTTCCACCTAGATTTAAGCCGTACAAACGTGGTTGATGGCCAGCTGACGATTATCGTTCGCGATAAGTCTATTCCGTTGTTCTACTTGCAAAACTGGCTGGCACCTAAAGCGGGTATTGTGGAATTGCGTAAAGGACACGGCCATGTTGTTATCGTACAACTTGGTAGCCAACGTGTTGGTTTTGTTGTTGATACGCTTATTGGCCAAGAAGAAGTTGTTATCAAACCACTTGATAAACTACTACAGGGCACGCCAGGAATGGCAGGCGCGACAATTACAAGTGATGGACACATTGCATTGATTCTAGATGTGCCGGACTTGTTGAAGCAGTACGCAGCTGCGTCAAGAATTTAATTTAAGGATAAATATGGCGATTAAAGTATTAGTCGTTGATGATTCGAGTTTTTTTCGTCGTCGCGTTAGCGAGATCATCAACTCAGAGGCTCGCCTAGAAGTCATTGATGTAGCAGTAAACGGTAAAGAAGCGGTTGAGAAAGCGAAACAGCTGAGACCTGACGTAATCACGATGGACATCGAAATGCCTGTCATGGACGGCATCACCGCCGTTCGTGAAATCATGGCTGCGTCGCCAACGCCTATTTTAATGTTTTCATCGCTAACGCATGATGGTGCGAGAGCAACATTAGATGCGTTAGACGCTGGTGCTCTAGACTTCCTACCTAAGAAGTTTGAAGACATCGCACGTAACCGCGATGATGCTGTCGCATTGCTTCAACAACGTGTGATTCAGATTGCAGCAAAGCGTGCATTTATGCGCCGTGCTCCTATTGCGCCACGAGCTACAGCCACACCGGCAACAACTTCAACACCATTGCGCCAACCGATTTCAGCCGCAGCTTCAGCAGTGAAACCAGCGGTTGCATCAACGGCGAAATTCAGAGCTTCGGGTAAAAAGTATCAATTAACTGCAATTGGTACTTCTACTGGTGGCCCTGTTGCACTACAGAAAATTTTGACGCGCATCCCTGCACACTACCCACATCCGATTGTGTTAGTTCAGCATATGCCAGCAACGTTCACTGCCGCTTTTGCTAGCCGACTGAATACCTTATGTAAGATTGAGGTTCGCGAAGCACAGGACGGAGATGTGTTGAAACCTGGAGTGGCTTATCTTGCTCCTGGTGGTAAACAGATGATGGTTGACGGCCGTGCAGGATCTGCTCGCTTAAGAATTATCGATGGCGGCGACCGAATGAATTACAAACCTTGTGTGGATGTAACCTTCGGCTCTGCAGCGAAGATCTACGGCGACAAAGTCTTGTCTATGATACTGACCGGCATGGGCGCTGATGGTCGAGAAGGTTCGCGTATGTTAAAAACTGCGGGCTCGACAATCTGGGCGCAAGATGAAGATAGCTGTGTTGTATATGGTATGCCTCAAGCTGTAGCAAAAGCTGGCATTTCTACTGAAGACCTCCCTCTAGACCGCATTGCGGAAAGGATTTTGGTTGAAGTTGGGTTAGCTTAGGTAAATCGAAATGATTGTTTGGAGTGTTGCAAACCAAAAAGGTGGTGTTGGTAAAACGACCTCGACTGTGACCCTAGCAGGTTTACTTGCGTTGAAGGGGCACCGTGTTCTGTTGGTTGATACTGACCCGCATGCATCACTAACCACCTATCTGGGTTACGACTCAGATACGGTGGAATCGAGTCTGTTTGATCTATTTCAGTTGCGTGAGTTTAACGCGCCGACAGTAAGACCTTTGATTTTACAAACTGAAGTCGAAGGTATCGATATTATTCCCGCGCACATGTCTTTGGCAACATTAGACCGTGTGATGGGAAATCGAAGCGGTATGGGGTTGATCTTGAAGCGTGCTTTGGCCGCTTTGAAAGACGACTATGACTATGTACTTATCGATTGTCCGCCGATTTTGGGCGTGATGATGGTCAACGCATTGGCTGCCAGTGACCGTATTTTGATTCCGGTACAGACTGAGTTTTTGGCAATGAAGGGCTTAGAGCGCATGATTCGCACTTTGGCTATCATGCAGAAGTCTCGCAAAACACCGTTTAAGGTGACGATTGTCCCGACGATGTACGACAAGCGAACTAAAGCATCACTGCAAACATTAACTCAGTTAAAAGAAGATTATCCAAATCAAGTTTGGACATCCGCTGTGCCGATAGACACTAAGTTTCGAGATGCTAGCCTAAAGCGCTTACCAGCATCTCATTTTGCATCGGGTAGTCGTGGTGTATTTGCTTACAAACAGCTGCTTATTTATCTCGAAAGGCTGGCGATAAATGAGCGCGAATAAAGAATCAACAATGGCGCGATCAAGTTTATCAAGTGAACAAGCACTTGATGATTACTTTACTGCGCTGTTAGGTGATGAAATGCTGGATTCTGACGAATTTTTTGTTGACGAGACCAGCGATGAGTCATCATCTGCAGAGCCAGAGCCAGAGCCAGAGCCAGAGCCAGAGCCAGAGCCAGAGCCAGAGCCAGAGCCAGAGCCAGAGCCAGAGCCAGAGCCAGAGCCAGAGCCAGAGCCAGAGCCAGAGCCAGAGCCCAAATATTCGAGTTACTCGACCTATGCCGAGTTGCGAGAAGCTGAATTTGAAGTGCCTAATCTGGAAGACGTTCAAAAATTACTGAGCCGCTTAGAAGCGACGAACGTGGTTGATGAACTGAATCTTGATGAATTAATGGATCAGAACACGCAGAAAATCGCTCAGCAAGCAGACATGCAAATGTTTGATGCTGCGGTGGAATCCGTTCAGCTTTCTGTAGAGTCTGAGATTCAAGACTGGAACCTCCCAGAGTCAGATTCGTCAATGGTTGTTGATCGACCTGTGGAACGACCAATTGAGCAGCAAGCTGATTCACCAATAGCTGAAGAGTATCCAATAGCTGAAGAGTCGCACGTTGAAGCTCTGCAAGACGGAACTCACACTGAAGAGTCAGAAATTGAATCTATCAGTGAACCCGAGGTTGAGCTTGAAACTCAATCTGGCGGTATTGAACGGTTTACATCTTGGGAAACTACGGCTCGAACAGAAGACTTTCAGGTACTGTATTTTGATGTCAACGGGGTAACATTTGCTGTCCCTCTTGATGAGCTTGGTGGTATTCATCGCCTTGAAGAGCTAAGCCATTTGATTGGTAAGCCTGCTTGGTATTTAGGTTTGCAAACAAACCGAGAGAGTCAGTTAGATGTGGTCGACACCGCAAAGTGGGTGATGCCTGAGAAACTAACGAATGATGAATACAAAGAAAACTATCAATATATAGTGATGCTTGGCGAAAGCTTATGGGGGCTTGCGGGTACTGAACTTAAAGGTACCGAGCTTCTTAATACAGATAAAGTTCGTTGGCGAGAAATGGCAGGTAAACGCCCATGGCTCGCTGGTATGGTAAAAGAAAAAATGTGTGCTTTGATTCATGTTGAAGCATTGATCGCCATGCTAAACGCAGGGCTAGATGTAAAAGCATTAAGCTAGTAATAAGCATTAGGCTAACAATAAACGCATCAAGTTAATAATAGTGGTCGGTAACGACGGCAAGAGGATTAAATATGTCTCATATGAGTGAAATTGAAGTAAGAAAAGACCCAACCAATGATGAAGTACTTCAATGGGTGACATTCCAGCTAGAAGAAGAAACTTACGGCATTAATGTTATGCAGGTACGTGAAGTACTTCGCTACAGTGAAATTGCTCCAGTACCGGGTGCTCCAGATTACGTTCTAGGTATTATTAACCTGCGTGGTAACGTTGTTACTGTTATCGACACTCGTTCTCGCTTTGGTTTGATGCAAGGTGAAATCACAGACAACACTCGTATCATCGTTATTGAATCTGAGCGTCAAGTCATTGGCATTCTAGTAGACAGCGTTGCTGAAGTGGTTTACCTACGTTCTTCTGAAATCGACACAACTCCAAGTGTTGGTACTGATGAAAGTGCTAAGTTCATCCAAGGTGTTAGTAATCGTGATGGCAAGCTGCTTATCTTGGTAGATCTAAACAAACTACTAAGCGAAGACGAATGGGATGAGATGGCTCACCTGTAATGTTTGAAGCGCTTCCTTTAAGCCCTGTTGCTCTGATTGCCGGAGTCGGGGTTTTTACGTTATTCATCGTGATTTTGATTAGCAAAGTAAAACGTGCGATTCAAAAGCAGCTCGATCAGTCACGTCTGCAAGTTCGTAACTTGGACAAAGAGCTTCAAAAATCGAGCAAGCAATTGCTTGAGGTTCGCTCTGTCGTGGTTGGCCTTGGTCAGAAAGTGACGGAACAGCAAGATCTAATCAAGCACTTGAATGAACGCATTGTAGAGCTGGAACATGTTGATACCGATGGGCGCTTGTACACGCGTGCAACGAAAATGGTTCAGCTTGGTGCAGGGATAAACGAACTGATCGAAGAGTGTGAATTACCTAAAGCTGAAGCTGAGCTGATGATGTCTCTGCAGAATAAGCTCGCGGGTAAGGAAAAAATCCCTTCGCTAAGAAGTAACCCTTCATCGTACGATGAACAACCAGATGCATCTCATAAGCGCAGAGACCCAACTCGACGTCGTTAAATTGAGCGCTCGCTGCGTATTGAGTAATTGGTGTTTATCGTGCACTCCTCTTAAAAGAAGCTTCGGCTTCTTTTTTTATGCCTGACAGCTCTATATAGAACGATGTTTATAAGTGCTTGTATCTAAGGCAGTATCTTGTTTGTTGATGAAAATGTGTAAATTGTGATGCGGTGGTAACAGTTTCTTACGGAGTTTGTTCTATCGAAAACGCCTAGTCCTGTTTTGTCACCATATTGGTGTGCTACTATAGCCCTTTCATTACTCGACTAAATTTACCTATGCTTGAAGTCTCAAATTTAACTGCTATTCGTGACGACAGGGTTCTATTTGAATCGTTGTCTTTTCAATTGAAACCCGGTGAGCTGGTTCAAGTTGAAGGTCGTAACGGTACTGGGAAAACGACACTCCTTAGGATTATCACCGGCTTAGGTGATCGTGATGAAGGCACTATCTCTTGGGATGGTGAGTCCATTGAAACGAGTCGAGATGTGTATCACCAAAATTTGCTTTTTCTTGGTCACCAAACTGGCGTAAAACGCGAGCTTAGTGCCTATGAAAACCTGAGCTTCTATCAATCGATTCACAGCAGTGGAACGAGTAAGGAAGAACTTTACAATGCATTGGCTCAAGTCGGCCTTGCTGGACGAGAAGACGTGCCTGCAGGTCAACTTTCGGCGGGTCAACAGCGCCGTGTAGCATTGGCTCGTCTATGGTTAAGTAAGCAAATGTTGTGGATTCTAGATGAACCGCTGACTGCCATTGATAAGCAGGGCGTTAAAGTTCTTGAGTCTCTTTTTTCTCAGCATGCAGACAACGGTGGCATTGTGTTATTAACCACACACCAAGACATGTTTGCTGATAGCCCGAAACTAAGAAAAATAAAGTTGGGTGAGTAATATGATTTCTTCAATGACAACGATCATTCGACGTGAGCTGTTGATCGCATTTCGTCGCCAAGCCGATATCTTTAACCCTCTGTGGTTTTTTATCATTGTCATCACCCTTTTCCCATTGAGTATCGGCCCTGAGCCAAACCTACTTGCGCGTATCGCAGCGGGCATTGTTTGGGTTGCTGCTTTACTTTCTGCATTACTCTCTCTCGAACGATTATTCCGAGATGATTTCCAAGATGGCGCCCTCGAGCAGATGATGCTGATGCCCATCCCGTTGCAGTTGGTAGTATTGTCCAAGGTCATAGCGCACTGGTTATTGACAGGGTTACCATTAATATTGATCAGTCCGTTGTTAGCGGTACTGCTGTCCTTAGATTTCGATACTTGGTTATCGGTGGTCTTAACGTTATTGGTGGGTACGCCTGCATTAAGCTTTATTGGTGCGATTGGTGTCGCTTTAACGGTTGGATTACAAAAAGGCGGTGTGCTGTTAAGTCTGCTTATTTTGCCGTTGTATATCCCAATTCTTATATTTGCTACATCAGCGATTGATGCGGCAGCACTAGGCGTTGCGTATAACGGACAATTAGCTGTGTTAGGGGCAATGCTAATGGGCGCAATGACGCTCACCCCATTTGCCATAAGCGCAGCGCTGAGAGTGAGTGTTAACTAGTTAATTATCTGATTAAAACTAGCTAACTAAGCGCTCACTTCCACTTTGTTTGTTCAGAGTGAACTAATTGAAGCTTTTAAACTCATAGAGTCACTGAAAGAGACAGTAAGCCAAATAAATTATAATAATTATAGCTGTAATAGCTGTAAGCAATATGAAGTAAGAGTGAGATTACAACATGTGGAAATGGCTCCATCCCTATGCCAAAGCAGAAACCTCTTATCAGCTTGCTGGTAAACTTCTGCCATGGTTCTCTATCCTAGCGCTATTGTGTCTATCCGCCGGTACTGTGTGGGGGCTTGCATTTGCGCCTTCTGATTACCAACAAGGCGATAGCTTCCGTATCATCTATATCCATGTTCCGTCTGCAATTTGGTCGATGGGTGTATACATGTCGATGGCAATTGCAGCATTCATCGGCTTGGTATGGCAGGTGAGATTATCAGACATGGCTGCATTGGCTATGGCGCCTATTGGTGCTGTATTTACCTTCATAGCGCTGCTAACTGGTGCTGTTTGGGGTAAACCAATGTGGGGAGCTTGGTGGGTTTGGGATGCGCGTTTGACCTCAGAGCTGATTCTTCTATTCCTATACTTGGGTGTGATTGCACTACACCACGCGTTTGACGACCAAAAAACCGCAGCGAAAGCAGCCGGTATTTTGGCGATCGTTGGTGTCATCAACCTACCTATCATTCACTTTTCAGTAGAGTGGTGGAATACACTTCACCAAGGCGCGACTATTACTAAGTTCGATCAGCCTTCTATTTCAAGTGACATGCTATGGCCGCTTCTTCTCAACATCTTCGGCTTCGCCTTTTTCTTTGGTGCTGTGACTATGGTTCGTTTTAGAAACGAAATCATCAGTAAAGAAAGTCACCGTCCGTGGGTTCGTAAACTTGCGGCTGATAAAGCGTAGTAGGGTAGGTAATTATGTATTTTGAATCTCTGAGTGATTTCTTTGCCATGGGTGGCTACGCCTCATATGTATGGAGTGCATTTGGAATCACATTCCTCGCGATGATCATTTTACTGGTCTTAAGCGTTCGTCGTGGTAAGCAATTACTAAATGAAGTACAAGCTAAGATTGATCGTCAAGCTCGTATCGATGCAGCAAAAAATATGGAGAACACTCTATGAACCCAAGACGTAAAAAGAGGCTGGGCATTGTCTTAGCGATCTTTTTTGGTATCAGTGCAACTGTTGGATTAATGGTTTATGCGCTTAACCAGAACATGGATCTGTTCTACACGCCAACTGAGCTTGTTAACGGCAAAGATGGCAAGAAACCTGAAGTTGGCCAACGTCTGCGTATTGGTGGCATGGTTGTAGTCGGTTCTGTAAGCCGTGACAACGAATCACTACGTGTAAGCTTTGACTTGAAAGATGTTGGTCCTAAAGTAACGATTTTATACGATGGCATTCTTCCTGATCTTTTCCGTGAAGGGCAAGGTATTGTTGCTCAAGGCGTTCTGAAAGATGCGACAACAATTGAAGCTTTCGAAGTCTTAGCGAAACACGATGAAGAGTACATGCCTTCTGAAGTTGCTGAAGCAATGAAGAAAACCCATGAGCCAATGCAGTACTCGACAGAACAAAAAGAAGGAAGTGCTCAATGATAGCCGAGATCGGCCACTTTGCCATGATCCTGTCCTTAGGGCTGGGATTGCTATTGAGTGTGCTCCCGCTGTATGGGGCAGCTCGAAATAACACATTATTAATGAATAGTGCACGACCGCTGTCATGGGGTATGTTCGGATTCCTAGCGATTTCGTTTTTTATCTTGTGCTACGCGTTCTACACCAATGATTTTACGGTTCAATACGTAGCAAGTAACTCGAATAGCCAACTTCCTTGGTACTACCGAATCACAGCGGTTTGGGGTGCTCATGAAGGTTCATTACTGCTTTGGGTTCTTATCCAAGCGGGTTGGACGGTTGCAGTAGCGACGTTTAGCCGTGGTATGCCTCAAGAGTCGGTGGCTCGCGTACTGGCTATCATGGGCTTGATTACTGTCGGCTTCTTGCTGTTCATTATCGTAACGTCTAACCCGTTCTTACGTACACTGCCTTACTTTCCTGTCGATGGCCGTGACTTGAATCCACTACTGCAAGACCCGGGTTTGATTATTCACCCGCCTATGCTTTACATGGGTTATGTAGGTTTCTCGGTTGCGTTCTCTTTCGCTATTGCATCTCTAATGAGTGGTCGTCTAGATACGGCGTGGGCTCGTTGGTCTCGTCCTTGGACGATCGCGGCATGGTTATTCCTAACGGTAGGTATCGCACTTGGTTCATGGTGGGCTTACTACGAACTTGGCTGGGGTGGCTGGTGGTTCTGGGATCCAGTAGAAAACGCTTCATTCATGCCTTGGTTGGCTGGTACAGCGCTGATGCACTCGCTTGCGGTAACAGAAAAGCGTGGCACATTTAAAGCATGGACAGTATTGCTGGCTATCTCTGCATTCTCACTAAGCTTATTGGGTACGTTCCTAGTTCGTTCGGGCATCTTGGTATCGGTTCACGCATTCGCGTCAGATCCTGCTCGTGGTATGTTTATTCTAGGCTTCCTAGTGTTCGTTATCGGTGGTTCACTGCTGTTGTTTGCTGTTAAAGGCGCATCGGTTCGTGTCCGTGGTAACTTTGATTTGGTTTCTCGTGAAAACGCACTGCTCGGTAACAATATCTTGTTGATTGCTGCGTTAGTGGTTGTGTTAGTGGGTACGTTGTTACCACTCGTTCATAAGCAGTTAGGTCTGGGCTCGGTTTCAATTGGTGCACCATTCTTTGATATGTTGTTCTTCTGGTTAATGATCCCGTTCTCGTTCCTATTGGGTATCGGTCCACTGATCCGTTGGAAACGTGACAATCTGTCTAAGCTTATTAAGCCAATGTTAGTGTCGGGTATCTTCTCGTTAGGTTTAAGTGCGCTAATGGTAACCATGCTAGCTGATCGCTTTAGTGGTACTGCTTTTGCTGGTTGGGTGATGGCGTTCTGGATCTTCTTCATGCACGGCTTTGAGCTACATGAGCGTGCAACACACCGTCATACCTTCATGAAAGGCCTAACTAAGCTGCCTCGTAGCCATTGGGCAATGATCTGTGGTCACATGGGTTTAGCCGTAACAGTGATCGGTATCGCGATGGTGCAAAACTACAGCATCGAACGTGATGTGCGTTTAGCGCCAGGCGAAAGCTACCAACTTGAAGAATACAGCTTCCTGTTTACAGGGGTTCGTGACAAAGATGGCCCTAACTATGATGGTTACATTGCTGACTTTGAAATTACCAAAGAAGGCAAATACATCAACACGCTTCACGCTGAAAAACGTTTCTACACTACAGCTAAGTCTATGATGACTGAAGCGGCGATTGATCGTGGCGTAACGCGCGACCTTTATATCGCAATGGGTGAGCGTTTAGACGACAACAAATCTTGGGCTGTACGTATCTACTACAAACCATTTGTACGTTGGATCTGGGCGGGTTCTTTGATCATGTCGATTGGTGGTGTGATTGCCATCAGTGACCGTCGTTACCGTTTCCGTAAGCCAACGAAAAAGTCGGCTCAAGAGCAGGAGGCTTAATTCGAATGAACAAGAAGATTTTATTCATTCCATTGATTGCGTTCATGGTTCTAGCTGGAATCTTTGCAACTCAATTGATGCGTAACCAGTCGGGTGATGACCCGACTAAACTTGAATCCGTATTGATTGGTAAGCAGGTTCCTGAGTTTGGCCTAGAGGATTTGGAACAGCCGGGTAAGTTTCATGATCAAGCTATCTTTAAAGGTGAGCCGCTGCTTCTTAATGTGTGGGCGACTTGGTGTCCTACTTGTTATGCAGAGCACTCTTACCTGAATAAGTTAGCGGATCAAGGCGTTAAGATTATTGGCCTTAACTACAAAGATGATCGCAATAAAGCGGTTGGTTGGTTAAAAGAACTGGGCAACCCGTACTTAATCAGCTTGTTCGATGGTAACGGTATGTTAGGTCTTGACCTTGGCGTATATGGCGCTCCTGAGACCTTCCTAATTGATGCTAACGGTGTGGTTCGTTACCGCCATGTTGGTGACGTGAACCCGACTAACTGGGCATCGACGCTTCAGCCGATGTACCAAGAGTTATTGGAGGAGGCGAAATGATTAAACAAACACTTGTAGCAATGTTCGCCACGTTCGCTATCTCTGCGTCGGTAACGGCGGCGCCTATCGAATTTCATGAGTTTGATACGGTCGATCAAGAGCAGCAATTTAAAGATTTGAGCAATACGCTTCGTTGCCCAAAATGTCAGAACAATACGATTGGTGATTCGAACGCGGAACTTGCGGTCGACTTGCGTCAAAAAGTGTATGAGATGACAAAAGAAGGCAAGTCTGAGCAAGAAATTATTGATTATATGATTGCTCGTTACGGTAACTTTGTAACGTACAACCCGCCACTGACCTTGGCGACATCGATCCTATGGGTTGGTCCGTTTTCGGTTGTTGTATTAGGTTTTGGTTTGATTGTTTTACGAAGCAGAAAGTCAAAATCAAAAGCAGTAGAGTCCAATAAAGACTGGGATGCAGACAAAGAAGCACGTTTAAAAGCGTTACTCGACGAAGAGAACGACGGAGATAAACAGTAATGACTCTATTTTGGATTTCTACAATTGTCCTTTCGCTAGCCGCAGTTTTATTGATTGTTCTGCCTTTCTTGAATAAGAAAGAAAACAACGATGACGTGCTTCGCGATGAGTTGAATAAAGCCTTCTATAAAGATCGCTTAGTTGAATTAGAAGTAGAAGCTGAAGAAGGCCTTGTTGATAACGAGCAAGAACTGATCGCTGACTTAAAACAGTCGCTACTTGATGACGTTCCAACGCAAGAAAAAATCAAGAGAACACAAATATCTACGCTGGGTGTCGTTGTACCGTCAGTGATTCTGGTTCTGGTTGTGACTTATGGTATGTACTTCCAGTTTGGTGCATTAGACAAAGTTCAACACTGGCAAGAAGTGAGTTCGAACCTTCCTGAGTTGTCTAAAAAGTTAATGTCATCAGAAGGTGGAACGCTTACCGATGATGAACTTGAAGATTTGACTCTAGCGCTTCGTACTCGTCTTCACTATCAACCAAAAGATTCAACCGGTTGGCTACTGCTTGGCCGTATTGCATTAGCAAACCGAGACGCAGAAACAGCGAAAGATTCTATGGAAAGAGCTTACAAACTTGAGCCTAAGAATGAAGATGTTCAGTTAGGTTTTGCTCAAGCACTGATGCTTTCACCTGATGAAGCCGATCAAAACCAAGCGCGTTTGATTTTGAGCCGTTTGATCCAAAACGATTATGTCGACCTTCGAGTGTTCTCACTGCTAGCGTTTGATTCTTTTGAACGTCAAGATTACCCGGGTGCTGTGAAGTACTGGAGCATCATGCAACAGATGATTGGTCCACAAGATAGCCGCTACGAGATGTTGTCACGCAGTATTGAAAGTGCTCAGAAGAAAATGGGTGACACCATGGGTGTTGACCAAGGTAAGAGTGTTGCAGTAACGCTTGAGCTGTCTGGCGATGTTAATGCTGATCCTAAGTCTGTGTTGGTTGTTTCAGTACATAGAGCTGATGGCTCACCAATGCCGGTCGCTGCAGCCCGTTACCCATTGGGTTCTTTCCCACGCACTGTTGTTCTCGATGATGGTAACAGCATGATGGAAGGATCTAAGTTGTCTAGCCTTGAAACTCTGATGGTTAGAGCTAGGCTTGATACAGATGGTAACGTTTCAACTCGCGATGGTGATTGGTACGGTGAAAGTGAAGTGGTTGAACTGGGTGCTCCAGTGACCATTAATATAAATAAGCAATATTAATCATCATTTTGCATAGGTGTTAGCTATTCCGATTTTGCAACAAACGGTATAGACTTACGCAACCAATTGAGGCCAGCGATTGCTGGCCTTTTTTTATTATATGAGTTCCTTATGGAAAAGGTGATATGTCTGTCAGTGTTTTAAGACTCTCGAGTTTACTTTTTATCGCAAGCTTAACGGTGGGCTGTTCTAGCGCGCCAGATGAAAGCACGAACGATAATAACCTCGAAACCTCTGAATACGTCGAAGAGTCCCACCCGAATGACCCTTTCGAAGGGTTCAACCGAGCGATGTGGGATATCAACTACGAATATCTTGATCCTTATTTAGTTCGTCCTGTTTCACTCGCTTATGTTGGCTACACCCCTGTTCCAGTTCGCTCTGGTCTCTCAAATTTTTTAGCCAATTTAGATGAACCTGCAAGCATGGTGAACAACTTATTCATGGGTAATGGCGAGAAAGCACTCGACCATTTCAACCGTTTTTGGATTAACTCAACCTTTGGCTTGTTGGGCCTAATCGATATTGCCAGTGAAGCGGGTATCACCAAATATGACGACAAGTCGTTTTCTGATGCGATTGGTCACTATGGGGTAGGGAATGGGCCGTACTTTATGGTGCCGGGTTATGGTCCTATTACGACTCGTGAAGTGACGGAGCAAGTGGATAGTCTGTATGTACCTTTGTCATTAATTAGCTTCTGGGCGAGCCTCGGAAAGTGGGCGTTCGAAGGCATGGAAACTCGTGCTCAGTTAGTTTCTCAAGAAGCTCTGTTGGATGACTCGCCAGATCCATATGCTCTGACTCGTGAAGTTTACATTCAACGTCGTGACTTTAAAGCCGAAATCGAACCGGAAGAAGTCGATCTTGAAGAAGAAGATTTCATTGACGGATATCTAGAAGATTACTAGATATAAGGTTTTGAATATCAGATAAAAGAAAGGCTCGATGTTGATAAGAACATCGAGCCTTTTTAATGTTTATTACTTTGATTCAGTAAATAGATTAGAAGCGGTAGTTAGCTTGGATACCCACTAACCAGATGCTACCTGTCACTTCACCTTCGAAGTCGCCACCAAATGGTGCTGATGCTGCATCGTCTTCAAGCATTTTTGCGTCTTTCGCTAAAATGTAAGTGAAACCTGCGTCTAGAGTTAGTTGCTCAGACCATTGGTAGCCTGCACCAATACTTAACCAAGTACGGTCTGTTTCAGGAATAGTTGCAGTGCGGTGCTCTTCGCTTACTGCTGATGTGTCGTATGCGATACCAGAACGTAAAGCTAACTTAGGTGTCATTTGGTAAGTTGTACCAATCGCAAAGCGGTAGTTGTCTTCCCAATTTTCTTCTTTTATATCTTGCGAACTAGCAGGTCCAAACTCAGGGATATCGGCAACTAACTCTTTAAAGCTGCTCCAATTCGTCCAGTTTACACTCGCATGTATTGCAACTTTCTCAGTTAATTGATGAAAGCTCGCTAGTTCGGCAGTAGCCGGCAATGCTAGTTGCATTGAACCATTGTATTGAGACTTAACCGGAGTACCTATAGCGCCGGCTACGGCATCAAAACCTACACCTTTTGCGTGGCCTTCCAGTGTAAGGTCAACTTCTGATTTGTAGGTAAAACCAAGGCGGTTGTTTTCATTGATTTGCCACGCAGTACCTAACTGCCAACCCCATGCAGTGTCATCACCTTCCATGTACTTTAAAGCAGTCCCTGTTGGTAATGGAACAAGGGAATTCGCGGTAGATGCTGCGCCAAAGCTGCCTTCAGCCATGATGTAACGAACACCACCACCAACAGATACACTCTCAAGTACTTGGTATGCCGCGTTTAAGTTTAGCTCCATTGTGGTAACACTTGCCTCGTTACCATGGTTCGCACCGCCAAAGTCTTTGCCTAGGTCTGTTTCCATGCCGTAGTTAGTGCCAGCAGCAAAGCCCAACGCAAATTTTTCGTTGTACTTATGAGAAACATAAAAGTTTGGGATCACTGCGCTATGAGCGAAATCGCTAGAGTTCGATGAAGTAGACTTACCCATCATAGAGGTAGAAGTACCGTCGATATCAATGTTTGGATCAACATAGATACCACCAACAGAAACTTGAGTACCTTCTAGGTAAGTCAGCATTGCAGGGTTACGCCACTGTGCGTCTGCACCGTCAGCCATTGCAGCTTCACCAGCGTACGCACGGCCAAGACCTGTTGCTGAGTATTCTGCTAGTTGAAAACCTGCCGCGTGAGTGACGGTAGAAGTCGAAAGTAGTCCAACTGCCACTGCAGCAGATAGAAGAGTCTTATTCATTTTCATTATTATGTTCGCTGAATCATAAGTATTTAGTGTCGTGATTCTACGTTTAGAGTTATTACTTTAAAAATGAAATTCGAATAAAACAGTGTTTTAGGGATTAAATGAGTAAATGTGTTTAATTATTAGAGAAATAATCTAAATGTTTCGGCTGTGTTGCGAAGTTTGAGCGTACACTTGTAGGCATATTTTGCCTCTGCAGGCTACAGCTGTAAGCTTAAATTGATGTTGGTCAGTGGGTTATGCAATAAAAAAGGGTCGCGTAATGCGACCCTTTGGGATTGTTAACTTCGATTATATTAGAAGCTACGGCTGTACTGCAGACCTAGTAGGATTGCATCAGCATGTGTAGTTGCGCTAACAGATGTCGCACCTAAGCTTTCTTCAACTTTAGTGTCATCACCTAGTAGGTAAGTGAAACCAAAGTCTACGTTAGAGTCTGTATTAATGTGGTACGTAAAACCAGCAGAGAACCACTGACGATCTGAGTCAGGAACTGAGATAGAAGTTAGTGAGTCTTGCGCACTTGTGTCATACATGTAACCAGCACGTAATGTCCAATCAGTGTTTAGGTAGTAAGTACCACCAATAGCGTAGTGCCAACCATCTTGCCACTTGTAGTCTTTTTGGTATGCGCCAGTACCACCACTTAATGCGTAAGCTAGTGTTGATTGTGTAGGGTCTAGGTTCTCAAAATCAATTGAGTCAAATGCACTCCAACCAATCCACTGTACAGAGTAGTGAACTGCAAACTTAGTGTCTTCGATTTTATGGAAGCCAGAGAACTCAGCCATATCTGGTAGAGGAAGAGTGATTTCCTGACCGTTATCGTCTTCAGCTGTGAACTCTGGGCTGTAGCGGTATGAGAAACCAAAGCGGTTGTTTTCATCTAACTCGTAGACTGTACCTACATTGAAGCCTACAGCCCAACCAGTTGCACCATCCACGTCAAGTAGGCTTGTACCTGCTGCTTGGCCAAAACCGATACCAGCAGTACGTTTCATTGTACCTTCACCATAGATTAGGTCTAGACCGGCACCAAAGCTCCATTGATCGTTTAGACGGTATGAACCTGCTAGACCGAAGTTGATGCTCATTACATCTGTTAAACCGCCATATTCACTAGCTAGGTAATCATCTGAAAACTCAGTTTTAGTACCGAAGTTAGAGTAAGCGTTCACACCCCAAGCAAACTTTTCATTAACAGGAACAATGAGGTGAATGTTTGGAGCTACAGAAGTATCACCAACATCATCAACGCTATCGACTGGCATTGCGCCACCAAGCGTATTGTAGCTAGTATCTTTCACTTCAATCATTGAAGTGATTGTTTCAAAACCAAGAGATAGCTCAGTTTTGTCAAATAGTGCCATTGCTGCAGGGTTACGTGCCATTACTGACGCGTTATCTGCGATTACTGCATCACCAGCGAAAGCACGGCCGATGCCGGTTGCTGATTGTGCGTTAAGTTGGAAACCTGCTGCCATCGCTTGCGAAGACGCCAGTGTAATGGTTACTGCTAAAAGAGACTTTTTAAACAGACGCGTGTTGTTGGTAGTCATTCATTTATTCCTTTATATATCCGCCTCTACAGGGCGATTAATTTGAGCAATTGCTCAATGGTGGCTGATCCTATTCGCAAGTATACGATATACAAATCCGACCATTGGAAATTTTGAGGGTAAAATTATGGAAATGACGCCTATCTGGCACGAAAATGGTGTGAAATGCTGTTTTTTAGAGTTTTAACTCTAGAGGTATTGGTGTGGTGAATGATTTTGCGGTTTATTGATAAATAAAGCCCAGCAATATCAGTGATATACTTGCTGGGCCTTTTGTGACGGGGCTTTGAGAGCGAATTAGCTCATCGGTTTAATCATTTTGGTTAGCTTTTCGGCGATTTTAGAGACATCCTCGCCATCTTCGCCGACAAGGATCAAACTGCTGCCATCGATCGGTGTTACTGAGCCTGACATGCCTTTTTCATCAAAGTCGATAGACTTGTCAGTCGGAATTCCAGTTAAAAACAGAGTGACCTTGCCTTTTTCGCCTTGAAAAACCATGTGCATTGCGTTGGACTTGCCAAAGCCACAATGGTTCAGGTAATAGACGTGGTAAGGGAAGGCTTCATCAAATTGATAAGCGAATGGATTCATTTTTGCGTTGATCTGTTGTGATGTCACTTGTTCGTCGATTGAACTCACAAAGCTTTTTTCATCAACAACATGTTTCATTGCAGTATCGACTAAACTTGCTTGAGCAGGAGCAACCAGTGCATTTCCCCAATTAACCTGTCCTACAAGTAAGCCAGCAATGAATGCCACTGAAGCGGCCATCGCCATTGCCCGTCTAGCAAACGTAGGTCTTACTACTTTGCTTTCTTCGCTTGAGGTCTGATTGAACAGAATACGATCAGCAAGATCGTCTGGCACATCGACATTCATCGCTGAATGGATCTGCTTATCAAGCGATAGTACATCGTCTAAGAAGTGACTATTGGCTTCACTACTTGCTACAGCATCGATAATATCTGGTGTTCGTTGTTTAGGTTCCGACAAAACACGACGACGAAATTCTAAATCATCCATTATGTTGCCCCCTCTCTGCCTCTTCTGTATCCAGCATCTCTTTCAACTGATTTCGAGCTCTGAATAAACGTGTCATTACTGTGTTTTTGTTGAGATTGAGGATATCTGCAATCTCTTCACCACTAAATCCACCAATCACTTGTAGGAAGAGTGGTTCACGGTAATCGACTTCAAGTTTCATGATCTGAGCTTGCAACCACAAATGTTGATGGTGCGGGTCATCACTGACACTAGCATCATTACCATGATCATCGATATCAACTAGATCAAACTGTTTGCGTTCAAAGCGACGTGCGTTTCTCGCGCCTCAAGATAGTAATAAGCCAAGACTTAGCGGCTTTTTCATCTTGAAGGCTATCTAATGACTTCCATGCACGAAGGCAAGTTTCTTGCACTAAATCTTCGGCAATGGTTTTGTCTTTGCATAACCAATAAGCGTAGCGAAAGAGGTCACGATGATAAGCACGCACGAGTGCTTCGTATTTTCTTTGTTTGTCCATATCAGAGTTGACCGGACGCTTGGCAGTTTTCTTTCCAAACATTTTTATTATCGACACACGAGCCTCCATAATTGCTCTGTGTATAGCTGTCTTCTATACGTTGTGCTTTGTTTTTATATTCTGTTTCGTTTTTAGAGCTACTGATTTGCAGGAAATCGTAAAATCACAATGAAAATTGATCTACTTCAAAATCTAAGGCTTCGAACAAGCTATAGTACACCTTGTCGTCTAGTTAGTCATTCGTGGCTAGCATGTTGAGCAAGACGACACTTCCTTTTGAAGGCTGACTTTACTTTCTCCTAATCAGGAAACTGATTATTTCAATTGGCGTTAAGTTAATTGCTTTATATACATTCCGACCACACAGCTTTGTGTGGTTTTTTTTTGCCTCAAGAAAACAATCCTCACACACTGCAATAACAGCGCCTACTCATAATAGTTTAGTCTCTTAGGACAACCTTTCCCCCCAAAAGGTTCGCTTGAAGGTGCAGTTAAATTTTCAAACAGTGAGATACTCGTATCACGTTTATTTAAACGCTCGTTTGATTTTATTAACAACTTCTTTACAATGCTTCAGGTCAGACCTCTTAACATTAAGGAGAAACCATGGGCAAACAGGAAGTCAAAACCCGTTCTGGAGAACGTGTTGCCGTTGTCGCTGGATTACGAACCCCATTCGCTCGTCAGAGCACTGAATTTAGTCAAGTGCCTGCGGTTGACCTAGGCAAAATGGTCGTGAGTGAAATGCTTGCGCGAACAGATATCGATCCTGCGCTTATTGAACAAGTGGTGTTCGGCCAAGTAGTGCAAATGCCAGAAGCACCGAACATTGCACGTGAAATCGTGTTGGGTACAGGCATGGACATCAATACCGATGCCTACAGTGTGACACGAGCATGTGCGACCAGCTTCCAAGCGGCAGTTAACGTGGCCGAGAGTATTATGGCTGGCACGATTGATGTTGGTATTGCTGGTGGGGCGGATTCTTCTTCTGTATTGCCTATCGGTGTTTCCAAAAAATTGGCTGCAAATTTATTGGCATTGAGTAAAACGAAAACGTTGGGCCAAAAGCTCAAGATATTAAAAACGTTATCCGTTAAAGATCTTATGCCTGTGCCACCTGCTGTTGCTGAATATTCTACAGGCCTTTCAATGGGTCAAACCGCAGAGCAGATGGCAAAAACTCATGGTATCACTCGTCTAGAACAAGATGCGCTCGCTCATCGATCTCACTCTCTGGCTTCTAAAGCTTGGAAAGAGGGGAAAATCAAAGATGAAGTGATGACGGCATTCCCGGCACCTTATAAAAAGTATCTAGCGGAAGACAACAATATTCGCCACGACTCAACGGTTGAAGGCTACGCTAAATTACGTCCAGCATTTGATAGAAAGTACGGCAGTGTAACGGCAGCCAATGCCACGCCTCTTACCGATGGCGGCGCTGCGGTGATGTTGATGCGCGAAGGTAAAGCTAAAGAGCTAGGCTTAGAAGTGCTTGGCTATATTCGTGGCTATGCATTCTCAGCGATTGGTGTTGAAACGGATATGTTGATGGGGCCAACTTACGCGACCTCTCAAGTATTGAAGAATACCGGTCTAGAATTATCAGATCTAACGCTTATCGAGATGCACGAAGCATTTGCAGCCCAAGTTCTGGCTAACGTTAAAATGTTTGCAAGTGACGAATTTGCTCAGAAAAACCTTGGCCGTGAAAAAGCGCTTGGCGAGATTGATATGGAGAAGT
This sequence comes from Vibrio splendidus, assembly GCF_003345295.1. Classification (NCBI taxonomy): domain Bacteria; kingdom Pseudomonadati; phylum Pseudomonadota; class Gammaproteobacteria; order Vibrionales; family Vibrionaceae; genus Vibrio; species Vibrio splendidus. The sequence continues at coordinate 626,701 of NZ_CP031055.1, forward strand.
TCAACGTTCTGGGTAGCTCAATTGCTTACGGACACCCGTTTGCAGCGACTGGCGCACGCATGATGACCCAAACACTACGTGAACTGAAACGTCGCGGCGGCGGCTTAGCACTGAATACAGCTTGTGCGGCTGGTGGCTTAGGTGCAGCAATGATCTTGGAGGTGGAATAATGTCTACGACTCTTGATGTGAAAAAAGAAAAGAAAGCAGTCAAAAAAACGGATTCAACTCCAGTGGCTGCATCCAAAAGTGACAAGACAGTTACAAACGATGAAGCCGTAAAACAGGCGACCGCATTTTCTTTAACTATCGATGACCAAGATATTGCATGGCTTGCGATCGATGTGCCAAACGAAAAAATGAACACGCTACAAGCGGCGTTTGCCGAAGAAATGAAAGCCATCTTCGAGCAGTTGAAGGAAAAGCAAAGCCGAGTTAAGGGCTTGATCGTTCATTCACTAAAGCCAGATAACTTCATTGCTGGTGCTGATGTTCGAATGCTGGATGCTTGTAAGACGGCTGATGAAGCGCAGTCTCTCGCTCGTCAAGGACAGGAGATGTTCCAAACACTCTCAGATCTTCCGTACCCAGTAGTCGCAGCGATTCACGGTCCATGTTTAGGTGGCGGCTTAGAGTTAGCTTTGGCATGTGATTACCGCGTATGTACCGACTCAGATAAGACTCGTCTTGGTTTGCCAGAAGTTCAATTAGGTTTGTTGCCTGGCTCTGGTGGTACACAGCGTTTACCTCGCCTTATCGGTTTGCTGCCTTCTCTTGACCTTATTCTTACGGGTAAACAACTGCGTGCTAAGAAAGCGAAATCGCTCGGTGTAGTCGATGCTTGTGTGCCAGAAACTATCTTGCTTGAAGTCGCTAAGAGCTTTGTTGAAAAGAACTCAGGCGGAAAAAAAGGCAAGCGTCTTGCATCTAAAAGCCAAGCTTCGACCAAAGAGAAGCTTATTTCACGCACGGGTCTTGGTCGCAAGGTGATTTTTGAACAGGCTTCGAAGAAAACTAACCAGAAAACACGCGGCAATTACCCAGCAGCAGATGCGATTCTAGATGTAATTCGCTATGGCCTAGAGAATGGTTTTGATAAAGGCCTTCAGTATGAAGCGAAGCGCTTCTCTGAATTGGTGATGACCGCAGAATCTAAAGCTCTCCGCTCTATTTTCTTCGCCACCACTGAAATGAAAAAAGAACACGGTGCAGACGCAGAACCTAAAGCCGCTAAGCGCGTTGGTGTATTGGGTGGCGGTCTAATGGGGGCGGGTATTAGCCATGTTAGCGTTGCTAAAGCTAAAGTACCGGTTCGTATTAAAGACGTATCCAATGAAGGTGTTCTGAACGCACTTAACTACAACTTTAAGTTGTTCGACAAGCAACGTAAACGTCGCATTTTGAGTAAAGCTGAACTTGAAAGTAAAATGCTGCAGCTTTCTGGTGGTATCGACTTTACGAGCTTTAATCACACCGATGTGGTGATTGAAGCGGTATTTGAAGACCTCGATCTTAAGCAATCGATGATTGCCGACATTGAGGCGAATGCGAAACCTGAGACTATTTTTGCGACCAACACTTCTTCATTGCCAATCCACAAGATTGCAGAGAAGGCACAGCGACCAGAAAACGTTGTCGGTCTTCACTACTTTAGCCCAGCAGATAAAATGCCATTGGTTGAAGTTATTCCTCATGAAACAACGTCAGAAGAGACGATTTCGACAGTTGTTGCATTAGCGAAGAAGCAAGGCAAAACGCCAATTGTTGTTAAAGACACGGCGGGTTTCTACGTGAACCGTATTCTTGCTCCGTACATGAATGAAGCCGCGCACTTATTATTGGCAAATGAGCCGATTGAAAAGCTCGATAGCACGTTATTGGACTTCGGCTTCCCAGTTGGCCCTATCACCTTATTAGATGAGGTGGGTGTTGATATCGGCGCGAAGATTATTCCAATTTTAGTGAATGAGCTTGGCGATCGTTTCCAAGGCCCTGATGTGTTCGATATTCTTTTGAATGACAACCGTAAAGGCCGTAAGAGTGGCAAAGGTTTCTACACCTATAAGGGTAAGAAAAAGGAAGTCGATAAGTCAGTTTACAAGCTGCTTAAGCTGCAACCTGATCCTAAGTTGAGCGATAACGATATCGCGATGCGCTGTGTGTTACCTATGCTAAACGAAGCGGTTCGTTGTTTGGATGACGGTATTATCCGCAGCCCACGTGATGGCGATATTGGTGCTATTTTCGGTATCGGTTTCCCTCCATTCTTAGGAGGTCCGTTCCGATACATGGATCAAATTGGTATTAAGTCATTGGTCGAAATGATGAACGACTTCGCTAAGAAGTACGGTGATCGTTTTGCGCCATGCGATGGCCTACTGACACGTGCTGGTTTGGATGAGTCTTTTTATAAGTAACTCTCTCTACAAGTAACGTTCTAGCACATTGATTATCAAGCCCGTATCAAGCAATTGATGCGGGTTTTTTTTATTTTTTTGAGTGTGCGAAAGGAAGGAGATTCCCGACTCAGCCGTTCCTCCTTCTCGGGAGTGACGAGGAGAGGGATGTGTTCTGCCAGATATTATCGGTGTGTCGGGAGATTCCCAACTCGGTCGTTCCTCCCTCTTAGGAATGACGAAAGAGAGGTTGAAAGTGAGCTATTAGTGTTAATAGTGGGATTGTGGCTAATGCATTGCAATCGAAACTACCGTCATCTCCTAAAGCGACGAAGGAGCGTAATAGGAGATCTGATTTTGTGCTTCATCCAAGAAAAAAGGTTGATGCTTTCACATCAACCTTATGATTTTCATTCCAGCTTTATCAGCCAAGCTCACAGTCTTTAGGGCGTAACTGAAATTCATCAATTGAGCCAATCTCCACACCTGCCGACAACTTCTCTTCCTCATTATGAGCATTGCCGTGTGCATGCATAATCAGACGATTTGCCGTACGAGGTTTAAGCTGGCTGACAACAAAACGCATCATGTCTGAGCGTGTCAGACCTTTGAGGTCTTCTAAGACACGCTCTCTCTGATTGAATTCCAAGTCCTTATTGCCTATCGCAACCCATAAGCGCTGAGCGCGACCGCGCAAGGTGGTATCTGGCGTTGAAATCTGATTCCAGAGCCCGCGTTTACTGCTGTGCCATTGATAGTCGTTAAGCTCCAGCAGCACCATGTAAAAGGCATTGAGGAACTCATCTATCGAGGCTAACAAGTCTGCCGGGGCAGCATTCGGTGATTGCACGTACAACACAATACCCGGATGTCGGTTCAATGGCATATTGCCAGTGCCGACCATATAGCCTAGCTGCTGCTTGGTACGAATCTCATGGAAGAAGGTAGCTGACATCAAATGGTTCGCCAATGAATACAGCGCAATATTTTTAGGTGAAATATCAGCACATTGGTAGTAAACCACGATGGCTGAATCATCTTGATTACATACGACTTCGCGTTGGAAGCTACCGTTTTCACCCAACATGATTAACGGGCGTAGTGACTCTTCGTAAGCTTGGTCTTGAACACGTAATGCATCTTTTAGCGTTTCAGCCATCTTGTGTGCATCGGCTTTTTTCCAATCACCATACACAAACATTTCGACATGCAGTTCTGCTAAAATCGCTTGAACAAAAGAAGAGAGTTCATCGACCTCAATCGTTTCCAATGCTTCAATTAAAACGGAATAAGGCGGGTTATTTGGCTGAAGTATTCCGGTCATCGCATTAAACAGTTGCGAAATAGGACGATCTTGCGACGCATTATTCCAGTTTCTGAGCAATTGGTGCTTAATAGTTTCAAAGCGTGTTGGACTAAAGTCGCGTGCTTGGAAGCGCTCAAGGATCATATTGAGCAGCTGTGGTTGCTTTTCGCTGAATCCCGAAAGCGTGAGTGTTACACCGCCCTGATGGGTATACATGTTGTAGCCCATACCCGCAATCTCAGCCTGATACGTATCTTTTTCAAGCGAGTCCAAGAACATCTCTACACACAAGCGTGTTTTAACGATGTTTCTCGGGGTGGCGACTGAGTGTGGGCTGTCGATAGCGATATACACCACACCTTTAGGTACTCGAAATTGATGGTCTTGGAGGTGCCATAACTTAAAGCCATCCAGTTCTTCTAACAGTTGTGGGTGCTTAGCATCACCTTCGAGTTCAGCAGGGTCTAAGTCGTAGCAAATAAATGGGTTTTTACTTGGCAGCTCAAACATCCAGCCGGGGTTGATGCACGTAAAGCACTGGGTCTGCTCTGGGCTAAAAGGTGTGACGGAGTAGGGCGTAAAGTACCACTTCGCTTCTCTATCATACTCGAAGCCTTGAGCTACGATGGTGACCCGCATGTTGTCGACAGATAAGTAGGGAAGCAAAGATCGTTGTAATTCTTCGTCAAAGTGCGACATCTTATAATCGCCATACACTACGTCTTGCTCTTGATAGTGCTGCATGTTAATAACAAGATGACTGACGACATCGAGCGGTCTGGAGGGCTCTTGAAAGCGGAAAGCGGACTCTAAAACGGCGCGCTTTTCAAGATAACGCCACTCTTCGATGCCTTGTTGTTCAATGAGTTTGATGTACTGAAATATTGCTTGAACGACGTTATCGGTTTTGGTTAAGCCTTCGATGGTCATTGAACAACTGATCGTGAAATCACGATAGTTACTGCCACTTGCGCCGCCACCTGCCGAGAGGGAAGTAATCCAACCTTTCTCTTTCAGCTGCATCATCAAACTGCCTTCGCCTTCGTAACCGATAAGGTGTGCAAAGAATGATAATGGCTTAATCCCATAGTGCTCGTCCATGCTTGGCATTGGGAAGGTTAAGATAAGTTTGCGCACTTCTTTTATCGGCTCTACGTGTACCTGTACGCCAGTGCTTAACTCGCCAATAATCGGTACTTTAACCTTTTTACCTTGTAGTTTGTGATTGGTAATCGAGCTAAAACGCTCCTCAACCCAACTTTGCATCTCATCTAATGATTGATTGCCAGACAGTGTCAGCGTCATTAGATCGGCTGAATATTGTTGCTGGTGGAAAGCCAAGATCTCTTGTCGAATCGTTTCACCGTTTCTGTCACCCAACGTCTCGATATTACCGACAGAAAACTTCGAGAATGGGTGATTGTGATTCACCAGTTCTTTGGTAACTTGGTACAAGCGTCGCGAGTCGTCGTTGAGTTTCATCTTGTATTCTGAATCAACGGCTTGGCGTTCTTTGTCTAGTGCTTCTTCGTTAAAAAGTGGTGCTGTGAAAAATTGGCTGAAGCGATCGAGTGCGGTTTCAAAGGCATTCAATTCAACATCAAAAAAGAAGCAGGTGTGTTCGGTTCCGGTCCAAGCATTGTTGCTACCGCCATGTTGGCTGATAAAACTTTGGAATTCTCCGACCTTTGGATACTTTTCAGTTCCCAAAAATAGCATATGCTCTAAGTAGTGCGCTAAACCCTCTCGGTCGGTAGGGTCATCAAAGTGCCCGACATTAACGGCGAGTGCGGCTGCAGCTTTTTGAGCGTTCTGATCGTGAACTAACAGTACTCGCAATCCGTTATCCAAGGTTACGTAACGGTATTGATGTTCATCATTAGGGCTTAAATGCACAGAAGCATCTCCAGAGAAGGTGGTTTTTAAATTATGTACGCGATGATTTGAGGTGCAAACCTTGCGATCACATTTTGGGATATGAAGAGCTTTTTGGCGACTTCTAAATCATTTTTATCGATTTTTATCAGTGATTTATTTTCTTTTAATAAGATTGTTAAGAAAGTCGAACTCTTTAGCAAGTGACTTGATATAATTATTTATATAGACTGCGGCTTCTCTAGTTTGAGAGCCAAACGCTAAGTAGCGTATCGCTGATATGGGATATATCGACTTTCGAAATGTTACGTAGACAGGACTGAACATGAAAATATTCATAATGCGCCACGGTGAAGCAGAACATTTTGCGGACTCGGATGCAGAACGAGCGTTAACCAAGCGCGGGAAAATGGCATCTCTTGCAGTGGCTCAAGCTGCAAATGAGCAGGGGATTAGTCAATTCGATAAAGTGCTTGTGAGCCCATATTTAAGGGCACAAGAAACGTGGTTAGAAATATCTCAGGCGTTTTCCGGAAAGAAAGTAGAAACCTGTGATGATATTACGCCTTATGGAATGTCTGACGACGTGTTTGATTTGACTTTAGCGATGGCTGAAGTAGAAAAACTAGAGACCATTTTGTTTGTTTCTCATTTACCTCTAGTTGGCTACTTAACCGCTGAGTTCGCGACAGGCATGGCACCACCAATGTTTCCGACTTCTGGATTAGCTTGTATCGAATTCGACCTTGAGACACAAAAGGGCGAGTTACTTTGGAATATTAATCCATAGACTAGACAAAGCTCGTTGGGCTCTTTTTTTACAAAAAAAGACAAAGTTGAAGACAAATAAAAAGGGCACCTCAATGCAATTGAGATGCCCTTTGTCATTTCTGAAACGCTGTTTGTACGAATCAATAACTGGCTAGTTAACTTTTGTTGAATAAACAGAAAACTAGAGGTTATTTATCGGGAATGGAAAGTAAAACCAGCAGCGCGCCGTTGCCGCCAAACTCTAATGGTGCTTGGTGAAAAGCCATCACGTCGGGGTGCTGCGCTAACCACAAAGGCACCTTCTGTTTAAGGATGTGTTTACCGATACCGTGCTGAACACAGGCACACGCCACGCTCTCTTTCACGCAGTGCGCAATCATTGCACCTAACTCGCGTTTCGCTTCTTGTTGAGTCATACCGTGCATGTCAAGATACACATCAGGTACGTAGACACCACGACGTAAGCGCTTCACCTCATACTTAGAGACATCATCACGCGCATAACGTGTTGGGCCTTCTTCGCTAAGATGCGGAATGAACTCATCCGAGAAATAAAACTCGCTATCACTGGCTTGTCTTGCCGTGCGAGTAATTTCTTTTTGCTTGGCATTTCTTTTTGGCTGCTGGACTATGGTATCCTGTTGCAACTTTTTAACGCCCTTTACTGCATCGTTGAATAGGGCGAAATCGTCATCGAAGTCGGTGTCTTTTTTGCTCATCAGGTTATGAATTCTAATTAGAAACGTAATTAGCAGTATTGTAGCGCTTTTCGGAGACAATTTTGGATAAGATTTTTGTAGAAGAAGCGGTATCAGAACTACACACGCTTCAAGATGTGATTCGTTGGACTGTTAGTCGCTTTAACGCAGCGGGCCTTTTTTATGGTCACGGCACTGATAACGCGTGGGATGAGGCGGTACAACTTATTTTACCTACTCTTTATCTGCCGATTGATGTTCCTTCGCATGTGATGAACTCTCGTCTAACGAGCAGCGAACGTCTGCGTATTGTTGAGCGCGTAATCAAGCGTATCAATGATCGTACACCAACGGCTTACCTAACCAACAAAGCTTGGTTCTGTGGTCTAGAGTTCTTCGTTGATGAACGTGTTCTTGTGCCTCGTTCGCCAATTGGTGAGCTGATCGAAGCTCAATTCCAACCTTGGTTAACTGAAGAGCCAACGCGCATCATGGACCTTTGTACGGGTAGTGGCTGTATTGCTATTGCTTGTGCTCATGCATTCCCTGATGCTGAAGTAGACGCGATTGATATCTCTACTGACGCATTGCAAGTTGCTGAGCAGAACGTTCAAGATCACGGCATGGAGCAGCAAGTGTTCCCAATCCGTTCAGATCTTTTCCGTGATTTACCAAAAGAGAAATACAACCTGATCGTATCGAACCCACCTTACGTGGACGAAGAAGATATGAACAGCCTACCGGAAGAGTTTACTCATGAGCCGGAACTTGGCCTAGCAGCGGGTACTGATGGCCTTAAACTGGTTCGCCGTATTCTTTCTAACGCACCAGATTACCTAACTGATGATGGTATCTTGATCTGTGAAGTGGGTAACTCAATGGTTCATATGATGGACCAATATCCAGAAATTCCATTTACTTGGATTGAGTTCTCGAATGGCGGTCATGGCGTATTCATGATCACTCGCGAGCAGTTAGTGGCTTGCGCAGATGAGTTCTCTATCTACAAAGACTAAGTTTTGTATAGACTAAGTTTGCACAGACTAAGTTTTGTATCGAAAAAGCTTCTTTGATTAGATTCGGGTTACCTTCGTTATTAAAGAAACCCTATCTGTATTAATTTAAACGCCATGCAGCAGTGCATGGCGTTTTTTATTGCCTAAATTTTGGATATCGTAATTAGCGTTGAGGATTCGTTTCATATTATTTAGTTGCTTAATGTGAATAACTATCACATATTGGTGGTCAATGTTTACTCGTTTTAGTGAGTTAAGGAGAATTCGCGATGAGCTTTGATACATGGATTTATTATTTATTAGCGGTGCTGGTTTTGACAGCTTCGCCCGGGCCAAGCTCTTTATTATGCATGACCAAAGGTGTGCAATCTGGCTTTAAATTATCGATATTTACCGCGCTGGGTAGCTTAACTGCGATTACTGGAATTCTAACGTTATCGTTTACTGGGCTGGGTGTGATTATCGCTTCGTCTGAGGTGGTGTTTAATGTCATTAAATGGACCGGTGCTGCTTACCTTATTTATCTTGGTTGGAAGTCACTACGTTCTAGCCAACAGGATTATGACAGCCTATCCAATCAACAAGCCGATTCTAAATCGGTTAAAGAAAGTGCTGCGCAGCATTACCTCAGTGGCTTTATTGTTGGCGCGAGCAATCCCAAAGCTATCCTATTTTTTACCGCACTTTTTCCGCAATTTATTGACCCATCGATCGCTCTGGTTCCACAGTTCACCGTGTTTGCTTTGACCTTTATTGTAATGGAATTGTCTTGGTTATTGGTTTACGCCTATTTAGGGGCTAAATCGTCAAATTGGTTGTTCGCCAAAGGTCGCGCTAAGGTTTTTAATCGTGTCACTGGAGGCGTGTTCATTGGGGCTGGTGCACTGCTTTCGACGACTAGTCGAGCATAGCTTTTGATTTATCAAATAGTTGAATAGTTACAGAATATTCTTGATGCTGTAATAAAAGGTTAATATTAATGTGCTTGCTGATATCGGTGTAAAGTCGATATATTGGTGTTACACCATCACGTTCTCAGGAGAGACATATGCAGCATCAAGAAATGATTCAACACAGTAATTTTGGCGTAATCAGTCGTACTTGGATTTTCTCTACCCTTTCTCTTGTGGGTATTCTTGCTCTAATGTAGTCAGTTTTATGGCTCAATATTTTCAGTTTTTATTATGAATACACTTTTCAAAAAGTCTTCAAAGTCAGAACTCTTATTCTCGTAAATGTGGCTTTTCTCATCAGGCTAGCCACTTAGCTTTTCCTCTTCGCAAAACAGCTAAGCAATCTTCTCTCATAAGCTCATCGCGTAACCTCATCTGAAGTTGTTATCAAACTGTGATAATCTTAAATCATCTTTTATCTACAGTGTGCCTCTCATGTCTGTCTGGGATTCTATTTCATTTAACAATCGATTTATCGCATTACCTCGACTGTTCTATACCCCAATTCAACCTACACCGCTCAGCAATGTCCAATGGCTCGCATGGAACCATAATCTTGCGAATGAACTCGGCTTTCCGTCATTTGAAGATGCTTCTGAGGAATTGCTTGAAACTTTATCTGGCAATGTTGAACCTGAGCAATTCTCACCGGTAGCAATGAAATACGCAGGCCATCAGTTTGGCTCTTATAACCCGGACTTAGGTGATGGAAGAGGGCTGTTATTAGCTCAAGTGGTAGCGAAAAGTGGTGAAACGTTCGACTTACACCTTAAAGGTGCAGGCAAAACCCCCTATTCACGTATGGGCGATGGACGCGCTGTTATTCGATCAACCGTTCGTGAGTACTTATGTAGCGAAGCGATGGCAGGGCTCAATATCCCAACCACTCGCGCGTTGGCGATGATGACCAGCGACACACCGGTATATCGAGAGAAGCAAGAGTGGGGCGCATTGTTGGTGCGTGCTGCTGAGTCACACATCCGTTTCGGTCACTTTGAACATCTGTTTTATACCAATCAGTTGGCTGAGCATAAGTTGCTGGCTGATAAAGTCATTGAGTGGCATTTCCCTGAGTGTCTTGATGAAGAAAAGCCCTACGCTGCAATGTTTAATCAGATTGTTGATCGCACTGCTGAAATGGTCGCGTTGTGGCAAGCGAATGGTTTTGCTCATGGAGTGATGAACACTGATAACATGTCAATTATCGGGCAAACCTTCGATTATGGTCCATTCGCGTTCCTTGATGAATATGACCCAAGATTGATCTGCAATCACTCGGATTACCAAGGTCGTTACGCTTTCAATCAACAGCCTAGAATTGGATTGTGGAATCTATCTGCACTGGCTCATTCGCTTTCGCCGCTGGTGGATAAAGCCGATTTAGAGGCAGCCCTAGAACAATACGAACTTCAAATGAACGGTTATTTCAGTCAACTGATGCGTCGTAAGTTGGGGCTACTTTCCAAACAGGAAGGTGACACTCGCTTGTTTGAATCTATGTTCGAGCTGATGTCGCAAAACAAAGTCGATTATCCAAGGTTCTTTAGAACGCTGTCGAACTTGGATACCTTGCCGCCACAAAAAGTGATTGATTTGGTTATCGACCGCGAGGCAGCAAAGCTATGGATGGATAACTACTTACAACGCTGCGAATTGGAAGACAGTTCAGTGGCAGAGCGCAGCGAAAAGATGCGACAAGTAAACCCGAAATACATTCTCAGAAACTATCTTGCCCAACTCGCCATAGATAAAGCCGAGCGCGGTGATAGCAGTGATATTGAAGCATTAATGGTGGTTCTGGCTGACCCTTATGCAGAACACCCAGACTATGAACACCTTGCTGCGTTGCCTCCTGAGTGGGGTAAAGCGATGGAAATCAGCTGTTCCTCTTAACCTTCGATGATTCTTTGAGTCGCTAAGTACAGGTAGAGGTCACTAAGATGTGATCTTTATCTGTTCGTTCTTCTAACTTTACAAACATGTCAATAATCAAATAATCGGCCAGCCTATACACTATGTGAATAAGTTGTAAATTTAATAGGTTTGGGCGATGCCAACAAATACTCGAATTCTCGTGGTGGATGATGATCAAGAAATCCGCGAGCTGCTGGAAGAGTACCTCACAAAATCGGGTTTCGATGTCTCTTCTGTTGGAGACGGTGTTGAACTAGAGACCCACCTGCAAAACCAAGGTTATCCCGATCTGATTCTGCTTGATGTGATGCTACCCGGTGATGATGGTTTTACCTTGTGCCAACGAGTACGTAAGCAATCGAATGTGCCTATCATCATGCTGACTGCAGTCTCGGATGAAACCGACCAGATCATCGGCTTAGAAATTGGTGCCGATGACTACATCGCCAAGCCGTTTAGCCCTCGTCAGTTAATGGCTCGAATCAAAGCGTTATTAAGACGTGTTCAAGTGGTGGATGACAAGCCGAGTGATGCACTACCAAAGCAGATTATTTTTGGTGATTGGACGCTTGATACCCTAGCGCATCGGATCTCCCATAATGAAAACTCAGAAGAGATGGACTTGTCGGGCAGTGACTTTTCTTTGTTAATGCTGTTCTTAACTCGTCCTAACGAAGTTCTCGACCGAGATACTATCTCTTTCGCAACCAGAGGCCGAGAAGCGCTGCCTTTTGAACGAGGCATTGACGTGCAGCTTAGTCGCCTGAGAAGCCGATTGGGCGACAGCGGTAAATACCCTCACTACATCAAAACCATGCGCGGTAATGGCTACATTCTTGCTGTGCCTGTTCAGTATGAACACTAAGCATGACCTATTGTTAACGAAGTAATGCTAATTAAGTATTTCCAATGAAGTATTCTGTATGAAGTATCTCGTATGAACTGGTTGAGCAGGTTAAAGCCAAACTCTTTGGTTGCAAGAACCTTGTTGTTAACCTTGCTAGCGGTGGTGATCGCTCAGGGTATCGCAACGTCTATTTGGTATAGCGAATCCAAGCACAAAGAACTGGAGGGGATTCGTTCTGCCTCTTCGAGCATGGCGAACATGTTTGCCTCAACGGTGACTTTCTTCCAATCTCTGCCTGTTAAATATCGCCATATCGTGCTGGATCAGATCCGCAATATGGGCGGTACGCGTTTCTTTGTTTCTTTTAATAAAGAGGCTTTGATTGTCGAACCGATCCCCGATACCCGCTTAAAAACCGCCTCGATTGAAGCCATAGAAAGTGTTTTGAGTAGCAAACTCAATAAAGTGGCGTCAGTGCGGGTTGATTTCTCTCGACCTGAACACCTTCGCTTGCTTAAAAACGACATCTACTTAAGCGATCTCCCACGATCATGGGCGCATCATACGCTAACGCTAGAGCCTCTTAATCCACCTATTTTGGTTGTTCAGATTGAATTAGCCAGTCACGAATGGGTGTATATTGCCGCACTGTTGCCTGCGCCATACGTAAAGCTCGACGATACAATTCTTGGCAGGGAGCAGGTGATCTTCTTAGTTTCTTCAACACTCATTCTACTAGTGCTGACTTACTTGATGATTCGTCGCCAAGTGCGACCTCTCAAAAAGTTAGCAAGAGCAGCCAATGAAATGAGTATGGATATTCAGCAGCCCCAACTGAAAGAAGAGGGGGCGACTGAACTGGTCACCGCAACCAGAGCCTTTAACCGCATGCAGCAGCGGATCCGTCGTTATGTTGCTGACCGAGAACACCTATTCTCTGCTATCTCTCATGACTTGAAGACGCCAATCACCCGTTTAAGGCTTCGAGCCGAGCTATTGGAAAGTGAGGTCAAGAAAGACAAGTTCAACAAGGATTTGGATGAGCTTGAGATGATGGTGAAAGGCGCATTACAAGCGGTCAGAGACACCGACCTTCATGAAAATAATGCCATTATCGATCTGAACGAGATGATGCTCTCCGTGATTGAACTGCACAATCAATACCAAACTCAGGTCGAGTTTGAGCCTGCTGTGATTGAACCGTTAGTCGCTAAACCTTTAGCGATCAAACGCGTGCTTACTAATCTTATCGATAATGCTGTGAAATATGGACAATCAGCTGAGGTGGATATCAGCAGTGATTCTTTGTGGGTCATTGTGACGATTCAAGACCATGGCAAAGGTATCCCTGAAGACAAGTTAGAGTTGGTTTTCGAACCCTACTTTAGGTTGGCTACGGATGATCAAGGACACGGTTTAGGGCTCGGGATCTGTCGCAATATTCTGCATGGACACGGCGGAGATCTCATTATTCGCAACTCCTCTCAAGGTGGCTTAGAAGCCAAAGTCTATATACCAAGAGGCTTAGAAGTGTAATGTAACAATTGTGTTACATAGGGCTTACCTTTTGTTTCAATCTTATAAATCAGAATAAGTAGACTCTTTATTGAACCGGACGTCGAGTCCGCTAAACATGGAAGATTATAATGAAAATCAATAAAACCCTACTTACTCTATCTCTTCTTGCTGCCTCAACATTTTCTCAAGCTGGTGAAGTGGAAGTGCTTCACTGGTGGACTGCCGGTGGCGAAGCGAAATCCGCAGCGGTACTGAAAGAGATGATTGAAGAACAAGACCATACTTGGAAAGATTTTGCTGTTGCTGGTGGCGGCGGTGAAAGTGCGATGACTGTTTTGAAAACGCGAGCAGTATCGGGCAATCCTCCATCTGCTGCGCAGATCAAAGGTCATGATATTCAGGAGTGGGGTGGTTTAGGTTTTCTAACGTCTCTCGATGCGACTGCTAAACAAGAACAATGGGATGAATTACTACCAGAAGTAGTGACTAAAGTGATGAAGTGGGATGGCGAATATGTGGCAGTTCCTGTCAACGTTCACCGTGTTAACTGGCTTTGGGCTAACCCTGTTGTTTTAGAAAAATCAGGCGTGACGGTTCCAACTACGTTAGATGAGTTCTTTGTTGCTGCAGACAAGATTAAAGCGGCTGGCTTCATTCCACTGGCTCACGGTGGCCAACCTTGGCAAGACGCAACCGTATTCGAAGCGGTGGCTCTTGATGTTCTAGGCAGTGAAGATTACAACAAAGCGTTCGTTGATCTTGATATGGACGTATTATCTGGCGACAAGATGGTGGAAGTGTTCACCAAGTTCAAAAAGATGCGTGACTACATCGACAGCAACTCTCCAGGTCGTGATTGGAACGTAGCAACCTCAATGGTTATCAATGGTGAAGCAGCGATGCAGATCATGGGTGATTGGGCGAAAGGTGAGTTTACTGCGGCAGGCAAAGTGCCGGGTAAAGATTACATCTGTGCACCAGCTCCAGGTACTGATGGCCAATTTACCTTCAACATCGATAGCTTTGCGTTCTTTGAGTTAAGTGACAAAGAGAACCAAAAAGCGCAGCAAGACCTAGCGAAAACCATTCTTACTAAAGACTTCCAAGAAGTCTTCAACCTTAACAAAGGTTCTATCCCTGTACGTCTAGATATGGATATGTCTAAGTTTGACCAATGTGCGTTGGACTCAATGGCAACCTTCAAAGCGAGTGCTGAATCTGGCGATCTTGTTCCGAGTATGGCTCACGGCCTAGCGACAACAAGCTACGCTCAAGGCGCTATTTATGACGTGGTGACCAACTTCTTCAATGAGAAAGATGCCGATCCTAAACAAGCGGCAGCTAAGTTAGCAAAAGCAGTGAAAGCGGCTATCTAATCTAACTTGGTCTAACACCAAACCCCCAGGGTGGGTAGGCTCGTAGGGAGCCTATCTACTCTTCACTCCCAATTCTGATATGCGTGATGCTGATGTGGTGCCGAGAGGTAAGCCATTGGCTCGATTGTGCAACAAGGATAAGTTATGGAGCATGTTTTGACTGAGTCGACTCCAAAACCCACAAGGAGCCAGCCTGCACCGAAACCGAGTTTTGCTGACAGGTTGCAACATTGGTTACCTAAAATAGTACTGGCGCCGACCGCGTTAGTGACCGTGGTGTGTATCTACGGCTATATATTTTGGACGGCAGCGCTGTCGTTCACCAACTCTCGATTTCTGCCGAGCTTTAACTTCGTTGGTTTAACCCAATATGAAAAGCTGATGGATAACGATCGCTGGATCACCTCAATCACCAACCTCGGTTTGTTTGGTTTTCTATTCATGGCGATTGCTATCTTGTTAGGTGTTGGTTTGGCCGTATTGCTTGACCAGAATATCCGCCAAGAAGGGGCGATTCGAACTATCTATCTTTACCCAATGGCGCTGTCATTCATCGTGACGGGTACCGCTTGGAAATGGATTCTTAATCCAGGTCTTGGCATTGAAAAGCTGATGCAAGACTGGGGATTTACTGACTTCAAATTTGATTGGCTAGTCGACTCTGAAATGTCGGTCTATACCTTGGTTATCGCGGCACTTTGGCAGTCTTCAGGGTTCGTGATGGCGATGTTCTTAGCGGGTCTTCGCGGTATCGATTCTTCAATCATCAAAGCGGCACAAATTGATGGGGCAAGCTTACCCACTATCTATCTCAAAATTATTTTACCTTGCTTGCGCCCTGTGGTTTTCAGTGCGGTGATCATTACGTCACACATTGCGATTAAGAGCTTCGACCTTGTGACCGCAATGACGGCAGGTGGCCCCGGTTATTCATCGGATCTTCCTGCGCTATTTATGTACGCACACTCCTTTACTCGTGGTCAAATCGGCCTTGGTGCTGCCAGTGCCATGATGATGCTTGCCGGTATCTTAGCGATTCTCGTGCCTTACCTTTACTCTGAACTTAGGGAGAAAAAGTCATGATGAATAACATCAATTTTGCTCGAATCTTTATTTATTCAGCACTGCTTTTCTTCTGCTTAGTGTATTTAATGCCATTGTTCGTGATGGCGCTGACGTCATTCAAAACTCTGCCTGACATCAAGGCGGGTAACTTAATGAGCTTGCCGAAAGAGTGGGTTTTCGATGCTTGGTATAAAGCGTGGGATACCGCCTGTACGGGCGTGAAATGTGAAGGTATCAAAGGCTACTTCTGGAACTCGTTCCAAATGGTGATTCCTGCGGTTGCGATTTCAACATTGTTGGGTGCATTCAATGGTTATGTAGTGACGAAATGGCAATTCCGAGGCTCGAATCTGTTCTTCAGCTTGCTGTTGTTTGGTTGCTTCATCCCATTTCAAGTGGTGTTGTTACCAATGGCAACCATGCTCGGCAAGATGGGGCTAGCGAACACAACTATCGGCTTGGTGATTGTGCACGTTATCTACGGCATGGCGTTTACCACTCTGTTTTTCCGTAACTTCTACATCTCGATTCCTGATGAATTGATCAAGGCGGCAAAACTCGATGGTGCTGGCTTCTTTACGATTTTCTTCAAGATCTTAATACCGATCTCGACACCAATCATTATGGTGACGGTGATCTGGCAGTTCACCGCGATTTGGAATGACTTCTTGTTCGGAGTGGTCTATTCCGGCTCAGATACTCAGCCGATCACTGTGGCATTAAACAACCTAGTCAACACCAGCACTGGCGTGAAAGAATATAACGTCGACATGGCTGCCGCGATCATCGCCGCACTGCCAACGCTGTTGGTGTATGTCTTCGCAGGAAAATATTTTGTTCGTGGCCTAACGGCAGGATCAGTAAAAGGATAATTACCCATGGCAACATTAGATTTAAAACAGATCCGTAAAACCTATCGCAACGCGGACAACGAAACGTTAAAGGGCATCGACATCAGTATCGATTCGGGGGAATTTTTGATACTTGTCGGCCCTTCGGGGTGTGGGAAATCCACCTTGATGAACACCATCGCTGGGCTAGAGAATATTAGCTCGGGTGAGATTGTAATTGATGGCATAGACGTGGCGCAGGTTGAACCTAAAGATCGCGATATCGCGATGGTATTCCAGTCGTACGCGCTTTATCCAAACATGACGGTACGCGGCAATATCGCTTTCGGTTTGAAGATCCGCAAGATGCCGCAACAAGAGATCGAGGCTGAGGTTAATCGAGTGGCAGAAATGCTGCAAATCGAACAGTTGCTTGATCGTAAACCGTCGCAACTTTCTGGTGGTCAGCGTCAACGTGTCGCGATGGGACGTGCTCTAGCTCGTCGTCCTAAGCTGTATCTGTTTGATGAGCCGCTTTCTAACTTGGATGCCAAGCTGCGTGTTGAGATGCGTCATCAGATTAAACGTCTGCACCAGAAGCTGAATACCACGATTGTTTATGTAACCCATGATCAAATCGAAGCGATGACTCTGGCTGATCGCATCGCAGTAATGAAAGACGGTGAACTGCAGCAGTTAGGCACACCACAAGAGATCTACACCAAGCCAAACAATATGTTTGTGGCTGGCTTTATGGGGTCACCGTCAATGAACTTCATTAAAACCATGGTGGACTTGGATGAGGAACAGAATCCGATTATTAAAGTGGTCGGTACCGCAGATCAAGAACACCATATTCGTTTGCCACAAAGTATGCGCGACCAAGACGGCAAAGAATTGGTGATAGGGCTGCGTCCTGAGCACATTACCGAGCAGCAGGGTGACGATGTTTCTGCCTCTACAAAGCTAGACTTACAGCTAGAGGTATTGGAACCGACAGGGCCAGATACTATTGCGATGGTTAAAGTGAACGACCAAGAAGTCGCGTGTCGCTTATCGCCAGAATTTGAAGTGTCGGTTGGGCAAATGGCACCGCTTCATTTTGATTTATCAAAGGCGGTATTCTTCGATGCTCAAACCGAAGCGAGAATCGATTTCTAACTTCTAGTTGCTGAGTTAGTTTAACAATCAAAGTTCATGTCTAAATCAAAGGCAGTATCACCAACTAGTAATAAGTAATGTGATGCTGTCTTTTTCGTTGTCTATACTTGCTTTTTATTCCTTATAAAAACAGAGGGGTAAACGATATATATGCTTCTACTGCAATAATATCGTGATTTAGTATCCCTTAGCTCTATAAAGCTGACGTAGAAACGCGTAGGATCACACTACTTTAGATCAAATACTAGGTTGCACTTTGGTGCATAGACAGAATAAAACATGAAACTAACAGCAAAACCAGCGGCGAATAACGCTTTACTTATTTCTATTACGACACCGGATTTTAAAGGTGACGAAGCAAAAGAGTCTCTTGCCGAACTTGCTCGCTTAGTGTCAACCCTAGGGTTTAAAGTCGTCGGTACGCAATCGCAACACCATAGTTCATCTCAACGACAGAATGTGTTGGGTGCAGGTAAGCTTGCCGAAATTGCACATCTAACTGGTTACCAAGGCTCTATTGAAGAAGCTGAAGATGAAGATTTTATTGATGAGTCGTTTGATTTTAGTTCTGAAATCGATGAGCTAGATTTTGATGATCTTCCAACGGGCAACTTCCAATACGGTGCCGCTGATGTTGTGGTATTTGACTGTGATTTAAGCCCATCTCAAATGCGTACTGTTGAGGCGAGTTTGGGTGTGGAAGTATTTGACCGTACTGGCATCATCATCGAAATCTTCAGCCGCCACGCTCGTACTCGTACTGCTCGTCTGCAAGTTGATATCGCTCGTCTAAACTACTTAGTACCACGACTGCGTGAAACGGCTGAGGGTGATAAAGAGCGTCAAATGGGTCAGGGCGCAGGTGAAACTTCACTAGAGCTAGACCGTCGTAACGTACGTGACCAAATTGCTGCGCTTAAGCGTGAGCTAGTAAGCGTACAAGATGAAATGAAGACCAGACGCACAAGGCGCGCGGAGCTTTTCACTGTTGCTTTAGTTGGCTACACCAATGCCGGTAAATCTTCGATGATGCGTGCAATGACCGCAACCGAAGTGGTGGGTGAAGATAAACTGTTCGCAACGCTAGATACTACGGTTCGTGCACTTCAGCCAATTACTCAGCCACGTATCTTGGTTTCAGACACGGTTGGTTTCATCAAGAAACTGCCACATGATCTGGTTGCTTCATTCCACTCAACGCTAGCAGAAGCGCATGATGCTTCACTGCTTTTGTATGTGGTTGATGCTTCTGACGTATCGTTCCGAGCTCAGCTTGATGTCGTACACGACGTATTAGCACAAGTGGGCGTTGAAGGTAGCGAAAAACTATTAGTGCTGAATAAGTGCGATAGATTGACTGAAGAACAGCAATTAGAGCTGATCGAAGAATTCCCAGATGCAATGCTAACGTCGACTCGTGATCCGTTAGATATCACGAAACTGCACAAGTACATCGTTGGTGTTGCTGAAGAAGGCATGATCGAAGAAGAGATCACTATCCCTTATTCTGGACAAGGCATCATCGGTGAGATTCGCTCAAACATGAGTGTGGTTAAAGAAGAGTACGACTACGAACACATCAAATTAACGGTTCGTTCAAGCGCCATTGATTTAGCGCGACTGAAAAAGCGTATGCAAAACTCTTAATCGTCTATCAAATTTAGATAAGAACACCTAAAGAAAAAGCGACCTAAGTGGTCGCTTTTTTTATTCGTTGAGCCTAGCTAATTTAAGTTTAGCTAAGTCATGAGTCACTTAAGCCATTCTTTGAGTTGGCTTCCAGCGTGCTAGCTCTGGATCAAGCTTGATGCCTTGTGAGGTCAGCAAGTTAATGCGAGCCAAGTAGGCTGCGCCATGCATTAGGTGTTTTGCTAGATCAACGGCATTACGCTGTTGGTAATCGTCTAGATAGCTGTCTTTTGCCCATGCGTTGAATGCGCCAAGTGCAGGGCCTGCCCATACTTGGTAATCCATTTCACGACCTTGTTCACCTGTATTTGACCAACGGCTAGAAAGCCCTAAGTACCAACGGAAGATCAACGCCATCTTACGTTTCGGGTTGCCTTCAGCACGTTCGATCTGTTTAGGGTCGCGCTCGTTAAAATGCGCCACAGTTCCCGCCCAAATGTCATCCAGTGTTGCACGGAATACTTGCTTCTCTAACTTTAGGCGTTCTTCTGCTGGAATCGCTTCAATTGAATCGTAACGCGTGTATAGCTCGTATAGCTTGTTTGCACGCATTGGGAACAAGGTGCCGCGTTTAACCACTTGCAGTTTCACTCCCATTTCGAACATGTCTGCCGCCGGGGCCATAGTCACGTCAGCCATTTCAGTTGTCGAAAGCAGCTTACGTGTGTGTTCGCTCGCGCCAGCCTCAATACACGCTTGGTTGATTGAACCGGTAACAATGTAAGCCGCGCCCATGTTAAACGTCGCTAGAGCAGCGTCAGGCGTACCTACGCCACCACCACAACCGACACGTAGTGGAGTTTTGAATTGGTACTGTGCTTGGATTTGCTCTTTCAGGGCAAGAATCGTTGGCAGTAGGGTAACCAGTGGACGGTTATCGGTGTGACCACCAGAATCGGCTTCTGCGGTAATGTCATCAGCCATAGGAACCAGTTGTGCCAGTTCCATCTGTTCTGCTGTGATTCGACCTTCATCAACCAGAGCTTGCAGCATTTTGATAGGAGCCGGCTGCATGAACTTACTCGCGACTTCAGTACGGCTAACCTTAGCAATAACCTTGTTGCCAATCTGAATCTCACCTTGTGCATCGCGACTAAGGCCTGCTGCACGGTAGTGAACGATTTGCGGTGTTAAACCTAAGAATGCTGAAGCCTCAACCGTTTTTACTTGGTGCTTCAAAAACAGCTCTACACTGCCGCGCTCTAGTGCAGGTTCACTTGGGCTGTGAATCAGGTTAAACGCGTAAGGGCCGTTTGGTAGTGCTGCTTGAATACGGTTGATCGCTTGCTCAACGCGAGATGGGATTAAACCCGCCGCGCCAAAGGAACAAAGAATGCCAGCCTGACCAAGCGCAATCACCAACTCTTCTGATGAGATGCCGTTTGCCATTGCGCCCGCATAGTAAGCGTATTTTACGCCGTGGCAGCGACGAAAATCTTCGTCGCCTAAGCTTTGTGTACCAAGAGCGGGAGCAAAGGCGCTAACAGGTTGGCTGTTTGCAGCGCTTGCTGTATCGCCCGATGCAATCTCTGCTTGTTGGCTAACGCCTAAACCTTTTTCTGGGTGGTTCACTACGTAACAAGCAAGGCTTAAATCTTTTAAGATTGTCGACATTACTGCGTTATCGAAATGAGTAGTGCTCCCTTCAACCTGCCAAGGCCACGGAGATAGCTTTTCGTTATTGATTGTAGTTTGAGTTGTCATACTAAATTCTTTCCTAATTCTCTGTCTCTAATGGCGGCTTATGCTTTATCGATAACAGGAGCTTCTTCGATACAAATTGCGATGTCTTTCACTTCATAAATACGCAGACCATCTTTGCTCAGGTTTGCGTCGCCAACGATGATGCGTTTGCCGTCTTCGTCTTTGATTGCAGTGATGTGTACATCCAGTGACATCTGTTTGTTCAGAGGGTTAATCTGACCACGGTATTTCCATTTCACTTCAGATTGGATTTGGCCAAATTTCGGATTGCGGAAGCCAGCGCCAAGATCTTTGTTTAGTGCGTAGGTTTGCATTAACTCGATGATCGCTTCGACACCTAGAGAACCTGGCATTACCGGGTCTTGATGGAAGTGGAACTGGAAGAACCAATCACTTGGGTCAATCGTACGCTCAGCGTATAGGTAACCCAGACCGTCTTTACCACCATCGCTAGTGATCTGCACTGTATCGATGAAGTTCAAACGACCGCCAGCCAGTTGGTAGTGCTCTTGCACTTCACCAGTAGCAGAAACAGGTGCATTAAAGTAACGACTCGTTTTGTCTAGCAAGTTGATGTTTACGTCTGGCGTGCGATTGTTATCAACGTGCCATGCGTGAGTCACTTTACCGTTGTCCAAACCTAATTGGTCTTTCAGTGCCGCGCCTTTGAAATAACCAAATACTGCCGTACCTTGGTAGAAAGGCACGCCGTCAGTACTCAGTTCGAAGCTGAAGCTCTGTACGATGTTGGTGCCCATCATTACTGTTGAAAGCAGACGAGAATCGTTGGTGATCGTTTTGCCACGCAAGTCGACGTTACGCAGCATTTTGCCGCTACCATCTAGGTTACGGAAAAACAGTTCTTCACCTGGGAAGCCCAGTGTTGTACCCATGTAGCCTGAGATGAAGCCATTTGGCTGCAGTGAAATCTCCATCAATACCGAGTAAGGCATCAAGGTCTGGTGGCTGTTTTCATCAAAGTACCATGCGTATTCTGGCACTTCGTATTCTGCAATACACGATGAAGGCTTCTTGAAGTCGCCACGCTTACCGTCGATCTCAACGACACGAGTGGTTAGCTGTAGGTCGCCACACGGAGTACGTGGTGGAATCATGCCACGGTAGATAGAGAAATCAGGACCGAAACATTTCTCGATATCACCCGTTGCGAACTCGAACATGTGATAAGGCGTGAACGGAACTGTGTCTGGCGTGCGGTTCGGGTAATCAGGCGTTACCGGAGCTTCAACGTGTTGAAGTGGAACTACACCTTTGTTTGGCGCTGTTGCTAGGTCTTCAATTTGAGCCATTAAGGGCGCATTAACTGAAGCCTGTTGGTTAACCGCTGGTGTTTGAGCGATGTGCTGAACTTCATTCTGCAACGCAGGTGTTGTGATAACCGTTTCATTTAGCGTTGGATTGACGGTTTCAGTTGTCTCTAAAGAAGGCAGGTAACGAGTACATTCGTCGTCTTCTTTGATCATCACACCCAAGTTTTGGAAATCAACAATCACTTTGCCGTTCAGCAAAATATCGATGTTAGCTTTCGCGTATGGGCGAGGGCTTAGACCAATCTCAGTTACTTCCATGCGGTAAGTCAGTTCTGCCGATTGTGGTAGAACTTGACCACGACAACGCACTTGTTGAGGGGCATTTTCAAGAGGTTGGAAACGACCATTTTGAACAAGCGTGTGCATGCCAAGATGCATCATGAAGAATTGAAGCAGTTGACCACAACCTTCTGCCATCAAAGAGCCAGCCATTACTGAGTCATCTTTGAAGTGACAAGGGAAGTACCAGTGCTCAGGCTCTAGCTGCTTGTGACCTTCAATCAGACCAAGTCCCCATGTGCCGCCTTGCGGTTCAACACGGCTAACCTTTTCGATCATCATGAACTTCTCTGAGCTGAAGCATAGAGAAGGCTGGTGGCTATTGGATTGGTGAGTTGGGCCAAAACATTCTGCAATGTTGGCAGTCAGTAGATGACGCAGTTCTTGGTGGTTAAACTGGGTTTTAGGACAGTGCAACATAGGGTTGAAGCGTTGCTTAGTGGCAAGTTTACGAGCCTTGATTTCATCTTCAGTGTGAATCACACCTTTGCCATCTGCTAGCTCTTCATCAGTGAAGAAGCCCGCACAGCCGTTATCCATTTTCAGGATCATCTTGTCGCCAACGAAACACTCGTACGAGAAGAAGAACAGCAATGTATCGCCATTGCGAGCAAAGTTGTTGATTGAGATATCGTAACGCAGCGTATCGCCACCACGAGGCAAGTCGCCAAGGAAGGTAAGCGTACAATCAAGCAGGCGATAAACACGCTCGCCTTTGTTTTCGAAATCAATGCCTAAGTAGCTGATCAGCATTAGGTCACACTGACCAGATTCAACCGCTACTGCCCAAGGGATCTGACCATCAACAAGATACGGCGCATCAACTGGGATGTCGTATTCGGTGGTCATTGTGCTTGGCTTGTACTCGTTAATGGTCGCGTTGAGCTTAGTCACACGAGATACCAATAGGTAATCGGTGGTTGGTAAACGAACGCGGCGCGAGTAGCTATCGATGATCGCGTAATCAGGACCAAATACGTTGGCGATGTCGCCTTCAGCGTATTCAACCAGGTCATCATAATCCCAGATACATGGCTTACGGATAGGTTTTACTGGTGCTGGCGTCGCAAGTACGTTTACTGGTGTTGACTGAACCTGAACTGGTTGAGCTTGAACAGGCTGAGCTGATGTTTGCTGACCAGTCGTTTGTTGACCATTTTTTTGTTGGCTAGTCGTTTGTTGAATCAGGGCATTGCTATCTAAACCAGATGTAACTGCGTTTAGCTGCGCTTTTAATAGTGCATCAGCCATTTGCATGCCTTGGGCACGAGTGTGCAAGAATGCTTTGTGTACTTGCTGCGCTGCTTGCTGGTTTTGAGCAAACGCTTGGTTGTGTGGTGCTACAGATGGTTGTGATGCTGCATCCGTATTAGCGTCGATATTCGATACGCCATTTTTAGCGGATAGGACATGAGTCATATTGCTGTGGTTACCTGTTAGCTGACTGTGGCGAGTTGGCGCCAGAGTAGGTGATACTGATGTAGGAGTTTCGATTACTGGCTCTACCGCGTTCTGCGTTAGTGCTTTCTTCTCTAACTCTTTTTGCGCAAGGGCTGCTTGAATGCTTGCTGTCGTTGGAACCGACGCCACTCTTGCTGCTTGTTTACCAGAAGCTTTCTGTTGAATCGTTGCTAAGTTAGTCACTGGGGTTTGGGCAATATGTTGATAGATATCGCGACCACCAAGAGTCACTTGCTTAACCAATTGACGTTTAGCATCGTTCGCCAGTTCATTGCTTAAACGAACCGATAGTGATTGAGATTCAACACTCGATTGGCTTAGCAACAGCTGTGAACATTGACCTTCACTGATGTTGGCAATAATCGCGCTCTTAGAGCTGACATTTGGATTCAGAGACTCAAGGTTCAGGTTGAGCAGGCCGTGTAGCAGGCTCGCCATGCCAGAGGCTGCAGAGCAATGACCAACACGTTGACTCGCTTGAGTCGTCTTGGTAACCCCTAAGTTGAGAGGTACAAGCTCGTGTGATGAAGTCTCTGGTGCATGGTTAAGCTCAAGCAGAGAAACATCGTTCGAGCTCATACCGACTTGAGTCAGTAACTCATCAACAACGGCGTTGTTACACTCGCTTGAGCCAAAGGCCAATGCGTTGATACTGCCGTAAGCCGTGTCTTGGTCACTAGCTACTCGGTTTTCTTCAACAAGAACAATGGCACCTGCGCCTTCACCCACATTCCAACTGCCGTCTTGCGGTTGTCCGAATTTTGGTGCGAGTGACACTGGGCTCACGCTGTTCTTCAGAATCACATGTTCGGCACTGCCACTAAGGTCAACGGCTGCAATCACGACGGCGTCCATGGATTCTTGCGACATTAGGTTTTGCGCGACATCGATACAACGAGCAACCGACTGTTCAGCGGCTGAAATCGTAAACGCAGGGCCGTTAAAGTCCCACAATGAAGAGATACGCGAAGCCATGATATTGCCGATGAAACTGGTGTATTGGTTCAGCTTGGCTGCGTCCATCACACTGTCCATCGCGATGGTTTCTAGCGATTGGTATTCATCTTGTGTTAGCTCAATACCCATGTTGGCAAAGCTGTCAGCCAATTGGCTATGCAGGTTTACGCGTCCACGGAATTGGTGCATCTCAAGCTCAGTTTCCATCGCTACCAGTACAGCAACCTTTTGGCCTGCCACGAGCTTGGCGTCTTTGATGGCTTCGTCTGCCACTTTCATCAGTAGCAACTGCTGAGAGATCAAACGGTCATCTTCATTAGGCGGCACTTTAAAGCGTAGGAAATCGAGATCGAATTGATCGATGTACGCTCCATTTGGAATGCCGTGTAAACCAAATTGACTCAGCAGTTCTGGATGTTGGTCTAAGCCTTTCCAGCGTTTCTTCGGCAATGCAATGAAAGCATCGTTGTTGGTCTCAATCGCTGTGCTTAGCGCATTGATGCTTTGCAGAGAACCGAAGTGAGACGCGAGGCCAGTAATGCTTAAATTGGACGGCTGTAGGCTTGGAGACGCTGACTCTAAAGTCTGGTTTACATGACTGGTGTCTGAATACGCTTCAAGCAATAAGTGAGCGTTACAACCACCGAAACCAAATACAGAAACACCCGCACAGCGCTCTGAGTTGCCCGCTTTACTTGGCCAAGGTTGAACCTGAGTTGGCAGAGTTTGTGAGCCAAATAAACCCTCTGGTGACGATAGTGGCTTGTCCAAATTAATACTTGGAGGAAGCACACCTTCTTTCATCGCGAAGATCATCTTCATGATCCCTGGCATACCCGCCGCAGTCAGTAAGTGACCGAGGTTTGACTTCGCAGAGCCAATCAATGGCGGGTTAGAGCCATTCAATTTGTCAGCAAAGAAACGCTCCATTGAGGTTAACTCAACCTTGTCACCTAATGGCGTGCCGGTTGCGTGACACTCAATCACTTCAATGCTGTCTGGTGTTAGGTTTGATGCCTCGTAAGCGCGTTCAAAGGCTTGTACTTGTCCTTTGCTATTTGGGCTTAATACGAACTGGCCACGGCCATCGTTCGACAAGCCAATACCGCTGACAACTGCGTAAATATTATCGCCATCACGCTCTGCATCAGCTAAGCGTTTTAGGACTAAAACACCAGCACCTTCGCCAGCAAACAGACCTTTACTGTTGCTATCAAACGGAACCGACACGCCGTGGTCTGGGTAAGCGTGGAAGATGGAAAAACCCATGTTGATAAAGAATGGGTCAGCACCGGATACCGCGCCCGCCAACATCATGTCGGCTTTGCCCGTGTTCAAGTAATCACACGCTAACTTCAATGAATACACTGAACTTGCACATGCTGCATCTAGGCTAAGTTGCACGTTGCCTAAACCCAATGCATCAGCCACTAACTTAGAGGCGTTGTGTGCCGCTGCACCATTGATAGGATTGAGGTCTTGCGCGGTTTCATTGGTTGGCAGCAGTGAAAACTGGTCATTAGCCAATTTAGCTTGTAGTGCTTTCTCGACCACCGAGTGATACATCGGCAGAAACAAGTCGTTTGAACGTGTGGTTGGGAACGAAAGGGCACCCATGATCACGCCTGTGCGTTCTAAAATATCGGCATTCAGATCAATGCCTGCGTCGACTAACGCCTTACGACTGGTATCCAAAGCCCATAGGAAACTCTGGTCAACACCGTTGAACGACTCTGCTGTTAAGCGGTAGCCATTGCTATCGAAATTGAAGTTTTCGATGTAGCCGCCTTTGTCACAGTAAAAGCGGTCTGATTCGCCTTGTACGCCCTGATAGCTTTCGGGTTTAGCACCTAACTTTTCAGCGCTTAATGTGGTTCGAGAATCTTTTTTATCTAGCAAGTTTTGCCAAAAGTCTTTTGGTGTATCCGCTTCTGGGTATTGGTTAGCAATACCGACAATCGCGATCTTATTGCACTTCACTTGCTGTTTGTTCTGAGCCTGATTCGATTGAGAACTCATACTAGCTCTCCTTGATGATTCACTGCACTGCCTTGAGACACACCACGTAATTGCTTAGTGGTGATCTGTTGTTTTAGCCCTTGGATAAGAGGCTCGACAGACAATGGGATTTGATGAGTAATGAGCTGACCAATGCATTTGATGAGCGTGACAACATCGTCACCGCCTTTGGCATTGGAAGCGATTGTGCAGTACTGGTCGGCTACGTCGTCGCTACGATTGATCTTGTCGATCAATGTGCTGGTTTGACGATCGGCACCCACTTCAACGAACAGGCGCGCACCTTGCTGACGTGCACTCTGGATCAACGCGGTGAAATCCAGCGTCGAACAGAAAGTGTCGGCAATCGAAAGGGCGATGCTATCGCTGTCGATATTGATTGGTGCGCCAGTCGGTAGACCTGCTGCGCTGATAAAGCGGATATGCTTTGGCAATTCGTCGAACAGTGGTTGCGTGTAAAATTCACGCACTTGGCTATGTTGGCTCAATGCTGGTGTGGTGTGCATTGCGGTAACACGATTCGCGGCAATGCCACGTTTACCCAGTTTCTTGAGTAGTGCACGACATGTGCTTTCACAACCTGCCAGTACGCAGGTGTCACCTTGGATGATAGCGAGATAAGCACGTGGAAACTCTGGCAACAGAGCCTCAATCGCTTGCGCATCACTGCGAACTACAAAGCTATTCCATTGGATGCTTTCGTCGCCGTTCAGCTGCCAATCTTGACGCACGGCGGTGAGCTCACCAGAAATAGCCGTGGTGAAGATAGGGCTAGTTTGAGTCATCTCAATCAACGCATGTGGGTTTTTCCAAACATTCAAGCTGGCCCACATGGAAGCTTCACCCTTGGAGTAACCCAAAGCGAAGTCTGGCTGCACTTTGAATTCATCACACAGCAGTTGTGTTAACAGATAACTACTGCCCACACCTGCAATTGCCAGTTCACTGAGCGACATTTCTTGCGCGTCTTCAGCATAGGTTTTGTCAGCCTGCAGCATCTCTTTCAAGTTACCCTCACGTTCTAAACGAGCAAATAACTGTGGGAAATGGTGGTGAAATTCACGCAACATACCGGGATAAACCGTGCCAACACCAGGGTAAACAAATGCAACACCACCTTTGCTTTGATGCATCGGTGAGAAACAACTGCCTGCTGGCGTTTTGTAGTGGCTATTGTCAGCCATTACTTTTGGCAACGCATTTTCTACCGCTGTGATCTCTTGTATTGCAGCATCAATTGAAGCTGCCTGAATCACGATGTTCGCGCCACGGCCAGCATTGTGCTGAACGCTTTGGAAGTGACTTAGGTTTGAATGCATCAAAGTGGCGATAGCAAGTTCGCTGTCCGATGAATCACTAACGCATTTAAGCTCTGCTCTTAACGAGGCTAGCTGAGAAACCAATCCAGCTTGGTCATTGCTAGAAACCACAAACATCAAACGCTCGCTCGATAGCAAGGGCTTTGGTTCTTGCAAACCGGTCGCTTGAGTCAATATCAGGCTGGTGGCTTTTTGGCTATCGTCACTGAAAGTTAACGCAGCAACACGTGCTTTGTTCGGCTCAGTGAACCAATAATTGTTAGGTAATGAATGGCTCGGTAATGAATCGCTCGGCAATGAACGGCTCGATATTGCATTCACCATATTCAACAACTCATTAAACTGCTGCGAAGCAGATAGGGCAGAGTATTGCTGTTGATGGTTTAAGTCTGAAGCGGGGCGGCGTGACATCTCTAGAGCAAGCTGAACGCTATCTCCATTATCTAGATCGAGAGTTTCGGCAAAGCCCGCTAAATTCGCGTGTGGGTGAATCTTATTCTGAGCAGCATTCAGCGCACTTAACATCAACAATGATGGTGAGTGAGAATCCAAACAGAGTTTAACAGCAGTGCCTTGATTTACAGTCTCAATCGCACGGCTAAGTGCTTGATTAAAATCGCCATCAACCACAACAGTTATCATGTCTGGGAACGAGGGGAATAAGTCGGCAGAAAGCTCAGCCGCGTTTGCTGGCTGAGCTAAAAGAGCGATGCGCAATGGCATCGCTTTATTAGAAGGAACAGTCACTATGACAATTGCTCCTTTTCTGGGTTCTTAGTCGCCTCTTTCTTCGATACTGCTGAGCTAGACTTCGGCAAAAATGCGTCGTTTAAGCTCTTGCTGATGGTGACTTTTGCACCTTTCATTACTGCGCTTAAACGACCATCTTGGTGGTAAAGCGAGATATCAGCTTGCAGCGAACGAGCCGTGCTTTTTATCACGCTCAGCTCTAGCCAACCTTGGCCACCATTGTGCATCGGTGCGTAACAAATAAACTCACCGATTGCAGACGGTAGGCTTGCCGCGCCGTATTTCAATCGAGCCCATACCAGCATTGCTTGCAACAGATAATCTTCAGCAAATGGCTGGCTATCACCAAAGCCTTGCTTAGGAATAAATGATCCGCAGTCGCTGTTTTCAATCTGAGGCAACTGGCATTGAGCCAATAAGCCTAAGTCGTCAAAGCGTTCGACTGAGGTAATACCTTGCAATCTTGGTCCATGAAACAGAGTACCGTCACTGTATAGAGCTTGTGCCGTTGTTACAGGTGCTGAAGTGTTGGCCTCAAAGCGTTTTACTGACGCTTGTTGAACATCTTCAGACACTTGCACAGAGGCAACTTGCAACTGAGCTTGATACTGTGGTCGCCCTTGGCAACTGATCACCGCTTTTAGCTGATCTTTTGATTTAGCATCAGAAGAAAGAACCAGATTCAGTTCTTGCACTTCATCAGTATCAAAAATCACACCCTTAAGCAGTTTGTAGTTGTGAACGCTAACGTTCACCCCTAACAGTTGCTCTGCCACTTCACGCATCCATTGGATGGCACACACTGTCGGTAACACTGGGTTACCAGCAATGCAGTGATCTTGAATGAAAGGCAATGCCTTTGGATCAAGATGACGTGTCACAGTGATGCTTGTATTCAGCGGACTCTTTGCAAGATGCACAGACTCCGCATTAAGCTTTTTTACAGCAGCTTCCTTGTTGTCAGAACCTTGCATGCTCGTACCAACCAGCAATTGAATGCCAGTTTCGTTCAGTAGTTGAGAGCTAAACAGCTCTGCACCTGCTTGAAGAGGAATTACGTACACACCACGTTCTGTGAACATACGTTTCAGTGCTGCGTTGACCATGCCACCGTCCCACGGTCCCCAATTGAAGCTCATCACTTTCGCTTGAGGGTTACGAGCAGATAGTTGTAGAGCCGCTTTGTTTAGGATCTCGTTAGACATCGAGTAATCACTTTGGCCAGTGTTTCCATAGAAACCCGCCGCCGAAGAGAACATCGCAATCAGTTTTAGCTTGCTGCTATCAAGACCACTAAGAACCGCTTCTAGTCCGCCCACTTTCGTGCCGTAAACCATGTTCAGTTCATCAAGCGTTTTATCTTGAATGTGTTTGTCAGCCAGTACGCCTGCACCGTGGATAAGACCCGTGATGCCTTCGAAATTCGCCAGTGTTTTCGCTACTGACTCATGGTTCGACACATCTAGACTTAGGTATTCAGCGCTCGCGCCAATCTCGTTGAAAGCGGCAAGTGCTGCGTTGATTTCAAGGCTGCTCAATACAGGCTTTAGCAAGGAATCAACTTTCTTCGGCGTTGGTTTGTCACCTGTTGCTTGTAGGTGTGCGATAGCCGCTGGTTTTAGCTCTTTCTCTTGCTTGCCTTGTGCCCACTGAGGTAGCTCAGCTGAAGTAATATGCTTACTACGACCTGCAAGAATGAAATGAGATTTACATTGCTTAGCAAGCGTCAGTGCACATTCAAACGTCACGCCTTTAGCGCCACCCGTAACCAGAACTTTGTCGCTCTTGGTGAGTTGAGCGCCTGTGTTTTTAGTTTGTGCAGCACCTGGTGTTGCAGCAATCAATGTTGCACGACCAGATTCACCGTTTTCCGCATGGCTAAGGCCGATTTCAACCGTGTTGGTGTCGATATCGAATAGTTCACCTGTGATAGCTTCAGCTAGGTGACGAGCATCAATAGAAGCGTCAGCATCCAATGCACGGCAGAATACGTTTGACCATTCATGGCTCAGTGTCTTAGTGAGACCAGATAGAGCCGCTTGGTTAAGTTCTGCATTCGCTAGTTGCTTAGCGTCCAGGTAACCAAAGCCACCAT
Source organism: Vibrio splendidus (assembly GCF_003345295.1). NCBI lineage: Bacteria > Pseudomonadati > Pseudomonadota > Gammaproteobacteria > Vibrionales > Vibrionaceae > Vibrio > Vibrio splendidus. Next base: position 658,030 of record NZ_CP031055.1, read on the forward strand.
CGATACGGCTTAGTGTGAAGAACACGCTGCGACCAGAAATCGCATTCAGTTGGCCATTTAGGTGCTTCGCGAATAAGAACGCTGTCGTCAGTGAAGCTTTTGAGTCTGCATTCAAGTTAACCGCTTGCTCGTTGCTTTGTTTTGCATCAACGATAGCTTGTAGGTGAATGAAGCCAGCAATCAGTTTGTTCGACGTTTTAAGGTCTGCTTCGATGTCTTTAATAACCGAAGTCACACCAGTATCATCAACGCTGTTGAGTGTGTAGCTTGCGATTTCACTGTTTAAAGGTGACGCGGCAGAAAGAGCACTACGCACTACAGCAACTTGAATGCCGTTAGCGGTCAACTTTTCTGCTAGAACACCGGCGTTGTGACCATCATCTGTGATCACGACACAAGCGTCTTTTGAGAAACAATCGACGAGTTTATCTGCCGCTGGTAGCTTTTTTAGCGCCACCTCATTGTGTGGAGGAAGTTCCGCTGTCGCTGTTTCTGCGATAGGCGTTACTGATTCAGCTTTTGGAGTCGCTACGGGTGCAGCAGCGGATAGCTTGCTTTGCATGTAAGTAACGATTTCACCAAGCGTACGACACTCAGCTAGGTCTTCAGGGTTTAGTTCTGGCAGCGTTGGTAGCTGGTCTTGAACCGTACCTAGAATCTCAACGCGTTTAATCGAATCGATACCAAGGTCTGCTTCCATGTCCATCGCTAGGTCGAGCATTTCTGCTGGGTAGCCAGTTTTATCGGCAACTACTTCCATCATTGTTGATTGAACGTGAGCAGGGTTTAGGTCGTTGCTTACGCTTTCTGCAGCGGTTGCAGTTGCTTCTGGAGCAGGTGCAGCATTAGCGCCTAGCTTGCTGTTCATGCCTTTAGTATTCATGTAAGCAACGATTTCACCCAGAGTACGACACTCAGCTAGGTCCTCAGGGTTCAGCTCTGGCAATGTTGGTAGCTGGTCTTGAACCGTACCAAGGATCTCAACACGTTTGATTGAGTCGATGCCAAGGTCTGCTTCCATGTCCATTGCTAGGTCGAGCATTTCTGTTGGGTAGCCTGTTTTATCAGCCACTACGCTCAGCATTGTGCCTTGAACTTGCTCTGCGTTTAAACCGTTTGATACTGCTTGTACTGGTGCAGATGCTTGAGCAGCTACTGGAGCAGAAGCCGGAAGCTTGCTGTTCATGTAGTCAACAATTTCACCTAGAGTGCGACACTCAGCGAGATCTTCAGGGTTTAGCTCTGGAAGAGTCGGTAATTCGTCTTGTACCGTACCTAGGATTTCAACACGCTTGATTGAGTCGATACCAAGGTCAGCTTCCATATCCATTGCGAGGTCTAGCATTTCAGTCGGGTAGCCCGTCTTCTCTGCGACCACTTCTAACATGGTTTTTTGAACGACAGCCGCATCTAAACCGCTAGCTGCTTGAACTGAAGTTGCTGCAGTTTGAGCGACTACAGGTGCCGAAGCCGGAAGCTTGCTGTTCATGTAGTTAACGATTTCGCCAAGAGTACGACACTCAGCTAAGTCTTCAGGGTTTAGCTCTGGAAGAGTAGGCAGTTCATCTTGAACCGTACCAAGAATCTCAACACGTTTAATTGAGTCGATACCAAGGTCTGCTTCCATATCCATTTCTAGATCAAGCATTTCCGTTGGGTAACCGGTTTTCTCAGCAACCACTTCTAGCATGGTTTGTTGAACGACTTTCGCATCAAGACCGTTAGCGGCTTGAACAGGAGCAGCTGCGCTTGGCTGTGCTGCCACAGGCGCTGATGCTGGCATCTTGCTGTTCATGTAAGTAACGATTTCACCAAGAGTACGACACTCAGCTAGATCTTCAGGGTTCAGCTCAGGTAGGTTTGGCATCTCGTCTTGAACGGTACCAAGGATCTCTACGCGCTTGATTGAGTCGATACCAAGGTCTGCTTCCATGTCCATTTCTAGATCAAGCATTTCCGTTGGGTAACCCGTTTTCTCAGCGACCACTTCTAGCATCACTTTTTCAGCATCGGCTGATTGTACTGCTACTGGTGCAGCCACGGGAGCCGGTTGCGCTTTAACTGGAACAGGTTGAGCTGCAACAGGCACTGCCGCTTGAGCCGCTACTTGTGGTGCAGGAACGGCTTTCTGGACTGGAGCTTGCTGAACTGTTGTATTTTGAACTGGCGCAGCTTGTACAGGAGCAGCTTGTACTTGAGCTACAGGCTGTTGAACGATAGCTGTTGGAGTAGCTTGAATTACTGGCTGAGCATTTACTGGCGCAACGAAGGTTGGTTGTGCCGTTTGTACTGAACCTTGCGTCAGCATATTAAGTGCAGAGCTGTTGCTGTGTGCTTGCATCTCGAGGTAATGAGCGTGAGCTTTTAGCGTTTCAGCTTGGTGCTGGTGGAACATTTCCATAGAACGCTGTAGGTTCTCAGGAATTGCTACGCCTGCTGTTGCCATTTTCGCTTGCTCAGACATTAAGGTGTTGAATGTGTCACCATATTGCTGAGGAATCGCCAAGAATTGTTGATGTACTTCTGCTGCTTGTTGTTGAGCATTGAAGAACGACTGCAGTGAGGATTCATCAACCGTTACGTTAGACGGGGCTGTTTGAACCACTTGAGGCTGCTGAGCTGTTGTTGCTACTTGTGCGCTTGGTGCTGGAGCAGCTGACTGTTGTACATTTGAAGCTTGAGGAGCAGCCACAGGTACTTCAACGATTTCTGTTTTAATCACTTCTTTTTCCACGATTTTCTCGACTTCAACTTTCACTTCAACAATCTCAGTCTTTTCGGTGACGTTGCCCGAAGCCAATGATTGATCCATTTTCTTACGAGTAGCAGGGCTGATGTAGTTGGTTGCATTCAGCTTGATGTTCATTGGTGATGCCTTTGCAGGTTCAGCAATGTCAGCTTGGTAAGGGTCAATGTTGTCTAATGAAACACCTGCCACGCACAGTTGAACTGCAGCTAAACGAAGCTGTTGGTCACTGTCGCCTTTAGGGCTTGGGTTGATGCTGATTGCGTAAAGCTCTTCGTTCTTATCAGCCAATGTTTTCTCAACCAGCTTTTGAAGAATGTTTTTAGGACCGAACTCAACGAATACGCGCGCGCCTGCTTCATACATCGCTTCAATTTGCTCACTGAAACGAACCGATTGCAGCATGTGTTGCTTGAATGCTTTCTTGATCGCTTTCGCGTCTTTGCTGTGCAGTTTGCCCGTTGCGTTTGAGTAAAGCGGCAGCGTTGGAGCGCTAAATGAAGCTTTGTCAATTGCAGCAGCAAATGGTTTTTGAGCGTGAGCAACAAGTGGAGTGTGGAACGCGCCAGATACAGGCAGAGCGATTGCTTTGAAGCCTTGTTCTGTCAGCGTTTGTGCTGCTTGTTGAACCGTCGCAGTTGGACCTGCAATAACCAGTTGAGTCGGGGCGTTGTAGTTGGCAATGCTCACGCCTTCGAATTGACTGATGCAGCTTTCAACGGCTGGAAGCTTGTCTGCGTCTAGGATGACCGCAAACATAGTACCGCTGTCGCCTTGTTCAGGTGTCGCAGCCATAGCATCGCCACGAGCGAAAGCTAGCTGGTAGTAATCGTCCTGCGAGATAACACCCGATGCGCATAGTGCACTTAGCTCACCAAAGCTGTGGCCTGCGACCATGTCAGCTTTGAAGCCAGCTTGAGTCATGATGTCGAACTGGCCCATAGACACAGTACCAATCGCACTTTGAGCATTGGCCGTGTTGGTTAACACCGCTTCTTGAGCTTTGGTTGCTTCTGGTGTGAAGGTTGGAATTGGGAACAGAATTTGCGACAGAGCCGTTTTCTTGTGTTGACCAAATACCTGATCCGCTTGAGCAAGCTGTTGGCGCATTTCAGGGTAATGACAAGCAAGCTCGCGACCCATGTTGAGGTATTGCGAACCTTGACCTGCAAATAGCGCTGCTACTTTACCTGCACCGTTTTCAGCAATCAGTGCCGACTCGCGATAGCTAGTGCCGTTTGGCATCTGCCAATGTGCTTTGGTTTGGCTCTCAAGCATAGAAACCGCTTGAGTCAGTTGCGCTTGAAGGTCTGCTTGGTCAGTCACGACTAAACCAAGACGAGCGTGCTTAGCGTTAACTTCATGCAAGCCATGTTGCTCAGCAAGCGCTTCTAATTTGAACGCAGCATCGGCAGCTTGAGTTGAAATCTGCTTGAGCTCATTGATCAGTGCTTGACGAGATTCTGCGCTGAACAGCAGAGTTTGCGGTACTTGGCGCTGACGGTATTTATCACCGCGAGCGTGCTCAGGTGTGTACTCTTCCAATACAACGTGGAAGTTAGTGCCACCAAAACCGAATGAGCTGATACCTGCACGGCGTGGTGTGCCGTCGACACGTTTCATCCAAGGACGTGTTTGTGTGTTTAGGTAGAACGGTGAGTTTTCGATATCCAACTTAGGATTCGGAGCCGATACGTTGATCGTTGGCGGCAGTACTTTGTGGTGCAGTGCTAATGCAGCTTTGATTAAACCTGCAGTACCCGCGGTTGATTTAGTGTGACCAATTTGAGATTTCACAGAGCCTAACGCAATGTGTTGCTTCTCGTCATTGTTCTCACTGAATACCGAGTTTAAGCCACCAAATTCAGCCACATCGCCCGCTGCAGTACCTGTACCGTGCGCTTCTAAAAGGCCAAGTGTGTGCGGTGCGAAACCAGCATCATCGTAAGCACGTTTCAGTGCTTTTGCTTGTCCTTCAGGGCGAGGTGCGTAAATACTCTTGAACTTACCATCCGAAGAAGAACCGACACCTTTTATCACGGAGTAGATTCTGTCGCCGTCGCGCTCTGCATCTTCAAGACGCTTAAGAGCAACCATGCCGATGCCTTCACCAATCATCATGCCTTTTGAGTCGATGTCGAAAGGTTGAATGGTTTCATTAGTAGTGAATGCTGGAGTTTTAGAGAAGCTCATGTACATGGTTGGTGAGTTATCAGTACACACACCACCTGTGATCATCATTTCACTGCGGCCTTCAACCAGCTCACTTAGAGCCATACGCATTGCGGCTAGAGAGCCCGCACACGCAGCATCAACTACGCAGTTGATGCCACCAAGGTCAAAGCGGTTAGCAATACGACCTGAAATTACGTTACCCAATGAACCAGGGAATGAGTTCTCTTCCCAGTGGATGTATTGGTCTTGGAATTTTTTGATCAGCATTTCGCTGTCGTTGTCGCTGATACCACTGCTCTTGAAGACTTTTTTCAAAACAGGGTATTGCAGACGAGCATTCAGGCTTTGAGCGATCTTCTGACCACCACCAACACCGAGCGTGATACCGATCTTATCGCGATCGTAGCCTTCAGGCAGCTTGGCATCTTCAAGTACTTCTTTTGCAACGATCAAAGAAAGCAGCTGAGAAGTGTCTGTCAGTTCTAGGATGTTTGGCGGAAGACCGAACTCCATAGGGTTGAAGTCTACTTTAGGGATGAAACCACCGCGCTTACAGTAAGACTTGTCTGGCGTAGTACGATCTGAGTCGTAGTAATCTTCTGGACGCCAGTGCGTATCTGGTACTTCAGTAATGGCATCAATTTTTTCGCTGATAAGATCCCAAAATTTATTCAGGTAACGAGAGTTCGCAAACATGCTCGCCATACCAACGATAGCGACAGGCATATCTTTAAGGCGTTTATTCAGTCGAGAATCGTCGACTGATTCCGGTGTATTTGTCTCGGGTTGGCTCATTATGAGTCTCCACTAGAAATCACAGAAAGTGATGTCGTGTTTTGAGGCTGCGCTTTTAAAGCTATAGAAAGAAAATCTGAAACAGACTTAGGGAAGCGCAGCTGAAAATTCAGGTTGCTGAGTGGCGGCAACCAGATAGAAATTAGTTTTTCGAAGTGCGTTGACTTACGAGAGTAGGGGAGGTGTTTCATGCGCGACGGTGGCATTCAAATGTTGAGGCGATGTCCATTAAAATCCTGTTCAAAGTCTGACTAAACGACAAGTCGGTATCCGCAAAGAAAACGTGTGAATTTGTTTAATGGTTGAGCAGGCTACCCGAGGTGAGTGGTCGATACAATGCTCCCAGAGGCCACTATGATCTGTTCAGACCAGATGAATTTGGCATGGTTTTGATTTTTGTATTTTTAATTTAATTAACTTATTGATAATTAATGGGTATGGGTTGTTTTTTAGTGTTTTTACTCTATATTTTGACTTGGTGAGATCTATGTCATATTTTTGTAAGTAACATTTAATGGATGCCTCTTGTATAAGGCTAAGTGTGATCTGTGTTTTAATTTGTTATTATTTGAAAAATTAGTTTTAAGTCCTCATATGAAGGGGGTTTCCCTCCCGTATTCTCTAGGTTCCACTTAATTCATAGGTGAGTTAAATTTGTTCGATTGGATTGTTCCAATCGTGTTTTGAAGAGTGATTTATAGAAGTGAGTTCGAGTTAAATGAAAACTCCCGTTGTTGATTTGTGGCTATGTTCTCTGAGTAACTTGAATGACCAGCCAGACAATGTATCTCAGCTCAAAAAGAGACTGACAGCCGATGAGATTGCCAAAGTTGAGCGCTATCGAATGCCCTCATCTCAAATTCAGGCCCTGTATGTTCGAAACTACCTAAGAAAGGTGCTGTCTAGCTATTCTGATTTGATGCCTGAAGCGTGGCGCTTTGAATATGGTGAGAAAGGGAAGCCAAGGTTAATTGAGAAACAACAAATAGAAACTGGCCTGAATTTCAATATCAGTCATAGCAAAGAACATTTGTTAATCGCAGTTTGCCAGAGAGAAGGGAAGTCACTTCAATTAGGCGTCGATATCGAACATGCCAGAAGCTCGACCAATATCGACTCGATCATGAAGCACTATTTTTCAGATACGGAATTGACGGATTTACTTGAGCTCAGCAAAGAAGAACAAAGAGAGCGCTTTTTCGATCTGTGGGCGCTGAAGGAGTCGTATATCAAAGCGACGGGCAAGGGGCTAGCTACATCGTTGCGAAGCTTTTCGTTTGATTTCTCCAATCTGACGGAGCAAACACTGTCACTTCACGCTTCGGATTTTCAGCCAAACTTGCCGGATGAAATTAGATTGCATGGTGAAATCAGCATATACAGTGGAGTTGGGTTGGATGTTACTGAGCAAACCGATAGTTCTACAGATTGGCAATGTTGCTTAGGGCAGTTGGATGAGCAGTATCGATTTGCGGTTACGCTTGGTGGGGCGAGTCTTCTAATGCAATTAGAGATGAGAACTTTTTCGTCGTCTCATCTCTTTTAAGCGAGTTTGGTGAGATGAAGTTAGTTCGTTTCGCCAAGCATCGCTTTTAATACTTCAGCAGGCACGGGCTGCAGTTGCTTGTCTTTGTCTAGGCAAACCATTTCGATATCACCAATCACCGCAGGTTTGGTTGCATCTTTACGCCACACTTCTTGTCGCCATAGCGTTTTGTATTTGCCATCAAGTTCAAAAGAGGTTCGGATGTCGCAGATCTCAGCGAACTCAACCCCATCTTGAAAAGTCATGTTGGCTTTATATACCGCAAAACCTAATCCATGTTCATTCCATAATGTTGCCAGTTTATCGCTACCCAATACATGTTCGCGTGCACGCTCAAAGTACTTTAGAAAGTTAGGGTGATAAACCACACCTGAGTGATCGGTATCTTCATAGTAAATTTGTACTGGGTGATGGTAGATCTGGCTCATTGATATCAACTCTTATTAAGTAGCGTTGTAGTAAATCTGACTAAGTTGTGCAGCACTCTACAGGATAGGTAGAAATTACTTCAAGGCATCATCGTGAAAGGGGCTTTTGGTCAGACCTCATTTATCACTGATGCTTTGGTCAACTCCCACCCATTTACAAATATTCGATGTGTCATTTTCCACCCATTAATTTTTGCAGCGAGTTGGCGATTGCAGCAGGCAGATATCATGAAGCCTTATAGTTAAAGGGTTGTTAATGGTTTGTGTCAATGTGGCGCGTTAATTGCCTTAGTGAAAGCACGCAGTTCCCATTGAAGGGCTGCTTTGTTTACTAAGGAGAATAATAATGTTTAAGCCTCTTACCCTGCTGTCTGTATCTGCTCTGGCGCTCACAAGTTTTAATGCTGCTGCAAACTGTGACCCAGGTGAAATCGTGATTAAATTCAGTCATGTAACCAATACCGACAAGCACCCGAAAGGCATTGCCGCTTCTTTACTGGAAGAGCGAGTAAACACGGAAATGAATGGCAAAGCTTGTATGCAAGTTTTCCCAAACTCAACACTCTACGATGATAATAAAGTACTGGAAGCCCTGTTAAATGGTGATGTTCAAATGGCGGCACCATCGCTGTCTAAATTTGAGAAGTTCACTAAGAAATACCGCATTTTTGACCTTCCTTTCCTATTTGAAGACGTAGAAGCTGTTGACCGTTTCCAAAACTCAGAGTCTGGCGAAAAGCTGAAGAACGCGATGAAGCGTCGTGGTCTACAAGGCCTAGCGTTTTGGCACAATGGCATGAAACAGATGTCAGCAAACAAACCTCTTATCAATCCTGAAGACGCGGAAGGTTTGAAATTCCGTGTTCAAGCATCAGACGTATTGGTTGCTCAGTTTGAACAACTGGGTGCTAACCCACAGAAGATGTCTTTCAAAGAAGTATACGGTGGCCTACAAACTAAGGTTATCGATGGCCAAGAGAACACATGGTCAAACATCTACGGTAAGAAGTTCTTTGAAGTACAAGACGGCGTGACTGAAACCAATCACGGTATCTTGGATTACCTAGTTGTAACGTCAAACGACTTCTGGAAAGACCTACCTGAAGATGTACGTACGCAACTTGGCACTATCGTTCAAGAAGTGTCTGAGACGCGTAACGCAGAATCTTCAAAAGTTAACCTAGCGAACAAAAACAACATCATCGAAGCGGGTGGTGAGGTTCGTACGCTTACGCCTGAACAGCGTGAAGCATGGGTAACTGCGCTTCAACCAGTATGGAAGAAGTTTGAAAAAGACATCGGTTCAGATCTTATCGATGCAGCGTTAGCTTCAAACCAATAACACCGCTAAAGGAGTGGCGTGCATTTCGCCACTCCTTATTAAAATAACTATAAGCGGAGTCAATTATGGATAATCCTCAAATGGAACAACCAAATTCTAGCGAATCAGCACTGGAAACCTCTCTTTTTTCCAAAGTCGGAAGAGTTACGGATGTGATTGAAGAGTCATTAATCGCATTTTTCCTTGGCGCAATGACGCTACTTACTTTTGCCAATGTGGTGTTTCGATACGCATTCAACGACAACATCTTATGGGCACTGGAATTGACCGTGTTCATGTTCGCTTGGATGGTGTTAGTAGGCGCATCTTATGGCGTCAAAAAGCACTTCCACATTGGCGTTGATGTGATCATTAACCTTGCCCCAGAAAAGCTACGTAAAGTGTATGCGTTAATCGCCGTCACAAGCTGCCTAGCATTCTCAATCTTACTTCTTATCGGTTCTTGGAATTACTGGTACCCGTTCGCGACTGAGCGCGCTTGGTATGAAACCGATGATATTCCAATGCCAGAGATGCTTCAGTTCCTTGCCGACTGGCTGAATGAAGGCGAACGATACGAGAAATTGCCACGTTTTATTCCTTACATGGCACTGCCGATTGGTATGGCAATGCTGACGTTCCGATTCATCCAAATCGCTTATCAAGTGGCGACAGGCAAACTTGACCGCATGATTGCGGGCCATGAAGCCGAAGAAGAGCTGGATGCATTGAAAGCTGATGTTTTAGCGGGTTCTGATGAAGACGCGACAGCGGTATTGGATTCGACTAAGCAAAACAAGGCGAATGAGTCGGGTACAAAATCTAACGGTAAGGAAGACTAATCATGGCAATGTTATTTCTATTTTTAATGGTAATTGCTTTCATGTTGGTCGGTGTGCCAATTGCGATTTCCCTCGGTTTATCAAGCGTCATATTCTTATTGATGCATTCAGATGCGTCACTAGCTTCGGTTGCACAAACGCTGTTTAATGCATTTGCAGGCCACTACACACTCTTAGCGATCCCTTTCTTTATCTTGGCCTCTAGTTTCATGTCTACAGGTGGTGTGGCGAAACGTATTATCCGTTTTGCTATCGCAATGGTCGGCTGGTTCCGCGGCGGTTTAGCGATGGCGTCGGTTGTGGCATGTATGATGTTCGCAGCGTTATCTGGATCGTCTCCAGCAACGGTAGTGGCAATCGGTAGTATTGTTATCGCTGGTATGATCAAAAACGGCTACACAAAAGAGTTCGCGGCAGGGGTTATCTGTAATGCGGGTACTTTGGGTATCTTGATTCCACCGTCAATCGTGATGGTAGTTTACGCTGCGGCGACGGATGTATCTGTAGGTCGTATGTTCCTCGGTGGCGTGATTCCTGGCCTGTTGGCAGGTGTGATGTTGATGATTGCTATCTACATTGCAGCACGTATTAAGAAGATTCCTGCACAGCCGTTTGTGGGCTGGGGTGAGATGTTCGCAGCAGCAAAAGACGCAAGTTGGGGTCTGCTACTGATTGTCATCATTTTGGGTGGTATCTACGGCGGTATCTTTACACCGACGGAAGCGGCGGCTGTTGCAGCGGTATACGCGTTCTTTATTGCCAACTTTATCTATAAAGATATGGGGCCTTTCGCTGACAAGAAGAATACAAAGCCTGCTTTGGTTAAGGTGTTCCAAACCTTCTTCCATAAAGATACCAAAGACACGCTCTATGATGCAGGTAAGCTGACGATCATGCTGCTGTTTATCATTGCCAATGCTCTGATTCTTAAGCATGTACTGACAGAGGAACGCATTCCTCAGATGATCACTGAGTCTATGCTTTCTGCAGGCTTAGGTCCGATCACCTTCTTGATTGTGGTGAACGTTCTACTCTTGATTGGTGGGCAGTTCATGGAGCCATCAGGCTTGCTGATCATCGTTGCGCCATTGGTATTCCCAATTGCAATTGCACTGGGCATCGACCCCATTCACCTAGGCATCATGATGGTTGTGAACATGGAGATAGGGATGATAACGCCGCCTGTGGGGCTCAATTTGTTTGTGACCGCCGGGGTCGCGAAGATGTCGATGATGAACGTGGTAAAAGCAGCGTTGCCGTGGGTTGGCGTGATGTTCTTGTTCTTGATTATCGTAACTTACGTACCTTGGGTATCAACATGGTTACCGACCACGTTGATGGGGCCAGAGATAATCACTAAGTAGATAGTGAAGTAACAACGAAGTGATGAGGAGGGTTAAACCTCCTCATCGATAATCTTGCCATATCTAGAACCTGAATCAATCTGCTCATACAGCGCTCTTTTTGCCTCTAATTCTGGCGTGTATAGATCGACATGATTGTCAGTATAAAAAACACCATCTATCTCGAAAGTATCGGTGATCGAGGGAACTCTTGTTTTCTCACCCATAGTTATTTCCTTATTACTTTGATTGCATAACATCCTGTTATCAAAATAAGTATAGGTGATCTTGCTCCCAAATCTAATTTAGTTTTCGTTTTGTCTGTATGACTCTTTCACTAGCTGGTGTTTTTGCATCTTATCGTAGAGTGTTTTTCGGGGAAGTTGCAGCCGATCCATCGTCTCTTTGATGCTGCCATTACACTCAATAAGCGCTTGCTTTAACGTGTTTTTCTCAAAATCACAAACCAGTTCTGCTAACGACAAATGTTGGGTCGACTCCGAAGTACTGTCTGATAAGTGAGATAGCTTGCCTAAAAGTACGAAACGCTCCGCAGTGTTACGCAATTCTCGTACATTTCCCGGCCAATCGTGGGCTAAAAGCTCGTGCAGTTCTTTCTGTGGAATTGCCGGGGCTGTTTTGCCATAACGTGCCGCAGCGACCAGTAAGAAGTGGTGGAAGAGTGCTGGGATATCTTCTTGGCGGCTTCTCAACGGCGGTAAATCTAGGGTGACAACATTCAATCGGTAGTAAAGGTCTTGTCTGAAAGTCCCTTCTTCAGCTGCCTTTTTCAAGTCAACTTTGGTTGCGGCGATTACTCGAATATCAAGTGGGACCAATCCGTTTGAGCCAACTCTTTCGATGACGCGTTCTTGCAAGACACGTAACAGGCGAATTTGTGCCTGCATCGGCATAGATTCGATCTCATCTAAGAATAGGGTTCCGCCTTGAGCAAACTCGAACTTGCCAATGCGTTTACTCTCAGCACCTGTGAATGCGCCTTTTTCATGGCCATACAACTCACTTTCAATCAGATTTTCTGGAACCGCCCCGCAATTGACGGCAACAAAGTTTTGTTCTCGTCGACTGCTTTGCTCATGTAGGGATCGTGCGACTAATTCTTTGCCCGTGCCTGTCTCACCAAACAACAAAATATCGGCGTTAGTGTCGGCAACGTGGGTGATGATAGAACGCAGATCGGTCATTGATTGCGTGTCACCAATGATTCTTGGTCCAAGCGCTTTACTGGCCTTGAGAGAGCGCTTTAATTCAAGATTCTCAAGGGTAAGTTGGCGTTTTTCTATCGCTCGCTTAGTAGTTTCGATTAGACGTTCATTGGCGAACGGCTTTTCAATGAAGTCATAAGCGCCGTCTTGGATCGCTTGCACGGCCATGGAGATATCGCCGTGGCCAGTGATCATGATTACGGGGACTTCTTTGTCTTTGTGCATTACGGTGTTGAGCAAGTCATGCCCGGAAATACCCGGTAAACAGATATCAGTGATGATTACGTGGGGTAAGCCGTTCTCTTGAATTGCGAGCAGAGCAGATTCGGCATCGGGAAAGAACTCCGCTTCAATATCGGCGAGCTCAAAGCTCTGTTCAATCGCCATTCTTAGATCGGATTCATCATCAATGAAATAGACGTGACACATAGTGATTCCTTTACTTCTTTGTATTCTGATTATCGCTGAGTTTTTTGCTTGTTGGTTGGCTCGCTTGTTAAATAGCTAGCTTGTTAACGGTTTAATCTCAGTCTGTTGTTTTTGGTTTGGGTGTTGGTTTTTTTTCTTTTTGTTCTTGCTCAACAAGGGGCAACTCTATGCTGAATCGAGCACCACCTTGAGGGCTGTGACCGGTAGCGAGCTTGCCGTTGATTCCGCGGATTATTTGTTGAGAAATCGATAACCCAAGTCCAAGTCCATTTTTCTTGGTGGTATGGAAAGGTTCAAAAAAATCTCCGCTCGAAGAGGAAGTGAAGCCGGGGCCATTATCATCGACATGAATCAGCAAGGTGCTGGCTTGTTGATGGTCGGATTCCCTAATTTCTAACAGAATAGCTAATTGCTTGTCGTCTTGTTGTTCCATCGCCTGAATCGCGTTGGTCAGCAAATTAATGATCACTTGTTCCAATTGAATGGCGTTGGCGAGCACGCAAGCATCAAAGGTTTCAGGGAGTTCGTTAACCTTAACTCGTTCACTCTTGAGTTGTGGTTTCATCAGCTCTCTTGACGAGTGTAATACGGGAAGTATCTGCAACGTGTGTAGCTCTTCCGCGGTGGATTTCTTGGCGAAGGAGCGAAGCTGGTGGCTGATTTTCGCCATGCGATCAGTGAGCGCCGAGATTCGCGAGAGGTTGTCATCGACACGATCGATCTTTTCTTTGGCAAGAAACAGTCGGCCGTTGTCGGCATAACTGCGAATCGCAGCGAGAGGATTATTCAACTCATGGCTTATGCTTGCCGACATTTGCCCTAGCACCGCCAGTTTGGCGGCTTGGATGAGTTCGTCTTGTGTTTGCCTCAGTACATGCTCGGTTTCGATACGATGTTTAATCTCGACGTGCAGCTCTGATGTGCGCTCAAGCACTTGAAATTCTAGTTTTTGCTTGGCTTCAGATTGCAGTCTATCAATTTGGGCACGCCTTTGTTGTCGATGGTGATTGAGCTGCATCGTTAGATAAATAATCGCAAAGATAAGGCTCAAAACCACTAGGTAAGCCACCAGGTCCCACCAAACTAAGTGGGTCGGAGAAAATACTCGTATAGTGAGTTTCGGTTCGGCTAAGAAGCGTGAAGAGCTAAAGAATTGCTCTTGGACGAGCTTGTGCGGAGACTCAATATTGCTAGTCGCACTCTCGAAATCACCAGAGAAGTGAAGGCTTTCGATTTTGGTATCGAGATACTGCCTGCTTTCTTGAATTCGAGCTTGCTGTGCTTGGCTCAGCGGCTGAAGGCTTTTGAACAGCCATTCAGGATTACTCGACATGAATACGATTTGGTCTTTATCGTCAGCAACAAAAAAACTCTGTTTGCCTTTCCAACTTGCTTCAATCAGCGATAAATCCATCTTTACGACAATGACGCCAATAATCTCAGCGGCATAGGAGACCGGATAAGAATAATAATAGCCTCGCTTCCCAGACGTTGAACCTAGCGCAAAATATTGATTTTCATTGCCCTGAATGGCTTCTTGATAGTAGGGACGGAAAGCAAAGTTTCGACGAATAAAAGAACGTGGTTGATTCCAGTTACTGGCTGCGATAGTAGTGCCAATGCTGTCTAATAGATAAGTGTCGGACGCTTGAATCACCGAATTTACGTGCTCTAGATAGCGATTGGTGAGCTCGATTTGCGCAGAGTTACTTGGAGAGTGAAGGGCATCGACCAGTTCTTTGTCTTTTGAAAGCAGCTCGGGAATGTGCGCGAACTTATCCAATTGGCTTGAAATATGAACCGAAAAGCGGTTTAGCTTAGATTGATGATCATTTAACAAACTTTCATGACTAGTACTCCATACCCAATGACCGCCAAAGACCATCAGTAGACTGTATATGGCCATTAATAGTATTGGGATTCTAAAAGCTTGAAACATGAAGGCTCTCCGCTAATTTCTTTGGTAATCAATCAAGCCCGTCTTCTCTCATTTATGGTAGCAAATAGCGGTAGTTTTTGCTGAAAGGAGAAAGTCGACAGATGGGGGTAGGTTAAGGGTTTGTAACGGGGATTGTTGAAAAAGTTATCGACTCTGAGGGGTAAAACAAGAGCAAGATCTCTTTTTAAGGTTTTTAGCAAAAAAAGCCCTCGATTCCCTTGAAAAAGTCGCTATTGTCCCCATTTCTGTTGTGCTAAGTGATGATTTGATCATTTTTGTATCATTTAGTTGGACGAATTTAGAGCATTCATCATCATGCAGAGGTGAACGGCTCGACAGAGATTAAACAGATCGCTAGAATGTCGCATCTAAAATTTCTGTCCTGAGGCTAATCGGAGATACCTTTCTTGTTTCCGAAAACAAGCTTCACTGCTTTTTGTAAGTACGTGAGAACGTTTTATAAGTACGTGAAAACGTTTTATAACTGCGTGAGAACGTTCAATAAGCATGTGAAGAACGAAGATATCGCTGATTAGTCTGGTGTTTGGTTGAATAATCAATTCAGACATCAATGCTCGATTTTAAATTAGGTGTTCGGATAGAGCACTACACAAGAATGCAGCCAACAACGTCGGCTTTTGAATTAAAGCTAAGTTACGGCTCATATGCTCAGATTACTGAGCCAGTTTTGAGGTTTATATAATGCAAGTTACTGTTGAAACGCTAGAAGGCCTAGAGCGCCGTCTTAATATTACTGTTCCTGCTGCTAACATCGAAGATGCAGTTACAGCTGAACTACGCAACATCGCGAAAAACCGTCGTTTCGATGGTTTCCGTAAAGGCAAAGTGCCTATGAAGATGGTTGCTAAAATGTACGGCAAAGCAGTACGTCAAGACGTGATGGGCGAAGTAATGCAACGTCACTTCATCGAAGCGATCGTTAAAGAGAAAATTAACCCAGCTGGCGCACCTACTTTCGCACCAGTTGAAAACAACGAAGGCGCTGACCTAGTATTCAACGCAACTTTTGAAGTTTACCCAGAAGTTGAGCTGAAAGGTCTAGAAAACATCACGGTTGAGAAACCAGCAGTAGAAGTTAAAGAAGCTGACGTTGAAGAGATGATCGAAACTCTACGTAAGCAACAAGCAACTTGGACTGAAGTTGAAGCTGCTGCTGACGCTGGTTCTCGTGCAACTATCGACTTCGTTGGTTCTATCGACGGTGAAGAGTTCGAAGGCGGTAAAGCTGAGAACTTCCCACTAGAGATGGGTGCTGGTCGCATGATCCCTGGTTTTGAAGACGGTATCGTTGGTAAAACAGCAGGTATGGAATTCGAAATCGAAGTAAACTTCCCAGAAGATTACCACGCTGAAAACCTAAAAGGTAAAGCTGCTAAGTTCTCTATCAAGCTGAACAAAGTTGAAGCTCGTGAGCTTCCAGAACTAAACGAAGAATTCGTTTCTAAGTTCGGCGCAGCTGAAGGCGTTGAAGGCCTTAAAGCTGAAGTTCGTAAGAACATGGAGCGTGAGCTTAAGCAAGCTGTTAAGAACCGCATCAAAGAGCAAGCAATTGACGGTCTAGTTAACGAAAACAACATCGACGTACCTTCTGCTCTAATCGATCAAGAGATCGGTGTTCTACGTCAACAAGCTGCTCAACGTTTCGGTGGCAACACTGAAGCTGCTGACCAACTTCCACGTGAGCTGTTCGAAGAGCAAGCTAAACGTCGCGTAGTTGTAGGTCTTCTTCTTGGTGAAGTAATCAAGACTGAAGAGCTAAAAGCTGACGACGAGAAAGTTAAAGCTATCATCGAAGAGATGGCTACAGCATACGAAGATCCAACAGAAGTTATTGCTTACTACGAGCAAAACGAGCAAATGATGAACAACATGCGCAATGTTGCTCTAGAAGAGCAAGCTATTGATGCAATCATCGCTAAAGCTCAAGTTTCTGATAAAGAAGTTAGCTTCAACGAGCTAATGAATCAGCAACCTGCTTAATATAGTAATATCTGACGTAGAAGGTTGACGTACGGTCAACAATTCTGCTAACAATGGTCCGTATGATTTAATCATTCGGGCCATTTATTTTAGGGACATAAGAATATGAGCTACCAAGAAAAAAATACAATGCCATCGATTATGGACGCACTAGTTCCTATGGTGGTTGAACAGACTTCCCGTGGTGAACGTTCTTACGATATTTATTCTCGTCTATTAAAAGAACGTATCATTTTCTTAACAGGTCAAGTGGAAGACCACATGGCAAATCTTGTCGTGGCTCAACTGCTTTTCTTGGAATCAGAAAACCCAGACAAAGATATCTATCTTTACATCAACTCACCTGGCGGTAGCGTAACAGCGGGCATGTCTATCTATGACACAATGCAGTTCATCAAGCCAAACGTGAGCACAGTATGTATGGGTCAAGCTTGCTCTATGGGTGCATTTTTACTAGCGGGTGGTACTCCCGGTAAGCGTCACGTGCTTCCAAACTCACGTGTAATGATTCACCAGCCACTTGGCGGCTTCCAAGGCCAAGCGTCTGATATTCAAATTCACGCGCAAGAGATCCTAACGATCAAACAAAAGCTAAACAAACTATTGGCAGAGCACACTGGTCAGCCTTTAGAAGTTGTTGAGCGTGATACAGATCGTGATAATTTTATGTCTGCTGATCAAGCAGTAGAATACGGCTTGGTAGATTCAGTTCTTAATCACCGCGGTCAATAATTGCACGGCAATTGTTTAACGCAAAGTGATTCAAATTGATATACACTCAAGCATAGAGAGTAAAGGCTAAGAGGTTAGCGAATGACAGATAAAAGCAAAGAGGGTGGTAGCGGTAAACTGCTTTACTGCTCTTTCTGTGGCAAAAGCCAACACGAAGTTCGCAAGTTAATCGCAGGTCCTTCTGTTTACATTTGTGATGAATGTGTCGATCTTTGTAACGACATTATTCGTGAAGAAATTAAAGATGTTCTTCCTAAGAAAGAATCGGAATCGCTGCCAACGCCGCGTGAGATTCGTGAGCATCTTGACGACTATGTAATCGGTCAAGAATACGCGAAGAAAGTGCTAGCAGTTGCGGTATACAACCACTACAAGCGTTTGCGTAATGGTGACACGACAGCTGAAGGCGTAGAGCTAGGTAAGAGTAACATTCTTCTTATCGGTCCTACTGGTAGTGGTAAAACACTACTGGCTGAAACACTGGCTCGTTTCCTAGACGTTCCTTTCACAATGGCAGATGCAACAACACTAACCGAAGCCGGTTATGTGGGCGAAGATGTTGAAAACATCATCCAGAAGTTGCTTCAGAAGTGTGATTATGACGTAGCGAAAGCGGAACGCGGCATTGTTTACATCGATGAAATCGACAAGATTTCTCGTAAAGCTGAAAACCCATCAATCACGCGTGACGTGTCTGGTGAAGGTGTACAGCAAGCTCTACTTAAACTTGTTGAAGGTACAGTTGCTTCAGTTCCACCTCAAGGTGGTCGTAAGCATCCACAGCAAGAGTTCTTGCAAGTGGACACGTCTAAGATCCTATTTATTTGTGGCGGAGCGTTCTCTGGCCTAGATAAAGTGATTGAGCAACGTGTAGAAAAAGGTTCGAGCATCGGTTTTGGCGCAGAAGTGCGTTCAAAAGATGAAGCAAAAACTGTGGGTGAACTGTTCACTCAAGTTGAACCTGAAGATCTCGTGAAGTACGGTCTAATTCCGGAATTCATTGGTCGTCTACCCGTGACAACGACATTGACAGAACTTGACGAAGAAGCTCTAGTTCAAATTCTTTGTGAACCGAAGAATGCGCTTACTAAGCAGTACGCAGCATTATTTGAAATCGAAGAGACTGAATTAGAATTCCGCGACGATGCTCTACGTGCAATTGCGAAGAAAGCAATGGAACGTAAAACGGGTGCTCGTGGTCTGCGTTCTATCTTGGAGGGTGTTCTACTAGAAACTATGTACGAACTGCCATCTTCGACAGATGTAAGCAAGGTTGTGATTGATGAGTCGGTAATTAATGGTGAGTCAGAACCACTGTTGATTTACAGCAACTCAGATAACCAAGCAGCGGTTGCAGAGTAGGTCTTTTTTAGACAAGTCACTCAAATTGAAAAAGGAGGTAAGCAATTACCTCCTTTTTTTTATTCTTCCATTGAATCCAGTCGTTTAAGCCCCATATACTGCTTTATAAGTTAAAGCGGAAGAGAGAAATATATGAACTTGGAACGTTCCGAGCGTATCGAAATCCCCGTGCTACCTCTACGTGATGTAGTGGTTTACCCACACATGGTTATTCCATTGTTTGTCGGTCGTGAAAAATCGATTACTTGCCTTGAATCGGCAATGGAAGCTAATAAACAAGTACTACTTGTAGCGCAGAAAGAAGCGGACACTGATGAGCCTTCAATCGACGACCTATTTGACGTAGGCACAGTCGCTACTATTCTTCAGTTGCTAAAGCTGCCTGATGGTACTGTGAAAGTACTTGTCGAAGGTCAGCAGCGTGCAAAAATTCACCAGTTCAAAGAGAGTGAGTTTTTCTTAGCGGATGCCGAATACGTTGTAACCTCAGAACTTGACGAAAAAGAACAAGAAGTGGTTGTTCGCAGCGCGATCAATCAATTCGAAGGCTTTATTAAGCTAAACAAAAAAATCCCACCAGAAGTTCTAACGTCTCTGAACGGTATTGATGAGGCTGCACGCCTAGCCGATACGATTGCAGCGCACATGCCACTTAAATTGGTTGATAAGCAGCACGTTCTAGAAATTGCAGATGTGACAGAACGTCTGGAATTCTTAATGGGCCAAATGGAGTCAGAAATTGACATCCTGCAAGTTGAAAAACGCATTCGTGGCCGCGTTAAGAAGCAGATGGAGAAATCTCAGCGCGAGTACTACCTGAATGAGCAAATGAAAGCGATTCAGAAAGAACTTGGCGAGATGGATGACGCACCTGATGAATTCGAGACTCTGAAGAAGAAGATCGAAGATTCAAAAATGCCTCAAGAAGCTCGTGAAAAAACCGAGCAAGAACTGCAAAAACTGAAAATGATGTCGCCAATGTCTGCTGAAGCAACAGTAGTACGTAGCTACATTGATTGGATGGTTGGTGTTCCTTGGGCTAAGCGTTCAAAAGTTAAAAAGAATTTAGCGAAAGCGGAAGAGGTCTTGAATGAAGACCACTACGGCTTAGAGCGTGTTAAAGAACGTATCCTTGAATACTTGGCAGTACAAAATCGAATTAACAAGCTAAAAGGTCCAATCCTTTGTCTTGTTGGTCCTCCTGGTGTAGGTAAAACCTCGCTAGGCCGTTCGATTGCAGCGGCAACGGGCCGTAAGTACACTCGTATGGCTCTTGGTGGCGTACGTGATGAAGCGGAAATCCGCGGTCACCGTCGTACTTACATCGGTTCACTTCCGGGTAAACTGATCCAGAAGATGTCTAAAGTTGGTGTTAAGAACCCACTGTTCCTATTAGATGAAATCGATAAGATGTCTTCTGATATGCGTGGCGACCCGTCTTCAGCGCTTCTAGAAGTGTTAGATCCAGAGCAAAACGTTGCATTCAACGATCACTACCTAGAAGTAGATTACGATCTGTCAGACGTCATGTTTGTTGCAACGTCTAACTCAATGGATATTCCTGGCCCGTTACTGGACCGTATGGAAGTGATTCGACTGTCGGGTTACACAGAAGATGAAAAGCTAAACATCGCTAAAAGTCACTTACTGGACAAACAAGTTCAACGTAACGGTCTTAAGCCTCACGAGATTAATATCGAAGATTCAGCTATCGTTGGCATTATTCGTTATTACACGCGTGAAGCGGGCGTGCGTAATCTAGAGCGTGAAATCTCGAAGATTTGTCGTAAAGCAGTTAAGAATATCTTGCTAGACAGCAGCCTTAAGTCTGTAACGGTTAACATTGATAACCTGAAAGAGTACTTAGGCGTTCAACGTCATGACTTTGGTAAAGCGGATGAGAGTAACCGTATCGGTCAAGTGACGGGTTTAGCGTGGACTCAAGTGGGTGGTGACCTACTGACTATCGAAACTGAATCAATGCCAGGTAAAGGTAAGTTAACGCAAACCGGTTCTCTTGGCGATGTGATGAAAGAGTCGATTCAAGCAGCCATGACTGTGGTTCGTTCTCGTGCGGAAAATCTGGGTATTAACACAGATTTCTACGAGAAACGTGATATTCACGTTCACGTACCGGAAGGTGCAACACCAAAAGATGGCCCAAGTGCGGGTATCGCAATGTGTACTGCATTGGTATCCAGCCTAACGGGTAATCCTGTGAAAGCTGAGGTCGGTATGACAGGTGAAATTACCCTTCGTGGTGAAGTTTTACCTATCGGTGGCTTGAAAGAAAAACTGCTTGCAGCACACCGTGGCGGCATCAAAACTGTCTTGATTCCTAAAGACAATGAGCGTGATTTGGAAGAGATTCCAGACAATGTAATCGCTGACTTAAAGGTGATTCCGGTCCAATGGATTGATGAAGTACTTAAAGTCGCGCTAGAACGAGATCCGTCAGGGGTCGAGTTTGACGTGAAAAAATAGTGATGCATAGCAAAAATAAGTAAAGAATTACGCTGATAGACCCGAAAAGGCTTGTCAGCGTTTTTTTTGGACGCTAAGTTATTTGACTAAAGCGGCAGCCCTTTTGCAATAAGGCTTGCGGCTAAATTAAAACCAAAATGGAACGTACAGTCATCGAGAAGTAGTCACAGATGACACATAGGGGAAAAACAGTGAATAAAACACAACTAGTAGAATCAATCGCAGAAAACGCAGACATCTCTAAAGCTTCAGCTGGTCGCGCTCTAGACGCTTTCATCGAAGCAGTTGGCACAACGCTACAATCAGGTGACCAAGTTGCACTTGTTGGCTTTGGTACTTTCAGTGTTCGTACTCGTGCTGCTCGTACAGGTCGTAACCCAAAAACTGGTGAAGAGATCCAAATCGCAGAAGCTAAAGTACCTGGCTTCAAAGCAGGTAAAGCACTTAAAGACGCATGTAACTAATTTTCACTGCTGAAACCTCGCTTTTAGAGAGGGGAAGGCAGTAAAATGCGTTTACTGTTTGAAAAATGATGTTTCATTCTTAGACAGTATGTGTGCAAAGCACATTGAACTTATTTAAATTATGCGCATCCTACTGATGCGCATTTCTTTTTCTGATAATATCGCGTGAATAGATTTTTATTTTGAAGCCAATGCTTCATATCCGGAGAGCACTTAAATTATGATGGATCGATTACGCGAAGGCGTGAATAGCATCGCGGTAAAAATTATCCTTGGGTTGATTATCCTGTCATTCGTATTCGCAGGTGTAGGCAGCTACATCACCGGTGGCGGTAACAACGCAGCAGCTAAAGTTGGCAACACAGAAATTGCTCGTGGTGAGTTCGAACAAGCTTACCAAAACGAACGTAATCGTATGCAGTCTCAACTTGGCGATTACTTCGCTCAAATGCTTGCAGACCCTGCATACGTAGAGTCTTTCCGTAAATCAGTACTTGATCGCATGATCAACGATGTTCTACTTGAGCAGCAAGCTGAGTCACTAGGCTTACGAATCAGTGATTCTCAAATCCGTACAATGATTCTAGAAATGCCTCAGTTCCAAACTGCTGGTCAATTTGATCAAGAAGTTTACCAATCAGCACTGCGTCGTGCAGGTTTCAGCGCAGAAAGCTTCGCTGAATACATGCGTCGTGACCTAATGCGTAACCAGCTTGTGACTGCGCTTCAAGGCAGTGAATTTGTTCTTCAAGGCGAAATCGATACGCAAAGCAAACTTATTGCTCAAACTCGTGACATTCGTACAGTGACCTTGTCGGTTGCTGATCTAGCGAAAGGCATCGAGCTAACTGACGAGCAAATCGAACAGTACTATTCTGAGAACCCTCAAGCTTACACTCGTCCAGAGCAAGCTAAGGTGTCTTACATCGAGCTTTCAGCTGAAGCACTTAAGTCTCAGCTTGAAGTAAGCGATGAAGAAGCACAGAAATACTATCAAGAGCACCTAGACAAGTACTCAACTGAAGAGCAACGTAAAGTTAGTCACATCTTAGTTCAAGGCGATGACGAAGTGAAAGCTCAGTCAATCCTAGACGAGCTAAATGCAGGCGCTGATTTTGCTACGCTAGCGGAAGAGAAATCTGACGACTTCGGTAGTGCAGATGTTGGCGGTGACTTAGGTTGGATTGAACGCGATGTTATGGACCCAGCATTCGAAGACGCGGCTTTCGCTCTTGAGAATATTGGCGATACTACTGGCCTAGTTAAATCTGATTTTGGCTACCACATCATCAAGCTAGACGAAGTAAAAGCGTCTCAAGCTCAGCCTTATACAGAAGTAGCGGCTGAGATTAAGCAAGAACTACTAGACCAGCATGCTGTAGACCAGTTCTACGAACAGCAAACTGAGCTAGAGAAAGTAGCGTTTGAATTCCCAGATTCTTTGGATGACTCTGCTGAAGCTATCAATGCGAAGATCACGACAACAGATTTCATCTCTCAAGTTGACGCTCCGGAAGTTCTGATGACGCCTGCAGTTATGCAAGCTATCTTGAGCCCTGAAGTGAAAGAAGACGGTCTGAACTCTGAAGTTATCGAAGTTGCACCTGAGCACGTGATTGTTGTTCGTGTAGAAGAGACTCGCGACGAGACAGTTCTTCCTCTAGCTGAAGTGAAAGATCAAGTTGTCGCTGCATTGTCTGCTGTACAAGCTGAGCAACAAGCAGTTGAGCTAGGTGTTTCTCTAGTGAACGAGCTTAAGCAAGGTAA
Source organism: Vibrio splendidus (assembly GCF_003345295.1). Classification (NCBI taxonomy): domain Bacteria; kingdom Pseudomonadati; phylum Pseudomonadota; class Gammaproteobacteria; order Vibrionales; family Vibrionaceae; genus Vibrio; species Vibrio splendidus. The sequence goes on from NZ_CP031055.1 coordinate 681,630, forward strand.
CGAAGCAGTACTTGCAGATAACAACCTTGAGTTCACTGAACTTGAAACGATTGACCGTAACTCGCCACTAGCGTCGTCTGTATTCGCTCTAGCGAAACCAGAAGCAGGTCAAGCTGTGTTCGGTCAATCTAAAGACCAAGATGGTAACATCGTTGTTGTTGAGCTTTCTAAAGTAACGGCTGAAATCAATCCAGCTTACAGCACTCAAATTGGTGCACAGTTGGAACGAGTTGGTAATCAGCAAGACCTTACTAATGTACTAAACGTACTGCGTAAAAATGCAGACGTTGAATACTACGTAGTGGGTCAAGGTCAGTAAGCTCAGGTTAGCTTGAGTTAGATTAGCTCGGTAGTTAAGTCTGTTTGGTGGCTGACTACCGAGAATCAACATGCGATGGTTGTTGTTTTGCAAATTAGGTTTATTCGATAAATAAGAATTGCGAGCCAACAAACAAGCTGATGAAAACAAGGTGTATAACGAAGCGGGTCACTCAGGTGACCCGCTTTATTTTTGTCTGGTGATTGTGTTATCTAGTGCGGTAAATGCATAAGTTACGTTTTTTGTTCAAAGGAACGGTTTATGCGCACGATATATTCAACACTACTTCTTTCATTTCTGATGGCTCTGAGCTCCCCAGCGTTTTCTGATAGCCCATCTAAAGCTGAGCTTTACGATGGCATCGAGATTACGGTAAACATCAATACTGCGACGGCAGAAGAACTCTCAGCGCTATTAGTTGGTGTTGGGGACAAGAAAGCCCAAGAAATCGTCGATTACAGAGATCAAAACGGTGCGTTTACGACTGCTGATGATTTGGTGAGTGTGAAAGGGATAGGTGAAGCTACGGTTGAAAAGAACCGCGAAAGAATTCAACTTTGATCCGTTTTTCTACTTGTTAGAAATGAAGCGATAGATATGAAGCCTCCGGCCAATGCACCTGCTAGGTGGGCTTCAATCGCGACACGAGCATTAATCAGTTCGCCAGTCGTGCTAGAAGGGCCAATAAGCTGCTCCCAGGCGATTTTAGCGATTAATCCCAATACTAACAGCCAACTTGATCTCCTACCGTTTAAAGCCTCACTGAGCGCGAATAAGCCAAACAACCCATGCAAAGTGCCAGATAGGCCAACATAGATCTGAATACTCGAAAACAACAGAGCGATCCCAGTCACTAAACTAATCACAAGCAGAGCAAGAACAAGCTGTTTTTTACTCGGTTGAAACAGATAGCTGATGATCCATAAGCCTGCTAGATTCATCAGAAGGTGCGAGTAGTTGGTATGTGAAAAGTTTCCTGTTAGGATCCGCCACCATTGCCCCTCGGCAATCGCATTGCTATCCCATACGACCCAAGCTTGTATTGGCTCAAATTGGAATAAGACGCATAAAAGTGAAGTGAAAATTAAAACAGGGTACACATTAAATCCATGTCTCGTTATTGCCCCCAATGCAGCAAGGCTTTGAAAGCTTGTATTTGTCAGTGGGTTACACCACTCGAATCGAATGTTGAGCTTATCATTCTTCAGCACCCATCAGAAGAGCATCGCCCGATGGGAACTGCGCGTATCCTCTCGTTATCTCTAAATAACAGCGTGACGTTTGTCGGTGAAGATTTTTCAGACAACAAACAATTGAACGCATTACTGGCCAATGAACATTACCAACATGTGATTTTATACCCAAGCGAAAACTCTGTTTCAGTTGAGTCGGCAACATCTCCTAATAAGAAATTGCGTGTGATTTTATTGGATGGGACGTGGAAGAAGGCGTTCAAGATGTGGCAGGTGTCGAGTAACTTGCATGCGCTGAGCACGGTTCATTTACCGAAAGACCTCAAGGGTAATTATCGAATCCGTAAAGCGCCCAGTGAAAACAGCCTTTCTACCGTCGAAGCCGGCTATCATTTGCTTAGCTTGCTAGAGAGTAATGGTGACTTTAGCCCTTTGCTAACGGCATTTGACCAAATGATTCAGTTTCAAATCAATCAAATGCCGCCGGGTGTGTTTGAGAAAAATTATTTAGATTAAGCCGTCACATTGAAGCGAGTACGCCGTTAAAATTCCGTATGAGCTGAGAACAGTTGTTGATGCATTTTCTGCGCAAGATCATCGGTCATGGATGAGATGTAATCGGCTATCACGCGCATCTTTCTCGATTCATCTTGATGCTGTAGCCATTGCTTCTTGATGGGCAGTGGCAGCAAGCGTTCAGGATCAGCACTGAACGCTTCAAACATGTCCATGATGATCTGTTGGCCCTTGTATTCGATTACCTGAACCTGAGGGACTTGAATCACGAACTCGCTGACAAAGTGCTTCAGTTTATCGAGTGTGCCATCCATGCTCGGTTCAAGCACGGCATTGTAAGCCAACAGCACATTCTCAAAGCTAGCATCCACTCGTTCAATAGAAATACTGGTCAACAGAGCGTTAACTATCCCACCAATCGCATCCTTTCGACGATACTGCTCACCAGAGAAAAGCATCTCTGTAATTGAATCTAGGTGTTCACAAATCCAAGGATCGGCCATCTCTTTAAGTTGAGGGTAAGCTGAATCTACCCATTGAGCTTTGGTCACAGAGCCAAGCACAATGGCATCTTCTAAATCATGTACGCCATACGCGATGTCATCGGCCAACTCCATGATTGAACAATCAAGTGACTTATATTTGGTCTTATTGTGCTCAAGTGGCTCGGTATGCGTTTTTCTTTTCTGTTTTAGAAGCTGTTGGTCGCTGCTTGAAAGCGGCTCCAGTACCCAGTTAAAAAGTTCTTCATCATGATCGTAGATGCCTTTTGCTGGCATCCAATCTTTGGCTCGGAGTTGTCGTTGGTGCTTAACAGGCTCAGACTGTAATTTAGCTTGAACTTCGCTAAGAAGTGAAGGGTATTTAATCAACCCCAACAGAGTGCGTCGAGATAGATTCATCCCGTGATGTTCGGTGTAGGGTTCTAGCTGTGTGACAATGCGAAACGTTTGGGCATTGCCTTCAAAGCCACCGTGGTCGCGCATCATATAGTTCAACGCGACTTCACCACCATGCCCATAAGGCGGGTGGCCAATGTCGTGAGCTAAACACAGTGAATCAATCAAGCTATCTGAGGGGAGAAGATCTCGAAACTCGATCTGCTTTTTCTTGAGTTGAGCGACAATGCCAGTACCAAGTTGTGCGGCTTCTAGCGAATGGGTAAGGCGAGTTCGGTGGAAATCGTTTACCGTGGTGCCGTGAACTTGGGTTTTTGCTTGGAGGCGACGAAAAGCAGCAGAGTGAAGCACACGCGCACGATCGCGTTGATACGGGCTACGATGGTCATCACGCCTTATTTTATGTTCATCGTCATTTCGATGTTGCCATTCTTGTTCGAGTTCAAATGGTGGTTCGAGTGGAGAAGTCAAAATAGCACCTATCAATCTGATTTATTTAGCTAATTACACTCAAGTTATACCCAGCTAGCTTATCTCGTCTAGTGATAATTCAAAGCTTGGCGCAAATGTGGTGAGAAAGTAGTCCATTTCTGGGCTTTTACGCTGTTCGAGTGTTTCTTCCAGTCGGCGTTTCGCTTGCTCGTATTCATGATTGCCCGCACTGAGCTCCTCCAAGCATTTCAAATAAGCACAGATCGTGTCGGCTTGTTTAACGATGCTTTGCTCTTCTTTACTTGCTGTTCCAGATATCAAAAACGGGGCGAAGTCGTCGCGGAACTCTTCTGGCAGCATTGAAAGCAGTCTTTGCTCTGCTGCCGCTTCTATCTTTTTATACTCTTGTGCGATGTCTGGATTGTAGTATTTAACTGGCGTCGGTAAATCACCCGTTAGCACTTCACTGGTATCGTGATACATGCCAAGCAGCGCAATGTGCTCGGGGTTGAGCTGGCCATCAAACTTCTTATTTTTAATCAATGCCAAGGCGTGTGCGACGAAAGCAACTTGCAGGCTATGTTCTGAAATGTTCTCACTTGAGACTGAGCGCATGAGGGGCCATCGTTGGATAAGCTTCATACGGGCAAGATGGGCAAAGAAATGGCTCTGTTTCATACGCGTCCTTTTAGTACCAATCGTAGTAAATAACTGGTCATCCTAGCTTGTTAAAAAACTCGATAACTTTGTTAGAATTTTTGATTGTAGAATAACTACTTACCAAAAAATCCTGCCTTGTTCTCAAGTTTTTTTCCTACGCTATTTCTGACACTTACTTACTGTGATTGGTATAAGCAATGCTCCACTCGTATCTTGTGTTAACTCAAGCAGTACGAGACAGCGGATACAAAAAAGGCTCCCAAACAGGAGCCCTTTAAGCATAGAAGTGATTGATTACAAGTTAAAGTCTTTTAAAACAGCAAATTGTAGTCATCTTTCTTTGTGCTAATTAACCTTCGATGAGGTCGTCTTGGCTGTAGGTCTGTAAGAAGCGCTCTAGACGACCAATCGCGATTTCTAGGTCTTCGATATGTGGCAGAGTCACGATGCGGAAGTGATCCGGTTTTGGCCAGTTGAAGCCAGTACCTTGAACCAATAGCACCTTCTCTTGCTTAAGGAAATCGAGCACGAATTTCTGATCGTCTTTGATGTTGTACATATTGGTGTCGATCTTAGGGAACAGGTACATCGCGCCTTTTGGTTTCACACAAGAAACGCCAGGGATTTTGTTGATCAGTTCCCATGCACGGTCACGTTGCTCAAGCAGTCGACCACCAGGAAGAATCAGTTCGTTGATACTCTGATAACCACCCAGTGCTGTTTGGATGGCGTGCTGCATTGGTACGTTGGCACACAAACGCATCGAGGCCAGCATTTCTAGCCCTTCAACGTAGCCTTTCGCTATGTGCTTCGGACCCGTTAAGAACATCCAGCCACCACGGAAACCACACACGCGGTAAGCCTTAGATAGACCATTGAATGTGACCATTAGTACGTCTTCAGCAAGCGTTGCGACTGAAGTATGTACGGCACCGTCGTAAAGCACTTTGTCGTAGATTTCATCAGCGAAGATGATCAAACCGTGTTCACGAGCAATCTCAACAACTTGTAATAGGAAATCACGGCTGTATACCGCGCCCGTTGGGTTGTTCGGGTTGATAAGAACGATGCCGCGAGTCTTTGGTGAGATCTTCGCACGCATGTCGTCTAGATCTGGATACCAATCAGCATCTTCATCACACAGGTAGTGAACCGGTGTACCACCAGAAAGCGCAACAGATGCTGTCCATAGTGGGTAGTCCGGAGCGGGAACTAAGATTTCATCACCATTATCCAGTAGCGCCTGCATAGACATAACGATAAGCTCTGATGCGCCATTACCAATGTAAACGTCTTCTACATCAAGGTTACGTAGGCCTTTTTTCTGGTAGTGCTGAACAACCGCTTTGCGGGCTGAATAGATGCCTTTTGAGTCACAGTAACCTTGAGATGTCGGTAGGTTACGGATTACATCAACAAGGATTTCATCAGGGGCGTCAAAACCAAATGGGGCGGGGTTACCAATATTAAGCTTTAGTATTTTATGCCCTTCTTCTTCCATGCGCTTAGCATGTTTGAGTACAGGCCCCCTGATTTCGTAGCATACGCTGTTGAGTTTTGACGACATCCCGATATTTTGCATTGCCGATTTCCTGAAATTAATTTAAATACTTTATTAAAGTACCGCAAAATGGGGTTTGATAGAATAAAAATCTGATGAATGTCGCATTTCAGTGTCACGTTTGGTCTTTTTGTTGTCACTCTTTTCTAAATTTTAATTAATCGCTTTCTTTGTTGTTGTCTAAGATGAATAAAGAGGCTGGATCGCTTAAAATCACAGGAATGTTCAAAAGATATAGTAGATTCTTGATCTAAGTGGGTGCTGCCCATAAAGTATCAAACTAATATAATAATAATTTAGATGTGAACGAGGTCGATTTGTCACATTTCCAGCAAACTATCTCCGCTTTGATTGAGCGAGTACAAAATGCCCAAGCAAGTGAAGTTCGTTGTGTTGAAGTTCTAACGCAAAAACCATCGTTTGCATTTATAGAATGGCTTCATGCTCAACCGCTCTTTCCAAAGTTCTACTGGCAGTCACGTGACACTCGTGAAGAGGTCGTCGCGCTCGGTCAACTGCACACTTTTTCTGATCCTGCTCCCGCGTACGCAATTCTTGGTGAAGACCAACGAATCTGGGGTGGACGTTCATTTGATGGACATACCGCAAAGAACCGTCGTTGCATGGAATCGTTTTTCTTCCTTCCTCAGGTTGAATTAATCCGCTTTGACGACACTTGGTCGCTAGCGGTTAACTTGTCTCCTGATCGCGTTGCCTCCATTAACGCTTTGAATAAGCTTTCTGTAGAAGCGGCGATATTGGCACCTTTGTCGGCTCACATTGAACAGATTAACCACGTTCCAGAACGAGAACAGTGGGGTAATTTGGTCGATAAAGTGCTTCAGGGCATTAGCGACGAAGAGTACAAGAAAGTTGTTTTAGCGCGTAAAACCACACTGCAGCTCGATGCGCCAATCTGCGCGGCTCAATTACTCAAGGCCAGCTACCTGCAAAACCATCACAGCTTTCACTTTATGTTGGTATTGGATTCTAAACACAGCTTTATTGGCTCAACGCCAGAGCGTTTGTATAGCCGGTATGGGACAGAGCTGGATACTGAAGCGCTAGCGGGAACCATTGGTCGCGGAGAAAACGCGACAGAAGATATGGAGTTAGCGAACTGGCTTTCTCAAGACAGTAAAAACCTCAATGAGAACCAGTATGTGGTCGACGACATCATTGAGCGCCTAACTCCTCATTCTCAAACGGTCCATGTTGAAAAGGATACGCGTCTTGTGCGCTTGCGTAAGGTGCAGCATCTTAAGCGTAATATCCACGCCCAGCTTAATAATGGCGTTAACGGTGTGCAGTTGCTTGCTGCATTACAGCCGACTGCTGCGGTGGCGGGTTTGCCGCGTAAAGAGGCGATGGACTTCATTCTTGAACACGAACCGTTTGCGCGAGGCTGGTATGCAGGCTCTGTTGGCTATATCAGTCATCAGAGAGCAGAGTTTTGTGTCGCGATTCGAAGCGCGTTAGTTGTAAACGATCAAGTACAGCTGTTTGCTGGCGCAGGGATCGTGCCGGGATCGGTTGCCGAGCATGAATGGCAAGAATTGAACAAGAAGATGTCAACCTTACTCAGCTTGATTTCGGATCACCCGCCGTTGGGTGTGGCGTCATGAATCACGACCAAGCCGTATTAAATAGAGTTTGGAGTCACACATTACTTGAAGAGCTAGCACGCAACGGTGTTGAACATGTTTGTGTTGCACCGGGCTCTCGCTCAACGCCGTTAACTCTAGAAGCTGAAGCCAACTCCAAGTTAACCTTACACACGCACTTTGATGAGCGTGGTCTTGGATTTTTAGCTTTAGGTTTAGCTAAAGCCAGTGATAAGCCAGTTGCCGTGATTGTTACCTCTGGTACTGCTGTCGCTAACCTTCTTCCTGCGACGGCTGAATCTGGGCTGACACGAGATAAGCTGATTTTGCTGACCTCTGATAGACCCATCGACTTGGTCGACTGTGGTGCCAATCAAGCGATTCAGCAACAGGGTATCTTTTCTTCCCATGTTGAAAGTGCTTTAAACTTACCAAGCCCTAGTACACAAGTTTCTCTGAATTGGTTACTGACATCGGTTGATCACGCCCTAGTGAAACAACGCAATGTTGGTGGTGCGATTCATATCAACTGTCCGTTCCCAGAACCTCTATATTCTGCAAATAGCGTGGAAATGTATGCGGAATACACATCCAGTGTCGCTGGGTGGAAATCGGGAACAGGTAGTTACAGCCAAACGTTTTTACCTAATCAAGTGAACACACAACCTATTGCTCCAGGTGAGTATCTTGGACGTAAGGGTGTGGTTATTCTCGGTTCGCTAGATATTGAACAGGCGAAAAAAGCTCAGCAGTTTGCCACTGCATTAGGTTGGCCAGTTTTTTGTGACCCTCAATCAGGTGTCACAAGTGATTGGAAACATTATGATCTTTGGATGCAGAGTGACGTAGCGAAAGAACAACTTAACCAATGTGATTTCATCCTTCAGTTCGGTGAGCGCATTGTTTCTAAGCGCCTTAATCATTGGATAAAGTCGCAAGCATCATCATTCTGCTCATCACAATATATTGTTGTGTCACCAGATACGCACCGAATCAACCAAGATCATCTGCCTCAAACTCATATCGTTGCTGCTATCGAGTCATGGGTGTCAGAGCAGCATTTACCCACCTTGCTAGGCCAGCATGCAGGTTGGGCGGCTCCTTTAATCGAGGTCGCAAATACTGTTCAGCAACTCGCCCTCGCGCAAATATCCAACAATGACCAATTGACGGAACTCAGTGTTGCCGTTGACTTGTCGTCTAGACTTAAAGGCAGAGAGCTATTTGTGGGAAATAGCTTGATGGTAAGGCTGGTGGATATGCTGTCATCAATATCTGCGAATCAAGTTTACAGTAACCGTGGTGCATCGGGCATTGACGGCTTGGTGGCGACGGCTGCGGGCGTGGTGAAAGCCAACCAGAATCCTTTGTTGATGTTGATTGGTGATACCTCTTTGTTGTACGACCTCAATTCACTGGCTCTGCTGACTCATAATTTAACGCCGATGGTTATTGTTGTGACCAACAATGACGGTGGTGCAATCTTTGACTTGTTGCCGGTACCAGAGCAGCAAAAACAGTCACTTTATCAAATGCCTCATGGTTTCAGTTTTGAACACGCTGCTGCGCAGTTCCAACTTGGTTACGCTGCACCAGAAACCTTGAATTGCTATCAAAACATTATCGAACAACATTTCGAACAGGGTCAGGGTACCTTGCTCGTTGAAGTTAAGACGCCTCCCGAACAAGCGTCTACTTTGCTGAAACAATTCAGTTCAATGCTCACCGAGGCATTAGCCTAAGGACTTTACATGCTTTACTCCAATTATTACCCAGCTGTACAAGAACCTTCCGACAAACCTTTGCTTGTTTTTTTACATGGTTTACTCGGAAGCGGGGATGATTGGAGTGCATGTCATCCATATCTAGAGGATTTTCCTCGTCTTTGCATAGATTTGCCCGGGCACGGACAAAGCCGCTTTATCGATCCGGTAGGCTTTGATCATTGCTGCAAGAAAATCGTTCAGTGCATTACTTCTCAACTTGCCCTCAACGATCTTCCTGCGGATTACCCTATCGTGGTAATTGGCTACTCTATGGGAGGAAGGCTCGCCATGTATGGGGTGACAAGCCCTTGCTTCGAAACACTCAATCTAGAGAAAGTCATTATTGAAGGTGGCAACTTTGGTCTGGAGCGTGATGAAGAACGAGCACAAAGGTTAGTACATGATACGCAGTGGGCTGTCCGCTTTGCGCAGCAGTCGATTGAAGATGTTTTAGACGATTGGTATCAACAAAGCGTCTTTTCTTCACTAAATCATGAGCAAAGACAAACTTTGGTCATAAAGCGTAGTGGTAACCTTGGAGTATCCGTAGCAAATATGTTGTTATCTACTTCGTTAGCTAAGCAACCGGATTTACGTGCCACATTGAAATCTCATGAGCATTTATTGCATTATGTGTGTGGAGAAAAAGATCGTAAATTCATGGAGCTAGCTGAGAATAGTGGCTTTGAATATAGTCAGGTTGATTACGCGGGTCATAATGTTCATTTTGAGCAACCAGAGTTGTTTTCAAACTTGATAATCCAATGTATCGCCAGTCGTCGCTAATCTGACTGAGCGGATCTCTAGTCTCAAGCACTATCAAAAGCAGAGCAACACCGTCACGACTACTTGTTAGTCGTGGTCTCTAATAGAACAATGGGAATCACCATGGCTAAAACAGTAGGCATCACAGAAGAAGAACTTTACGCGGCAGTTAACTGGAGCGATGAAAGCAGTCAATTCGAAGATATTCAGTACCACAAGTCTGACGACGGTATTGCGAAAATCACGATTGCGCGTCCTCAAGTCCACAATGCGTTCCGTCCACAAACCGTAAAAGAGATGATCAATGCACTGGCTGATGCTCGTTATGACGAGAAGGTTGGCGTAATCATTTTGACGGGTCTTGGTGAGAAGGCATTCTGTTCTGGTGGTGACCAAAGTATTCGTGGTGACTACGGCGGCTATCAAGATGATTCAGGTACACATCACCTGAACGTGCTTGATTTCCAACGTCAAATTCGTACTTGTCCCAAACCAGTAATCGCAGCGGTATCGGGTTGGGCAGTCGGTGGTGGTCATGTTCTTCACATGATGGCAGACCTTACCATTGCAGCTGAAAACGCGCAGTTCGGTCAGACGGGCCCTAAAGTAGGCTCATTCGACGGCGGTTGGGGTGCTTCTTACATGGCTCGTATCGTTGGTCAGAAGAAAGCACGTGAAATCTGGTTCTTGTGTCGTTTCTACGATGCTCAAGAAGCATTGGACATGGGTCTAGTAAATACTGTAGTGCCTGTTGCCGACCTAGAAAAAGAAACGGTTCGTTGGTGTCGTGAAGTGCTTCAACACAGCCCAATGGCGCTGCGTTGCTTGAAAGCCGCACTAAACGCAGACTGTGATGGTCAAGCTGGTCTACAAGAGTTGGCGGGTAACGCAACCATGATGTTCTACATGACAGAAGAAGGCCAAGAAGGCCGAAACGCATTTAACGAGAAGCGTCGACCTGATTTCGACAAATTTCCGCGTAACCCATAGTCTTTCTCTTCTTTAAAATGAGTCGCTAATAGCGGCTCGTTTTGTTTTGATGTTCCCCGTTTTTTAGGAAACTTTATGAACTCAGTGAATTCTCAGCGTCACGCTAAACTCTACCGTTATCAACTACCTATGGATAGTGGTGTGATTCTTCGTGACAATAAGTTGAACGAACGCGTTGGCTATATCATCCAACTTGAGTGTGATGGTAAAACTGGCTTTGGCGAAGTCGCACCTTTGCCAGGTTTTAGCCAAGAAGATGCCGAACAAGCCGGTATTCAGCTTCAACACGAATTAGAGCTTTGGAGCCACAATAACCCTCAAACGCCTTTTGATGATCTATATCCTTCTGTTGCCTTCGGTTTTTCAATGGCGATGATGGAATTACGAGGCGAACTCAATGCTGAAGGTAACGACCAAGTTGCGCCGTTGTGTACAGGCGATCCAGATGAATTGATCCCTGTGCTGAATGAGATGAAAGGCGAGAAGGTCGCGAAAGTGAAAGTCGGTCTTTACGAAGCGATTCGCGATGGTATGTTGGTTAGCTTATTCCTTGAGTCGATACCTGATTTGACCCTAAGACTTGATGCTAACCGTGCGTGGAAGCCGGAGAAAGCGAAGCAGTTCATTAAGTACATTTCGCCGTCACTGCGTCAGCGTATTAGCTTTATTGAAGAGCCTTGCCAGAAACCAGAAGACAGCTTGGCATTTGCTATTGACCATGGCGTAGCGATTGCGTGGGACGAAACATTGCAAGAAGCGGTGCGAAGCCCTGAATTTGATCTTAGCGACCTTACTGGTGTTAAAGCTGTCGTGATCAAGCCAACTCTTATTGGTTCTGTAGAGCGTTGTGTGGCAATCATTGAGCGTGCACAGCAACTCGGTATCAAACCAGTACTAAGCTCAAGCATAGAGTCTAGCCTTGGCTTAACTCAGATTGCTCGATTAGCACAACAATACTTGCCTAATGAAGTTCCAGGACTTGATACAATTGGCTTGTATCAGCAACAGCTAGAGGTTTCTTGGCCGGGTTGTCAGCTTCCGGTTTCTACTCTTGAGCAGCAACAATTGATTTGGTCTTCTTAAGCTGATCGTTCGATTGGCTTAGACCGTTTTCAATCTATAACTTGGTTATCTTATGATGCGCCCACAATCTAATCATCACCCGCTTTGGGTACAGTGGGCGCAGCAAAACCCACATCAAACAGCGTTAGTGACTACTCACCATACTTATACTTGGCAGCAAGTGTCTGTGCTAGTGAGTGAGTACCAACAACAGCTATCTCAGCAAGGCCTATCTGAAGGTGACGTCCTGACGATTGTTGGTAAGAATCAAGCTGAAGTGACCCCTGTTTACCTTGCCGCACTCAATTTGGGTGTGGTTTGTGCGTTTACGATGCCTCAGCCTAGCTTACGCCTGAAGAAAAAGCTCGATTCCTTAAATCAAGCAGGTCAACAAAACTACCTTTGGCTTTTGGACAGTAGCGGGATAGAGCAATCAGAGACTGTCGATTTGAATACTCAGTTGGTGACCTTATCTTGCTTAAATGAAGTGAAGGTCGATGGTGATGATAATCGGATAACGGCATCTCAAGACTCCAACTTCAATCCGAAAAATCTAGCGAGTATCGTATTCACTTCAGGTTCTACCGGAAATCCGAAAGCAGTGGCTCACACGCTTGAGCAGCATTTATGCTCGGCGGTCGGGTTACTCGACGTTTTTTATTTTGAACAAGGTGACACTTGGTTACTGAGTTTACCTATGTACCATGTGTCAGGATTAGCGATAGTTCATCGTTGGTTGGCGGCAGGTGGTTGCATCAAAATAGGCAGAGGTCAGCTTGAAACCGACATCGAAGGTTGTAGTCACGCTTCATTAGTGGCTACGCAGCTACATCGATTACTAAAGAGTAAGCAAGCACTTACTTTAACTCATGTACTTTTGGGTGGTAGCCATATTCCAGAAGCTCTTGGGCTTGAAGCTCAACACATGGGTATCGAAACATGGCTTGGCTACGGCATGACAGAAGCGGCTTCAACAGTGACTGCGAAGCCCGTTGATGCCAGTAGCACGGCCGGATTTGTCCTTAACCATCGCCAACTAAAAATTGAAGAACAACGTATCTTTATTGGCGGCGAGACGCTCGCTTCCGGTTATTACTATCAAGGTGACTTAACGCCACTGGTGGATGACCAAGGTTGGTTCGACAGTAAAGACCTCGGTGAATGGGATGGCGAACAAGTGTCGATTATTGGCCGCGCCGACAATCAGTTTATTTCTGGTGGTGAGAACATTCATTGCGAGGAGATTGAGCGAGCACTCAACCAATTGTCTGAGGTTAATCAGTCTTTTATTGTTCCAATTGAAGATGATGAGTTCGGATTTCGACCTGTCGCTATTGTGGATTGTGCTGATTTGCCAACCAAAGAGTGGTTTGCTGAGCAATTGAATGGCCGTCTTGAGCGGTTCAAATTTCCTGTTGAGTATTATCGAATGCCTAAGCAAGAACAACAGGGTATTAAGGTCTCACGCGCTGGGTTGGCACAGTGGTTGTCTCAGCATAGGAGTTAAAGGTAAGCGCTTACCTCGACGTTATTTGCGAAGCTGTTAGGTGATTCAGTTGTTAGGTGACTAAGTTGGCAGGCGGTTAGTTAATTTAGCAATTAGATAGTTCAAAACAGAATTTATTATCTTTATAACCATCCATCATAATAAGTCCTATAAATAACGAATTATAGAATAAGGTCTTATTATGAAAATTGCCCTCATCATTGCGGTTTTACTGCAGATAGGCCAAGCGGTCACTTCGTCAGGGTTGACTCGCTCGTTGGCTGAACTCACCGCATTTGTGTTGGTTGTGGTACTTGTTTTAATGAAAAGAGAGAGCAAGAAGAGTGATAAGCCCCTGTTTGATTTGTGATTGTTGCAACAAAGAATATCTTTACCACAAACGATAAAGGCAAAGCCCATTTGAGCTTTGCCTTTTTGTTTTGTTGCTCGCTAATCTGAGTGTCTAGGTAACCGAACAACCAGTTAAAGCGTTTCTTTGCGAACTAAGCAAGAGTTAACCACGCCAAAGAACCTGTCGAAATCATAGTCCACATCGTAATACCAAACATCAATGGCTTCGGCCCTGCTGCTTTTAACTTCTCTACAGAAATACCACAGCCAATTAAGAACAGACACACAACCAACGCGCGTTTGGACACATCAAAGATCCCTTGGTAGACCATCTCAAATTGTGGCAGCAAGTCACTGATAGCAATGGCGGCGCAGTAGAAGAAAATGAAGTAAGGAATCGTAATCTTCTTTTGATCGTTCTTGAAGATCATCGCGCTGACTAAAGCGATTGGGATGATCCAAAGTGCACGAGCGAGCTTCAATGTTGTCGCTGTCGTCAGTGCTTCTTCACCGTAAGCCGAAGCTGCACCTACCACAGAAGATGTATCGTGAATCGCAATGGCGGCCCAAGTACCAAATGTTTGTTGGCTTAACTCAAGCGCGTGGCCAATCATCGGGAATAAGAATAGAGCTACCGAGTTCAACACAAATACCGTAGCTAATGCCAAGCCAATCTGTTCATCGTCCGCTTTAATCGCAGGTGCTACAGCTGCTATCGCGCTACCACCACAAATAGCGGTACCTGAAGAGATAAGGTAGCCCGTGGTGCGATCCAATCCCATTCGTTTGGCTAAGAACCAACCAATGACTAACGTACCAATGATGGTCGTGACAATTAAACCAATACCGTCGCCTGTTACTGCCAATGCTTTTTCAAACTGAATGCCAAAGCCTAAGCCGACAATCGAGTAGGCCAGTAACTTCTTTGTGAGTTTGCCGACTTCTAGATGCTCAGGGACTAAACCTAAACTAGCAAGCAGAAAGCCAATAACGAGGGCCGTCGGTGAGCTTACCCAAGGTGTTAAGCAAAACAGTGCAGCAAGATAAAATGGAGCAGACTTTTTTAGGTTCATTGTATTTAGAGTCTTGTTGTGTTGTCACGTTATTGTAATGAGACCACTATACGTTCAATAAAATGATAAGTAAGTCTAAATGAATTGAACAAACGTTAAGGAAAACTTAACGCTTGTTCAGCTGATATGAATAAAGGGCTGGTTAGCTAGCGTAGTGTTCCGCGAAGGTCTGAGACTGACTGCCGAAGAGTTTTGCATGAGGCATCTTTAGCGAGAATTGGCTTGCCAGCTTCTATCTCTAACTTGGTCCAGAAGCGGGTTGGTAGTCCTTTGCAGGCACTGCCTTTGTAACGACTGAAGTAGCTGCCCCATAGCCCTTTGAGAGCCATTGGAATGACTGACACAGGAGATCGTTTGATAATCAGCTCCATTCCACGCATGAACTCTGCGACTTCACCATCAGAGGTTAGCTTTCCTTCTGGAAAAATACACACGATGTGGCCTTCATGCAGGGCGCGTTCTACTTCTTTAAAAGCATTTCGAATAGAGATACGGTTGGTTGCGGAGATTGGAATAACCCCAGCTCTTTTCAAGAAACGTCGAATAGGCGGCAACTTGGTGTAATCTTCTTCCATCACAAAGCGGATCAAGCGAGGGCAAACGGCGCTCAGCAATAATGCATCCATATAACTCACATGGTTGCAGATAATCAATGCGCCGCCTTTTTCTGGAAGGTGATGTAAATTTTTATGTTTAACTCGGTACATGGTGTGAGTGACCACCCACGTAAAGAAACGGAAAGCGTAAATAGGCACCTGATAAAACAGATACAACATAACCAAAGTGTTTCCTATCGCGAGCAGTACAAACAGTTGTGGAATTGAAAACTCCAAAATACTAAGGCAAACAATACCTAACACAGCGCTCCCGACCATGAATAGCGAGTTGTAGATATTGAGCCCAGCGATTACTTGAGCTCGCTCATTTGGCTTTGCCCGTAGCTGCATTAGAGAGTAAAGCGGAACAATAAAGATACCGCCAGAGATCCCCAGTAATAGAAGATAAGCAAACAGCGGCCAAAGTTCGGAATACGTCACAAACTGATGGAAAGAGTTAAAGTCAGGCAAAGACTCCGGAATTGATGTTGCCATCAACAGGCCGAAGATCGAAATACCTAGGCTACCCATTGGCACGATGCCGATTTCAATACGGTGATTAGATAGTTTATCGCAAGCCAAAGAGCCAATCGCAATGCCTACCGAGAACAGTGCCAATAAAAACGCGACAGCGCTTTCAGTACCGTTTAGGTAAACCTTGGTGAAGTTGGGAAACTGAGTGAGGTAAGCTGCACCGAGGAACCAGAACCAGCTGATCGACATCAGTGCTTGAAAGGTTGGGCGGTCTTTTTTGGCAATCGCCAGTGTCGCGCGGGTCAGTTTTACAGGTTGCCACTTTACTTTAAGGTCTGGTGCATTACTTGGTGCTTGTGGGATAAAGCAGCTCGATACATAGCCAAGCACGGCGAACGAAACAATACATATCGCAGCAATGAGTTTTGCGCTTTCTTCTGACGCAATAATACCAGCACCTAGAGTACCGATTAGGATGGCTAAGAATGTGCCTGTTTCAACCAGAGCATTTCCGGACACAAGCTCTTTGGTTTCTAACTGTTGCGGAAGTAGGGCGTACTTAACGGGGCCAAAGAAGGCACTTTGTGTCCCCATCAAAAACAGAAGTAGCAGTAATATTTCGTAGCTTTCGTAGATAAATCCGACCGCACCCAGTGACATTATCACCACTTCAAGAAGCTTAACTTTACGGATAAACCACGATTTTTCATATTTGTCTGCCAGCACACCAGCCAAAGCAGAAAATAGGAAGAAGGGCAGAATAAAAAGGCCAGCGGCCAAATTAATGAATAAATTGCTGGAAATAGGTAGCGTGTCTACGCTTGCGAAAGCAACAAACAGTAACAGAACATTTTTGAATATGTTGTCATTAAAGGCTCCCAGAAATTGGGTAATAAAGTAGGGTAGGAACCTTTTTTGCGTTAACAGCGAAGATTGGCTGCTGTTGTTCATTGTCTTTCCTTGGATGATTACCAGTTGGTTAAGTAGTTTGAGACTAGGTTATTGATCAACTCTTTACCATCGATAGGCTCAGAGGCGAAAAATTTATCATCAACGCTAAGTAGAGTAATTCCATGTACTCCAGACCATAATACACGGCTGGCTTTAACGACTTCGCTTTCAGTATGTTCAGGAGCAATCGCGATTAATAGTTGCTCTAGCATACCTGTCATTCTATCGATACGGTTCGATTGCCATTCAGGAAGGTTTTCACCGTTCATGTTGTGCTCAAAGATAAGCTGCCAACGGTGAGGGTGTTTTTGTGCAAAATCGTGGTAGCAGTAGGCAAGGTTGAATAGAGCTTGCTGAGGATTGCTCGATTGTTCAACTGCTACAGCAGATTCTGACGCCAGTTCATCTAATGTTTGAGCAACAACATGCAATAGCAATAGGTTGTAGTTGCCGAATACATTCACCAAGGTACTTGGAACATAACCAATCATATTGGCGATTTTGCGTAGACTTAACTCGTGATAAGAGTGCTCTTCTAAGAAGTCGGTCACCGTTTTTAAGGTTAATTGCACTAATTGTTCGCGAGTGTGATCGTTTCGTCTTGCCATGGGTACTTTCTATTAAATGAACATCGTTCAATATTTTAATGCTGCCCCAGAGTGTCGTCAATCCCTTCGCTAGTTTAGTAATCAATTAATAGCCGCAATATTATGATACATGTGTAAACGTCGTGAATATTTCATTGTTCTTTGTTAACGAGTATGATTAAGGTGTCGAAAGATAAAAAACCTATAAAGGATAATAATGAAACGATTTTTCTCACTAGTCGCGATCCTGTTGGTAACAGTCGCGGTGACGCCAATCGCGGAAGCGAAAAAGTTTGGTGGTGGTAAGTCATTTGGCAAAAGCTTTAAAACGGCTCCAGCACCAAAACAACAAAACACGAATTCGATCCGTCAAGATCAAACAGGTAAGAACACAGCAGCTAACTCTAGCAAGAAAGGCCTTATGGGCGGTCTGCTAGGTGGTTTACTTGCTGGTGGTCTTTTAGCTGCATTCTTTGGTGGCGCATTTGAAGGTATCCAGTTCATGGATATTCTGATTATGGGGCTGATTGCTTTCCTAGCGTTTAAATTCCTACGCGGAATGTTGGGTGCGAAGCAGGGCTCAATGAATCAGCAGAATGGACGTGGCCAACAGCCAGCATTCGGCGGCATGGGTCAGAACAAGTTTGAACAACCTAAGCAACAACCAAATGTTCATAACTTCGAGCAAGCACAACCTCAATCACAAGGCACTGCTGGTGGCTTCGGTTTTGGTGCACAAAGCGATGTTCCACATAACTACCCGCCGGGCTTTGATCAAGCGGCATTCATCAATGGTTCTCGTGAGCACTACCGTACACTGCAAGGTGCATGGAACCACAACGAGCTAAACACGATTGAAGAATACGTATCTCCAAGCCTATTTGAAGACCTAAAAGCTGAGCGTAATAAGCTAGACGGTGATCAGCACACAGACGTAATGTACGTTGATGCTGAAATCGTTCGTGCAGACCACGATGGTAGCAAAGCACAGCTAAGCCTTCAGTTTAGTGGTCGTTACCGTGACACTGCGGATGGCGTTGAAGAAGATATCACAGATATCTGGCACCTAGAGCGTGACCTAACAACTGACAATGCACCTTGGTTAATTGTTGGTATTCAAGGCTAATTCCAAGATTTAACTCAACATCAATATGATGTAGTTATTCGGAATGACACCAAATAATTGAAAGCCCCTGCTGAGAAATCAGCAGGGGCTTTTTTGTGTGCTAAGGATAGTAAGCCAGTCATACCTAGGTTCTTATAACGGCTATTTTCTCTGTTTTGATAGAGAGATTCAAATTTGAGAGGCAGTACTTTGAAAGCGGACATTTGTCCTCAATGCTTTGTGCCATTGCTCCTTATGATTGCGTCAACAAAACAAATAAGGAAACATTATGACTGCACATATTGCTGGTACTGCTGAGGATTTCGCATCTACGGTAATTATGCCGGGAGATCCACTACGAGCGAAATACATTGCTGAAACCTATTTAGAAGACTCAAAGCTCGTGACCGATATTCGTAACATGCTTGGATATACAGGCTATTACAAAGGGCAACGTATCTCAGTAATGGGTCATGGCATGGGTGTTCCTTCAATGGTTCTCTATGGTCACGAACTGATTAATGATTTCGGTGTGAAGCGAATTATTCGTATTGGTAGTGTTGGTGCAACACAGAAAGATGTGATGATGCGTGATGTGATTCTGGCGCAAGCAGCTGGGACAGACTCTCCAACGAATGCTAAGCGCAGCAATGGTTACCACATGGCGACCTCGGCAACGTTTGAATTATTGCACAATGCTTATGTCTCAGCGAAAGAAAAAAATATAGATGTAAAAGTTGGCAACGTCTTCACTGGTGACCTTTATTACGATCCTGATGAAGACCTCATTCCTGCGCTGGAGCGTTTCGGTGTGCTAGGTATCGATATGGAAGTTGCTGGTTTATACGGACTAGCGCAACAATTCGGTATTGAGTCATTAGCTATTCTAACGGTATCTGATCATTGCATTACGGGCGAAGAGACGACTGCAGAAGAGCGTCAGCTTTCATTCAATAACATGATTGAAATTGCTTTAGAAACGGCAATAAAAGCTTAAGCCTATGTGGAGAGCTGAAAGCTAAGCTCTCCAAAACTAGAACATCTAACCTACGAGCCCTTGGAGTGAACAATGAAAAATAAAATGACACTCACTGCTATCAGTTTCCTCGCCAACTTCGTTATGGCGGGTTTTGCGACACAATTTGGTATGTTGGTCGAACCAATAGCCAATACATTTAACGCGAATGTAAATGAAGTCGCATCAATATTTTCTTTATTAAATGGTGGAGCACTCGCCGGAACTATTGCTGCTTTTTTCCTAATTGAAAAAGTCGGGATTAAGCGCATGACGGTGCTGTGCTATGGCATTATCGCACTGTCTTCATTAGGCCTTTATATCTCACCTTCGTTATCGATCGTGATGTTATGTATGACTATCATTGGCTTTTGTGGCGGTGTCGGTCTGTGTATCGCTGGTACTATTGTCGTTTCACTATGGA
The DNA here is from genome assembly GCF_003345295.1 of Vibrio splendidus. Lineage (NCBI taxonomy): Bacteria > Pseudomonadati > Pseudomonadota > Gammaproteobacteria > Vibrionales > Vibrionaceae > Vibrio > Vibrio splendidus. The sequence goes on from NZ_CP031055.1 coordinate 701,459, forward strand.
AAGACAAAATTCAGAGCACAATGTTAGTGGTACAAGACGCGACGTTTAACATTGCTGGTGTTGTGTTCCCTATGATCACTACTTACGCACTTACTAATGCTATGAGTTGGAGCATTAGTTACTTGAGTGTTGGCGTGGTTGCGTTGGCCACAATGTTTATCGCCTTGCTGACTAACTTCAATCAATGTGGTGATGAAAGCGAAACACAAACTGAATCAAAGTCTGAGTGGAACTTTGGTATTATCAGCGGTGGTATCGGATTGTTCTTAGGAATGCTTGCGCTTTATACTTTCTTAACTTGGGCACCAATGTTTGTGAAAGAGAAATTCGATATTCCATTTGAACAAGCGGGTAATATTATTACTCAGTATTGGTCAGCTGCGTTGGTTGGTGCCTTGGTTTCGACTGTGATTGTATCGCGTATGAAGATTCAATATTTCTTATTGACGATTATTACGCTTGCTATGGTGATAACGAGCGTCATCGTTACTACAAATCAACTAGAATGGCTCTCTTACCTGACTTACGGCTACGGGTTTGCATGTGCCGCACTTTACAATGCTTTCATTGCTTATGGTGTCTCATTTGTTCGCAATGCATCAAGTAAGAATGTTTCTTATATATTGGTCAGCGGTAGTGCTGGTGCAATGTTTAGCCCAGCGATTAGCTCTATGATGGAAAGTATTGTTGGTCTCCAAACGGTTATGTACGCTATCCCTGTTATCTATGCAGTTGTGTTAGTGATGCTTATGGCATCTATAAAGTACAAAGCAAACCAATCAGATCAAACTCAAATAGCGTAAATCGTCATCGGTTTTAAGCCGACCCGGAAAAGGTCTGCATTTATGCAGGCCTTTACTGCTCCGTAAACTTTCTAAGCCCTTCTAGATCAAGAATCCTTAAGCCTTTCTTTTCTTTTGCAATAAAGCCTTTGTGTTCAAGTTCTTTCACTGCACGGCGGTAGACTCTATCAGTAGTAGCGAAGCGTTCCGCTTCAAGATAGTTCTTTTGAAAGCCATCGACGGGTAAGTCATTCAAATATTGATGATAAATATCGTAGGCAACATTATAAGTAATCGGGTATAGAAGACGCCTTGTTAGGATCTCGACCGTGTCTTGATAGTCAATAGCGATAGCGATAGCGCTAGCGAAATAGAGAGAAAGCCTAGGTTGTTCTAACAAGTACTTTTTTAGCTTTTGAGCATCAATGATAGATACGTTGACGGGCTCGATTGGCATAATATCCATTTGGCATCGGTATCCTGTAAAGAATTCCATTTCTCCGAAGACTTGTTGCTCACACTCAAGAGTACCTAACAAAAATGTTCTACCGTTTCGAGCTGTCATTCCCATAGAAACTCTACCGGAATCAACAAGGTAAAGGTTATCTACATGCTCTCCTTGAGTTAATAGCTTCTCATTTTCCTCAAATATTCTGCTCGTACAAATACAATCACGAATGGTTTGTTCGATTAGTTGCTTGTCTTCAGTCCACTCAGTTTCGAAGCGTCCTTTTCCTAGAGTTTGTAGCTGCATATTTGACTTTTATTCAGTTGTTGAGAGATGTTTCTCAACTTGGATGATAGGTTATCAAGATCGTTGAACGAGAAAGGTAACGGGTACAGGGAAATATTATACACAGAAACGAAAAAAGCCAACTCAATGAGTTGGCTTTTCGATTTTCCAATTAAGGAGAATATGGTGGAGGGAGACGGATTCGAACCATCGAAGGCAGTGCCGGCAGATTTACAGTCTGCTCCCTTTGGCCACTCGGGAACCCCTCCAGGGTGTGTCTTACTCTTCACAAAGTAAGCCTAAATTGATGTTTTCCCATAATCCCATCAATCAGGTTGTTCTCTTAACTCTCGAAAGAGGTAAGAAGAATATGGTGGAGGGAGACGGATTCGAACCATCGAAGGCAGTGCCGGCAGATTTACAGTCTGCTCCCTTTGGCCACTCGGGAACCCCTCCAGGGTGTGTCTTACTCTTCACAAAGTAAGCCTAAATTGATGTTTTCCCATAAGCCCATCAATTAGGTTGTTCTCTTAACTCTTAAAAGAGGTAAGAAGAATATGGTGGAGGGAGACGGATTCGAACCATCGAAGGCAGTGCCGGCAGATTTACAGTCTGCTCCCTTTGGCCACTCGGGAACCCCTCCAGGGTGTGTCTTACTCTTCACAAAGTAAGCCTAAATTGATGTTTTCCCATAAGCCCATCAATCCGGTTGTTCTCTTAACTCTTATAAAGAGGTAAGAAGAATATGGTGGAGGGAGACGGATTCGAACCATCGAAGGCAGTGCCGGCAGATTTACAGTCTGCTCCCTTTGGCCACTCGGGAACCCCTCCAGGGTGTGTCTTACTCTTCACAAAGTAAGCCTAAATTGATGTTTTCCCATAAGCCCATCAATCAGGTTGTTCTCTTAACTCTTAAAAGAGGTAAGAAGAATATGGTGGAGGGAGACGGATTCGAACCATCGAAGGCAGTGCCGGCAGATTTACAGTCTGCTCCCTTTGGCCACTCGGGAACCCCTCCAGGGTGTGTCTTACTTTTCACAAAGTAAGCCTAAATTGATGTTTTCCCATAAGCCCATCAATCAGGTTGTTCTCTTAACTCTTATAAAGAGGTAAGAAGAATATGGTGGAGGGAGACGGATTCGAACCATCGAAGGCAGTGCCGGCAGATTTACAGTCTGCTCCCTTTGGCCACTCGGGAACCCCTCCAGGGTGTGTCTTACTTTTCACAAAGTAAGCCTAAATTGATGTTTTCCCATAAGCCCATCAATCAGGTTGTTCTCTTAACTCTTAAAAGAGGTAAGAAGAATATGGTGGAGGGAGACGGATTCGAACCATCGAAGGCGGAGCCGGCAGATTTACAGTCTGCTCCCTTTGGCCACTCGGGAACCCCTCCAGGGTGTTTTTCCCTATCTCATAATGGATAGGCTAAAGAGATGTTTTTCCCAACGCATCTCTCAAGTGCGGAGCGCATCATAGCAAACACGTTAAACCTGTAAAGAGTTTTTCTTATGGTTTTGTGTTAAATGCTGCCTTTTTGGGCAAAGATGGCGAAAAGTATGCATATTGCTCGTGAAGTGAACACCTAGGCTCAGGTTTACGTAGTGACAGGTAACACCTTGAGGTAACTGACTTTCTGTATTGTGTTTGGTTTGTGTTATTGGCGAAGAAACGTAAATGGAATTTAACCTAGATTTACACTTCTTGACGTTACAGCATTCATCAGTTGATAGAATACGGTTAATTTCATTTATAGATAATAAATCTTACTTGCAGACCATTATTATGAAGCATAAATCTGTTTTAACCCTGCTTAGCTTGTCGATTCTTATGGCGTCTCCAGCCGCACTCGCAAAACGCATGGGCCCAAGTACTGTTACTGTTGTTACTGAGCAGGTTGATATTCACCAAGTTAGCCAGTCTCTTTCTTTGGTCGGTAAGTTAGAAGCCGAACAATCTGTGATCATTACTTCTGAAGTGGCTGGTAGAGTTGACTCTATCAACATCAAAGCCAACCAAGACGTCACTAAAGGGCAGATGTTGGTTCAATTAGATGATGACAAAGCCAAGGCCGCGGTTGCAGAGGCTCAAGCGTACCTAAAAGACGAAAAACGTAAGCTAGCGGAGTTCCAACGATTAGTTAAACGGAATGCGATTACGCAAACTGAAATTGACGCGCAGAAAACCAATGTTGAAATTGCCAATGCTCGATTGGCTGCCGCAAATGCTAACCTTAAAGATCTACACATTAGTGCACCTTTCTCTGGCACTGTCGGTTTTATCGACTTTAGCCGCGGTAAAATGGTGACAGCAGGCACTGAACTCGTGACCTTAGATGATTTGTCTGTGATGCAGTTAGACCTTCAAATTCCGGAGCGCTACCTTTCTAAGCTGTCTAAAGGCATGACAGTGACGGCTCGCACCAGTGCATGGGGCGAGACTCAGTTTACTGGCACAGTGGTAGGCATTGATTCTCGTATTAACGCTGAAACCTTGAATTTACGAGTTCGAATCCACTTTGATAACAACAATGATTACTTGAAGCCGGGCATGTTAGTGGCCGCGGATATGGACTTCCCACCAGTCGAAGCACCGATTATCCCTGTTCAAGCGTTGGAGTACTCAGGTACGAAGCGTTTTGTTTATGTGATTGGCGAGGATAACAAGGCAACTCGAACAGAAGTGTTCTTGGGTGCGCGTATCGATAACGAAGTCGTGATTGATAAAGGCATCGAAATTGGTCAGAAGATCGTGGTGCAAGGTATCGTGAACATGCGTGACGGAGTCTTGGTTCAAGAGCTTGCCGTTAATCGCCCAACTGATGCAGCAAGTGATAAAAAAGCACAAGAGGGCGCTAACTAATGTTGTTATCTGATGTTTCTGTAAAGAGACCAGTAGCGGCTGTCGTATTGAGCCTGCTTTTGGTTGTGTTTGGTATCGTCTCTTTCAATAAGCTCGCGGTTCGTGAGATGCCAGACATCGAAAGCCCAGTGGTGTCGATCAGTACTCGCTATGAAGGTGCATCCGCCACCATCATTGAAAGCCAAATAACCTCCAATCTTGAAGACCAATTATCCGGCATCAGTGGCATCGATGAGATCGAATCCACAACGCGTAACGGCATGTCGCGTATCACTATTACCTTTGAGCTTGGTTACGACCTCAATACGGGTGTGAGTGATGTGCGTGATGCGGTCGCTCGTGCTCAGCGATCATTGCCTGATGAAGCCGACGACCCCATTGTTTATAAGAACAATGGTAGTGGCGAAGCCTCGGTCTACATTAACTTAAGCTCGACTGAGATGGACCGAACGCAGTTAACCGACTACACCGAACGTGTGTTGATTGACCGCTTTAGTTTGATTTCTGGTGTGAGCTCGGTGGATATCTCGGGTGGCTTATACAAAGTAATGTATGTGAAGCTGAAACCAGCCCTAATGGCGGGTCGTGGCGTTACTGCTTCTGATATTACTACAGCGCTAAATAATGAGAACATTGAAAGCCCGGGTGGTGAAGTACGTAACGATGCGATTGTGATGTCGGTTCGTACCGCTCGTTCTTACACTGAAGCGGAAGATTTCGAATACTTAGTGGTAAAACGAGCTTCTGATAACACGCCAATCTACTTGAAAGACGTAGCGGATGTGTATATTGGCGCAGAAAACGAGAACTCGACCTTTAAGAGTGACGGCGTTGTTAACGTTAGTATGGGTATTGTGCCTCAGTCAGATGCGAACCCACTTGAGGTTGCTGACTTAGTCCATAAAGAAGTTGAGGCGATTCAGAAGTTCCTGCCTGACGGGACTCGACTGGCGGTCGACTATGACTCAACTGTCTTTATCGATCGTTCGATCTCAGAGGTTTACAGCACACTCTTTATTACGGGTGGTTTAGTTATCCTCGTGCTTTACGTCTTCATAGGTCAAGCGCGTGCAACGCTGATTCCAGCGGTAACCGTTCCAGTATCTCTGATTTCGTCGTTTATTGCGGCTTACTACTTTGGTTTCTCTATTAACCTAATCACCTTGATGGCACTGATCCTGTCTATTGGTTTGGTGGTCGATGACGCCATCGTGGTGGTTGAGAATATTTTCCATCACATTGAACGTGGTGAATCGCCATTGCTTGCGGCTTATAAAGGGACGCGTGAAGTAGGATTCGCGGTAATCGCAACAACGCTTGTACTGGTGATGGTATTCCTACCAATCTCGTTTATGGATGGCATGGTCGGTCTCTTATTTACGGAGTTCTCGGTACTGTTGGCGATGTCGGTGATCTTCTCGTCGGTGGTGGCACTGACGCTAACACCAGTGTTAGGCAGTAAAATCCTGAAAGCGAATGTTAAACCGAATCGTTTCAACCTATTTATCGAACGTGTGTTTGGCAAGTTAGAACTTGGCTATAAAGCGGTACTGCGTCGTGCTTTGAATTGGCGTTGGGCTGCTCCTGTTATTATTCTCGCGTGTATGGGCGGTAGCTACGGTTTAATGCAACAAGTGCCGTCGCAACTGACTCCACAAGAAGACCGCGGCGTTATATTTGCGTTTGTTCGTGGCGCCGATGCAACCAGTTATAACCGCATGTCTGCCAACATGGACATCGTTGAAGAGCGCCTAATGCCGCTGCTTGGTCAAGGCTTCTTGAAGTCATTCAGTATTCAATCACCAGCGTTTGGTGGTAATGCGGGCGACCAAACGGGCTTCGTGATCATGATCTTGGAAGATTGGGATGAACGTGATGAGACCGCTCAGGAAGCGTTGAACGAAGTTCGTAAATCTTTAAATGGTATTCCTGATGTACGTGTATTCCCGTTCATGCCGGGCTTCAAAGGTGGTTCAAGTGAGCCTGTTCAATTCGTACTGGGTGGCTCTGATTACTCTGAGCTTCAGAAATGGGGCGAACTGTTAAAACAAGCGGCTGAAGATTCACCAATGATGGAAGGTGCGGACATCGATTACTCGGAGAAAACACCAGAGTTATTGGTAACCGTAGATAAGCAACGTGCAGCCGAGTTAGGCGTTAGCGTTTCGGATATTTCAGATACGTTAGAAATCATGCTTGGCGGGCGCAGCGAAACTACGTTCGTTGATCGTGGTGAAGAGTACGATGTTTACCTTCGTGGTGATGAAAACAGCTTTAACAACGCTAATGACTTAAGCCAAATCTACATGCGAACTCGGTCTGGTGAGCTAGTAACACTAGATACATTGACGCACATTGAAGAAGTAGCATCCTCGATTCGTTTGTCGCACTACAACAAGCAGAAGTCGGTGACCATCAAAGCGAACCTAATGGAAGGTTACACGCTGGGTGATGCACTGGATTTCCTTGACGAGCAAGCGATTGAGCAGCTACCGGGTGATATCTCAGTGAGCTACTCTGGCGAGTCAAAAGACTTCAAAGAGAACCAATCGAGTATCCTAGTGGTGTTTGCGCTAGCGATGTTGGTCGCGTACTTGGTATTGGCTGCGCAGTTTGAAAGCTTCATTAACCCACTGGTGGTGATGTTCACCGTACCTATGGGTATCTTTGGTGGTTTCTTAGGTTTGGTGTTGATGAGTCAAGGTCTCAACGTATATAGCCAGATTGGTATGATCATGTTGATCGGTATGGTGACCAAAAACGGTATCTTGATCGTCGAGTTTGCTAACCAACTTCGTGACCGTGGCATTGAGTTTGAAAAGGCGATCATTGATGCTTCAGCGCGACGTTTACGCCCAATCTTGATGACGGCGTTCACCACACTAGCCGGTGCAATCCCATTGATTACTTCAACGGGCGCAGGTTACGAAAGCCGAGTGGCTGTGGGTACGGTTATCTTCTTTGGTATGGGCTTTGCAACTTTGGTTACTCTGTTCGTAATCCCTGCAATGTATCGACTGATTTCTGGCTCAACACGTTCTCCAGGTCATGTGGAAGCGGTTCTAAATAAAGAGCTGAGCCACGATAACGTGGGAAGAAGCTCTCACGGCTAATGAACATGGAATAGTGTAACAATATTGAAAAGCCTGCGTTTGCTCCTAGCGAATGGCAGGCTTTTTTTGTATAACGAGTACAGCTCAACGAATGAATACAAGAAAATAAATATAAAAGGAAAGTAAAGTGGCTGAATTTAAATACAAAGATCTTTCTCAAGAAGAACAAGATAAACTAGACGCAGCAACCTTTCGTCGCCTGTTAGCACATTTAGATAGCAACAAAGATGTGCAAAATATCGACCTGATGATCTTGGCGGGCTTCTGCCGTAACTGTTTCAGCAAGTGGTACAAAGCCGAAGCTGAGCAACAAGGCCTAGACTTGGATATCGATGACGCTCGTGAGCGCGTATACGGCATGACTTACGATGAGTGGAAACAAAACCATCAACCAAAAGCGACACCTGAGCAACTAGCGGCGTTTGAAGCGAAGCAGAAGCCAGAATAATTTGTCGATTTAGCAGCAACGATTTATAGATCAAGCAGCACTTAGAACAAACCGCATATAGCAAAAGAGCCCATCAGGGCTCTTTTTAATTTTGTACGCTAATCTTAGCTTTGAATGCTAGTGTCGAGCTTAAGCTAACTCACCCGTTTGCGAGAAAGCCTCTAACTTCGCCGCGTAAGGTTGTAGGTCACCGATATTCAGATTTACCCACTCGTCATTGAAGTAAGTGTCTAGGTAACGCTCACCACTGTCACATAGCAAAGTCACGATAGAGCCTTTCTCTCCGCGTGCTTTCATTTCACTGGCTAGTTGAAGTACACCGTACATATTGGTACCGGTTGATGCACCAACTTTTCGGCCAAGAATATCAGACAGCCAATGCGTAGTAGCGATACTTGCTGCGTCTGGAATTGTACGCATCTCATCAATCACGCCCGAGATAAAGCTAGGCTCTGCTCGTGGGCGCCCGATACCTTCAATTTTGCTGAATGTGTTGCCTTTGACATCCGCGTTGCCTGTCTTGAAAAATTCATGGAATACAGAATTCTCAGGGTCGACAACACAAAGTTTAGTTTCATGCTGTTGGTAGCGAATGAAACGACCAATGGTTGCTGATGTACCACCGGTGCCTGGGCTCATTACCACCCACGCTGGAACTGGGTGATCTTCCATCTGCATTTGATTGAAAATTGAGTTGGCAATGTTGTTGTTACCACGCCAGTCGGTTGCGCGCTCAGCGTAAGTAAATTGATCCATATAATGCCCATTCAACTCTTCAGCTAAACGACGAGACTCTGCGTAGATTTCGTCAGAGCGCTCAACAAGGTGCGCTTGACCGCCGTAGAATTCAATCTGTTCAATTTTCTTTTTCGCTGTGCATTTTGGCATTACCGCAATAAACGGAAGGCCAAGCAAGCGAGCAAAGTACGCTTCAGACACCGCTGTACTGCCTGATGAAGATTCAATGATCGTGGTTTCTGGGCCAACCCAACCATTACAAATCGCATAGAGGAAAAGGGAACGCGCTAAACGATGCTTCAAAGAGCCTGTTGGGTGTGTACTTTCATCTTTAAGATAAATATCAATGCCTTCTACGCTAGGTAGATCGAGCTTGATCAGGTGCGTATCCGCTGAGCGTTGGTAATCGGCTTCAATTTTACGAATCGCGTTGTTAATCCATTGATGGTCAGTACACATAGGCGTTCTCCTGAGACTAAGTAGGAATTCTTTGTAATTGGTATGGTTATAATTTAGCGATATCCAAGGAGAAAAACTTTGCCATATTTCCTTTGTTTTGCTTAAATTGTAGAAAATTATTCTCTTTAAAACTGATTTGGTGAAAGTGTGATAGATGCCGTAGATAAAAAGATATTAAGGTTGTTACAAGAAGACAGCACGCTGTCGTTGAATGACATATCTGAAGCGGTCAACCTGACGACCACGCCTTGTTGGAAAAGACTTAAACGACTTGAAGAGAATGGAGTTATTGAGAAAAGAGTTGCGTTGTTGAACCCTGAAAAGCTCGATCTTTCCTTTACCGCGTTCGTATTGATTAAAACCAGTGATCATTCTCATGAGTGGTATGGTCGTTTTGTGAATACTGTGTCTGAATTTCCAGAAGTGATGGAGTTCTATCGTATGGCGGGCGAGTATGATTATATGATGAAGGTTCAGGTGAAAGACATGAAGTGCTTTGACGACTTTTACAAACGCTTAGTGAATAGCATTGATGGTATATCTAATGTGACGTCGACTTTTGCGATGGAACCACTGAAGTACACGACAGCATTGCCGCTTTAAGCTCAACCTAATCTTATGCTACCTCTCGTTTCAGTTTAGACATCGCCTTTGCGATAAAGAAAAGGATTATTCATGTTTGCAAAAGTATCTACCGCTATCCAGTTGGTATTAGCGGTCGCCATTTTTTTCTTGGGCTACACCATCTATTCATTTACCAATAAAGTCGGGGAGATCGTCGATACTTATCCGCAAGTTATTGAAGACTTATCGGGTCTTACCAAGGGACTAAAAGTGGAAGAGCTTTTGGCGTTTGCTGAGCATGTTAATGAATTGGCTCCTCAGGTGTTGGATACTGTAGAAGATGTCCGTAAAACCATCGATGAAGTTAATCAAACCGTTTCATCGGTTGATAGCAAAATCCCCGCTATCTTAGATGAAGTTAAGAGTGTTCGAACCGAAGTAGAGCAAGTAAGAACCGATGTTATTCCCCCAACACTGACGGAATTAAAACGATACCGTGTCGATGTAATGCCGCCAATGCTCGCGGAAAGTAAATCTTATCGAGAGCAAACCATTCCAGTGATTGTCACTGAATCCGAAATGCTTAGAGCTGAAGTGCCTGATATGTTGGTGCAAGCTAATTTGCTAGCCGATAAGAGTAGAGAGTTAGCTCAGGGAGCTGCAGAAGGTGCGGTGAAAGGGGTGGTGCTATCACCATTTAATCTACTGCGAGACGCTGGAGATGGCATTAAAATGCGAGTACAAAGTGAATTCGAGCCGACGTTAGAGGTTGAATAGACTTTACTTTTTGGGTTTGAACGTGCTTGTTCGCCGTTTCTAAAAATGTACGTCGCTTTTAAAAAATGCTCACAGTTATAAAAAAGTGTTTGCTCGTTACTTGGTAAAGCGCATCACACCTTCTTGAACGGCTGTCGCTACTAGCTCACCTTTTTGGTTGTAAATCTCACCACGTACTAAGCCGCGAGTGTTGGCCGCGGTCGGGCTTTCAATTGCATATAGCAGCCATTCATCCATTTTGAATGGACGGTGGAACCAAATAGAGTGGTCAATCGTCGCAACTTGGAAGTTTGGCGTCATGATCGATACTTCATGAGGGTGAAGCGCTGTCACCAAGAAACCCCAATCAGACGCGTATGCCAACAAATATTGGTGAATAAGCTGGTTGTCTGGCAACGCACCATTTGCTCTTACCCACAGGTATTGTTTCGCTTCGGCTTTTTTAGGGTTTAGTGGATTAACGACCGTAACAGGGCGCATCTCAATCGGTTTTTCTCCACAGAAGGTTTTGCGTAGCTTCTCTGGTAAGAATTCAGCGATATGGCTCGCTAACTCGGTTTCTGATGCAAAGTTCTCTGGCCCTGGAATATCAGGCATTGCAATTTGGTGTTCAAAACCTGGAGCATCGCCATGATAAGAAGCTGTGAGATAGAAAATAGGGCGGCCATTTTGAATTGCTTTAACACGACGTGTGCTAAAGCTGCGTCCATCTCTTAGGTTTTCAACATCGTAAATAATTGGCTTTTCAGGATCACCAGGGTACAGAAAGTAACTATGGAACGAGTGAACACTGCGGTCGTCTTGAACGGTATAGCGAGCCGCAGAAAGCGCTTGTCCCAATACCTGACCGCCATAAACCTGGGGAAGACCTAGGTTCTCACTTTGTCCTCGGAATAAACCTTCTTCCAGCTTTTCTAACTGAAGTAAACTGAGTAATTCTTGTAAAGGTTGACTCATCGCCAGCATTCCTCTTCGTAAAATGGGTGTCAGATTAGTGTGCTAATCATTTAGCTTAGTCAAATATCTGTCAATAAATCATAGGGTTTCGAGACAGAATATGAAAGCTCTCTTATAATTAGGCCGTAGATTTGTCGATTCCGACAAACATGTTGAGAGAAATTGAATATGAAAAAGACTCTAATTTTTATTACGTCTTTATTATCGTTTGGCCTATTGGTTGGTTGCCAAGCAACATCAGAAACGAATGCTTCTCAAGAAGCCGTTGCAGAGAATACCCAAGTGATTTCAGGTACAGTAAGTTATCGTGAACGAATTGCATTGCCAGAGAATGCAATTATTACCGTAACGCTAGAAGATATTTCACTTGCTGACGCACCATCAACGGTGATTGCGACTCAAGAATTCACAGCTGATGGTAAGCAAGTACCTTTCGCATTCGAATTGAGCTACGACAACAACAAAATTCAAGCTAACCACCGTTACAACATGCGCGCAACGATTCATGTCGACGGTAAGTTACGTTTCACAACAGACACAATTAAGTCTGTAATTACTGATGTAGAAAACACGCAACAAGCAGACTTGCGCTTGGTTGGTGTTCGTTAACTAGGAATGTATGCCATATCAAGGCATCTTGATTAGCTGATTAGCTGATTAGCTGATTAACTTATTAACTAGTTATGTAATTGATGGCAGCTCTAGGGCTGCCATTTGTATATTCTGAGTTTTACCTTTCCTGCGTCACTCACTTCAACCCCTTCTTCGACCAGATGCTTCTTTTGGCGATCAAACGAATCACCCTTCAAAGAGATCTCACCTTTGCTGTTAATCACCCTATACCAAGGTAGTTTACTTCCTTCAGGCAAGTTGCCTAATGCTCTACCTACATGTCGTGCATAGCCCGGAAAACCTGAAAAACGTGCTATGTCTCCATAAGTTGTTACTTTCCCATATGGAATTTGGTGAATCACAGCAAAGATTTGAGGCAAAAATTGGTCCATACTAAAAGTTCCTAGTTCATTAATACCACGGATCGGTAGAAGGAGAGGGCTATGGTATTTTCAACGTTTCAGTTCTTGATAACCACATTATTAGCGGTTGTTTGCGCGAGAGCAATCAGTTTAAGTGAGGGAGATATCCCAGTACTTGCAATGGTTATTCCTGCTTTATGGATCTTACCGCAGGGAGGCATCGCAGGGTTAGCTTTGCTCGCATCCATGACTGTCTATGGTTTAACCCTGCCTTTACAACCCATCACGCTGTCTGTCAGTGCGTGGGTATTATTCCCACTGCTTATGGTGGTCTTTTCAAAACGCAGTAGTTTATCCGTCGTAATTATTTCTGGCTTGATTGTAGCAACTTTGCAAGTCGGGATTATGGTAACGCAGTCAGCAGGTAAGCTTGATGGCGCCCCCTGGATTACTACACTACAGACTTTGTCGATCATTGTGATTTGGTGGGCAGCGAATCACCTTAAACCAGCCAGCCGACACAGCTGGTGGTCATTAGGTTTGATTCTTCCATTGTGGATAGCCGACTTACCTTATGCAGCTTTGGTTGCTTTGTGTGTTACAGGCATTATGGCATCGATGGAAACACTGACGCGTTTGAAAACCTTCCGATGGAATAAGCTATTGTGTTGGACATTACCAACGGTCGGTTTTGCTGCTCTGGTGATTACCCCAAGCATTGAGGTTCCAAGCCCGGTATTTGTGGTTTGGTTGTGCCTGTTAGGCACGGCATGGATGACAGATTACATCCTTCGCACCGAAGATAACGAAGACATCGATATCTAGCACCACAGAAACTCAAGCCCTTAGAACGCAGGTAAATGGTGAATTTACCTGCGATTTTCTAGTGGTTTGAATAAAGGATAAGCACTTAGACAGCAATTGTTCAAAAATAGGGTCGAAGAGCTTGCAATGGTTGCTGCGATGCTTAATAATCCAATCACTCTTTGAGGCAAGCCTCTTAGAAAAAGAATCTATGGAGGCTCTGGTCCTCCCGCAACACTAACTTGTGAACTCGGTCAGGCCTGGAAGGGAGCAGCCGCAGCAGGCGACGTGTGTGCCGGGATGTGGCTGGGGCTTCCACCCATATAAAAAGCCGCTCTTAATGAGCGGCTTTTTGCTATCTCAAGCTTTCTAATTGTAGTTTTAAATAACGTCTTTAAGTCTATTGATTAGCTACTCTAGCGCTTATTTGTCTTGTACTAATCGCTCTTTATCTAATAACGCGCGTTTACGTTCCAATCCCCAACGGTATCCACCTAGCTCCCCATTACTTCTCAGAACGCGATGGCAAGGTATCAGCACGCCAATTCGGTTTTTACCACAAGCTGATGCTACCGCTCGAACGGCTTTTGGTTTGTCGATCTCATCGGCTACTTCACTATAGCTCACAATATCGCCTTCTTTGATGCTCAATAAAAACTGCCATACCTTAATCTGAAATGCAGTTCCTCGAATATCCAGTGGCAAATCAGGTCTTGGGGCGCCTTGACTGATGTGCTGATCGAGTGCTTCTATCCAGAAATCCAACTCGGGCGTATCTAGTGACGCAGAAATTGTCAGTTCGGCTTTTGGGAACTCGCTACTCAATTGCTCTAATAGTGCTTGTTCATTGTCACCAAATTGCACGAAACAGACGCCTTTATCGGTCGCGGCCATCATCATGAAACCGAGTGAGGTTTGGCGGCATGCATAATTGATCGTTTCGCCAGCGCCTCCTGCTCGATAGGCTTTTGGTGCCATACCGATGTTGCGAGTTGCTTCTCCATACACACGACTGATTGAGCCAAAACCAGAGGCGTAGATGGCATCGGTTACGCCGTCTCCTTGTTTTAGAGAGCTCTTAAAGTGACGCATTCGAACGGCATCTTGATACGCTTTAGGTGACACTCCGAATGCTTCCTTGAACAGCCTTTGTAATCGTGAGGGAGATAATTCCGCAATTTCACCTAAGCTAGAAAGTGTGAGTTTCTCATCAGCGTGCGCTTCAATGTGGCGTGCAACTTCTACCAATTTTTCTACTCGAGAGTTTCCCGGAAAAGGGTGGCAGCGTTTGCATGGCCTGAAGCCTGCCAACATCGCCATTTCAATGCTTTCAAAGAACCTCAAGTTCTCAGGTTTTGCAGGCCTCGCAGAACACGATGGCAAGCAATAAACACCCGTAGTGATAACACCATAGAAAAATTGCCCGTCGAAAGACTTGTCTCTGACGGCTATCGCTTTTCTCATTTCGAGTTCTGGTGGCATTGGCATGGCTTAATCTCTACTTAATTACTGGTCTATCATTATCTAACCGCATGTTCGGCGATGGTTCCATCCGTTTCTTGCTGACTAATTTTATTATAAGCACTTGAGGTTCAATCGCTCTTGGATTGAACAATAAAGATATAACGCAAAAATCGGATGTTTTGTATTTCTGTGGGCCGCTAAGATTGATCATATACCAATTATTCAAGAGTGAACTGAACCATGACATCGACTATTAATATCTCAATGAATGCCCGTGTGTGGGCAATGCTGATTGTTCTTTCCATGCTATGGGGAGGTTCGTTCTTCTTCGTTGGTGTTGTGGTTACTGATCTTCCTCCGTTAACCATAGTCGCGCTTAGAGTGGGAATTGCTGCCATCACTTTGTGGATTATTGCTTTGATGATAGGTCTTCGCCCGCCTAAAGAGTTGCGTGTTTGGGGGGCTTTTTTAGGTATGGGTTTACTCAATAATGTCGTCCCGTTCGCGCTTATCGTATGGGGGCAAACTCAAATTGCGTCTGGGCTAGCGTCGATCCTTAACGCAGCGACACCGATCTTCGCGGTTGTGGTGGCAGGAATACTATTACCTGATGAGCGTGTAACACCGCTAAAACTCGTGGGTGTCGGCATTGGTTTTGTTGGTGTGGTTGTGATGATAGGGTTGCCTGCTCTGAGCGGAGGTGGCAGTTTTATTGCTCAGTTGGCAATCATCGCGGCTGCTTTGTCATACGCTTTTGCAGGAGTGTACGGTCGTCGATTCAAAGCTATGAAGATCAATCCGATTATCACAGCGGCAGGGCAAGTAACAGCATCAACGATTGTTTTAACCCCTGTTGCGTTAATGGTGGATGGCCCACTTGATGTTGTAGCAATGAGTGGAGATACATGGGCGGCTATCGCTGGGCTTGCAGTTTTATCGACAGCGGTCGCTTATGTTCTGTACTTTAAAATTCTAGAACTGGCAGGGGCGACCAATGTTTTACTCGTTACCTTGTTAGTGCCTGTTTCCGCCATCTTGCTTGGTTCTCTGTTCCTCAATGAGTCGTTAGAAGTTATTCATTTTGTTGGCATGTTGTTGATCGCTATTGGCTTGTCGACCATCGATGGAAGATTGTGGCGCCGTATTAAACTGGCGAAGGTTTGAGTGGTATATCGCCCCCAATCTTCATCACAAAGCCGTTTTTAGTAAACGGCGTTAATTCGCAGGCAACACAACAGCAGACGCTTCTTCGTCTGAATCTTCTTTGTCTTCTACTTGGTCAGCAACCCAATCAATTGTCTTTGTTAAGTAGAGCTTGTTGGTTTCTATATCACACCAACTTTTTGACAGCCCTCGGCGATTAAACTCACTGCCAATCGCTGCGAGTGTTTGGTTGCTTGAGCGCCCGTAATACAAGGTGTCGCACAGTTGCAGGTTCGACATCGATTGAGGATACGTATTGACTGACGAGGAGTTCATACTTAAAGCTTTGGATTGATTGTGTGTGCAGCCAGTTAGGCTCAGGAAAAAGAAAAGGATTAGCGTATTTTTCATGGTGTATCAGGTCTGTTGCCGATGATTAGAAGAGAGTATTGCCATGATTGCCACACTAATTTGTCAATTTCTCGCCAACTAGTTATAGACCAAGACTTTCCTCCCAGTTAGAAAGCGTTATTAAGCCAACGACGAAAACGGTATTAACTACCAAATGCGCAATTTTGTACAAAAGTTGCGAGAGCCTATAGAGTAGACTGATAAGTCGCTCGATAATTAAAAGGCTTGGGGATGGTTATGGATAACAAAAAGCGTTCTAAAGAGAAAGCCGAATACAAGATCACAGAAGAACTCGGTGGCCTTGAAATCCTCAATGCAGAATATGAAAAGCAGAACTTCTCACGTCACAGCCATGAAGGTTACACTCTCGGTGTGATTGAGCAGGGTGCTCAGCGCTTCTATCGAACGGGAGGGCATCATGTCGCGCCTCAAGATGCGATTATTTTGGTCAATGCCGACGAAGTTCATAGCGGTCACTCCGCCACTGAAGGTGGTTGGGCGTATCGTGCAATGTATCCACTGCCAGAACAACTTGCCAAAATCACGCAGGAACTCAATCTGCCGAATTACGGGGCTCCTTACTTCCCTAGAGCGGTGGTTGAAGATCCTGAACTCGCCAATCAACTCAGATTAGTTTTCAACACGATTGATGAATCAGATAATCGCCTGCTAAGAGAAACCTTAATGTACGGGATGTTGGTTAAACTGATTAGCCGACATGGTAAATCGAGCCTTAAACCTCAATTAGATGGAAAAACTCAACGGCAACTTATTCTAGTGAAAGAGTTTTTAGACGATTTTCCACAAGCGGATGTGTCATTAGAAGAATTGTCGAAGCTTGCGGCTTTAAGCCCATTTCACTTGGTGCGCTCCTTTCAAAAAGAATTTGGTCTTCCGCCACATGCATATCAAATTCAATCTCGACTCAGGCTTTCGCGTAAGTTGCTAAAGCAAGGGCATTCGATCTCGGACACTGCTCAAGAGTGTGGCTTTCACGATCAAAGCCATTTTCATCGACATTTTAAGAAAGCCAACGGTTACACCCCAGGTCAGTATATTAAGATGCGCTGATCTGATCGCTTTTAACTTTGTGCTTTGGCGATAAAGCAAATTTGTACAATCGAATAAGTGAGTGCTCTTTTACAGTGGAAAACCAATGTAACGAGAACTAGGAAAATATGGATAACAACACAATGGATAAACGTACGCAGTTATGGAAAGGCGTTATGGCAGCGATGCCGTTAAGTATTGCCGTCATACCGTGGGGCATATTAGCGGGCTCGTATGCGATAGATGCTGGACTGAATCAGCTTCAAGCTCAGGCTATGTCTGCCATTTTATTTGCGGGTTCAGCTCAGCTGGTGGCTGCGGGTATGTTTAAAGCGGGCATTGGTTTAGGGACTATGTTGTTAACCACGCTGTTTATTACGTCAAGACACTTTCTTTATAGTGTCTCTATGCGTGACAAAATTAGTCACCTTCCTGCACGTTGGCGTTTATTGCTTGGTTTTTGGCTCACTGATGAGTTGTTCGCGATTTGCAGTGGGCAATCCCAACAAGAGTTTAATCGTTGGTATGCCGCAGGCGTGGGCGGCGGATTTTACCTCGTTTGGAATATTGCCAGCTTTGTCGGCATTGTCGCAGGTAGTCAAATTCCATCACTTAACGAAATTGGCCTCGATTTCGCGGTCGCCGCAACTTTCATTGCTTTGGTTTTTCCTTTGATTCGAACACTGCCAACGGTGGTGTGTGTTGTGGTGTCATTGGTGACCTCTGTGGCAATGGCGGTCAATCAGGTTGAAGGAGGGCTAATGATTGCTGCGATTTCAGGTATGTTGGCGGGCTTCATTAGTGAATCATTTGTTGAACGTAACAACGGTCAGAAACAAGCCAATGAAGGAGAGTCTGCATGATTTGGTTATCGATCGTACTCATGACAGCGATTGTTTTTTTCAGTCGATATGTGTTTCTAGAACCTACAATTCCTCTTCGGCTAAATAGCACAGCGAGGCGTCTACTACGTTATTCAAGCCCTGCGGTATTAACGGCTATTTGGGGACCGATTGTATTCGCTCCTGAGCAATCATTCTGGCCAAGCCTCGAGAATCCATATTTGATCGGTGCTCTTGTGACTGGGTTGTTGATATGGAAAACAGGCAATGTGCTGTTAACGATTGGAGTCAGTATGGCCGTGTTTTTGTTCTATAACTTAGTCGCAGTTGATTACCTTTTCTCTTGAGCTTCTACTTAGGTTTTATGTTTCTCCCATGATTTAAGGGCTGTATAGATATGATTACTTGTTATGTTCGATATGTGATTGATCCTAAGAAAACAAAGGAGTTCGAAACCTACGCTAAAATGTGGATTCCTTTGGTCGCTAAATTTGGTGGCCAACACAATGGTTATTTCTTGCCGTCGGAAGGGGCGAGCAATATTGCTTTGGCATTGTTTTCCTTTGAAAGCTTGGCTGCCTATGAAGAGTATCGGATTAAATCGCTGAGCGATGCTGAGTGTATTAAAGCGTTTGAATTTGCAGATGAAGTTGATTGCATCGTGAGTTATGAGCGAAGCTTTTTTAGACCTATTTTTGACTGATTGACCTTGCAACGTATGACATGGTGGCATCTAATGTACCGATTCACTGTTTGTGTTTTAAGGTTCTGGTAAGGAGTTAGTTTGGCTAAGAAATATTATGTGGTTTGGAAAGGTCGTACACCGGGTATTTTTACCACTTGGAATGAGTGTAAATCGCAAGTTGATGGCTTTGCTGGTGCGAGATACAAATCGTTTCCTACATTAGGTGAGGCTGAATCTGCTTTCGGTGGTAAAACGTCGTCTGCGTCAGGTTCTTCGGCTACAAAGCCAAGCTCTGCGGGTAAGGCGACTAAAGCGAAGGTTCCGCCTCTCTCTCAACAACAAATCACTGATATGCCTTTTGATATCAAGATCTTTACTGATGGCGGTTGTGAGCCAAACCCAGGTGAAGCCGGTACAGGCTTAGCGGTGTACCTGAACAACGATTTAACTGAGTTGTGGTATGGTCTTTATCAGCCAATGGGTACTAACAATACCGCCGAGCTACAAGGTTTGAAGCAAGCATTTATAATTGCAAAAGAGAAACTGCAAGCTGGCTTGTCTGTTGCGATTTATAGTGACTCAAAATACTCGATTGACTGTATTACTAAGTGGGCAACGGGCTGGGAGAAAAAAGGTTGGACGAAGTCGGGTGGTGAAATCAAAAACCTCGATATCATCAAGCCAGCTTATGCGATGTACCAAGAGCTCGCTTCTCAAATCACTATCCACCATGTTAACGGTCATGTTGGTATTGAAGGTAATGAACTTGCAGACCGAATGTCTATCGTTGCGATTGCTTCTAAAGAACAAGATCTGAATCGATATACAGAGACAGACGATCTTACTGAGATATTAGCGTTGCGAGCGGGTTAAGAAAGCTCGGCGAGCTGTTTTTTAATCACGGAAGCAAGTCTAGCCCTGCGTAGGGCTAGTTTTATCCAAACTAATACCATATTAAGCGTTACAGTGCGCATCAATGTAACGCTATGGTTTGTGTCTTTCTCTTCTAATTTTTAGTTTCTAATTCATTTCACATCTATCTGCGTGTTTTTAGATAGTCTTAAACTGGGTTTTCTATCCAATGAGACAGTTGTTGAGCTTGTTTAAGAGAGTTAAATCGCTTCTCTACTCTGGTTCTTGCCATCATTCCCATTTCTGTTTTGTCCTCGCTACTTAATTGCGCAAAACGCTCAATGCTTTCTCTTAACTCTTCGACGTTTTTTTCATTCACTAAAAATCCGGTATCAGGTGTGACAATTTCCTTACAGCCCATAATGTTGGTTGTAATCACGGGTGTCCCGACTGCCATGGCTTCTTTTAGTACTAACGGTCCAGTATCGACACAACCTGTTTCTGAAAAGCAGAAAGGAGCGACTAAACAATCGTAGCTCGGTAAGTGCTCTTTTACCCACCCATGAGGCTTTGAACCAAGAAAGCTGACATTTCGAATTAGCCCTTGTTGTTCGACTTGCGCTTTTAACTGGGACTCTAGATCTCCAGTACCGACGATATCGAGATGAATGTCGAGAGGCTCGGCTATGGGTGCCAAGGCATCAATGAGAAAGTGGATACCTTTTTGTTCAACTAATCTTCCAAGGAAAACAAAGCGAAGCTGCTTGGTTTCAGTCTTTGGGTGTAGTTGAAATTGCTTGGTATTTACACCGCAATGCAGGAGCTTAATATTACCTTTTGCCATGTGATTAAAGTCGGTGAGCATGTCTTTACAGACCGCGACCACAAAATCGCTCGATGTAATCTTATGTTCAATATCGTAAGCGAATTCGTAAACATCATGGCCATGGGCGACAAACGAGCAAGTGATGTTGAGAAGCTTAGCGGCGACAATAGCGTGGGCAGTGGTGTGTTGGCAGAAGTGAGCATGGACATGGTTAACGTCTTTTTCTGCGAGTTGTAACGCCAACTTAAATCCATAAGCGAAAAGTGACTTCTTCGGCATGCTAGTTTGCTTAGATACAAACGAAAGCGCTTTGACAAAACCCACCCAGTTGATGCTAGTTATCTTGCCCGCCCGAACATCCTTGCCAATTTTCACAATGTCATAGTCGAAATCTTTTTCACTTTCTTCTACTTCGAATGCCATTACGCATACCTGATGCCCACACGCTTTCACGGAGTCGACTTCTGTCTGAATGAATGTCTCGCTCAGTACAGGGTAGGTAGGCGCTACAAATGCTACTTTTTTCATTTTTATGCTCCTTTTACTGGCCACTAAAATGGATTAAGCAAGATACGAACCAAGATGAAAGGGTGTTTTTTCGGCGCTTTTTAATGGTTTTCTTGTGGTTATCGTTAGGTTGCTACTGGTTTTCTCAAAATGGCATTCAAATTGGAAATTTGAGTATTTCTGCAGACTGCGCTTGGTCGTCATTTTGCGAACAAGCACGTAGGCTGCTGATATAAAGCCAGTTTAATAGTGAGGAATGCTCGGCACAGGATATGCAGAAGTAGCTGTACAACGTATAAATTTGAGAGCGTCACTATGGCTAAAGTTAGTATTGTTATTCCTACTTATAATTGTTTGGACTATCTTCCGAAGGCAATCGGCAGCGTACTCAAACAGACTCATCAAGATATCGAATTAATCATTATTGACGATAACAGCAATGATGGAACGTCAACTTATCTCGCATCCATACACGACGAACGTATAGTTAAAATAGCGACTCTGGGTGTAGGTGCACCTCAAGCCAGAAACCTAGGGATTGAAAGGGCGACTGGTGAATTCATCGCTTTTTTAGATGCTGACGATTTCTGGTATCCAGAGAAAATCGAGCGACAGATCGAGTTCCATCAACGAAACCCTGAGTTGGCGATGAGTTTTACCAATTACGAACATCTCACTGAAGACTACCAAGTGATTATCGACTGCTTTAGCTATTGGTCACAGTTCCAAGAGAAAGATGAGTTGTTCTTCAATATTGAAAAGCCACTAGAGTTCATTATTGAAAACAACGTGATTGGTACATCGACAGTGATGGTTAGAGCTGATGTGTTCTCTCAAACAGACAGTTTTAATGCTGATATAAAGTATGGGGAAGATTGGGAGTTATGGCTTCGACTCAGTGAGAATCATCAGATTGGTGTGCTGAATTCAGTGCAGGTTGGTTATTTAATGAGGTCGAGTTCTGTCACTCAAACTGAAAGCTTCAAATTGAGGAATTTGCAGTCTATAGAGACTATTCTTCAGCGTTACCAAAATGGCAGTGAACGTTGGAACCTGCCTTCTTCTAGCTTTAAAATCGCAAAGGCGAGAATACTAGAAGGCTACGCTGATTATTATCGAAGTCTACACCACAACAAACAGGCGGTTGCTTATAGCTTTCGATCTTTGGTTATGGCCCCTCAAAAGCGAACGTTACGACACCTAATCGGTGATTGTAAGAGTTTCCTAACACCCGCATGGTAAGGAACAGGTGATTGCTATGGGGTCTTTAAAACAGTCAGCCTATTACGCCATTGGTATTGTGATGATGAAAGGAATATCACTAGTGATGATTCCTTACATTACTCACAAAATGACGCTAGCAGAATACGGTTCTCTAGAAGCGATTGTTTTGTTAGCCGATATTGGAACGATATTGTTTAGCTTTGGTATCGTTGAGGCAATGTACCGTTATGTGGGCGTGGCTGATGGCGATGAAAAACGGGAACTCATCTCGAACTGTTTTACGTTAAGTGTTTTGGTGTGTGTACTAGGAGGGTTATTAATTGCGCTCAGTATGCCGTTGTTACTCTTAATGTTGCCCGTCGAATTTCAACCCTACCAAATTTTACTACTGCTTATTCCTACGATGCTTGATGGGGCAATCTCTATTCCTCTTACCCTAATGCGAATGAACGCGATGGCGAAGCGATTCTGCTTGCTTAATGTATTGAAAGCGGGTGCTCAAGCCTTCATGACTTTTGCGCTGCTTGAGGCCGGATATGGTATTGACGGTGTGTTGATTTCGGCTGCAGTCTCTAGTGTGCTGCTAATGATCTGTTTAGTCCGCTATCAATGGCAAGAGATGGGAACATTTGGTTGTTTTAAATACTCCACTAAGATCTTGAAGTTTGGGTTACCCGCTTTGGTCGGGGGGGCATCAATGTACATGATCACGGGTTTAGATCGTTGGGTCATGGCAAGTTTCGTTGGAGTCGAAGAGCTGGCGATTTATGCAGTCAGTGGTAAATTTGCGTTGATTCTCGGATTGTTATTACAACCCTATGCACTTTGGTGGTTCCCAAACCGTGTCGCCATTCTTCAACAAACAGGCGGCAGTAAACATTGTGCTGATAAAGCCTTAGTCGGCGTTAATTTTGCCATCGTATTGGGTGCTTTGATGATTCTAACTGTTCCAGGTTTTATCGCTTTAATTTTGCCAAGTAGCTATCAATATGCGGGTACGATTGTTGTCGCATTGCTTGCCATTAGTGTTATCAAGAACGCAGGTGACTATTTGAATCTTGGCTGTTTCAGTGGAAACTCAAGTCAATCACAAATGTGGATTCAAGGCGGATGCGCGATCTTGGCCGCTATTGGTTATGTCACCGTGACGCCCATTTATGGCGTGTGGGGTGTTATTGTTGTTCTCTGTGGCACTTACATATTGCGATTACTACTTTTATATTTCGTTAGTCAAACAATGGAGCCGTTACCTTATCAGCACAGTAAGTGGATTGTAGCGCTCAGTATTGCGGTAGTTGCGGTCACTTGTGATCGATTGCTCGGGTTGGTGCTCGTTGATGTTCATGACTTTATTTTAGGAAGCTTTATGGCAGTGATGACGCTTGTGGCCTTTATTAAATACTCGGTCATCATGATCCCTCAGGCGGTACTTGATAGGTTCACGTCAAACAAACCTTCACAGGTAAGTTGATATTACCTCCTATTCAGAACTTGAATGTTTCTAAGTCAGTGAATCAAAAGTCTTAGAAGTTTTAAATAAAACACTGTTCATAATGTTTATGATTAGATAGTATTTATAGGTTTGATGAATATTAACTATGGAAAGAATTATGAATAAGTGGATTGTACTTTCAGCTCTGTTTTCGACCTTCTCTTACGGTGCCTTTGACCTTTCTAACTCTGATTTATCAGCGGGAGACTTTGATGTACCAGAAGCCATCTCGTTGGAACAACAAAACATCGTATGTGAAAGTGTTGTTTGTAATTCTGTCTCTGAACCTAAATCTGTTCCGGTTGTTGGCGACGTACCTGAACGCGAGCCGAATCAAACGTTAGAAACTCTCGCGAGTGCGATTTATATCGTCGGTGAGATTGGGGTTGCGGAAAACCTGTCGACTCCAGAATACGAGCAATTCTTCGAAAACTAATTCAAGGGGTGTGGCAGAGTATTGGCACAGCTTTCAAGTGTTACTATAAAAGATTTCAAATGCTGTTATAAAAGGTAATATTGCGGTTAAACGATTCAATAACCTTGGCATATTGTAACTAGGAAGCCCCAATGGAAATATGGAAGTTGCTGCTGTTTATCCCTGCTTGTTTTGCGCTCAACATGACGCCAGGCCCAAACAATTTGTTATCAATGAACAACGCTCGCTGTTATGGATTTCAAGCTGCTTTAGTTGCTGGGTTAGGAAGAATTGCTGCCTTTTCTGGCATGATCGCGTTAGCTGCATCGGGCTTAGCCGTTGTGCTTTATACTTCTGAAACCTTGTTCTTTCTCATCAAGCTGTTTGGCGCCATGTATTTATTGTGGATTGCGTTTAACTTATGGCGCTCACAAGCCAGCCCTATTGTTGGAATTGATCGTAACAAAAATTGGTTCGGCCTAGTCAAACAAGAGTTTACACTCGCAGCTGGCAACCCTAAAGCCATTCTTATCTTCACCGCATTCCTTCCTCAATTTGTCGATGTTTCAGCGAACGTAAATGCTCAATTCTTTGTTTTAGGAAGCACGTTCCTTGTGTTAGAAATGCTCGCTATTTCTATCTATGCTGCTTTTGGCTTATATCTACGAAATTGGTTTTCAAAACCTCAAATGGCCAAGCGCTTCAATAAAGCCTGCTCTGTGTTTCTTGCTCTATCTGGTGCGAATTTGTTAGTGAGCCGTCAGTAGGGTTCGTTCTGCTGTTTACACGGATAGAAGGAATGCGATGAGTAATCAAGACCTTTCACAAATGGGCGCTGCGCAGGTTTCTTTAACTGAGCGTAATGGCTTTCCTTGTATACATAAACAAGGGGCTGGCGAGGTTGAAGTCGCTTTTTACCAACACGCAGCGCAGCATCTTGATGGAGTGAATACGCCTCAACTTCTTGCGGTCGATGGTTGTGATCTTTTTCTCGAATACATTCCTAATTCGGTTTGTCTTGCCGAGCTACAAACGACAAATGATGTGTTTCAGCAGCTCGCTAGTCTTCACTGTTCTCAATATCGACCAACATTTGAAGTTAAGCGCCATCAATGGAGTTTAGATGACACCACGGCGGCTTTATCTTCCCTACAATTGCCTCAAGTTACGCAAGACAGTCTTAAGTATATTCAATCGCAGAGTGATGCGATTTTTAACCATGACACGTTAATTTCGGGTGACTCCAATGAAGGGAATTGGGGGAGAAGAGATAACGATCAGCTCGTGTTATTTGATTGGGAGCGTTTTGGTTTTGGCAGCCCTGCGATAGATTTGGCACCACTCGTTTCGCGAATGGGTTCCTTGTCTGATTATGAGCGCATTGTTGATCGGTATCTTTGCCATAACACCTTGATTCCGCGTGAAGATTTAATAAAGCAATTGATCATGGCTAAAAGCTGGATCGTAGTCGAAGTCACGAATATATTAGTCACGCGTAACAACCCTGAAGCTTCGAAATACATCAATTGGTTTAGAGAGCAATTGCCAACTTGGCTGGCTTCAGTTGAAGGCAGATTGTAGCTGAAGGGCGGTGTAGTTAATCTTTTTAAGGTCGATGTATGAATGTTGTTTGTGCGGAAAAACAAGAACTGGCTGATATCTACCAGCTTGAACGTGCTTTGTTTGGCGACCACGCCTATCCGCAGTTTTTCTTCCGTCAGGCCTTTGATTGCTGGGGGAAGGGCTTGCTGATGGCGAAACAGGATTCGCAAGTTGCGGGTTATGTGTTGATGACACCAACAGACAAGCCACAAGAATATTGGATTTTGTCACTGGCCGTTGATGGTCAATTTCGAGGTATGGGAGTGGGACGTTCGTTGATGGAACAGGCGATCACGACGCTGCCTAAAGAATCCAAGGTGTTGCTTACCGTTGATCCAAATAATGCGTCGGCTTGGGCGCTTTATGTGTCTATGGGTTTTGTCACTATCAAAGAAGAGTCGAACTATTTTGGCGATGATGAGCCAAGGTTGGTGATGCAGCTCATCGTCTAGTTTCTTGCTAACGTTGTTTATTCAAAGGCGCACACCTTAATTAAAGGTTCACAGACCTAGGTCAACATCACGATACCGTGCATCAACACCACGCTAGAGGTTAATCGGGTTCTCATATCAAAATAGCCGTCGGGGCCTTCGCTTTGGTTCTCTTCTCTCATTGACCTTTCCGCTCGCCAAACCGCAATGTAGCCAATGATAAGAATCAGAGTAGTGAGGAACTCTTTTTGTTCCCCAAGTAGCACAGCTACCCACGCGGCTAGCACAATCACGTTGCTTAGAATCAGCGCCTTGTTGCTCGATTGGCTTTCGAAGTTCTCTATCCCATTGCCCCACAAGATACCCGACAAAAAGCTCAAGATAACCACGCTGTAGGTGATGAAGAGTGTTTCGCCACTCAAGCTAATGAACTGGCTGTCGGTCAGTGATAACAGTAGACCGAACAAAAAGGGGATTAAACCCATATAACCGAGCTTGGCCATGGTGTTGCGTGTTTGAGTTGTCTCCATAAAATCTGACCTCATAAATGCTGTTCGATAGCATTTTTGAGGGTACTACTGGTTGGCGATGTAGAGCTAGGGAAGGTTGCTACCACTTTACCTTCTTTATTGATCAAGAATTTGTAGAAGTTCCACTTGGGTGTGACACCTGCTTGCTGTTGTATTTCTGCAAACACAGGATTGGCGTTACTGCCAGATAATGTGGCTCTCGCCATCATAGGAAAGGTAACTCCGTAGTCTAGGTAACAGATTTTAGCGGACTTCTCTTCGCTTCCTCTATCTTGGCGAAAATCATTACTTGGAAAGCCGACAACCGTGAAGCCTTGGTCTTTATAGGTTTGATGCAATTGCTCGAGTTGTTCGAATTGAGGAGTGAAACCACATTGGCTGGCTGTGTTTACAACCAAAAGAGTTTTGCCTTGAAACTCTTCACACAGCTCTATCTCTTCGTTCGAATTTAGCAACCGTTGTTTGCCGTTGAGTATCTCAGGGCAGCTTGCTGCAAAAGCGATAGAGCTCGTTAGGCTTGCAATCAGGGCTGTGGAGCAAAGCAGTGAAGGTTTCATGGGTTTGGCTCATTTTAGTTGGCATAACTATTACTACTCTTGCGCAGCGCGAAATGATCACTTTTCTGGTCATTAACCGTCACTATTTATGAACTAATCAAGTGTCATCGCTGATGAGATACGGATCGACCAAACGACTTATGTTCACCCTTGCGCCAAGGCGAGCGGCTAACAGATACATGCCTCCGATTTTACGGTGTAGGAACAGGGCGTCTGCTGGTGGTGTGTGCCAATACTCTTGTTCCATGCTGAGTATAGTTCCGGCTTCGCGTAGCTTTTGAGCGAGTCCACTGGCTTTAAAATCGTACTCTTCGTCAACCAACATGGGCTCACACGCCATTGTCACTAAGTTGAGAATGGCTTGGCGCTGATCGGGGTGAATCGTCTCGCTAAAGAACCCAATCTGCTCTAGCGCCTTGTTGAGGCCTTGTTCATCGTGATTAATCACAGAGGTAAAAGCCAAGCGATAGCCATCACTGAAGCGGTCGCTGTATTCACGGGTTGCTCCAAAATCTAACAGCCCAATCTGGCGCGTGTTTTCAACGTAGAGGTAGTTGGCAAAATTAGGGTCGGTCTGCACCATCTGCAAGTCGAACAACTCCCTGAACATGAGTTCGAGCAAGCTGCGCATGACAAAATCACGAGTACTTTGATCGTAACCTTCTATTTTCTCAATCGAGACGCCTTCAATGAAGTCCATCGCAAGCACTGATTCTGAAGACATTTGAGGGTGAATCTTAGGTACAATGAAGTGAGCGTGTTCTTTCAGTGCATGATAGTAACGAGTCGCGTAGTCAGCTTCGCGAGCATAATCTGCTTCATCATGGAGCTGTTTCTTTGCTTCTTCTAATAAGCTTTTGTAATCGACAGACTTGGGTATCAAACCGACGATGTTAAGCAATGTACCTACGTTGTCCACATCACTGTCGATGCTTTTTCGAATGCCTGGATATTGGACTTTGATGGCAAGTTTGTCTCCCGCATCACTGTAGGCTTGGTGAACTTGTCCGATGGACGCACTGGCGATAGGTTTAAAGTTGAAGGAAAGGAATTCGGCTTTCCAGTTGATGCCGAGTGAGCTTTCTAACACTTGGTTGAGCTGCTTTGTCGGCAGTGGGTCGGCGTCTGAGCGCAGGCGAGAAAGAATGTCGGCGAGCTCAGGTTCGAGGACATCGCCAGCGTCCATTGACAACATTTGGCCAAGTTTCATCGCTGCACCGCGCAAGTGTGCGAGTTGGTCAGTCAGGCGAGCAATGTTCTGCGGCGTCAGCATTAAGTCTTTTGCTTTCGGCCTATTGCCCTGTGCGAGCTGTTTGGTGCCTTCCGTTATCACATTACCCGCGACCCTTGTCGCCAGCGAGGCAAACTTACTGAATCTTGAAATACGATGGGTAGGTAGATTTCTTTCTTTTGCCGACATAAAGGTTCTCACTTAGTTATCAAGACTCACTACAAAGTTCTATCAATCATTACCCAACCGAATGTTTTGTTGTGGTAACTTGTCTCGCGAAGCAGTAAACAGAATTTAAAGGACAAAACATGAAGTTTATTTGGTTAAAAGTCGCGGTTACCGTTTTAGTTTTTGCTGCGTTGTTTGGTGTGGTGTATTACAAAGTTGCGAGTGGTATGTCTTAACCAAGCACTATTTTGTGCAGCTGTTTCCGTTGCAGCGTGACTTTCCGGTTAGCCAGAAAGAGACTTTATATCGGTTCTTGGCAAACCGTAGATAACACCAGTCGGCCATTGGCTTGAACATCGCCCAGCGCAATGGAGCATATAGCCAACCTTTGCCAACCAGCTTCCACGCTTGGTAAGTTACGTCTAAGCCCAGCAGTAATTTTCCATTCTCATCGAGTGCATGCAAAATCGTATTGGCTGCCTCTGCATCTATCTGCGGGTAGTTTGAAAACGCTTCACTGTAGATATCGATGGTTTGAATCTTGTTCTCGACATCATGCTTGGCAAGTGCCGCCATCTCTTTTGCGCACAATGGACATGTCCCATCATAAAATATCGTAAGTTGTGTCATCGCCTGTTCGCCTATCATTTCACGAGTGAACGTTCAGTTACCCGTTAAGTCGGCACCCGTCAATTCAACCGCTTGTTATTCAATAATCTAGCAATGGCTACGTTATTGCACCTTTTAAAGATCACTTACCTTGTATCAAAGCTCTAAAAATGTCTGACGTAGACACTTTGTTCATCCTTTCAAGTCCTTGATTGTTTGATCAAATCTCTGGTTTATGGACAAATGATAACAAAGCGTCCAATAAAGGTGTGCCTTCAATATATAAATATCAATCAATTCAATAAGTTGAACTTGGCTTGGAATATGCTCTATCGAACCTACGAATTGCTAAAGGATTTTCTCTAATTTGGGCATGGCAGAAAACCCTAAACGCATAAGTATGGATAAATGGAGAGAGAACATGAAGGTTATAAATTATTTACTTAGTGTGCTTTTGTTGTTTAGTAGCCCCCAGTTGGCATGGGCTACGGTTGATGTTATGGAACTCGACGGTAACGCGACCAGCGATAATAGTGGTATTGATTGGGACGATGTAAATAACCCCAACAGCATGGTCGGGATTGCGGAGTTTTTCCAAAAAGACCGTAACGGTGTGGATCAAATCTTTTGGAAGGGTGGATCAAAAGATGATTCTGACATTACGGATTGGGCATTTCGAAGTGCGTCACCACAACCGAAAGATGACTTTACCAATGCGTATGCCGCTGCCTTTGAAAGCGAAGGTGACTTGCTGATTTACTTTGGTGCAGACCGATATGCGAACAATGGTGATATGTACATTGGCTTCTGGTTCTTACAAGACCAGGTTGGATTGCCGGATGGGAAAACTAAAGGCGACTTTGTTGGGCAACATGTCAATGGAGACATCCTTGTGCTGATTTCATTCCCACAAGCAAGTGGCGGTAATCCGTACATAGAAGTGTTGCAGTGGGATTTGAATAATGGTGATGTTACCGACAACATGACGAGAATTTTCCAAACTGACGGTGACCCTAAATCGAATGATTTTGTGGGGGCAAGATGTGGCAGTGGCGCAGTCGGCGTCGAGAAGATCTGTGCGATTTCAAATGATGATTCTATCGGTGCAATTGCTCTACCCAATGTACAAGGTTGGGACTATCTAGCTAAAACGGGTGAAACAACCTCTATTCCAACCGAGAGCTTTGTGGAAGGTCGATTAAACTTGTCAGCTCTGTTGAATGATGAGTTTGGTATTGAGGATATTCCTTGTTTCAGTAGTTTCTTAGTGGAGTCTCGAGCTTCTCGTTCGATTGATGCATCTTTGGCTGACTTCGTTGTCGGTTCATTCAGTTTATGTAGCATCAATATAGCGGCGACTTGTAACACAACCAGCTTTACGGTTGATGGCATGTTCAACATCGATTACACCGTGACGGTAACCAATACCGGCCCTGGTTCGTTAGGCACCAATGGTGATTACGAAGTGGCCTTTTTATCTGAGTCACCAATCTTAGGTGCGCTTCCTGTCGTGGGTAACGGTGATGAAGTGTGGAGTGTCGGTGAGTCATTCGCAATCATGGGGAATTATCTGTCTGTAAATAACGGTGCCGTCGGCGTGATAGATGGTGCGGTGGATCTTGATGGGCTTATCGTGAATGCTCAAGCGCCAGTGGCTTACAATTGTCCACCAATAGACTTGAGCCCGATGGTTGAGATTTCTAAGGTGTGTAATAGCTTCTTAGAGGTTGATGGCGGCCAAGTTGTGCTTAAGAAAACCTATGATGTTGAAATATGTAATACCGGTGATATCCCATTGGCCATTGAATCGCTGGTGGATTCTAAGGATGACTCTTTGAGCCGTTCTGATTTACCTACTGAAGTAGTCAACAGCAGTTATTACCTCGACTTTGCTTTACCTTGTGATGATCTTGAGGATGTGACCACATGTGGTGCTGGTAATATGTGTAGTGCATTAAGTACCGACCCTGAGCTGTTTGCTTGTAAAACGGGTGAAGGAGAGTGGATACCGAACTTCGGTGATGCGATTGGCCAAGTGTGTACACAAGTAAGTAAAACTTATGCACCAAATGTGTTACCAACCGGAACTGCAGGGATGCTATCTAATCAAGTTACAGCAACGTTTGACTCGCTGTTCTTGCAACAAGCATTTATGGAAACATCGAACATTGCAACCTGTGATGTTTGTCCATTTACTGTACCTGAGCCTTAAGTACTTTCATTAATTGAGTACAACTAAACTCCAAAGCAGCTTAGTTCGTTAGGCTGCTTTATTAGTTTATTAGTTTATTAGTTTATTAGTTTATTAGTTTATTAGTTTATTAGTTAGTTAGTTAGTTAGTTAGTTAGTTAGTTAGTTAGTTAGTTAGTTAGTTAGTTAGTTAGTTAGTTAGTTAGTTAGTTAGCTTAGCTAGTTAGGCGACTTAAATTACTATCTGATGTTTTTTTATCAGCTTATATAAGGTCGTCCGAGAAATAGATAACGCTTTGGCAGATTGGGAAATATTGTAGTGGTGTTGCTGAATCACTCGACGAACATTTTTTGAAGAAAGTCGAGTATCATTTTCTGCGTCGGGCGACGCGTCTTTCAATTGAATCCCCATATGACGAGTAGAGAGGGCGCTTGAATTAGAAAGAACAATCGCCCTTTTTATGCAGTTGAATAACTCTCTAACATTGCCCGGCCAATGGTACTGTTTCATTTGCTCAAGGGTGTCACTAGGCAGTTTGGTTTTGGATGCGTAATTGTGCTTCAGTTCAAATCGAACCAAATCTTCAATGTCTTCCTTGTGATCATTGAGTGGCACTAGGTCCAATGGAAGTACATTGATCCGATGAAAGAGGTCTTTTCTAAATTTACCCGCAGCGACGGCTTGTTCGATATTGACGTTGGTGGCGAAAATCACACGGCAATCTACGGGTAATTGGTTGTTACTGCCTAATCGCTCTATCAAGTTATTTTCTAGAAAGTGGAGTAAGTAGGTTTGCAGCGACAGTTCAAGGTCGCCGATCTCATCTAAAAATAATGTGCCACCATTCGCTCTTTCCACGTGTCCGACGTAGCGTTTGTTTGCTCCCGTGAACGAGCCTTTTTCAAAGCCAAATAACTCTGAGTGAATCAAGGATTGTGGAATTGCGCCACAATTTACAGCGATGAAAGGTTTCTGACTGCGGACTGAGGCTTCATGTATCAAACGTGCGCATAGGCTTTTTCCTGTACCGGTTTCCCCTTGAATCAGCACTGGAAAATCGTTGTTAGCGATCTTGGCTATTTTCTTTTTAAGGTGTTGGATGGTGCTGGATTGCCCCACCAATTGATAGTCAAGGCACGAGACAGGCTTAGGGTTAGTTTGCTTGGTATCTACCATGCCATACGCATGTCCCAAATTTCGACAAAGCCATTCTGTATCAATAGGGAGGTGGTAATAATCCCAAAAGGTTTGCTTAATGAGCGATAAGTTGCGGCTTGGTGGTTGGTTGCAGATAGCGATTGCTTTTAAACTTGGAGAGTGAGCCTTCAGCGTTGATATTTGCTCACATTGTTTGTCTATTGAGGATGATGCTAGACAAGAAACCACAATTGGTGCGTAGCTGTCGCTGCGGGTGTCGAGTAAGTGAATAGCCTGTTCGGTCGTTTCTGCAACTTGAGCCTCCCAGTTATGGAGACGCAGTTCTCCCACCCACTGATTATGGTGCGGGCATGTGGTGTTGCATAACAAAATCACAGAACGAGTTATTGGCTCAGGTGATACTCTTTTTGATGGCATTGTGCTCACTCTTCATGCTTCGACTCCATGATGAAACCTTCAGTAAGCCCCCTAAATATCCCATAAGCTTAGAAGCAAAATTCAATTAATTCGAGTACACAAACCAGATGGCATTTGGCTGAAAAATGTCATTCTCTCAAGCGGGAAAGCCAATCTGGTGCTTTACTTACTGATATTTATGCTTATTAATTAAAGGTATTCACGAATATCGTGTTTTTACTGTTTTGTTTATTGATGATCACACAGTAAACTCCGCGCTAATCACTAACGATAAAGAGCTGATATTGATGATAATTAACGTAGCAAAAAAGTTCATTTTGGCAGCGTCTGCGCTGGTGCTAGGTGGTTGTGTGAGCTATAGCGTGACTGAACAAGAAATGACGAACTACCTTCAAGATTCGGTGATGTTAGAGCAAGAAGTGGGTGTACAAAACGTTATGTATGCGCAAGTCGCTGTCGATGACTTAGCGGTGCAAATTGGCCGAGCTGATGCCGAGCGTGTGTCTGTTCTGGCGAATACCAATGCACAAGTTCAGGTGTTTAACGTGCCGAACATGAGGTTGGATCTTGATATCGAGTTCAGTGCGATTCCTGAATACGACAAAGAGAGTGGCGAGATTTATTTGAAATCACTGCGTTTAGAGCGCTTTGAAGAAAAAGACAAACAGCTTTCTCCTGAGATCGCCAAACTACTTAAGCCAGCCGTTTCTATGATTGGTTTTGCGTTGTCTCAGTCGCCAGTTTATAAACTCGACAGCAATAAGGTTCAAGAGTCATTGATCAAGTCATCGGAACCTAATCTTGTGATTAAAGACAACAAGCTGGTCATCGAGTTATTCGATTGACCATTCACGTTTAGCTTAGACTAAGATCTAAAACACAATGGCTGCCGATTTGGTGGCCATTTTTGTTTGTGTTGAATCAGCAAGATTTCTGTTTTTAGGCTGTCTATTCAGCTTGTTTTCTCTGGCTCATTTATTGAATTAGCCGCGTATCTCACCTTTACTTTACTCTTGTGAGCAAGTCATCGCTTCAGTCATCAAATCATAAGAAAGAAAAGGTGAGCGAACTATGAAGAATCCAGTGATAGCGGATACCAAGCCAGTCAAAGTGGAGCTAACAGAAGGGGAGGAGTATTACTTCTGTACCTGTGGTAAATCGAAAAACCAACCTTACTGCGACGGCTCTCATGCAGGAACCGGCTTCAAACCGAAGAGTTTCGTGGCCGAGGAAAACGGCGACGCTTACCTGTGCCGCTGTAAATATTCAAACAATCTCCCATTTTGTGACGGTACCCATAAACAGTTTACGGCTGAGCAAGTGGGTCAAGAAGGCCCTGATGTTCATGTCCAATCTGCGGCTCCCGAAAGCTCGCCAGCCGCAACTGCAACCAAAGAGGAGCCCACGGTTGAGTTCATTCATCAATTAGCACGAGATGGTTTATCTAAGGTTGGACACCACGGGCCGATGACCTCAATGGGCGTTCCAAGATATCTATTGCCTCACTGGGATGACATTCAAGTGATGGTTGCACAAATGGCGACCAAACCGTTATTGGAAAATGTGCCCGTCGGTACTGAGCTTATTATTGGGCCAAAAGCGAAAAAACCGCTCAAATTGAACATCTCCTTGTTTGTTTCTGATATGAGTTTTGGGTCGTTATCTGAAGAAGCGAAAATCTCTTTAGCGACAGGCGCGGAGCTGGCGGGAACGGGAATTTGCTCGGGGGAGGGCGGCATGTTGCCCGAAGAGCAAGCGGCGAACTCACGTTACTTTTATGAATTAGCCAGCGCACAATTTGGTTACGATGAATCAAAGCTCAAAAATGTCCAAGCCTTCCATTTTAAAGGCGGGCAGGGTGCTAAAACCGGAACTGGCGGTCACCTACCGGGTGCGAAGAACATTGGTAAGATAGCTGAGGTGCGTGGCATTGAAGCAGGTACAGCCGCGATTTCTCCACCCACCTTTGTTGATCTAAAAACCGTCGAGGATTTCAAAAATTTTGCCGACCGAGTTCGAGAAGTGACGGGCGGGATCCCAATAGGCTTCAAGTTGAGTGCCAATCATATTGAAGAGGATATTCAGTTCGCACTTGATGCCAGTGCCGATTACATCATCTTGGATGGTCGAGGCGGTGGTACTGGGGCGGCGCCAGAAATGTTCCGTGACCATATTAGTGTGCCGACCATTCCAGCGCTTGCTCGTGCCAGAGCCTATCTAGATAAACAAGGCGTAAGTGACAGAGTCACCTTAATCATTACCGGCGGGCTTCGTGTTCCGATGGACTTCGTAAAAGCGATGGCGCTTGGCGCTGATGGGGTCGCTATCTCGAACAGTGCCATGCAGTCGATAGGTTGTGTTGCCGCCCGAATGTGTAACACCAATAATTGCCCAGCGGGTATCGCGACTCAAAAAGCCGATTTACGCCAACGGTTAAATGTCGAGAAGGCATCGAATCAATTGAAGAACTTCTTCGAAGCCTCGACTGAATTGATGCAAGTGATGGCGAGAGCGTGTGGTCATGACCATTTGAATCAGTTTAATCCTCACGATTTGGCTACATGGAATCGCGAAATGGCCGAGCTATCCGGAGTCGTTTACTCTGGGGTCAGTCCATTAAACTAACTTAAGTAAATAGTATTTCGATAAAGCACACTCCCTGTATTTTGGGTGTGCTTATTTTTGTCTGTGTAATACCAATCTATAGTTAACCTTTCGTAATTAACTGCTTTATAAGTGTTTTTTAGTTACTTCCTATTTTTTTAAAATATCGCTTTACCTCAAGTTAACTTGAGGTTTTATCATCATCCCCAATCTAAAAACACAATCTATCGCCTAGTGCAGGTTTTGATGTTATCAAACAGAAGTTACGAATCTTCAGTTATGAACTTTGAGCTCCGTAATTGAAGTCATGAATGCATAAAGGTGAGAAAAATGAACAAGGGTCAACAATGAAAGTATTAGCGATTGGCGCGACCAACAGTAAAGCATCGATTAACCAACAATTAGCAGCGTACACTGCAAGTTTAGTCGAGGGCGCGCAAGTAGAGGTGCTCGATCTCAATGATTTCGAGATGCCTATTTACAGTGAAGACAGAGAAAAAGAGTCTGGCGTTCATCAACATGCGCAGCGCTTTTTTAGCAAGATTGGCGAAGCAGATGCTGTGGTCATCTCTTTTGCAGAGTACAACGGTTCATACACCGCAGCCTTTAAGAATGTGTTTGATTGGACATCACGAATCGACATGAAAGTGTACCAAGGCAAACCTGTTGTGATGCTCTCCACATCACCAGGCCCAGGTGGCGCAAGCTCTGTGTTGTCGTCTGCGGTACATTCTGCACCTTACTTTGATGCTGATGTGAAGGGCTCGATGTCGGTACCAAGTTTCTACGACAACTTTAATGTAGAAACGGGTGAGATCATCAATGCCGAAATAGCAGAGAACTTGAAATCGATCATGAGTCAGATTTCGAAATCGAATGACATCTGATTCAACAAAGCAGTTATGATCGTGGCTGATTTTCGTTGAGCTCTCTGTCAAAGTTTAAGGTCAATCATTGGTGAGGGCTGGAATAGACCGCTATTCTAAAGTTAAAGTAAGCTTTAATTATTTATGATCTCAAGGATAGTGTAACAATGAGAAACATCGTATATCTCACCATAGGCCAGTTGGCAGAGCGTAGCGGCGTGGCTCCTTCAGCGTTACGTTTTTACGAAACCAAGGGGTTGATTGCTTCGATTCGCACTAATGGAAATCAACGCCGTTATCAGTCGGCGATGTTGAGACGAATAGCGTTGATACAAGTGGCGCAGTCGATAGGTTTCACGCTGGAAGAGATTACCGAAGAGTTATCTACCTTACCTATGAACCATACCGCGACTAAGCGAGATTGGGAGCGAGTTGCGAAGAAGTGGCAAGGACAACTCGACAGCAAAATGGCGCAGATTAAATCGCTACAAGAAAACCTAACCGGCTGTATCGGTTGCGGGTGTTTGAGTATGCAGAAATGCCACTTGTTGAACCCTGAAGATATTCTGCATGACCAAGGGCAGGGCGCACAACGGATCGTTGAGTAACCCTGACTTAAGGTTCCCTATTTGAGATCGTCGAATCCAATGCACTCAATCTGATGGTCAGCTAGCCACTGTTTTAGTTCTGGGCTAGTGAGAAGCTGATGCTCTTCGACGCGTTTATCACTGTAGCTTGATAGGGACTTAAGCTGTTCACTTGCCACTGATGAAGGGTGGCACATTAACTCAAGCACACCGTCAGGCATCATAGCTTGGTAGCTCAGTAATAAATCTTGCAGGCCATTCAGCGATACGCCTTCGTCAAAGAAACGCATGTCGAAAGCATCTGGTGTTGGCACTCGCAGTGCATCTTGGCCACTTAGGATGTTATCGATTCGTCTAACTGGGAGACCAATGTGATTCACTGTGCGCGTAAACGCCGCTTTGAGAGGTTTAAATACGCCCCCAAAATGATGGCTATCGATATGGTTGATCTTTAAACCTGCATTGATAGCAGCTTGATATTGCGCGTTGAGCTCGAGCATCACCTCATCTTCATTCACATCTGATTTATCGAATAGGGTGACGTTGCAAAAGAAGTGGCCGTGTTCGTCGACTAAGCTCGGAACCTGCTCTGGTGGCGTCAGTGGTTTGCCTGCGGTGACCGTAAAGTGCAAGCCTACTTCCGGAACCAAACCTTGGTGATAAAGCTCAATGGCGTGTTGGGTTCCAGGTTGGTTCATCATGATGGTGGTTGACTTTACTACGCCTGCTTTGAAGCACTCAACAATGCCATGATTTACCGTTTCAGTGAGGCCGAAATCATCGGCGTTCAGTATTAGTTTCATCGTGACCTCTGGTGACTAAAATGGATTGTGAACAACTTGAATTAACCTAATTTCGATTGAGTTAATGTACATAAAGTTACTGCTCACTTTGTGCTAATCGATGAGCAAACGCAGGCATGAAGTCTAAGTTCTCTCGAATCGTTTCTAATAACGCCTCATCAATGTGTGAGCCGCTATCAACAATAGGATTAAGGATCAAAGCGCGTTTAGCTAATGCAATATCCCCCGTCATCGCGGCCTTCACTGTTAAGGTTTCAAACTCTTTCATTTGTTGGATTAGGCGTAACGTATCGCTATCAAAAGGTTCGACATTCAATGGAAGGATCGCGCTGTTAGTAATAACTGAGCTGACTTCTACCGCGCAGTCATCAAGAAGCCCTTGAATCGCCCCATTATTGCGAGTGTTGACGTGCATGATAGAACGCTTGTTGTTGTGAATACTGCTCATTAGTTCACAAGCTGCTTCAGAATAATGGGCACCACCTCGTTCTTCTAATAATTTCGGTTTGGTATCCAGCATCGGGTCTCTGTATATTTCGAGCAATTGTTGTTCAACTTTTGCAACCAAGTCGGCGCGATTTTCGCTCTTTTCAGACGCCGCAAATTCTTTGTCTAGAATATCTCGTGATTGGTAGTAGTAACGTAGGTAAGCACACGGCACCAGGTTCAATGAGCGAATCAACTCAGCGTCCCATTCAAAGGGTGGGATGTTTTTAGGCATCATTTGGTCATTGCCTCCGAGGAGTTGGTCTATCACTTCTTGGAGCTTGTCTTCGCCGTTATGAAGTACTTTTCGGGCCCACACTAGGTGATTCAAACCTGCGATTTGCATGGTGATGTCTTCGCGTACAGCGCCAAGCATTTTTGCTGCTCCGCGCTCCATGTTCACGGGGATATTGCACAAGCCGACCGTCTTGATGGTTGAGTGCTTAATCAAGGCCTCGGTCACCATACCTGATGGATTGGTAAAGTTGAGCAGCCACGCATTGGGGCAAAGTGCTTCCATCTCTTTGGCGATCTTTAATGCAATTGGTATGGTTCGACAAGCATTAGAGAAACCACCCAATCCGTTAGTTTCTTGCCCTATCATGCGATACTTTAAAGCAATTCTTTCATCACGTAGCCTTGCTTCTAATCGACCTGCCCTAAACTGAGAACAGACAAAATTCGCGTCCACAAGCGCTGTTTTTCGGTCTGTCGTGAGGTGCACTGTGATGTCACAGTTCGCTTTTCTAATCATTCGCTGCGTCAAATCTGCAATCACTTGGGCTTTTTCCAT
The DNA here is from genome assembly GCF_003345295.1 of Vibrio splendidus. NCBI lineage: Bacteria > Pseudomonadati > Pseudomonadota > Gammaproteobacteria > Vibrionales > Vibrionaceae > Vibrio > Vibrio splendidus. Next base: position 740,612 of record NZ_CP031055.1, read on the forward strand.
ACCTTCTTCGATATCGACAAGCCAAAGATCAGAAATAGGTAATTCGTGATAGCGTTTTAGTAAGCCTTCGATCAGCTCAGGGGTGTAACTTGATCCACCACCAATGACCGCAACTTTGAGTTTTTGTACTTGCTTCATTTGACTCACCATTATTATGTAGATTACATGGTTTAATCTATATGATGAGTCAGTACGTCTACAAACCAGTATCGATGATTTATGAATTAGTGAGGTTAATCTATGGGGCTGTTTGAAAATCGCCAACAAACATTGTCGTTGTTGCACACCTTCAGTGTAGCGGCTAAACATTTAAGCTTCACCCTTGCCGCCGATGAACTATTTCTGACTCAAGGTGGAGTCAGTCATCGCATCAAGAAACTTGAGCAGCAGCTTAAATTTAATCTGTTTGTGCGTAAAACAAGAAAGCTAGAATTGACCCCAGAAGGACAACGCGTTCTCTCGATGCTGAGTGTCTCATTCGAATCTATTTTCTCTGAACTGATGGACATTCAAACTGGAGAGCTAAGTGGTGAATTGTACATAGCAACCTCTCCTTATTTTGCGTCGTCTTGGTTAATGCCGCGCCTACCAGATTTTAGGCAGTTATACCCGAATTTAAGTATTAAATTACAAACCAAACAGAACCAATCTGACTTTCAGTTTGAACCTTATGACGTGGCAATTTTCTATAGCGAGGGTCACTATCCGAATCATTATAGTGAGCGACTATTTTCAGGAGTTAGAACACCTGTATGCAGTCCTGAATACGCGAAGAGGTTCAATCTTGAGAAGGGCTTGCAACAATTGGATAGTGTGCAGTTTATTCATAGTGGAGACGTGACGGCTTGGCAGCGTTGGTTGGAAGCGGCTCAAAGTGAGGTTGATTGTACTCTAAAGTGTGATTACTACAGTGACAACCGTATAGCGATGGACGCGGCAAGGTTATCGATGGGTGTAGCACTAGGAAGGCTCGAGTTTGCGACAACTCAAATTGAACAGGGTGGGTTAGTTGCTCCTTTTATGAGTATTGAGTCGGGTAAAGGTTACGATCTTGTATGTCCGAAAGGGATGGAGCAACGGACTAAGTTTCAAGTGTTTACTCAATGGGTTAAGCAGCAGTTATGACAGAATAGCATGCCTAGACAAAAGCGAATTTAAGGTCTAGTTTGGGTGGTTCTTTCTTTCAATAAAAAGAGGTGAGTTATGTTCAGCCATGTTTTTCTCGGAACCGAAGATATTGAACGTGCGAAGTCGTTCTATGATCCAATTATGAAGATGCTTGGTTACAACGAAGGCTCAATAGATCCTAAAGGGCGTTGTGTTTACGTGAGCAAAACGGGTGTACTAGGTTTAACCAAACCGATTGATGGTCAGCCAGCGACTTATGGCAATGGTATGACGGTAGGATTCTTGGCGAGTTCACCAGAAATGGTGGATGAATGGCATCGCATCGGCGTCGAAAATGGTGGTACTAGCATTGAAGGTGGCCCCGGAGCGAGAGGTTCTGACGAGCGTCGCTTGTACATGGCTTACTTGCGAGACCCTGATGGAAACAAGATTTGTGCAACTCACTTTATGCCATAGTTTACGTTATGCCACAGTTCACCTTATGTCATAGTTAACTTTATGCCACAGTGGCGTATAATTAAGTCATATTGATTGTTCAGGGTTAGTTTATGATGCTCTGAACTAACCCGTTATTTTAAAGACTGGCTGACTATTGCAAAGGACTTGCTAGATGAAACCGAATGAACTGTTTTATGAAAGCTTCGAGCGTTGCCGGATTGATCAAGAATTCTTGGAAAGCTTTCTGGCAGACTTCTGCGAGCATAACCCAAGGTTTTCAGAACGTTTTGAAAAGATAGGGTTAGAGCAGCAAACTAAGATGCTTAAGGCCTCGATCATTCTTATTTATAATTCTTCTGGTCTGCCAAGTGTGCGGAACTCGGTCAAGAAACTGGGGAAAAGGCACAAAGATTTGGGGTTGGACATTTCAGAAATTGAATTAAACGAATGGTTTAATTCGCTGCTCAATACGGTTAAAAAGTACGATCCTCATTATGATGAGAACGTAGAACGAGCTTGGGCAGAAACGCTGGATGCTGGTCTAACGATCATGAAAAAAGAGTGTGTTGAAAAATAAGATAAGCTTCGCATAACAACACGAGGTTTATCTTATTTTTAAAATGATGGCTTTTAATTCATTGCCCTAAATGGTTTTTATTCAGGGTAATGAATATGTTGGCTTAAAAGGTAAAGCCGGCTTGTACACCCCAAACTGAGTCCTTGGTATACCAACTGCTTTCACTGCCGATCTCATATCCATCAAACCCTACACGAGTCAACAGCTTGGAGTTGCCAAACAATGGTTTTGATGACTTGTACTCTGCGCCGATACCGTAAGTTAAGCCAAAATTACCATGAGAACCTTTATGAACTTCATTTCCTTTGCTAGAGCTATACGCCAACTTTGTATCTGAGTGTGAATAGAAAGCACCAAACTTGCCCAAAATAGCAAAATTTTCACTAAAACTGTGTTTGTACACAGGCGTCAATGAGAGCGTTAAGGTGTCGAACTCTTGCTTTCGTTGTACTGTCTCGTTGTTGCTGTAATCAACGTAACTGTCTTTGTCATCGACGCTGATAATCAACAATGTTGATTCTACATACCAGTTACTTTGTGCGATCTGGCTGCCCAGTGTGAACTGACCACCGACATCACCACTATCCATACCAACACCGCCCAAAACATACATTTCATTTGCTGCAATCGCTGAAGTTGACGTAATGCCCGTAACTGATGCAATCGTAAGCGCCGCTAAGACTAATTTTTTCATTTTACTCTCTAAGGTTCGTAAATTTCGGGAGAGGATTCTAGCGATATTTTCAAAATAAAAAACACTGTTCGAATGAGTGGAGAGGCGATTAAATAAAGATTAAATATATCAATAATGAGGAGGGTAGGTTTGAAGGCTCGGATTATATTTTTTTAGGTATGATAGGGAGTGTTGAACCTCAATTTAATTATTGATTTTTAGCATTTTTATTGGCTTTCGGATTATTTGTACCTCAATGAAAAAGCCCTAGCGGTGAATCTTCGCTAGAGCTTCATTTAGATTGAATTAGAGAGCAATTTAATAGAGATTAAATACTAGGGATGACTAGTCTTTCCGCTTGTGCGTAAGGGTAAAGTAACCAGTGGCTTAAAAGTGAGCAGCCCAGCCAACCAGGAAGCCTTGTGAAGCGGTATCGTATTCAAAGGTACCTTTGTTTTCGTAATCAACCCAGGTCGATTTGTAGGCGACATTTAAGTCAGACCAATTGTTTATCTGGTATCGCACGCCAGTTAATAGAGATGAGGTAAAGTCGGTGTCACTGCCAAGCCCTGCATCAATAGTTGCGTGAAACTTCCAATCCTTATTGATCTGCGTTATCCATCTCACACCTATTTGGTAGTCAACCCAATCTTCATCGAGTGATCGGTCTGCACTTAGATTACCACCTGAACCGTAAAGCTTGGCATCAATGTCGTTATCCCACCAACGAAGCCCAAACAGATAATCAATCGTGCCAAAATCGTACTGGTAGCGCTTAAAACCCTTCACATCTAAAACACCTTGTCGGATATCAAGGTTGCCCCTCAATACCTCTAGGTTGCTACCTAACACTGAGTTTGTTTTTCCGCTTAGCTTCATGAAGCTATAGTCAATGTAATAGCCCCACTGATTGTCATAGATACCCTCTAAACGCACCATTGCGGTCATATCAAGGTGATCCATGATGAATGCAGGATCAACATCGACATCTGCAGACAAATTACCAATGGTGCTGTCTCCGCGGATGTTGAGTGCGAGCGCGTAAATTTCGAAGCTATGTTGCCACTTTTTTGTATCCGCTTGTGCGCTTGCTTCCTGAGCATTTACGGTTGAACTCGCAGCCAACACTGATGCGATTAGATAATGCCATTTAGCCATATTGATATCCTTATCTGGTTTGAAGAGTGCACACTATAAATGTATGTATTAATTAGCCATTTTCTATATATGCAACTTGTATATTGCTGATTGTAGACTATGTTTTTTAAAAAGAGCCAAATTTAAAGAGTGGGAATATGAAGCTACAAAGTGTTTTCTTGTTGGTAGCGGTTTTAGGCTTAACGCCTATTGCGTTGTCTTACGGCTACGCCCCCGCTATTTCTATGGATTATCTTTTCGGAATTGATGCTAGTTCTATCAACGTGACTCATATTTTTCGAGCCGTGATGGGGCTGTATTTGGCACTGGCTCTGTTTTGGGTTAGTGGCGCATTGATAAAAAAGTATCGACTGCCAGCGCTTTATAGCTTGGTGGTCTTCATGTTGGGTTTGGCTGCAGGCCGAGTCGTTAGCTTAGTCTTAGATGGCATGCCGCACTGGCTGCTTTTTGTCTATCTAATTTTGGAGCTTGGCTTTGGTTTGGTCGGAATAAAAATGATTCACAAAGAACAATCTGAAACAATATAAGGACATTATATGAAAGGGATTTTTCACCTTCTTACCTTGAGCGTGTTGAGTAGCTTTTCGCTATCGGCATGGTCGGCACAAGAACAACCTAACATCTTCGTCATTTTCACCGATGATATTGGCATCTCAAACCTGAGCGCTTATCACAATGGCGTGATGAGTAGCGAAACACCAAACATCGATAGTATTGCTGAGAAGGGAATGCTTCTGACAGACTACTATGCGCAGCCATCTTGTACCGCGGGTCGTTCTGCTTTCTTAACCGGGCAATTACCAGTTAGAACCGGAATGCACTCTGTTGGGTTACCTGGCGGTCCCGTTGGTTTAAGTGCGGATACGCCAACGCTTCCTGAGATGCTCAAAACGATGGGGTATGTGACTGGGCAATTTGGTAAAAACCACCTTGGTGATAGAGATGAATTTTTACCGACAATGCACGGTTTTGATGAGTATTGGGGTTGGTTGTATCACTTGAATGCGATGGAATATACCGAAGATCCAGATTGGCCAAAAGATGGATCGTTAGATGCCTTTGCACCTCGTAATGTTATTTACGCAAAATCAGATGGCAAAGGTGGCCAAACGATCGAAGACGATGGTGCATTGTCGATTGAGCGTATGCGTACACTCGACGATGAAGTAAATAAGCATGCTATCAACTTCATTGAACGAGCCGTAGAAGCGGATAAACCATTCTTTACTTGGTACTGCCCATCTCGTGGCCATGTATGGACGCACCTTTCTCCTGAATATGAAGCGATGCTTGGCCAAAACGGTTGGGGGCTGCAAGAAGTGGTCATGAAAGACCTTGATGACCACGTTGGGGAAATGATGGCGAAAATGGAAGAGTTAGGAATTGCCGATAACACCATTATCATTTTCACTGCAGACAACGGCCCTGAGATCATGACTTGGCCTGATGGCGGCATGACGCCTTTCCATGGTGAAAAAGGTACGACTTGGGAAGGTGGCGTAAGAGCGCCTGCACTGGTGAGTTGGCCGGGTAAAATCCCTGCGGGTAGCGTAGGCAATGGCATCTTTGATGGTATGGACTGGTTACCAACTCTGGTTGCTGCGGCTGGTGGTCCAACGGATCTAAAAGAGAAAATGCTGAAAGGTCATGATGGCTTTAAAGCGCACCTTGATGGTTACAACCAAGTTGATATGTTGACTGAAAAAGGCGAATCAAACCGTAAAGAGATTTACTACTACGAACGAGACAAGCTGCAAGCGGTTCGTATTGGTGATTGGAAGGCGCACTTTGTGGTCCAAAACCATGGCTGGAGTGGTCCGAAAGAGGAGTTAAACGCACCGTTACTCTTTAACTTACGTCGTGACCCATATGAGCGAGCGGCAGAAGAGTCGGGCATGTACTTGAAGTGGATGGGGCAGAAAATGTGGGCATTTGGTCCTGCACAAGCTGCTGTTCAACAACATCTAGCAACTTTCCAAGAGTGGCCCCCAGTGACACCAGATTTACCAGCTGAGAAAACAGGTGGTGTGGGTAACTAATACGCACTTGTCTCAAGTAGTTGGGACAGTAAAGGCTGAGTAGAAATACAAAATCCTGTTGGAGACTCTAATCGTCGCCAACGGGATTTTTCTTTTCCGTATTCACGCTACTATTTTGTTTCTACTTTGAACGAGTTTACTTAATCTTCAGCGTGGTATTGCGCTCTATAAATTGAACAGGAACCATTAATTTTACTAAGCTGGTGTCTTGTTCTTGAATTTGGTTAACCACAATTTTCACTGATTCACGCGCAAGGCGTCTAAAATCCTGCTTGAAGGTGGACAGTTGGTAGTTGAGCCATTGAGTCTGCGGGATATCATCAAAACCAATCACTTGCAGGTCTTCTGGGATACGAAGCCCAAACTCTAAACGAGCTACATCCATTACCGCCATCGCAAGGTTATCTGTCGCACAAAACACCGCTTGCGGATGCGTTGCTTCGTTGAACATGTCGCGGATGATCTCTAACGAATCAAGGTAGTCGTAATCAGCTTCAATAACTCGAGCCTGTTTGCCTGTTAAGTCTTCAAATTCTGTGCAGAAACCGACTTGGCGCTCGCCATTAGTAAACGTTGGCACATTACCCGTCACATAAGTCGCAGTCTTGATACCAAGTTTATGAAAGTGTTGCGCTGCAAATTGCCCTGCCGCGTAGTTATCACTCACAACATGGCTACTCTTCGTCCCTTCAACAACACGCGCGAACTGAACGATAGGGATGTCAAACTCTTCACACTCTTCATAAAGTGACTTATTGAATGTCGCAGAAGCAGCAATCACACCATCAACACGATATTGGAAAATATTCGGAATCGAGTGGATGTCGTTACCGTCGACTTGCCAAGGGATAAGCACAGCAGAATAGCCCTGTTTTTGTAACTCAGTAGAGATGAGTTGCAGGGTTTTCATGTGAATTGGGTAATCAGCATCAGGGAAGACCAAACCAATCAACTTAGATTCATTTGTCGTTAGGCTACGAGCAAAGGCATTCGGGCGATAGTTGAGTGCTTTTGCGGCTTCGAATACTTTTTGTTTGGTCTTTTCAGATACCGAACTGCCCGGAACAAATACACGAGAAACGGTAGATTGAGAAACGCCAGCCAGCTTAGCGACATCTTTTGAAGTAACGGTTGGTTTTGACGCCGTGGAGTGTTTGGGAGAGCTCATAGAAGATACTTTTGAACTAAATTGACAGTGCACAGAGTACCATGATTAGGTACGTATTCAAAAATACAATATGCCGTGATGGGATGAAAAATAAGGGTTAATAGAGAACGTTGGATATTATTCTGGGTATGACCCAAAAAAACTCTGCATTAAGAGCAGAGCTTTGTTTAGCGAATTTATGACTCGATTAACTGGGTGTTAGAAGTAGTAACGGATACCTGCAGCGAATTGGTCATCGCTGTTTTCGTAATGGTTACCTACGGACTTGTCGTTGCCATTATCGAATTGGTATTCAGTCCATACTAAGAACTTGTTCTTCTTAAAGTGGTATTCAAGGCCAGGGATAATCAACTGACGATCGTAGCCATTAGCGTTGTCGTCTGTGTCCGTTAAGTAGTTAACGTTAAAGGTTGGACGCAGACCATTTTCAAAGTGGTAGTAAGTGAAGAATTCAGCACCACGGTGGTCGTAAAATTCGGCTTTGCTGGTGGTTTCCCAATTTGAGCCTTGGCTGTAAGTGAAACCAACGAATAGGCCATTATTGGTATAGTTGACACCCAATAAACCGATACGTTGTGTGTCGCCATCTTTGATGTTTTTAACGCCAGCATCGACATCATCGAATTCATTCTGATGGTAAGCCAAACCAATCGTTAGGCCGTCCATAACCGTGTATAGGGTTGATGCGCCCATACCGTTTTTCAGTGTTGCGGTTAAACCGTCAGCAAGGCCAACATCTTCACGCGTTGTTTGGTAAGTGAAGCCGTACTTCCAGTTATCGCTGATGTTGTTGCGGTAAGTAATCGAGTTTTCCGCGCGGCCTGTACCAGAAGCAATACCCCAGTCAGAAAGGTTGTAGTAACCAGAACCACGTGAACCAAACACACGACCCATATCGGTAAACCAAGCTACATCGTAGAAGGTAGACCACTGTTTAGTACCCGCAGCGATCTTGCCGTATTTGTCGTGCTCTATACCTGCGTATAGAAGTCGGTCGTAAATATTGTCGCCGTTAGCACCCGAGTTGTAACCCCATTCGGCATGGCCAAAGCCAGTCCAATCGTTGTCTAACCCCATTTGACCTTTAAGGCCGAAACGAGAACTACCGCTGTTCCATTCGCCATTATGATCGCCACCTTTATCTTGGTAACGAACGTCAAAACGGCCATCTAGAGTGAGGCTATCGCCTGCGTCATTGGTAAAAGTATGTGCAGCAAAAGCAGAACCCGACGTAAGCGCCGTCAGGATCACTGCTGAAAGAATCGACTTTTTCATTGTTATTCTCTTTATTCGAGCCGTAGAAAGCCGCCGTGCTTTCAAGCTCGTTATATTAGTAATGGTTTGGCAGGGTGTACCCCATCCATGAGGCACTAATTGGATCAATTATTGGTGGAGCAATTAATTGATTGAAGCATTGATTGGTAGAGCACTTGCTAGGAGCAAGAAGGATCTTCTAGCAAGTCATAGCAACCCAAATTAGATGTCGACTTGGGTTGCTATTGTTTGGTTTCTATCTTTTGGCTTTTATCGCTAGGATTAAGGCGTTTTTATTAAAGCACCTGTATTAAAGCACCTGTATTAAAGCATTAGGATTACAGCGTTGGGTTCATGATAGATGAAGTGCGTTCGAACACGTCTAGACCTTGCTGCTGTAGCCAGTAAGGAAGGTCAATAAGAACCCAGTTTTCAGACAGCTTGTCACCGTCACGGTAGTAAACGTCAACCACTTGCATGTTTGCGCGTACTTCGCCGCCAGTCATACCTAGGAAGCCACCTGTAGGGGTGTTTGATAGGTTTGGCCAACCGAAGAAACAAGAGAAGTTACCTTCAGCGAAACGACAAACGTGGCCGTTGAATTTCTTGTCTTTCAGGTTGTTACGGAAAGGAAGTTGGTGCTGTTGTTGGTAACGAGGAATCGTGTAAGACGCGCCGATACCACAAGGGCCGTACCAAATCATGTCTTTTGACCAGCTCTTCGCTAGCACTTCTGGTGGGCAACCCATTGCGCCACTGTCGTTAAGTGCAGAAAGGTCATCTACCATCTTGTTCACTAGAGCTAGTGTCGCAACGCCTTCTTCTGGAGCCGCGTCTTCAAACAACAGGCCATCGTGGTTACGTGGACCAGGGTAAACGAAGTGCTTACCTGTTGATGGTGGAAGTGGGTAGCAGCCCGCTTGGTCCATCATGCCTAGTAGATCTAGGAACAGGCCAGTTTTTGTGATTTTGCCGTCAACAACACAGTTAAATTCTGCATAGCGAACGTTCATGATCTTGCCAGTAGGGCGCATGCCTAGGTATTCAGCGTCGAATAGACCCATGAAGTGACCCATGCTCATTACCCAAATTTCATCTGGGTTAACTTCGTTGTTACCGCCGATGAAGATATCTTGACGACGCTGCATGCGTGTCATTGATTTCATCATTGGCGCCCAGAATACGTCAGCCGCTGCTTGTGCGCCTTCTTGCTCACGGAATGGGTAAACACCACGCCACAAGTAATCTTCAGAAGTGTGTGCTTTTAAAACTTCAGCCACGTTCTCGTGAGTAGCGTTTTCGATAGCGTCAAAGTAATCGCGAACAATGCGTTTAGCTTCTTGATATTTAGACATAGTAAATTCTCTTTTTTGTTGTCGAGCCAACATTCGGAACAGGACTCGATTTGGATTTTGTTACCGGCTGACTTCTCAGCCGGATTGATGTTTATTTCGTGTCTTTAGAGGTTTCAACTAAAGGGGATTAAGCTTTTGCTGTTTCCGCTTTTTTGCTCTTGTCGAAAATGCCGCCTTTCAATGTTTCTGGTAGAGATAGCCACAGTAGACCAGCCAGAATCCATACGATTGGTGACCCCCACATTGCTGTTGCTAGGTCTGAACGCTCTTGGATGAATACCAACACCATTGGGGCCCACATGCCGATGATACGACCACCGTGGAACAGCGCTGCACCGAAGCTACGTAAGTGAGCAGGGAACAATTCAGAGAAGTAACCACCCCATACCGCAGAAGCAGACAAACCGAAGTTGTAGATAAGGCCTAGGATAGCCAGCATGTTTAGGCTGCCGATCATCACGTCGCTTGGTGCCACGAAGAATACTGAAGCCATTACACCCGCAAGGATGAAACCAAACGCGTTCACTTTACGACCGTATTTGTCAGCGATTGCACCCCATACCCAAGCACCGAATAGCGAACCGAATGCAGAGATAGAGAAGATGATGCCGATAGTCGCACCGTCGAATTGACGCACGTCTTTTAGGTACGTTGTCACGAAGCCAGAGAAGAATTGGTAGCCGTAGAAGTTAAGACCAGCCAGCAATAAACAAGTAATCGTTAGCTTGCGGTAAGGCGCGCTTAGCATTTCACCCCAAGAACCTTTCTTCGCTGGTGCGTTAGACGCTTCAGCTGCGGCTTGCTCTTCTTCACCGTAGGCGATCACTTTCTTGTCGCTAGGTAGGATGAAGATCATCAATGCAGCAGCAACCAGAGGAGGAATACCACCTACCCACATTAGGCTTTGCCAAGGTGCATCGATGCTAGAAATGAATGCTGCATACGCACCCATTGCCATTAGAGCAACTGAGAACATAGAAGAAGCGAATGCCGTTAACTTACCGCGAACGCTTGGTGTGAATAGGCCAATCATCAGGCTTACTGCTACTGTGAAGTAGCCACCCAAAGAAATACCGATGATGAAACGCATTGCTGCCCACATCGCGTAATCAGTAAACATCATGTTGATGATGGTTGCGCCACCGTTTAGTGCAGTGATGACAATAAGAGTCGATTTCTTACCAAAGTTTGATGCCACCCATGCACAGCTTAGAGCACCAATCAGTGCGCCAACCGACTGCCATGTATAGAACTGAGCGGTATCCGCTAAGTTAATACCATCATACGCATCAACGATGTATGGGCGTACGTAGTCAATAATTACAAAGTTATAACAATAGAAAAAATAGCCAACTAGAATTGCAAGATAAGCAGCTACCCTTTGAATCATAGGAACTTCGCTCATGTGTTTTTTAGTAGTCATGACCGATAAACCTTTATTTTTTATAGGGTGTTTTTAGTTTCGATTATTGTGTGGCGGTTATTGAATATCACCACACCATCTTCATTTCGGGAGAGATAATAGAATTTTTGTGGTTATTAGATCCGTGATCAAAGTCAATTTTAAAATGAGTGCGTACCCATTTTGTGCATTTTAGTGATCTTGATCTCATTAGATCGTTGTTTTGGGACTTTTTGAGCATTTAGAGTGTTTAATCATCTATCTTAGTGACAATACTCACACTTACTGTGGGTTTTTGAGGGAAAATATCGATTTTTGAGTACTATTGGCGGCGAATGAATTGCGAAATATAATAAACGGAATCTAAAAATGGTTACGTACTCAAGTTTTGTAGTTATTGCTTTATATGTACTAACTACTTTATTTATCAGTTACTTAGTTAATAAGCGTTATAGCGTTGGTGGCGATTTTTCAACGGGCGGAAAACAATTTGGTTGGTTTACGGCAGGTGTGTCGATTCTTGCAACCTACATCAGCGCGATGACGTTTGTGGGCATGCCGGGTTGGGTTTATAGCTCAGGCATGGAAGCAATGAGCGTCCATTTGAATTACCCAATAGTGATCTTTTTCGCTGTGGTTTTCTTTGTCCCTGTGTTTTACAAACTCGGCCTGACTTCGATTTATGAATACCTAGAGCACCGCTTTGGTGTTGTTGCTCGCACGATCAACTCAATCGTGTTTATTGTGGTTCAGTGTATTTCGGCTGGGGTAATTTTGTATGCAGTTGCACTGATCTTGGTGCAAGTGTTGCCGGTGAGTATCTCCGAGGCGATCATCTACATCAGCTTATTTACGGCTTTGTATACCTATGCGGGCGGTATTTCGACCGTCATATGGACAGACATGCTGCAGTCGGCGGTGCTGATCATTGGCAGCATTGCGATCTTTACCTTATTGCTGATCAAGATTGATGCGGGCGAGGTGTTGTCTCCTGAACATCTGAATATCATCAATCTCGATTTCGACTTGGGAGTTGATACTACATTGTGGGCGGGTGTGGTTGCCGTGAGTTTCTTACATCTGAGTGTGTATGGCACTAACCAATTGATTATTCAAAGAACATTGGCAACAAAAAACGTTGAAACGGCACAGAAATCGATGCTGCTTTGTGGTTACGGCGCCTTCTTTATCTACCTGTTTTTCTCGGTAATGGGCGTTCTTCTGAGTGTCTTTTATCAAGACCAAAGCTTTGAAAACAGCAATGAAGTGATTCTCGATTTTGTATTCAATCATACCAACCCAATCATTGTTGGACTGGTGATTTCAGCTCTGTCGGCAGCGGCAATGTCGACCTTGGATTCAACCTATAACTCAATGGCAACGGTCGCTACGTTCGATTTCTACAAGCGATTTTTCCGTAAAAAAGCCTCTGATGCACACTATGAATCGGTGGCAAGAAAAATGAGCCTTGTCGCGGCGGCTTCGGTTGTTGTGCCCGCTTTATTGGCCGTTTCAAATGAATCAGTGCTCAAGACTATCGCTAGCCTGACTTCCATTTTTGTCGGTATTCGTCTTGGCTCTTTCATCTTGGGTTTGTTCTTTAAACGAGCTAACGAGAGCGGCGTAATTGCGGGCAGTATTGGCAGTGTGGTTGTGGTGTTCATTGCAAAATACTATGGCATATCTTGGCCTTGGTTCGCCTTAATCGGCACTGTGGTTTTCTTAGTGCTAGGTGTTGTCGTTAGCCATTTCTATGGGCAAGTAACTGAACAACAAAACGAATTTATCGCCAAGCAAAAACACTTGTTTGCAAAACCTACGGCGAGTCATTACGGCTTGCTAGTGTTCGCTGTCGTCACGATTGCGGCTTGTACTGTTATTCCTGATTGGCTTTATGCCGCTCTTTCTTAATGAGTAAATCTTCTCAACTGGCTAATTTTTAACAGGTAAATGTATGCTGTCCATTTTTGATATCTATAAAATTGGTGTTGGGCCATCAAGCTCACACACTAACGGCCCAATGATTGCGGGTTTCCATTTCACTCAATTAGTCGCGGATAAAATCACGGAAGTGGTTCGTGTTCAAGTCGATCTTTATGGTTCGTTATCGTTAACCGGAATAGGGCACCATACCGACAGAGCAACCATCTTGGGTTTGCTTGGCAATAAGCCAGACACGATTAAGATCACCAGCGCTAATGAAGCGATGCGTCTTGCTATCGATAGTGGTGAAATGCAGTTGAATGGCCATCACACCATTGGCTTCAATTATCAAACCGACATGCTATTCCACGAAGATAATCTGCCTTTGCATGAGAACGGTATGATGATTACCGCGCTTGACCAAAGTGGAAATGTGATTGTTGATGAAACCTATTACTCCATTGGTGGTGGCTTTATAGCAACCGCGGATGAACTACAGAATGGCACTAAAACTCAAGTAGTAGAAGTCCCTTTCCCATTCAAAAATGCCGATGAAATGCTGAGAAAAGCAGAAGACAGCGGCATGAGCTTGGGTGGCATGATTCTGAAAAATGAAGCGGCTTTCCAAGGCGATGATGTTATTTCAGAAAAGGCCGATCAAATCTGGCGAGTAATGACTCGCTGCATGGAACGCGGATTTGAAACCGAAGGCATTCTTGATGGCGGTTTGAACGTGACACGTCGTGCACCGAACCTGCTGAAAAAGCTGGAAGCAAATGCGGCCGTTGAAAACGACCCAATGGAAATCATGGACTGGATTAACTTGTTTGCTTTTGCGGTGAGTGAGGAAAATGCAGCCGGCGGCCAAGTGGTGACATCACCTACTAATGGTGCAGCGGGCGTTATCCCTGCGGTGTTGATGTATTACCATCGCTTCATTAAAGAACTCGACACCAAGCAACTGAAAGACTTTTTGGCTGTATCGGGTGCGATTGGTATTTTGTACAAAACCAATGCTTCAATTTCTGGCGCGGAAGTAGGGTGCCAAGGTGAAGTGGGTGTGTCATCTTCTATGGCGGCAGCGGGTTTAACAGCGTTACGTGGTGGCAGCAATGAGCAGATCTGCATTGCGGCCGAAATCGCGATGGAGCATTCGCTCGGTATGACGTGTGATCCGATTGGTGGCTTGGTACAAGTGCCATGTATTGAACGAAATGCGATGGGTTCCATGAAGGCGATTAATGCCTCACGAATGGCACTCAAACGTAACAGCAAGAGCCTGATCTCATTAGATAAAGTGATCGCCACCATGTATCAGACGGGTAAAGACATGAATAAGAAGTATCGTGAAACGTCATTAGGCGGTTTGGCGCTGATTCATTTAGCTCACCCTTGTGAATAGAAAGCGTAAATAAACGATATCCGTTTCAAAATAACAAAGCCCGGCGCATCTAGATTTTAGATACCTTAGATAGCTGGGCTTTTGTTTTCCGCTTAAAAAAAGGGTCGTATGGCGAAGTGAACTAGTCTCCAAGAGGAAGCAGATAGCTGTTTTTCAACTCTTTAACTGAGATATTAGACTGAATCGCACTCACGCCTTTTACTCGCCTGATCGAGCTAATACGCTCAAAGTACTCTTCCAAATCTTTAGCTAACACTTGCACCATGTAGTCGGCACCGCCTGCAATACAGTGACACATCGGAATCCAATCGGTTACAGCAACAAATTCTTCGAACGGTTCGGTATTTTCAACTTCATGGTTGCCCAACGTAACTAAAGTAAAGCCTGCTACGTGCAAACCTAACTTCTTGCGGTTGAGTTTGGCGGCATAACCATCGATATAGCCGGTCTCTTCCATGCGTTTCCAACGACGCCAACATGGGGTTTCGCTGAGGTTAACCTTTTCAGCAAGCTTACTGTTGCTCATGCGTCCGTCTTGTTGGATATGTTCTAAGATGGCGATATCAGTGTCATCTAACACTTCTTTGGTGGATTCTTTCTGTTTCATGGCTTTTTTAGAAAAGTCTTGCTCAAATTTGCATTAATATTAGCCTATATAGCAATTTAATTCCTAGTCGAATCTGTAAACTCTCTCCGTATAAATACTTTACTTATTAGGAGTGAGAGGAAATGAGCTCTCAGTTAATGCTGGCGTTCTTGCTGTTTTCAATATCTATCGCAATTACACCTGGGGCAGGCAATATCGCATTACTTGGGATTTCAAGTCGTTATGGGTTTGCTGCGACTTTACCTTTTATCTCTGGGAACGCTGTTGGTATCATCATCGTACTGGCGGGTTCCAGTGTCGGTTTGGTGAGCCTATTCACCCTTTATCCAGAGCTATACAACATTTTGAAATACGCGGGCGCAGCTTATTTGCTGTTTATGGCGTGGTCGATTGCTAATATGCAAATCGAAGAAAGCACTGTCGACAATCGCTCGGGCTTTATGTCTGGCGTATTGGTGCAGGTGTTAAACCCTAAAGGTTGGATTGCGTCATTAACTGTATTCTCACAGTTCATCACTCCAAACGCAGACTACCTGATTCAAGTAGTGACCATTATCGCGGGTATGGTTATTACCGGTGTGCCGTGCATGTTGGTGTGGGCGTATTGCGGCACCATGCTTAAGAAGTTACTGCAATCACCAAAACAGATGATGTTTGTGAACCGTTGCTTGGGCGGAAGTTTAGCGATGGTGGTTGCCTTTATGCTTTATCAACCAGCATAAAGCCTCTCTACAAATAAAAAAACCACTCCTAAATCCATAGGAGTGGTGTCTAAAAATCGACTAAGTGGTTAACAATAATTAGTAAGTTACTAATAACTCGCAAGTTAACAAGAACGTTTTAAGGAATGTTTGCTTAAAAGATTAAGCGGTTTCAGCCTCTTTAACTGGAGCTGAGTTACGGATTAAGTGGTCAAATGCACCTAAGCTTGCTTTTGCACCTTCACCCATCGCAATGATGATCTGTTTGTAAGGTACTGTCGTTACGTCACCCGCTGCGAACACACCTTTCATTGATGTAGCGCCATGAGCGTTGATTTCAATTTCACCGCGTGGTGAAAGCTCAACTTTCGAACCCTTCAACCATTCACTGTTTGGCATCAGGCCGATTTGAACAAAGATGCCGGCAATGTCGACTTGCTTCAGCTCATCGGTGTTACGATCTTTATATTCCAAAGCTGTTACACGGTTGCCATCACCAATCACTCGCGTTGTTTGCGCCATCTTGATGATTTCGATGTTTGGTGTTGCGTTCGCTTTGTCGATCAGCACTTGGTCTGCACGCAGTGTGTCTGCAAATTCAAGTACGGTTACGTGTTCAACGATACCCGCTAAATCAATCGCCGCTTCGATGCCTGAGTTACCGCCACCAATAACCGCTGTTTTCTTACCTTTGAACAGTGGGCCGTCACAGTGTGGGCAGTAAGCAACGCCTTTGTTGCGGTACTCTTGCTCACCCGGAACATTCATTTCACGCCAGCGTGCACCGGTGCTGGTGATTACCGTGCGAGATCGTAGTGTTGCGCCGCTCTCTAGTTCAACGTGGATGTAGCCGTCTTCTGTGTCTTCGGCTGCGATGATGTTCGCAGCGCGCTGCTCGGTTATTACCTCAACGCCGTACTCTTTTACGTGTTCTTCTAGGCTAGCCACTAGCTTAGGACCCGTTGTCGCTTTCACTGAGATAAAGTTCTCAATCGCCATGGTATCCATCACTTGGCCACCGAATCGGTCAGCAACCACACCTGTGCGAATGCCTTTACGTGCTGCATAAATTGCTGCTGAAGAACCCGCAGGGCCACCACCGACAACCAATACATCAAACGGAGCTTGCTCGTTTAGGTTTGCTGCTTTCTTTTCTGCTGCGCCTGAATCGACTTTGTTAAGGATTTCAGCCAGTGACATGCGGCCTTGACCAAACAACTCACCGTTAATGAATACGCTTGGTACTGCCATGATGTCGCGAGATTTCACTTCCTCTTGGAACGCTGCGCCATCTATCATGGTTGTCTTAATCAGCGGGTTAATCGCCGACATCATGTTGAATGCTTGAACTACTTCTGGACAGTTTTGGCATGAGAGCGAGATAAAGATCTCTACATTAAGCTCTTGACCTAGTTCTTTAATTTGCTCAATTACGTCAGCTTCAAGCTTGATAGGGTGACCACCACTGTGAAGCAGTGCCAGTACCAATGATGTGAATTCGTGACCCATTGGCAAGCCAGCGAAACCGATCGCAGTGCCTTTCTCTTGGTTCACGACCTGCATGATAGGGCTTCGAGTGCTTGCGCTATCATCTCGAGTCACTTCAATTTTGTCGGTGAGAGAGGCGATATCGTTCGCCAGATCTTGAAGTTTGTTCGCGGTGTCGCTGCTATCAAGACTCAGCACTAACTGAACATTGGTTTTTAGGTTTTCTAGGTATGCTTTTAGCTGCTGCTTCATTGCTTGATCTAACATAATCGTGCCTGCTCTTAAATTCGGTGTCTTGGTATTGACCAATACCTTCTTGCTGAAAAAGGAAAATAAAAAGTGGGCGCAAGTCGGCAAATATTGTGATGTTGATGGTTTGAAAGGGTGGCGCGCAACTGCCCTTTAGGAGGGAGGCCGAAGCGCGCCTGTAGAACCGTTTAACTGTTCTGCTTTATTTGTTCTTTCTTGGCTATTTTTGTTTAGCTAGGCTTAGATTAAATCTTGCCTACTAGGTCTAGAGATGGCGCTAAAGTTTCTTCACCTTCTTTCCATTTAGCTGGGCAAACTTCACCTGGGTGAGCGGCGACGTATTGTGCTGCTTTAACCTTGCGTAGTAAGTCTTCAGCGTCACGGCCAATACCTTCAGCAGTGATTTCCATTGCTTGGATAACGCCTTCAGGGTCGATTAGGAAAGTAGCACGGTCTGCAAGGCCCTGACCTTCACGCATAACGTTGAAGTTGTTTGTGATGTTGCCTGTTTGGTCGCCTACCATGAAGTATTCGATAGTGCCGATTTTGTCAGAAGTATCGTGCCATGCTTTGTGAGAGAAGTGCGTGTCAGTTGATACTGAGAAAACTTCTACGCCGCGAGATTGAAGCTCTGCGTATTTGTCTTGTAGGTCAACCAGCTCAGTTGGACATACAAACGTGAAGTCTGCTGGGTAGAAGAAGAATACAGCCCACTTGCCTTTAACGTCTTGCTCAGTGATTTCTACGAACTCGCCGCTTTTGAATGCTGTTGCGTTGAATGGTTTGATTTCTGTGTTGATCATGATTCGACTCTCTTTCTAATTTGTAGTGTTTAACGCTATCCCGCGTCGATGGAGATATATTGCATTCGCACCGGAAATTAGTGAAATCGGACATTTCTATAGATTCAATAGGCAAATCCTATCTTTGAAAGAACAAGGCTATCGATAAAAGCTATCAACAAGAATTATCAACAGAACTTATCAACAAAAACTATCAAAGTGGGCAGGGCTCTATTTGGGTAGCTATGCTCTTTAGGTTGTTATCTATTTAGGCTTATCTCTATTCGCGCAAACATCTATTCACGTAAATATCTATGTAGGCATGGCTTCTTTAAGTGAGAGGAGGTTTCATGCTAATCGGTAAATAACGAAATATTATCATTAATATAATTTATGATAATTTCAGTTAATCACGGTCTCTCCCTATACTCTCTTCATCGAAACGAAACATCGAAGCCAGTCTTCGAAACGCACAGAATTAAAAACGAATTTGGAGCAAGTTATGAAAATGAACCACGTAGGCCTAATGGTTGGCGATATGGACAAAGCAGTTGAGTTTTACACGAAAGCTTTAGGTCTAAGAATCGTAATGAACAACACTAAAGTGATGGAAGAGCGCGAATCAGCAATCGGCCGTATGTGTATTGCAGTATTTGGCGAAGGCTTCAAAGGCTTCAACATTGCACACTTAGTAACATCTGATGGCATCGGTGTTGAGCTGTTCGAAATGAAAGAGCGCCAAGAGCGTCACGACGTTGATTTCTCTCGCCTAGGCATCTTCCACTTCTGTCTGCAGCTTCCAAAAGAGCAGTTTCATTCAGCGATTAAGCGCGTTGAAGAGTATGGCGGTAAGGTTCGTATGGACATCATGCGTTACCACCCAGAAGACGAACTAAAACAAGCACAAATGGTTTACCTAGAAGACCCGTTTGGCAACCTATTCGAATTTTACTCGCACACATACGAAGATACGTACGCGACTGATTACGAGTAATAGGCGCTAACTACCTGTCATAAGGTAGAAAAACCGAAACACCCCCTAAAGAGGATTGGTAGAGATACCAGTCCTTTTTTTGTGTCTGCGGTATTTGGTTAGAGGTTACGGATAAACCAGAGTAAGTGAGTGCTTTGTATGTTCTCGGTTGCACTAAAACAACCCGACAGTGTTGCTCTATAGTGCAGCATTGGTTTGAGCGAAAGCTTAACTAATTGATAAGTATAATGTTGAACCATTGGCATATATGTTGCTCTATTGCCTTTATGTAAATTGTATACAATAAAAAATACATAAAGGAAGTCACATGGAACAGAACAGTGAATTGATCTACGGATTAGACGATCGACCATCAGTCAAAGCAGCCAGCTACGCAGCGCTGCAGCATGTATTAGCCAGCTTTGTTGGCATTATCACACCCACGCTCATTATTGGCGGTGTCTTAGGATTAGGTGAACACATCCCTTATTTGATCAGCATGGCATTGATGGTGTCTGGGGTCGGCACCTTCATCCAAGCTAGAAAAATAGGGCCAGTCGGCGCAGGGATGATCTGTGTCCAAGGAACCAGTTTTGCGTTCTTAGGTTCAGTACTAGGCGCGGGTTTTCTGGTGAAAGCGAATGGAGGCGGGCCGGATGAAATGCTCGCCACCATTTTCGGTGTCTGCTTCTTTGGTGCATTTGTCGAAATCGTCCTATCGCGCTTTATCGAAAAACTCAAAGTAGTGATCACGCCCGTTGTGACCGGCATCGTTATCACGACGATTGGTGTCTCTTTGATTAAAGTTGGCGTCACTGATATCGCGGGTGGTGTTGGTGCAGAAGATTTTGGATCAGGAAGCAACCTGATGCTGGGTGCGATTGTGCTCGGAACCATAGTGGCACTTAACCTTAGCAACAACACCATGGTAAGGCTGTCGTCGATTTTAGTCGGTCTGGTTGTCGGGTGGGGCGTTGCTATTCTGATGGGCAAAGCGCCAATGGTTTCTTTTGCATCACAACCGCTATTGAGTATTCCTGTTCCGTTTAAATATGGTTTCGCTTTTGATTGGCAAGCCTTCCTGCCGATTGCTTTTATCTACTTGATTACCGTTATCGAAACAACCGGTGACCTTACCGCTAACAGCATGTTTTCAGGCCAACCAGTTAAGGGGCCAAAATATATCAATCGACTCAAGGCGGGCGTGCTAGGTGACGGTGTGAACTCGCTTATCGCCGCGGTATTCAATACTTTTCCAAACACGACTTTTAGCCAGAACAATGGTGTGATCCATTTTACGGGGGTTGCGAGTCGCTATATTGGCTACTTCATCGCGGCAATTCTTTTTCTATTAGGTCTATTTCCCATCTTAGGCGCGGTATTAATGACGATTCCAAAGCCAGTATTAGGCGGGGCGACATTGGTGATGTTCGGTACGGTTGCCGCTGCGGGCATCAAGATTATTGCTAGTGAGAAGCTGGATCGCCGCAGAATCATGACGATTGCTATCTCATTAGGTTTAGGATTGGGGGTCATGCTGGTACCGGATTTATTGAAAGAAGCACCCAAGCTAGTGCAAAGCATATTTGGCTCACCAGTAACGATGTCGGGTGTTGCTGCTTTGGTTATTACTGGGTTGATGTCTCTGGTACCTGAAAACAAAACTAAGCCTGTGGCAAGTTCGGTACAAACCAGTAAAGCATGATTATTTTTAGAACCTAGAACGACTTGGCGATGCTAGAGCGTCGCTAAGTCGTTAAATAACGGTGTCTTGTGTTCCCTCATCAAGAGATACACACCACTTCTATACCCCAGATATTGAAACTAAACAGCCGTTCCGAAATGTACCGTAAGGAAATCCAAAAAGACTCGAACCTTGCTTGGCACCAGCTGGCGATTTTGATAAATCGCGTATGTGCTTGTTTCATAGTTACACGGGCTAAAAGTAAACTCGGGAAGTAATTGCACCAATTTCCCCGTATTAAGTTCTTGTTCAATCGCCCATTGTGGGAGCAGGGCAATACCACCACCGTTCAGTATCAATTGCTTTTGCCCGTTCACAGAATCGACTTCCATGTAATAAGAGAGGTCGATCTTTTGCGGTTTGCTATCCAATACAATCCAATCGTGCCACCCCTTGTAGCCATAAACCAAGCAGTCGTGTTTTGCTAAATCTTCAACATGTTGAGGGGCTTTGTTTCTTCTCAAATAGTCAGGGCTGGCGCAAAGAACAAAGTTGTTTTGGACGAGCTTCTTAGCGATCAAATTAGAATCCGGTAGTCGGCCACTGCGAATCGCGATATCCACATTTTCTTCGATCAGATCGACCACTCTTTCAGTGATTTCAATTTCAATATCGACCTCGGGAAAGGCAGCCCTAAAGGTAGGAACAAGGGGCAAGATTTTGCTTTCTCCAAACGCAACGGTCGTGCTTATTTTGAGGCTCCCTCTCGGCGAGTGATGCAATGCGCTGACGACTCGTTTCGCTTCATCAAACTCGCCCGTAATTCGCTTGGAATATTGATAGAACAATTGACCTGCTTCAGTGACCCCTACGTTGCGTGTCGAGCGCTCTAACAGCCGTACATTGAGTTCTTCTTCCAGTGCAGAGAGCTGCCTTGAAATAGAAGAAGGCTGAATATCAAATATCCGACTGGCTTTGGAGATACTGCCTTGTTCAACCACGCAGTTGAAATAGGCAAGACGATTGAAAAGGCTCATGTGCATTACTCATTAAACGATGGTTTCGATTCTTCCAAAGCGGAGCTTTCTGATAAAGGCGGCTCATGCTTGAAGTGGAAGTGATATTGATGCTTTTATTGTTCCTAAATATTAGCTTAATTGCTTTTAAAGCAAAACTGAATTGCTTCCCAGCAGATTCAAACCTCTGGTTGTTGTCTCTATGATTCCCCACATCATCACTAACAACGAGCAATAACCATGAATACAATTAGAACAGCCACTATTGCAGCCTGCTTTTCGGTAACAGCCCAACACCTGATTGAAAAGCTCATTACGAGCGGAACCCGAGTCGTGGCCTTTGGGCGCATCGGTGATGAAGCAAGAGCAAAAAGCCTAGAAGAAAAATACTCGGGTCATCTAACCGTGTTACTGGGAGATCTTACTGATGAAAAGCAAAGCCAAGAACTTGCTGCCAAGGCATCTGAAATCTTAGGTCATATAGATGCTCACTTTCATTGTTCTGGCATTTATACCTGGAGCCATTGGACTGACGTGGAAGTGAGTAAAATGTCTGACTTGTGGAATGCGAACTTTATGACGGCGTTTGTCTTCGGAAGAGAAATATTCAAATTAATGGAATCGCAGGGAGGTGGTTCACTGATGTTTGTTTCTGCCCGTGATACCGCGCGGAATATACCCGCAGGGTTTGGCCCTTACATGGCGTCTAAAATGGCATTAAACGCGTTGGTAGAGAGCCTCGCGGCAGAGGGATCTTCATCCAATGTTCAAGTGAATGCGGTATTGCCGACCATTGTTGATACTGAAGTGAATCGACAAGCACTTCCTGAGGCTGACCACTCTACATGGGTAGATCCAGCCGATTTGGCAGAGTTAATGATTGAGCTGACTCAACCGAGTAAAACCTATCTAAGTGGCTCGCTAATAACCGTCAACAACAAGATGCATTAACAGTAGGCTAATAGATTAATAGTAATAGGTTTGGATGGCGTTGTGCTATCTGCAACAAATTAGAAAGCTGAAACAGCTTCTAAAAAGGATTGGTAGAGATACCAATCCTTTTTTGCATTTTTTTGGGGGAGAGGAGGACGGCACTTCATTCGAAGTGGGACACAAATGATCTTGTCTTCGATTGCTGTTTGAGTTGGGGTTATCTGCACTGTGTGGTTAATAAGTGACCAAATTTAAGGCGTTGTTAAAGTTGACGTTTTGACGATAAAACCTTTCAGGAATATGACGGAAGAAATCATCGTTCATGAAAACATTGGTAAATCATACCGAATGGCAGCCTTGACTGAGTAGCGACTATACTCAGAAACATACGGCTGACCCAACAACAACGAAAACAGAGAAACATGCAGAGATTAGCTCACCCAAATTACATGAAAAAATCACATATTATCTTTACCGCTCTTATTCTTATGATACTAGCCGGATGTACCTCAACGTCGGCTGTCGGCAGTTCTAAAACAAAGGAATATGCCAAGTCACATGCTCTTGCTGGTAAAGCTTCTTGGTATGGCGATAAATTCCATGGAAGGCTCACAGCAAGTGGTGAGACGTATAATATGAATGCGAATACTGCGGCTCATAAAACCTTGCCATTCGGCACTATCGTGAGAGTGACCAATACAAACAATAATAAGTCTGTCGATGTGAAAATTAACGATCGAGGCCCTTATGTAAAAGGCCGCGTTATCGATCTTTCGCACAAGGCGTTTGCAAGAATCGGCAATGTTAAGCAAGGCACCGTACCTGTCAAAATCGAGATTGTTGATGACAGCAATACCTTTAGGTACAAACACTAATTGTCTCTAAACCTGTATTGGTTTGTGAAACTCAAAGGATTGGTAGAGATACCGATCCTTTTTTGTTTTTTTTGGCAAACCTAACGAGATCCAAATTACATTTCGTTACTTACTGAAGTAAATCTGAAACATCGCTGACATGGTTTTGAAATTTTTAATAGCTAGCTTATTGGGTTCTAAACGAATCCAGAAAAGGAAATACCCGTGAAGCTAACACCTGTCGTTGCTGCCGTAATTATGTCTTTCAGTTCAGCAAGTTTTGCTTTCAGCTTGCAGCAATCTGCCAACGAAAACAGTGAAGATCTCGTATGGACGGGGCACCTTAGCCCAGACAGCGACACGGTAATGTCTGCGATGCTCGCGGCTCATATTTATGGTGGTACGGCGACAGTGCCTGAGCCTATCAACCCTGAATCGACGTTTATCTTGAACTACTGTAATGCAGAATCGCCACGAGTAGAGACAGATTACTCTCCATATAGAGTAGGGCTGGTGGACTTCAACCAAGTGACTCAACTAGCGCCAACCATCGACCAAGCATCTATTGTTGCTGTGGTCGATCACCATGCGATTGGTGGCTCACCGATTAATACGCCACAAATTGTTGAGATGGATATTCGAGGCTGGGGATCGGCTGCAACTATTCTGGCTGACAACGCTGAAAAGCTTGATGTGACTTTACCTAAGCACCTTGCTTGTGTCGGCTTAGGTGCGATTCTTTCTGATACCGTGGTGTTCCAATCATCAACCACCACTGAACACGATCGTGAATACGCAGAGAAACTGGCAAAGGTTGCAGGCATTTCAGACATCGAAGACTTCGGTCAACAGATGTTGATTGCTAAATCAGACCTTAGCCACCTGTCATCTGAAACCATCCTGACGCTGGACTACAAAAACTTTAAGTACGGTGGCAAACAAGTGGGCATCGGCGTTGCTGAAACACTAACCGCTCAACAACTGATTGACCGTAAAGATGAGCTTTTGGCAGCGATGAAGTCTTATAAAGAAGAGAACGGCTTAGATCATCTGTTCTTCTCAATCACAGACACGAAGAACAAAGAAGCGAATCTACTGTGGGTGGATGAAAGCGACTATCAAGTCATTAAATCGGCTTTCAACGCTGAACCAACAAGCGATATGCTGACCCTAGAAGGTGTCACTTCTCGCAAGCGTCAGATTGGCCCAGCGGTTCAAAAGGCAATTGAAAGCTTGTAGAGAGTAAGAGCCGTTATTTTATAAATAAATTCTGAAAGGGATTGGTAGAGATACCAATCCCTTTTTTGTTTGGGTGTCTAAATGGGATTTGGATAGAAATGAGTATCGGAGAACCAAGTATTAGCAAATCACGAATTAGCATAAGTATGGAAAGTCACTAAGATCACTGTCCAGTATTGATGGTGCACATCATTGTCTTGCTTTTACACAAATCTGACATTGATGAATGCCATAAGCTATCGATATAAATATCAACATATTGTATTATTACATCCGTATTTATACTTATTAGGATTTTCTATGTTGATTCACGAATTTTCGAATAAGGACGTTACCGCTGAGCATGTGATTTTAGCTCAAGCAATACTAGCAGGGACTGCTCAAGGTGATAAAAGTAAAGCACAGCGCTTTATGATTTTTGTAAATGAGATTCCCGATGCGCCGACTGTGCAAAACCTGATTCCTCGCTTTAGTCAATTTATGAAGCGCTTTAAAGCCAGCTGACATTCAGAATACGTTACACAGGGATGTGTAATTAAGATCACCAATTCCCCCCTAACCACTACCTACTTTTAAACTCTATCTGACCTTATGCTCGCTCTATATCTAGCTATTGTTGTTGGAGGACAATAGAGTTTGATCAATTTTAAAAACGTTTCTGGACAATTTCGAGTTAGTGAAAGTGCTAATTTAGCGTTAGACGGATAACTTCAAGTATTGAAAACACATTTTAATAAAAACGAACTTATGGCTTCCTAGATACCATTCTTATTTGTTCAATTTCGTCATCATCAATATTTAGGGACTGTAGAAATTTGAGGTGTCCTAATGGCTCCATCTTTTCAAACTGCTTGTGCCAGT
Source organism: Vibrio splendidus (assembly GCF_003345295.1). Classification (NCBI taxonomy): domain Bacteria; kingdom Pseudomonadati; phylum Pseudomonadota; class Gammaproteobacteria; order Vibrionales; family Vibrionaceae; genus Vibrio; species Vibrio splendidus. The sequence goes on from NZ_CP031055.1 coordinate 766,516, forward strand.
TAAGCATATCTTGATCATTCATGCCTGACTCTCTCAGTATCTCAGTCCAACGCTGCTTAGTTAACTGCCCTTGAATCAGTAGCTCAGGATCTTGTAGTAAAGTCATGATTGAATGTTGTTGCTGACGTAGCTTTTTAATCTCTATATCTAAGGCGGAAAACTGTTGTCGTAATACAGCTTCCCTGTCTTTGCCATGAGATTGTTGTAACAGGCCTTTTATCTCAACAACAGGGATGCCGTAAGAGCGATACGCAAGAATCGATCTGAACTTTTCAAGTTCCCGTTCACCATACAATCGGTAGCCACTGGAAGTACGGCTTGTCGGTTCAATCAAGCCCTGTCGTTCATAATAAAGGACTGTCGTGCGAGACACGCCTAATTGCTCACAAAACTGTTTAATACTCAGCACTGTACCTACCTCTTACTTTTTCGACCGTAGTGAGACAACATCATTGGGATTAATGCACTCGCAAGAATAACTGACGCACCAATAATTGACCATGTATCTGGCATTTCCGCAAAAATAACCATGCCGATGATAAGAGAATAAATAATTTTCACGTACTCAACGTTGGCAATGATGTTTGCCTGTGCCCATTTATAAGCGGAAATACCAATGTATTGAGCAATTGACGAGATAACGCCAACCAATAGAAGCAACATGAAATCTTCAACCGTTGGTGTGCACCATAAAAACAAAGTCGGTATCAAGGCAATAAATCCGATAGCAAGAGCTTGATATGCCATTAACGTGATTTTAGGTTCACTTTGCGCCACTTTTCTTACACAAATCACCGCAACAGCTGCGCCTAACGAAGCCAGCACACCAGAAAGAATGTATATAAGTTGGCTATCTTCAAACGTAGGTCGAACAACCATCATTACCCCGATGAACCCAACGACGATGGTAAAAATCCGAGAGCCTGTGACCTGCTCACCAAGGGCAATGCGAGCAATAATGGCAACAAAGAGCACTTGTAAGAAACCAACGGCAGTCGCGTCTGCAAAAGGTATATTACTTACTGTAATAAATCCAAAGTACAACGCAGTAAATGCGCCCAATATTCTCAATATGTGGAGAGGTATTTTATTCGGTTTGAGCAATACCTCAATGTTATTAGTTATCGTAGGGGCAAGCATCAACATAAAAATGAGCTGTCTAAAAAATAGGATCTGAAACGTATCGTAGTCTCCGCTCAATTTACGAACAAACACACCCACAATGGTAAACAGTGCTGTTGAAACCAGTGCTAGCGTCACACCTTTAGATGTTGGCGATAAAGTATCAAATAACTGCAAAACTCTAGGGTGCTGCACGGTGTTTTTTACAAGGAACTGATGCATCGAATGAAGCCTTCTCGCTTAGGTTTGATCAAGAGGTGCATTCTAAACTCGATACCTGTAGACAGGTCAACCAATGTCGTGGATTAGCTAATTCGGCAACAACGTTAAGCCTCTCGGCATGAGGAAAAGTAAGCCAAATAGTGGAGTTTGAGATCAGGTTCAATTTCACACTGGCTTCTAATGGGGCAAGTCTGAGTTAGCTCATAACTAAACCCCCTTCTAACCTCCCCTTGAACAGTATCTTCTATCCATTGTATTTCGTGGAAAGGGGAGGAATACAATGCCGGTCGTTACATGCGCAGTTACACATTCAGCGCCAAAGAAGGTTCTCCCCCTCGGTCATAAATCGAAAGGGGTTGATGAACTTAACATGAGGGGGAGGGTGTTCGAAATCAGCCCGAACGCACGGGATATCAACGTTCTAAATTCAGACAAGCATTACACTTCACCCAAACAAAAATGGAACGCCTGAGCGTTCCATTTTTTACTTATATTTTGTTTAAATCAGCATCTCTTAAACTTGCTCGCTTGGGTGCCCCCACATTAGCTTGCTTGCGTAAGGGCCAGTGACGGTTGAAGTAGATTCTCCCACGCCGTCTAGTGCGCCAGGGGTCAGTGCTTTAGCGAACCAGCACTCAAGAGGTGCAAGTGTTTTTACTGGCGGAAGCACATTATGTGGCGTGTTGTAACGGTTGCCGTAGTGGAACGGTTCTCCCATCACGAAGATAACGTCAGCGTCGAGTTGCTTCTCGGCTTCTTCCATCAATCGAGTCGCGTAGCCTTTGCCTTGGTATTCTGGCAATACAGCTAAAGGGGCAAGCACATAACACTTCAGGTGTGGTGCTGCGTCTATTGTGATTGGTGTGTAGCATGCGTGTGCTACGCCTTCATGCACGATAGAAAAGCTGCCATCGGCAATAAGATCGTCGGCAAATTCTGCGTACAGTTTTGCATGACGTTCGTCGTAAAGCCCGCCTGCAGCGGCGAAAGCTTGGTATTGAATTTCATAAGGGGTTTTCATTTGAAAAATTCCTAACTTAAATTATTTGTTGCTAGCGTTCTCTGATAGATATCTTTAGATAGAGAGTTACTTTAGATAGCCAACAACGTTCTATTGAGCTTTAAGTGAGGTACTTATAAATCCAGCAGCAGTAAATACTTAGCTATGAAGCGCTCTTTAATTTGTTCTAACGGGTAATCACCATCCGAGAACAAGTAATTGAGTGCGATACCATCGATATCGGCGATTAACATGTGGCCGTCGACAATGCTGTTGGCATTTGGGATGTCACATAGAATAACTTCAAAAGAATCCATCATCAGTTGGTAGCGTTCGTCCAACAGGTCTTTTAATATCAGCCTTAACGACGGCTGACATTTCACTTGGTAATCAAGTTGATAAAACAGTTTTTGTTGTGGGTCGGCCATCGACAAGAAGATGTGCTCAATAAGGTTAATAAACCTCTCTTTTACCGACATTCCCTCACTAGACAAGTCAACACTTTCGCCGACTTCATTAATGATCTCTGCCATGCGAACAAACACCTGTCTTAGTAGGTCATCTTTATTTTTGAAATGATGAAAAACTAAACCCTTCGATACTTTTGCCGTTTCACACACCTGTGCGATAGACGTTTTTTCAAAGCCTTGTGTCGCGAATAATTCAATCGCGGCTTGGATTGCTTGCTGCTTCTTGTCCATGGGAATCACTCAATTATTTCACAGACCGACTATCCGGTCTGTGATTTGTAGTGCGGATAATATACAACATAAATGAGGATCACAAGATCTTTAAAGATCGTTGAATTTGAGTAGGTATAGGTTTGGGAGTAGTCGGCTCAAGATAGGCAATTATCTAGAGCCTAGGTGTTCAGCGTACCCATCAGTGATATTGGCATCATCAGCACTGTAAGCCTACGACTTTAGTCCGGTAGGAGAGTGCCCAGTCCAATTTTTGAATGCTCGACTGAATGCGCTCGAGTCTGAAAAGCCAAGTTCGTGAGCTACATAGGTAATATTGCCGTCGTTCTGATTCAGTAACGTCATGCTCAGTTCAAGTCGGTATTTATCGAACAAACGACGAAAGCTCACACCTTGTTGTTTAAGCTTACGATTCAGGGTTCGAGGGCTGATGTGAAGATTGTTCGCCACGCTATCTAGGTTGGTGTCTTTCACCGCGAGCACTTTGAACGTTTCATTCACTTTGTAGATCAGGTTAGTTTTTAATGTTTTTTCCATCTGTTGATCGGCGATTCGTACTAACTCTGCATGAAAGTCAGCTTGGAATTGGCGAGGTTTCGCCTGGACAAGATCGTTAGGAAAAAGGAGATAGCGGGCGGGGAAGCCTTCCTTCATTTCAACATTAAAGACACGCTCATAGATGCTCAAGAACTCATCACCGATGGTGTTCTTGTGGATGTGAATGGCGAGCTGTTGATTCGGCGCATTAAGGTATCTGCGAACGAGCTTGATCATAATACTGAAATAGAGCCCCAAGCTGATGTGTGTCATCAGTGTGGTTTCGTCAATGTACTCGGGTGTGACGCCCCAAAGCTCAATTTCGCCACTCTCTGTTTCACGACTGAATATTTTCAGTAGCGGATGTATATGAATGGAGTAGCGACTCAGCAGTTGGCAAAAGCTGGCGAGATCTGGCGCGGTGAGCATGGCCATTACCGGCGCGCCCATTTCAAGCTCATCGAAGTAGCGAGCCGATTCATCAAATAAGTCGATCAGCTCATGATCAAAATGTTGGTAGATATTGTTGATGGCGGTTTGAAGCTGATAAGCCGAGATCGATTCGGCGGAGCAAAGTTGTTTATAGGCCTCTGTTCCCGACCAGATGTCGCTGCTGTCTCCAATTCTAGCCTGAATAGCAGAATCTAAAGTTTTAAACCAGAATATGGGCAATTGAGTACTGAAACTTTCCACCATAACTCCCTGTTATTACTGGTGATTGAAGAGTGTTCTTCTCGTTAATATGCCCAAATTAAAGGATTTGTTTACGGGTTACAAGCAATGAAACTCGCAGTTCAACTTTAGAATTTGTAATCAACACCTACTGAAACCACGTATTGCGATGATTGGTAATACTCAATATTCGAATTTGTTGTCTTGGCGCCAAGTAGTGATACCAAAGACCAGTTTTTTGTACCAAAGATATTGGTGTATTCATAAGCAACGAAGGCTCCAAAGTCTTTGTCTTCACGAGTCTCATTAAAGATTGGATTCTCTTTATCATAGCTGCGTTTTGCTGCATTGAGTGTAAAAGCAAGGCCATGATTTCCAAATCTTTTCGCTAGGTTGATTTCCGCGCCAAGGCTCAAGAACGATAGTGCATCACCCTCAGAGTCTGATGAGAAAACATTCATTGAAGGTGTGAGAATGCCAGAGCCATCTTTCAAGAAATACTGGTAACCAGACTTGAGATAAAAATATTTTCGTTCTCGAATCATTAGTGCGCGTTCTTCTTCAGTTAAACCAAGGCCCTTTAGGCCGGTGTTTTCTTTTTTAACGTCGGACTCACCAGAGGCGACATCGAGATTAAAGTTCGAGCCCATTATTCTTGAAAGCTGCATTCGAACGACATTACCGGTGAGGTCGGTTTCTTTTCTATTTGAGTCAACGGCATAAGGGTCATCCCATACTTCACCTGATATCAGAGTTGGTAAGATAGAAAATTCAACCACCATACCGTTCTCGACTTGCTGCCTATATCCAATTTCAAATGCCAACGTACCTGTGATGATGTCGTCTCTTGAGGTACCTAAGAAAAACTGTTTGTGATTCAAAGCGCCAAAGGTGTATTGCATTGAACCCAAAACAGCGACCATTCCCTCTGCTTCGGTATTACCCGACGACATTAAATCGGCTTGAGATTGATGATTGCTTTGCCCAACATCTAGGTTGCTTGAGTTTGCGGTGAAGCCTGTTAAGAAGGTCATGTTGCCACTGAAGCCTTCGCTTGGTGCTAGAGCTGCGTATGAGTAAGGTGCAAGCGTCAGGCTCGCCAAAAATAGGAAAATAATATGTTTCATCAATAGACTCGTACTTGAATGATTTTCTAAATTGAATTGCTTGTTAAAGCGCAATCGGGGCCTTTCTGTTTGCCCAAGGTTTGGCGTTTTCTAGTTGATAGGCCAATTCAAATAACAGGCGGTCGTTGCCCCTTGCTGCAGAAAAATGGCTACCGACGGGAAGGTTCTGCTTGTTCCAATACAAGGGAACCGACATGGCGGGATTACCTGCCACGTTTTCGATTGGTGTATAAGACATTAATTTCTCTGAACGTACCCATATCTCTTTGCCTGAGTGCGTTTGTTGGTCGAAATATTCAATATCTAAAGGAACATGGTTTGCACAAGGAGTCAGCCATACGTCGATGTCTTTAAAGAATTCTCGGTTGTGACTGAGTGCGAAATTTCGGCATCGCTCTTGAGAGTCGGTATACAAGCTAGGAGCGGCTTTCAAGCGCGCTTGCATCGTACGAGCTAGATAGACGATGTTATCGCTTACTTTGTCGGGCATCGATTCTAGCGGAATGCCTAGGCGGTCGAACTGCTCAGCAAAGCTTGCCATTTTGTTGCCAAATACGCCCATGTAGTTGTGCATGAATACATCGCCATCTTGTATCGGTTGATCAACTTCGATAACGATATGTCCAAGGCTCTCGAGCAAAGAGACCGTCGAACGAATAGCTGCGAGAGTATCTTCATCGGGAAGCCTGCCGTGGATATCTTTGAGGGTGACGCCAATTTTTACCTGACGGTTAAGAGAAGCATTAACCATTCCTATGGGAGTTCGAGGAAAAGGCGTCTCAAAGTCATTTTTTGTATGATGCTCTGTGACTGATACAGCCAAAGCTGCATCACGAACGGTTCTCGACATAAACGATTGATGAGTAAAATCTTCGTTTGTTGAGCCGTCAGTTAGCCCTGAAATCAAAGATTCTCGACTTGGCTTAAAGCCAAAAATACCTGTCGCTGAAGCGGGCATGCGCGAAGAGCCGCCACCATCAGTGGAATGCACTAATGGTACATAGCCAGCAGCAATTGCCGCTGCGCCACCACCAGTCGATGAGTGAACACCTCGGCTTAGATCCCATGGGTTACGCGTCGCGCCATAAAGGGGATTCTGCGTGCAGCCTAGTGTCATCATCTCGGGGATATTCGTCATACCAATGGTGTTGAGCCCTGCATTCTGTGTTGCACGAATAAACCAAGAGGTAGCGTTGGGCTTTCTACCTTGGTTTAGCTTCGATCCCATCGTGCATTCAAGCCCGACAACATCAACGCAGTCTTTCGCTAAGAAAGGCACGCCTGCAAAAGGGGAGTTCGGGTTAAATGAGTTGGCACGCTCTAGCGCTAAGTCAAAGCACTCAGAAACAACCGCATTAACTTGATCGTTTGTCTGGCGAATTTTATAGATGGCTTCTTGTACGAATTCTTTTGGCGAGGCTTTTTTGTCTCTTATCAGATTTGCCATCTCAGTTGCATCCAGTGGCGAGTCAACGGTTTGGTGATCTGAAGGTAAATTTGTTGGTGAAGTTGGCGTTGCATTCGCTAAGGTCGGCAGAGAGAGAGCCGCAGCAGAAACAGCACCTTTCCCCATAACTTTGAAAAAATCTCTGCGTTTTAATTCATTGATAGTCATCGTTTCTATCCCAAGTTAGAAAGTCACTATCCTTGTTTCGAAACCTAGCTCGCTAGGCTTAGCGTCACTCCGTGTGCTTATTTATGGGATTAGAATAAAGATTAGCGTGTTGGCTTGCAGTGCAAATACCGCCAATGTTCATACCATTCACGCCAACTGGTTTGTCGGGTTATGTATAGGGAGAGGTTATCGCTCAGCTGTTAACCAAAAGCTGGACAAGTCTTCAAACAGAGCGTCATTGTCTAAAATACTGAGATGGTTTTCGTTGTAACCGCGAATTTGGTCGGCATTCAATTGAGCGGGGCGCGACAACTGGCTTGATAAATTGATGACGCCATCGCTACTGTTGGTATTAAATAGATCGCCCGAGTTATAACCAAAGGCCAAAAAGTGGGGTATGTGAATCTCACTGCTATCAATGAATAAGTCAGCGATAAATTTTCCGTCTGGATTTAAATCAACCCATGCAGGCATTACCACGGGGGAGTACTCCATTCCTTGTTTAGCAGACTTAACACCATCAAACGGCGAAGAGATGGTGGTTACGCTGCTTACAAAGTCGCATAGCTGTCCGATTCGGCATTGACGAATACTGTTGGTCACGATCAAGCCGCCCATGCTGTGGGCAACAACATGTAATTGTTGGATCTTATATTCAGTCACCACCGTGTGTAACAGGTTATTTAAGCCTCTCGAGTTCAAAGATAGAGATAAACCTGAAGGGTAGTTAAACACCCATATTTGGTATTTAGATTGGTCTATTTTTCCAATGAGAGGGGAGAAATCTAAAGCCGTTGCATTGATCCCATGCACAAATAAGATCGGGATTTTAGCTGGGTCATATTCAGATAAAAAATAGAGACCCGCATTACCTTCGACCAAAAATGTCAGCGGTTGCCACATACCGAGCTTTGCGTTCCCTTTCTCAAAAGGAGGATCGGTTAAATTTGCCACGGTGCCTATATCAACGAGGTCTAATTCTATTTTCAATAGCGAAGATAACGAACGATCAACAAACGCACTTGGGGCTTCATTTTCATTAACGGATAATGAGACTTCTATTGTTGATTTGTCTTTATGAGAACGAAGTTTTACCACACTGAAAGCTTCATTGGCTTGTAGGGTAAGATCTTGATTTTTATCTTCAAAGATAAGTAGGTAGTGGACGTTATTTGATACGTGCAAGTGAATGCTGTCACTGTCTATGATGCCATCGTAGCCATCCACTTCGCTTTTATTGATGTCTTTGATTTGTTCAATCACCACGGCAGAGCCGGAGGCAGGTTGACTCAAGGTAACCATGTATTGATTGGTTATGGAGTCGATGGCTTCTGTCTCATTAGATAGGTTTTTAAAGTTATTGCAACCTGATAACACTGAACTGAGTAACAATGCTGAACTGAAAAATAGTGCAGTAAGTAATCGCCTCATTTTAATTTCATCCTTAAATCAACCCGATTCATCCATAAATCAAAAACCTGTGTTTAATAGTAGCAATAAAGCAGAGAGTCATCTTATCCATTATGTTTGAGCGTATATTGTCTTGAAGACCCGCTGATTTCGGCTGTGGGAAAATTTGATATCGTTGCTATGTTGCTCCTACTCAAAAGCGAAACATTGTTGGTTGGGGTTGCGTAGCTTGATGATGGTATTGCTTGGGTCTACTCGATTCAACGCGTCATCATTGAGATTAGCGTGACTGAAATCGGTGCGAAATAGATCAGCGCGACTTAGATCAACGTTGAGCATTTGTGCGTGGCTCATGTCTGAGTTTCGTAAATCGGCATCGCGGAAAGCTGTGTTGTTCAGGTTGGCGTGGCTAAAATTGGCATGGGTGATATCAGCCTCACTCATGTCAGTGCCTGATAAATCGGCGCCACTAAAATTGGTACGAATTAGGTTAGCGCAACGCAGGTCGATGTTTTGAAGTACTAGGTTACTTAGGTCGGCATTACGTAATTGTGCACGTTCACCGCCTTGGTTTTCTAGCCATAGTTTGTGTTGTTCAAGAATAGAATAAAGTTCTTGTTGAGTGTATTTGTTCATACTTCACATCATCATTTTATTGAGCCCGCTGTTCTAGTCACCAGCGGGCTCTCATTAACTGAAAGCTTTGTTTAGTCGTTAGCCTTATTTAATAGACAGTTCTATTAAATCGGAAGTTCAATGTCACCTGATTGCTCCGCCCAAGCAGCAAAACCACCTGCGAGGTTTTTAACGGGTTTTAACCCCATCTCCGCGGCCATCTTGGCAGCGTAAAGAGAACGCAAACCGTGGGCACAATAGAACACGTAGGTTTTGTCTTGGTTGAACACCTTATTGTGAACGGGGCATTCAGGGTCAATCAAGAATTCCAACATGCCTCTTGGGCAAGTAAAAGCGCCGGGAATAATGCCGAGCTTGTTTCTTTCTTCGGCTTCCCTCACATCGACAAACACGTAGTCATCAAGTGTGTTTTGTTTGTCGTCGCTGCCGTTGAATAGCGCTATTGCTTCTTCTACCGACATATCTTCAACGACTTGGTAGGCTTCTTCTTTTAGGGCTTTAATGCCTTTGGTAATGGTTTGTGCCATGGTTTTCTCTCTTATTAAAATAGGATGACGGTTCTGTGTTTTGTGTTGCGGTGTCACTTAGTTATTTCATTCATTATCTAGTTTGGTTACTTCAAGGCAGCTATTTCGTCTGGTTATTTTGAGACTGTTATTTCGCAACATTGCCCGCCACATTCAGCGCGTCCCATGTTCGTGCAAAAGGAGGAGCGTAGCTGAAATCAAGGTAACCCAATTGTTGAGTCGTCATGCCTGCAGTAATTGCAACGCCTAATGCATTTAGCCGACCTACAGCGCCTTTCTTGCTGACAATTTCGCCGCCTAAAAGGCGTTTAGATTCAGGGTCGTAAGCAAGTTTTATCTTGATGTCTTCTTGGCCGGGATAATAATCCGTTTGGTTCTTGTCATTAATGACTGAGGTACTGGTTGGCACTGCGTATTGGTTTGCCATCCAATGAGAAATACCTGTGCTAGCAAGCTCGTAATCCAGCACTTTCAATGAAGATGAACCTAAGAAACCATCAAGGAAGGTATCTTTGCCTGCCAATTTGTCGGCCATCATTCGAGCCTGTTTATTAGCTGTGGTGGCGAGTGGCAAATACACGGGTTCATCAAGCGTTAAATGATGAACCGTCGCGCAGTCGCCCACCGCGTAAACATTCGGTACTGACGTTGCACCAAACTTATCGACTAATAACGCACCGTTGCCCATTTTTGGCAGGTCAAACAACTCGGTGTTAGGTTTGAAACCAAGCGCCAGAATCACAATGTCGGCTTGAATGGTGATGTATTCCGGTTCTACCGAATGGCTGGTGGCTTCGTTAGTGTTATTGGTCGCGGATCGAGTTTTGCTCACTGTAAGCAGATAACTCGCTTTCTCACTATTCCCTTCGTCGCTGTCTTTTGAAGCAAAACGTTCAATGTGTTCGACTTGGGTATTGGTCAGCAGGTTGGTTCCTGTGTCACGAATGGCATCTTCGACGTCGGAGATCATCTCTGGGCTGAATTGGCGGCTCATGATGTGCGCTTCGCGCTCAATAATGGTGATGTCTTTTCCTAAGTCATGTGCCGCATCGAACATCTCTAATCCAATAAAACCTGCACCAATGATTGCAACGCGAGGTTTATCTACTGCGAGCATGGCTTGTTTCATGGCAACGCCATCTTCCATGCTAGTGAGTGTGTAAACATGCTCGGTGCTATTCGAATCAGCACGATCATGATTACCCACACGAAAAGAGGTCGCGAAGTCTGGAATTAAAGGGCGCGCACCTGTCGCGATGATTAACTTATCAAACGGAATATCTTGTGATTCGCCTTGCGTGTTGACTGTGATGATTTGCTCAGCAGCGTTCACTGCGACCACCTCAGTATTGATACGAACATCGAGTCCGGAATCGATGGCTTGCTGCGGCGTGCGAGAGATCATGCGATCTGTATTTGGGAACTTGTCGCCAACAAAGTAGGGCAAACCGCAGGCACCAAACGAAAGGTAGCTGCGTTTTTCAATGACAATAACGTCATCTGTGGGTTGGTTTCTTTTGTATTTGGCAGCAAAGCTCATACCAGCAGCACTGCCACCTAAAATTACGATTTTCATAGTGGTACTTCTTCTTATAAGGACGCGGCATTCGCGCCCTGTGTTTATTGGGATGATTCTGAGTGACTTGAAGCGACTGACGTTAAGTTAAAAACTTAAGCTGGAATCTCGCCATTGGTCGTATTCGACAGGGCTTGTGCTTTGTACTGTTCTGTATTCAATGAGCCGTTAGTCTTAGCAGTAAGAACACCAGACAACATCGACCCAGAGATATTGAGAGCGGTGCGTGCCATATCAATCAAGGCTTCAATAGATACCAGTATCGCTACAATCGTGATGTCCAATCCCATGATGGTTAGCACGGCAACCGCTGCAAAGGTCGCACCGCCGCCTACACCCGCAATACCGAATGAAGCAATGGCAATCACGGCAATAAGTTGTAGAACAAAGCTCAAATCAATCGGGATACCCATCACTTGTGCAGCCATGATGGCAAGCATTGCAGGGTAAATACCGGCACAACCGTTTTGGCCAATGCTGGTCCCGAATGTTGCCGACATATTGGCTGTCTCTTCATCTACACCAAGGCGCTGAGTTTGTGTTTCAACGTTTAGCGGAATGGCTGCCATGCTTGAGCGAGAACCAAATCCGAACACCAGTACGGGCCAAGATTTTTTAGCGAATGTCTTCGGAGACAAACCAAACAAGCCAACAAGTACAAGGTGAACAATGAACATCGCTGCGATCGCCGCGTAGCTTGCAATAACGAATCGGCCCATTTCAGAGAGTGCGAACAAATCGTTGCTCATCATGAACTTGGTCATTAAAGCAAATACGCCATAAGGGGTGAGCTTAAGTATTTCTCGCACCATCGATAGCACGACTTCTTTTGCTGCATTGATGAAATCAACAAAGCTTTGCACTTTCTCTGGCTTACGCTTTTTCACTTGGAGAATGCTAAAACCAAGGAATATACCGAATAGAACCGTCGATAGTGTTGAGGTTCTTTCTGCGCCAGTCAGCATTTCAAAAATATTGGTCGGGATGATAGACAACACCAAGCTTGTGAAGGTGTTGTTCGACATCAGCTCTTGAGTCGATAGCAGGCTATCGCTGCGCGCTTCAATGGCAGTGCTAGTTCCCATTGCATTGACTAAGCTGTTCGCGTCGATGTTGAACAAGTAGATACTCGCAATTCCGATTACTGCAGAAATAGCCACGGTGAAAATCAACACGCCAATCACTTTAGGTGCGATTTTCGAGAGTGCACTGGTGCCTTCTACATTCATGATGGAAGCTGTCATGGCAACAAACACTAACGGTATTACTATCATCTGGAGTAGCTTGACGTAGCCATTACCGAACAAAGAGATAAGCTCTGAGAACTGCAAGCCAGCCGCGCTGTCGGTGCCCAGTACTACTTGGATAATGCCACCAAACAGAAGGCCGCCAACCAGTGCGCTAAGAACGCGGAAGTTGAAGCTTTTTTTCTGTTTTTTAAAGCGAGATAACACGACGTAAAAGCCGAGAAAAATGGCACTCAGTGCCAGTAACGTAAAGCTCATTTTAAGCTCCTATATCTACATCAAATAAAAGCACTGGAGTGGGGCACATAACGTGTGTGAGGTGGTGTTTTACCAAAGGCGCACAAGGTTTGAAGCGTTGTCCAGTGAAGGAATATCTGTAAGACGAAGCTTGATTAAAAAAGACGGTAAAAAATCACAATTAATTTTCAAATAAGAAAACGGTGCTATGACGAATCCGCCATAGCACCGTTGTTTATTCTAATCTTTAGGTTCTTAATTAGAGGTTATTTTTATATACCTTGCCGTCTTTCATGATCAGCTTTTGTGTCTCTGTGTTGGCAACACACGCTACGCCTTCGAGTGGGTTGCCATCGATGATCAATAGGTCGGCATACGCGCCTTCAACAATCAGACCTAACTTGCCTTCTTGGTATGGGTGTTGGTACGTCGACATCTCGAACAAACGCCCACAGTTTGATGTCGCCATGCGAAGTGCGGTGATGGTATCGAACACTTGTTCAATCGCACCTAGTTCATTCAATTGTGTCGCATGAACATTGGTTTCGCCGACACAGTCGGTACCAAAGGCGATGTTCTGGATGTCGTATTTTTTAATTAGCTCTGCCGACTTGAACATGGCTTTACCTACACGTTCTGTCTTGCGATAGGTTTCTTCGTTTGGCAGTGGGATCTTGCGTTCTGCAATCAGTGAAGAGGTAAAGTAAGACGGAATCACCCAAATGCCTTTCTCTTTGATGATCTCGGCAATGTCGTCATCCATAATTGTTGCGTGTTCGAAAGACATCACGCCCGCTTCGGCTGCTCGACGCATGGCATCGGAGGTGTGGATGTGCGCGGCAACATAAGTACCGTAATCCGAAGCAGCCTCAACGGCGGCTTTCATCTCGTCTGATGTGAATTGGAGTGTGTCTAGTGGGTCGAACGTTGAAGATGCACCGCCGCCAGCCATGATTTTGATTTGTGAAGCACCCATGAATAACTGCTCACGTACGGCTTTCAAGACTTCTGAGCGACCATCTGCCACTTTCATTGCGCCTTGCTTCATCATTGGCGAGTCTTCGTGTCCATTGGCTAATCGTTCTTGCGCTTGGTTTTGACGGTAATCGGAGTGACCACAGGTTTGAGATATCGCCGCCATTGAAGGAAGAATACGAGGGCCGGTTGCGTAGCCGTTATCGATACTTTTCTTAAGGCCAAGCGTGTTGCCCGCCACATCACGAATGGTGGTAAAGCCGCGCATCAACATCTCTTCTGAAATCTTTGCTGAGCGAATCGCCACTTCTTCACGAGTCATTGTATCAATGACATTAAAAGAGGCAGAGAGCGTGATATGAACGTGCGCATCAATCAGGCCTGGCATGACCGTACCGCCTTGAGCATCAATCGTTTCATCGGCAATCGTTGGGTCAATCTCTCCAATCTGAGTGATCAAGTTATCTTCGATGAGGATTGATACGTTCTCGATTAAGTTGTTATCAACACCGTTAAATATGTTCGCGTTAATGATTAGCTTTTTCATAGTCTGCACCTTTTGGAAATGAGTGTGTGTCGCTGATGGAGTAATAATATGGGGTGCAGCATTTGAAGAATGGCCATTTGGTGACAAGCAATGACGAGACTTATCTTTTGGTGCTTTTCTATATTTCTAAGTTTTTCCTATTCGAACGTTAAGGTGTATTTCAAATCGTCGTCACCTTGTGTTGAGAATCAATTTACCGAACTGTAACTGGCTCTGAAACGGAAGGATTAAGGAAAATACTGAATTAGTTCATAGGCTTATTGACCGAACGTTAAGTTGACAATATCTTATAAAATGTTAAATCGGTGTCAGTATTTGGGGGCTCTGACATTGGTCTGAAATTTAAGTTCGTTCTATGAGGCAACATCCTTACATCAAGAAAAATATATGGTTAAGGATTAACTCATGAAAAAACAAAATATCTCGGCAGTCGCCCTTTTAGCACTGATTATTACAGGTTGTGGCGGAGAAAGTTCGTCAGGAGGTGACAGTACAACTTCTAACAACGCTAATGCTCCAAGTAATCCAAGTAATCCAAGTAATCCAAGTAATCCAAGTAATCCAAGTAATCCAAGTAATCCAAGTAATCCAAGTAATCCAAGTAATCCAAGTAATCCCGACTCATCATCTACCTCTCAGCAGCCTGACATTAAAGCTCTTAGCAACAATATGATTTTTGCTATCGAAGGCTTTGTCGATACAACGGCTCCGATCAGAAATTATTCTTCTATTTCCGTTAAAAATGAACTGCCTGCATTCAAAGGTGGGGATACTCAGAAGGTTGATGTGGATATCGCGGTACCAACGATCGTTATCGATAATGGCAGTAACTTTGTTAACGATTGGCACTGTTATGAAACCGCAGGGTTAAGCGCGCAAAGGAAAAGTCATCAGTTACTTGTGGACGGTACAATTTCTGAATATCGATACGATATGCAAAGCAACGCTTGTTCTAGTGAGCTCTTGGGATCGTATGTGTTTAACGATGCGGTGTTCGACAGTTCGTTGGAATTTAAAACCGTTGGCAGCGTAGTTTCCAAAGATGAGAACGGAGTGGAGTCTAATCTACCCACTTATGATTTTATCGCTCAAGCTTATGGAGAGCAGTCAAAAGAGCGGTTTGGTGATTCTTGGGAATTATTACAGCGCGATAAAATTAATGCAGCAGCTAAGGAGGTTGGGACCTCGATCTTTGAGTTGAACACTTCATCTGGAAAGATCGATTTGGATTTAGGTCAGCTTAATAGCTACACTCTCATCGATTTCTCTTCACTAGATACAAATCAATTATTGAATGGTGCGGTTTGGGGGATGCCTGGCCAAGGCGTTGCCGATGAAAAATGGTGCCGAATTGTGAACATTCCGGAAGATCTAAGCCAGAACAGTATTAAGTACCAATCTGTCATCTCAACAAATTGTGCGAGGTCGACACAACGTTATTGTGATGCCTTTGGTTCATCATTTCCGAGTGGTAACTACCCACCAGCAGCTCCTATCGCTTGGGATAGTAACACGGCGAGTAATGCCCAGTTGAACTCTGATGAGCAGTACCGAAGAGATGCTCAAGGTCACTTTGTTGTGAACAGTTCTGGTCAGAATGCGTTTGTCCTCTCATCCAATTCGGTTGTGATTCCTATTTTTGGTTACACCAGTCCGCGAAGTGATGGGCAAGTTAACAATGCCGGTCTTAATAGTTGGGCTGGTCACGAAGGTCACTGCCAAAACGTGATGAATAGCCGACACACAAAGATGGGGATTGGATACAAAGTCAGTAAGTCAGATACATCGAAGATGTCTTATTGGACGCAAGATTTCAACTAACACACTCATTGCTTAAATACGGGTCATCCATTTAGCGTCTCTATTCTTTCTTTAGTTGGTAGTGGCAGGTTACTCGGTAGTGGAAGGTTACTTGGGAGTAGCAAATTACTCGAGAGTGGCACTTTGCTCGATAGTGCCATTTTACTTTACAGTGATACGTGGTCGATCAGGATTATTGAAGGTGGAGGTGCGAAGACATTATGACGATTCATTTGTGTTGTGAATGATTTTGAGTGGTGTCATGAAATGGTAAGTTTTGCTTCTATTCGAACGCTAAGATGTATTTCAAATCAAGGCTACTTATCAAATTAGAGAGAGACAGAATGACTAAATCAGACAAAGTTTACGGGTTCAACACACCACAACGCCTATTTGTAGGTTACACGTTAGCCGTGCTGGTGGACTTAGTCGTGCTTAACTTTTTCGATGAGTACTGGGACTTCGTCAACATTGAATCTTTCACTATTTCTTTGATAGCGGCGTTGTTACTGCAGTTATTGTTGAAGCTCTCTATTGGCTTAGAACACAAGGTAGCGGATTACTTCAAACAGAAATCTGGAACGGCACCTAAGGTGTATCGAGCGCTGTCGACATACATTATTCTTGTTGGCTCAAAATTTGTCATGCTAGAAGCGATAAACCTTATGTTCGGTGACAAGGTGAGCTTCACAGGCCCTTGGGGCGGTGTGGTAGCGTTCTTCGCTGTGGTATTTACGATTCTGGTTGCTGAAGTGATTGTATCGAAGATCTACTTTGCTCTGGATGAAAAGCAAGAATCAAATGAGAAAGCACTAAAAGAGCCCAACGCGTAACAGAACTAAAATACATATGTGAATAACAGACGAGCCAGCTGAATAAGCTGGCTCGTTTTCGTTTGTGTGGCGATAACCAATTCGCTCCGCTTATTGGCTTTATTTTCCGTAAACCACACCCCCTCTTAACACCGTCATCAACACCTGAGTCTTGGCTATTTGTCTTGCTGACACTGTGGTGATGTCCCGGTCGAGAATGGCGAAGTCCGCTGATTTCCCAACCTCAATAGAACCTGTTACGTCTTCTATTCCAAGACTTTTGGCTGCATTGAGCGTGTAAGCGTCGATAGCTGTGTAGATATCAGTTAGGCCTGTTTTGCCCATGATTAAGCTATTTGCGATGCCAACTAAGGGATTGATGTCGTGTACGTTCCAGTCACTGCTCAGGGTGATATTGGCGTCGGTTTTGAGTATCGCGTCTAGGTTCATCATGGCTTTGGCGCGGCGAGCACCAAGGAAGGCTTCGGCCCATTGGTGTTGATGCTTGGCTACGTAATCGGAACCGACTTGGAAGTCCGCTGAGACATTGAGCTGCTTGAAGCGGGGAACGTCTGCACCATTGATTAACTCTATGTGAGTGAGGGTATAAGGCTTTTGCGAACCTTGTTTACGCACGCTTTCTATCGCATCAAGAGATTCACGAACCGCACCATCACCAATCGCATGAATGTGCGCACTAAAACCGATTTTATCGAGCGCGGTTAGCCACTCTTTCATCTGTGATGGTGGAATGTAGTTTAGGCCATTGGGAGACTGTGGCAGATAGGTATCTAAATAGGGCGCGAGTGTTTTTGCTGTACCGTTAATGAAGATTCCATCGCTGTACATTTTTACCTGATCGACAAGCAGCAAGCGGTTTTTGTCATCGGAATACATCTTCTCAAATACTTCTAATTGAGAAGGCATCGCCATCGATGGATACACCCAAGGGCGTAACGACACACGCGCTGTTAAGTCTTGATTTTGCTCGGCCTCTAGCCAAACGTCATACCAACCTCGCTTCCAATACATCCGGCCGTCACCAATAGTGGTAATGCCGTGCGCAGCGGCTTCTTCAAGCCCGAACATTAACCCTTGATAGCTTTGTTCAAATAGCTCGCTTTGGCTGTTCCACGCCATCTCCATAATTTGGTCGCCAGCATTATCTAATAAGATGCCATTGAGCTTGCCGCTGTCTTGGTCTTTTAAATAAGCGCCACCTTGTGGATCAGGAGATTGTTGGCTGATTCTAGCTATTTTTAATGCTTTCGAGTTGACCCACATCGAGTGAGAGGTTTGCTCCATAAGCACCACGGGGCGATCAGGGAAGATGCTGTCGATGATCTCAAGTGGTGTGTATTCAGAGTCGCTGTCGAGTGTTGACTCAAGAGAAAAGCCATAACCCATTAGCCAACCTCTGCCATTGGTCTCGGCATTGATTTTACAGGCTTCTAAGTAAGGGATTTGCTCTTCTAATGTGGCTTCAGAATCCAGTTCGCAATTGCCACCCAGCTCTGAGGCGGCTTCAAATACATGGTTATGATTATCAATGAACCCCGGCAAAACAAAGGCATTCTCCAAGTCGATGACATCGGTATTCTGTCCTTGAAAAGCTTTCGCTTGTGAATTGTCACCGATGAAGATGATCTTGCCTTTATGGGTAACGATCGAGTCTGATTCGCGATGCCCATATATGTCGGCATTGGTAAAGATCTGGTCTGCGGTTAGGGTTTGAGAAAAAGCCGATGGCACAGTGACTAGGCTAACGAATAATGCAATCCATGCAGTGCGTGGCAAAGTGAGCTTATTGTTCATTATTATTTATTCCATGTTCCACTGTTTAATAAGTATAGAAAGCGAGTGGCCAGTGTGAAACTCTACATGAATGACAGATAAAAGCTGCGACTAATCAATAAATTGTGGCTTGAACAAATCTTCAATCACGACTCCTGTTTTAGGCTCTTACGCAGATCTTTTCTGTATTCGTCATAAGAGTTATAGCCATAGAGTTTCCAAGTGTGATCACCCTTAATGTTGTGGTTGTAGGTGATCTCGCCTATCCACTGCTGACGTGTGGCAAGAATCATATCGCGAATTTTTAATAATAAAGTGTCCATAGTTGCTCTCCTGATTAAGTTCACCTGAAGTATATTTAGCGGTGACAACCGGATGAGTATCGTTAGCGCAATGTTCAATACTTTTCAGTCAATGTGCTAATCTAAATGGTTTGATGCGTATACTTTCAATATTAAAACGTCACTGAGCATCACAATGAAAGGTTACTTGGAAAAAGTGCCACAACGAATTGGCACATCATGGCGCTATAAGAAAATCGTCGAGAACTGTAAAAGCTATGGTTGGCACCGACATGAAGAGTACGAGATCGCGATTCATCGTCACTTTACTGGCCATAGCTTTATTGGGCATCACCAAAGCGATGTGTTTCACAACCACATGATCTTGGTTGGGCCAGATTTACCTCATGCTATCTATTCGGACGAGAGCGCTGATGATTCGCGAATATGTGAAACGCACGTAGTTTGGTTTCGCAAAGATTGGATAGAGCAATTGATAGCGTGCTGTCGAGAGCTCGAACCGCTACGTGTATTGCTAGAAGAATCAAAGAAAGGGCTTCAGTTTTCACCCGCGACTGCAGAGAAAGCGACGGAATTGTTGAATAAGGTGATGAACCAGTCGCCACATCAACAACTGCTTACCTTGTTCTCTTTGTTTGCACTTTTGCTTGAGGATCAAGAGGTAGTGCAGTTGATTAACCCTGTCTTCAACTCGGATGATGAAGATGAAGTCAGCGATAAGTTGGACAAGGTTGAAGCTTTCTTGGTGAACAATTTTAATCACGACATCTCGGTTAATGACTTAGCCAAGCATCTCTACATTAGTGAGAGTAGCGTTAGGCGCTTATTTCAAAAACACTACAACGAGAGTTTTAGTCAAAGGCTAAAGAAAATTAGGCTCAATGTGGCGTGTGATTTATTGATTAATACTTCACTGCCAGTGAATCTGATTTTGGAGAAAGTGGGATACGACAACCAAGCCAACTTTAATCGCCAGTTTAAATCGTATAAGCAGGTGACTCCGACTCAATATCGAATAGCAATGAAACACCATTGATTCATTCACAGACTAAACCATTCACATAAGATTCTGAATAAATTACAGTTAGGTGAACTTTAAAAATGGATTTAACGTATTACCAAGGATGTAAGTTTATGTTTTCACAAGGCTTACTCTCATTACTAATAAAAAAAAGCCGAGGTTAGGATGAAAAAAATATTATTGCTGCTTAGTGTGATTCTATTGGGTGGTTGCGTTGGCATGCCTGAAACGGTTAAGCCCGTTCAACAGTTCGAGTTGGATCGATACCTAGGGAAATGGTACGAAGTGGCTCGTTTAGACCATTCGTTTGAGCGTGGCTTAGACAACATCAGTGCCGAATACAGTCTGCGTGATGATGGTGGCGTTAAGGTGATTAACCGCGGCTATTCGGCTGAAGATGGCGAATGGAACGAGGCGGAAGGCAAAGCGTATTTTGTCGAAGGCAGCGAACAAGGCTATCTGAAGGTGTCGTTCTTTGGTCCATTCTATGGCGCTTATGTGGTGTTTGAGTTGGATAAAGAGAACTACCAATACGCGTTTGTTTCGGGCCCAGATACTGACTACTTGTGGTTACTTTCAAGAACACCAGAGGTTGCGCCAGAAGTGATGGAGAAGTTCAAAGCGATGTCTAAAGAGCGTGGCTTCAATACTGATGAATTGATTTACGTTGAGCACAGCAAATAAGCTGAGCGCGCGAAGTTAACGACAGTTGATTGAGAAAAAGGAACAGATGAAGAGTGCACCTGTTCCCTTTTTATTGGTTTCGTGTTTTGTATGAACTAGCCTTGTCGACGAACCTGCAACACGCTGAGCACCGATAGTGAAAGGAAGAACGCAGGATCACTCCAGCCGAAGCCAACAAAAATGCCTGTAAACGCGGCATACAGGGTGATGATGGCACCCAGCATGTTGGCCACAACCAAACCTTGGATGAGCTTTTTGGCACTGACTCCGGGCTCAATATCTCGCAATAACCAGCTTATCGCGGCGATACCACCAAGGAAGATACTGGTGTGTTGAGAGAGAAAATAAGCGTACCTATCATTAATTTCCACGCCGTACATAGGCCACATGACCGTTGGTAGGAAAAACAACGCGAAGGCAAACCCTGCGTAAATGATGCCGTGTAGGCCTAAAAACGTTTTATTGTTCATTTGTTATCTCTCTATCTCGTGCCTTTCGCTGTTTCTATTTTCATTTCAATCGCTTTGTTTTCATTCAGCGAATTAACTAGTCGTTGATTGGGCCTTTGTTAATGGTAGTTAAAGGCTGATTAACGTCAAAAATCACACCACGTACTTCGTCGACGCCCATCTGTTTAAGGCGAGCGCTATGCATCGCTAGGTACGTCTCTGCACTGAGTTGGTCTTCAAAAAGATAGACACCACCGCCCAGTTTTTCAGCTTCATTTTCTGTCCAGATTTTCCAGATCATACCCGGTTCGTTGTTAATAGACTTTGCTAGGTCAACGAGTGCGTTCGACATCTCTTCACCAAATGGGCCGCTAAATTCAAAATCGACTTGTAATAATTTCATGGTTATTTCTCCAAACAGTTACTTGGTATTGCGCTGAGACTCATGGTCATTTCGCAAAACATAGGAGGCTTGATTGCCTGTTGAAATAGATATTACCTGTAAAAAACAGACAGAAAAGTTCATAATATAGTTAATAAATGTCAGGATTTTAGACCAATGAGATTAAAGACCACCCTCGACCAATGGCAAACACTCTATGAGATAGACCGGGCTGGCAGCATTCAGGCGGCGGCACTGCAATTGAATAAGAGCCACACCACGCTGATTTATGCGTTGAGAAAACTGGAAGATCAACTGGGCGTGTCTTTGGTTCAGGTTGAAGGTCGTCGGGCGGTACTGTCGGAAGACGGAAAGTCGCTGCTGCGCCGAGCGAGTAGCATGTTGGAACAAGCTCGCGAGCTAGAGTTGATTAGTGAACAGCTAGCAAAAGGTATGGAGTCTGAAATTGTGGTGGCGGTTGATCATTTGTGTTGTCTTGAGCGCCTTTACAAACCTATGGCTGCGTTTATGGCTGAGAATAACACCACATCAATACAAGTGATTGAAACTTCATTGTCTAAGACCACGGAAATGGTCATTCAAGAATTGGTTGATGTTGCCATTATCAACTTACCGATCACCAATTATCCTGCTGAAGCCTTTGGTTTTACGATGATGGAGCCTGTCGTTGCTTGCTCGCACCCGTTAGCTAGCATGTCATCCATATCGCTTAATCAGCTGTCGTCTCTTCCACAAATTGTGGTGAGAGATTTAGGTGCTCAAGCTAGTCAAGGCAGTAAAAAACAAGGTGAGAAAAAGGATGTAGGGTGGTTGAAGTCGAGTCAGCGTATTACGGTGGATAATTTCGACCATGCGTTTGGCGCGGTAGGGCAGGGTGTGGGCTATTGCCGATTGCCTAAGCACATTGTTGAAAGTCGAGGAAGTGACAAGCTCACTGTGTTGAACGTGGAAAATGGCAGTGGGTATCACGTTCCGCTGCACCTGACTTTGCCAAAAGGAGCCAAGACAGGCCCTGCTGCTAATCGTTTCTATGAACTGCTTCTTGAATCAGCCCAGAATGCGGACTAGGTGCTATGAGAAACTTAGCTATGGGCTATTAACGAGGTTGGTTGCCGTTTAAGAATAGTGCGACACATTCACGCGTGTAGTGAAGTCTTTCATCTTGTGACTCACCGCTATCGTGTCCGAAGAATCCCCAATACGCCGATTTGCCGTGAAACATCAGCAACAGTTGGCGTGCAGCAATGACTGGTGAGCTTGATGTCGACAGTGTGAGATCACCAGATTCTATTTTCGACTGTAGGTAATCGGCGAGTAATTTTGTGGTTTTCTGAGGCCCAGTTTCTAAATAGATTGAGGCGATCTCTGGATGCGTATTCGCTTGGCTAATGGCATTTTGGAAGGTTTGTCTAGATTGCTCATCAAGTAACAAATCCTGAAATTTCACACCAAATTTCACCAACTCATCACCCACCGCTGCATCCATATCAAAGGCAGCAGGACTGAGTTCTCGCTCCGCACACTTGGTTTGCATGCAGGTTTCGAAAAGTTCGTCTTTGTTTTTAAAGTGAGAGTAGACCGTTTGCTTGGAAACGTTCGCTGCTTTGGCTATCTGATCCATATTGATCTTGAAGCCATGTTCAGAGAAAAGTTGGCTGGCTGCGGTTAAGATCTGCGATCTCTTCTGTTCACTCTTGATGATTTTAGTCACGTGCTTGCTTCTCGTTACTTAGTGTTGGGTCGTTACCTAGTGCTGTCTCGTTACTTAGTTCTGTCTCGTTGCGTTTGTATCTTTAAATATTTGTCTGAGTGTTTCTCGATACAGGCTAAGCATTATGCTTTTTGTGATGGTTTTATCAATCATTAACGATGAAACTTATTTTTAACATAATCAAACTAGACAGTCTAGTTTGATTTGGTTAGTCTAAAAAAAGAACATAATTGAGTACCGCATAGGAACAGTACGTATGTATAAATTGATGAAGGGAAGCGCAGTAGCAGTGGCGTTGTCGGCTTTTCTTGTTGGATGCGGCGAAAAGGAACAAGCCCAAGAGTCGGATGATTCAACCGCTAAAACGACTTCGAGCGTCCAAACCATTTTAACCGTGGAAACGATGGCTTTGGCGCTGTCTTCTTCTTATGCAGTACAACGCGAATATGTCGGTGTCGTTAAGGCGGGACAGCAGGCTAATTTAGGTTTTGAATTGGCAGGTAAAGTGCGAGAAATCTTAGTTGATGTCGGTGACACAGTAACCGAAGGCCAACCGCTAATCAGATTAGATATCCAACTGTTGCAGACCGAAGCTAGCCAACTGAAAGCGCAAGCCGACGAAGTGGAAGCTCAATTGAGCTTGGTGGCGGCAAACTTGAAACGCCAACGTTCATTAAAAGCCAAAGGTTTCAGTGCGGAAGCTGAAATTGACTCGCTGACCAGTGAGCAACGTGTGTTGCAAGCAAACTTGTTACGTATTGATGCGTCTGTGAAAGGTAATGACCTAAAACAGGTTAAATCTACGGTGCGTGCCCCATACTCTGGCACCATCGCGACACGTTTTGTCTCACTAGGAGATGTGGTGAATGTGGGCAACCCAACACTGACACTGCTTGCCTCTGAAGGTAAAGAAGCGTTCATTGGTATTCCTGCACATCAAATGCAAAAAGTGACTTCACTTTCCTCACCAAGTATTCGAGTCGGGCGTAGTGAGTACGCGGTGAACTTGCTGAATCCTGGGGCGATGGTGGATACTCAATCTCGCAGTGTCGGCTTACGTTACCTTTTTCCTGATCAAGCTTCAGTATTAGAAGGGCAGCTTGCTTATCTTAAGTTTGATGAGCAAATTGATGACCAAGGTTATTGGGTTCCATTAACCGGTTTGATTGATGGTCTGCGCGGTGTGTGGAACATCTTTGTGGTTGGTGAAGATAATAAGGTGGAGCGCCGAAGTGTTCAGGTGCTGTTTGCCAACAATCAGCAAGCTTATGTGAGCGGTGCGATTACAGAAGGCGAGCAGGTGATAGCCAGTGGCTTACATCGTTTGGTTCCGGGTCAAACTGTTAATCCAGCAAGCGTTTCTGCTGAATAGGAAATAGTATGAAAATCATAGAGACTATTTCCAACACTCGACTACTTATTTTAATGACCGCGCTGCTCATGGTGAGTGGTATTTCTGCGTTCATGACGCTGCCGCGTGCAGAAGATCCAGTCATCATCAACCGTTACGCGAACATTACTACGAGCTTCCCTGGCGCCAGTGCCGAACGTGTTGAAACCTTGGTTACTGAGGTGATTGAGAACAAGCTGCGTGAGCTGAGTGAAGTTAAGTTAGTGAGCTCAACCTCAAGGCCGGGCGTGTCTATTGTCACGCTCGAATTGAATGACACCATCACCGAGCCAGAACCCGTCTGGTCTCAAGCTCGTGACAAGCTATCTGACATCGAATCTATTTTGCCAGCGGGCTCTCATTCTCCCGATCTCGACAGCGACCACACCTATGCCTTTACCACGATTACCGCGCTGACTTGGTCTGGTGCAGGTGAGCCGGATCGACTGACGCTTGGCCGTTATGCCAAAGAGTTAGCCAAACGGTTGAGAACCTTATCGGGTACTGAATTCGTTGACGAATACGGGATGCCACAAGAAGAGATTCAAATCAGTTTACGCACCGCAGACGCTGCTGCCCTTGGGCGTTCAAGTGCCAATATTGCAGAGTCTCTTGAAGGAGCGGATGCTAAAAACTCTGCCGGTGAATTAGTCAGTGCGTATTCTCGCTTTGGCTTAGAGATTAAGTCTGAACTTGATTCCATTGAACGTATTAAACAAGTGCCAATAGCCACTGATAGCAAAGGTCACATTATCCGTATGGAAGACATTGCTTCTGTGAAACGTGGTGAGAAAACCCCACAAGACCAGATTGCCATTATTGATGGTGAGCCGGGTGTGATTGTCGCGGCAAGAATGCATCCTGATCTGCGAGTCGATAACTGGACGTCGCGAGCCAACGCGCTCATCAGTCGATTTGAGCAAGAGCTGCCGAGCAATATTCAGGTCAACGTGCTTTTCAATCAGCAAGGCTATACCGAAACACGCTTGGACGATTTGGGCAAAAGTTTGATGATCGGTTTCGTGCTGATCTTGATTGTGTTGTTTGTCACTTTAGGCGTGCGTGCCGCGATCTTAGTGGCGATTTCTCTGCCGTTAACCTCATTACTGACCTTGTCGATCATGAAAATGACCGGTGTGCCGATTAACCAAATGTCGGTAACCGGCTTGATTGTGGCATTAGGCATCATGGTCGATAACGCGGTGGTGATGGTCGACACCATTCAAGCTTACCGATTGAAAGGGCAACAGCGAGCAGAAGCGACCATGAATGCATTGAAGCATTTATGGGTACCGTTGTTAGGTTCCACTTTGACTACCGTTTTGGCGTTTGCACCAATCATTTTGATGCCGGGCGCATCGGGTGAATTCGTTGGCGGTATTGCGATTACGGTGTCTTTCTCGTTGATAGGCTCTTACATAATCTCGCACACCTTAATCGCAGGCTTAGCGACCAAGCTACTGCCGGAACAACTCAGCGATGTTGATAAGAAGGGGCAGCATCATTGGTACATGACGGGCTTAAGAATTCCTGCACTAACACGTTGGTTCTCGTCTTCTGTTCGCTTTGGTGTCACGCATCCAATCATCACTATTGCTTTGGTGTTGTTGGTTCCGTTTACGGGTTACTGGAGTATGTCTCAGCTGACTGAGCAATTCTTCCCGCCATCTGATAGAGACATGTTTGAGATTCAGGTTTACATGCCGCCGCAAGCGAGTGTTTATGCTACGAAGAATACCTCTGAAAAAATAGACGATATCATTCATCGCTACCCAGAAGTGGAACGCATTGATTGGCTAGTGGGCGCGAACTTCCCATCGTTTTATTACAACCTACAAGCGAGGCAAAACAACGCGCCGTACTTCTCGCAAGCGATGGTGAAAACAGAAAACTTTGATCAAGCCAATGCGCTAATTCCAGAACTTCAAAAGGTGTTAGATAAAGAAGTACCACAGGCGCAGATCTTGGTACGAAAGCTTAATCAAGGGCCTCCATTTACCGCGCCCGTTGAGTTGCGCGTTTATGGTGAAAATCTGGATACGCTCAAAGCGATTGGTGAAGATGTACGCTTGATTCTTGCAGGTGTCCCTCATGTGACTCACACAAGGGAAACACTGCAACCGGGTACGCCGAAGGTGTGGTTGAAGGTCGATGAAGATACCGCGAAACTCAACGGTATTTCATTGAACCAATTTGCTGGCATGTTGCAAACCACACTAACTGGTCGTGAAAGTGGCTCGGTGATTGAGGGCAGTGAATCGGTGCCAATTCGTGTTCGTGTCGCGGATGACGCGCGTGAGGATCTTTCGCACCTGAGTAATATTCGTTTGCCGATCAGTTCAGATGTCTACTCAACCGGTATCAATGTGTCTACCTTAGCCGAGCTTGAACTGACGACCAGTCGCGGTGCGATTACTCGTCGTAACGGGCAGCGTGTGAATACCATCGAGGGTTACATTGAAGCGGGTGTTCTACCTCAAACCGTACTTAATGAATTCCAAAAACGCTTAGCAAGCTATGAGATGCCATCGGGTTACACCATTGGTTTTGGTGGCGAATCAGCGGAGCGAGACAATTCAGTCAATAGCCTGATCTCGAATGTCGCTGTTGTGGTGGTATTGATGGTTTTGGTGGTGGTGATGTCGTTCAACTCGTTCCGAATGAGTAGTATCATCTTCATGGTAGCAGGATTGGCTGGTGGGCTAGGGCTGTTGTCGGTATGGATCTTCGGTTATCCGTTCGGCTTCACGGTGATCATCGCCATGCTCGGGATTGCGGGCTTAGCAATTAACGCTGCTATCGTGATTTTGACGGAATTAAAACTCGATAAGCAAGCCTCATCAGGCAATGTGGATGCGGTGGTAGAAGCTGTGATGTCGTGTACTCGTCATATCAGCTCGACCACGATTACAACCGTTGGTGGCTTTATGCCGTTGATTATTGCTGGTGGCGGTTTCTGGCCCCCATTTGCGGTCGCGATTGTCGGCGGTACAGTATTAACCACCCTTATCTCGTTCTACTTTGTGCCTGTGGTTTATCATTTGATGACTAAAAATCAGCGCAAAACCGTCGTCGAACCAACAGCATAATCTCTTCTTTGGTGACCCTTACTCCTCTCTATTGAGGGGAGTAACACCCACTTAAAACCCATCAAAATACTCATGAAATCGGCTTTTTATCCCCATTTCTGCCCGTTTTCTGCTGCGTATAACTGACATGATTATCATAAAAAGCAGGGTGTTATTTGAATTCCTGATGGGTTGCTGTCTGAAGTGATGCCTTTTCTAAATACCTTTAAAATCTTATGTGAATTCATAAATTTGACAGTCATCACACTTTGCTTAATTCGCTCTTTCTAATGTAATCAATCATTATTGTTTTTACTGCGTGTTTACTTTTCTCTCTCCCGTTTCGCTTTAATCCTTTTCCGCACATGGCTCGACTCGTGTGGCACGTTCATGTTGTGCGTCTGAATTGCATCAATTTCCTACATCTTACTTTCATAACTGGAAGGTTAGTTTCCAAGTTTGTTTGGTGAGCTTTCAATTTCAACTCCTCATAATGCGCCAAATGTAACAATGTATTTCAAAGTGTAACAATTAAGTCATATTTTTTGTGTGGTTTTAACCGTGCGGCAATGTTTCGGCTACGCAGCACTGTCGTTTTAACTTGGCAGTTCAACTGTTCAACTGTCGACTGTTCAAGATAGTGGCTAATTCCGTTTCGCTTTGAGATGCGTCGTTTCACATGCTCAACACATAAATATTCTAATGACCATGACAACCAGTACTCGGGCGTTCGTTCTGAGGCTGGATAACCATCGAGAAAGTTAATGGAAGCTTCAAGATATAAACGCATTTTATCGAGAGCAAATCTGTCGAGGATTGGTTTGGTGGGAACCGTCCTGATGCTCGAAGGATGTAACTCCGCATTGCTCGACCCAAAAGGTAGCGTTGGCGTTCAGGAAAAGGAGCTGATTATTACTGCTCTGTTGCTGATGCTGATTGTCGTCATCCCCGTGATCCTGATGACCATCTACTTTGCTTATAGATACCGTGAAAGCAACACCACAGAAGAGTATGCACCTGACTGGGCGCACTCAACCAAGATTGAAATAGTGGTATGGACGATTCCAATCATCATTATTGCGATTCTGGCCACCATCACTTGGCGAACAACACACGAACTAGAGCCTTCCAAGCCTCTGGAGAGTGACGTTAAGCCTATGGTGATCGAAGTGGTCTCTCTGGACTGGAAGTGGCTGTTCATCTATCCGGAGCAAAACATTGCGACGGTTAACTATGTTGCGTTCCCGAAAGATGTACCGGTGACGTTTAAGCTAACTTCAGACAACATCATGAACGCGTTCTTTATCCCGCGTCTTGGCTCGCAGATCTACGCGATGCCGGGAATGGTGACCAAGCTGAATTTGATCGCGAACCACGAAGGTGACTTCAAAGGTTTTGCATCGAACTACAGTGGTAAAGGGTTCTCTCAAATGAAATTCACCGCATCAGCCATGCCTGATCAAGTGGCGTTTCTAAACTGGGTGGAAAAAGTGAAAGCTAGCCCAGACCGTATTGAAGACTGGGAGCAATTCCGTTCATTGGCTGCGCCGAGTGTGGCTGAACCTGTGACTTTGTTCTCCAGTATCCCACCATTTTTATTCACTGATGTCGTGACCCAGCACCCTGGTTCAATGAACTGTTTGCCGGAAACCCAAGGATAATCGTCATGTTTGGAAGATTAACTCTAGACTCAATTCCCTACCACGAACCCATTATTTTGTTCACGTTAACCATGATCGCTTTAGTGGGTGGTTTAGTGGTGTATGCGGTAACAAAAGCCGGTAAGTGGCAATACCTTTGGAATGAATGGTTTACTTCTGTAGACCACAAAAAATTGGGCTTCATGTACATTGCGGTCGCTATGGTGATGTTAGTTCGTGGCTTTGCCGATGCCGTCATGATGCGTAGTCAGCAATTGCTTTCTGCAGCGGGTGAGACAGGCTATTTACCGCCACATCACTATGACCAGATCTTCACGGCTCACGGCGTGATCATGATTTTCTTCGTCGCGATGCCTTTGGTTATCGGCCTGATGAACATCATTGTACCGCTGCAAATTGGTGCTCGTGATGTTGCGTTCCCTTACCTCAATAACCTGAGCTTCTGGCTGTTTGTGGTGGGTATCATCCTAACCAACATGTCACTGGGCTTAGGTGAATTTGGTCGTACGGGTTGGTTGGCGTATCCGCCGCTTTCCGGTATTGAGGCAAGTCCGGGAGTCGGGGTCGATTATTGGATATGGGCGCTGCAAATATCCGGTGTGGGTACCACGTTAACGGGTGTGAACTTCTTCGCGACTATTTTGCGCATGCGTACTCCGTCTATGCCAATGATGAAGATGCCAGTATTCACGTGGGCATCTCTGTGTGCCAACATCCTGATCATCATCTCTTTCCCAATCCTAACGGTCACCATCGCGTTACTGACTTTGGATAGATACATCGGCACGCACTTCTTCACCAATGACCTTGGTGGCAACGTGATGATGTATGTGAACCTGATTTGGGCATGGGGACACCCTGAGGTGTACATCCTAATCTTGCCTATCTTCGGTGTGTTCTCTGAAGTGACTGCAACTTTCTCACGTAAAAAATTGTTTGGTTATACCTCACTGGTATGGGCAACGGTGGCTATCACTATTTTAGCGTTTGTGGTTTGGTTGCATCACTTCTTCACCATGGGGTCTGGCGCTAACGTGAATGCCTTCTTCGGCATCGCGACCATGATTATCTCTATCCCAACCGGGGTTAAGATCTTCAACTGGCTATTCACCATGTACAAAGGTCGTATCCGCTTCACCACGCCAATGATGTGGACAGTGGGCTTCCTAATCACCTTTACCGTTGGTGGTATGACGGGCGTATTGATGGCAGTACCGGGCGCAGATTTCATTCTGCATAACTCAGTATTTCTGATTGCTCACTTCCACAACGTGATCATCGGTGGTGTTGTCTTCGGTTGTTTTGCTGCGATTGGTTACTGGTTCCCGAAAGCGACTGGTTTCACTCTGAACGAGCTTTGGGGCAAACGCGCATTCTACTGCTGGATCATCGGTTTCTTGATGGCGTTCTTGCCGCTTTACGCTCTGGGCTTTATGGGCATGACGCGTCGTTTGAGCCAAGACATTAACCCTGAGTTCTTCCCTCTACTGGCGGTTGCGGCTGCTGGTACGGGCGTGATTGCGATGGGTGTGGTGTGTCAGTTCGTTCAGATTTACGTGAGTGTTCGTGACCGCGACCAAAACCGAGATCTAACCGGTGACCCATGGGGTGGACGTACATTCGAATGGGCAACGTCTTCACCACCGCCGTTCTACAACTTTGCGAAATTGCCTAAGGGCGATGAGATCGATTCGTTCTGGTATCAAAAGCAAAGTGGTGAGTTTGACCCAACTCAGGAAGAAGAGTACGAACGTATTCATATGCCGAAGAACACACCGACAGGCATTTATGTGTCGGCATGGGCGTTGGCATTTGGCTTCGCAATGATCTGGTACATCTGGTGGTTAGCAGCAGCAAGCTTAGTGGGCATCGTGGTGACGTGTATTCAACACAGCTACAACGACGATGTGGATTACTACGTGGAAGTTGAAGAGATCAAAGCGATTGAAGCGGCTCGACGTGCACAGCTTGCAGAAGCGAAGAAACAGTCAGTGAAAGGCGACAACTCTGGTCGTGGTAACAGCGCTGACGGTGACAGTGATAACAACAAAAATAAAGATGATTTGGAGACGACGTATGCAAGCTAAGACTCCGTCACACACTTATGATCTTGCACACTCGCATGATCATCACCACGAAGCGGCGGGCAACAAGTTGTTTGGCTTCTGGGTTTACTTGATGAGTGACTGTGTCCTGTTTGCCACGCTTTTCGCGACTTATGCCGTGCTTGAGAGTGGATCTATCGCAGGGCCGACAGGCAAAGACATCTTTGAACTGCCGTTCGTGTTTGTCGAAACCATGATGCTGCTGTTCAGTAGTATCACCTTTGGCTTTGGCATGATTGCAATGAAGCGCAAAGACGTTACCGGACTGAAGCGATGGATAAAAGTCACTTTCGTATTGGGCTTAACCTTTATCTGTATGGAAGTGTATGAGTTCCATCACTTGATTGCAGAAGGTTATGGTCCTCAAGAGAGTGCGTTTCTTTCTGCGTTCTTTACCTTGGTTGGCACACACGGTTTGCACGTAACGTTTGGTCTGATTTGGATGGCGGTGGCGTATCACCAACTTTCAACCAAAGGCTTGAACGACAACATGTCGATGCGTTTCCAGTGCTTAAGCCTGTTCTGGCATTTCCTTGATATCGTTTGGATTTGCGTATTTACCATCGTGTACTTAATGGGGGTGATGTAATGGAACAGCATCTAGACAGCGGTGCAACGGATTATGTGAAAGGCTTTATTGCGTCACTAATTTTGACCATTATTCCGTTCTACATCGTGTGGGAGCATGCGCTTCCAAGCACTGAAACTTACGTGATCTTGTTCGGTTGTGCGCTGGTGCAAATCTTTGTGCACTTTAAGTACTTCTTACATATGGAAGCGAAATCTTCCGATGGGCGTTGGAACTTGGTGTCATTGATGTTTACTGCCATTGTTGTATTGATTCTTATCGCTGGCTCGGTATGGATCATCTACAACATGAACGTCAACATGAAGTTGTAGGCCAAGGTATGCTGAAAAAATATTTGTCTATTACCAAACCGGGCATCATTTTCGGCAACCTGATTTCTGTTGCGGCGGGGTTCTTCCTCGCCGCAAAAACAGAACCAGCCAGTGCGATGTTGTTACTGACGACATTAGCGGGTGTAGGGCTTGTGATTGCATCAGGTTGTGTGGTGAACAACATTTTTGACCGAGATATCGATCAAAAAATGAAACGCACCCAAAACCGAGAATTGGTTCAAGGCAATATTAATACTGATGTCGCTTTTATCTATGCATTGGTTTTATTGCTAGTGGGTACGGCATTGTTGTTCAAGTATGTGAACCCGATGTCGGCGGTTGTGGTGTTGCTTGGCTATGTGTTTTACGTCTTTTTCTACACCATGTGGTACAAGCGTAATTCGGTTTACGGCACCTTAGTGGGAAGCATCTCTGGCGCGGTTCCTCCATTGGTTGGCTACCTTGGCGTTACTAACTACCTGAGCTTAGAAGCCGTTCTATTGTTCATCATGTTCTGTTTATGGCAGATGCCACACTCGTATGCGATTGCGATGTTCCGTATTCAAGACTACCGCGATGCAGGCATTCCTGTATTACCGGTGAAAGAGGGTGTCGACAAAGCACATCAGCACATGAAAGCGTATGTGGTGGCGTTTGGTGCAGTTGCTCTGGGGTTATTTTTACTCGGAGAGGCGGGTTATGAATACCTAGCGGTGTCGGCGGCCGTTTGCTTTATGTGGACCAAAGTGACATTCCGCAAAGTCGATTGCCTCAACTACATCCAGTGGTCAAAGACAGTGTTTAAGGTGTCCCTGTTGGTGGTCATGAGCATCAGTGGTGTACTCGGTTTAGAGCTGATTCCTTTGCACTTTCTGTAAGCCCATATAAATAATAAAGGTAACGTGGGATACCCCGCGTTACCTATTATTAATCGACAGCTACTATCATTATTTATAATCTAAAAATTTAGCTATTGAAGTTAGCCCGGTTAATTTACATCTGTCATCACAATGTTTAACAACTTCTGTTGAGGATATTGTAATCAGATGAGCTTCTTAAATTACAATTTAACTTACGGCTACCGTTTGCTACGTTGAGTATCACTTTGTTATAGATACCGTTAACATTATTAATGTCTGCATATCCGAAACTATCAAAGGTTGAATCATAGGAGTGATCACGATTATCACCTAACACCATTATTTTACCTTCAGGAACGTGCCAAGTAAGATTACTTTTAAATAAATTTGATTTTTCTTTTGAATACCTTACATTATAATCGTGAAGACCAATTTTCTCGTTTATATATATGTACCCATCTTCTTCATTTGTTATTTCATGAGACACCTTTATACCATTAATATAAAGTTTACCCATGTCTAACATAATAATATCACCCGGTATACCAATCACTCTTTTTCTGAATGAAATGTTTTCAGAACGGTGTTTTGGAGGGTGCAGGAACCGAATGACATCACCGTGTTCAGGATTGTATCTACCCAAACGAACACCATTAACCGTGGTCCAGTACTTCCCTTCAAAAGTAGGCGCCATACTTGCTCCAGTGTTGGCGTTGATTGAGCTAGAGAAGTAGTAAAATAGTATAAAAATCCAGAATGTTAGAGAAGTGGATGCCGAGATTACCCATTTAACGATCTTCATGTTGGACCCTACGGCTGCAATACTTCTCGGCCAATAATGTTACGCTGTAGTTTGCAAAAATAAATGAGCCATAAGTCAGCGCTAATACAGCAATGATTTCAAGAACATCGTTGAATCCACCATTAAACAAGTTCTTACATAAGAAGTAGTAAAGGAAGACACTAAGACTAATGAAAGTAATTGTTGTCACCAATAGTGACCATTCTAATTTTGATAAGTTTTTGTTCATTACAATTAAACCATAAATAGAAATATGATGGGTAAAACAAGTAATCGGCTCATTAATTTAAATGGTCGATACCAATAAAATGGAAGACGATGTGTAATGCTAGTCGATTTATAGTTGAGACGATAAAGTTCATCAACAAAAATCTGTAATATTTTTTTAACCACAGATAAGCCTAATTTATTATTTTAGTGTGTAGATTGTGGCAGTAAAATCTGACGTTTTTTGTCTAAAACTGGAAATTAGTTAAAATATTTTTTAAATTTAATTTTATTTGATATATTTATAATTTCTAATAAATATATCATGGCATGAATGTGTATTAGATTTTTACTTGGAGGAGCCAAGGTTGAAATTAATATATGATGACTATGCTATCTAATGTGAATAGACATTCATCGCTTGTTTAAGGTCTCGTATTACATCTTGACGTAGTTTTAATGGCTCTAAAATTTCCACACAATCTGCGTTGTGAATGAGCCAATGTTTAAAATCTAAGCTATCTCTAGCCCTTGCTCTGACAATGTAGTGGCTTTTCGATGTTTCTTCTATTTCCTGGCATTCACTCAGTTTAAATTCATTTACAAACTTGCTGTTACCTTCAGAATCTCTCATCATTTTAAGTAATACTTCGAACGTTTCACCGCCGTTAACCCATTTACCCTTTGTCGTCGATAGATAAGCGTGGAGGCAAAATTCAGACTTGTTACCCATTGAAAAACTTTGATTTGAGCGTATTTCAATGTTGTTTATCTTGTGCATCGTATAGGTACGCATTTCTCCAGACATGGAGCTACCGTTAGAGCTTCTTTTGTAACGCTCTCGAGCGACAAGATAAAAGACTTTTTGATAGACAAACGAAGCGTATGGATCAACCTCACAGCGATGATTGTTGTAATCAAATGAGAGTACTTGTCTATTTTCAAGTGCACTTTCTATGTCATAAAGCACGGATTGTTCAACCTGTGGCGCTACAAAGTCGTAGCAACTTACTTGAATTTTGAATGGTGCGCTATTTAGCGTTGTTTTTGCTCTTGAAATAAGCCTTAGGGCGTCGTTGAGTTTCGCTCCTGCTGACGGCAAAAGCCGTTCTCGCAATTGATTGCCAATACTACCTAACATTGAGATTGAATCACTTAATCCAGGGTTTACATCAAAATCAACGCCTTCTTTTACTTTATAACGAGCTTTCGATGCAGTCCCGTCACGTACTAATAACTCCGAATGCCCGGCCGGACCAGAACCTTGGACTCCATGGTATTTATATACGGAGTCTAATATGCGCTCTGCCCACTTTTGTTGAGCCTCTTGTGAGGTGTCTCCACGGTAATAAAAAGGCTCTTTTCGAACATCATCAAGATACTCTTTAGGTGTGAGCCCCTGCTCCTTTGTTGAAAGTAAAGTGAGGCAGTGTAAATAGCAATAGAAGTCACCAAATGCTTTTGTAGACATGCTTTCTCTTATCTTTGATTCATGATGTGCCGTATTTAACCACAAATTTATTTTGGAGATTCGCAGGAAGTCACATTTTTTTTGTGGATATTATTGTAATTGATTTCTTTTTCACCAATTACAGAGGGTATTTTGTAACTATTTGTTTTTAGGTTGAATTTTGAACAAAATTGCAAGGTGGAGCTTACATTAAGTGATGTTAATTCCAATAATGGTGGCTTTATATAATTGAGAGGGGAGTGGTTTGTGATTTTGAAGTGTTTTTAATCAGTTAGCACACTATTTTCTTGCTATCGGCTCGTTATCGTTTGTGCTCAATATTGAGGGGAATGCCATTGAGCAAGTAAGGTTAGAATGAGTCGATCACTCAGCAAAAATATCATTGAACCAAGCTTCTAATTGCTCGCGTTTATCTTGGGGGCCATTGATTACCACTAATCCATTCAGTGTAGCTTGATCCCAAGAGATCGTTCCGTTGGTCAATGCATCGAACACGTCGAGCTCTGTAATAAGCAATAAATCGTTCTCTGTCGGCAAAGTGTCTCTTCCTGAAACGTTCACGCCTTTTTCAATGCTGATTTGGCTGTAGTGACCTTTAATCGCTTCAAATAGGTTGAACTTAATCTTGTGTGGATGTGCTTTGCCAAGTGCTGATTGGATTGCAAAAAGGCGGAAATGGTCAGGTTTATTTAAATTGCCAAATTCGTCACCTTGTCTTGCATTGATTATGTTGCCAAAGACTTCGAGAGAGCCCGGTTCAGTGATCAAGCTAAGTCCAGTATCCTGATGTAGGCCGCAGGCAAAAACCAGAGATGAACTGAGTGAAAGTAGCAGAGCGAAACGTTTTAGCATCTAGAAACCTTAAATTGAACGAGTAAATTTCCCATCACGTCATCATTAAAGTTGATGTGAACGGATGAGATTGAAAAAAACACAATAAACAAAAGGGACCACGAGGGTCCCTATATTTATCCGCTTGCTATCCTAGCGAGCCCTTAACTAACGTGTGTCAGTTAGCGAACGATGAGCATGATCTCTTCTGGAGTCATTGCCTTATCGAAGTAGCTCATGAATTGACCGAATCCTTTGATGTCGCCATTCGAGAACTTGAATGCACCAGACTGTAGGTTGGTACCTATCACTTGTTGAGCATTAGGGCCAGCCATCAGGACTTGGTTCAGCACTTGACGAGAAGTGTTGATTTGAACATCTGCGCCTTCTACGGCTGTTTCATGAAGCTGTGCAATACCGTTACGAACTTCGATAGTGAATGACTCATTCGTATCAGAGAAGTTGTACGTTAGCGCCATGTTTACATCTAACGTGCTTTCTGCAATTAGAGTCGACGTCATCATGTCGAAGATCTGCTTACTTGGTAGGGCTGTTAGAACGTCAACAGAAGCGAAGCTGATCATGTTAGAGAAATCACGACTACCTTCTAGTTCAGCTGCAGCATTCAATGCCCAGTTGCGCCAGTTGATGTTCACTTGATCGGCAGACCATGCTTTGTAAGCTTGTGCTTTCAGTAAGCGTGCTTCCATGTCGTCTTTGTTTACCGTGATTGGGTAAGAAAGAATCTCTGCTGCAAAGGTGTAGTTCTCAGCCTTAATTGCGGCTTGTGCAGTAGTAAGGATGTTGTCACGACCGCCCATGATCTCTACGAATGCTTTAGCGCGTTGCTCGTAAGCCATTGGCTCTAGCTGCCATGGATCCGCTTCGAAGAAACCGTTGTAACCTACGTAAATCTGACGCACGGCATGTGCCACAGTGCCGTAGTGCTCACCTAACCAAGGGTGCTCTGCAAGGTGCTTAGGAAGTTTAACCACTTCAACTAGCTCGTCTGGCGTCATACCTTTGTTCATGTAACGGATAGTTTGGTCATGCGTGTATTGAATCGCATCACGGTAGGCCGTTAATACGTCAGATACCGCTTCTTTACCTTCAACAGGACGACCGTGAGAGTTAATCATGATCTCAGTGTCGAACTGACGCATTATGTCGATGCCCTTGAACCACATTGATGGGTCACGGAATTTAGTACCACGGATGGTGTGAAGGTTCGGGAAGTTTTCGCCTTGAAGTACTTCAGCCGCGTGCAGGATTTTTTGCTCTGGGAAGTAAATCACTAGCTCATCTTTGGTTTCAGATGGCACGTTTACGA
The DNA here is from genome assembly GCF_003345295.1 of Vibrio splendidus. Classification (NCBI taxonomy): domain Bacteria; kingdom Pseudomonadati; phylum Pseudomonadota; class Gammaproteobacteria; order Vibrionales; family Vibrionaceae; genus Vibrio; species Vibrio splendidus. The sequence continues at coordinate 804,268 of NZ_CP031055.1, forward strand.
TCTGCATGTGAACACCAGAGATTGTGATGTCTAATGTGCCATTTTTTTCAACGAGCATATTAGGCTCAATGAACGAGATATCACCTTGCATGAAGCGAGGGCCAAGGCCATCGTTTACTGTCCCGTGCTCGCCTTCTTCAACGTGTTTTGCACCTGTGTAAGAAGTGCGGTGACCAAACAGTGTACCTAGGTTTGAAGACCAGTTAGCTACAGCTTGAGTCAGATCTTCTTGAGCGATGATTTTCACTTCACCAGAAGCCACTTGCTCATCTGTTGCCCATGCACGAACACCAGAAATGTGGTCAATGTGGTTGTGCGAGTAGATGATCGCTTTTACTGGTTTGTCTGTGATTGCGCGGAATTGGTTTTTTACCGATTCGGCCATTTGTACTGATTCGCCTGGATCAACAATGATGATGCCATCGTCACCTTCGATCATGACTGGAGTGTCTAAACCAAAACCGTAACCAAGGTAAACATTGTCATCAACTTTGATGATCGCTTGGTCCATCTTACGACCGTGCTTGGTTAGGATTGGGTGTACGTGATCAGACTCTTCTGTGAAAGCCAGTGAATCGCCCGTTTTTGAAAGCACTTGGATACGTTCGCCTTTGCCCCAGAACATGTTTGATTCGTGTTCGAATAGAACCTCGCTTTTGTAGCGCGCATCAAGATCGATGTTTTGGTATTGAGCTGCATTTGCGGTTTGAAGCTCTTGGCCTACTTTCGATGTCGCTTCTACAGTTGGAGTTGCAGATGCAAAACCAGAAGCAAATAGAGCGCTCGCGATAGCAACAGGAAGCGCCATTTTTTTGAATGTATTAGTCATGGTCGTGACCTTATGTTTGGATACAGGAATTGGATTTCTTGAGCCAAATGATAGAGGTGGGAAAGGTCGCTATCTACGCGCTAATAGGATATCGATATATCGTTTTTTCGATGATTTATTTATCTAATGATTGTATTAACGATTTATATTGATCTAAATCAATTAGTAAGTGGGGCTTGCAACAGATACAAAAATGCCCTGAAATTCAGGGCATTTAATTTGGAACTAATGGATGTTATATAAGTGTTTACCGAGAACCTCAGTACTTACCAAGCACCTAAGTATGACTTGTAAGATTGTAGGCGAACCGTTGCTGCGCCGATTACATCAATAAAGCCCCAGAATGGATGTGGCTTCTCAGCTGAAATCCAAGCTGCGCCAGCTGAACCAATTGGGATATTGAAACCTTCTGGTTCGATGATCTCAAGTACGATGGTACGGCCTAAACCGTTACCGTTTCTTACCACGTGTTGACCGACGCTTTGTGGCCCCTGAAGTGGAGAAATACTCGACTCACCCGTACCTGCATTAAAGCTGTGTACTTTTGCTCGGAACACATGCCCTGGGTAGGCATCAACGAAGAACTCTGCGAAGTCTCCTACTTGAACATAGCCGTAAGTTTGGTCTGAAATACGCATCTCAAGGAATTTTTTGCTGGTGTTGTAGAGGTGCATGTTACCCATTACTGAACCTTCAGCAATATTCACTATCGATACCTGACCATCAAATTCAGCTCTAATGGTTTTCTTCTCTTGCGCCCAATTTACTTTTTGTAGATCGGCTTTTAACGATACAAGTTGAGCGTGCAGCACTCGAAGGTCTGAGTCGTATTTTTCTACGTCACGCATATTGAAGATTTCAGGTGACGTTTCAGCACGCTCTAAGTCGCGATTCATTTGCTTGATCTCTTCTTCTTTCTGAATAATTGAAGATTCGATCTTTGCTTTGTCGGCGGCAGAGTCAATGTCGACGAGTGTGTAAATTACGTCGCCTTCTTTAACCATTTGGTTGTGCTCAACAAGCACTTGGTCGATCTGCTGGCCAAAGATAGGTGACATCACCGCGTGTGGTGCTTTCACTGTGGTTGAGTTCGTTAAATCAACGGGTGCCCACAAGCGAGAGATAACTGCTAATATCGCAAGAATCGTTACACCGCCAATGGCAGCCCACGTGTAGTTTTTGAAGTTCTTCTTAAGTGCGCCTGTCGCAAACAGTGACCATACAATTAGGATGTATGGAATCATCATCTCTTTCATTATGCGACCTCTTTTTCTGTAGGGGATGGTTTTGTTGGAGCCTTTTCTTCTGAAGCCTGTTCTTTTGAAGATTGCTCTACTGGAGACTGTTGTGTTTGAGACTGATTTGTTTGAGACTGATTTGTTTGAGACTGATTTGTTTGAGACGGCTCTGTTACCGATTGTTCAGGTGATACGTGGACTGCAGCTGTCTCTGTATTGGCCGCGTCTTGTTTAGGTTGTACACCACGGCGAATCACATCACTCAGTGATTGACCAATATGTTTCCAATTCGCCAACGCGATAACCAAGGCGATAACCCAGAATGTTTTGCTGATGAAGAGTCCGCAAAGTGACAGTGCAAACACGATCTGTACGTGAGCGCTTTTGTGCTCTTTTGCTTTATGTACACCCAGTTCATGCAACTGCCACATGCCGTAAACACCGGCTAATACCACAGCAATTGTCACTGAAAACAAGTAACCAGAGAAGTACTCCATCTGGAAGAAGTTCATCATCATTTCATTGGGATGGTTGTTGAATTGAGACATGTCGATGTCTTTAGAATGGATAGTGCCCAATGGTGCGAGAGCCCATGCACCAGCAAACATCACCGCCATAAACAGGCAGAATTTAATCAAGACCATAGCAACGGCCCAGATCTTCTGGAAAACGATTTTTATAAAGTTCATATCTCAACCTACATCAATAAGAAGAGAGAATTTGCAGCCTAGAAGTCACCTTTAATGACATCTTAAAAAGTAGATGTTTATTATGTGGGTAGATTGGTACTCATAATAAACAAAAGTAATAGATGACATTTAAAGTGATATTGCTCAGTCCAGACAACCGATTCTCGGTATCAAGAAGCGAATATGCTCCTCTACAAATCAATCTCTATTATTTGTCAGCAGACGTAAATTAGATGGCTATGAGGCGTTCGAATTAATATTCGTGCGGCTTTTCAGCGACTGTCTTTATTACGTGTATTACCTCGGCAATCGAGGGGCTCTTCCATGACAATTGACATACCAAAGTAAAACATTTGTCAGTTTTCTGTTTGGGCTGATAATTGATTTGTTAGCAGGATAATAGGAAGAGTTTTGACCAGTATCTACCCAGAATTACGATTTGATAATATCGTAATTACGATTAGTAGTTATAACTCTAAATCGGTAGGTCGATTTATTTGAAAAGGCTCATATAGACATAGAAAACATTGTTCATTAACTTGGTTTGGATCAAGGAAATGATTAATAAAATCATCAGTAAGTAATTTATTGAAATTGATATTTTTACACATTTTTTACACTAGAAAGAGTGATGGATATGAATGATGAAATATATATGACTGATAATAAGTTTGGTCCGTAAAGGGAGTTATTCACTGAGTATTTGCAAGCTATATTAATGATATGCCAAATGTATGAGTATAGTTGTTAGAAAAGAAGTCTTTGTTGAATGTTGAATTAAAAATATTGTAGCTATTATTGGTCAAATGTATATCCCAATGCGTTGAACAAAGTGTCATGAAAAGCGAGACAATTGTATGTTCTATCGTTTTTACGATAGCATAGCACTAATGGTCGCCTAATGAGTAATGATATATGAGCAACGACATCCCCAACTTCAACCTACTTGCCGTGTTTTCTGCGGTGATGGAGCAGGGCAGTTTAAGTAAGGCTGCGGATCAGCTCAGTACCAATCAATCGACCATCAGTACCGCATTAGCACGCCTAAAAAAAGAGATTGGCCAAGAGCTTTTTGTTCGAAAAGGACGTGGTGTTGTGCCCACATCCTATGCCCAAAGTTTGTATGAACAGATCAAAGCGCCGATCAATGAATTGAATGGCGTGTTTCAATCGATGGCTAGCTTTGATGAGCGAGTCTCTGAACGTAAGTTTGTTATTTCTTGTCCCGAACATCTTCAGTGGGTACTGCTCGACAGCTTTGCGGCGCTTCCCAATCAAAATTTGTCGCTAGAAGTCTTTGATCAACCAGACAGTGATGATCGCATCTATGAAGATCTTTTGACGCAAGAGTTCGATGCCATGATTGAGATAGTGGTTCCTGAACACCCAAGTATTGCGAGTGAAACCCTGTATCAGGGAGACTTTGCCATCGTGTGCCGTTCGGGGCACCCTCGCATTCAAGGTGAGATCAGCGAAGCGCAGTTCATGAGTGAAAAGCATGCCGTATTAGACAGAACGCGACGTAAAGTTCGCAGCTTGAGTCATTATACTTCTTTGGATTTAACCAAACGCAAAATCGCATTTCACGGACGGTCGCTGTTTAGCAATATTTTGCTGTGTAGTCAGTCGGATTATATCACGGTAGTCCCACTCTCTATGGCTCTGCAGTTCCAAGAGAGGCTCGGCTTACAACTCTTTAAGCCTCCTTTTGATTATGAGCAAATGTCTCACTACCTGATTTGGTTGAAGAAGCAGAATAGCGACCCTGCTCATAAATGGTTCAGAGAACAAGTGATTAATACGTCTGATGCAATGTCGAAAACTCTTAAAGATAGGCGTTTACGGTTTTAGTTAAGAGTCTAACTCGAAGGGAAGTATTGGCTTCCCTTTTTTGTGTCATTGAGTTCGATCTAGCCATAAAATGCATAACAAAAAATTATCACATTGAGAATTTTTGATAATTTCCTTAATTCCTCGCTGAATCGTATTATTTCACTCAGAGATTAGTGGATAACCTCCACTCAAAATAATAACGGCGCCATGCTTGTGGTGCTAATAAGGGCGAAATATGAAATTCCTACACACAATGATCCGAGTTACTGATTTAGACAAGTCTATCGAGTTCTACACCAAGGTATTGGGAATGACGGAACTTGAACGCCATGAAAACAAAGACTACCGCTACACATTGGTTTTTGTTGGCTACGAGCAAGGTGGTACGACGATCGAGCTAACGTACAATTGGGATACGAATGAGTACGAGATGGGCAGCGCGTTTGGTCATCTGGCATTGGGTGTAGACGATATTTACGCAGCATGCGACAAGATCAAATCGCTAGGTGGTAACGTCACTCGCGAAGCGGGTCCAGTGAAAGGTGGTTCAACTCATATCGCTTTTATTACTGACCCAGACGGCTACCAAATCGAACTGATTCAACTAGGTTAATCGAGGATATAACAATGACAAATGCATTATTTCAACCAATTCAACTTGGTAATATCGAGCTTAAAAACCGTATTGTTATGCCACCGATGACTCGCTCACGTGCGACGCAACCTGGTAATTCAGCAAACGACATGATGGCGGATTACTACGCTCAACGCGCTTCTGCAGGTTTGATTATCGCTGAAGGCACACAAATTTCACCTATGGGCCAAGGTTACGCTTGGACTCCGGGTATCTATTCTGACGAGCAGATTGCGGGTTGGAAAAAAGTCACCGATGCAGTACATGACAAAGAGGGTGTTATCTTCGCTCAACTTTGGCATGTAGGCCGTGTAACACACCCAGATAACATCGGCGGTGAACAGCCAATCTCGTCTTCTGCACTTAAAGCAGAAAACGTAAAAGTATTCATCGATAACGGCACTGATGAGCCGGGTTTTGTGGATGTGGTTGAACCTCGTGAGATGACGAAACAAGACATCAAAGCAGTGGTTGAACAGTATCGCCAAGCGGCTTTGAATGCGATTGAAGCGGGCTTTGATGGTATCGAACTTCACGCAGCGAATGGTTACTTGATCAATCAATTTATCGATTCTGAAGCAAACAACCGCAATGACGAATACGGTGGTTCAATTGAAAACCGTTTACGTTTCCTTGGTGAAGTGGTTGAAGCTATGGTTGAAGCGATTGGTGCTGACCGTGTTGGTGTGCGTCTTGCTCCGTTCACATCGTTGAATGGTACGGTTGACGCTACGCCAGTAGAGACTTACACAGCAGCGGCAGCACTACTTAACCTATACAAAATTGTTTACCTGCACATTGCAGAAGTAGATTGGGACGATGCACCTGAAACGCCAAAAGCATTTAAAGCGGCAGTTCGTGAAGCTTACGATGGTGTCCTAATTTATGCGGGTAAATACGATAGCGAGCGTGGCGAAAAAGCCGTTGCTGAAGGCGTAACTGACATGGTTGGTTTTGGTCGTCCATTCGTTGCTAACCCAGATTTACCTGCTCGCATTCAAAATGGTTACCCGCTAGCGGCGCACGATCCAAACACATTGTTCGGTGGTGCTGAAAAAGGTTTAACGGATTACCCAGAATACGCAGGCTAAAAACAGCTGCCTGAAGCAGAGTATTGAGATAGTATCTTGATCCTGTTGAATGTTTATAAAAAGCAACCTTGCAGAGTCGGGTTGCTTTTTTTGTTATTGGACCAAGTAAAATGATGAAAGCGATGCGCGGAGAGCTTTACCTCCTATTTGCAACCCTGTTAGCTGGGATTGGATGGATTGCATCTAAGCTGGTGGTATTGGAAATGCCGGGGCCAGTGTTCATTGGTGTGCGATTCCTCGTCGCGAGTTTGATTCTTTTGCCATTTTGTATTCATCATATTCGTAAGCTTTCGCTTAAGCAGGTTCTTTCTCTTTGCGGCGTTGGTTTGCTGCTGTCTGCCTCTTTGCAGGTATGGGTGTTTGCAGTATCGGTGACAGAAAGCTTGTCGGAAGGGGCATTCATCATGAGCCTCGCCATGATCATTGCGCCGTTTGTTTCTTGGATTATCTTCCGAGTGAAACCGAATCGTGCATTTTGGATGTCTTTCCCGATCGCGATTATCGGCATGCTACTGCTGACTTTGGGCAATGGTTGGAATGTAGAGCAGAGTCAGATTTACTTCTTGCTAGCATCGATGTTGTTGTCTGTTCACTTTGTGATGAACAAACGTGTGATTACCAATATTAAACCTATCGCATCAATCTGTGTGCAACTGTTTGTGGTGGGTGTGAGTGGTTTAGCCTTTGCTTCCATGACGACTCAGCCGGAGTTCGAAATCACCAAAACTTTAGTCTTCTGGTTTATCGTGTCTGCGGTGATCGCGACGTCTATCCGTTACTTATTACAAACCGTTGGTCAGCACTCCGTGAACATGGAAGTGGCGGCATTGATCATGATTCTTGAGCCCGTGTGGACATTGTTATTGAGTGTCAGCGTGTTGGGTGAAACGGTTGAGATGCAAAAGTTGCTAGGCGGAGCGGTGATTATTGGTTCGCTATTTTGTTATATCAAATGGTCGAGACGAAAATAAAACACTCGGCGCAAGGCCGAGTATTGTTTGTTAGTGTATGTTTAGAACTCATTAAGCATGCACTAGCAATAAGATCCGGTCACAGTAAGATCAGATCGCTGCGACCATCTTTTGAAGTAGCTTGATCATCTGCTGTTGTTCTTCAGCGTCCAACTCATTCATTAATTCTTTGTTTAAACGAATAGGGATTGGAACGAGTTGTTCTTCGAGTGCTTTCCCTTTTTCCGTTAAGTAGATTCTGAAAGAACGACGACTGTTTGGATCGGCTCTGCGTTCAACCAACTCAAGCTTTTCTAGCTTGTCTAATGTTCGTGTTGTTGTCGAATTCTCGACTTTGGACTTCGCAGCAATATCACGCTGTGTAAGTCCCTCTTCTTCCCAAAGGCACATCATGGTTGGCCATAGAGCAATGGTTAAGCCATGTTCCTTCAATTCCGTGTCAAAATCTTTGGTCGCTTTATTGGCGATCACATTGATCATCCAACCAAAGCTTTTTTGTCTATCAAACTCTTCTGGCATCTTTCGCTACCTAATTTTACTGTGATATTACAACTATTGTCATCGTAACTAATACCGATGCAATTAGCACCAACAACGCTTTCCTATTTGATGAAAAAGCTAATTGACTGCCATTTATGAAATAATCCGTTGACGCTGAATGGTTTTGTTTACCTGTAATCATGGCAAGGACCAGCGGCTTTGAACGCAGTTTGTAGATGATAATGGCCACCAAGTGCAGTATGACAAATACCACTAACATACGTGCTGCAATGCCATGCACCGTACATAACACATCGAATACTACATCAGTAATTACGAGTTCCGAACCTGGAATCGCATCAAAGAAACCAGCAATAACAAGCCCAGTCATACATTGGACAAACAGAGTCGTGATCATTCCTATCACCATCCACGCACCTAACGGATTATGTCCCGGTTTTGGTCGTGCTTTTCCGCGGAAGTAATTCCAAGCCGATTTTGGGGAGCTAATAAATTGAGAAAAGCGACTGGTATCGCTGCCGACGATTCCCCAAACCAAGCGCCATAAAATCAGACTGAACAGTGTGAGGCCTAAGTAAACATGAGGGCCTTGTCCGTTAAACCCTGACGCAGCAAGACCAATAAAGAGTGCGGCTTGAAGCCAGTGATAAAGTCGAGTTGGTAGATCCCAGATTTTCATAATGCTTTTCCTGTTTGCGAATTTGCTTGGCGGGAACAATTTACACAACAATAGTTGCTTAAGCAACTATTGTTGTGTAAGTTGAATGTATATCTTCGATTACGGTTGAACTATCAAGCCGTAATTTACTAAGAAACCAATCAGTAATTAACGAAGAAATCACTCAGTCAATTAACCACTCAATCAATTAATCACTAGGAATGACATTATGAAAAAATTCACTATCGCTCTAATCATCGCACTGCCTACGATTGCTCTACCTATGATATCTATCGCCGCAGCGGATGCTGTAAATAATCGTCAGCAAGCTTTCAGTTCTATTGAAGAGGTTACTAAACAAGTTGATTCAGAATTGAATAACAGTGATGTGGATTGGCTGAAAGTGGGTGAGCTAAGTGAAATGTTGGTGGAACATGGAACCGTATTGAATGTGAGTTTTGCTGAAGGTGATACTGGAGGTAAGGCAAAAAAGGAGATTTGGAGCAAGCCTGAGAAATTTAACCAACTGATGTTGCAGATGAACCAAGGCTTTTCAGAGCTTTATCAAGCGAGTGTTGAGCAAGATATGTCGAGCGCAGAACAAGGGTTAGATTCTGTGAACAATACTTGTAAAGGATGTCACCGTACTTACCGCTCTCGTTGGTAACGGTTCTAACAACGAGCTTTGAATACAGGTGGTAAAGTCGAACCCTTACCACCATAGCCCTATCGCGCTGCCTTCTTTTCTTTGTGCAATTAATTCGAATGCACTAGGGGCAGGAAAGCGCGTGAGTGAATTAGTCGCGAACAGTGACTTTAGTAATCACGATGTCTTCACACGGCACATCTTCATGTCCCCAGCGAGTGGTGGTTGGTGCAAGCGCAATCTTGTTTACCACATCCATACCTGCTGAAACCTTGCCAAACACAGCGTAGCCCCAACCTGAGTTGCTGGTTGCTGTATGATCAAGGAAATCATTGTCGTCAAGGTTGATAAAGAACTGCGCCGTTGCTGAATGGGGTGCGTCAGTGCGAGCCATTGCGAGAGATCCAATCACGTTCTTTAAGCCGCGGTTAGCTTCATTCACAATAGGTGCACGAGTTGGCTTTTCTGTCATGTCGATAGTGTGTCCACCACCTTGAATCATGAAACCTTCAATAACACGGTGAAATGTTGTGCCTTCGTAGAAGCCATCTTGGCAGTATTTAAGGAAGTTTTTCGACGTTACCGGCGCTTTTTCAAGGTTCAGTTCAATTTCAATGTCGCCAAAGTTTGTGGTCAGAATGATCATAAAGGTCCCAATATTTGAGTGCTAATATTTTGAATGCTACAGCACTGTGGATAGCTTAATTGAGTGCAGTATATGAAAAATTGTGGAGGATGCCAGTTAACAATACTTCCCAAGCGGATTTACGGGAATGGTGAGTGGCTAGGGAGACTTCATATATAAGAAAGCCAGCGATGGAATCACTGGCTTTGAGATAAAAACGGACTTAGAGCGTTAGCAGGTACTTAACTAGTTGGTTGTACTCTTCGTAGCTCTTTATTTGATCCGGTTTTACGATGTATTTGTTGTTAACCAGAACTCCAGGAACACCAGTTAGTGTGCTTTGATCAAACTCTTTATCGAAACGTTTTTGCATCGAGTTCACTGCAAAGCTGTTGTAAGCCGCATCAAACTTCTTCGCATCGATACCGTTATCAATGAAAACTTCACGCAGTTCAGCTTCATTTTTTGGTGTTTGTTGCTTCTCATGGATCTGAGCAAACATGGCAGGAACCAAGCTTTCTTCAGCGTCTAGAGCAATCATGGTCGCGTAAGCCTTCGCCATTGGTACTGCCATGTTGTTACCCATAAAAGCGACGTGCACTTTTTTGAAGCTTGCAGACTTTGGCAAGTCTGCTTTTAGGTACTTAATGACCCCTTCAAACTTGTAACAATGCGGGCAGTAGAAAGAGAAAAATTCGGTAACGACAGGCTTGTCGGCCTTTGCTACATCAAGGATTTTGTAGTGCGTGCCTTCTTCAAATTGTGCGGCGTTTACTGAAGCGCTCAAGAGTAGAGCGGCAAAGAGACTAAATAGTTTTTTCATGTGTTCATTTCCTAAATTCGGATGTCATTTGATACAGCAAAAGTGCTGTTATAACTTGGTGGCAGATATTACCAAACAGGGACAAACGATTAGGAAATAGGGGGGCGGTATGGCGCTTGTGGTGAAACAATCGCTTTGTGCGAAGGCTCTTTTTCTATCAGTGCCAGTGACTCAATCTGCGGTTCGAAAGATTCAGAAACGATAAGTGGTGGCATTTTCAGTAGACAGACTGATCCACAGCAGTGGTGCTCAACGTTGGGTTGTGCACTGGAATAAGGTGTTGGGGTGCTCTCTACAGAACTGATGTTAGAAGCAGAGAAAGAGAAGCTATTGGCAGAAGTTGATTGAGCTTGGGGTGCTTGCAGAGCATTGCTGCTCGCGATGCTGTCCACACTAATGGTGGCCATTAGCATAGCGAAGAGCATGAAAGCGTGTACCCAAATTTTGTTAATCAACTTTGGCATGAATTCTTAGTCTTGGTAAACGAGTGAAGCGGGCGAATCATACCTCACTCGTTTGTGCATCTCTAATCAAACCCAATAAAACTTAGCCGAGCTCAACTTTTATTACGCTTGATACTGTTTCAGGAACATCTCGACACTGGACTGGATGATCACCTGTTTGTGTTCCGCATTCGGTGACGGCGCATGACCAATGATTTGTGGCCAAAATGCAGAAGACTTTAACAGTGCAATAAATTGGGTAGATGCAAATAGAGGGTCTAGTTCAATTAAGCGGTCATCTGCCTGTGCTGCTTTAATCCAGGTTGTGAGTCCACTTTCTGCTTGGGAATATTTCTCCATAGCTTGATGCGCCAGTTCGGCGTTATGGAAATACTCTGAGAACAGCACGCGAGATAAATCGATAAAGCCTTCTGATTCTAAAAGCTCGAGTTCTTGATTAGCAATCGAAGCGAGCTGCTCATTAAGAGGCAGTTCTGCTTGATAAGGGAAATGCGTCGCGGCGAGAGTCTTGCTCCAAATACTGTCTAGAATCTCATCTAAAAGCAGTTCTTTGCTGGCAAAGTGGTTGTATACAGTGCGCTTTGATACTTCCGCGCGGCTCGATATTTTATCCATGCTGGTGGCCTTGTAACCGTGCTCAGTAAACTCTGCGATAGCAGCAGCAACGATCGATTCACGTTTTCTTTGGCTCAGCGTTTTTTTTACAGTCATTTGGATGTTACTCAATAGGTCGCAGTTAGCATTGCATACGATAATTTTACACCAGTAAGTTTACTTTTAGAACACCAATCCGCGTATTGGTAATTAGGTCGATAGCAACTGAATCGCTTTGCAATGCACTGTGGGTATCATAGAATCGAAAGCGTATTCGAATTTTATTGATATCAACGGAAGAGAATAAACAATCAATGAGTAGTATTTTAGAGTGTATTCGTACAGTTGGACGAGGAGAAAGAGGGCGTAAGCCTTTATCGTTCGAACAAGCCTACCGCATCATGGATGAGTATTTAAGCGGAGAGGTCGGTGACGACCAAATGGCTATGCTACTGATGTTGATTCGTGTGCAGAATGAAACCAATGAAGAGATCGCAGGCTTTGTAAAAGCCTTTCAATCTCGAGTACCAGACTTAGGCGCTGATATTGACTGGCCGTGCTACGCAGGTAAGCGTAACGATACTGCCAGTGGTAAGCCTTGGAACTTGCTGGCGGCAAAAATCTTAGCTGATAATGGCTATAAAGTCTTAATGCATGGCTATATGGATAAGCCGAGCGGTAGGACGCACGTTGAGACTCACCTAGAGTGTGTTGGTGTTCGCCGAGCTCAAGACCCACAAGACGCCAAGCAGATACTTGAAGCGGATGGTATCGCCTATTTGCCTTTGGCGAACTTCGCACCTGAAGCGCAAACTATGATTGGTTGGAAACACCGCTACGGACTGAGAACACCGATCAACACGGTAGTTCGAGCATTGAACCCAGGTGGTGGCCGTTTGGGTTTACGTGGAAGTTTTCACCCGGGCTTTCCTCAGTTACACGCTGAAGTTGAGCATGTCATTGGTAATAAATCCCACTCGGTTATTTCATTTAAAGGTATGAATGGCGAATCAGAATACAACCCTAAGGTGAGTCAAACTGTGTGGATGAGTTCTCCTGAGAAGGTGGAATCTTTCTACTGGGAAGGCACGATGAATGTTGAACTGCCTCTGCCTTCTGAATGTGTGCTGGGTACACCGGAAGATGAGATGGAGCTGATGGCGAACAGTGTTGTGGACAGTATGACTGCGATTTTATTCGCAGAAACGCACGATAAAACTGAGGCATACCAGAAAGCGGTGCGTCTGTGGCATGAGTATTGTGCGCGTTAGAGGATGGTTTTTAATCAATGATAGAAGGTCAGCGAGTGCTGGCCTTTTTTGTGCTTGATTTCTAGCAAAGGGCTTTCGTGAATGATCAAACAATAAGAGTTACTTTACTCGCATCAATCGATGCATCTTGTCTTCAAATTGAATCTCAATGACTTGTGAGATTTTCATCTTCTCTACTCGTTCAAGCATTGCTGTTTGATAGGCTCGTTTCTTCATCCACTCTAACGGTTCTTTAAAGCCATCTTCATTTATCACAAAGGACTGATCGGTGATGGAGTCTTCAAAGATATGAACCACCCAAATGCGCGATTGGAAATCTAACAATTCGCTAAAGTAGTTTTTTAGCTTAGGTATAAAGTGAGATAGAACAGTGTGAGGGGAACGAAGCGAAGTCATAGTGAACCGTTTGGACAATGAAAAGCGGTGCGACGGATGTCTCCAATTCGAGCGCTTATCGGTTAAAGCAGGTAATCATCGTCAATGTGATTACCTACTCAAGAACTTGCCACAAAATACGGTATTCATGTGTCGTTGACAATGCTTGTTGAGCTTGTGAGTCAAGACATGTGCGATGAGTCTGCTATTTAACGAACAAGCCGAAGTCGATTTCTTGCTCTCTTTGGTATTTGACCAGCTTTACTTTCAAATTGTGTTTTGCCGCCAGATCAATCGCTAAGCTAGACATGTGTTTTATCTCATCGACGCAGCTAGAGATAAGCGGCTTTTCTTGGTTATCGACAGTGGCGATGAGGGTGTTTTCTGTACCATCGACACCGGAATAAATGTACGCGTACATACTGTTGTTGTGTTGCATAAATGGCCTAATTGTAACGATATAATTATTTATGGTGTGAAGAGTACAAGGTTTATTCATTCAAGCCAGTGTCATAAAGTAAGGCTTTGTAAGGACTCTATTTTTTATTTTTTTGCTCGCGTAAAAATGCTCACAAGCCTTTTGTGACCTTGTTTTCTCGCCTTGGTAGGTTTTACCTATCAATAAAATTGTTGAAATCCATTTAGTAAAATCAAGATTTTAGACAACAATTAGGTTAACAAGATAGAAAAAGACATGACGAAAAGTATTTAGGGAGAACGAAATGCATTCAATAAAAGTGAAAGATTACATGACGCCGCAGGTTGTGACATTCACTCCTGACATGCCGTTAAGTCTCGCGTTAGATAGAGTAATGAGCAGCCATCACATGGGCGGTCCAGTAATTGATGATAATGAGCAAGTTATTGGTTTCCTTTCTGAGCAAGATTTATTAGAAAAATTGGTGAAGGTGAGCTATTTCTGCCAAGACACACACATTGTGGGTGATTGCATGTACCAAGAGGTGCTGTCGGTATCACCAGACTTATCCATCATTGAATTGGCAGATATGATGCAAGTGGGTAAACCCAAAGCTTATCCAGTGCTCGATAACAAAAAGCTAGTGGGTATGATCACCAGAACCGATGTTTTGAGAGCAATTGGCAAGAACTTGGAAGAATGCTTCAAACATCAGGTATAGTAGCGTGTTAAGAACGATTATTTTTCTCAATACCCTCAATTGAAAAAGGCGCACTAGCGCCTTTTTTCTGTATAGAGCTTTTCTTGGTAGATCCTTTCTTTGTGGCTCCCTAGCTTGTGGAACGCTAGTTTTGGGTCACTAGTTTAGAGAGCTTGCTTGTGGGTGTCCCAGCTTTTGGAGGTTTCATGTCAAATCAAACGGCAAAGTTTGTAGAAGGTTCAACGATGCGCCACATATTGGTGATGTCGGGGGCTGGCTCAGTCGGTTTGATGGCGTTATTCGTGGTCGATTTACTCGATATGTTGTTCATCAGTATGTTGGGACAAGTCGAATTGGCCGCTGCGGTGGGTTTTGCAGGCACGCTGACTTTTTTCTCTACCTCCGTTTCGATCGGTACTTCCATTGCTATGGGCGCGTTAGTTTCCAAAGCGATCGGTTCAAAGAATCAGGAACACGCTCGAAACCTCGCCACCAGTATTATGCTGACCGCTTTTGTCATCAGTTTGACGATTACCGCGGTGATGTTTGCTTATATCCCAGAACTGTTAGCCGCTATAGGGGCAAAAGGGGTTGCCGCAGAGCGAGCTCAAGCTTACCTACAAATATTATTACCAAGTGGCCCTTTCTTAGCATTGGCAATGGCGGCCGG
This sequence comes from Vibrio splendidus, assembly GCF_003345295.1. NCBI lineage: Bacteria > Pseudomonadati > Pseudomonadota > Gammaproteobacteria > Vibrionales > Vibrionaceae > Vibrio > Vibrio splendidus. Next base: position 819,298 of record NZ_CP031055.1, read on the forward strand.
TGCTGGCTTGAGAGCGGCGGGTGACGCTAAACGTTCGATGTGGGCGACCTTGTCGGGTGGGATTGTTAACGCGATTCTCGACCCTCTGTTTATTTTTGGTTTTGGTTGGAACATCGAAGGGGCGGCTATCGCTTCTGTTTTTGCTCGTTTTTCGGTGCTCTTTTTCTCGCTTTACCCTTTGGTTCGCAGTCACCAGCTGGTGGCTCCGCCTTCTTTGACACAATGGCGCAATAATATTCGCCCGATTTTAGCGATAGCAATCCCTGCCATTATCACCAATACCGCAACGCCTATCGGTAATGCGATTGTGACAACCGGTATCGCACAATATGGTGAGGATTTTGTGGCAGGCTTTGCGGTGATAGGTCGTCTAACACCGGTTTGTTTTGCGGTTATCTTTGCTTTGTCTGGCGCTGTAGGCCCCATCATTGGGCAAAACTTTGGTGCCGAGCGAATGGACAGAGTAAAAGAAACACTCAACAACTCATTGTTGGTTACTACGGCATACACCATCGCCGTTTGTATTCTCTTATACTTTGTCCAAGACTATGTGATTCAAGGCTTTAGCCTACAAGGTGATGCGGCAATTATTGTTGCGGCATTTTGTACTTATGTCGCCTTAACCTTTACTTTTAATGGCGCGCTGTTTGTTGCCAATACTTCTTTCAATAACCTGGGTAAACCGCTTTACTCGACAGCACTGAATCTGGGTAAAGCCACTCTCGGTACATTGCCGTTCGTCTACTTAGGCTCGCAATGGTATGGCGCATTGGGTGTGTTGTATGGGCAAGCTTTGGGTAATGTTTTGTTCGGAATACTCGGTACCTTGGTGCTTCGCTATCATATTGCCGAGCTTATGCAAGGTTCTCAAGTTGACCCTGTAGAAGACGATGTATCGATAGTGAGCTTGAATACACAGCCGTTTTGTTCACACGATGCGGTTCTTATTGATGATGTATCTACGAACAGAGAAGAGTGTAAAGAGTTCAAGTCGCAATAAAACCGGCATTCCAATATGAGGTTGGTCGGTTTGCAAATTTCTTCTTGGCCTTGGACAATTTCTTCTTGACCTTGGAGTTACCTCCAAGGTTTATACTTTTGATGAACTTAAGGTTTGGTTGCTGTGATTAGCCGGCAACAACCTCAAGGCTTTTGAGTATTAAGGAGATACATTATGTGCGCAAAACATGCAGCGTGCCGCTCAACAAAAGTGGACGTTCAACCTCAAGCGGTAGAAGCAAGCTGTTCCAGTCCTAAAATTTCCAGCATCACGGCAGCGGGTACTTCATCATGCTGTAGTTCTACGACGGCTTCTGCATCAGCAGATGATTGTTGTGGTTCAGACAGTGGAGAAGAAGACCGGCTGCCCTTAACTGAGTCTCTTAACGCCCAATTTTCCAAAAGTTGGCTGGTTGCCGGAATGGACTGCCCAGCTTGTGCAAGAAAAATAGAAAACGCGATCAGTAATATTGACGGTGTTATTCAAGCGAAGGTTCTCTTTGCTACCGAAAAACTGGTTGTTAAATTCGATAATGAAAGTCTTGCCGACACCATTGAACAGGTCTCTATCAAAACGGGCTTCCCTCTTTCGGAAGTCGGTTCTAAGAAAGAAAAACAACAACCTGAGACTTTTTGGCAAGCGTACATCCAACCTAATTTTCAGATTATCGCGATTGCAGCGGCAATGCTGTTCGCTGCGCTTCTGAAAAGTACATATCCTCAATTAAGTGAAGGCTTATTTACCGCAACCTGTCTACTCGGATTATATCCGGTTGCTAAGAAAGCGGTTCAGTTGGCACGTTCAGGTACACCTTTCGCAATAGAAACTCTAATGAGTGTTGCCGCGCTGGGTGCCTTGTATCTGGGCGAAACCGCGGAAGCGGCGATGGTTTTACTGTTGTTTTTGATTGGTGAGCGCTTAGAAGCGTTTGCTTCATCAAGAGCAAGAAGTGGCGTTCAAGCGCTAATGGCATTGGTACCAGAAAACGCGACTAAGATTGTCAACGACGAGCGTGTCGAAGTTGCAGTCAGTGAACTGGTTCCCGGTGATGTGATTGAAGTGGCGGCGGGCTCTCGTTTACCTGCTGATGGCAAACTGATTACCGACGCAGCAAGCTTTGATGAAAGTGCGTTAACCGGTGAATCTGTTCCTGTTGAACATATCGAAGGCAATAGCATCATGGCTGGCGCTGTGGTGGTCGATAAAGTGGTGCGCATTACCATCACTTCAAAACAGGGTGAGAACGCGATCGACCGTATTCTTCACCTGATTGAAGAAGCAGAATCTCGCAAAGCGCCACTCGAGCGATTCCTCGATAAGTTCAGTCGCTGGTATACACCGTTAATGATGTTGGTTGCTCTTTTAGTCATCATCACACCACCATTGCTGTTCGCCCAGCCGTGGGAAACGTGGGTCTATCGTGGTTTAGCGCTATTGTTGATTGCTTGTCCGTGTGCGTTGGTTATCTCGACTCCAGCCGCGATTACGTCTGGTTTGGCAGCCGCCGCGAAACGTGGTGCGCTAATTAAAGGCGGCGCAGCACTGGAGCAGCTTGGTAAAATTCAAACTATTGCCTTCGATAAGACGGGCACACTGACTGAAGGTAAGCCTCAGGTTACGGACATTCAGCCTCTATCGGGTTGGCAACAAGATGCGATGCTTCGTGTGGTTGGAGCAATTGAAGTGGGTTCTACTCACCCATTGGCGCAGTCGCTAGTTGCTAAAGTGAAAGAACTGAATATTGAGATTCCTGAATCACACAACAAGACTGCGCTGATCGGTAGTGGTGTTGAAGGCGATGTCGACGGAATTAAGTATCAGGTTCTATCGCCTTCTAAGGTGACGTTCGATCTTGGTGCCGATGTTGTTTCTCAGGTTGAGGCATTAGAAGGCGAGGGCAAGACGGTTGTGGTTGCTCTTGAGCTTAAAGATCAAGAAGAATCAATCGAGCAAGCTGCGACTGTGATTGGTCTGATTGCTTGGCAAGACACGTTACGTAGTGACGCTAAGCTTGCGATTGAACGACTCAATGACTTGGGAATTCAATCTATCATGCTTACTGGGGATAACCCGCGAAGCGCGGCAGCGATCAGCAGCAAGATTGGTATGCAGTATAAAGCAAGCCTATTGCCAAGCGATAAGGTGTCTTACGTTGAACAGTTATCTCAGCAGTCACACGTGGCCATGGTGGGCGATGGCATCAACGATGCGCCGGCTATGAAAACAGCAAATGTAGGTATCGCAATGGGCGGTGGCACAGATGTGGCGTTGGAAACGGCTGACTCAGCTCTGACTCATAATCGCTTAACAGAACTCCCTGCGATGATTGAACTGTCGCAAGCGACCATGAATAACATCCGTCAAAACGTCGCACTTGCACTCGGTTTGAAAGGCGTGTTCTTGGTGACAAGCTTACTGGGTATTACCGGTTTATGGGTGGCAGTCTTAGCGGATAGTGGCGCAACAGCTTTGGTGACACTCAACGCTCTGCGTTTGCTTCGATTCAAATCAAAAGCGGATTAAGCACTTCTCGCTAATATTCACTATTTTGATGCAAATAAACGCCTTTAGTCTTAATAAGCTAAAGGCGTTTTTTGTCTCATTAGTATGCAACGTAGGCGTATGGATTGCTTATTTTTGTGATGCCAATCGGTTTTTCGTGAAACTTGAAATCTTGTTGCGATCATTGGTGTGACGCTCGTCACTTCATTTTGTAATGAGCTTGGTTAGAGTGTGTTCGTACCCCACGAATTTACTATGAGCTTAAATAAGGGTTAACAAAGCCCAATAAGCCAAAAGGAGCGAACTATGTCTCAAGCTGTTTTCCATTTAGGTGTTACTGAAGCAGATCTTAACGGTGCTACTCTTGCGATCATTCCTGGTGATCCTGCTCGTGTGCAAAAAATTGCCGAAGAGATGGAGAATCCTGTATTTCTTGCTAGTCACCGTGAATACACGCTTTACCGCGCAGAGCTAGACGGCAAGCCAGTTGTTGTATGTTCAACAGGTATCGGTGGTCCATCTACTTCTATCGCAGTTGAAGAGCTTGCTCAACTTGGTGTTCGCACTTTCCTTCGTGTTGGTACTACTGGTGCTATCCAACCACACGTAAACGTGGGTGACATGATTGTTTCTACAGGTTCTGTTCGTCTAGACGGCGCTAGCCTGCACTTTGCTCCAATGGAGTTCCCAGCAGTTGCTGACTTCGAAGTTGCAACAGCAATGAAAGCGGCAGTTGATGAATCAGGTGCAACAGTTCACATGGGCGTAACGGCTTCAAGTGATACGTTCTACCCAGGTCAAGAGCGTTACGACACGTTCTCTGGTCGCGTTGTTAAGCGTTTCCAAGGCTCTATGCAAGAATGGCAAGACATGGGCGTTCTAAACTTCGAAATGGAATCTGCAACGCTTCTAACTATGTGTGCAAGTTCTGGTCTTAAAGCGGGTTGTGTTGCTGGTGTAATCATCAACCGTACTCAAAAAGAGACGCCTGATCACGAAACACTAAAAGTAACAGAAGCTCGTTCAATCAAAGTGGTTGTAGAAGCTGCTCGTAAAATGCTTTAAGTTGTAAAAATACTTTTAGTCTTAAAGTGCTTTAAGTCTGTTTCCAAGATTTAAAAATGGCCGCATCGAATGATGCGGCCATTTTTTATGAGGCAAAGAAATTAAAGGCATAGATAGTTGAAAGATGAAAATAGAGCAAAACAGACGAATAGCTGGAGAAAAAAAGGCGAGTGACTCAATAGTCATTCGCCTTTTTAGATTTACTTAAGAGCGTTCAGCTCTCAAGAGTCTATTGGCTTTTAGCACTCTAAATCTTCATCACCACCGGCGGCGGTAAACCATGCCGCTAGGTGTGTTTTAAGATCTTTTAATTCGTCAGGGCCAATCAATGCAAGGCCAAGATCTTCTGCTCGTGTGATGTCGTTATGACGAAGAGGGCGGAAACTCACTAACATTGCACGTGCTTGTAAGCCACCCAAAAGGTCTCTAAGCGATTCCAACTTGTACAAGGTATCATCGCCATCATCACGCATACCTTTGGTCTTACACTCGATGATGTGCAGCTTATTGTTCACTACAGAAGCAACATCAAGCTCATTACGTACCTCGCGCTCACCGAGTTGACGATAAACCTGAACATTCAAAGAGCGATCTTGAATGGTCGGCATGTCATCTTGGATCTGCTTAACTGTGCTATGAACCAATGTTTCAAGCCATTCGCCGTTTGAGAAGCGTCGTGCGTCTTCATTGGCAAACGTCAAAATACCATTGTCATAAGTGGCGATCTTAGCTTCAACCAAATCGCTCAACAGCATGTTTAGCTCGCGATAGCCTTGTTGTTTCTCTGACAACCCTACATCAAGCCTCTGTTCTTTGCGGCAGGTCGTTGCAAGGTAGTTCAATGTAGCGAGGCCTGGACCGAGTTCTAGTGCATTACTTGCCCAGCGTTCTCCCAGCTCATAAAGCTTTTGATCAAGTTGCGGAGACAGTTGTACATCGCTGAATTCACCACGAGCGCCGAACACAGTCAGGTAGTCGTCGATAGTGATTCGGTCTTGAACTTGTGCGTCTTCTTTGCCATTCGGGTAAAGCCAGCACAGCTTGTCACTGTTTGGTTCAACAACAAAGATTGGCCAGTGGTAAGTACGAAATACTTCGTAGACAGAAAGTAGGCGGTGACGAAGGCCACAACTTGCATTGAGTTTCACTTCTTCACCACGAGCTTTGAGGTCTTCGGCAAGGTTTTGGATAGACTCTTTAATCGCGGATGTATTTACGAGGGTTGGAATCTCGAAAAATTCACTCGTAATGTCGCGTTTTTGCAAAACGCTGTCTAAGCGTTGGTAAATACTGACTTGATTCTTGTCACCGATGAACACGATGTGAGTGCTGATCGTTCGGTTATCGAGTAGTGGGGTGATCAAGCGAATGGGATCTTGATCGATAATGCCAACATGAACAGCCATATAAATTCCTTAATAGCGGCTCGCTCATAAAGGTGAAAGAAAAAACGGGAAGCAGCAAGCCTTAATAATCATATAATGACAAAGATCATAAAAAACAAGGGCAACCCTTGATAAAAGTTGCCCTTGTTCAAATAGTTATCACTATTGGGTAAGAAGTCCCAATATTCTCACTAAATATCTATCAATTTCTCAGCTATCTATAGCTTGAACTGATGAACCAAATCACCTTGCTGGTTTGCGAGAATTGTTAGGTTTTGGCTTGCCTCAGCAATTGAAGACATCGCTTGGTAACTCTTATCTGCGATGTGGTTGATGTCTTCTATATTCCGCGCAATATCACCAGAAGTTTCACTCTGCTCAGCGGCTGCTTGAGAGATGTGTGTACTCATATGGCTGATCTCTAGAATCAAGGCTTGGATCTCTTCCATCGCACTGTTGGCACTTGAAGCTTGTTGAACCGACATGTCCATATCGCTCATACAACTTTCAATCACGTTGCTTGCTGTTTTCGAGCTTGATTGCAGGTTGCTGATCATGGTCTCGATTTCAGACGTTGATTGAGTGGTCTTCTGTGCTAGCACGCGTACTTCATCGGCAACCACTGCAAAACCACGGCCTTGCTCACCGGCACGCGCCGCTTCGATTGCCGCGTTGAGTGCAAGTAGGTTGGTTTGTTCTGCAATACCACGGATCACGTCGAGGATTGAGCCAATCTGGCTACTCATCTGCTGCAACTCACCTACAGCACCAACAGATTCAGTAAGACGAACCTCAAGCTGGTTAATGGTACTGATGTTGGTGTTCATTATCTGACGACCAGACTCAGAAGCCGATTCTACTTGTTGAACCATGGTAAGTGAGCTTTGCGCGCTGTTCGCCACTTCTTGTACAGAATGAGACATTTCTGTCATTGCGGTCGCGACAGTTGCCGTTTGCTCACGTTGGCTGTTCAGTTGAGCTTGCGTCTCTGTAGAGGTTTTCTGGTTTACGCTTGCGGTCTTCGTTAAGTCATCTGAAGCGTCATTCAGTTTCACCAGAATATTGCGTAGGTTGTCGGCTAAGGTGTTGATGTGACGACTCACTCGGCTGAATTCGTTGTCATAACGAATATCGATTCGCTGAGTCATATCGCCTTCAGTTAGGCCTTCTAATGTACCCAGGATGCGAGTTAATGGCTCTCTTACGCTATGTGCAATATGGTAACCAATTGCTGCAGCGAATACGGTGACAACAATACCAATTGCAATCGCATTGAACAGGCCTTTGTCGTAGATGCTGCTTGCGTCTTCAAGTGAAGCGTTCAGTTGCTCTTCCGCAGTTACGTTGAATGAGTCTAAAACAGCCATGGCTTGGTCTATTTCTACGGCTAAGTTAGCAATGTTGATGTACAGAGCTTGTTTCGCTTTCAAGTAGTTGTTGTGCTTGTCCAACACACCGCCTTTTTGACCAACGTCTTTGGTGAATTTCTGAACCGATTCATCAAAGACATTTTTAAGTGCTGGCAGTTGTGTGGATAGGCCGCGATAAGCATAGTTAAGGTGAGTAACGGCCTTTTTGTTTTGGTTAACGGCTTTCTGAACGAAGGCAACATCAGAACTAGCTAGCGCATCAGAGGTAATCACTTCAGCATCTTGAAGTTTAATGAAGTAGCTTTTTGCCATCACTTTTACAGAGATGCTTTTTTGGTCGGCAACGTACTCTTTCATGCCAACAGCTAACTCTGAATGTAAGCGTTGGAAATCGCGAGATGCTTTCTGTACTTGCTCTTGAGCTTCAAACATCGCGACGTAGTTGTTCATCGCTTCGTCAGCTTCAGCGAAGTAGCGTTCTTCCATTGCTCTTAATTGGGCAATGCGTTCAGTGAGCGAAACATTGTTTTGGCTTGCCGCTTCTAAACTTCCGAGAACTTCTGAAAACGAGTTTTGTGACGCAGCAAACTCAGTACGCATTGCAGACATGCGTTCAGCGTTTTGTGTGGTTAAGTAATCTTTGAATGATTTATCAGCAGAAAGCAATTGAACACTTGTTTGATTTGAAAGCGCGACAAGTGGTAGTGAGGTTTCTGAGACACTCTCAAAATTGCTGTGTATCTGATTCATGCTGTTCATCATGATGGTTATCGTGACTGCGAACATGATGATGATCAGTGCGAAACCAGCGTACATACGCTTGATCACAGATCCCTTCATGGCTTTCTCCCTAAATAAAAATGCAGACCTAATGTCAGGTCAAAGTAAAACTAACAAAATTATCAGCATTCTATTGAGCTCCGTTTACGCATTTTATGACGCACACGTCAAAAATAGCCCTCAGTTATAACCAACATGCCATTCTTGAGAGCTAAGGCTCGTTTTCTTTGATTTGAACGGTGTTTTTTATTATGCTTTAAAGCAGGTTTATTGTGGTTTGATGCGGCATAGCGCATACTCAAAGCATTAAAAAATAAATGTTTTATCGGAGAGAAACATGGCTGAAGAAACCATTTTTAGTAAGATCATCAATAAAGAAATCCCAGCAGATCTACTATACCAAGACGATTTAGTAACGGCATTTCGCGATATCAACCCTCGCGCGCCAAGCCATATCTTAATCATCCCAAACAAGCTGATTCCAACAACGAATGATGTTGAAGTAGAAGATGAAGCCATGATGGGGCGCATGTTTACCGTGGCTCGCAAGTTAGCAAAAGAAGAAGGCATCGCAGAAGATGGCTACCGTCTTATTGTGAACTGCAATTCTCATGGCGGCCAAGAGGTTTACCATATTCACATGCATTTGGTTGGTGGCCGTCCACTTGGTCCGCTATTAATGAGCTAGTTTAAACGAACTCATTAGTGGCTTAATCCAAGTAGTTAGTTGGAAAATTTGTAGTTTGTATGCCAACTTTAAGTTCTATCTGTTGTCTGAATGTCGGCATCGCCTAGGCAGAAGCTAAATCAGTAGGGTTTCAACTGGCTTGAGATCCTTTTTACAACACGTTTCGTTTTGACAATGAGACTAGGGTCTGTTGATCTTTCGAGCTGATTTTTGCAGCACTTTGTGGGAGATTTCTACAAGGCAGAGGCTTTGAAGTGTAGCTAGCCTACATGAGAAGCTGATAACGCAGTAGAAATGAACCACAAAGACTGCCCGAAGGGTTCGGCTAGAATCGTTTTATGCTTTGTTAAGAAGTATTAACTTAGAATGACTAGGCTACATAATCCTTGCCGCGCCTAAAACGATTCTATCTCGAACAAAATTTAACCACGAAAGGTCAACAGACCCTAACAAAGTTGGCATTTTAAACATGCACGGAGACGATAAGTGAAGCAACAGTTTAGATTCGCTTCCATTGCCCTGTTATCGGCGTTGACTGTGGGCTGTGCAAGTATGTCTGCAGGAAACCTGTTCAGTCATTACAGCGCGCAAAACAAAGAGATCTACCAAGCCGTTAAATCTGGAGATTATTCAGAGGCTCAACAAGAGCTACCAGATTACGCTGCGGGTGACATCCTTGATAACTTTGAAAGAGGTAGAATTAACCTTCTGGATCAGCAATACCCAGAAAGTAAGTCTTCGTTTGAAGTGGCGGATCAGGCGGTAACTGAGCAGCAAAGAAAAGCCGTTATCTCGATTTCAGACAGTGCAACCAGCGTGGGTGCGTTGGCGGTGAATGATAATATTACCGAGTATGTGCCAGCCGATTATGAGCTGGGGTTTCTTCATCTGTATCTCGGTTTAAATTATCTCAAGAAAAACGATTTAGAAGGTGCGGTGATTGAAATGCGTCGCGCCAACCAAGTTCAAGAACAAGCAAAGAAGCAACGTGAAGCTGAGTTAGACCGTGCAGCCAGCGATGCGAAGAAGCAGGGGTTGTCTGCCAATGTGGGGAGCATTCTTGCGAACTATCCTGATGCGGGTAAAAAGCTGCAGTCGGTACAGAATGCGTATTTGATGTTTTTGTCTGGACTGCTTTATGAAGCTTCGAATGATTTAAACAGCGCATACGTTGACTATCGTCGTGCTTTGGCTGTTATGCCAGACAACCAAGAAATTATTGACAGAACAATGGCAACTGCCGCGCGTTTAGGGATGCGACAAGATTTAGCGACATTGGAAAAGCGTTACAAGCAATCATCTAAGCTTGGCGCAGGTGAGGGGCGAGTGATTGTTCTTCAAGAACAAAGCGCTGTACAAGCAATGGACAGTTGGCGATTAGATTTACCTGTTTATGACAGTCGCGATCAGGGCGCAATATACTCTCTGGCACTGCCCTATTATCCGAGCCAAAACGTGGAGCGTTTTTCTGCCTTGCGAATCAGCGGGCAACCGCTACAAGAACATTTGATCACTGATGTAAACGCGATGGCGCAGAACGATTTATCTGAACGTATGACGAGCATTGTTATCCGTCAGGCTTTACGTGTGGTCGCTAAAGACCGTATCCGTAAAGAAGCGACCAAAGGCAACGATGTCGGTAATATCTTGTTCAATGTGTGGAATACATTCACCGAACAACCAGACACTCGCAGTTGGCAATCTCTACCGGCTGAGATTAAGAGCAGCACGTTCGTAGCAAACAGCGGTCAATATACGCTAGAAGCGGGCGCTAAAACGTACGACTTTGATATCCGAGAAGGGCAGACCACTTTGGTGTGGATTTCTCGACAAGGTAACAATGCAACAATGTGGCATAAACAGCTAGGGAGGCTGTAATGAAAAAGTGGTTAGTGAGTTTAGCAGCGGTTATGGCTCTGGCTGGTTGTGCTGATAATACAGCTGGCGTAAGGGTCGATAGTCTGACTCAGAACGTTTTCTTTGGTGACAAGGTATTGGGCAGCCGTTTACAGGTTGAAGATATCCGTACCGATCTGGTCGACGGTCATACGCGCGGAATCGTTCGTTTAAACAGTAACTATAAAGGCGATCAACATATCCTTTATCGTTTTTACTGGTACGACGATGCCGGGCTTGAGGTCAACCTAAAGCAAGGCCCTTGGAAGCAAGCGATCGTTCGTGGTTTTGAAAGTATTTCGTTGTCGGAAGTGTCGGTAAACCCGAAAGCGACTCAGTTCAGAGTTCAGTTCCGAGAGCAGTAAGTTAGATAAAACGGATCTAATGATTCGCCAATACAAGAATTTAAGAGTGAGGGTAAACCCACTCAGTGATAAGTTGAGGAAACAAAATGAAAAAGAGTGTCGTTGCGCTACTAGGTTTAGCGGTTATTTTAGGCGGTTGTTCAAACAAGGTAAGCTACGGTGATGCACAAGCAGTAGAAACCACGACAATCGATTTCGGTTCAACTGACCTTCAAACGATTGCGGGTGAAATGGTCGATAGCATGATGGCGTCTGGTTCTGTGTCTTACATTACTCGTGAACAGCGTCCAATCGTGTTTGTAGAGCGAATCAAGAACAAAACAAGTGAGCACATCGATACTGAGTCAATCACGGACACTATCAGTACTAAGATGCTGAACTCTGGTAAGTTCCGTTTCGTTGATATGGACCGTGTAGAGTCTGTTCGTGACCAATTGAACTTCCAAAACAATGATGAGCTTGTAAACCAAAGCTCAGCAATTCAATTCGGTAAAATGGTCGGTGCTCAATACATGCTGTACGGCAACCTATCAAGCATCGTTAAGAAAGACGGTAGCGACGAAGACGTTTACTACAAAATGACGATGCGTCTAATGGATCTTGAGTCTGGCTTGATTGAATGGGCTGACGAGACTGAAATCCGTAAGCAACAATCTAAGAGCCTATTGGGCCTTTAATTTCGCTTACTTGCCAACTAAACGCAGCCAGTTTTGACAGCGTTTAGTCTTGGCAGCGCATAGCTTGGCCACACATAGCTTGGTTACACGCCAATGCAGTGGATGATGTGCTGCTTATGAAGAGACACTGGCTTTTGGTCAGTGTCTTTTTTGTAGGGAAATGAAGACGTTTATAGGGAAGTTAAGACGTTTATAGGGAGTAAATATGGCAATTTTTTCTTGGTCTGAAGCCAAGCTTCTTGATACCAGTTTGAGTTCGCTTGATGGATACTTTTCTGAGCCACCTGTTAGAGCGCAAACGCTGACCGGCGGTTTGACCAATCGATGTTGGAAGTTGGTTGATGCTGATGGTACTGCGTATGTTTGGCGGCCCATCACTTCCATCACCAAAGCCTTCTTCATCTCTCGTCATGAGGAGTATCAAGTGCTTTCCGCAATTGAGCGTCTAGGTATTGGACCAAGTCCAATAGTGGTTAATGAGCAAGGCTTATTGGTTGAATGGATTGCGGGTGAGACGCTTTACGAAGGCTTAGAGCTTGATGATTTGTTGAAGACTCTGATCTCGGTGCATTTGGTGAATACCGCGCGATTGCCGCTCCAACCGTTCAGTTTCACAGCGCGAGTCGATCATTACTGGCTGCAGCTTGATGCTGTTCATAAGACGGAAGCCTGCACTAAAATTTACCAAGAGTGGCGAGTAGCACCGAGTGTTACAAATGTTGACCTGTCTTTGTGCCATTTTGATTTAGGTGGTTATAACTTAGTGAGAAATAGCGATGGGATTAAGATTATTGACTGGGAATATGCAGCATTAGCAGACCCTAGACTTGATCTTACACTGACCATTGCTGTTGCAGGATTACCAGTTGCTGAAGCCGTAAACAAGTACTGTCAGCTGCGAGGCATCCATGATGTCCAACCTTGGCTTGATGGGGTAGAAGCATGGTTACCAAGAAGCCAAATGATGGCGATGCTGTGGTATTTACTTGCTCATCAGCTCTGGGGAGATGAAAGTTATCTGCGTGAAGCAGAGGCGCTGAGTCACACTTTATGTAGCTAGGATCACGTTTAGGAAGTGAAAAATATAATTTCGTTCGTGTTCCCTTTAAAACCTTATTTTTCATGTTAGATTAATTAAAACGTACCAATATTCAACAAGGAGGTACTAATGATTATTTATCTACATGGCTTCGACTCAACTAGCCCGGGCAATCACGAAAAAATACTGCAGTTGCAATTCATTGATGATGACGTTCGTTTCATCAACTACAGTACTTTGCATCCAAAACACGATATGCAACATTTGCTAAAAGAAGTGCATAAAGTGATAGAGCAATCCGATGACCCGCATCCAATCATTTGTGGTGTAGGCTTAGGTGGTTTTTGGTCTGAACGTATTGGTTTTTTATGTGGTATCAAGCAGGTGGTGTTCAACCCGAATCTGCACCCTGAGAACAACATGGTAGGTCGAATTGACCGTCCAGAAGAGTACGAAGACATCGCGACTAAGTGTGTTGCTCAATATCGTATGAAGAACAAAGGTCGCTGTTTAGTGGTGCTTTCTCGTGAAGATGAGATTCACGACAATACCAAAACAGCTGCCGCGTTAGAAGATTATTATGATGTCATCTGGGACGAAAAAGAGAGTCATAAGTTCAAAAAAATCTCTCAGCACTTGCAGACAATGAAAGCGTTTAAAAACGCTTAATTATTCCAGTTATTTTATAAAAGCAGCACTCAATTGAGTGCTGCTTTTTTTACATCTGAACCCAAGAGCCGAACATTAATCAAATGGTTGTAGTTATTTTTTGAAGAGTTTGAGCATTTAAAGATAAGTTTGCGCAAACGTTAACTAATTCGCCGCGAATCCTCATTGTGGGTAAGGATTTTTGTTGCGGTCATCTTTTTGCTATATATAATGTTCCCAAGCAAAATATTTTGATAAATATCAAGAAAAATTGAGAGCGAGTGATAAAACTTGCCCATTATTTGTGCTCTACCTCTCAGGTAGTCACCTTTTTATCCAAGTGAGCAAAGCGGCAAGCCAATGTTTGTTGCTTGTAACCCCTCTAACTACTCGGTGAGCTGTCGTTATTCTTTTTCGCGGTAATCCAATTTGTAACAGCCTTCGCATTCAAGGCCGAGTAGATACATAGAATTTATCGGTTGGAGTAATCGAGCCGAACCCCATTTATTCATTTTGTAGAGGATTGTCATTGTGACAAAAATTATCGTAGTAGGCGGTGGAGCTGGTGGTTTAGAACTAGCAACTAAGCTAGGCCGCACTTTAGGTCGTAAAAAGCGTGCCCAGATTACTCTGGTAGATCGTAAAGCAAGCCACCTATGGAAACCATTACTTCATGAAGTAGCAACGGGTTCATTGGACGAGGGTGTTGATGCGTTAAGCTACCGCGCACACGCAAAAAACCATTACTTCGATTTCCAAATGGGCAGCCTGAACGACATCGATCGTGAACGTAAAGTGATCGCCCTGAGCGAACTGAAAGATGACCACGGTGAACTGCTTATGCCAAGCCGTGAACTTGAATACGATATTCTTGTGATGGCGCTAGGCTCAACGTCAAACGACTTCAACACACCAGGCGTTCGCGACAACTGTATTTTCCTTGATAGTCCAGAGCAAGCGCACCGTTTCCGTACAGAAATGAACAACCAGTTCTTAAAGCTTCACGCTAAGAACGGCCAAGGCACAGTAGATATTGCTATTGTTGGTGCTGGCGCGACAGGTGTTGAGCTTTCTGCGGAATTGCACAACGCGGTTAAAGAGCTTCGTACTTATGGCTTTGGCGATCTAGATTCAAGCAAGCTGAACGTTAACCTTGTTGAAGCGGGTGAGCGTATTCTTCCAGCCCTACCTCCTCGTATTTCGAGCGCAGCGCACTCTGAGCTTACGAAGCTTGGTGTAACTGTGCGTACGACTACAATGGTTACACAAGCTGATGCTGACGGCCTAACGACTAAAGATGGTGAGAAGATCCCAGCACAAATCATGGTTTGGGCTGCAGGCATTAAAGCGCCAGATTTCATGAAAGATATCGGTGGTCTTGAGACGAACCGTATCAACCAGTTGGTTGTGAAAAATACGCTACAAACTACGCTTGATGACAATATCTTTGCTATTGGTGACTTAGCGCAATGTACGCAAGCAGACGGTTCATTCGTTCCACCACGTGCACAAGCGGCTCACCAGATGGCAAGTTGTGCGTTTAGCAATATCATTGCTAAGTTAAACGGCCGCGACCTGAAAGATTACATCTACAAAGATAAAGGCTCACTTGTTTCGCTGAGCCGATTTTCTACGGTAGGTAGCTTGATGGGTAACCTAACTAAAGGTTCGATGATGGTTGAGGGTCGTATTGCTCGTATCGTTTACATCTCTTTGTACCGTATGCACCAGATGGCACTTCACGGACTAATTAAAACATCGCTGATGATGTTAGTTGGTCGTATTAACCGTGTACTTCGTCCAAACCTAAAGCTTCACTAATCAGGTAAGCCTTCTAAGGTTATTACGCTGATAATAAAAAAGAGCTCTTCGGAGCTCTTTTTTGATCGTGTCGACTACGTGTTGTTTTAGCCTACTTAAGAGGTTGGAGGTAATACGGAGTAAACCACGCCATCTCTCGGCTTACCGTTAAAGATAAAGCGATTCTTAGCAATGGTTTCACGTTCAGCGCCACATTTCTCGATCAGCTTTTGGCTGGGTAGGTTCTCTGTATCGCAGACAATCTCCAAACGCGTTAACTTGAGCAGTGCAAAGCAAAATTCAAATAAGGCAATCATCGCTTCCTTGGCTATCCCTTTTCTTTGAAATTCATCACCCACCCAATAACCTAAACTTGCCATGTTAAAGGTGTGGTAAAGCTCATTAATGGCCACCATACCGACTAACTTATCGCTTTTTCGCTCGAAGATACCAAAGCCAAACGCTTCGGCTTTAACCCAGTTTAAGCGAGTCGCCAGAATGAATTTCTCGGCCTCGATGATAGAAAACTCGTCGTGGCACCAGTCGAGCCATGGCAATAAACTCGGGGAGGACTTAACTAGCTGCGAAAATTCTTGAGCGTTTGAGACTTCAATAATTTTGAGGCTGAGATTTTGTGTATTGATCTGAAAGTCAGGGCTCATAGGACGTACCAAGTAACGTATAAGTAAGTACCGCGTGAATATAGCCTGTACTAATAAAACGCCCTCACAATGGAGGGCGTATTGAATGCATCAAGTTCGGTTCTATATAAGAATAGCTGAGTTACTGAGCTATTCTTATTATGCTAATTATTGCGCCACACGTCGAACTTGAATCACCATGCCAAGAAGCGGGTGATCAAGGTAGTGAGTCTCAGTACTGCGCATACGACGTTTTTGGTCCATGCGGTAGCTCTTAAGGAACTCTTCCACTTCAACCGTGGGAGAAATCTCAGTGAGGTTGCCCACTTGAACATTGCTTTCGGCGCCACTTACTGGTGAATCTAGCTCGATTTGTTGCTCTTGAAGAGTCACTTCACGAACGCTCGGTGCTTTTAAATCCAATGTTGTTTCAGCGTAGAGGTAATGCTGAACGTAGATTTGCAGCTTGCCGTCTAATTCGTACAGTGGCTTATCAATGGTCTCTTCTTTGAAGCCATCAGTATTTGCTGCAGTTACTGCACCTTTCTCTGAACCGTCAGCGTTGAAGTCTTTTGAGAAATCTTTACCTGCTTGAATGTGGAATACAGGTGCCGAGCTCTTACCTTGGTCGCCCTGACGCCAAGCGGTATGCATTAGCACTTCAAAACCAGCGTGTTTACGTAGTTTGTCTTTCTGAGGCGTTAACTTGTATTCCGAGTAAGGCAGCATTTGTACGCCTTTCTTTGCTCGGTATTGGGTGTCTTGAAATGAACCAACGCGCTCAAGTGAAATCTTAGGCTGTGTGTTAGGCCAAGATTCATTCACTTTTTCTGCTTCAACAGCACGCTTAAAAATGATCACTTCTATATCAAATTGTCTCTGCGCCAAACTTGGCAGTGAGACGAACAATAGTAGCAGTGGGATCAGTCTTTTCATTTTTACTCCGTCTTCCAGCCGATCTATCGGCTGGATAATTTATATGTGCAAGTGGATTGGGTCTTATGCTGAAGGCAGCAAGTTCTGTCTGAATTCGCCCAATAAATCACTAACAAATTGAATTCGTTTCCGTCTGTCGACCAATGGTATCGTAAACTTGAACTTTGTTGGTCCTTCCATTGAAAACTTTTGCGGTTGAGATTGCAACAGTTTAACAAGGTAGGCCGGGTTTATGTCAGCATCTGGGTAGAATTCTAAGAATCCACCTTTATCGTGAGCTTCAATTTTCTTCGCTTTGATTGACGCAGCGGCTAATTTTAGCTCAGAAACTGACAACAAGTTCTTGGTAGCATCAGGTAGAAGGCCGAAGCGATCAATCAGCTCGACTTTCAACTCGGCCAATTCGTCGGTGTCACTCACGCTCGCAATACGCTTATAGGTAGACAAACGTGTATTGATGTCTGGGATGTAGTCATCAGGCAACAGTGCAGGCAGGCGCATCTCAATTTCAGTTTGTTCACGCAGTAGGTCATCAAGCGATGGCTCTCGTCCCTCTTTTAATGCCTCAACTGCTTGTTCAAGCATCTCCATGTAAAGCGTAAAGCCAACCGACTGGATTTGACCACTCTGTTCATCACCTAGTAGTTCACCTGCACCACGAATCTCTAAGTCATGGGTTGCTAGCGTAAAGCCTGCACCTAAGTCTTCAAGGGAAGCAATGGCGTCTAATCGCTTGACGGCATCTTTGGTCATTGCTTTCGGGGGAGGTGTTAGCAAGTAGGCATAAGCTTGGTGGTGAGATCGACCCACACGCCCACGCAATTGGTGCAGTTGCGCTAAACCAAGGTTATCGGCTCTGTCCATTAATATGGTATTTGCCGTTGGTACGTCGATACCTGTTTCTATGATGGTTGTACACACTAGCAAGTTAAAACGCTGGTGATAGAAGTCATTCATGATGCGTTCTAGCTCTCGCTCTCGCATCTGACCATGGGCAACGGTGACACGCGCTTCTGGAATCAGTTTTTGCAGTGACTCAGCCGTCTTTTCAATCGTGTCGACTTGGTTGTGCAGGAAGTAAACTTGACCACCACGCATGATTTCACGCAGTACCGCTTCTCTGACTATTGCGTCATCACTCTCGCGAACAAAAGTCTTTATTGCTAAGCGTCGTGCGGGTGGTGTGGCGATGATGGAAAGATCTCGCATACCGCTCATTGCCATATTCAACGTTCTCGGAATCGGTGTCGCGGTTAGCGTGAGGATATCGACATCCGCGCGCATCGCCTTCACTTTCTCTTTTTGGCGCACACCGAAGCGGTGTTCTTCATCAACGACTAACAAGCCAAGGTCTTTAAACTTAAGGTCACTGGAAAGCAGCTTGTGAGTACCCACTAAGATATCGACCTTACCGTCGGCAACATCTTGCATGATCAATTTCTGTTCTTTAGCTGATTTAAATCGCGACAGAACTTCGACACGTATCGGTTGGTTTGCGAAACGGTCTCGGAAGTTTTCAAAGTGTTGCTGAGCAAGTAGCGTTGTTGGTACTAACACAGCCACTTGTTTGCTGTTGTCGGTACATACGAATGCCGCTCGCATCGCGACTTCGGTTTTACCAAAACCAACGTCACCACACACTAAGCGATCCATGGCTTTTGCTTGGCACATATCCGACATAACAGCATTGATGGCCATTGCTTGGTCATCCGTTTCTTCAAACGGGAAGCCAGACTTGAAGGTCGCGTACTGGCCACGATCGAGTACAAATTTGTAGCCAGGTTTTAGCTCACGCTTGGCGTATACATCAAGTAATTCCGCTGCAACATCACGTACTTTTTCAGCCGCTCGTTTACGAGCTTTCTGCCATGCTTCACCGCCAAGTTTGTGTAGCGGTGCGGAATCTTCAGCGCCACCAGAGTAGCGGCCGATTAAGTTCAGAGATGCAACGGGCACGTAGAGCTTGGCATCATTTTGATACTCAAGCGTTACGTATTCGGTTTTCATGCCACCGGCTTCTAGAGTTTGCAGGCCGATGTAGCGACCAATACCGTGGTCTATGTGAACGACAGGTTGACCCGGTTTAAGTTCGGCTAAGTGACGAATGACAGTGTCGCTGTTAACGCTTTTCTTGTCTTTCTTACGACGTTGTACAACGCGATCACCTAACAGGTCGCTTTCACAGACAAGGGCGATGTTTTGCTCTTCGTGGATAAAACCATGCTCAGCCGAACCTAGGATCAGGCTGAATTTATCTTTACCTTTAATCGCCGCGTCGAGGTTTTCAACTTCGCTTGGACGAACTTTGATGCCTCGAAGCAATTCACTCAATGCTTCACGGCGGCCTTCAGACTCAACCGAAAAGACCACTTTGCCGTCGAAGGCTTCAGTGAACTTTCTTAGGTTAGACAAAGGTTCTTTATTCTGATGTTGAACACTGAGATCAGGCAGAGATACAACCGGAAGGTTGGTACGTCCGGCTTTTTCTTCAATTAAATCTAAGCTCAGATTGACCTGTGGCTTTTGTTTGAAATGTGCGAACAGTTCGTCTTTTTGTAGCCAAAGTTGTTCAGGTTTCAGCAGTGGTCGTAACGGGTCAACACCGCGTTGTTCGTATCGATGAGAAACGTCTGTTAGGAATGAATCTACCGCGGTCTCGACATCACCTAGAACGAGGATTTGCGCTTCATCGGCAACATAATCAAACAAGGTTTCAGTATGGTCGAAGAACAGCGGCTGCCAGTATTCAATACCTGCGGGCCAAGTGCCTTTTGAAACCTGCATATAAACCGATTCTGGTTCACGGCGCGCATCAAATTGTTGGCGCCAGCGAATGCGGAAATCTTCAATAGCACTTTCAGAGGTTGGGAACTCGTGAGCTGGCAGCAAACGGATCTCAGAGATATCTTCAATAGAGCGCTGATTTTCAGGATCGAAAGTACGGATGGTGTCGATCTCGTCATCGAAGAAGTCGATACGATACGGGTCTTTGCTGCCCATTGGGAACAAGTCGAGAATTGAACCTCGGCTCGCATACTCACCCGGGCCAAACACTTGGTCTACGTAACGATAGCCAGATTTTTCAAGTTGAAGACGCAGCTTCTCTAACGAGTACAGATCGCCCGTTTTCACCATTAAGGTGTGCTGCAACAAGAAGTCACGTGGCGACTGACGTTGTAGTAGCGTGCTGATCGGAACGATCGTGATGCCATCTTGTAATGTTGGCAATGCATAAAGGCGAGCGATACGATCAGAAATGATCTCTTGGTGCGGTGAGAAGCTGTCGTATGGCAGAGTCTCCCAATCAGGGAATAGTGCCACTTCATGTGACGTAAACTGTTCAATTTCTGATTGAAGCTTGAGTGCGATTTGAGGATCGGGCACTGCAAGTAAAGTATGGCTGTTATGCTGCTCCGCAAGTCTAGCGATAGCAAGCGCGAGAGATGAACCAACTAGGTTGCCGATGTGTTTTTTATCACCGGCACCTTTGAGCTTAGGTAGTGTAAAAATGGATTGTTTTGTCATGTCTATTTACTTGTTATCTCGTTCTAGAGAGCGTTGACGTAAGAGCTTTTGTTGTTGATGAAGTGCAGCCTTGATCAGCAAGTCTTGGTCAGTATCACGAAGATGAGCGTATTTGAATTTGATTTCGAAGCCTGAATCTTTTGGTTCGCTAGCGAAGACTTCTGCGTAGCAGTAAATAGCGGCGGCAGGGTGCTCGATAAAGAGCTTGGCTTTAACTAAGCGACCCGCTTCGATATCTGTTTTGGAAAAACAAGAGAACTGACTCGCGCCAAATGAATACGTGTGGGTACGAAATTGTTCATCATCTTGTTGCGATAACATAAAGCTCAACAAGAGGTTTAATTTAGAGTTCTGTGCATCTAATAAACTGATGACATTCTTCAAGTCGCTGTTTTTCAGTTCGTTGCGAGCACTGTCAGCTAATAGATCCAATTGGCTAAATTCACTTGCCACGACAAACGGGGCAGGGATCTCAGATTCGAATTGAATTTGAGAAGGTAAAGTGAAGCCGCTGTCCATTGGTTCAATATTCGCGGTGAGGCTGTGGTGAACGGTGAAAAACTCTTGTTCTGTCATGCGTTAGTTCCTTGAAGTGATCTATTGATTATCGCTATGTGGCCGCAGTAATCAAGGTCAGTTAATTGAAAGTCTCAAATAGTTGTTTGAAAGTTGGCTATTTGACAAGGTTCTGTTTTTCAAGCCTAACTAATTGAGTTAATTCACTCTATATTTTCAATTAACCCCTACACAGTAACAGCAATACCCGTTACATTAACCCGCATCCCCTTTAGATGGTTCAAAGTATGTTTCATCCTATTTCGTTGTTTGTTGGCCTGCGCTATTTGAAAGGTCGTTCAGGTGATCGCTTTAGCCGTTTTGTTTCTTATATGTCGACGGCAGGTATCACTATTGGTGTGCTGTCTTTAGTTACTGTTTTATCGGTAATGAATGGATTCGAAGCGCAGTTAAAAGACCGGATTCTCGGTGTCCTTCCTCAAGCGGTGGTTTATGAGCAAGGCGGTATCACCTCTCTTTCTGCTCAAGCGCCTAATTTTGCAGAGCAAATGTCGCTCAATGGTCACGTTGAACCTATTGTTCGCAGTGAAGCGGTAATTCAAAGTCCTGCTCAGTTATCTGCAGGTCTGTTGATCGGCATTGAACCTAATTCGGATGACCCACTTCAAAACCACTTAATAGCGGGCAGATTGTCTTCACTGAAAGCAGGGCAATATCAGTTGTTTCTCGGTCATACTTTGGCGAGAAATTTGAAAGTATCAATGGGTGACAAAGTTCGTTTAATGGTGACCAGTGCTAGTCAATACACGCCTCTAGGACGTATTCCAAGCCAACGAAATTTCACAGTAGCCGGTATATTTAATACAGGTTCTGATATCGATGCTCAATTGATGGTGACAGATATCCAAGATGCCGGGCGTTTGATGCGTTACAAATCGGACACGATTTCAGGTTGGCGACTGTTTTTTGATGACCCATTTGAAGTCGCAGAATTATCAAACCAGCCTCTGCCGGAAGGTTGGGTATGGAGCGACTGGCGTGACCAACGCGGTGAACTATTCCAAGCCGTTCGCATGGAAAAAAACATGATGGGTTTGATGCTTGGGCTGATCATTGGTGTTGCTGCATTCAATATTATCTCAGCGTTGATTATGGTAGTGATGGAGAAGCAATCTGAGGTTGCGATTCTTAAAACCCAAGGCATGACCGATGGTCAAGTTATGGGGATTTTCATGGTTCAAGGAGCAAGTAGCGGCGTGATTGGTGCTTTATCTGGTGGCGTATTAGGCGTTATTTTAGCCATGAATCTCAATACTATTTTAGAAGCGATGGGCGTTGCTCTGTTCTCGTTTGGTGGGCAACTGCCAATCATGATTAACCCAATCCAAATCGCCGTTGTTGTGGTTCTGGCTATTGCACTTAGCTTGATTGCCACTGTGTTCCCTTCTTATCGTGCATCGTCTGTGAAACCTGCTGAGGCCCTTCGTTATGAGTAATTTTCTTCAATGTAATGATATCCGTAAAACGTACCGTGAAGGCTCGTTAGATACAGAGGTGCTCAAGGGAGTCAGCTTCGAAATCGATAAAGGTGAGCTGGTTGCAATCATTGGTACCTCTGGTTCTGGTAAAAGTACCTTACTTCATATCTTAGGTGCTCTAGATGATGCTTCAGCGGGAAGTGTGAGCTTTCTCGACCAAGATTTAGCGTCTTTGAGCTCGAATAAACAAGCGAAGCTTCGCAACCAACATCTTGGGTTTGTTTATCAATTCCATCATCTTCTTTCAGACTTTTCAGCGTTAGAAAACGTGGCGATGCCTTTGCTTATTGGTGGTGAAAAGCCAGCTAAAGCAAAAGAAGAAGCGCAACGTCTGTTGGATAAAGTTGGATTGAGTCATCGTGTTGACCACCGACCTTCAGAGCTTTCTGGTGGTGAGAGGCAGCGTGTGGCGATTGCTCGCGCGTTGGTTAACAAACCGGCGTTAGTGCTGGCTGATGAGCCAACCGGCAACCTTGACCACAACACGGCACTGTCTATTTATGACTTAATGCGTGAGTTGAACCGTGAATACGACACTGCCTTTTTGGTCGTCACTCATGATGGGGAACTTGCAGGCAAGATGGATCGTCAATTGCACATGCAAGACGGATTGTTGGTCAACGTAGAAAAAGAGGAGAGCTAAGTGTTTTCTTCTTTATCCTTATTGATTGGCGGCCGATTTAGCCGAGCAAAACAACGAGACAAGATGGTGTCGTTTATCTCTTTGTCATCGACGATTGGTATTGCAGTTGGTGTGGCTGTGATCATCATTGGCTTATCTGCCATGAATGGCTTTGAGCGTGAACTGCAATCACGAGTGCTTTCTGTTATCCCACATGGTGAATTCGAGGGAGTGAATGAGCCAGTTACTCGCTGGGAGCATGTGATTGAGCAATCGGTGAAAAATGACAAAGTCGTCGCGGCTGCGCCTTATGTTAAAATTACTGCGCTTGCTGAAAAGGGCAAAGAGTTAAAAGCGATTGAAGTCAGAGGCGTTGATCCTCAACTTGAGAAGCAGGTATCTAGCCTTTCTAGTTTCATAGACAAACAAGCTTGGAGTGAATTTAAAGCGGGGCAACAACAGATCATTCTGGGTTCTGGTGTGGCGAATGTGCTTGGCGCGAAAGTCGGTGACTATCTGACTTTGATGATTCCTACTGTTAATGGTTCAGTGAAGGTGCAAGCACCGAAGCGTGTACGCGTTAAAGTGGTCGGTTTGTTGACGCTTAACGGTCAGATAGATCATAGCTTAGCTTTAATCCCTCTTGGTGATGCCCAAGTTTATGCCAACTTAGGTGAGGGTGTTACTGGAGTTTCTTTGAAAGTCACCGATGTTTTGAACGCGAACTCCATTGTGCGTGAAGTGGGTAATCAGCTTGATGTTTATGTCTACCTGCGCAGCTGGCAACAGAAGTTTGGTTTCTTATATCGTGATATTCAATTGGTTCGCACTATCATGTATCTAGTCATGGTATTGGTTATTGGCGTGGCTTGTTTCAACATTGTCTCAACGCTGATGATGGCAGTAAAAGACAGAGCCTCTGAGATCGCCATTTTAAGAACCATGGGCGCATCAGACGGCCTTGTTAAACGTATCTTTGTTTGGCAGGGCGTATTTTCGGGCGTACTAGGAAGTTTAATTGGCAGTGCGATAGGTGTCTTAGTGGCACTCAATCTAACGACTATTATCAAAGGGCTCGAAAAGCTGATCGACCATCAGTTCTTATCGGGCGACATCTACTTTGTCGACTTCTTGCCATCACAACTCGACATGATGGATGTCGTTGTAGTTTCAGGTACGGCGATTGTTTTAAGTCTACTGGCTACATGGTATCCAGCCTCACGAGCGGCTAAGCTAAACCCGGCCTCGGTGCTTAGCTCGAAGTGATTTTCGAAGTAATGCGCTAAGTAAACGTCACGTTGCGCGATAGACTAACGGCATAAACAAAAAAAGGATCCCTGATGGGATCCTTTTTTATTGAATTCAATTCGTGTTCTTTACGACTTTCGTTACATGTCAATCTTGCAGAGTTCAGTGGCTCATCTGATTTTAACTTGTGTACGTTTTAAGTGAAGCGCATACAAGGATAGATTGAATAACAGGGTACGGTCGTTCAGTACCTTGCTTGTCGCTTCTTCCAGCTTCTTACTACTGAGTAACGCCATAACCCGCGAATACCAAAGTAGCCAACCATTGCAGAAACCACACCACAAATCAGACAACCCAGCAGGAACGGAGGTCCTATGGTGCTCATTTGCGCCAAGATGAAATCCCAAGACAGTTCGAAATGAAAGGCTTGAGGCGGCACATGCATCACAAACGCGCCTACTTTATAAGCAAAGTAGAACAGCACCGGCATAGTCACAGGATTACTGATCCAAACCAGTGCGACAGACAGTGGTAGGTTAACACCACATGCGACCGCAAGACCTGCAGACATAATCATTTGACTTGGTAAAGGGACAAACGCCATGAATAACCCAACAGCGAACGCACCAGCCGCAGAGCGACGATTAAGGCACCATAAGTTGGGGTTGTACAAAACATTGCCAAAAACTTTCAATGCTTTCTGACGTTTGATTAGCTCATGGTCAGGCATAAATCGTTTGATAAACTTTCTTGGCATAGGAGGAAGCTACTCTCTTGTTTAACACTTGGTTCTTGATTTCATTTGCTGCGACAGTTGTGTCTGCCAGCTTCTGGCCTGTGATGCCACATTGGGTTTGGGCACCATTGATGCTGTTGTTACTGCTAGCATCAACAAAGTATAGCGTTTTCCGGAGAGCAAGAGGTCTAGCAACAGCACTGATACTAGTTATCTGCCTAGGGAATGCGATTGAAATACAAACGAGTCGCTTATTCCAATCAGGGCAGAATACTACCATAAATGCTTCGGTTGTTAGCCTTTTTAGTGAAAATAGCCACGGTTTTGAAAGCGTAATAGTAGCCAGATCAATTGGCGGCGAAAAATTAATCTTTCCCCAATTGATAAAATTGCGTTTGTTTACTCCTTTTAAGTTGACGCTCGGGGACGATGTCTATTTATCTGTCTCAATAAAACCAGTGTGGGGTAAACTTAATGAAGCAGGCTTTGATCTAGAAAAGTATTTGTTTAGCACCGGTGTGGTTGCCAATGCAACTTACAGGGCCGATACCAAATATCGAATTCACACCAATACCAACATGCGGTCTCATTGGTTTGAAAACCGTCTTGAAAGGTTAAGTGAGTTAGCAAATCAAGACCTCATTATGGCTTTGAGTTTTGGTTATCGAGACCTTATCCATCCTCAGCGTTGGGATTTGCTTAAAAGCAGTGGTTTGATTCATTTGATGGCTATCTCGGGGCTACATATTGGGATTGCCTTTGGTATTGGCTATCAGGCAGGAAAGATATTCAGGTTACTCTCAGCTTCATTTCTTTGGTTTCCCACAATATTCGGGCTTGGCTTAGCCTATTTCTACAGTTGGTTTGCTGGATTCACGCTGCCAACCTTGAGAGCTTTAGTGATGTGTATTATCGCGAGCTATTTCTTGTGGCGTGGGCAAAATATCAGTGTGCTTCGGTATGTCGTCTTAAGCCTGTGCGTGGTTCTGCTGATTTGGCCGTTTTCAGCATTGTCGAGTAGCTTTTGGCTATCCTTTGGTGCGTTGGGTGCCGTTATTTATATCGCCTTGAATAGTCGGTCATCATCTTCAAATGCCACTTTTATCGATCGAGGGCTGCAGCTCATCAAGATTCAGCTGATGCTGACATTTCTTATTGCTCCCTTTTCGATACTGTTTTTCAAAGGGGTGAGTCTAGTCTCTGTTCTCTACAACTTACTCCTTTTGCCTTGGGTATCAATGGTGACGATCCCGCTACTGTTTCTTGCGATGTTACTTAGCTTAATATTGGAGTCAGTGCCGGAGGTGATTAGTTTAACAGCGTTAAGTAATGGTTTTTCTGAACAGCTATGGATGTTGGTCGACTTGTCGCTTGATCCTCTCGTATTTAGCCTTCCTTTCTCTGAACGATTTTGGATTCAAGTTGATAATCACAGTATGGTGTTGTCTGTATTCCTCATCTTATTTTTCGGGTTCGTCAGTCGATATCTCAAACGAACACTATCAATATTGGTCATTGCAGTGTTTGTATTGTGGTGGGAGTTCGGTAAGCAGCAAAACAAATTAACAATCGATATCTTGGATGTAGGGCATGGGTTGTCTTTAGTTTTGGAAAAGAACAATCAGGTCGTTGTTTACGATCTCGGCAACGCGTGGCAGGGAGGTTCGATTGTTGAATCCTTGCTGATTCCCTCCTTGAATCAGAGAGGAGTTCATGAGGTGGAAGGTGTGATAGTGAGTCATTTCGATTCTGACCATGCTGGTGGCTATCCGGCGTTACTTGAAAACTACAATCCTAAGTGGATAAGAGCCAGTCAGAACATCAATCAACAAACAAAATCTACTGTTCAAGTTCAGTCGAATATCCAAACATGTACTATTGGAGAGGTGTGGAACTGGCAGGGTCTAGAGTTTGAGGTTTTATGGCCACCTCAAAGAGTAAAGAGGGCGTACAACCCACATTCGTGTGTGGTCAGGATTTTTGAGCCCAATTCTGAGTTCTCGATGTTGCTAACTGGTGATATTGAACGGGTAAGTGAGTGGCTACTTGCTCGTGAAGGTCAGCGGCTCAAGAGCGACGTGATGCTTGTCCCGCATCATGGTAGTAATTCGTCGTCGATTAAGCCGTTTATTGAGGCAGTTTCACCTCAGCTAGCAATTGCTTCTTTGGCCAAAGGTAATCAGTGGGGAATGCCAAGCAAATCTGTGATTGAACGTTATCATGAAACGGGTAGTGCTTGGCTTGATACCGGAGAAAGCGGACAAATAACCATCACTATCAGCAAGGAAGGTTGGAAATATCATACGATTAGAGAACAACAAGGCAGGCAGTGGTATAGGCAGATGCTTCGTAAGGGAGTAGAATAGATAGATTATTGTGAGAAAATTAAGCGATTCTATGTCAACACAAACAGATGAAACTACCTGGGTCACATTTAAAAGACTTTGGACTTATATTCGACTGTATAAGGCCGGCCTTGGTGTTGCGGTTATTGCGCTTATTATAAATGCCGTCTCTGATACCTATATGATTTCCTTACTAAAGCCTTTACTTGATGAAGGCTTTGGTAACGCTGAGTCTGATTTTTTACGCACTCTCCCTATTATTATCTTTGCCATGATGTTCATTCGTGGTGTGAGTGGCTTCGTCTCAACCTACTGCTTGAGTTGGGTCTCTGGCAACGTGGTGATGGAGATTCGTCGTAAAATATTCAGTCACTTTATGCACATGCCGGTATCTTTCTTTGATAAAGAGCAGACGGGTGCACTGCTATCTCGCATTACTTACGATTCAGAACAAGTTTCTGCAGCAACCAGTAAGGCTTTGGTCAGTATTGTGCGTGAAGGTGCCAGCATCATTGGCTTGTTGACGCTGATGTTCTGGAATAGCTGGCAGTTGTCTTTAGTTCTATTTGCTGTCGCTCCTTTTGTTGCTTGGGCAATTAGTATTGTATCAAAGCGATTCAGAAAAATTTCTAAGAACATGCAAACCAGCATGGGACATGTTGCTTCTTCAGCAGAACAAATGCTGAAAGGTCATAAAGTGGTTCTAACTTACGGTGGTCAAGAGCTAGAAAGAGGCCGTTTTGATACGGTTAGCAACCAGATGCGCCAACAAAGCATGAAGCTGGTGACGGCTCAAGCTGCCGCTAACCCAATTATTCAGATGATTGCCTCTATCGCGATTGTTGTTGTTCTTTATCTCGCCAGTGTTGAATCGATTAAAGCTGAGCTAACGGCAGGTACATTTACGGTTGTATTCTCGGCTATGTTTGGCTTACTACGTCCACTAAAAGCGTTAACCAATGTAACGTCGGAATTCCAACGAGGTATGGCGGCGAGTACCACTCTATTTGGTTTAATGGACTTAGATACTGAGCAAAACAAGGGTACGCTGAAACCTGAAACCGTAAATGGTGAAGTTGCGGTAAAAGATGTGATATTTACTTACCAAGGTGCTGAGAAACCAGCGCTTGATAAGGTCAGTTTTAATATACCGAAAGGCAAGACCGTTGCACTTGTCGGCCGATCAGGTTCAGGCAAGAGTACCATTGCTAATCTGTTTACTCGTTTTTATGACGTAGATTCAGGCTCTATCGAACTTGATGGACATGATATTCGTGATTACGAATTGAGAAATCTACGTGAGCACTTTGCGCTTGTTTCTCAAAATGTACACCTGTTTAACGATACGGTAGCCAACAACATTGCTTACGCAGCAGAAGCTAAATATTCTCGCGAACAAATCGAACACGCGGCTAAGCTTGCTCATGCTACTGAATTTATCGAAGGCATGGAAAACGGCATTGATACGATTGTTGGTGAGAATGGGGCAAGCCTATCTGGCGGCCAAAGACAACGTATCGCTATTGCAAGAGCGTTGTTAAGAGAGGCTCCAGTATTGATTCTTGATGAAGCTACATCGGCTTTGGATACTGAATCAGAGAGAGCGATCCAATCTGCGTTAGAAGAGCTGCAAAAGGACAAGACAGTATTGGTTATCGCACACCGACTCTCTACTATTGAACAAGCCGATGAGATCTTAGTGGTTGATGATGGTCGTATTGTAGAAAGAGGTGCACACGCGGAGCTAATTGCGCATGATGGCGCTTATGCGCAACTACACCGAATTCAGTTCAGCGGATAAGATTAGGTCTTGTTGTGATCGAAAAGATTTGGTTTAACAATCATCCGTTAAAATACCTTCTTTGGCCGCTACTGTGGTCATTGAGTCTGCTTTTCAAAATGATCAGCGGTCAACGACGTGACGCCTATCTATCCGGTAAAAAAGAGACCTACCGTCCGCCCTTACCAGTAATTGTTGTTGGTAATATTACCGCTGGTGGCAATGGTAAAACACCGGTTGTGATTTGGTTAGTTGAGGTGCTTCAAGCTAACGGCTTTAAACCTGGAGTGGTTTCTCGAGGTTATGGGGCAAAAGCGCCAAGCTACCCGTTAGTATTGGATGAAAACACGCCGGCTGAACATTCTGGTGATGAACCTCGTTTAATCAGAAAGCGAACGGGTGCGCCTGTCGCAGTCGATCCTGTGCGTGCAAACGCGGTGAAAGCTTTATTGAACGAAGGTGTTAATGTCATTATCACTGATGACGGCCTTCAGCATTATGCACTTGAACGTGATATTGAGTTTGCGGTTATCGATGGTGCGAGACGCTTTGGTAGTGAATGCCTCATTCCTTTGGGTCCATTAAGAGAGCCAGTATCTCGTTTAGATGACGTAGACTTTTTGGTTAACAATGGCGGTGAAGTGCAGGGGCGGGAATTCTCTATGTCTTTGCGACCAAGCCAAGCCGTTAACCTAAAGACTGGTCAGAAAATATCGGTAGCAGAACTACAGAAGTTGGTCGCTTTTGCTGGTATTGGTCATCCGCCACGCTTTTTTAAAACATTGGAAGATCTTGATGGTGATGTGGTTTTCACACAGGGCTTCGCCGACCATCAAGATTTCGATAAAGATGAACTTTATGCCTTAGCAAAGAAAGGTATGAATATGATTATGACAGAAAAAGACGCTGTAAAATGCGAAGAATATGCTCAAGACAACTGGTGGTATCTTCCGGTATCTGCGCAGTTCGATGAAGATTCGCAACAGCAAATTTTAAAAAGAATAAAAGAGGTTATGGAATACTATGGATCACCGTCTGCTTGAGATCGTTGCTTGCCCTGTATGTAAAGGTAAACTAACTTTTGACAAGGATAAGCAAGAGCTTGTTTGTAAAATTGATCGCCTTGCTTACCCAATTAAAGAGGGTATTCCTGTTCTTTTAGAACCTGAAGCTCGCACCGTTTCAATGGATGAGGGTAAGTAATGTCTTATACGGTTGTTATACCTGCGAGATACCAATCGAGCCGTTTACCTGGGAAGCCGCTTGCTGACATTGGTGGAAAGCCGATGATTCAATGGGTATACGAACAGTCAATGAAAGCGGGTGCCGATAACGTTATTATCGCTACCGACGACGCTCGAGTTGAAAAAGCGGCTAAAGCATTTGGCGCGACCGTTTGTATGACATCACCGAATCATGAGTCAGGTACTGAACGCCTAGCTGAAGTGATTGAAGTTATGAAGATTCCTGATGATCATATTATCGTGAATGTTCAAGGTGATGAGCCACTTATTCCACCTGCGATCATTAATCAGGTTGCTAACAATCTTGCGAACAGTACAGCTCCGATGGCAACACTCGGTGTGGAAATTACTCATGCTGATGAAGTGTTTAATCCTAACGCCGTAAAAGTTGTGACGGACAAAGATGGGTATGCCCTGTACTTTAGCCGAGCTACGATTCCTTGGGATCGCGATGCTTACGCGAACAGCGGTACAGCAGCGGAATCTCCACTGCTTCGTCACATTGGCATCTACGCTTATCGTGCGGGTTTTATCAATACCTATATCAATTGGGAACCAAGTACCCTTGAGCGTATTGAGTGCCTAGAGCAGTTACGTGTACTTTGGTATGGTGAAAAAATCCATGTGGCAGTTGCAGAAGAGGCGCCTGCTGCTGGTGTTGATACGCCTGAAGACCTAGAAGCGGTTCGAGCTATTATTGGCTAAGCTTCTTGGAGCTACTTCTTCTTTGCTCTACAAAATGCAAATTCATGAGCCTTGCTAGTTGCAAGGCTTTTTTCTATCTATCGAAAAGTGCGCTATCGAAAATCGCGTGCGTGTCTTATTGACCTAAGCAAACGGATATTGGGCTGGTTGCATTGGTTTATGCATCATCAACTCGGAATTATCTGAGATTTACCTCGCTCGACTTCCAATTTTTCTCTATAATATGCCGCCTATAAAGTAGTGGCGAATCGCTAGTACAGAATAAAACTTACGACAAAACGTGGAGTAAAAGATGCCTTCTCAAAGCCCAGTGATTACGGTTGATGGACCAAGTGGTGCAGGTAAAGGTACCCTGTGTATGTTGCTAGCAGATAAGCTAGGCTTTCATCTTCTAGACTCAGGCGCGATCTATCGCGTATTGGCTTTAGCGGCAATTCACCATGGTGTGGATACTGAATCAGAAGATGCTTTAGTACCGCTTGCGACACACTTAGACGTGCAGTTTATTGCTGAAGGCGATTTAGTTAAGGTTATCCTAGAAGGTGAAGATGTGTCTGGTGAACTTCGCAAAGAAGAAACTGGCATGGCAGCTTCAAAAGTAGCAGCTTTACCTCGCGTTCGTGAAGCACTGCTTCGTCGTCAACGCGCATTCAGCGCGGCACCTGGTTTGGTTGCTGATGGCCGTGACATGGGAACGGTTGTGTTCCCTGAAGCTGAAGCGAAAATATTTTTAGATGCAAGTGCTGAAGAGCGTGCGAGTCGCCGCCTTAAACAGTTGCAACAGAAGGGGTTAGATGTTAAATTTGACGACCTTTTGAGCGAGATCCAAGAGCGAGACGATCGAGATCGTAATCGCCCAGTGGCGCCACTTCGCCCTGCAGAGGATGCTCTAGTGCTTGATTCCACCTCAATGAATATTGAGCAGGTAGTAGAAAAAGCACTACACTATATTGAATCGAAACTGGCTGGGTAATTTCGCCGAGCTAGTACGAACGTTGGTCGCAAGGATGATGACCGGCGAATTTATCAACCCCATGCGGTAGGATACCCATGGACGTTTAATTATTGAAGATTAAATAATGACTGAATCTTTTGCTCAACTCTTTGAAGAGTTTCTATCTGAAACTGAATTCCAACAAGGCAGCATCGTTAAAGGTACTGTAGTAGCTATCGAGAACGGTTTCGTTCTTGTAGATGCTGGTCTTAAGTCTGAATCTGCTATCCCTGCTGAACAATTCAAGAACGCTGCTGGCGAACTTGAAGTTGAAGTTGGTGCTGAAGTAGACGTAGCTCTAGACGCTGTTGAAGATGGTTTCGGTGAGACTCAACTTTCTCGTGAGAAAGCTAAGCGTCATGAAGCTTGGATCGTACTTGAGAAAGCTTGTGAAGAAGCTGAAACTGTTGTTGGTATCATCAACGGTAAAGTTAAAGGCGGTTTCACTGTTGAACTTAACGGTATCCGTGCTTTCCTTCCTGGTTCTCTAGTAGACGTACGTCCTATCCGTGACACTGCTCACCTAGAAAACAAAGAGCTAGAGTTCAAAGTAATCAAGCTAGACCAGAAGCGTAACAACGTTGTTGTTTCTCGTCGTGCTGTTATCGAATCTGAAAACAGTGTTGAGCGTGACGAACTTCTTGAAACTCTACAAGAAGGTACTGAAGTTAAAGGTATCGTTAAGAACCTTACTGACTACGGTGCATTCGTTGATCTTGGCGGTGTTGACGGTCTTCTACATATCACAGATATGGCTTGGAAGCGTGTTAAGCACCCATCAGAGATCGTTAACGTTGGTGACGAAATCCTAGTTAAAGTTCTTAAGTTCGATCGTGAGCGCACTCGTGTTTCACTAGGTCTTAAGCAACTTGGCGAAGATCCATGGGTAGCAATCGCTAAGCGTTACCCAGAAGGTCACAAACTTTCTGGTCGTGTTACGAACCTAACTGACTACGGCTGCTTCGTTGAAATCGAAGAAGGCGTTGAAGGTCTAGTACACGTTTCTGAAATGGATTGGACTAACAAGAACATCCACCCTTCTAAAGTTGTTAATGTTGGCGACGAAGTTGAGGTTATGGTTCTTGATATCGACGAAGAACGTCGTCGTATCTCTCTAGGTCTGAAACAGTGTAAAGCTAACCCATGGCAGTCATTTGCAGAAATGCAAGCTAAGGGCGACAAAGTTACTGGTAAGATCAAGTCTATCACTGACTTTGGTATCTTCATCGGTCTAGAAGGCGGTATCGACGGTCTTGTACACCTATCTGACATTTCTTGGAACGCTGCCGGCGAAGAAGCTGTACGTGAATACAAGAAAGGCGACGAAATCTCTGCTGTTGTTCTAGCAGTAGATGCAGAGCGTGAGCGTATTTCTCTTGGCGTTAAGCAAATGGAAAACGACCCGTTCAACGCATACGTTGCTGACAACAAGAAAGGTGTTCTTGTAAACGGTACTGTAACTGCAGTTGACGCGAAAGGCGCTACTATCGAGCTAATCGAAGGCGTTGAGGGTTACCTACGCGCTTCTGAAGTATCTCGTGACCGTATCGAAGATGCATCTCTAATCCTAAGCGTTGGCGACAGCGTTGAAGCGAAGTTCACTGGTGTAGACCGTAAGAACCGCGTAATCAACCTATCTATCAAAGCTAAAGATGAAGCTGATGAGCAAGAAGCAATGGCTTCACTGAACAAGTCTGATGAAGGCGCGTTCGGTAACGCAATGGCAGACGCATTCAAAGCTGCTAAAGGCGAATAATAGCTTCTCATTAAGAGAATTATAGCTATATAGCCAAGAAAGGAGCCGCAAGGCTCCTTTTTTTTTGCTTATTTTTCCGATAGGTCTATAATTTCTAAAAAGAAAACCAACGAGGGTAACTATGACTAAGTCTGAATTGATTGAAAGACTGTGCGCTGAGCAAACGCACCTTTCTGCAAAAGAAATTGAAGACGCTGTAAAAGACATTTTAGAGCACATGGCTTCAACACTAGAAAGTGGTGATCGAATCGAAATTCGCGGTTTTGGCAGTTTTTCTCTGCATTTCCGTGAACCTCGTGTTGGACGTAATCCTAAAACTGGTGACAAGGTTGAGTTGGAAGGCAAATACGTTCCTCACTTTAAACCAGGTAAAGAGCTACGCGAACGAGTAAACTCAGGACTGTAGACTACTTATCGGAATTAAGAAAAGCGGCATACTATAATGTATGCCGCTTTTTTATGACCATAATATGGTGGTCTGATTAGTAATTTTCCTGCATAATCGTACAGCTAACTAACCAATGAGTGATGAACTATGAAAATTATAAAAATAGTCGCCGTTATCGCACTTTTCCTAATTGCACTGGCTTTAGGCTCTCAAAACCAAACAAGTGTGAATTTCAACTATCTGCTAGCGCAAGGTGATTTTCACCTATCAAGCTTGTTAGGTGTTGTCTTTGTTTCAGGTTTTGGTCTTGCTTGGTTAGTCTTCGGCAATATGCACATGCGATCTCAACTGAGAATTCATCGTTTGAAGAAACAACTCAATAAGCAATCAAAGCAGGTAGCTGCTGATACCAAAGCTTAAAGGTCTTATTTGATGTTAGAGTTACTGTTCTTGCTCTTACCTATTGCCGCCGCTTACGGTTGGTATATGGGTAATCGTAATGCTCAGCAAGAAAAACAGAAACAATCACACCAGATTTCCCGTCAATACGTGACGGGTTTGAACCTATTACTGTCAGATCAGTCTGACAAAGCGGTTGATCACTTCATTGAACTCCTTCAAGTCGACAATGAAACCATCGATACTCACTTAGCTTTGGGCAACTTGTTCCGCTCTAGAGGTGAAGTCGACCGTGCTATTCGTATCCACCAAAACCTTATCTCCCGTTCGGGGCTTACTCTCGATCAGAAAAACCTCGCACTACAACAATTAGCTAAAGATTATATGGTCTCTGGCTTTCTTGATCGCGCCGAAAAAATCTTTGAACAGCTTGTAGAAGAACCCGATCACAAAGAGGGTGCTCTACAGCAGTTGGTTGCTATTTATCAGCAAACTCGAGAGTGGAACAAGGCTATTCATTACGGAAATATCCTAGTTAAGCTCGGTAAGAAGAAAATGAAGATGCGCGCGACCGTTGCACATTTCTGGTGTGAACTTGCGATGCAAGAGCAAGCCGATGGTAATCGCTCTAAAGCGCTTCAGAATTTCAAAAAGGCACTTTCTGAAGACCCTAAATGTGTTCGTGCTAGCATTGCTCTAGGCAAGTTCCACTTAGCGAACGAAGACTACCAAAAGACAATCGATTGTTTGGAGTCGGTACTCGAGCAAGATATCGACTTTATTAGTGAGGTGTTGCCAACCCTTGCTGAGTGTTACCACAAGCTTGGGCAAGAGGCTCAATTGGTCGAGTTCCTTAAAGCTTGTATTCAGAATAAAGCTGGTGTATCCGCTGAACTGATGCTCGCTCAATTGGTTGCTCACCATGAAGATGTTGGTTCTGCTCAAGAGCTACTAACAAAGCAGCTAGTCAAAAATCCAACCATGAAGGGTTTTTATCGATTAATCGATTATCACCTAGCGGAAGCAGAAGAAGGTCGTGCGAAAGACAGCTTAACCACACTTCAATCTATGGTTGGTGAGCAACTTAAGGTTAAGCCTCATTATCGTTGTCGTCAGTGTGGTTTCTCAACACACTCAATGTATTGGCACTGCCCTTCATGTAAGGGGTGGGGAACGATCAAGCCTATTCGTGGGCTTGATGGTGAATAGATTTGTGGTCATTTTAAGACCAAATTATTAATTGCAGCTTTCGGGCTGCATTTTTATGACTGTTATTTATGGCCTGATTGGTATAAATATTTTGTAGAAAGTTAACTGCGTTAGGAGATGAAATGAACGACCAAAAAATCATTGTAGCATTGGATTATGATAACCAAGCGGATGCGTTAGCCTTTGTTGATCGTATTGACCCAGCATCTTGCCGTCTAAAAGTGGGCAAAGAGATGTTTACCTTGTTTGGTCCTGAATTTGTTCGTGAATTGCATAAACGTGGTTTCTCAGTATTTTTGGATCTTAAATTCCACGACATCCCGAACACATGTTCAAAAGCTGTGCGAGCTGCCGCGGAATTAGGCGTTTGGATGGTGAACGTACATGCAAGTGGCGGTGAGCGCATGATGACGGCGTCTCGCGAAATTTTGGAACCGTATGGTAAAGATCGTCCGTTGCTAATTGGCGTGACAGTACTGACTAGTATGGAGCAATCTGACTTGGCGGGTATTGGTTTGGATCTTGAGCCACAGCAGCAGGTGATGCGCTTGGCATCTCTGACTAAAAACTCAGGCTTAGACGGCGTTGTATGTTCGGCACAAGAGGCGTCTTTACTTAAAGGTGCACTTGGCCAAGAATTCAAGCTAGTAACTCCTGGTATTCGTCCTGTAGGTGCTGATGTTGGTGACCAGAAGAGAATCATGACGCCTTCTAAAGCGATTGAGTCAGGTTCTGACTACCTTGTTATCGGTCGCCCTATCACTCAAGCGATAGACCCTGCCGCTGTACTTGCAGAGATCAACGGCACGCTAGCTTAGGTTTGCATCAGAAAGCTATTCAAATAAGAAGGCCAGCAAATTGCTGGCCTTCTTATTTGTGTACGAGATACCGAATTGGTCTGGACTTGAGTTATCTTGCGTAGTCTAAACCGGAGCGCCACTATGGAACTTAAAATCGCTGTCTTCTGAAGTAATAAGTTCCGCTTCTACTTGCGCGAAATGAGCAATACGCTCTGAGATATCTTTCCCTGCGATCTGCTCTGCTAACTCAAGATAATCTTGGTAATGACGAGCCTCTGAGCGAAGCAGAGACACGTAAAACTTCTCCATATCTTCTTCCAAGAATGGAGCCAATTTTGCGAAACGCTCACAAGAGCGAGCTTCGATAAAAGCACCGATGATGAGCTTATCAACTAGAGCATCGGGTTCGTAAGTTTTGACTTGCTTGATTAAACCCTTAGCGTAGCGACCCGCTTCAATCGGTTGGTAAGTGACGCCTTTCTTTACCATCAATTCCATGACTTGGTAGAAATGATGCAGCTCTTCTTTGATCAGCAATACCATTTTATCGATCAGGTCAGCGCCGTAATTACAGCCTTCTTTCGCTGTAATTTGCTTTGATACGTTGCTTTTACCACGCAGAGACTCTAAGTCTCCGATACGACGGTAAGCAAATTGCTCGTAGGGCAAAATCCATTCATTCAGTTGTTTTGCGCTTTCTTTATCAACTGCGTACTTGCGGATAAGGAACAAAGCACTCTGTGCCGCCTTAAGCTCACAAAGCATGTGATCGCGTAGAATGATGTGAAGGTTTTCAGGCTTTTTGGCTTCATCGATCCATGAATCTGGCGTTTCAGCTTTAAGAAAAGAGTGGATTGGAGCTAATAATTCTTGATACATGGTCAGGGCAAGTTTGTTGATAATGCGAGATTTTATCACAGCTCAAGAGATCTCCCTATACAGAGAAAGGAAATTCAACAGCTACAAAAAAGGCCGCTAATTTAATGTAAATAAGCGGCCTTTAAGTATTGCGTTAGACAGTTACCATTTCTTCTTCTGACCGAAGAGGGCGTCCATGTCTTCGTCACGCTCTTTAGATTCGATCTGTTGTAAATCTTGTGCGTTTTTATCTTGGCGCTTCTGATCAAGATCGTTAAGCATCTGCTGAAGCTTTTCTTTCGCTTGAGTAGAGTATGAATCGTTCTTAGTTGCTAATGCGTCGATACCTTTACGCAGTAACTGAATTGCTGTGCCTGGTTGTCCTCGAGAAATCGAGTCGTTTGCACGCTTGATAACATTTTCGATGTTGATACGAATTTGAATCGTCTCTAAACGAGCGTTTTCAACCACATAAGCTTGAGTCTCGAAGCGGCCTTTATTGTGCTCGTTACGGACCGTATCACGTAGGCGCTTAACTAGCTTCAGCATCATGATCGCTTGTTTGTCACTGCTTGGAACGCGGAAGGTAGTACTTTCACCACCTTGGTAGTTCTCTTTAAGCTGAGTGATTTGTTGTTTTACGCTTTCAATGCGTTGGGCAAGCTGCTTGTTTTTGGGATCGAGCTGATACATGTTTTCTAACGCATCAAGAATTCGATTGTTTAAGCATATAAGAAGATCTTGGCTAAACGGCATGTGATGAGCATTACCAATCAACTCTTCTGTTCCGTCAATAATGGTTAGATAACGAGAAGCTTCCTGTTTCTTCGCTGTTTCTACCTTAACTTTGTATTGAAGCATGATGTTGTAGCCTAAAACCAACACCAAAAGAACGGCGACTAAGGCGATTATTAAACCAATATTCATATATTTGTGTCTGCTTGTTGTTTTCTATAGCTAACTTGAGAGGATACACGATTCCATTGTGTATCGGCACTCGTAAATTGCAATTTTTGATTATCTCTTGTTGAGCACAATCGGCAATCAAAACTTACCAACTAATGTATGAGAATGAGGTGTGGGTTGCAAAGCGTTAGTGATGTTTTTGTTTGTTAAGCTAGAAAAACTCATTATTTCTGTCATTTTGGTTCTCGAAGCGTTATAACTATTAATTATATTACACGAGACTATAAAGCTCTATTTGCAAATAAGTTAGCGCAGAAATGAGTAAAGGATTACGAGGTTAGATATGAAGTTACAGCAACTGAAGTACATTGTTGAGGTTCTAAACCATAACCTAAATGTTTCAGCGACAGCAGAGAGTTTGTATACATCTCAGCCCGGCATTAGTAAGCAAGTTAGGTTACTTGAAGACGAGCTAGGCATTCAGATTTTTGAACGTAGCGGTAAGCATTTAACTCAGGTTACACAAGCCGGTGAGGATATTATTCGTATCTCTCAAGAGATTTTGGCACGTGTAGATAGTATTAAAGCAGTAGCGGGTGAGCACACTCATCCTGAGATGGGCACATTGAATATTTCAACCACTCATACTCAAGCTCGTTATGCGCTCCCTGATGTGATTAAAGGTTTCACGGCACGTTATCCAAAAGTGTCGCTTCACATGCACCAAGGTACACCAAGCCAGATGTCAGAAGCGGTCGCTAAAGGGACTGCGAACTTTGCGATTGCAACGGAAGCGCTGCACCTATATCAAGATGCAATTATGCTGCCTTGTTATCATTGGAACCGTTCGATAGTGGTAACGAAAGATCACCCTCTTGCACAGAAACGAAATATCTCGATTGAAGATCTTGCTGCTTATTCCCTCGTGACTTATGTATTTGGTTTTACTGGCCGTTCCGAGCTTGATACTGCATTCAACAAAGTAGGATTAACACCTCGAGTTGTATTTACCGCAACGGATGCAGACGTAATCAAAACTTATGTTCGTATGGGGATCGGAGTTGGTGTAATCGC
Organism: Vibrio splendidus; assembly: GCF_003345295.1. NCBI lineage: Bacteria > Pseudomonadati > Pseudomonadota > Gammaproteobacteria > Vibrionales > Vibrionaceae > Vibrio > Vibrio splendidus. The sequence goes on from NZ_CP031055.1 coordinate 858,733, forward strand.
AAGTATGGCGATTGACCACGAGCAGGATACAGATTTGGTTGCTATTGATGCGAGTCACCTATTTGGTGCTAGCACCACAAGCATTGGCTTTAGAAAAGGCACTTTCCTACGTTCTTACATGTTTGATTTTATGGAGCGTTTTGCTCCGCACTTAACTCGTCCTGTGGTTGAACAAGCTATTTCTTTGAAATCGAATGAAGAAATCGAAGAGATGTTTAAAGACATCGACCTGCCTGTTCGCTAAGGGGCACAGTCTTTAATTCGATTCCTATTCGGCCTGTTTACAGGCCGTTTTCATTTGAACTCGGTTTTGGTTTATACCAATCGTAGTAAATAACTGGTCACCCTAGCTTGTTAAAACGCTCGATAACGTTGTTAGAACTTTTGATTGCAGAATAAGTACTTATCGAAACGACTTGCCGAACAGAGCTGCCTTGTTCTCAAGCCTTTACCTGCGCTACTTCTGTTCACTGACTTTCCGTGATTGGTATTACTTACTGATAGCCTGTCCCTATAGCCTCGATTTGTATCCTTCCTTTCCATTTCGGCCTCTTACCCCTACAATTCTCGCACCATAGGGGGAAGCATGCATTCACGATTTACAATACTCGACTCATTCTTGTTAGAGCACCAAGTCTATTGGCGTTCGGAGCCTTTTCATCTATGCCAAACTCACCATCAACCATGGAAAGATGTGAATCGCCCACTTGTCGATTGGTTAGAAAGTTTGAGTATTGAGCGCATTCAAACGTTAAAAGAGCAGCCTCAGCTTTTGGTCGAGGAACTGACTCGCTTCCTCCCTCGATTAGATGCTGCTAACCAAAATATCCAGTTTGATAATACGGCTTTGGTTGGATTAGACCTCCCTCGTGGTGCTGCTGATGGTATTCCCGGCAGAAAGCTGCAACAAATCGTGGCGATGGGAGAGGCTGCACTTGAACACCATCACGGTAAAGAGTGGCTTGAATGGTGCTCTGGCAAAGGCTTTCTCGGTCGAATCTTATCTCAGCAGTCAGATCAAAAGGTCACTAGCTTTGAGTGGCAACAGTCACTGTGTGAAAGCGGGCAAAAGATTGCAGATGCTCAATATCTAGATATGAGCTTTGTTCAAGGTGACGCGTTTTCAAAAGATGCAGATCGGGTGTTTAACTCAAATCAACACGCTGTTGCTCTTCATGCTTGTGGCGACCTTCATGTTGAACTAGTGAAGAAATCTGTTTCACATGGGCTTCCTGCAGTGACCATTTCTCCTTGCTGCTACCATCTTATTCGTGGTGAAAACTACCAAGCCATGTCTTCCGTTGCGAAAAGCTCTGCATTAGCCCTAAGTAAAAGTGATTTAAGAATCCCGCTTCAAGAAACCGTCACTGGTGGTGAAAGAGTAAAGAGACATCGCCAACTAGAGATGAGTTATCGTTTGGGCTTCAGCAAACTGCTCCAAGCTGAACGTCATATTGACGAATACATTCCGGTGCCAAGCATTAAAAAATCAGAGCTATCTAAGGGTTTTGAATCATTTTGCCACTGGGCATCTGAAGTTAAAAAAGTATCGCTGGGCTCAGACGTCGATTTTGATTTCTACTTAGCCCAAGGCGAGGCGCTTTTCTGGGAAATGGAGAAGTTGAGCTTAGTACAACAAGTCTTTAGACGCCCATTGGAGATATGGTTGGCCTTAGATCGTGCCATCTATCTGCAAGAACAAGGCTATGAAGCTTCGATTGAAGAGTTCTGTGAACGCAGTATTACGCCAAGAAACCTATTGATTCATGGGGTTAAAGTTGAGCGTTATCAGTAAACAGAACTGTTGCGTGTTTTACGATCTAAACTCATAAAAGCAAAGTCATAAATGAAAAATGAAGCTATAAATACAAGACAAAGCTATAAATGTAAAAAAGCCAGCGCGACATAATGTCGTACTGGCTTTTTGTTTAATGCGTATGAGTTAACTGAACGCTTCAACGAGAAGGTTATTGCGTTCAGTTAGCCATTACATCATTAGTTAAACATCGCGATTGCTTCAGCTGGATCTACGTATTCAAGGTCAAAGCTCTCTGCAACTTCTTTGCAAGTTACTTTACCGTGAATAACGTTAAGACCTTCTAGGAAGCCTTCATCAGATAGAAGTGCTTCGCGGTAGCCTTTGTTCGCTAGCTTAACAATGTAAGGAAGTGTTGCGTTGTTTAGCGCGTAAGTAGAAGTACGAGCAACGGCACCTGGCATGTTAGCAACACAGTAGTGAACTACGTCATCAACAATGTAAGTTGGATCTGCGTGAGTGGTTGCGTGTGAAGTTTCGAAACAACCACCTTGGTCGATTGCAACGTCAACAACAGCTGAACCTGGCTTCATCTTAGCGATGTGATCTTTTGTAACCAATTTAGGCGCTGCTGCACCTGGGATCAGTACTGCACCAATCACTAGGTCTGCTTCTAGAACATGCTTCTCGATAGCGTCTTCAGTAGAATAAACCACTTTTGCGCGACCTTGGAATTCTTCATCAAGACGACGAAGCGTATCTACGTTGCGATCAAGAATGGTTACGTCTGCGCGAAGGCCAACAGCCATACGTGCTGCGTTAGCACCCACAACACCGCCGCCAACAACAACAACTTTCGCTGGTTCAACACCAGGAACGCCGCCAAGAAGAAGGCCACAACCACCGTTAGATTTTTCTAGTGTTTGTGCACCTGCTTGAATAGACATGCGACCAGCGACTTCAGACATTGGTGCTAATAGTGGCAAGCGACCCATATTATCTGTTACAGTCTCATAGGCTACGCAGACAGCTTTGCTCTTGATTAGCTCTTCCGTTTGTGGAAAATCTGGTGCAAGGTGTAAATAGGTAAATAATATTTGCCCTTCACGAAGCATAGCTCGCTCGACAGCTTGAGGTTCTTTAACCTTTACAATCATCTCTGCTTTCGCGAAAACGTCAGCAGCAGTAGGAAGAATGGATGCGCCTACAGCGATGTAATCATCGTCTGAAAAACCGATACCAGTACCGGCATTGGTTTCAACAAAAACTTGGTGGCTATGTGAGATTAGTTCTCTCACGCTAGCTGGGGTCATACCAACGCGGTATTCGTGGTTCTTGATTTCCTTCGGTACGCCAATGATCATCCTGACTCCTCATTATATTATGGTTGTTTTATCTATGTGTAGGGTAATTCTGTCGAATTAATATCTAGTATAGATAGGTTCAGATAGAATTTGATACCGAATATTAAAAAGTTGTAGTATATTTTTTTGCAAGGAAGTAATAAGGTGGAATAAAAAATGGCAGACAATTATAAGAAGCCGTCCAAGGAACTAGATCGTATTGACCGCAACATTCTTAATGAGTTGCAAAAAGACGGTCGTATCTCAAACGTTGAACTCTCAAAACGAGTAGGACTTTCTCCCACTCCATGTCTTGAGCGTGTTCGTCGTTTAGAACGTCAAGGTTACATTACTGGGTACACAGCGTTGCTGAACCCACAGTATCTTGATGCTTCACTTTTAGTGTTTGTTGAAATTACGTTGAACCGTGGTGCTCCAGATGTGTTCGAACAATTCAACACCGCTGTGCAGAAACTGGATGACATCCAAGAGTGTCATTTAGTGTCGGGTGATTTTGACTATCTTCTAAAAACACGTGTATCGGATATGGGTGCTTACCGTAAGCTACTGGGTGATACGTTACTTCGTCTACCGGGCGTAAACGACACTCGAACTTACGTAGTAATGGAAGAAGTGAAACAAACCAATCAACTTGTGATTAAAACTCGTTAGTCACAATTGGTGAAATGAAAGAAAGCGGACATTTGTTCCGCTTTCTTGCTTTCTGGAATTGGGTTTTTCTGTTTGATATGGTTAAATCAACAGTAGTTTCATTGAAACGGGCGGCTTTGGTCGCTCGAGATGTTTTATTCCGTTTAATTATTAAGTTGGTTTATGTTCAAGCAGAGCAGTAATAAAGTAGAAACAATCATTAAAACGAGTGAAGAGCCTCAGTCTCCTCGTTTGAATGGTTCTCAACGTCTAAAAGAGTGCAGCCTGATTATGGGTGTTCTCTTCTCTATTCTACTTGCCGTTGCGTTATTAACTTTTAGTCCTGCAGACCCATCATGGTCGCAAACGGCGTGGGGTGGTGACATTCAAAATGCGGGTGGCTACCTAGGTGCATGGTTGGCGGATACGCTTTTCTTTGTGTTTGGTTCTTTGGCTTACCCTTTACCTATCTTGGTAACGGTTGCTGCGTGGGTATTATTCCGTAAACGTAATGAAGACGAGCAGATCGATTTCATGCTGTGGGGCACTCGCTTACTTGGCCTTACTGTCCTTATTCTTACTAGTTGCGGTCTAGCCGATATCAACTTTGACGACATTTGGTACTTTTCGTCAGGTGGCGTCGTGGGTGACGTACTAACAAGCCTTGCGCTTCCCACGTTAAATGTTCTCGGTAGTACGCTAGTTCTTCTTTTCTTATGGGGAGCTGGCTTGACGCTATTAACCGGAATTTCTTGGTTAAGTATTGTGGAATGGCTAGGCGAATGTGCCATTAAATTTTTTACATCTGCTGTTAATAAGGCTCGTGGCCAAGATCAAGAGCTACTTGAGCCTGAATTGAAAGAATCGACAGACAGAGATTCTCTAACGGAACGTCATCAAAAGCCGACTTTCCCTGATGTTCATGCGTTAGAAGACAATCTTATCGAAGGTAAGGCTATAGAAGGGTATAAAGAAGCAGAACAAGATCAGCTCGACCCTGCGATGAGCTTCTCTGCGACCAACGACTCTTCAGACACTGGCGTAAATGCGTTGGACAACAGTGCAACGTCGAAGCGTCATTACAATATCCATATGCCAGTAGAGGCTCCAGCTAAGCCAGAGGTTTCTACTTATGAAGCTCCGCAAGTTCAACCTGAAATTCAACCAGAGCAACCTATCTCTGTCGCTCCTGTTTACCACGCGCCAGAAGAACCTTTAGAAGAAGGTATTGAGCGCTCGAAGCAGTTGAATGCGACGATAGAGCAGCTAGAAAATGCCGCTATGTATGAAGATGATCTTGCTGAGCAAGATCAGACTGATGCTCACGAATCTCAGGCTGCGTACCAACAATACATGCAGCACGACCAACCAGAAGTTGTCCCTACTGATATAGGCCTTGAAAGTGCCGAGTCAGCAGTCGATAGCATTTTAGAAGTTGATCGCATTCCAGAAGTTGAGAGCGAATTCGATACGGAAGATGTTCAACCAGAATCGTTATACGCTTCGCCAATGGGCGAACTAGAAGAAGCAAGTGAAAACGATTTCTCAGTACAAGCATCACCGTTTGATGTGGCTGAAGAACAAAGTTATGAACAGTCTACAGAGTTCGAGTCCGTATCGACTGAAGAAGATAATGTAGAGCAACCTGAGTCTTTAGTTAACCAACAAAATAATTCAGAATTTGAGCAATCAAACGAACAAACTCAAGAGCCAACGGTTGATCTTCCTTGGGAACAAGTAATAGAAGAAGAGCCTCTGCACCAAGATCAAGATGTTGCAGCCTTCCAAAGCCTTGTCTCTGAGGCACAAGCGAACATGGCGGCGACACAAAACCCGTTCCTGGTACAGCAAGATGTTAACTTACCGAAACCGGCCGAACCATTGCCAACGCTTGAGTTGTTGTTCCACCCTGAAAAACGTGAAACCTTTATTGACCGCGATGCACTAGAGGCGATCGCTCGTCTTGTTGAATCGAAGCTAGCGGACTACAAGATCAAAGCTGATGTGGTTGATATTTTCCCTGGTCCTGTCATCACTCGATTTGAACTCGATCTGGCTCCGGGCGTCAAAGTAAGCCGTATTTCTGGCCTTTCTATGGACTTAGCTCGTTCGCTTTCTGCATTGGCAGTACGTGTCGTCGAGGTAATACCGGGTAAACCTTATGTTGGTTTAGAATTGCCGAACATGAGCCGTCAAACCGTATTCTTCTCTGATGTGGTGGGCAGCCCTCAGTTCCAAGAAGCGAAGTCACCAACGACCGTTGTTCTAGGGCAAGATATTGCTGGTGAAGCGGTTATCGCTGACCTATCGAAGATGCCACATGTTCTGGTTGCAGGTACAACCGGTTCTGGTAAGTCTGTCGGTGTAAACGTGATGATATTGAGTATGCTTTACAAGGCATCACCAGAAGACGTTCGCTTCATCATGATCGACCCGAAAATGCTGGAATTATCTATCTATGAAGGTATTCCACATCTGCTGTCTGAAGTTGTGACTGACATGAAAGATGCGTCTAACGCCCTTCGTTGGTGTGTAGGTGAAATGGAACGTCGTTACAAACTGATGTCGGCTCTCGGTGTTCGTAACATCAAAGGCTACAACGACAAATTGAAGATGGCCGCGGAAGCGGGTCACCCAATTCATGACCCACTGTGGAAGCCGGGCGACAGCATGGACCCTGAAGCACCATTGTTGGAAAAACTGCCTTATATTGTGGTTGTCGTCGATGAATTCGCCGATTTAATCATGGTAGTCGGTAAGAAAGTGGAAGAACTGATTGCACGTTTGGCGCAGAAAGCGCGTGCGGCTGGTGTTCACTTGATCTTAGCCACTCAACGTCCTTCGGTGGATGTTATTACTGGTCTTATTAAAGCAAACATCCCAACTCGTGTTGCCTTTACGGTATCAACCAAAACAGATTCAAGAACTATTCTTGACCAAGGTGGTGCAGAATCATTATTGGGTATGGGTGATATGTTGTACTTACCACCGGGTTCAAGCCACACAACGCGTGTACACGGTGCGTTTGCATCTGATGATGATGTACACGCGGTAGTGAACAACTGGAAAGCACGCGGTAAGCCAAACTATATTGAAGAGATTACGAACGGCGACCAAACCCCGGAAACACTGTTACCGGGTGAGAAGATGGAAGGCGATGAAGAAGTCGATCCACTGTTTGATCAAGTGGTAGAACACGTTGTCCATTCACGTCGTGGTTCAGTTTCTGGCGTACAACGTCGATTTAAGATTGGCTACAACCGTGCGGCACGAATTGTTGAGCAGCTTGAAGCTCAAGGCATTGTGAGTACTCCGGGCCATAACGGTAACCGTGAAGTCTTAGCGCCAGCGCCACCAAAAGATTAGTTCCATTCGGAACTCATAACTATTAAGTCGGTCAAATCGAAAATATGACCGACGTATGTTCTAACAGGATTATTGATGAAAAAAGTATTCGCACTTTTATTTATGAGCTTTTCAGTATTGGCTTCTCCGAAAGAAGAACTGAGTAGCCGCTTGTCATTGAATGCAGGTTTTAGCGCCGACTTTAAACAAGTCGTGACTAGCCCTGATGGTGATGTTGTTATGGAAGGCGAGGGCACAGTTGAGATTGCACGCCCAAGCTTATTCCGTTGGGAAACGACTTTCCCTGATGAAAACGTGTTGGTATCTGATGGTCAAAGCTTGTGGTACTACAGCCCGTTCATTGAGCAGGTTAGTATTTACTGGCAAGAGCAAGCAACATCACAAACACCTTTTGTCTTGCTGACTCGTAATCAAGAAAGCGATTGGGACAACTACAATGTCGCGCAAACGGGTAACCAATTTACGCTAACGCCGACAGCTGTGGATTCTAATCAGGGTGACTTCCAGATTAAGATCACTGAAAAGGGTATTGTTCAGGGCTTTAACGTGATTGAACAAGACGGTCAGAAAGGTGAGTTTACCTTTAGCAATGTTGACTTAGGTAAACCTGCAGCAGACCGCTTTACTTTTGTGGCACCGGAAGGTGTCGAGGTCGACGACCAAAGAAACTGATCTAATGAAGCAGATCATTTGGTAATACGTCGATAGGCACAGATGCCATCAACGAATCAAGAGATTGCAATTGAGTAATTACAGCTTAGATTTTGCAGGGGACGAAGATTTTCGTCCCCTTGCTGCTCGTATGAGACCTGAAACTGTCGAACAGTACATCGGTCAGCAGCATATATTAGGCCCAGGTAAACCACTTCGTAGAGCGTTGGAAGCGGGCCATATTCACTCGATGATTTTATGGGGGCCTCCTGGCACCGGTAAAACCACGCTGGCGGAAGTGGCAGCAAACTATGCGAATGCTGAAGTTGAGCGCGTATCAGCGGTAACCTCGGGTGTTAAAGACATTCGTATCGCGATTGAAAAAGCGCGTGAAAACAAACAAGCAGGGCGCAGAACGATCCTGTTTGTGGACGAAGTCCATCGCTTTAACAAAAGTCAGCAAGATGCCTTTTTGCCACACATTGAAGATGGCACCGTGACCTTTATTGGCGCGACCACGGAAAACCCATCCTTTGAACTGAACAACGCTTTGTTGTCACGTGCGCGTGTTTACAAGCTGACTTCGCTTCATACAGATGATATTTCTCTCGTTATTCGCCAAGCTATTGAAGATAAACAGCGCGGTCTGGGTGATGTGACAGCTGATTTTGCTGATAACGTCTTAGATCGCCTCGCTGAACTGGTCAACGGTGACGCACGTATGTCGCTCAACTATCTTGAGCTGCTGTACGACATGGCAGAAGACAACGACAAAGGCGAGAAAGCGATAACGTTACAGTTGCTGGCTGAGGTAGCAGGGGAGAAAGTCGCTCGCTTTGATAATAAGGGCGATATTTGGTACGACTTGATCTCCGCTGTTCACAAATCGATTCGCGGTTCAAACCCTGATGCGGCGTTGTATTGGTCAGCAAGAATGATTGCTGCGGGTTGTGATCCTTTGTATATCGTAAGGCGTTTGCTGGCGATTGCTTCTGAAGATATTGGCAACGCTGACCCAAGAGCAATGCAGGTCGCAATGTCCGCTTGGGACTGCTTCACTCGAATTGGTCCTGCCGAAGGGGAGCGTGCTATTGCACAGGCGGTTGTTTATCTCGCGTGTGCACCAAAGAGTAACGCAGTCTACACCGCTTGGAAGCAAGCGTTAACGGATGCACACAATCTGCCTGAGTATGAAGTTCCTCATCATTTACGAAATGCACCCACAACTTTGATGAAGGACATGGGCTACGGGCAAGAATACCGTTATGCTCATGACGAACCTGGTGCCTACGCAGCTGGCGAAAAGTATTTGCCCCCTGAAATGGGAGAGAAGCAATACTATTTCCCAACAAAACGAGGCTTAGAGACTAAAATTGGCGAGAAGCTAGATTATCTGGCGGATTTGGACGCAAAAAGCCCACAAAAACGCTATGAAAAGTAGTCTTTTTTGGATATCGTTACCTAGTCATAAAAATTCAATTAAATCGTTTGAAATTGGTCGAAATAGCACCAATTTTAGGGGTTTAGCAGTGATTCAGTAGCAATCTACTGAATATTCAAATAACTAAAGCATAGGATTAGCAATGCTGGATTCTAAATTACTTCGAGCTGAGCTGGATGAAACAGCGGCAAAATTAGCACGTCGAGGCTTCACCCTTGATGTAGAGACAATTCGTGAACTTGAAGAAAAACGTAAGTCCCTTCAGATGAAAACTGAAGAGCTGCAAGCGTTACGTAACTCTCGATCGAAGTCCATTGGTCAAGCGAAAGCAAAAGGCGACCATGAAGAAGCTGAGCGTATCCTTGCTGAAGTAGGCAACTTAGGCGCAGAACTAGACCAAGCTAAAGTAACATTGGCTGAGCTTCAATCTGAGCTAGAAACGATCACAATGTCGATTCCTAACCTACCTGACGCAGAAGTGCCAGACGGTAAAGATGAAGACGACAACGTAGAAGTTTCTCGTTGGGGTCAACCTAAGACTTACGACTTCGAAGTGAAAGATCACGTGGATCTAGGCGAAATGTCTGGCGGTCTTGATTTTGCTAGCGCAGTTAAAATTTCTGGTTCTCGTTTCATCGTGATGAAAGGCAAATTCGCACGTCTACACCGTGCTATTGCTCAGTTCATGCTGGACCTTCACACTGATGAACACGGCTACACAGAAATGTACGTACCGTACCTAGTGAACCACGATAGCCTATACGGTACTGGTCAACTTCCTAAGTTCGGCGAAGACTTGTTCCACACAAGCCCGCTAACTGAGCAAGTAAGTGATGTACCTCTTAAGACGCTATCGCTTATCCCTACTGCAGAAGTACCGGTAACGAACATGGTTCGTGACACGATTACTGATGAAGCTGAACTGCCACTTAAGATGACAGCTCACACTCCATGTTTCCGTTCTGAAGCGGGTTCTTACGGTCGTGACACTCGTGGTCTTATCCGTATGCACCAATTCGACAAAGTTGAATTAGTACAAATTACTAAGCCAGAAGATTCAATGGCAGCGCTTGAAGAGCTAACAGGTCACGCTGAGAAAGTACTTCAACTTCTAGAGCTTCCTTACCGTAAAGTGATTCTATGTACTGGTGACATGGGCTTCGGTTCTGCGAAAACTTACGACTTAGAAGTATGGGTTCCAGCACAAGAGACATACCGTGAAATCTCTTCTTGTTCAAACATGTGGGATTTCCAAGCGCGTCGTATGCAAGCTCGTTTCCGTCGTAAAGGCGAGAAGAAACCTGAACTTGTACACACGCTAAACGGTTCTGGTCTTGCTGTTGGTCGTACTATGGTTGCTATTCTTGAGAACAACCAAGAAGCAGACGGCCGTATTGCTATCCCAACAGTACTTCAGCCATACATGGGCGGCGTAACGCACATTGGTTAATCAGTAAAACTGTTATACGAAAACCCAGTCAATCGGCTGGGTTTTTTATTATCTGTTACACCGGAAAGCAGTGAGTCGAGGGTCAATTTTATTACTCATTTGTAATAGTGTTTCTCTAATTTAGGTTATTATTACATCACTAAAAAATGGTTATAATGCGCTCTTATCGCGGTAGGTACAAATTTTCTCATGCAAATACAGAGGAGGACTTATGGCCGTAGGATGGGCAGGTGACGATAGCGTCAGTCAGCAAATTCAAAATACCATTGATGATGAGATCTCTCGTGTAAGAGGGAACATTCAAAGTGGGGAAAGCTTGCATTATTGTGACGAGTGCGGTGATGAGATATCAGAAAAGAGACGGCTAGCGATTAAAGGCGTGCGTTTCTGTATTGGATGCCAGTCCATGTTTGAACACGTTGCGCATCGTCACTCATTGTTCAATCGCAGAGCAAGTAAAGACAGCCAACTTCGTTAGAAGGCAGTCGCTCTCTATTGTCGATAATAATGAACCGACCTCTCCTTAACTTCAATATTGCAGATAGCAAATGAACCAGTAAGGAGAGGTAATAGCTTTGTCTTCTATTTAAAGCAGTGGCGATCTTTTAATGCGCAATTAATAGCGGAAACAAGTTTCTCGATGTGCTCAGGCTTGCTAATGAAGGGAGGCATGATATAAATCAATTTGCCAAACGGGCGTATCCAAACGCCTTGCTCTACAAAGTGAGCTTGGATGGTTTCCATATCCACAGGCGTGTGAGTCTCAACAACGCCAATAGCCCCTAACCAACGCACGTCTTTAACCAGTTCATGCTCTCGCAACGGTGGTAGCAACTCAGAAAAGAGTTGTTCAATCTGTTGAGTCTGAATTTTCCAATGGCCTTGCTCGATGATGGATAAACTTGCCGCACCGACTGCGCAAGCCAATGGGTTGCCCATAAAGGTTGGCCCATGCATAAAGCAACCTGCTTCACCGCTACATACGGTGTCTGCGACTTCTTTGCTCGCAAGCGTCGCTGACAGCGTCATATAGCCACCAGTTAGCGCTTTACCTACGCATAGAATGTCCGGTTGAACACCGGCATGCTCACAGGCAAACAGTTTCCCAGTGCGGCCAAACCCGGTCGCAATCTCATCCAAGATAAGTAATACGTTGAATTCATCACACAGTAAGCGAACCTGTTTTAAGAACTCAGGGTGGTATATGCGCATGCCGCCAGCACCTTGAACTATTGGCTCTAAGATCACGGCTGCAACCTCTTCATGATGGGTTGTGAGTTTCTCTCGAAAGCTATTGATGTCACTTGAATTCCACTCATCCCAAAAGCCAGTTTTTGGCGAATCAGCGAAAATATGCTCAGGCAAAAAGCCTTTGTAAAGGCTATGCATCGAGTTATCCGGATCGGTCACTGACATCGCCGCGAAGGTATCTCCGTGGTAACCATCTCTTAGCGTTAGGAACTTTGAACGAGGTTGCCCTTTAGCATGCCAGTACTGCAGTGCCATCTTAAGGCTAACTTCCACGGCCACTGAACCTGAATCGGCCAAGAATACGTGCTCTAGATTACTTGGCGCTAAATTCAGCAGTTTCTTACATAAATCGATAGCGGGCTGGTGGGTGATACCGCCAAACATAACGTGTGAAACCTTATCGATTTGGCTGTGAGCCGCAGCATTGAGCTCTGGATGATTGTAGCCGTGGATGGTTGACCACCAAGATGACATACCATCAATAATTCGTTTTCCGCCTTCTAATTCTAAGTAAACACCGTCTGCGTTGGTGACTGGGTAGCAGGTCAGAGGTGTTAACGTTGATGTGTAAGGATGCCAGATATGCTGGCGATCAAAGGCGAGATCCATAGTAACTTCCATTCTTGAAGTGATTAAAAAATAATCAGATGTAAACTTTTGATATTATCAATGTGTTGACAGTCTAAAGCTTGTCGGTAGACTAGCCAAGCATAAATGCAATCTCTATTGATGGAGGTGCAATATCAAAAAAATAAAAAAGGATCGACACGTGGAAGTTCGTCATGACTGGACAGTTGCTGAAGTAACAGCGCTGCTTGAAAAACCGTTTATGGATTTAATGTTTGAAGCTCAAGTTGTTCATAGACAGTACCAAGAGCACAACCACGTGCAGGTGAGTACGCTTTTATCAATTAAGACGGGTGCTTGCCCTGAAGATTGTAAGTACTGCCCTCAAAGTGCTCACTACCGAACAGATGTCGACAAAGAACGCTTAATGGAAGTCGAGCGTGTTTTGGATGCGGCGCTAAAAGCTAAGAACGCGGGTTCGACTCGTTTCTGTATGGGCGCGGCATGGAAAAATCCGAAAGAGCGCGATATGCCTCACCTAACTGACATGATCAAAGGTGTGAAAGGCATGGGCCTAGAAACGTGTATGACGCTAGGTATGCTAACGCCAGATCAAGCGGGTGAGTTAGCGGACGCAGGTTTGGATTACTACAACCACAACCTTGATACGTCTCCTGAGTTCTACGGCAGCATCATTACTACTCGTACTTACCAAGATCGTTTAGACACTCTATCTCACGTACGTGATGCCGGAATGAAGATTTGCTCAGGCGGTATTATTGGTATGGGTGAAAGCACCAATGACCGTGCGGGTCTACTTGTAGAACTGGCTAACCTTCCAGTACACCCTGAGAGTGTGCCAATCAACATGCTCGTGAAAGTGAAAGGCACACCGATGGAAAACGTCGATGATGTTGAGTCTTTCGATTTTATCAAACTTATTGCCATTGCTCGTATCATGATGCCAATGTCTGCGGTTCGTCTATCAGCGGGTCGTGAGAATATGAATGAACAGATGCAAGCGATGTGTTTCATGGCTGGCGCGAACTCTATCTTCTACGGTTGTAAGCTACTGACTACACCAAACCCAGACGAAGACACGGATATGCAGTTGTTTAAGAAGCTGGGTATCAATAGCCAACAGGTGGCTCAAAAGCCTGACGAAATTCAAGAAAATGAACTGTTAGATCAAGTGGTGGAGCGCGTTGCTGCTCGTCCAACGAAAGATGACATGTTCTACGATGCCACTGTTTAAATCTCGCATCAAAAGTGCCCTTGCTCATCGCCGTGAGCAAGGGTTAACTCGTCAACTTAAGGTGTTAGAAAGCAGTGATAGTCCTTTGCTTACTAGCGAAGGTTCTAGCTTCATTAATTTTTCGAGTAATGACTATTTAGGCTTGGCAAACGATCCTGAACTGGTCGATGCATGGCAAACCGGACTTTCCCAATATGGTTCCGGCAGTGCTGCATCGCCATTGGTCACGGGTTTTAGTCCTGCTCATCGAAATTTAGAGACTCAGCTGTGTGAATGGCTTGGCTTTGAACGTGCCATTCTCTTTAGTTCTGGTTTCAGTGCTAATCAAGCTTTGTTGTTTTCTCTGCTCGAAAAAGACGACTCTCTGTTGCAAGACAAACTTAACCACGCCTCCTTGATGGAAGCGGGGATACTTTCACCTGCAACCATGAAACGCTTTAAGCACAACGACACGCAACACCTCGATTCTTTACTAAGCCGCTCTCCACAATCGTTAGTCGTGACTGAAGGTGTGTTTAGCATGGATGGCGACGAAGCGCCTCTTAGTCAGATATTTAACCTGACTAATCGATACGATAGTTGGTTGGCGGTTGATGATGCCCACGGTATCGGCGTACTAGGTGATAAAGGGGCTGGGAGCTGCAGTGCAGCACAAATCTCACCTGATATCTTGGTGGTGACCTTTGGTAAAGCATTTGGCCTTTCTGGTGCTGCGATTCTTTGTTCGTCAGAGGTGGGAGACTACTTAACTCAGTTTGCTCGTCATCATGTGTATTCGACCGCGATACCCCCTTCACAAGCGGTGGCTTTGTCTCATGCGTGTAAGATGATTCAGACGCAAGAGTGGCGTCGTGAGAAGTTGACAGAACTTGGCGCCCTTTATGCTGAGCAGATGAGTGGCGTGAAAGGCTTTATTGATACTCAGACCCCAATCAAGCCGTTCGTTATTGGCGAAGCCCAAGCTGCATTATCTATTGCCGAAGAATTAAAGCGTAACCAAGTTTGGGTAACGGCGATAAGACCACCAACCGTACCGACAGGGACGGCTCGTTTACGAATTACGTTAACGGCCAATCACAGTCAGGAACAGATTCTTCAGTTAACTGACTCGTTGCTTCAAGCAATAGAGCGAAGCAATGACTCTGGAAGCAAGCCAAGCATAGAATCAAGCTTTGAATTAAAGAAAGAGGCTCAGTAAATGTCACAAGAAGCAGTAGTGCATAATTACGTAAGCCAAGATAAGAATGCGATTGCCGAAGCCTTCGGTAAAGCAGCGACAACGTATGACAAACACGCTGAGTTTCAGCGAGATGTTGGCCACCGACTCCTAGACAAGCTACCGAGAGACCTCTCTGGCTTAAAGGTGCTCGATTTAGGTTGTGGTACTGGCTACTTCTCTGAGCAGATGGTAATGCGTGGTGCTGAAGTAGTATGCGCTGATCTTTCTGCTGGAATGTTAGGAAGGGCAGAGCAGCGTTGTGGTACATCGGTTTCTTTATATCAACAAGCCGATGCTGAGCAATTACCGTTTGAAGATGGGTGTTTTGACATCGTTTTTTCAAGCTTAGCGTTGCAATGGTGTGATGATTTATCGTCACCTTTAAAAGAGATGAAGCGTGTTTCCGCGGTTGGTGGGCGTGTAATTTTCTCAACTTTGCTTGATGGGTCACTGTTTGAACTGGAAAAATCATGGTCCAAAATTGACGCACATCAACACGTTAACCATTTTATTACAATCAATCAGGTAAAAATTGCGTTAGCGCAATCTAGCTGTACTGCTCATCAACTAGACTTGCCCACCATCACCGTTTGGTACGACACTGCGTTTGAACTGATGCGCGACCTTAAAGGTATCGGCGCTAATCACGTAAGTGGTCGCTCACAAGGTTTAACAAGTCGCCGCATGTTGCAGCTTGTTGAACGGGAATATCGAGAGTTTAAAAACCATCAAGGTTTCTTACCAGCAACATATCAAGTTTGTTTAGGGGTTATTCAATTATGATTGATGCATTATTCATTGCAGGTACGGATACCGAAGTGGGAAAAACTGTGGTTTCAAAAGCGATTCTTCAAGCTTTGGCCGCACAGGATTTATCAACAATTGGCTATAAGCCAGTTGCTGCAGGGTGTGAACAATACCCTGAAGGGTTACGTAACAGTGATGCATTACACCTTCAAGAAGCTGCGACGCAAGATGTTGCTTACGAAGACGTTAACCCGTATGCATTGTTGCTACCATCATCACCTCATATCGCAGCTAAGCATGACGGTGTCGTGGTTGATGAAGCGGTATTATCAGCGAAGCTAGAACAGCATAAGCAAAACTCTGACATCGTTTTAGTTGAAGGTGCTGGTGGTTGGCGTGTGCCGGTTTCAGATGACGAATACTTGTCTAGCTGGGTTAAAAAAGAGCAGCTTCCAGTTGTCCTAACTGTTGGTATTAAGCTGGGTTGTTTGAGCCACGCTCTGTTAACTGCTGAAGCGATTCGTGCAGATGGTCTAAACCTAGTAGGTTGGGTAGCGAACCGCATTAATCCAGGCACTGAACATTATGCTGATATTATTGCGATGCTTGAAGACAAGCTAGGTGCGCCGAAGTTAGGTGAAATCCCTTACGTACCAAGAGCAAAGTCTAAGAACATTGGTAAGTACATTGATGTGCAGCCTTTGCTTACGCTTTAATTCTCACCTAGTGTACTAAACAAGAAAAGGGCTGCGATTGCAGCCCTTTTGCTATTTTAAGCCTTTAGACCATACGTTTGTAAAAACCGGTCTTTTGAACAAGTTTGGGATTAATGTTCTTTTGTCAGTCCCATTAATGCTTGTTGCGTTTCTGTGATTTTTGTCTGTGCCGTTTGCGGTGTTAGGATTCCAATCTGCTTTTTCGCTTCTTCTTCAGTAATCCCTAGGTGACAGCACAGTAAATCAATAGCCATTTGAGTGTTAGTACCTTCAACCATGATCGTTCCCTTTTTGTACATGGACTAGCCAATAAATCATCTGAAGTCACTGTAAACGGATTGTTATATTGGCACCATACGACTTAGGTCTAATAGACTAAGGTTAATTCGAATATAGTCTCGTAATCAAATGTTGCAATTTAATGCTTAACCTTGTTTTCTTAATCTAAGACTATATGTATAAGTAAGTATAAGTCTTCAAGGTTGGAATCTATTGCTGTCTGCCTTGCCTATAACAATAAGTTTTATAAAAACAGCTTTCATGCGGAGATAAGTAATGAAGCGAGTAATGTTGTTCCTTGCAACCAACCTTGCGGTTGTATTGGTACTAAGTGTTGTTCTTAATATTGTATATGCAGTCACAGGTATGCAACCAGGAAGCCTTTCAGGCTTGTTGTTAATGGCTGCAGTATTTGGTTTTGGCGGTTCATTCATTTCATTAATGATGTCAAAGAAAATGGCGCTACGCTCAGTAGGCGGCATGGTCATTGAAAGCCCACGTAACGAAACAGAACATTGGTTGATGGAGACGGTAAGCCGTCAAGCTCAGCAAGTTGGTATTGGTATGCCAACAGTGGCGATCTACGACTCGCCAGACATCAACGCATTCGCGACAGGTGCTAAACGTGACGATTCATTGGTAGCAGTATCAACAGGCCTGCTGCACAACATGACGCGTGATGAAGCTGAAGCGGTATTAGCGCATGAAGTGAGCCACATCGCGAACGGTGATATGGTGACCATGACGTTAATGCAAGGTGTAGTGAACACGTTCGTTATCTTCCTATCTCGTTTCATCGCCAACATTGTTGCGTCGAATGACAACGAAGAAGAGGGCGGCAGCAACATGATGGTGTACTTCGGTGTGTCTATGGTGTTGGAATTGGTATTTGGTTTCTTAGCAAGCTTCATTACGATGTGGTACAGCCGTCATCGTGAATTCCATGCCGATGCAGGTGCAGCGAACCTAGTAGGTAAAGAGAAGATGATTGCAGCGCTAGAGCGTCTAAAGGTGAGCCATGAGCCACAACTGGAAGGTTCTATGATGGCGTTTGGTATCAACGGTAAGAAGTCTCTAACAGAGCTTCTAATGAGCCATCCACCACTAGATAAGCGTATTGCGTCTCTACGTAACATGTAATCGCTACATATTCTTTTGTCACTAATCGACAAGATACATTTGAAAGGCTTCCTTCGGGAGGCCTTTTTGGATCTTGGCATTTAAGGATGTTTGTCTAATGTGGCTTGCAGTATTTGAATGGGGGAGGTGAGTAGGACAAGTCAGGTTTGATTGACGACTGTTGTTTACTTAGGGACTACTGTTCGAGACATTTGTTCTACGCAACAAAAAGGCTTCCACATGGGAAGCCTTAGTCTATTCTGTGATTCGAACTTCGAATTTTACAGCTTGTCAGTTAGCTCGATTGCTTGACCGATGTAGTTCGCTGGCGTCATCTCTTTTAGACGTACTTTCTCGTCTGCAGGGATTTCAAGACCATCGATGAATGCACGCATGCCTTCGCCATCTACACGTTTACCACGAGTTAGCTCTTTTAGCTTCTCGTATGGCTTCTCGATGCCGTAACGACGCATTACTGTTTGTACTGGTTCAGCCAATACTTCCCAGTTTTTGTCTAGTTCAGCAAGTAGCGCAGCACGGTTAACTTCTAGCTTGCTAATACCTTTCAGAGTCGAAGTGTATGCAATGATTGCGTAGCCAACACCCACACCTAAGTTACGAAGAACTGTAGAGTCAGTAAGGTCACGCTGCCAGCGAGAAACTGGAAGTTTTTGTGCTAGGTGGCTAAATACTGCGTTCGCTAGACCAAGGTTGCCTTCAGAGTTTTCGAAGTCAATTGGGTTAACTTTATGCGGCATTGTAGAAGAACCGATTTCGCCAGCAATAGTCTTCTGCTTGAAGTGACCAAGAGCGATGTAGCCCCAAACGTCACGGTCGAAGTCAAGAAGGATAGTATTGAAACGAGCAACAGCATCAAATAGCTCAGCGATGTAATCGTGAGGTTCGATTTGAGTTGTGTACGGGTTCCAAGTTACGCCAAGAGATTCAGTGATGAACTCTTCGCTGAACTGGTGCCATTCAACTTCTGGGTATGCAGAAAGGTGTGCGTTGTAGTTACCTACAGCACCGTTGATTTTCGCTAGGATCTCAACGTTTTCGATTTGCTTGTATTGACGTTCCATACGGTATGCAACGTTAGCCATCTCTTTACCCATAGTAGAAGGAGAAGCAGGCTGACCGTGTGTACGAGACAGTAATGGAATGTCACGGTACTCGTTCGCAAGCGCTTTGATAGCTTCAATTACGTTACGGATTTCTGGAAGAATCACGGTATCACGAGCTTCTTTAAGCATAAGCGCGTGAGAGGTGTTGTTGATGTCTTCAGAAGTACATGCAAAGTGAATAAATTCGTTTACAGCGTGAAGTTCAGGAACGCCAGCAACTTTCTCTTTCAAGAAGTACTCAACCGCTTTAACGTCGTGGTTAGTCGTGCGCTCGATCTCTTTGATACGTAGAGCATCTTCTTCACTGAAGTTAGCAGCTAGTTCATCAAGAAACTGGTTAGCTTCTGCACTGAACGCTGGTACTTCTTTGATTGCATCTGTAGCTGCAAGCTTTTGTAACCAACGAACTTCAACGATAGAGCGGTACTTTAGTAGGCCAAACTCACTAAAGATGCTGCGTAATGCAACAGTCTTGCTTCCGTAACGGCCGTCTACTGGTGAAACAGCAGTCAATGCTGACAGTTCCATGGTGTTCTCCTGAATTGAGTTTTCTAAATTTTGAGAGGTTTATACCAGTAACAATCTCAATTGTCACGCATATTGCGCAATCGTTTGCGTGAGAATTGTGTTGGTACAAAAAACAAGCTCGCGACGAGGCGCGAGCTAATAAATTACATGCGAGCTAGCAGGATTTGAGCCTGCTCGATCATTTTTTTGCGACCGAAGATAAGGTGGCGACGTTTGCCGCCAACTTGACGCCATAACACAGCGCTTCGAATTCCTGATAGCAGCAGAGCACGAACCTTGTGTTGGCTCGATGTCTGTTGAAGTACTGCTGGCGTACCAGAAACCTGAATACGAGGGCCAATAGGGCTCACTACATCTAAGTAGATGCTCGCAAGGTTGCTGATCATTTGCTCGTCAAACAGATCGAAGTGCTCAGTTTGACGCTCTGCAGTTTGAATACGATCACCAAGCTGTGACATAGAGTCATTGCGAGCAGATAGTTTACGTTCAAGCGCCATCAAGCTGATGATGTAGCGAGTAATGTCGCTACCAGCAGGAGTACTGTCGATACCTTTTACTAAGCATTCAAGGCCTAGCTTTAGGTTCGCCTCACGGCCAAATACACCCACAGTGTTCGCTGGGTTAGTATTTAAAATGGCATTGAGTGAAGCTTCGAAGGCATCTTTATCACAACGGCCGTCTTTCGCTACTTGTTGAACCAAAGCCACAGCTTGGCAAATTCCAGCGAAAGCAATAGTACGGTCATAAAGTGTATTAGCCACGTAGTAACTCCTAGTTGTTTTCTATCGTTTGTTGTTCGTTCGATTAGATTAGATGCGTTTTTCGATGATACCACCACCAAGACAGACTTCATCTTGGTAGAACACAGCCGACTGGCCTGGCGTTACAGCGATTTGCGGCTCATCGAAGATAACCTTAATGTTATCATCGTCAATTGGGATGATTGTACAAGGAATATCGGTTTGACGGTAACGTGTTTTTACCGTGCATGTCATAACTCCAGTAATTGGTGTGCGATTAACCCAATGAAGCTGAGATGCGAACAAGCCTTCTGATTTAAGAAGCGGGTGGTCTTTACCTTGAACCGCGATCAGAACATTACGCTTAAGATCTTTTTCACCAACAAACCATGGTTCTTCGTTACCGCCGCCACCTTTAGTGCCGCCAATATGAAGACCTTTACGTTGACCCAAAGTGTGGTACATCAAGCCTTGGTGCTGACCAATAACTTGACCGTCTGGCGTCTCGATATTACCCGGTTGAGCAGGTAGGTATTTGCCTAAGAACTCAGTGAACTTACGCTCACCGATAAAGCAGATACCGGTAGAGTCTTTTTTCTTCGCAGTGATCAAGTCTTGCTCTTCAGCAATACGGCGCACTTCAGGCTTCTCTAATTCACCCACAGGGAATAGGCTGCGTGCCACTTGATCTGAACTTAGCGTGTATAAGAAATAGCTTTGGTCTTTGTTGCCGTCTAGGCCACGTAGCATTTCTGGTTTCACGCCAGCGTCTAGCTCTTCTTGAGTTGGGAAAGTACGACGAACATAGTGACCCATCGCAATGTAGTCTGCGTCTAATACTTCATCCGCAAACTCTAAGAATGCCTTGAATTTAATTTCTTTGTTACAAAGGATATCTGGGTTCGGTGTACGACCCGCTTTGTATTCTTCAAGAAAGTACTCGAATACATTATCCCAGTACTCTGCTGCAAAGTTGATAGTGTGAAGGTGGATACCTAACTTGTCACATACCGCTTGAGCATCAGCAAGGTCTTCAGCTGCCGTGCAGTATTCTTCGTTATCGTCTTCTTCCCAGTTTTTCATGAAAAGGCCTTCTACCTGATAGCCTTGTTGCTGAAGAAGATACGCCGATACTGACGAATCTACACCGCCGGACATACCGACAATTACTTTCTTTTCGCTGTTTCCAGAGCTGATATCTGACATGTCTAAACACCGTTACTATTACTTGGTCGCAGATTCTAACAGAAAGAGAAACACCGCGACAGATCCGAGACCGGAATCACAGTTTCATTTGCACAAATATTGCGCTGACTTCGTTAGATAATCGCATGAACGCGAGGAGACTCGCTAGGATGTCAGATCTATATGTGGCATAGTCGCTCGAAATCCAAGACCTGAGATAAAAAATGTCTGAACAAAATGAGTTTATGCAAGAAGAACAGTTGATCGAGATTATCGAGAACCAACTTGAAGATGGCCAACCTGTAAAAGTGAAAGAGACGCTGATGCGTTTAATGATGACAGGTACTCCTCGTGAAGAGGCGATTGCGGCTATGGCATGTGCACTGGCTATTGAAGTATTTGATGTAATGAAAAACGGCGCTGAGTTTAATCAAAAACGTTACGCCGAGCATTTGGGTATGCTACCTGACTTAAGCTTTATGGAAGGCGAATAAAAAAATACCCTAGCAAACGTTTGCTATAGTTTGAAAGATTGCCGCGTTAAATATAGCGCGGTAGAATCCGCCACCTATTTCCCCTTGACTTAGACTAGCCTTATGAAATTCCCTGGACAACGTAAATCAAAGCACTATTTTCCGGTTCACGCTCGTGATCCTTTAGTAAGCCAAGCTCAAACTAGCAAAAGAATGTCACGTACTCATATTATCGGTATTGACCAAACTTTGGTGGATATTGAAGCGAAAGTGAGTTCTGAGCTAATCGAAAAATACGGGCTAAGTAAGGGACACTCACTGGTAATTGGTGATGAAGCTGCTGAATCCTTGTATCAAGAATTAAAAGAACAGTGCCTGATCACCAATGAATACGCTGGTGGCACTATTGGTAATACATTACACAACTATTCAGTACTTGCGGATGACCGTTCAACGCTATTGGGTGTAATGAGCCAAGATATTAAAATTGGTAGTTACGGTTACCGCTATTTATGTAATACATCAAGCAGAATGGATCTGAACCATTTACAAGGGGTAGATGGCGCAATTGGTCGCTGCTTTGCATTAATTACAGAAGATGGTGAACGTACTTTCGCAATTAGCGAAGGACAAATGAACCAATTAAAACCAGAAAGCATCCCTGAGAAAATTTTCAAAAGTGCTTCTGCTTTAGTATTAACGGCGTATTTAGTTCGTTGTAAACCAGGTGACCCTATGCCTGAAGCAACAATGAAAGCTATCGAATACGCGAAGAAATACGATGTGCCTGTTGTTTTAACTCTTGGTACTAAGTTTGTTATTCAAGATGATCCAGAGTTCTGGAAAGATTTTCTTGAACAGCACGTCACCGTTGTTGCAATGAATGAAGACGAAGCTGAAGCCTTAACAGGAGAAAGCGATCCGCTTGCTGCTTCAGACAAAGCACTAGAGTGGGTAGACTTAGTTCTATGTACGGCAGGCCCTGTTGGCTTATTCATGGCGGGTTATACTGAAGACGCGGTGAAGCGTGAAACTTCATTGCCGTTGTTACCAGGCTCGATTGCAGAATTTAACCGCTATGAGTTTAGCCGTCCTGCACATAAAGAGTTATGTGACAACCCAACGAAAATCTATTCGCATATCGCGCCTTACATGGGTGGTCCAGAAAAGATCAAGAATACCAATGGTGCAGGGGATGCGGCGCTGTCGGCTTTATTACATGATATGGCAGCAAATAAATATCATAAAGAAAATGTACCGAATTCTAGCAAGCACCAACATGCATTTTTAACGTATTCATCTTTCTCACAAGTTTGTAAATATTCAAACCGTGCAAGTTATGAAGTGTTGGTTCAGCACTCTCCTCGCTTGTCTCGCGGCCTTCCTGAAAGAGAAGACAGTCTAGAAGAAGCATACTGGGAAAGATAAGATATTTTTATCTTTTTCATTTATATTTCTAATAGTGAAATATAAAAAAAGGCTCCGAAAGGAGCCTTTTTTGTTTCTGAATATATTGAAGCCGTAAATAATACTTTAGTCGACTTAATATTAATTCTATTGCTTAGTGTTTTATTGATTATTCACTTAGCAGACACGATGCCTTAAAGAGCAAACTCTTCTAGAGATTTACCAGCATCTAGTTGTTCTTGGATAGCTGAAGGCGTACGGCCTTGACCTGTCCAAGTTTTCTCGTCGCCGTTTGCGTCTACGTATTTGTATTTCGCTGGACGAGGAGCACGTTTAGCTTTAGTTGTTTTAGATTTTGCTTCACCAGAAAGTGCAGCAATAAGATCTGCAACATCAATTCCGTCTTTTGCAATTTGTTCAGCAATAGCAGAAAGCTTAGCTTCTTGCTCTGCTTTAGCAGCGCGTTCTTCAGCTTCAGACTCTTGACGCTCTTGTACAACAATAGTCAGCTTGTCTAGCGCTTCTTCAAGTTGCTCAAGAGTTAATTCACGTGAGAACGCACGAAGGCTGCGGATATTTAATAGTGTTTTTGTTAATTCAGACATGATATTTCCCATCAAGGTAAACTAAATAATCCTCCTAATAATAAACAGTGCCTAGGAATAAAACAAATAGTATTTCTTGTATTGGTTATTTAAATATAAAAGTGAGATGAATAGTTGAAAAAGAAACGACTCACTTTTGATGAATTTATAATAATTATTAAGATTATCTTAAAAATCGATATGTGACTGGTGGAGTAATTGCTATATGTAGACTATTTTTTTATTGATTAGTTCATTAACAAAAAGACATTTTTGTCGGAATGATATGTTGCATTGTTGCTCTTGATGGGTACAATTGCGGCTACCTGATGCGATGCTTTGGTTAATTTGTTGTTAAACTCTGGTTTACACAGTTAATAATGTTATCGCACGTAGAGGCGCAATTATAAAAAGTAGTTTTCGTTGGGGTGATGCCAATGAACGGGAATGAAAGGTGTAATTGCCGAAGTAAATTGTATATCTAAACAATTTGCTGGGGTTGTGCTCAATAGGTACAACACTGCCATAGTCTTAATTTTAAACTATGGAGCGCTACTGTAGGGTTGGGTGAAGTGTTCACTTCCCTTTCGCTTAGTTCAACATGAGCTTGATAAACTGTATCAAGTTTGTCTGCAGTAGATCTCTAGCCAAATAAAAAACTGGTTTTTGAAGATCATGAATTTAATAGATTTTGCAACATCGCCTTTATCGCTGCTTCCTCCTTTGGTTGCATTGACTCTAGCTATTGTTACCCGCCGTGTATTGGTTTCCTTGGGTGTTGGTATCGTTATGGGTGCGATTCTACTTGCTGACTACTCAGTAGGTAACGCAGCTAGTTACGTGTTCACTAAAGCATCTGGTGTTTTCATCGAAGATGGTGGCATTAACACTTGGAACATGAGCATCATCGCATTCCTAATTATTCTCGGAATGACAACTGCATTACTCACACTATCTGGTGGTACTCGCGCATTCGCTGAGTGGGCACAGTCTCGTGTGAAGAGCAAACGTGGTTCAAAACTACTTGCTGCCTTCTTAGGCGTATTCATCTTTGTCGATGATTACTTCAACAGCTTAGCGGTAGGTGCTATCTCTCGTCCTGTAACAGACCGCTTCTACGTATCTCGCGCTAAGCTAGCTTATATTCTAGATTCTACCGCTGCTCCAATGTGTGTGATTATGCCGGCTTCTAGTTGGGGTGCTTACATCATCACTATTATTGGTGGCATCTTAGTGACACACGGTGTGACTGAGTATTCTGCACTGGGTGCTTACGTTCGTCTTATCCCAATGAACTTCTACGCTGTGTTCGCACTATTAATGGTATTTGCCGTTGCATGGTTCGGTCTAGACGTTGGTAAGATGCGTGAACATGAGATTGAAGCCTCTCAAGGCCGTGGCTTTGAAGGCGACAACGATCAAAAGCAAGCTCACGATCTAAACGAAGAGCTAGACATTCAAGAGAGCGAAAACGGTTCTGTCTCTGATCTTGTTATGCCAATCGTATCGCTAATCGTAGCAACAGTTGCTGCTATGCTTTACACAGGCGGCCAAGCGCTGACTGCTGACGGTCAAGCATTTAACCTGCTTGGTGCGTTCGAAAATACAGATGTAGGTAAGTCTCTTGTTTATGGTGGCGTTCTAGGTCTGCTTGTTGCGCTAGCGACAGTGTTTAAGCAAAAGCTACCAATGTCTGATATCGCAAGAACAATGTGGATCGGTGCTAGCTCTATGTTTGGCGCTATCCTGATTCTTGTGTTCGCTTGGACTATCGGTTCTGTCATCGGTGACATGAAAACAGGTTCGTACCTATCATCTCTAGCAACTGGCAATATTGATTACCACTGGCTACCCGTTATTTTGTTCCTTCTTGCTGGCCTAATGGCGTTCTCGACAGGTACATCATGGGGTACGTTCGGTATCATGCTACCTATCGCGGGTGACATGGCTGCAGCCTCTGACATCGCGCTAATTCTGCCTATGTTAAGTGCGGTTCTTGCTGGTTCTGTATTTGGTGACCACTGTTCTCCAATCTCAGACACAACGATTCTGTCTTCTACCGGTGCTCGTTGTAACCACATTGACCACGTATCGACTCAGCTTCCTTATGCGCTGTCTGTGGCGTTCGTATCGTGTATCGGCTTCATCACTCTAGGTATGACATCATCAACTGGCATCGCGTTCGGCGCAGCGTCTCTAACGTTTGTGGCAGTATGTTTTGCATTGGCTTATTTCTCACGTTGTAAAATGTCGACGTGCAAAAGCTAATCATCACTTGATTGAATAATGAAAAGGGAGGCGTTTGCCTCCCTTTTTTTGTGCTCGTTAATTTAATTTTAAATTTCGTGAAAAAAGTTCGAATAAATGGTTGAAAAAGGGTGTCAGCTTAGTTAGTGTGGATACAAGACAGCAAACAACCTAAGAGCCGATAAGTATGCGTAAATTAGTAATGAACATTCATCACCATCATCACCCTATCTAGTCTTTCGGGGAGATTTACGTATACCCGGGAGCAAGAATTCTCCCGGAGGTTAAGTCAAAGAATTTAGATTTAAACCCTCGGGACGACAAAGTCTTCCGAGGGTTTTTTAGTTTTAGCACTTTTAAATAATCAATAAATTCAAATATTTGCACAGGGATACAGCAATGCAGACACAACGCCTAAGAATCGCAATTCAAAAGAAAGGTCGCTTAAGTAAAGAGTGCCAAGATCTACTTAAAAAATGTGGTGTTAAATTTAACATCATGGGTGAGCAGTTAGTTGTTCATTCACTAAATATGCCAATCGACTTGTTACTGGTTCGTGATGATGACATCCCAGGTCTTATCATGGACGGTGTAGTTGACCTAGGTTTCATTGGCGAGAATGAACTAGAAGAAGTTCGCCTAGACCGTATCGCTCTAAACGAGCCATCGCAATTCAGCACTCTACGCCGCTTAGATTTCGGTGGTTGCCGACTTTCTATCGCTATCAACAAAGATCAAGAATACAACGGCCCACAAGATCTTGCGGGTAAACGTATTGCGACAACCTACCCACAACTACTTAAAGCCTACATGGACGAGCAGGGTGTTGAATTCAGCACTTGTATGCTAACAGGTTCGGTTGAAGTTGCTCCTCGTGCAGGTCTAGCTGACGCTATCGCAGATTTGGTTTCTACAGGCGCTACGCTAGAAGCGAACGGCCTGAAAGAAACGGAAGTTATCTTCCAATCTAAAGCAACTCTGATTCAACGCACTGGCGAATTTGATGCAGACAAAATAGCATTGATTGAAAAACTACTGACTCGTATGCAGGGTGTTCAACAAGCGAAAGAGTCTAAGTACATCATGCTTCACGCGCCAACGTCTCAGCTAGAGCAAATCAAAGCGCTATTACCTGGAGCTGAAGATCCTACTGTTCTTCCTCTATCTACAGACAAAGACAAAGTTGCCGTTCACCTAGTAAGTACTGAGAACTTGTTCTGGGAAACTATGGAACAGCTGAAGGAGTTGGGTGCAAGCTCGATTCTAGTATTACCAATCGAAAAAATGATGGGGTAGTGACGATGAGAACCGTTGTTT
This sequence comes from Vibrio splendidus, assembly GCF_003345295.1. Taxonomy (NCBI): domain Bacteria; kingdom Pseudomonadati; phylum Pseudomonadota; class Gammaproteobacteria; order Vibrionales; family Vibrionaceae; genus Vibrio; species Vibrio splendidus. Next base: position 886,149 of record NZ_CP031055.1, read on the forward strand.
GGCAATCTTTAAGTGAATCACAGCAAGACTCGGTACTAGAGCGTCCAGCTATTACTGAAGGTGCAAACATCACAGCGACTGTTTCTGATGTTATTGCAAAAGTACGAAATGAAGGCGATGCCGCACTTAAAGAACTGACTGAAAAGTTCGATCGTGTGACTCCAGAATCCATTCGAGTCAGCTCGACTGAGATTGAAGAGGCATGTGCTCGTTTAACACCAGAAATGAAGCAAGCGTTAGAACAAGCTTATAGCAATATTGCTAAGTTTCACGAAGCTCAGAAGCCGCAGCCAATTAAGGTTGAAACACAGCCAGGCGTTGTGTGTGAGCAAGTGACACGCGCTATTAATACTGTTGGACTCTATATTCCGGGTGGCAGCGCGCCACTTCCGTCAACGGTTCTTATGTTAGGTGTACCCGCTCAAATCGCGGGTTGCCGCAAGGTTGTGCTTTGTTCACCTCCGCCAATCGCAGATGAAATCTTGTATGTAGCTAATCTTTGTAAAATCGATGAGGTTTACAATGTCGGTGGTGGTCAAGCTGTTGCTGCCATGGCTTACGGTACGGAGAGTGTCTCTAAAGTAGATAAAATTTTCGGTCCTGGTAATGCGTACGTAACGGAAGCTAAGCGCCAAGTGAGTAACGACTTCCGTGGTTCTGCGATTGATATGCCAGCAGGCCCATCGGAGGTGATGGTGATTGCAGACGAAACTGCGGATGCTGACTTCATTGCTGCTGATCTACTGAGCCAAGCAGAACATGGCCCAGATTCACAGGTTGTATTAGTAACACCATCGCCAGTGATTGCCGACCAAGTAACCGATGCGGTTCAGAAGCAACTGAAAGAACTGTCTCGTGCGAACATCGCTCAGCAAGCATTGGCTTCAAGCCTAATCATCATTGCTGAATCGATCACTCAAGCGATTGCGATTTCTAACTTCTACGGTCCAGAGCACTTGATTGTTCAGACCAAGAACCCGCGTGAATTACTGCCGTTGCTAGACAATGCAGGTTCAATCTTCTTGGGTGACTGGTCTCCAGAATCTGCAGGTGACTACGCATCAGGTACAAACCACGTTCTTCCTACTTACGGCTATACCAAAACCTATTCAAGTCTAGGTTTGGCTGATTTCTCTAAGCGTATGACGGTACAAGAGTTAACTGCTGATGGCTTGAAAGGCCTAGCGCCAACGGTAGTCACAATGGCGGAAGCCGAAGGTTTGGATGCGCACAAACGTGCTGTGACTATCCGAGTTGAAAAATTAAATCGATTTGAACAGTTAAATAAAGCGAAATAAGGGTAGGGCATGGAAAAGTTAGCAAGAAAACAAGTTCAGGCTCTTACACCTTACTTGTCTGCAAGACGCATTGGTGGCAGCGGAGATGTGTGGCTAAACGCTAACGAGTCTCCGTTTGATAACGAGTACAACCTAAACTTGTCTCGTCTTAATCGCTACAGCGAGTGCCAGCCTAAAGAGCTGATCGATGCTTACGCTCAATATGCAGGCGTGAAATCAGAGCAAACGCTGACCACTCGTGGCGCTGACGAAGGTATCGAACTTTTGATTCGAGCTTTCTGCGAGCCGAACGAAGATTCGATTCTGTACTGCCCTCCGACTTACGGTATGTATGCTATCAGTGCCGAGACGATTGGTGTTGAGCGTAAAGTTGTGCCTCTGACGTCTGAATGGCAATTGGATCTTCCCGCGATTGAAGCGCAACTCGACAACGTAAAAGTGGTGTTTGTTTGTAGCCCAAACAACCCAACGGGTAACTTAGTTGATCGCAAAGACATCATCAAACTGCTTGAAATGACGCAAGACAAAGCGATTGTGGTGATGGATGAAGCGTATATCGATTTCTGTCCAGAAGCGTCAACTGTTGACTTGCTTGAGCAATACCCGAACCTTGCGATTCTGCGTACCTTGTCGAAAGCTTTTGCTCTGGCGGGTTTACGTTGTGGCTTTACGCTGGCGAACAAAGCGCTTATCGATGTACTGTTGAAAGTGATTGCGCCTTACCCAGTTCCAATTCCAGTTGCTGATATTGCCGTTCAAGCGCTTTCTGAACAAGGGCTTGCGCGAGCGAAGTTCCAAGTTTTGGATTTAAGTGCTAACCGAGCGTATTTGCAAGCTGGTTTGTTGGGTATGCCTCAAGTGACGGTATTTGATGGTTGGGGTAACTACCTGCTGGTTAAATTCCCGAACGGCGATGAGTTGTTTAAAGCGGCATGGGACACGGGCATCATCTTGCGTAATTCGCCAATTGAAAACTGTGTTCGTATTAGTATTGGTAACCGCGAAGAGTGCGAAAAGACACTTGGATTCATTCGTAACTTTTTTCAGTAACGAAAGGCTTACCATTAATAACATTTGTCAGTCTGAGTTGATTAAAAACAGACTGGCAAATGAAACCAATATTTTGGGTTAGCGTTTGATTTTAGCTAGGCCAGCAGATTTAAAATTAAAAGGAAGTTCAAGTGAGTAAACAACAGAAAATACTTTTTATAGACCGTGATGGCACCTTAATTGTTGAGCCACCAGTCGACTTTCAAGTAGACCGTTTAGACAAACTAAAATTCGAACCGCTAGTGATCCCTAGCCTACTGGCATTGCAAGATGCGGGTTACCGTTTAGTGATGGTGACTAACCAAGATGGTCTAGGCACAGATAGCTACCCACAAGAAGAGTTCGATGCTCCACACAATATGATGATGGAGTTCTTTGAGTCTCAAGGCGTTAAGTTTGACGATGTGCTTATTTGCCCTCACTTTGACGAAGACAACTGCTCTTGCCGTAAGCCTAAACTGGGTATGGTTAAAGAATACCTACAAGGCGGCAAAGTCGACTTCCAACACTCTGTTGTGATTGGCGATCGAATGACGGATCTTCAACTTGCTGAGAACATGGCAATTCGTGGTATCCAATACGGCCCGGATGCAGAAACGGAACGCACACTCAACTGGCCACAGATCGTTAAAGATTTAACGGTTAATGCTCGTGTTGCTGAAGTGGTTCGTACAACGAAAGAAACTGACATTAAGGTAGCCGTAAACCTTGATGAAACTGGTGGTAACAAGATCGATACTGGCATGGGTTTCTTTGATCACATGCTTGATCAAATCGCGACACACGGCGGTTTCCAAATGAACCTGACTGTGAAGGGCGACCTACACATTGATGATCACCACACAATCGAAGACACCGCTCTCGCTTTAGGCCAAGCACTTAAAGATGCATTAGGCGATAAACGTGGTATCGGCCGTTTCGGTTTTAGCCTGCCTATGGATGAGTGTTTAGCTCAGTGCGCGTTAGATCTCTCTGGTCGTCCGTACCTGAAATTCGATGCTAAGTTTAGCCGCGAGCAAGTGGGTGACCTTTCTACGGAGATGGTGGTTCACTTCTTCCGTTCTTTAACCGATACACTGGCTTGTACATTGCACCTTTCTTCAGCTGGCAATAATGATCACCACATTATTGAGAGCCTGTTCAAAGCGTTTGGCCGTACTCTTCGTCAAGCAATCAAAGTTGAAGGTAATGAGTTACCAAGCAGCAAAGGCGTTTTGTAAGGCTAACGTTAGCAAGGAAAAAACAATGAAAGATCAAAAAGTCGTTATTATTGATACTGGTTGTGCCAACGTTTCCTCAGTGAAGTTTGCGATTGAACGTCTGGGCTACGCAGTTGAAATTTCGAAAGAACCAAAAGTTGTTCTTGCTGCGGACAAGCTATTCCTACCAGGAGTAGGTACAGCAAGTGAGGCAATGAAGAACCTGCAAGAGCGTGACCTTGTTACCCTTGTGAAGCAAGTAGAGAAGCCTTTGCTTGGTATCTGTTTAGGTATGCAGCTGTTAGGCAAACTGTCTCAAGAGAAAGGCCAAAAAGCTGACGAGTTAGTTGAATGCTTAGGATTGTGTGATGGTGAAGTTCGTTTACTTGAAACAGGTGATTTACCGTTACCACACATGGGTTGGAACACAGTTACCGCGACACCTAACCACCCTCTATTCAAAGATATTGAAGAAGGCGAGTACTTCTACTTTGTACACAGCTTCGCAATGCCAGTGGGTGACTACACCATCGCACAATGTGATTACGGCAATCCGTTCACAGCGGCGGTGCAAAGTGGCAACTATTATGGTGTTCAGTTCCACCCAGAGCGTTCGTCAAAAGCTGGCTCTAAGCTGATTCAGAACTTCTTGGAATTGTAATAAGGATTAGGCAGCGGCTAACGTTGCCAGATAAGGAATGTAAATGATTATTCCCGCATTAGATTTAATTGAAGGCCAAGTAGTTCGCTTATTCCAAGGCGATTACGGGCAAGTAACAGAATACAAAGTAGACCCTGCAGAGCAGTTCAATCTGTATCACCAAGCTGGCGCAGGTTGGCTTCACCTTGTTGACTTAACGGGTGCAAAAGACACAACAGCTCGCCAGTTGGACTTGATCGCTAAGCTACTTGCTAGCACGCCTGCGAACATCCAGATTGGTGGTGGTGTGCGTAACGAACAAGATGTCGTTGATCTGCTAGAAGCTGGCGCACAGCGCGTTGTGGTTGGTTCTACGGCAGTTAAGCAACCTGAGTTGGTTAAAGGTTGGATGGAGAAATACGGCGCTGAAAAAATCGTGCTGGCTCTGGACATCAATATTGACGAAAGCGGCACACGTAAAGTCGCGATTTCAGGTTGGCAAGAAGATTCAGGTGTGACGATTGAAGCGCTGATTGAAGACTACCTCACGGTTGGCCTTAAACACGTTCTGTGTACCGATATTTCACGTGATGGCACGCTAGAAGGATCAAACGTAGAGCTTTACGTTGATCTTTGTAAGCAGTACCCACAAGTACAATTCCAATCATCGGGCGGCATTGGCAGCTTAGCTGATATTGAAGCGCTTAAAGGCAGCGGTGTTGCTGGTGTGATTGTTGGTCGCGCACTGCTTGATGGAAAGTTCACAGCAGAGGAGGCATTTGCATGTTGGCAAAGCGAATAATCCCCTGTTTGGATGTCCGTGATGGGCAAGTGGTTAAGGGCGTTCAATTCCGCAACCACGAAATTATTGGTGACATTGTTCCGCTAGCACAACGCTACGCAGAAGAGGGCGCTGATGAATTAGTATTTTACGATATTACCGCATCAAGTGATGGCCGTGTGGTCGATAAGAGCTGGGTGAAACGCGTAGCAGAAGTGATTGATATCCCTTTCTGTGTGGCTGGTGGTATTAAGTCAGCAGAAGATGCAGCGCGCATTCTTGAGTTTGGTGCAGATAAAGTATCCATCAACTCGCCTGCATTGGCTAACCCACAGCTGATCACTGACCTAGCTGATAAGTTCGGCGTGCAGTGTATCGTTGTCGGTATCGATTCATACTTCGATAAAGAGACGGGTAAATATCAGGTTTACCAATTCACAGGCGATGAAGCGCGTACCAAAGCAACCAAGTGGGAAACCAAAGATTGGGTGCAGGAAGTACAGAAACGTGGTGCAGGTGAGATTGTGTTAAACATGATGAACCAAGATGGCGTTCGCAACGGCTATGATATCGACCAGTTAAACATGGTACGTTCAGTGTGTAATGTACCCCTGATTGCATCAGGTGGCGCTGGTGCGATGGAGCACTTTGCTGAAGCCTATAAAAAAACCAACGTGGACGGAGCACTTGCGGCTTCGGTATTCCACAAGCAAGTCATCAATATTGGTGAACTTAAACAGTATTTGAAACAACAAGATGTAGAGGTGCGACTATGAGTTTTGAACCCGTAAGCTTATCAAAAACAGAAGTAGGCGCATTGTCAGAGCGTATTGATTGGGAAAAAGTAGATGGCTTAGTGCCGGCTATTGTTCAAGATTACCAATCGAGCCAAGTGCTGATGATGGGATACATGAACCCAGCAGCGCTCGAGAAAACAGGTGAAACTGGCCAAGTGACGTTTTTCTCTCGCACTAAAGAGCGCCTTTGGACCAAAGGTGAAACGTCGGGTAACGTATTGCAACTGCAAAACATGTCATTGGATTGTGACAACGATACCTTGCTGGTTAAGGTTAATCCCATTGGCCCAACGTGCCACACAGGTACAACAACGTGTTGGGATGGCGATAAGCAAGAAGAAACACAGATGGTGTGGCTTCATCAGCTTGAGCAGCTACTGGCTGCCCGCAAGGACGCAGACCCTGAGTCTTCTTATACTGCCAGTCTATATGCCCGTGGCACCAAGCGTATTTCGCAAAAAGTGGGCGAAGAAGGCGTTGAAGTTGCGCTTGCGGCGACGTCGGGCGATAAGGCGGAGTTAGTGTGTGAATCTGCGGATTTGATTTACCACTTGATGGTTCTTCTTCAAGACCAAGGCTTATCGATGAACGACGTGGTAAATAAACTAAAAGAGCGCCATAAGTAAGCCCTCATTAGATTAATAGAACCACGTAAAAGACAAATAAAAGCCCCGTAAACAAACATGTTTACAGGGCTTTTTTAGCGTTCAATTCTTGAGTACATCTCTTCACCTTTAGGCGTTGTCATTCCGAGGAGCCCAAGCGACATCAGGAATCTCTTCTCTTAATCTGACTTCCTAGATGTACGAGTTACCCACAGCACTTTTTATATTTCTTACCACTACCACAGATACATGGGTCATTGCGGCCGATTTTGAAACTCTCAACCGTTTGGTTTAGACGCGGGTCAATCTCTGGCTCTGATCGTTCTTCTTGTTCATCTTCTTGCTCAGGGAAGGTGCCATCAATGTAATACCAAATACCGTCTTCACGAACAAAGCGAGAACGTTCTTGCATACAGAACTGCTCAGCCCCGTCGTTGAAGTAAGCTTTAAACTCAACAAAGCCTTCATTCTCATGTGAACCTGTGGCTGTACCGATGACTTCTAAACCCGCCCAATCACTATCTATGGATTCAGCAATACCTTCTCTCTGCGCTTCTGCATTACAAGTCGGGTGGTAAGTAGCAACCACATAATCAACTAAACCAAGTACATGTGCAGAATAACGTGAGCGCATTAATTGCTCGGGTGTTTCAACTGCACTGTGGTTAAGGTGTGCTGATTCGCAACATTGTTGGTAAGTATTTTTGCTACCGCATGGGCATAAAGGCATAGTCAGATCCTGTAAAAATGGCCTCTATTAAGAGGCCATATATGAATGCGTTGGAGTTTACCAAGAAACGATCGCTCACCAAAGCTTAGTTTCTATTGAAGCAGCAATGTGAAGTGAACTATTTCAACGAAGGTGATAACAGCTCTTGAGCCCAAGTAGTCGCTTCATCGTAAGCTTGACCAAGTTCCGCTTCACTTAGCTTGAGAAGTTTACGGATGCGCGTTGCTTCGTCCCATCGAGCTTGCTCATAAGCGATAACCATCGCCAAAATTGCACCCAGCACACCTTTTCGTTGAATCAGAGCTTGCTTGATCTCTTCATCGATTGGTACTGAGTCCAAGACTTGCTGTAACGGTTGGTCAAAGAGTGAATCAAGTAGAGAGAACATACCGGTCAAAAAGGCTTGTCCGGGTTCTACCTTTACATTCATTTTTTCTACTAAGAGTTCACACTCACGTGCTCGTAACACGGCTAAACCATAGAGTGAATCCGGCTTATCTTCTTTCGCTGAGGCAATCGCTACCAGTGAAACGAACTTACGCAGCTTTTGCTCGCCAAGGAAAATAAGTGCTTGGCGGAATGAACGAATGGTCGTTGCTGAGCCGCCTGCGGAGTTCACGTAGGCAAGTAACTTGTAAGACAGCGTGACATCTAGCGTAATTAAACGTTCTACTTCGCCAAAGTCGATAGGGTCGTGCGCAATCTCTTTTAACAGCTGAACAATCGTCAAAAACGCAGGGTTGAGAGCGCGAGTTTGAATCATTTCCGGCTTGCTGAAGAAATAACCTTGGAAGTAGGTGAAGCCTGCTCTATTTGCTTCTTGATATTCATCGTAAGTCTCGACTTTTTCTGCGAGGAACTTAATATCCAACCCTTTGAGAGAGTTCATGAACATCGAAGCTTTCGCGATTGAGATCAAACGGATATCAAACTTGATAATTGAAGCGTACGGTAAAAAGCGCTTCCATGCTTTGCTTGGTACAAAGTCGTCTAACGCGATAGTGTAACCCGCGTCATAGATAGCTTTTATTGCTTCAAGTAGTTCGTCTGTTGGTTCGCAGTCTTCAAGAACCTCAACAACGAGGCTTTCTTTGGGGAACAGAGTCGGGACTAAGTTGATTAGGCTTGCATAAGGGAAGTTCACGAACCCCAATTTATCACCCAACGTATTATAGTGAGTTGATAAAAAGTGATCGGAAAGCAAACGGCTAGTAGCGAGCTCCGGCTCTACTTCAGGGAAAGTGTTCTTAGGACCATCCCTGAATAGCAACTCGTAACCTATGGTTTTCTTGTCTGTATCGAGTATTGGTTGACGCGCTACGTATGAATATTTCAACTTGGTACTGTGTTCGGTTTATTTCTGGTAGAGAGATAATAGCTAATTCAGTAGAAATTACCATACACTTTCTATGAAAGTCTGACCGATAATAATAATCAAAGTGAAAGTTTAAGAGTGATGTTAAAAGCGGTTGCTAAACTCTCGATTCTGTAGTTCAAAACTTTGCGGAGTGAACACCAGCACTGAACCTTGCGTATACCAATCACCCAATACGATACGAGTTTTAGTGCAATCATTGACGTTAAAGGTGTGGATGTCAGGGCGATGAGTATGGCCGTGGATCATAAGATCGACGCTGTTTCGTTCCATCACATCTTCCACTTCCTGTTGTGTCACATCCATGATGTCGAGGGATTTGGTCTGCTTGTCATCTTTGATGTCAGATTGAACCTTCGAGACAATTTTCTTCTTGATGAAAAATGGAATTCTGTTGAAGACCCATTGCAGCCAGGGTTGATGCACTTTTTCACGGAAGGCGAGGTATTTTACATCTTCGGTACACAGGGTATCACCATGCAACACCACCGCTTTTTGTCCGTAGATATCGATTGTTGATACTTCATCTAGAAGTTGCACGCCCGTTTGCTTGGCAAATTTTTTACCAACTAAAAAGTCGCGGTTACCTTGAGTGAAGTAGCAAGGTACGCCCGTTTTCACTAAGTCGATAAACGCTTGGCGGATAGAAGTCGCGAACTCACTCTTATCGTCGTCACCAATCCAGAATTCGAAAAGGTCGCCTAACACGTAAAGCGCATCCGCTTCTACGGCTTCTTTCTTCATAAAGGTTAAGAAGCAGTCAGTGATGTCTTGTCGTGACGGAGTAAGGTGCAGGTCTGATATAAAATATGTTTTCATAGGTCTAAAAAAAGGGAGCGATTCGCTCCCTATATCCTGATTTTATCGGCTCATCAATTATTAATACTAACCGAAAGCAAGTGATTAAGCTTCGATTGTAGTACCAGTGATGATCACTTCTTCTAGAGGTACATCTTGGTGCATACCCATAGAACCAGTGCTAACACCTTTGATCTTGTTTACGATGTCCATGCCTTCAACAACTTCTGCGAATACACAGTAGCCCCAACCGTCTAGGCTTTCGCTACGGAAGTTTAGGAAAGAGTTGTCGTTAACGTTGATGAAGAACTGAGAGCTCGCTGAATGCGGTTCCATAGTACGAGCCATTGCTAGCGTACCAACTTTGTTCGCTAGGCCGTTGTTTGCTTCGTTCTTGATAGTTGCACGAGTTGTTTTTTCTTTAAGGCCAGAAGTCATGCCGCCGCCTTGAACCATGAAACCATCGATAACACGGTGGAATAGCGTGTTGTCGTAAAAACCGTCACGGCAATACTGTAGGAAGTTTGCGCTTGTTTCTGGTGCTTTTTCTTCGTTAAGTTGAACTTTGATGTCACCAAAATTTGTGTGAAGGATGATCATGATTGTTACCTTACTGTCTTTTTAATATGAAGTTCGAATTCTAGCGCATGTTGGCGGACTTTCAAATCACCAAATCATTAACTTAACTTGGTTGTTTGAGGTAATTACTGCTTTGGGGGATTACCTAATAACGCATGAATTGATATACTTGACCTCTTATTTTGATTAATACACAAATATAGATAGAGATCATGCTGAAAATTTATAACACACTCACAAGACAGAAAGAGGAATTCAAACCAATTACAGCTGGCAAAGTCGGCATGTATGTCTGTGGGGTAACCATATACGATCTCTGTCACATTGGTCATGGCCGCACGTTTGTTTCTTTCGACGTAGTAACTCGTTACCTTCGTTACCTTGGTTACGATTTGAACTTCGTTCGTAACATTACTGATATCGATGACAAGATCATCAAACGCGCTAACGAAAACGGCGAGTCTTGTGATTCTTTAACTGAGCGCTTGATTGGTGAAATGCATGCAGATTTCGATGCATTGAATATGAAACGCCCAGATGTAGAGCCTCGTGCGACTGAATTCATCACTGAAATCGTTGAGCTTGTTGAAAAGTTAATTGAGCGTGGTTTTGCTTATGTTGCAAGCAACGGCGACGTGATGTTCGAAGTTAAGAAATTTGACGAATACGGTAAGCTTTCAAAGCAAGACCTTGATCAGCTTCAAGCTGGTGCTCGTGTTGATGTTGATTCTGCAAAACGTAGCCCGTTAGATTTCGTTCTTTGGAAGATGTCTAAGCCAGGTGAACCTACGTGGGAATCACCATGGGGTCCAGGTCGTCCGGGTTGGCACATCGAGTGTTCAGCGATGAACTCTTCTATTCTTGGCAATCACTTCGATATCCACGGTGGTGGTTCAGATCTACAGTTCCCGCATCACGAGAACGAAATCGCACAATCTTGCTGCGCACACGGCACACAGTATGTGAATACTTGGATGCACAGTGGCATGGTGATGGTAGACAGAGAAAAAATGTCTAAGTCACTGGGTAACTTCTTCACTATCCGTGACGTACTTCAGCATTACGATGCAGAAACAGTGCGTTACTTCCTAATGTCTGGTCACTACCGCAGCCAACTGAACTACAGCGAAGATAACCTAAACCAAGCTCGTGCATCACTTGAGCGTCTTTACACATCACTTCGTGGCCTAGACGTTACAGCAGCTCCGGCTGGTGGTGAAGAGTACGTGACTCGTTTCTCTACAGCGATGAACGATGATTTCAACACTCCAGAAGCTTATTCAGTACTGTTTGAAATGGCTCGTGAAATCAACCGCATCAAAACTGAAAGTGTCGAAAAAGCAAGTGCACTAGGTGCATTGATGCGTGAACTAGCAGACATCATCGGTATTCTTCATCAAGATCCAGAGGCTTTCTTGCAAGGCGATGCGGCAGGCAACGATGACGAAGTGGCTGAAATCGAAGCGTTGATCAAACTGCGTAACGACTCTCGTGCTTCGAAAGATTGGGCGAATGCCGACCTTGCACGTGACAAGCTAAACGAGTTGGGTATTGTTCTGGAAGATGGTCCAGAAGGTACGACTTGGCGTCGTAAGTAAGTATTATAAAAAGGGCTGATTTTCAGCCCTTTTTTCTAGCAAAAATTCTCTAATTTCACCTTTTTATCTTCAACTTTTAATTAACAGGAATATTTCTGTGGCTCAGATGTATTTTTATTACTCGGCAATGAATGCGGGTAAATCAACAACGCTTCTTCAGTCTTCATTCAACTACCAAGAGCGTGGCATGACGCCAGTGATCTTCACGGCTGCATTGGATGATCGTTATGGTATCGGTAAAGTTAGCTCTCGAATTGGTTTGCAATCTGAAGCTCAACTTTTTAAAAATGACACCAATATGTTTGACGCAATCCAAAAACTCAATGAAGAAGAAAAGCGTCATTGCGTTTTGATTGATGAGTGTCAGTTCTTGTCGAAAGAGCAGGTGTACCAGTTAACAGAAGTGGTCGATAAACTGCATATCCCTGTACTTTGCTACGGTTTACGTACTGATTTCTTGGGTGAACTGTTTGAAGGTAGCCGTTACTTATTATCTTGGGCAGATAAACTGGTTGAGCTTAAAACCATTTGTCACTGTGGCCGTAAAGCTAATATGGTAATCCGTACCGACGAGCACGGTGTGGCGATTGCTGAAGGTGACCAAGTGGCTATTGGCGGGAATGATCAGTATGTTTCTGCTTGCCGTTTGCACTACAAAGAAGCGTTAGGCAAATAATCGGCTTTTTGGTTGATTCTTTTTAAGTGAACAAAGCTGAAATCAACAAGCTCAAGTAATAGCTAAAAATAAGAAACGGTGGCCAAGTGCCACCGTTTTTGTTTTCTGAAAAGGTGTATTGCGTTACTTAAAGTTTTATTCGAAACCCAGTTGCTTCAATGCTTGATAGGCATGATCAACGTCATCGGGGATTGGCATCTCAATTTGAAAGCCTTGGGCTGGGTAGAATTTGATTCGTTCATAATCAGCAATTAATGCGCCCAACACCATGTCTAACGGCAACTCTTCATTAAAGTAATCATCCCAATTTTGCCATTGCGAAGTCACGGTAATTTCTACACTCTCTTCAGGCCATTGTTTACTAAACGTGGCGTAGGTGCGTTTCTCCATAAAGGGCTTCTGTACTAAGGTTAGTCTTTTCGGTGACAACCCTTGCTCAGTCAACAGCTCGTGGGTGAATCGTACATTTTCCCCAGTATTGGTTGCGTGTTTCTCAATGATAATGTCAGAGTCTGGCACGCCAGCATCTCGTGCAATAGCCGCGAATGTTTCGGCTTCTGAACGCTCAAAGCTCCCTTCTGTAAAGCGCCCCACACCGCCAGAAAAAACGATGTATGGAGCAATTTTTTGATGATATAGCTCAGCAGCGTATTCAGCGACACGAGTATCATTACTGCACAACACAAAGATGCAATCTGAAGGCGTAACCTTGTGGCCCATAGACATGAAGTTCCAAAGGGTGTCGATCGAACGATGTAGCTTAATCCTCGATTTATTTGTTACAGATTGCTTAGCTATGTCTTGGTTAGCTATGGATTGATTAGTCATAAAGAGCGTCCAGTGTGGAATCGAATTTAAACGAGTAACCTAAGTCGAGAATCTTTTTCGAAGAGATCAGCTTGTCTGGTGTATCGACCACGAGGGGCAGCGGCTCACTGCTGTTGGCGCTTTTCAGTGCAGCGGCATAAAACTCCGCCTTACTCACCGTGTTTGGGGTCGTAACATTAACCACTTCGTTGCGCAGTTGGTTGATAGCGAAGTTGACCGCGCCAATCGCGTCGTCAAGATGAAGCATGTTGGCAGGAGCTTGAGTGCTGACCTGTTTCAATTTACTTGCAAACCTAGATGGGTGGCGGCTAGGGCCGATTAACCCACTGAAGCGAAGGATAGTGTAGTCGATACCGGAATCAATGATGTACTGTTCTGCTTGTAGCATCACGCGTGCATTGTCCGAAAATGAGTTGGCTTGTTCATCACTCGACGTAGAAATCGCTAATGAGGCATCTTGCTCGTATAAGATCCCTGGCTTGGTCGGGTAGACCGTAGTCGAGCTAACCATGATCAGCTTTTTGACATTGGCTTTCTGACAAGCATTGGTTAGCTGTTGCCAGTATTCAGCATATTCTTGTCCCGCACCTTTTCTAAAGCCGGGAGGGAAGCTACCAATGACGATCTCTGCATTATTTTCGAGTAACAGTGAATAGAGTTGGCCGATAGTATGCTCAGGCTCCGATGAGTCAAAGCTGAAAACTTCACATGGGATACGTTTGTTACCAATGGTGTCTGCACCCGCTCGGGTCGTTTTTGTGACCACCACTTGGTTACCATGTTTTTCTAGATGTTTAGATAAAGGTGCACCGACCCATCCTGCACCAACAATAAATATAGAAGCCATGTGTTCCTCACAACTGCAAATGACGAATTTACAATAAGCCTAACAAACCTTTGGCCAAAAATGAAAAAACTCCACGGCCGAGGCGAGTGGAGTTTTTACTGGAACAATGGAGATTTAGTTTAGTACGCGAAGTAGTTTGTCTGCGCGCTCTGCCATCTGTATACCTTCATCTGTTAGGTAACCGCCGTCTGGCTGAGTACAAAGGTTCTTTTCGAATAGGCGCTTAACAGCGTCTTGAGTTTCTTGAGCTGCCTCTTGATGAACTTTAATTCCAGTAGCGGCACTACTTACATCAAATTGAAGAAGGAGGTTTAAATCAGCAATGTTTTCAGCGTTGTACTTCATAATTAACCTATATATTCATAACGTTCTCTACCTTCACCTTAGTGCGCATTCACGGCTCAGGCAATAGCAAATAAAGAGAATTGATAAGTGATACCAAATTGATTGATTAATCATCGAGTGATGAGTTTATTTTGGTTATATTGGGTGATTTGCATCCACTTAAATCATCAGTGATGTTTATTGCTAAGCGGTTGTAATATATTGTGACTAGAAATAATTTGCATTGAGCGAATATTGTATAAAAAGGATATGCATAAGTGAGAGCGAACAAAGTAGCATTAATGATCAGTATGCTATTTGCTATCGCAGGGTGTCAGAGTACACCTTCAGAGCAGACAGACGCGAACCAAACCACAAACAACAATAACCAATCTACAATCGAGGTCCGTTCATTTCAGTCTGTCCAAAGCGTTTACTCCGAATGGGAGGCTAAGCTCGCAGACCACGCTCAGTTGTCTCTCTATGCTCCAGAGAATTACAATGAACTATTAGACGCTTGGGACGACGCTGAAAGCATTTATGCGGATTTACTGAAAGACGAAACTCGGCTCACCAAGAGTTATTCAATTTTTTCGAGCCTGACTTACGCTGAAGCTTTTGATGAAAAAATTGCGTTGATCAAATCAAACTATGACTCGATATTAGTGCTAAAGAAGAAGGCTGACCGAGTACTAGCGGATTCGATTGTGCAAATGGATTACCTCAAGTTCCTTGGCGCAGATACCATGTTTACCTCGAGCTACAAACGCTTGTATTCAGAATACAGCGAGTTGTTTGAGTATGTGCTGGTCGATGAGCTTGAAGACGCTCAAGAAGCACAGGTGGAGTTTCTTAATAATGCTCGCTTATTGGAAGTTAAAGTGGCACATAAGAAATACATCGAACCATTGAAGGACGAGTTAGAGTTCTTGGAAGATGAAGATTTTGATGACGTTGCTCCACTGACGTTTGCTAAAGCAGCATCTCAAATTGCTTTGGCAGAAAGCCAAGTCAAAGCCAGTCCTCGTGAAAAGTCGATCATTGAAGATGCGGTGCACGCTGCGGAGTTTGAGTTGAACCACGTGCGCAGTGTCGCTCATGAAGTCAAAGTGCTAGCGAGCGTAAAAGGCGACAAATTCGAACAGTCGGTTTTGAATGCAGAGAATCAGTTGTTGAGCATTTCACAAGTCGTTAATGATGAAGATTACCGAGATGTTGGGTTGCGTCAGCAATCTCAGAAAATTGTATCGAGTGTGAAAGCGTTAAAAAGCTTAGATATGACAGCGTCATTAAAGTCAGAAATTGAAACTTTGACTGAACAACTCGCTAAGCTAGAGAGTGATAATCAGAAGCAGGCGCAACAATTGTCTGAGGCGACTAAGCATAGCAATCTTCTAGATGAGCAGATTACCAAGAGTGATGCGCATATTAAGAGTTTAGAAGAGCTAGTGGACAGTTTGAGAAATCTAGGTGGTAAAGTTGCCAATGAAAGTGATTCTGATGTAATCCCTTTGAGTACTGGATCGAATCTAGAGGGCTCTGCTCTAGAACAATCATCAGAAGAAGTGATTGAACCTTCGGTTTAGCATCACTAATTTCTTTATTTGTGATTCAGTTAAAAGCGCCTAAGGGCGCTTTTTTACGTTCTGTTGATCTATATCAAAATCTAGAGGCAACAGCGATCTGTGAGTCATTATAGTGTACGTTATTCCTTTGCTTTCTTTCGTAACTTATTGATATTTATAAGTGTGCCATTTTTTAAGTTGATAACCTTTCATTCAGCATAGTTTTCTTTTTACTACTAAAGTTGTATGAATTTTGAATAACTTGGGCTATTTCCTTTCCACAAGGTTGTGGGAGGTATTTTGAGTCCCAAATAGCTCTTGAATTCAGAAATGAAAGAGAGGATTATCTCGCTCCCGACAACATGTTTCAAAATGTAAATCATCATGAATCTGAACCAATTTGACTCATTATTACCGCCACAAATGGCTGAGCGCGCTGCAGATATTGGCGTAGGTAAAGCAACCAAAGATCCAACCAAATCTTTTCTCCTAGCGATTTCAGCTGGCATACATATCGGTATTGCGTTTGTGTTCTACACAATTGTAACCACTGGCGCTGGTGATTTACCTTGGGGTATTACTCGCGTCCTAGGTGGCCTTGCATTTAGCTTGGGCTTAATCCTCGTTGTTGTTACTGGCGGCGAACTGTTTACCAGTTCGGTGCTCACTCTTGTTGCTCGCGCAAGTGGCAAGATTAGCTGGGGAACCCTAGTAAAGAACTGGGCGACCGTTTATATCGGTAACCTTATTGGTGCTTTATTGCTAGTGGCATGCATGCTTCTGACTAAACAGTACATGTTCGACCATGGGCAAGTGGGTTTGAATACGATGGCCATTTCTCAGCACAAAATGCACCATGGTTTTATCCAAGCTATCGCGCTTGGCATCATGTGTAACGTATTGGTTTGTATCGCGGTATGGATGACATTTAGTGGACGAACACTGACTGACAAAATTGCAGTACTGATTTTACCTGTCGCGATGTTTGTATCATCGGGTTTTGAGCACTGTATTGCGAATATGTTCCAAGTCCCTTTAGCTATCGGTATCAAAACATTTGCTCCAGCTGAATTCTGGACAATGACAGGGGCTAATCCAGCAGACTATGTTGACCTAAACATGATGGACTTTCTGATGAACAACTTGCTGCCCGTTACTATCGGTAACATCATCGGCGGCGGGATCTTTGTTGGCATGTGGTATTGGTTGATTTATTTACGCGATTAATAAAGATGGCGGATCTACAAAGCTTGTGTGACTAGCTCAGTGACAAGATTAGTTAAAGCTCAGTGAAAACATTGAACTGACTTATGACATTTACAAGACGGCCTGCATTGCAGGCCGTTTTTTATTTGTGGAAAACTTACTCGTTGATTTCTTAAATTATCATCTGAACGTTTAACAACGCAGTTCTGCGCGTGTGTATATGTCTTTGAAATCACCCAAGGATCAATGGTAATGATCTTTGCTCGAGCCGAAATGGACAAAAAAGGATCTATATTGATTTGGTTATCCACAATTTCTGTGGATAACCTGTATCAAATTCAGTGAGTAACCAGATCTAAGAGGAGACGGGAGGTTATTTTGAAGGCTGTATTTGAGCGAGAACTCGCCCTTCTTTGGTCAAGGAAGTCTTTAACGATAGATGAAGTACAAGCGCTAAGGAGCAGCTCATCATCACGAAAATAGCCAACATGATCATCAGTTGATACTTAATTGCGATCATTGGTGAAGCTCCCCCTAAGATTTGTCCTGTCATCATCCCCGGTAGCGTTACTAAGCCTGTGGTTGCCATTGAGGCCATAATAGGAGACATCGCTTTCTGTATAGCATTACGCACAAAAGGCGCTGCAGCATAGGAAGGAGACGCGCCTAACGCGATTGCTGCTTCATATTCTGATTTCTGTGTTTCAAAAGCACCAAACAGGTTCTGCAATGCCACTATATTACTGCTTAAGCTATTACCCAATAACATCCCTGCGATCGGGATAAGGTACTGAGCGTTAAAAACCGGTGTTGGTTTAATGATAAATAAGCAGATGAACAAGACAATGGGTACACAGGTTACCGCTAGGCTCACAGCGACAGGGACTAACAAGAGGTTTCGGGGTAACTTGGACTTTTCAACAATCGAGCTTGCCCCAACGATAATCATCGTAAATAACCACAGTAAATTGACCCACAAGCTATTCAAAGTGAACAGGTATTCTAGGTAGAGGCCAACCAGAAATAGCTGAACAGTCATGCGAATGATGCTGATAGAAGCCTCTTTTCCAAGGCCAAGTTTTAGCTTGTGGTTGATTACAATTGGCAGCAAGAGAAGTGAACTGAAAAACAATAATTGCCACCAAGATATATCAATAACGTCTTGCATAATGCTTCCTTTTAATAAGGCTTCTATCATATCTGAAAGTGCCAAATGATGCATTTCGACTGCAAAGTCATCGATTCTAAAAACGATCAATCATTTAACATTCAAAGTACAAAATAATGGTTATTTGAGGGTTTTTTGGCTACTACTTAGTAGGTAAAACGTTAAAATTGGTTACAATGTGGTTGCGCAAATGTTGGTTTTTAACATTTGTGAAATATACTTAATTCTTCACATTTGTTAATACTTTTTAATAACTTTGTTTAACTAAAAACAAGTTTGGATGACCTCAAAAAAGTATTGATTAGCAAGGGATATAACAGGAGATTTGATTGAACCCTACTTTGTGTATGGTCTAAAATTTGTTGTTAGATACTCAAGAACTTTAGCTCCTTAGAATGAGCTACTCGAAATTACTAAATACAAAATAGGCAAAATGTATGAGTGATGTTAATAAAATTGAAACTGGCGAAAAACGCTCGTTGGAGTGGAAGTCATTCCTCTTCATTGCAGTGGTTCTCTTTCCAATATTAAGTGTGGCTTTTGTAGGAGGCTACGGCTTTCTAGTTTGGGCACTGCAAGTGTTTGTATTAGGTCCTCCAGGTGCACACGGCGGCATGTAATGCCCTCTTGCTATCACATTTTTATTAGAACTAATTTTTAAGAGAGCTAAACATGAAATCATTTTTAGTTAAATTATGGCGCACAATGACTCGCCCAGCAGTACACATCAGTCTTGGTGTACTAACTATGGGTGGCTTTATCGCCGGTGTTATTTTCTGGGGCGGTTTTAATACAGCGCTAGAACATACAAACACAGAAGAGTTCTGTGTAAGCTGTCACACCATGCGTGACAATGTATACGTAGAACTACAAGAAACGGTTCACTGGAAAAACACTTCTGGTGTGCGTGCTACTTGTCCTGACTGTCACGTTCCACATGAATGGACAGCAAAAATTGCTCGTAAGATGCAAGCATCTAAAGAAGTCTTCGCTCAAGTATTTGGTGACCTAGATACGCCTGAAAAATTCGAAGCTCGTCGTATCGAGCTGGCTAAACACGAATGGGATCGTTTCTCTTCGAACAAATCTCTAGAGTGTAAAAACTGCCACAACTACGATTCAATGGATTTCGAAAACATGCGCCCAACAGCGCGTATCCAGATGAAGAATGCGGCAGAGCGTGATCAAAGCTGTGTTGACTGTCACAAAGGTATTGCTCACAACCTTCCATTAGATATGGCATCAGCGAGCGGCATTGTTGGCGAGCTAGAAAATGTAGCAAGCAGCACATCTTACGCAAATGGTTCTGATGTGATTTCTATTCGTCACCTACCAATGTACACAGATGAAACAGCAACAGTTGAAGCGGGTCTACTAAGCCCTGCAAGTAAAGTTGCGGTTATCGACGAAAAAGGCGACATGATCAAGATTCAAATCGACGGTTGGCATAAAGCGAAAGGCTTCGGACGTGTAATCCAAGAAGACTTCGGTATGAACATCTCGACTGCAATCTTGACGAAAGAAGTATCTCAAAGTGACGTTATCACTGTTGGTGAGAAGAAAGAAGATGAGCTTACTGGCCTTCCATGGGAAGAAGTTAACCTAGCACTTTGGATGAAGAAAGAGTCTATGGTTGATAACTTCGATCCAATCTGGAACGCAGCGGGTCAAGCGTACCAATCTAACTGTTCAACGTGTCACTCACAGCCAGATGAAGCTCACTTCAGCGCTAACGGTTGGGTAGGCATGCTAGATGGTATGATTGCGTTCGTTAACTTCGATACAGATACAGAAGCACTTGTTCTTAAGTATCTACAGAAGCACTCATCAGATTTTTCTGAAGGCCATCACTAATAAGACGTCAATTGGAGTAACACAATGGCAATTACAAGAAGAAGTTTTCTGAAAGGTGTCGCTACTACAAGTGCGGCATCGGTTATCGGTCCAAGCTTATTGGCGTCGGCATCAGCGTCTGCTGCAGAAACAGACGGCGCGTGGAAAGTCTCTGGTTCTCACTGGGGTGCATTCCGAGCTCGCGTTTACGCGGGTAAAGTGCAAGAAATTAAACCTTTAGAAATCGATCAACACCCAACTGAGATGTTGAAAGGTATTAAAGGTATTATCTACAGTCCATCACGTGTGCGTTACCCTATGGTTCGCCTAGATTGGTTGAAGAAGCATAAATACAGCGCAGACACGCGTGGTAACAACCGCTTTATTCGTGTGACTTGGGATGAGGCACTAGACCTTGTTTACCGCGAACTAGAGCGCGTACAGAAAGATTACGGTCCATGGGCACTTCACACCGGTCAAACTGGTTGGAGACAAACGGGTCAGTTCCACAGCTGTACTAACCATATGCAACGTGCAATGGCACTTCACGGTTACTCTGTGAAGAAAATCGGTGACTACTCAACAGGTGCTGGTCAAACGATCATGCCTTACGTGCTAGGTTCGACTGAAGTTTACGCACAAGGTACATCTTGGGAACTTATCCTAGAAAACAGTGACAACATTGTTCTTTGGGGTAACGATCCAGTTAAAAACCTTCAAGTAGGTTGGACATGTGAGACTCACGAGTCGTTCGCATACCTAGAACAACTGAAAGAGAAAGTTGCTAAGAAAGAGATCAACGTTGTTTCTGTTGACCCTGTTCAAAACAAAACAGGCCGTTACCTAGAAAACGAGCAGATGTACATCAACCCACAAACTGATGTGGCGTTCATGCTTGGTGTTGCTCACGTTCTTTACAACGAAGACCTATACGACAAGAAGTTCATCGAAACTTACTGTCTAGGTTTTGAAGACTTCATCAAGTACGTTCAAGGTGAAACGAAAGATAAAGTTGAGAAGACACCAGAGTGGGCTTCGGCTATCTGTGGCGCAAGCGCGGACTCTATCCGTGAATTCGCTAAGATGCTGGTTAACGGTCGTACGCAAATTCTTGTTGGTTGGAGTATCCAACGTCAAGAGCACGGTGAGCAGCCTTACTGGATGTGTGCAGTTATCGCAGCAATGGTTGGCCAAATTGGTCTTCCGGGCGGTGGTATCTCTTACGGTCACCACTACTCAGGTATCGGTGTATCTTCAACTGGCTTCGCTGCTCCGGGTTCTTTCCCGTTGAACATCGACCAAGGTCAATCACCTAAACACACGAATACAGATTACAACGGTTATAGCCGCGTAATTCCAGTAGCTCGTTGGGTTGATAGCTTGCTTGAACCAGGTAAAAAGATCAAAGCGAACGGTTCTACTGTAACGCTACCAGACATTAAGATGATGGTATTCAGTGGTAACAACCCGTGGCACCACCACCAAGATCGCAACAAGATGCGTAAAGCATTCAAGAGTCTACAAACTGTAGTGGCTGTTGATTTCGCTTGGACTGCAACTTGTCGTCACTCTGATATCGTGCTTCCAGCATGTACTCAGTGGGAACGTAACGATATTGATGGCTATGGCGCGTACTCTGGCCGTGGTTTGATCGCAATGCACAAGCTAGTGGATCCTCTGTTCCAGTCTAAGACGGACTTCGAGATCATGTCTAGCCTAACTAAGCGTTGGGGTCGTTACAACGATTACACGCGTGGTATGGACGAAATGCAGTGGGTTAAATCTCTGTATGACGAATGTCGTGCATCAAACGAAGGCAGCTTCGAAATGCCTGAGTTTGCTGAGTTCTGGGAGAAAGGTTTCCTAGACTTCGGTAAAGGTAAGCCATGGACTCGTCACGCTTCATTCCGTGAAGATCCAGAGATCAACGCACTAGGTACTCCTTCTGGTTTCATCGAAATCACAAGCCGTACTGTTGGCAACATGGGTTACGAGCACTGTCAAGAACACCCAATGTGGTTCGAGAAATCTGAACGTTCACATGGTGGTCCAGGCTCTGACAAACACCCGTACTGGCTACAATCTTGTCACCCAGACAAGCGTCTTCACTCTCAGATGTGTGAATCTGAAGAGTGGCGTGCGACTTACGCGGTACAAGGCCGTGAGCCTATCTACATCAACCCAGTCGATGCTAAGAAGAAAGGCATCAAAGATGGCGATGTAGTACGTGTGTTCAACGACCGTGGTCAACTACTAGCAGGTGCTGTTCTAATGGATAGCTACGCTCCTGGTGTTGTTCGTATCGAAGAAGGTGCTTGGTACGGCCCGATCAACGAGAAAGTGGGTGCGCTAGATACATACGGCGATCCAAACACACTAACTCAAGACATCGGTACGTCTGAACTTGCTCAAGCAACGTCAGCAAACACATGTTTGGTTAACTTCGAGAAGTTCCAAGGCAAACTGCCTCCAGTAACTTCATTCGGTGGTCCAATCGAAGTTTCTTAAGTCTTGTACTTAAGAACCAAGACTAAAGCTTGAATTAAAGCCCCTGTAAGTACTCTTACAGGGGCTTTTTGTTTTTCTAGTGTACGTGTTGGGATTTCTAACTAAGCATTGTAACAGCGCCAGAGGGGCGTTTTTGAGACCAGCTGTAACGTGCTGTTTGAGGTAGGCTGTAGAAACATAAAGCATTAGCATGAAGCCGGAAGGGAATGCACAAAGGACCTGTTGTAAGGGCTTAGGCAGATGGAAACAAAAAGGCCGATACAAAGTACCGACCTAATAGAAACCTATGGAGTAAAGCTAAAACCTTGAATAAAAGCTTAAGCCTCGGATATAAACTTAAGCTTAAATTGTAAACCTAAGCTTAAATTGTAAACCTAAGCTTAAATTGTAAACCTAAGCTCCAATTATAAACCTAAGCTTCGAACGTAAGCCTAAAGTTCGAACATAAACCAGTAACCGTATGCACAAATCAAAGCGGGAACACTGGAATACAAGGTCGCGACAAGAGCGGCTTTCGGTGCCATCGCAATCGCAGGGAATAGCGCATCACCGTCATTAGAAATTGCGTTACCTACCTGAGCTGATAGTGGCAGTGCACCAGAAAGGTATAGGCTAGTGACCAGCAATTGCGGACCACACCCCGGTAGCAATCCCATCAACACTCCCGCCAGGGGGAGCATCATGCCCCAGCTTGAGAATAGCGTCGCAAAATCGACATTTGCTATCACAGAGCCAAATTCGAAGAAAAGAAAAGCAACCACCACCCATGCAGTAACGAAGTTAGTATCTTGAGCCGTTTTTTGTAGTGGATGAGAGCCTACACATTTCTCGTCTTCACTGACGGCTGACTTGTAATCTTCAATTTCACGGGTGAGACCCCATAGAAACATCGAGCTAATCAGCAAAATAGTTCCTGCCCATTCCATCGACATTTCGGGCAAAGCGAGCAACTCATTCACATCCACTTGAAAAGAGCCAAGTAGGGCAACCGCAGCACCTGGAATAATGAGTACAGACCATAGATAACCTTGTAGGTTGATCGCTTTTTTCGATACTGCTTCTTTGTCTTGAGATTGAGAAGCACAGCTTCTCACCGCTTCATTTTTCTCTGCTTTTTTTGGGCGCAAGAAGTCATCTGCGTGAAACAAGTTAATGATTCGACCTGACGCAGTTCCGACAATCACGCCCATCGCCATCATGGCTAAACCAGTCTTGGGTTCGCTTGCAATGAGCAGGAAGGCCGCATCACCCATGGTTGAGACGAGAACAGCAACAACTGCGCCAAATCCGAGTTTGCCCGAGATAAATTGTGTGGTAACCACGATCGCACCGCCACAGCCGGGTAGCGCCCCCATAAGTGCAGCGAATACAACTTGGTTTGAACGGGATTGATGGACGAGCTTGTTGAAGACGTTATCTTTGTTGATATACAGGCTTAACCCGTGGTAAATCGCTAAGGTCAAAGCAACATAACAAGACACGGCCCAAAAGGCGTCTGACAAGGTAGTGACCGTCAATTCTCGCGTGGCAGGCGCCATAACTAAAGCTGCAAGTGAGATAGGTAAAAGCAGGCGCTTAAATGACAGTGAAAACTGAGTTGTTTTCGCAGCGCTACTGCTTGGCAAAAAAGAGATTAGTCGATCCATAGGTGTTACTCAAAATTAGTGGCTTAAGATAAATATATACGAATGATAATAATTATCAATTGCATTTGTTGTTTTTTTATCTATTGTTACCATTGGCTAAACCTACGAAACATGACCAACCTGAAAAAATGAGGTAAAGTATGGCTAATAAAGAGAGACTCTAAAGGTAGAGTCATAATTGTTAGTGTAATAGGAAGAAACATGATTTTAGTTGTTGGTCACAAAAACCCTGATAGTGACAGTATTTGTAGTGCGTTAGTTGCAACAGAGCTTCTTAAAGCTCGTGGCGAGGAAGCGACACCAATTCGCCAAGGCGAGATCAACCGCGAAACTCAACACATTCTAGAAGTCGCTGGTGCTGAAAAACCAGAACTTCGTACTTCTGTTGCTGGTGAAAAAATCTGGCTAGTAGACTACTCAGATCTAGCACAAGCACCGGACGATGTTGCTGAAGCTGAGATCGTAGGTATTGTCGATCACCACCGTTTAGGTGACGCGATGACAGTTAACCCTATGGAAGCTTGGATCTGGCCTGTTGGTTGTACAAATACTGTACTTTTCAACATGTTCAAGATTGAAGGTCACGCTATCTCTCAACAAATCGCTAAACTGATGATGTCTGCAATTCTTTCAGACACGGTTGGTTTTGCTTCTCCAACATGTACTCAAAAAGACAAAGACGCGGTTGCTGAGCTTGCTGAAATCGCTGGCGTGACTGACATTGATGCATTCATCAAAGCGCTTCTAATCGCTAAGACAAACATCGAAGGCCTATCTGCTGCACAACTAGTAGAAAAAGACCTTAAAGGCTACCCATTCAACGGTCGTGATGTTGTTGTTGGTCAAGTTGAGCTTGCGACTCTTGAGCAAGTAGATGGCATGATTGAAGCGCTAGAAGCGGATCTTGAAGAACGTTGTGAGAAAGACGGTCTAGCATTTGCTGCGGTAATGCTAACAGACATCACTACTGCGCAAACTCACCTTCTATACAAAGGCGAGTGGGCTGATAAACTGGTTAAGCACGAGAAAGACGGCGTATTAATGATGGAAAATACATTAAGCCGTAAGAAGCAAGGCTGGCCTTGGTTACAGGGTGAGCTTGTTTAATCAAGTCGCTTAATTATAAACGCCTGCTAATTTAGCAGGCGTTTTTCTTTGAAGTGGATTTTCTTCTTCATCGAAAATGTTTGAAGTTAAAAGCTCTCGGCATAAAATAGCTTTAAGAGCAAAGTTACTGACTAAAGTAGGAAATTAAGATGACTACACAGCTAGACGATAAAAAAATCGCTGAAATCAATAAGTATACGGGTGAGCAACGCCTAAAGTACTGTGTGAAAGAAATCGTAGCGAACCGTGAAGTATGGATCTTAACCGATGAACACGGTTGTGTAATGCTGAACACAGAAGATGAAGACTGTGTTCCAGTATGGCCAAATCAAGAGTTTGCTGAATCTTGGGCTACGGGTGATTGGTCTGAGTGTAAAGCTGAGTCTATCTCGTTGAACAAATGGCACAGCCGTTGGACTAACGGTCTAGAAGACGACGAGCTTGCAGTGGTTGTGTTCCCGAACGAGCAAGAAGAAGGCGTAATCTTGTTCCCTGATGAGTTCGATTTCGAATTAAAGAAGCAAGCTGCTAAGCGCTAATTCTGCCGCAATACAGTTCTTAAGTCAGCGTTGCCTTTTTTAGGCAGCGCTATCATTCAATTATCCCATCTAAGCTATTTACAACGCATTTTCGTTAGTACCCAATCAACTGATACAACGGCGCTTGCTGTGCGGCTTTTGAAGCTTGTTGAAGCACACCTGTTTTACTGTACCTCTTGAGTATCTTTCGAACGACAGGTTTTACTTCAGATTTTGTCATTCCAGCTTTCAATTCTGGTTCATACAACAGCTTTAGTAGTACCACATCTAGTGGTGATAATAAGTCTTCTGGCGTATGGTCATTAAAAATAGAAGGGTAGGCTTTATCTGAATCATTCGGCAGGCCTAGAACCTGTGTGATTTCTTCCACGATACAGGCGACGAGCTTACCTCGAGATCTTGCTTGATCAACGGGAATAACAATCCCAGCGTAAACAATCTCACCTTTAGAATTAGTTCGATAACCCGCCGTGCAAATAGCGTTGTTTAGATGCTGAGTTGATTTGAGTTTGAGCACCGATTTCGCCTCAGATACCCACTGACTTTGCCGCGTGTATATCCATTTTACGTTCGCTTCAGACTCTTTGTTGACGATTGTTATCGGGTGCTGAGTGACTTCGGATAAGTGTCGGATATGAAGCTCTGTGAGCTCTTGATGCAGTTCTTCATCACCCACTCGATGATCGATCCAAATCTTGATCGGTTGTTTCCATTTGGCTAGTGGCTTGTTGCCTTGGGAATATTCGTGTTGAAGTGCGACGTTATAAAAGGCAGTTTCGACGAAGCTTCTATCTAACCAAGTGAGCGGTGTGCTTGCTGCGTTAAAGGAAAACAGCGCCAACAAGAGGGGAAGCATTGAAGCTATTCTTAACATAGTTTTCCCCTCTGTTGAATGTAGCGTGATTCGAGATTAGTGGTTCGGCGCTTTGGAGAAATGGCTCTCAACCAATCTTTGGGTGATTTGGTGAGTTGGGTTGGTCAGCACTTGATCCGTTTCCCCACTCTCAACCACATTACCTTCGTGCATGACGATGATTTTGTCGGTGATGTGCTTAACAATACCAAGGTGTTGAGATACGTAGACGAAGGACACACCCATCTCTTCTTGTAGCTCTAAGAACAAATTGATGATTTGAGAGCGCATTGCCATGTCCAAACCATTCAACGCTTCATCAGCAACGATGATCGATGGTTGAAGAATCAAGGCACGAGCCAAACAAACTCTCTGTTTCTGGCCTGCCGCCAGCATCTGTGGGTAAAAGTAAGCATGTTCCGGTAGTAGACCCACACGTAATAGGGTGTCTTTCACACGACGCATACGGGCTTCTGGTGGCATATTGGTGTTTCGCTTTAATGGACCTTCAAGAATTCGACCAATCTGAATGCGCGGGTTAAGCGAGGTGTTCGGATCTTGGAAGATCATTCGAATCAGCTTACAGCGAGTCGAGTAGTCCTTGTGCTCTAGCTTTTCACCGTTCACACGAATCTCGCCCGCAGTTGGCTCTACCATGCCCGCTAGCATTCTTGCTAATGTCGACTTTCCTGAACCATTCTGACCGATAAAACCAATCGTCTGTCCCGCCTCAAGCGAAAAGCTGACTGGTTTCACTGCCTGATGAATCTTTTTACGGAAAAGACCAGAGCGAGTCGTAAAGTCTTTAGATAAATCAATGACTTCTAATAATGCACTCATGATTTCTTTTTCTTCTCCATATTAAGAGGGAAGTGACAATTGAACTTATGGTTTTTGATTCGTTTGGTATAAGGAATCTCAACACATTGCCTTTGCGCATACGGGCAACGTGGTCCTAGTCGACAACCAATAGGAAGGTGCTGCAACGGAGGGATTGAACCTGGCAAAGACTGTAGCTTCTCTTTATGAGGAATCCAGTCGTTAAAGTCAGGCATCGCTTTCAGTAGAGCGACGGTATATGGGTGTTTAGGTGCATCTAACAGCTTCTGCGTATCCGCTGATTCCACAGACTGACCACAGTACATAACGGTAATGCGAGTTGCCCATTGGGTAATGGTGGTTAAGTCATGGCCGATCAGCACGATGGTCGTGTTATTGATCTGATTCATACGACTCAACAGACGCAATATTTGAGACTGTGTGATCGGATCTAGATCGTTGGTTGGTTCATCAGCGATCAAGACTTTTGGTTTGGCTGCGATCGCCATGGCGATCATGACTTTTTGACACTCACCATCGGTCAACTCATAAGAGTAACTATCCATAAGACGAGAGTGATCTTTAATACCGACTTTGTGCAGTAGAGCGATGGCCTGTTTCTTACGCCATTTGAATCTCTGCCACCACCGACCTTCAAACGAATAGGAAGGAATCGCTTCAATCAGTTGATGGCCCACTTTTTCAGATGGATCAAGACAGGAGGATGGCTCTTGAAAGATCATCGCGATATCACGAGCAATAACTCGGCGTCGTTCTTTGGGTGTCAGTTGCAGGAGGTCGATATTGCCAAGGCGCATTCGGTCGGCAGATACTTTCCAGTTTTCTTTACAAACCCCAACGATCGCTTTTGCAACCAAGCTCTTGCCTGAGCCTGATTCACCTACTAAGCCGCGAATTTCCCCTTCATTGAGGGTAAGACTCATTCTATCAACGGCTTTAACCATCCCTTGAGGGGTCTCAATCTCGATGGTTAGATGTCGAATATCAAGTAAAGGCATTATTCGATTCCTGCATTTAGCGCTTGGCGAACACCTTCACCGACGAGGTTAATCACGATCACTGTAAACATAATGGCTAAACCGGGTAGGGTTACTGTCCATGGTGCGAGGTAAATCAGCTCTACAGAGTCACCCAAGATTGAGCCCCATTCGGTACTTGGTGCTTGAGCGCCAAGCCCTAAGAAACCCAAAGCCGTGATATCAAGAATGGCGACTGACAATGCCAGTGTAATTTCAAGTGCCACCACGGTAAGAATATTAGGAAGGATTGAATTCCATAACAGGTAGAAGTCGTTCGCACCATCAAGGCGAGAAGCCAAAATATAGTCTTTTTCTACCTCAGCGTGCACGGCAATGTATACCGAACGAATAAAGCGTGGAATCAATGCTAAACATAAGGCAAGCAAGATATTAAACTCGCCAAAACCAAGAAACGCCACGAAGATAATTGCTAGTAACAGAGACGGAATCGACATAACGGTATCAAGCAGGTGGTTTAGCGTGCTTGATAGTAATCCACGAGTCATCCCCGCAAGTACGCCAATCAGGCAGCCGATGACCGCTGCAATGAAGGTGATGATAACTGCTGCGCCAAAGGTCAGCTGCGAACCAATGATCAGACGAGAAAGAATATCTCGGCCTAAGTCATCGGTACCTAAGAAATACTCAACTGTTCCTGAGGGATCCCAAGAGGGTGGGGTTAACAGGTGTCCCGTTTGTTCTTGAGCATCATGCGGAGCTAGCCATGGTGAAGTGACGGTGATTAGAATGATTAAGGCCAAACACCACAGTCCAAACATAGCGAGATTATTGCCACGGAAGCTGCGCCAGAAACGCTCGAACTGGGTTGGAATCTGCTCTTCTTGGTAGACGTTATTTGTTAGCATACCATTCCTTCCTTACCAGTGGATTAACCATCGCGCCCAATAGATCGGACAGAATGTTTGCGGTCAAAACCAAGGTTGCTACCACGATTACGCCAGCTTGAATTGAAACGTAATCTTGATTAGATAAAGCATCCAATAACCAGCGGCCAATACCCGGCCAGTTAAAGATAGACTCGGTAATAATAGCGAGCGTTAACATACTTGATAGTTGAACGCCGACCTTAGGAATAATCGGTGGTATCGCATTTCTTAACACGTGTTGCATCACGATCTCTCTGGTAGATAGACCTTTAATTCGCGCCGCGCGGATGTAGTTTTGCGTCATCACTTCAGCCACTGACGCTCTCATCAGTCGAATTACCTGAGTCGTTGGGGCGAGTGCCAATACAAGACAAGGTAACGCCATATGTTCGATAACACTCTGCAGTGCGTGTGCTCGATAACGACCTTCAGCAAAAAAGGCATCAATGATAGCAAAGCCAGTGACGTGTTCAATTTCGTAAAGTAGATCGTATCTGCCGCCCACTGGAAACATTTCAAAGTGTAAAGAGAACACCATGATCATCAGTAGTGCGACCCAAAATATAGGTGCAGAGTAACCAGCCATTGAAGTAAACGATATGGTGGTATCGACAAACTTGCCCTGTCTCATGCCAGCAATAGTGCCGAAAGGGATGCCGATAAACAACGCAAGCACAAAAGCAAAGAAACACAGTTCTAACGTTGCAGGGAATACCACGACAAGCTCATCGATGATAGGCGCTCCGTGTTTGCTCAAGCCAAAGTTCAGTGTCGATAATTCTGTGATGTAGCTAAGCCAACCGGGCCAAAAATCTTGAATCGCCCAAGGTGAGGTTTGGTCTAGTCGAAGCAGAGCGAACCCCACTAACGTCAGGATCCCCAGTGTAATAATGAATAAGTTTACACGTCTTAATGTATACCAAAACATCACTGCACCTCTCTTCTGACTTGATCAAAAGGTTGAGCATTGAACGGGCTCTGCTTAAAGCCACTTAGCGAACGATCGTGCACGCGGAATTGCACGCCATGAGCGAGAGGAATCACAGGAACTTCTTCATTGAGAATGTTTTGGGCTTGTCGATACAAGTTCACACGGTGCCTTTGTTGATTGATCTCTAATGCTAAGTCGAGAAGGAAATCAAAGTCTGAATTACACCACATAGAGACGTTTAATCCTGCTCGTTCTGAGCTACATGAAAGAAGCGGACGTAAGAAGTTGTCCGGGTCGCCCGTATTGCCGATCCAACCTGTGAGCAACAAGTCTGTTGAGGAAATGGATGACAGCTGCGTACGATCAAATCGGTCGTCGGTATAGAGCTTAAGTTCGATACCAATATCAGCTAAATTTGCTTGGATTAATTCTGCCGTTTTCCTTGGGCTCGGATTGTAGGCTCTTGGCTCTAATGGCACCCACATTGAAAGCTCTAGCCCAGGTTCTACCCCGGCTTCTTTAAGAAGCGCAACTGCGTAGTTGCGGTCATAGCGAACTTGAACACTGTCTTTTTGATAAGCCCAAGAAGTAGGGGGAAGTAAGGTGTAGGCTTTTGTACCTGTACCGTAGTACACAGAATCAAGAATGTTCTGACGATTGATAGCTAAGTTCAGCGCTTTGCGCACTCGTGAGTCACGCAGTGCAGGGTGCTCGGTGTTCAGTGCGATGAAAGAGACATTAACCGCAGGCGTGGCGGAAATCTTCAACTCTTCATGTGCTTGAATAATAGGAATCTGACTAGAAATCGGTGAGTTCAATACATCACACTCACTACGAAGTAGCTTGGCAAGAGTCCCTGTCCCACGTTGTGAAGTATCAAACACAACTTGGTCCATTTCTACGTCACCCTTCCAATAGTGCTTGTTCTTTTTCAAGCGTACTAGGTCGTTTATTTGATATTCATCCAAGTAGAAAGGACCTGTGCCAACGGGCTTGGAGTCTATTTCATTTTTTTCATCCGTAGCAATGAGTTTATTGGCATATTCTTTAGAGTGAATGACCGCATAGCTGGTGGCGATATTGTTGAGGAATGAATTGTCTGGGCGACTTAATTGGAATTTCACTGTCAGGTCATCAACCGCAGTGATATCGACGATCAGGTTTTGGAAGTCGATACCAGCAAACCATGGGTATAGGCCGCCGCCCACATAATGAAATGGGTTTGAGCTATCAATGATTCGCTCAAAACTAAAGACCACATCTTGTGCATTCATACTGCGAGTTGGGGTAAACCAGTCTGTGGTTTGAAACGCAACATTAGGGCGCAGTTTGAAAGTGTACTCTGTACCCGATTCATCGACAGACCAGCTTGTTGCCAAGTTCTGTTTTGGTCGATAAGTCATTGGATCAAGAGTGAGCAGTGTATCGAAAATTTGAGGGCTCAGCGATTCTGAGGTAATGCCACTATCAACCAGTTGTGGGTTGAAAGTACTAGGATTACCTTGGCCGCAATAAATGAAGCCTTTTTCACGGATTTGCTCGTGATTCACACTCTCACCACATCCAGCTAAAAAGCTCAGCGTGCAGATGCTCAGTGATAGTCTTATTAGTGCTTTCATAAAAAGAAATACTTTTCGAAACGAGGCGTTAGAGGAGCCTCAAGATCCGGACAATTTAACATTTTATTTATTCGGCTCCAAATAATAATCAAGTGCTGACAGCTATTTATCGTTAGCTTGTCCGACAATCGCGTACTTCCTCACCATTCCACGTAATTGGTTGTAGGTTAATCCAAGTAATTCTGCTGCTTGTTTCTGGTTGTACTTGCTTTGCTTTAGGGCTTGATTGAGCAGCTTGATGTCTTGTTGTTCTTGCCATGCTTTGTAATCAAGTGGCAAAGAAAACGAGCTCTCTGATGAAGTATGGCTGTTGGACGGCGCATTGCCAATTTCATGCGTGGAATCTTGATCTATTTTCCATGCGGGTTTGAATGGGTTAAACACCAAAGATTCAATAGGATATGGGTCTTTACCGTGCTGGTAGACTGCGCGCTCAATAACGTTCTTGAGTTCTCGCACATTCCCTGGCCATGAATAATCTAGCAGCGCCTCTAAGGCAGACGGAGCAAAGCCAACAAACAACTCCAATTCTAATTCACGGCACATCTTAATGGCGTAGTATTCCGCCAGCAGCGTGATGTCTTCTTTTCGCTCTCGAAGAGGGGGAATAGTAATCACGTCAAACGCTAGCCTGTCCAATAAGTCAGCTCTGAATTCGCCCCTTAATGCCATGTCTGGCAAGTCAGCGTTGGTGGCGCAAACCAGTCTTACGTTGGCACTTAAAGCTTTTTGTCCGCCGACACGTTCATACTGCCCGTATTCAATAACGCGCAATAGCTTCTCTTGAACGGCTAGGGGCGTGGTTGCGAGCTCATCAAGAAACAGTGTTCCACCTTCCGCTCTTTCAAATCGACCCTGATGACGACCTTTTGAACCAGTAAAGGAACCAGACTCATGACCAAACAACTCAGAATCAATCAAACCTTCACTGAGCGTTGAGCAATTAAGTGAGATCAACGGCTGATCCCATCGCCTTGAAAGGTAATGCAGCCTTTGAGCTATGAGCTCTTTACCCGTACCACGCTCTCCAATGATCAGGATCGGTCTTTCGATTGGTGCGAGTTGAGATACTTTATCTAAAACGGAGAGAAAACTGGGTGATTCACCAATGAGGTTCTGCTGCATAGCGGGTCCTTGTGCGATTTGAGCGCCGATGGATGTGATTTAGAGAGCTTTATTTAAGTCACGTCATGTAAATAGCTTAAGTATAAGAGTCGTAGTGGTGAAAAATACCAATACTTGGCTAAATTCATCATAGCATGGTTCGGGTTAATCACCATTTTATTGTAAGTGTCTGATAATAAATGGCTTAAAAGTTGGCACGCTACTTGGATTACTTATGTTAGGTTTAACAACAAACGTAAATTTTTGAGCAAGTGGATTGAGAAATCGAATAACGCTTTAAAGAACATTTGCCATCATTGTAATTAAGGAGTTCCTCATGGGTATTTTTTCTCGCTTTGCAGACATTGTAAATTCGAACATCAGTGCACTTTTAGACAAGGCTGAAGATCCTGAAAAGATGATTCGCCTGATTATCCAAGAAATGGAAGATACGCTGGTTGAGGTTCGCACTAACTCCGCTAAAGCTATCGCAGATAAAAAAGAGTTAGCACGTAAAGTTGAAGCTATCGAAACTCAGATTCTAGATTGGCAAAATAAAGCGACACTAGCACTAACTAAACAACGTGAAGATTTAGCTAGAGCGGCGCTAATCGAAAAGCAAAAGCTTGAAGATATAATCAAAAGCCTTCACACAGAGCAAACCTTGGTTCACGAAACCATCGAAAAGCTGACCAGTGAGATTGGCAAGCTTGAAACTAAAATCGTAGAAACTCGCGCAAAGCAGCAAGCATTGATGATTCGTAATAATGCTGCGAGCAATCGTCGTGATGTTCAAAAACATCTGCATTCAAGCAAAACCAACGAAGCAATGGCGAAGTTTGAACAATTCTCGCGTAAAGTGGATGAATTAGAAGCCGAAGCGGACGTTTA
This sequence comes from Vibrio splendidus, assembly GCF_003345295.1. NCBI lineage: Bacteria > Pseudomonadati > Pseudomonadota > Gammaproteobacteria > Vibrionales > Vibrionaceae > Vibrio > Vibrio splendidus. Next base: position 919,990 of record NZ_CP031055.1, read on the forward strand.
CGCGAAAACAGGTAACGCAAAATCTTTAGACCAAGAGTTTGCAGAGTTACAAGCTCAAGATGAAATTGAAAAAGAGCTGGCGAAACTGAAGCAACAAGTTGAAAACCGCGATAAATAATTCAGGAGTTGTCTATGTCAACATTTCTAATTGCAGGCCCACTGATTGTCTTTTTAATCTTCGTGGCACCGCTATGGTTGTTCTTACATTACCGCAGCAAGAAGAAATCCAGTAATGGTCTTTCAGAAACGGATCTTCAGCGTTTGCACAAGCTTTCTGCTCAAGCTGAATCAATGCAAGACCGAGTGAAAACACTGGAAAAGATACTGGATGCGGAGTCACCTAACTGGAGACGAAACTATGAGTAGAGAACTGTATCGCGACCCTATTAACGGTAAGCTGTCTGGCGTGTGTGCAGGGTTAGCGAACTATTTTGGCTTGGAAGTGTGGTTGGTTCGCATCTTGGTTATCTCGGCGGCACTGCTTGGTGGTAGCTTTTTGGTGTTATTAGCGTATTTAGCTTTGACATTTATGCTTGAAAAACAACCACCTCAGTATGTCGATCAGATGAAAGCCAAACAAGAGCACACGCTGAAGCAAAAACCTTGGGAAAAAGGGCAAACCGCAGAGTCGTTATTGGGCACTTTAGAGGGTGATTTCCAGAAATTAGAGACCAGTGTCCGCAATATGGAAGCTTATGTGACTTCGGATACTTTCAAAGTCGATCGCGCATTTAAGAACATGTAGTGGTAAACCTGAAAAACATTAGATAACGGTTTAGGGAAATTTATTCCAAGCCGTTATTTTTTTTAATAATTTTGTCTAAATAAATCTTACGATAACTGGTAAGTTACATGTGATTAATCTATGTTATAAAAATATTTATAGTTATGGATGATCACTAATGTATAGAGCCTCCGTTGTCCTATTGACAGCCTTAGCTGGGTTGTCTGGGTGTGGTAAGGAGCTTCCTCCCGTACCTGAACCTGATTCTAGACCCGCCAAACTCTTCACTGTCTCCGTCGGTAGTAATGCCTTTGAACGTAGCTTTCCTGCCACCACAGAAGCGGGTGACAAAGCAGTACTGGCATTTCGTGTTCCAGGGCTACTTCAGACTATCGATGTCACATCTGGTCAACAGGTTACCAAAGGTGATGGGCTTGCAACGCTTAATCCTGACGAATATCAGTTGTTAGAGAAGCAAGCGAGAGCCAACTTTAAGCTTGCCGATGTTCAATACCAACGTTCAATTAAGTTGCGCAAAGATCGCGTCGTATCTGAGCAAGACTTCGACCAAGCGAAAGCTAATCATAATTCTGCTAAAGCGGTGCTTAACCAAGCAAAAGCCAACCTACGTTATACCACTTTGGTTGCGCCTTACGATGGTACTATCTCCATCATTCCTGCTGAAAACCATGAATATATCGCTGCCAAACAAGGCGTGATGAATATTCAAACGAATCAAATCCTCAAAGTCGTATTCTTATTACCCGACCAACTTATCACGCGCTTTTCTTCAGGGTTTGAGACGGATGCAACCATGGTTTTTGATGCTTTCCCTGGTAGCTCCTACGCTTTAGCATTCCAAGAGGTTGATACTGAAGCGGATCCCAAAACCGGGTCGTACAAAGTCACCATGGTAATGGAAAGACCAACCGATGTTGGTATTTTGCCGGGTATGTCAGGCACAGTTCATTTAGTTTCAGCGTTAGCGGCCGCCACAAAAATTCCCACATCAGCAATGATGACTGATGGGGATGATGTCTCTGTGTGGCGCGTGAATAGCGACGGTATTGTTGAAAATGTCGCAATCATCATCGATGAAAAACGCCATATTGTTTCAGGGTTGAACGATGGTGATCGCATCGTAACTTCTGGTGTTAATGGTCTTGAACCGGGCGTTAAAGTTCGAGAGTGGATCAAGGAAAGGGGGCTATAACATGAAAACACTTAAAGTGGCCGCTGGACTGTCGTGTTTGGTTTTACTTACGGCTTGTGAAGATAAACAAGTTGTAGAAGTGAATAACACACCCTTGGTTAAAGCTATCGAGATTTCAGTCATCGACTTTAGCGACAAACTCTATTTCCCTGCGGTTGCAAACGCTGCCGAGAAGGCTCATCTCAGCTTTCGAGTCGCTGGTGAAATCAATAAGCTTGATGTGAAAGAAGGTGAGCGTGTTTCACAAGGAGACATCATTGCAGAGCTTGACCCTACCGATTATCAACTGGATGTCGACAATGCTCAGGCGCGTTACACGGTAATTAACAGTCAATACAGACGTTCAAGTCCGCTAGTGAAGAAAGGTTTATTGGCGAAGTCACAGTTTGATGAAATTGCTGCTCAACGCCAGATCGCTTATGCCGAGCTGGAACTCGCAAAACTGCGCTTGTCGTTCACTAAGCTTCGCGCCCCTGTTGATGGGATCATTTCTCGTGTCAGTGTCGACCAATATGAAAATATTCAGGTAGGCCAACAAGTGGTAAATATCCACAGTGTCGAAGATGTTGAGGTTGTTATTCAGCTGCCTGACCAAATCTACGTCAACCAACCGAGCGAACAGCTGTTATCGAATGTTGAGGCTGTAGTAAGAGTGCCCAGTGGCAATGAATACACAGCGGCTATTAAGGAGTTCACCACTGAACCTGACCCAAGCACGGGCACGTTCACGGTGACGCTTGCTCTACCTATGCCGGAAGATGATTTGATTCTGGATGGTATGGCCGTTGAGGTGACGTCAAATGGGCGAGATATCGGCTTGGAGTTAAAAGCTGGGGTACTTATCCCAATCGAAGCTGTGTTTAATGCGGATGGCGATGATTTAACGCGTCAGAACTCTTATGTATGGGTGCTTAATGACGACAGTACCGTCTCGAAACAGCAAGTCGTATTAGGAAAAGCAAATCAGAAAACATTGCAGGTCATGAAAGGATTGGAAATGGGGCAGCATGTCGTTGTTGCAGGCATATCGCGATTGCGAGATGGGATGACAGTGGAAGTATTGTCTCAGGAGACGAACAATGAGTGAAGTAAATAACAAGCCCCAAAATGACGATCAACAAGGTGATGATCAGATCACAGGTGTTGCTTCTTACTTTATACGTAACAAAGTCATTAGCTGGATGCTATCTCTGATCTTTCTTATTGGTGGTGTCTCTGCCTTTTTCGGCTTGGGTCGTTTAGAAGATCCTGCCTTTACGATCAAAGATGCGATGGTTGTGACCTCTTACCCTGGAGCCACACCTCAACAAGTTGAAGAAGAAGTTACTTACCCACTAGAAAAAGCGATTCAACAACTTACCTATGTGGACGAAGTGAACTCTATCTCTAGCCGCGGCCTATCACAGGTAACGGTGACGATGAAGAACAACTACGGCCCAGATGATCTTCCACAAATATGGGATGAACTTCGCCGAAAAGTGAATGATCTCAAGGTTGAACTGCCACCCGGCGTCAATGATCCTCAAGTCATCGATGACTTCGGTGATGTTTACGGTATTTTGCTGGCGGTGACGGGGGATGGCTATAGCTACAAAGAGTTGCTGGATTACATTGATTACCTAAGGCGAGAGCTAGAGTTGGTTGATGGGGTCAGTAAAGTCTCTGTTTCCGGCCAACAACAAGAGCAAGTGTTCATTGAGATATCGATGAAACGGATAAGCTCTCTGGGTCTGTCTCCAAGCACGGTATTTAACCTTTTATCGACTCAAAATATTGTATCAAGTGCAGGAGCGGTAAGGATTGGTGATGAATATATTCGAATCCATCCAACCGGTGAGTTCCAAAACGTTGAACAGCTTGGTGATTTGATTCTTACGGAAGGTGGCGCTCAAGGGCTTATCTATCTAAAAGATGTGGCGAATGTAACTCGTGGTTACGTTGAGGTACCGAGTAACATCATTGGTTATAACGGCGAACTCGCGCTTAACCTTGGTGTCTCTTTTGCGCAAGGCGTGAACGTGGTCGCAGTGGGTGAAGACTTTGATCGAAGACTCGCCGAGCTTAAATATCAACAACCTGTCGGTATCGACATCTCCGAGGTTTATAACCAACCTAAAGAGGTGAACAAGTCGGTAAGCGGATTTGTGGTGAGTTTAGGGCAGGCGGTTGCGATCGTAATCGTGGTGTTACTGTTCTTCATGGGAGTACGATCGGGGCTGTTGATTGGCTTGATACTGCTATTGACCGTATTCGGCACCTTTATTTTCATGCAGTACTTCAAAATCGACCTTCAACGTATTTCACTGGGCGCGTTGGTTATTGCCTTAGGGATGCTGGTGGATAATGCCATTGTGGTGGTGGAGGGGATATTGATCGGCACGCAGAAGGGGCGAACCCGGATGCAGGCCGCCACTGATATCGTGACCCAAACCAAATGGCCACTGCTTGGCGCAACGGTGATTGCGGTCACCGCGTTTGCTCCAATTGGTTTGTCTGAAGATTCAACGGGCGAATACTGTGGCACCTTGTTCACGGTGCTATTGATTTCATTGATGCTGAGTTGGTTTACTGCCATCTCGATCACGCCGTTTTTTGCCGATATCTTCTTCAGAGGACAGAAGGTTGATCCCGATAACGAAGGCAAAGACCCATACAACGGGATGGTTTTTGTTATCTATAAAAACTTCCTTGAGTTCTGTATGAAACGCGCGTGGCTAACCATGATCGTTCTGGTGATTGGTTTAGGTGCGAGTGTGTACGGTTTTGGCTTTGTGAAACAAGCATTCTTCCCGTCTTCAACCACTCCGATGTTCCAAGTGGATGTTTGGATGCCGGAAGGTACGGATATTCGAGCAACTAATACCAAGTTGAGAGTGCTTGAGAGTTGGTTATCGGAACAAAGTGAAGTTGAACATATCACGACCACGGCCGGTAAAGGTCTGCAGCGTTTCATGTTGACCTACTCACCCGAGAAGAGTTATAGCGCGTATGGCGAAATCACGGTTCGTGTGAAAGATTATCAGGTGCTTGAGGGGCTGATGCGTCGCTTCCGTGAACACGTTGACAGTCAGTTCCCAGAAATTGATTACAAACTTAAGCAAATTGAATTAGGTCCTGGTGGCGGTGCGAAAATTGAGGCTCGAATCGTCGGTTCAGATCCAACCGTGCTACGTTCAATCGCAGCTCAAGTTATGGACATCATGCGTGCCGATGACGGAGCGTTTAACGTTCGTCATGATTGGCGTGAAAGAACTAAGGTCTTAGAGCCTCAGTTCAATGAAAGCCAAGCGCGTCGTTATGGTATTACCAAGTCTGACGTTGATGATTTCCTAGCGATGTCTTTCTCTGGTAAGTCGATTGGCGTGTATCGTGATGGTACTACGCTGATGCCTATTGTGGCTCGTTTACCTGAAGATGAGCGAATTGATATTCGCAACATCGAAGGTATGAAGATTTGGAGCCCGGCATTAAGCGAATACATTCCGTTGCAACAAGTGACGCTTGGCTACGAATTGGAATGGGAAGATCCGCTTATCATCCGTAAGAACCGTAAGCGTATGCTGACGGTAATGGCCGACAACGACCTATTGGGTGAAGAAACGGCTTCGACGTTACAGAAACGCTTACAGCCACAAATTGAAGCGATTGAGATGCCACCGGGTTATTCGTTGGAGTGGGGTGGTGAATATGAGTCATCTGCTGATGCACAAGCGTCACTGTTTACCACTATGCCAATGGGTTACCTGTTCATGTTCTTGATTACCGTGTTCTTGTTCAACTCGGTCAAAGAGCCGCTGATAGTTTGGTTGACGGTTCCATTAGCACTAATTGGGGTAACGACAGGCTTATTAGCCTTGAATACACCATTTGGCTTTATGGCATTGCTAGGCTTCTTGAGTTTATCCGGGATGCTACTTAAGAACGGTATCGTATTACTTGATCAAATTGAGATTGAAATGAAATCAGGTAAAGACCCTTATGTTGCGGTAGTTGATGCAGCATTGAGTCGTGTTCGCCCAGTATGTATGGCAGCGATTACAACGATTCTAGGTATGATCCCGTTACTGCCTGATATCTTCTTCAAGCCGATGGCGGTAACCATCATGTTTGGTTTAGGCTTTGCAACGGTACTGACTCTTATTGTTGTCCCAGTGCTGTATCGTCTATTCCATAAAATTGAAGTCTCGTAAGACGAGAGAGTCTTTGAATTAATGCCCCTGTTTAGGGGCATTATCATTTCTGAGTGATTTAAAATAGGTAGCAATAACATGGAAAAAAACACTGAAGATAGAACGTGTGCATGGGCACTTAAGCACGAACTAGAAAGGGAATATCACGATGCAGAGTGGGGCGTGCCTGTTTATGATGACCAAGTTCTGTTTGAGTTCATTACTTTAGAAGGCGCTCAGGCTGGTCTTAGCTGGATTACTATCCTTAAAAAGCGTGAAGGGTATCGTGCTGCGTTTGATAACTATGATCTCAACAAGCTTGCAGCGATGAACGAAGACAACGTGCCTCATATCATTGAAAACTTCGACGTGGTTAAGCATAAGGGCAAGATCGCCTCTGTATACGGTAATGCTCGATCAACGCTTGAACTCCAGAAAGAGTTTGGCTCTTTATCAAATGCTTTATGGCAATTTGTCGATAACAAGGTGATAGAAAACAACTGGACTGAGATGTCTCAAGTTCCTGCTTCTACCGAGCGGTCTAAGGCAATGAGTAAGTTTTTGAAAAAAAGAGGCTTTAAGTTTGTAGGGGAAACAATCTGTTACGCGTTTATGCAAGCGACAGGTATGGTTAATGACCATTTAGAAGGTTGTCCACACAAATAAAAGTGTTATTTCTTGTCGCGAAATAATTAAGTGAAAATTGGAAAATTTACTGGTCATTTGTAAACTATTCAATATCATATTCGACCGAATTCAAACCTAGAAGACGATAGTGAAACAACAAATCTACCAAATATGTGATGCTAGTTATGATCCCTTGCTTAGGCAGTTTGTGCGTGAAGATGGCCACGTAGAAACTATCGCGCCGTTAGAAGGTAAGGTGTTCTATTCTTGCTTGAAAATGCTGGTGAGTGCATCGAGCGAGGTCTGATATTTGATAGGTGTTGGGGTAATGTAATTGTTTCAGAGCAAGCGCTAACTAACGTTATCTCAAAGATTCGAAAAACACTGTCTAGGGTAACTTGTGGTTGCGCGACGATTCGTACCGTTAGTAAGACAGGGTATTCTCTTGAAATCGACGAGTTGAACAGGTCCAGAGTAACTGAAGAGGTGCCTTCTCAAGCGAGTAAAGAAGTCTACGAACTCGGTGTCTCGCTTGCCGATTCTACGTTGAAGCAAAACGTACCTTTGTCCCAAGACATGTCCCAAGAAATAACCCAAGACCCGTTAACAATAAATGAAGTCTTGATTGATGCAGATTCTGCGAAAGTTGTTTCTTCCGAGCTACCTAGTGACTCACATCTAGATCAGAGTGCAGTTAAGCAAAAACAGGCAAATGTTGTGTCTAATAGACACCTCGCTAAAGCCGGTTATTTACTCGCTTTGGCTTGTGTCGCAGTAACGGCGTTCAACCTTTTCCAAACCTACTACACGCCCCTGCCTTATTTTATTGATAAAGCGGAATATCGTGACAGTTACACCGACAATACCAACCACTACTTCTTCCATATTGCTCATAATGACTCCTATTCGTTGCCTGCGGTCACTCAAAAGCTTACAGCGGTGATACCGAGCCACTGTAACGTTGATGTCTTTGTCCGTATTTACCCATCAGTCGACCAACCCGAAGGTGACGCGTTATACATGTTGATTCAAAGGAAAGATGGTGAGGCTCTGAATTATAGTGCTTCGGTTTTCAATGTAGAGTCGTCTTTTGATTCCTTTGCTCAGTATATGAATAAGAGGAGTTACTTTTGCGACTAATTGGTTTACTCATTTTGGTGGTAATTGCTGCTGCAAGTTTTTTGCCAGAACAGAGCGTATTAGCGGGCACTCGATGGCATTGCAAAACGATTAAAACTGATTTTTTATCTCAGGCATTCCAACCATATCAATCGCTTTATGAGCGTATAAGCCTTACTTTTCAATCTGACCATACCTTTAGCATGAGAGAGTTTGTGACGATTACAGAGCAAGACGGTAAGGAGAGTACTATGGAAAATCTGTATTTCGGGCACTATGAGCTTGATGGGAATAATTTGTCGATGAGCATTATAGATGTGAGAACGGCGACCCCTTTCCATGATCCAATTATTAACAATGAATATAGTGAGTATAAAGGGGTGACGATTGATTACGCTATTGCAGTCAAGGAGCAGTCTTTGTATTTGTTCAATGAACACCGCTCTGAAATTTTCAATTGGGCGTGCTTTGACGTTCAGTAGCTTTTTAAAGCGATGTGCCTAATGTGCTAATCTAAAAAAGGCAGGAATATTCTGCCTTTTTGGTCTGAGTCTGCTAACGCTTTGAATTAAACGAGCGCGTTGTAACGCTCCAATCCAGCCTCTAGGTCCGCAATCAGATCGTCAACGTCTTCTAAGCCGATATGAACACGTACCAAGGTTCCTGTGAAGTTAGGGTTCGCTACTGTTCTTAGGCTATCAAAGCTGTTCGGTTCGTTCGCTAGAATTAAGCTTTCAAAGCCACCCCATGAGTAACCCATACTAAAGTGCGTCATACCATCAAGCAGCGCTGTGGTCGCTTTTGTATTTGAGTTCTTCAGCACGAAAGAGAACAAGCCATTACCACCAGTGAAATCTCGTTTGAAGAATTCATGGCCTGGGCAAGACTCTATGGCAGGGTGACGAACATGATCAACCTCAGGTCGAGTCTCCAGCCATTTTGCGACTTTCAAGCTGCTCTCTGCATGTTGGCGTAGTCGAACGTCAAGAGTACGAATACCACGAAGGGCAAGGTAAGCGTCATCTGGTGATACACATTGCCCCATCAAATAGCTTTGTTCTCTTAGTTGATCCCAACACTTCTCGTTGGCAACAGCCGTACCTAACATCACATCAGAGTGACCAACAATGTATTTGGTCGCAGCTTGAATCGAGATATCAACGCCAAAATCAAACGGTGAGAAGTTCACACCAGCAGCCCATGTGTTATCGAGCATCACGATGATGTCGTGTTCATGAGCAATACGCGCTAGCGTTGGAATGTCTTGCACTTCCATGGTGACTGACCCAGGAGATTCGGTAAACAGCACCTTAGTGTTTGGCTTAATAAGGTCTTGGATGCCTTCGCCGATCGTTGGCTCGTAGTAGGTCGTCTCTACACCCATCTTCTTCATGATGGTGTCACAGAAATCACGCGTCGGTTCGTAGCAGGTGTCGACCATCAGAATATGATCGCCTGTTTCTACAAAAGAAAGAATGGCATTTGAAATGGCCGCAGTACCACAAGGGTAAAGCGCACAGCCTGCGCCGCCCTCGACTTCAACCATGGCATCTTGGAAAGCGAAGTGAGTGTTGGTTCCACGGCGTCCGTAAAAAAGCGTTTTATTAGCGCGATTAATCGTAGCTTTACGCTTTTCTTCTACTGAGTTGAACACGACAGTAGAAGCGCGCTGTACTGGTGGGTTAACGACACCATTGGTCCACTTCTTATCACGACCTGCAGTGATCAGTTTAGTGGTTTTGTTCTCGGACATGCTGTGAATTCCTTATCAATCGGTTATGTCCTATTTAAAACATGCCAATAGCATTCAAAGCAAGAGCAGAGGGGGAGTTTTTATGCTTTTCTTTCGCTTTTTAACCTTTCACGTCGTTTATCGTGAAAGGTTAAAAATCTGATAAGCAGAGAGATATGAGTCGCAGTGGGTCCATTGATTGGATTACAGCAGGGGATTGAACAAATAGAACAACCTTTCGAAGAAGCGGTTACGTAGATTTCTCTGCTCCCATTGCTCCAATTCCACTGGGTGAGATGATTCAATATAGGATTGCTGCAAATCAAACAGTTGCTTGGTGAAGTGGACGTCATCAACGGCTAGCGTCACTTCGAAGTTTAGCCAAAGGCTACGCATGTCGATATTGACCGTTCCGATTAAGCAAAACTCTTCATCAATCACTACCGATTTGGTGTGAAGAAGGCCACCGTAAAACTCGTAAATCTTAACGCCAGCTTCAAGTAACTCTGTATAGAAAGCGCGAGAAGCCCATTTAACCATCAATGAATCGTTGTTGTGTGGAATTATCAGTTCGACGTTTACGCCCCTTTGCGCTGTCATTTTCAGCGTTTCTAACAAGTCGGCACTCGGTACAAAATAAGGCGTAGTGATGCGCACAGAACGATTGGCTTGATTGATGGCAATAGTCAGAACTTGTAGGATCAAATATTCCGGCATACCAGGACCAGACGGAACGACCTGAACCGGGTGGTGCGTCATTATTTCTTCAATCGGGCATTCAGGTAAATCAGGAAGAATGCGCTCGCCTGTTTCTACTTCCCAATCCCAACCATGAATGGCCGAAAGCACGTTAACGGTTGGCCCAGTGACTCGAACCATTACGTCGATCCATTGACCAACGCCTGAACTCTGTTTGAAATGCGCCGGATCCACCATGTTCATTGAACCGGTATAGGCGATGGATTCATCAATCACGATGATCTTACGGTGTTGTCTTAGATCTAGGCGACGTAAGAAAATACGCCATGGGCTTACTTCTAATGCTTGAACAACTTGCACACCAGCGTCTTTCATCATTGAACGCCAATGGCTTTTGAAAAAGCGTGGACTACCTGCTGAATCGAGTAAAACCTTAACATCTACGCCACGCTTGGCCGCTCGAATCAGTGCAGAGGCTACGGAGTCGGTTAGACCACCAGGATGCCAAATGTAGAAAACCATTTTGATACTGGTTTGTGCGTTTTCTATATCTTCGATAATTGCGTGCAGGATCTCATTGGGTGAAGCTTGCAGTGAAAGTGTGTTTCCACTAAGTGCAGGAATACCCATTCGATTATTACAAAGCTCATCAATCTTGTGGATTGGGGAGCCAACTTTACCTGGAAGGTGAACCTGACAATCATTTAATTGGCGGAACCAATCACCGAACGGAGTAAACATACGATGTGCGCGCTCAGCCCGCTTTCTACCTAGGTTTAGCTCGCCGAAAAGGAAGTAACAGGCCACGCCAACAATCGGGATAATGTAGATAACCATCAACCACGCGAGAGAAACGCTGACAGAGCGTCGTTTTAGTACGACACGAAAGGTCACACCGGCGACGAGAACCCAGTACAAAGCAACGGAAGCTAAAGTTAAAAAATGGTAGAGCTTTTCCACATTGAATACTCGAAAAAAGAGACACTTAGATAGTAATGCTATTTTGAGGATATGGGAATTTAAGGAATCAACTATTTACAAAATAGAGCAAAAGCTGTAAACAGGTTATAGTTGTTAAGTTTTGGTTAACTTAAGACGAAAACGATTGTTTTGTATAAAAAGACGGCATTTAACCATAAAAATTTACATTGGTAACGAAATATGTACGGTTCGGACTTCCAATTTTATTCTTAAACTGGTTTACTTGCCATACAACGAGCGTCAATCAAATCTTTTAAGTGTGTAAATTTTTTTATACACCTTATCTTTTAAAGACGCCACCCAAAGCAAAACACAACATCACACAACACAAAAGTTTGGAGTACACGTGGCTACTAGTAATACAACCACAACACCCCGCGATACCTGGGGTTCGAAGTTAGGATTCGTAATGGCTGCAGCAGGTTCTGCTGTTGGTCTAGGTAACATCTGGAAATTCCCTTACACAGCAGGCGAAAGTGGCGGCGGTGCATTCGTTGCAATTTACCTGTTTTTTGTAATCTTCATCGGTTTCAGTGTCATGCTGACTGAATTTGCGATTGGCCGTCATACGCAAAAATCGGCAGTAGGTGCATTTAAATCAACTGACCGTCGTTGGACGTTCGCTGGTGTTATCGGCGTAGTCAGTGGTCTACTTATCATGGGTTTCTACCCTGTAGTAGGTGGCTGGTCTATCGCATACATCGGTAAAATTGCTGGTGGTCTACTAGACGCACCTGAAGCAATTGGTGACAGCTTCGGTGGCTTTATCTCAAACCCAGTTCAACCACTTATGTGGATGGGCCTATACCTACTACTTAACGTTGTTATCGTTATGAAGGGTATTTCTGGCGGTATTGAGAAAGCGGGTAAGATTCTGATGCCACTTCTTTTCATCATCCTTATCGTGGTATCAATCAAAGGCCTAATGCTTCCGGGCGCGATGGCTGGTCTTGAATTCCTATTCAGCCCTGATTTCTCTAAAGTAGACAGCGGTGTAATTCTAGCTGCACTAGGTCAAGCATTCTTCTCACTAAGTCTTGGTATGGGTTGTATGTTGACATACGGTTCTTACCTTAAGAAGAAAGAGAACCTAGTTCAAACTACAGCTATGGTTACGGCGATGGATACAGGCGTTGCTATCCTAGCTGGTGTAGCTATGTTCCCTGCAATGTTCGCATTCGGTATGGAACCTGCAGCGGGTCCTGGTCTAGTATTCGTTGTTGTTCCTCAGCTATTCGCTGAAATGGGCGGCGTAGTTGGTCTGCTATTTGCTCTAATGTTCTTCGTTGGTCTAAGTGTTGCGGCACTGACTTCTTCAGTATCTCTACTTGAAGTTGTAGTTTCTTACCTAATCGATGAGAAAGGCATGAAGCGTGTGACTGCAGTACTGTCTGCAAGTGTAGTTATGGCGATTCTATGTATCTTCGCTTCTCTATCACTTGGCGGCTTCGGTCCAACATTGTTTGGTACTGGTGCATTCGATATCTTCGACTTACTAACGGATAAAATCTTCCTAGCAGTTGGCGGTATGTTGGTATGTATCTTCGCTGGTTGGAGACTAAACCGTGCTGACCTAGAGAAAGAAATCACTAACGACGGTGAAGTATCTTTCCCACTATTCGGCCTATGGTACACACTTGTTAAGTACATCATCCCAGTAGCTATCGCTATCGTAGCGTTCATGGGTATCTCTTCTGGCTTCGACAGCGGTAAAGGTGCAATCATGCTACTAGGTATTGGTATTATTGCTGGCTCTGCGGTCATCTCTAAGAAGTTATAGTTCTAAGAGGCTATAGTTTAGAAACCATAGCTCTAAGAAGCTACAATCGCGAGTTAAAGTAAGTTAAGAAACGGGAGCCATTGGCTCCCGTTTTTTTATGCTACTAACTTAATTATCAAAGAAAAATAAATACTTAAAGTTATTGGTCTGGTAGCCGATATAATGAAAAGTAATAGCTGATTGAGCTGTATTTTATTTAAGTAGGTGTTGTGTGAAATTGTCAGTTAGGAAGAAGTTGTATGCTGGGTTTGGCTCTATATTGGCGGTGCTTGTCACGTTAGTCGGTATTGTATGGATAGAAGTTATTGGAGCTCACAAGAGCGCTGATGAAATTAGGATGGATGATGTTCCGGGAACGGTGACCTACCTTGTATTGATAGATGAGGCTGGGGATGTTTATCGCGATGCACTTGGTGCGATTACTCAGGCCGACAATGCGCTTAATGATTATCGAACCAACAAGAATGAATTTGCTCAGGCTATTAAAGAAGCAAAACGTTTAGAGAGTCGAGGTTCAGAAGACCATCGCCGTATTGAGCGAATTGAAGACCTGATGGGGCGCTTTACTCAAGAGTTTGAATCTAAGCTTGTACCTATGATCAACGACGAGTCTGCGCTGTTATCGAATATCCAGCAGCTTCGCTCCTTATATGAGAGCAATCTAATCCCGGTTGAAAACTTACTGGATCAAGCGTCTGCAAGTGAGCGTGCCGATACAGAACAATCGCTGCTTGTATTAACCGATTCGTTTACCACCATCGAACGCACTATCATGGTGTTGTCTGCCATTGCGATTGTGTTTGGTTGTGTGATTGCGTATGTATTGTCTAGCTCTATTACTAACCGTCTAACTCGTGTTGAACAAGTTGCGCGACGCGTGGCAAATGGCGACCTTACCGCTGGAGATATTGTTGATAATTCTGGCGATGAACTGGCCGATCTTGCTACGTCGATTAACCAAATGCAGAAATCTTTGGTCAACCTATTAGGTTCAATTTCTTCTGTGACGAACCAAGTTCAATCGGTGACAGGTGAGCTATCATCAATCAGTCAAGACATCGTTTCTGGTGCCTCTGCACAAGCTGATAAAGCTAACCTGATTGCGACTGCCGCAGAAGAGCTAAGCTTGACCATTTCTGAAGTCGCGCAACAAGGTACTTCTACTTATGAAGAGGCGCGTCGCTCAGAAACGTCAGCAGAAGATGGCCGTAACGTGATTGTTGAAATGGTGGCAAGTATCCAACAAGTGTCGACTCAAATGAGCGACATGTCGGTACAAATGAATACGCTAGGTTCACATGGCGAACAGATTGGCAGTGTTATTAAGGTAATCGAAGACATCGCTGGACAAACCAACCTACTGGCGCTGAATGCTGCGATTGAAGCGGCACGTGCTGGTGAGTTTGGACGTGGCTTTGCGGTGGTTGCAGATGAAGTACGAGCACTGGCAGAGAGAACGACCAAAGCGACTCAAGAAGTGTCTGGTATCATTCAGTCGATTCAATCTGGTACGCAAGAAGCGGTGACTTACACTCAAGATAACTGTCGTTTAGTTGAGATTGGTGTAGAGCAAAGCTCTGGCGCAGTTTCGGCGCTAGAAGCGATTGTAAGTGGTGCTGGCAATGTACAAAGCATGGTCAACTCTATCGCTACTGCGGCAGAAGAACAGACAGCGGTGACCAAAGAAATTGCAGCGGATATTACGGCGATCAGTGATATTTCTGAGCAGTCTTTGCAATTAGCGACTCGCAGCTCTGAAAATACCTCAGGCTTGAACGCTAAAGTTGCTGAGCTAGAAGCATTAGTCGGTAAGTTCAAACTAGCGTAGGGCGGGTGGCTTTGTTCTATTTTCCGAATGCTAATCGAGTAAAGACCAAGCACTGATCGCTACTTGCTGAAAAGAAGCCCAATGATTCAATATTTATTGAGTGAGTTGGGCTTTTTCGTAGCTGGAATCTGGGTTCAGACACGGTATACTCCACGTTCTACAATGGAGCTAGCCTTTAAATGTTCGACATTCTTCTGAACCACTCTGATTTTTTACTCATAAACAAACATCCTGGCGTCAGCGTCCATAAAGACGATGGCGATGCCATATTGTTGCAAGAAGTTGCTAAGGCAATCAAGGAGCCGAAGTTATATCTCGTTCACCGCCTCGATAAAATGACCTCAGGTATTCTACTGCTGGCAAAAAATGCTTCGGCAGCAAGTGAGCTTTCACAGCTGTTCGCAAAGCGTGAAGTCGAGAAGTACTACCTTGCGATTGGTTCGAAGAAGCCTAAGAAAAAGCAGGGGCTGATTTCAGGAGATATGGAGCGTTCACGACGCTCGAGCTGGAAGTTACTGACAAGCAAAGAAAACCCAGCGATTACCCAGTTTTTATCTGCAACGGCTGAACCCGGTGAGCGTCTGTTTTTATGTAAACCCTATACGGGACGAACTCACCAGATCCGTGTCGCGATGAAGTCGATCGGCTCAGCCATTGTTGGTGACCCTATTTATAATCCATCGAGTGAGGCGGACAGAGGTTATCTGCATGCCTTCGCGATTCGATTTACCTATCAATCACAAGCCTACGAATATGTCTGCGATCCAAGAAGCCTAAACTCCTTGGGCGAGAAGTGGCATCAAGAGATCGTGTCTAATGGTTTAGACAACTGGCTTGAGCCTTGGTCATTAACTTGGCCAAAGCTAAACACTAAGTGAGTGAAATAATGGAAGCATCAGCTTTACCTCTGTTTTTTAGTCATATTGAACAGCAACTTAATGAAGTGCCGAATGAACTACGCCGTATTTTTCACGGTCGTGGTAAGTTTTGGCCAGGCTTAGATCAACTAACATGTGATTGGGTTGATGGGCAGTTATTGGTTAACGTATTCAAAGAAGTGGATGACGAATTCTTATCATCTCTTAAAGCTGGATTGGTTGATCTGACTAATAAAGACATCTGGCAAGCAAAGCAGGGCACCAGTATTGTTCTGCAACATCGTTATGCCGATGGTGCGCCTTCAGAAGTTTTATGGGGCGAACTTAATGACTCACCCGTCGTGGTTGAGCACGGTCTTAAGTACCAACTAGACATTGGCCGTAATCAGAATTTTGGCTTGTTCCTAGATATGCGTAATGGTCGCCAGTGGGTACAAGACAATGCTAAGGATAAGAATGTCCTTAACCTGTTCGCATACACTTGTGGTTTCTCAGTAGCGGCTATAGCTGGTGGCGCTCGCCAATGTATGAACGTAGATATGTCACGCGGATCGCTAAACAAAGGCCGTGATAACCACCGTTTGAATGAGCACGACATGCGCTCGGTTAACTTCCTTGGCTACGATATCTTTAAGTCGTGGGGAAAAATCAAAAAGGGTGGCCCTTACGAGTTGGTTATCATCGACCCGCCTTCGTTCCAAAAAGGCAGCTTTGCTTTAACTAAAGATTACAAAAAGATCTTGCGTCGCTTGCCTGATCTTCTAACAGAAGGCGGAGAAGTGATTGCTTGTGTTAACTCACCAGCAGTATCGCCAAACTTCCTAATTGAGACGATGGCAGAAGAAGCGCCTAGTGTTGAGTTTATCGAACGTTTAGACAACCCACCTGAGTTTGTCGATGTCGATCTTGATTCAAGTCTAAAGGTATTGAGATTTCAAATTAAAGCCTCTGCCGATGCTTAATTGAATTTCAGAATCAGCTAAAAAACGCCGCTCATATGAGCGGCGTTTTTGTTTATGAGGAATGCAGAAATTCACACTAGTTGTTTTGATTCTTGAGTGTCTGAAACCCAAAATAAATACGCATAAACGTAGTCAGCCAACAAGCTGCACCAAAGGTATAAGCGATAACCGCAAAGTGTTGAGGCCAAATACAGAAAGCAATGAAACAAGCGATGGTTTCTGTGCCTTCGGTTAGTCCAGACATGTAATAGAGAGACTTATGTTTATAGACTGGGTTTTCAATGCCTCGCTTACCAGCCATAACCGCAAACGCTAGAAAGCTGCTGCCTGTGCCGATAAAAGAGAAAATCAAAAATGCACCGGCAATGGCGTTGTGTTCTGGGTTGGCGATAACAAAGCCAAAAGGGATTAACGAGTAGAAAAGAAAATCGAGGCTGATGTCTAGGAAACCGCCCGCATCACTAATGCCTTGGATTCGAGCTAAGGCTCCATCAAGCCCGTCACAAACCCTGTTAAATACAATAAACCCCAACGCCCATTCGTATTGTTGAAATGCCAATGCTGGAAACGCTAAACATCCCACCACAAATCCGAATAACGTGGTTTGATTGGCCGTGATATCAAATTGGTTCAGTAACTTAGCCGACTGATTTAATGGCCACTTAATGACCTTAATAGAGTACTTATCCAGCATGGTTACTTCTCCATGGCCAAGACAGAACTTTTGCCCCTTGAGGCACATCGGTTTGGTCGTGCGTCACCATTAATGTCGGAATATTCGCTTTAGTGAGTTGCTCAAATACCCAGTCGCGAAACTGGGCTCTGAGTTCTTGGTCGAGCTTACTAAACGGCTCATCAAGCAACGCCAATTTCGGTTTCGCCAATAGCATACGAGTTAAGCTAATTCTCGCTCGCTGGCCGCCAGATATTTGGTCGGGAAATGACTCAGCCAAGCGGGTCAGTTCAATGTCTTTTAACGCTTCCATTGCTTGTTGTTGGCGATCTGACCCCTTAACCGAGTTTGGTAACGAAAAGGCCAAGTTCTCCCATACTTTTAGGTGTGGAAACAACAAGTCATCTTGAAACAGAATGCCGACTTCACGCTGATGTGATGGGATCTCGTCTAGCTGAATATCGTTCAAAATAACGGTGCCAGAGTATGAGAACTCGTCATTCAGGTGACCCGCGATGGCATCTAACAACGTCGATTTTCCGCAGCCGCTTGGGCCCATCAGTGCCAATATTTGGCCTGATTCTAATGTTACGTTTAGCGCTGAAAACAGCGATTCGCCACCGTTTTTATTGATGGCGAGGTCGTTGAGGTGCAGACTCATTAGTAAGAAAACCTTTAAAAGTAAGACGGCGATATCTAAGTTGAAGTCGGCTGACTAATATCGCTAAAGAGAAAAAGAACAGAGGCAACAAGGCCTGCCAAATGGCATAAATTGCGGTTACTCTGCGGTCGAAGCCACTGGTTAGGGCGACGGCTTCTGTGGTGATGGTGCTAATACGACCAGCACCGAGCATCAATGTCGGCAAGTACTGAGCCAAACTCACACTGATCCCAACCGCCCAAGCGAAGGCGATGGCAGGAAGCAAAATGGGCAGTTTGATCGAATACCAACTCTGAAAGGGCGATTTACCTAGGCTAAGCGAGGCTTTAATCAACCCATCATTGAAGCTTTTCCACGGGCCGTCCAAAGACAGATACACAAACGGGAAAGCAAAGAAAACATGCGCCCAAATCACCCAGAACTCATAGGTACTGCTGCCAACGTAGAGGGTTGTGACCTGCATACCAAACAACACCGAGAGTTGAGGTATCAGCATTGGGACTGCGATAATAAAGCCTGGGACTTGCCACTTGTATTTGATTCTGTATTCGTGAGCAATCAGCGCAAGCAACAAAGCGATTGAAGCAGCAATCAGACCAATCCATAAGCTTTGACCAACGGTGCTCATGATGCCATCCCACTCGAATTCCCAGAAGCGCATGCTGTAGCGGCTAGGCAGTAAATCAGGGAAGCGCCAGCGCTGAGCAAAACTCCAGATAATCATCAAAGGAATGATCATCAGTGACATAGCTGCAAGAGCTGTGAATACGGTTTTCCCCGGTAAGTTAGCCCCTGTTCTTCCTGAATACTGCCACGTTCGAAAATATTTAAGAATTGCCCATTCAACTAATCGCGCCAAGGCGATGATCAACGAAGCCAAGCCAAACAAAACGATCGCACCAGCAGCAGCTCGAGGAAGTAGGTTAAGATCTGGATCGTTGAACCATTGCCACACTAAAACGGCAAAAGTCGGCGGGTTGGTTGGGCCAATGATCAGAGCAATATCGACAACCGAGACGCTATAGGCGAGCACAGCCAGCATTGGGAAGCGAAGCTTAGTAAACCATTGCGGGAAAATACACTTCCACCAGATCTGAGCGCGGCTGTAACCGAGTGATGCACTCACCTTAGTGATACGTTCTACATCGATTTGTTGAAGTATCGATATGCTCATCAGCAACAAGAAAGGAACTTCTTTGAGTGCGAGCATAATGATTAGGCCAAACGCGTAAGGATCTTTGATCAGCAAAGCCAATTCAGAGCTTGTAGCCGATTCACCAAGTAAGTGGTGTACGGCTCTTGCTCCAAGGCCTGTTGGGCTAAACAAAAAAGCAAAGCCGATAGCGAAAGCCACATGCGGAATGGCAAGCATTGGAGATAGCGTTAGCTCAATCTTTCTCCAAAACTTGTTTCCCCAAGAGGCTTGAAGAATACAAAAGGTCAAGAAGCAGGCTATATAGCTGCTTGCAATTGCCGAACCTAGGCTTAAGCCAATAGAGTGCCAAGCCCCTTCCCATTGAAAGACTTGGCTAAACCCGTTGAGTGTTGGCTCCTCTAAACCTAGGGGCGGGATGAAACTCAGTGACGAAGCCACGACTCCCGCTACCCCAGGAATGGTTGGGATAATGCACACAGCTATAACAACAAAATATAGAGCGCGAAGCATGGAGGTTAGTTACCGTATCGCTTAAGCCACTCTTTTTCGAGCGCGTTTTGCCAACTAGGATGCGGTTCATCAATCGATTTAAATTGCTGAGTATTTTTAGCACTGCCGGTTAAGTACTTACTGCTCAATACAGAAGGGTCACCCCAAACATTGAGGTCACCTTTGCGAGATTGTGCTTCTGGGCTCAACAAGAAGTTGATGGTCACTTGAGCACCCGCGGTTGCATTGGCATTCCAAGGAATCGCAAGGAAGTGAATGTTAGACAGAGCGCCGCTTTCTAACGCATAAGCCTTGGTGGTTTCCGCTAGGCGGCCACTTGATTGTGCTGAATATACAGAGTTTGGATTGAACGTAATCGCGAGGTCGAGCTGTCCGTCATCCAGAAGTTGAATGCTTTCAGATGTACCTGCAGGAAATTGCTTTCCGCCTCTCCATGCCACTTTATGGAATTTATCTAAGTAAGCCCACAGTGGTTCCGTCACTTCTTGGAAGGTATCTTCTGAAACGGGTTTAGCAAGCGCAGGACTGTTGTTTGTTAGCTCAATCAGTAGAGACTTAATGAAGCTCGTACCGTGAAACTCTGGTGGGCGCGGGTAGCTTAAGCGATTCGGGAAAGCCTGAGCGTAGCTCAACATCTCTGAAAACGATTGTGGCGGATTGTGCAGTGTTTCTTGGTCGTGGATGAAGACAAGTTGCCCAACGCCCCAAGGTGCCTCCAAGCCTTCTGTTGGCTCCGAGAAATCGACATCGATCGGCAAAGACTTATCCACGTACTGCCAGTTTGGAAGTGTTTGAGTGAATGGTCCAAACAACAAGGCATTTTCTTTCATTGAACGGAAATTCTCGCCGTTAATCCAGACGATATCGACACTGCCTTCAGTGTTCTTTCCTGCCGCCTTTTCTGCGAGTAAGCGAGTGGTAGTTTCTGCAATATCGGTTACTTTCACATGTTTTAAGGTAACACCGTACTCACTTTGTAATTTCTTGCCCGCCCACTGTAGGTAACGATTGATTTCTTGGCTACCGCCCCAAGCGTGAAAGTAGACAGTTTGTCCCTCTGCCTGCTGTTCGATTTGGTTCCAGTTATTGGTTGATGTTGCTTCATCAGCATAAATGGTTGCGCTGTATGCAACGGTTGCCATGATTCCTAACGTACTTACTATCTTGTTCATAAACTTTTCCATTTGGTAGTGAACGGGTAAGAGCATTGTTATTTAGAACTCCCTAACAGTTATTCTATCTGTTTCTAAAATAATTTCTAATTCAACAGTAAATTCAATCAATTACTTGAGAACAAGCAGGGAGGGCGTGCTGGTCTTTTTGGTTAAACTTTGTTCGATATGCGATCGTCTCGAAAGCTCGACAGACTCTAGGCTCTTACCATCCTAGCAATAGACCGATAAACCAGTGAATTTATTGCATCTAAATGAGAGATATTTGAGGTTTATTGGAGGTTGGTACGAAAAGTAGGCGATGAGTGTTAATTTTGAAGGTGTTGTGAGGGTAAGCAGGCAATAAAAAAGGAGCCATGAAGGCTCCTTTAATCAATATCTATTTCGAGAACGGATTAGTTTACCCAATCACGAATTGTGTACGTTAGCGTGTGTACATCGTTTTTCAGTACTAGCGTATCGTTTGTTAGGGTTACGTCGCTCCACTCGCTTAGAGTAGCTGAAACCGATTGTTCGATTTCCATTGCTGAACCGTGACACATTTTCATTGTCATGCCCATTTGCTTGATACGGAATTGACCGTCTTTCAGCTCGCCTTGACCGAAGAAGTTGTTACAACCAGCCATGCCGTTTGCAGTCATCTTTTCGCCGATCTCTAGACGAGGAGCTGCTTGGTCTTCGCTTTTCGCAATGTCCTTGCCATCAATTTGCGCAAGTTCCCAATTATGGTGCTGTAGATCGGTTGGTGTTACTTGCATCGCGTTGTCACCTGTTGTTGTGCATGCTGCTAGCATCATAGGTAAAGCGGCTACTGCTAGTAATTTTTTTGAACTAAACTTCATATTATAAGGCTCCAAAGGAAAGAACGAAGTTACCGAATAAGTGTAACTTGATGGGTTCAAAGTATAGTTTACAAAACACTATATGTGTCAGTATAAGGTCATAGTTTAGTATGAATTTCACGAACTGGGCGACAAATTAATCGCTTATTTTTTAATTAGTAAGCTCGATTTTGATGTGTAAGGAGGCATGGTGGAGCAGTTAGAGTTTTTCCAGGTTCCAAGCCCTTGCGTTGGGGTTTGCTCAAGCGATGATAAAGGCTATTGCAATGGTTGTATGCGCAAAAGAGAAGAGCGCTTTAATTGGATGTCGATGACTCCGTCAGAACAATTGCACGTGATTAAGCTTTGTCGTCAGCGCTATCGAAGGAAGATAATGAAGCAAAAAAACTTGGTTGGTAAGTCGGTCGACGAAGAGGGAAATACAAGTCCCCAAAGAGATCTTTTCGGTTAAAGAGGAAGTATCAAGATTTTATTTAACTCCGAAGTAACTATTACTTTACATAATGGTTGGGGTGTAATATTAAGGTAGGTACCTTTGTACCAGAAGGAGTGATGTCGGTATGAATAAAAAGAACGTAAAACTCAAAAAAGAACCGGTTAAAGCGCTGGATCGAAAAAACATTGGGGCGAAAAATGACCCTGAAGAGAGCCCGCGTGATTGGCATTCGATGTCAGAAGAAGAACGAATGGAAATCCTTTCTCACCTTTCAGACATGCCTTTTCAATAACATCACTGGTTCTTCAGAGTCTTTCTTAAAACCCTGTTTTCTTAAATAAACAGCTTTCTGAAATAAACATATTATTAAACAAACATGTGATTCGCTTTCGTTACACCACGATGGTATGTACAAAATGTATCATCGGCCTCGGTGGTTTTACTATGAATCTTAATGTTAGTTATCACTTCTACAGCCCCTGCATCGTAACAAGCTTGCTCTGCCTTTTTAACGATATCGAGTAATTGATTGAGTTCACCTTTCATTGTGGTTTCCATCGCACCAACTTGAAAAGGCACATCGGCTGCTTTCACAACTTCAATGGCTTTATCAACTACTTCGAAGTTGTTGCCTTCTTTAACGCGAGGGATCACTTGGAAGGCAACCATCACTTCTTTTTCTCTTTTTAACTCAGACACTTTCTGCTTACTCAATGATAGGGATTTGTTGCAGATGATAGGTTAATGCGGAGATAAATTCTACAACGGTTACGCTGCTTTATTTATGACACGAGTGACTGGAGATATCGGACTACTTGCTACCCCAGTGGTCGCTAACCCAACCACCAATATGCTCATCAAAATGACTACCACTGAACCTCTGGTTGCGTTCCACCGAGGTATCACAGTCGTCTTTGTTGTCGATTAGGTTTTGTATGTAGTTTGCCATTGGGTCATTGGAACTCTGACGATCTCGGCGAGTAGCCACTTCCTTAATCAGTTGTAATCGATATGTAGAGCTTGCACGTTTCATTTCAATGACCTCCCGGTTTTTAGACACTAATAGAAAAATCTAGTTGCCAGATATAGGGGCGTCAACGTGATCAGAAAGTATTTTTTTTGAGCAACCAAGAATCAATACCTTGGCATCATAATTCACAAAAGTGTCATTTAAATTGGCATTTTGTCTGAGTCGATAGGTTGTGATTTTACATCTGATTGCATATAAAAAGCCCAGTACAAACTGGGCCAATCGATTTTCTATGGTTATTTTGAAGAGCTGGTTATTTTGAATAACTGGTTATTTCGAAGAACTTGGCTTGCTCTTAAATTGCTTAGCACTTTTCTTCTTTGCGGTTCTTCGGTTAGCCATTTTGTCTTTAGGTGGACGTTTGCGAGCTGTCGCTTCAGATGCAGGTTTGTCTGTAACAGGGAAACCTTCTAATGCTTGTAGCACAAGAGGCTTATTGGTCAGAGTACGAATCGCATTCAGGTAGTCAGTTTCGCTATGGCTAACCAGAGAGATAGCGCAACCAGTGCTCCCTGCTCTTGCTGTGCGACCAACTCGGTGTACGTAAGTTGCGGAGTGTGTCGGTAAATCAAAGTTAATCACGACAGGCAGCTGATCAATATGGATGCCGCGAGCCATCACATCAGTCGCGATAAGCACACGGGTCTCGCCATTTTTGAAACTCTCTAATGCTTGCTCTCGTTCTTCTTGGCTCTTATTTCCGTGTAACGCACTCACATTGATTTTAGATTTATTCAATCGCTTGGTTAATGCGTCGGCATTGTCTTTCGCACCAATGAACACCAATACTTGCGGCCATGTGTGTTGGTTGAGTAGTGCGATGAGCGCTTGAGCCTTACTGCCTTTGTTCACTAAATACAGAGTTTCTTCAATAGTCGCGACCACGCTGTTTTCTTGGTGTGTCGTGACTTTAACTGGATTTGAAAGAAGCTCTTCAGCTTGCCCCACTAATTCGGGCGGAAGTGTCGCAGAGAACAACAGTGACTGACGTTTGCTTGGTAGTGCTGCGGTAATTGCTTGAATATCTGGCCAAAAGCCCATGTCGATTAGGCGATCGGCTTCATCAAGAACCAATGATGAACACTGAGCGACATCCAGTTCACCACTTTTGATTAAAGCAAGTAGACGCCCCGGAGTAGCGATTGCTAATTGTGGTTGGGTTAGTAATTGTTGCTGCTGATCATCAGTATTCACGCCACCGGTTAAGGTTACAAATTTGATATCGAGCGCTGTCGCCACCGGCTCTAAAGATTCAGTCACTTGAGATGCGAGTTCACGTGTCGGGACGATGATAAGCGCTTGAAGTCCATTCACATCATGGATGATGTTGTTCAGCAAGGGTAAGCCGAACGCCAATGTTTTTCCGCTACCCGTTTGAGCCAACGCAAGTACGTCTTTACCCGCAATAATTGATGGAATTACCGCTTGTTGTATCTCAGTCGGTTTGTCGAATTGAGAAGGGATCGCTGTGACGGTTTTTGCGTTAAGGGTGAGGTTATCAAATGACATAAATGAACCAAGTATCAAAAGGGAGGTGGAGTCTAACAGGGCTATAAATGTTAGAGAATGAGTTTTGCAGCGTTACAGGATAAACAGGTGAATTATACACGTTAATTTTATGCGTTACCCATATAAGCGAACTAAGACAAGCGAACTGAGCATAAGCTAATTAAGCGTTTGGTATATTGTAATGGTGTTGAATGGACGTACAATACCCGCCCTAAAACGATCGAGAATGATTAGGAAGCGATAAGGAAATGAAAGCGAAATGAGTTGGGAAAGTATCTGGCTGTTTATTGTCATCGTGTTTTTTATTGCCATTATTCCAGGCCCAAATGCTCTGTTGGTATTGAGCACGGCTTTAACCCAAAGAAAGCTGTTTGCGTTTGTTAACGTGTTGGGTGTGTCATGCGGGTTCTTGTTTCATGCGTTTGTTTCTGCGAATGGCATGAGCTTACTGTTATCTCAGACTCCAATGGCCTTTGAGGGATTGAAGTGGGCGGGTGTCTTGTACTTAGTCTGGCTTGGTTATAATCACTTTCGAGCGGCACTGCGAGCTCAAGAGGGTGTGCTTGCTATAGTGAGCGCATCGGGCAGTAAGCTTTATAACCAGTTTTTCAAAGGACTCTTCACTAACCTACTTAACCCTAAAATCGTTCTATTCTACCTTTCGATATTCCCTCAGTTTGTTTCTAAGGATCACATTGTGTCCGACAGTTTAATGCTGGGCGCGATACAGGCGACAGTGGTTGCTACATGGTTTTTGGTTGTCATTTTGATGGCTGATACGTTTAAGAAATTATTGACGAAAAAGCGCACGTCTCAATGGATGAACATTGTGTGCGGGTTGTTGTTTGTTGGCTTCAGTATTCAGTTGGCGCTGTTTCAGCTTTAGGGTTCATAGTTAATAATCGACCCCCTAGCATCTACGACTCATATCTCACTTTTTACTGAATACTCAACAATCCTTGTTTCTGTGCATAAATCTCTAAAGCATTAGCTCGTAAAGTCGATATAATGGTCAGATATCAATTCAGTGAATGTGTTCGTTCGAAATCCAATTGAAGCTAAAGGCTATTGCTTGACCGAATAAACAGAGACAGGGAGTCACAGATGAGTGAAGAGTCATTCACCCAGAAACGCAAATATTACCGCTTGAAGTACCCAAAAAAGGCACGTCCAGTGATGCGAATTAAGGATGAGCTTTTTCATGTCAGCGAAGTGTCTGAAAAGGGTGTGCGCTTGATGATGCGTAACATCATTCCTGTTTATCGAGGCTTCTCAATGGCGGGCAGTTTAAGACTGCACGATAACAACACCATTGATATTAGTGGTGCAGTGCTGCGACAAGAAGGCGACGAAGTGATCGTTCAGTTGTTAGAAGGACCAAGCTTCAAAGATATGGTGTCAGAACAAAGACACATTAGACAAAGATACCCAGTATTTTTTGCTAGCCTCAGAGTGGCATAAAAAGCTTTTAAAGTTAGATGCCTTAAAGCCCAAGTCATTCAGATCCGATATTAAAAAGCCCAGCACTTTCACAAGTGCTGGGCTTTGCTATATATGCAAGCAAACTAACTATACGGACAAACTAAGGCGCTTAGCCTGTCCATGGTTCGTTTTATAGCTCGTCTACTGTTGCCCAAACCGCTGCTAGCATGTCGTGACCAAATGCAACACTGCGCTCTGGAGACCAGCCGTAAAGTTCGTCAGCGTGGCTGATGTGATCTTTAAACGGCATCTCGACAGTGTAAGCCAGACATTTGAACTGCTCACCGATCCAGTTTGTGCCGACGGTCATATTTGCTTTGCCCGGTTCGTCTTTATCGTAACCAAATTCATCTTGGAATTCTGGTGTGATAGTCAGAAGCGCTTGCTTGAAGTGGTTCTCCAGTTTTGCAATGCGCTCGTTGTATGAAGGTGTGCCTTCGCTACCTGCAACAAAGTTATACGGGATCGCTTCATCACCGTGAATGTCTAGGCACAGATCAACGCCAGTTTCTAGCATGCGCTCGCGCACAAGGAAAACTTCAGGACTGCGCTCTAGAGAAGGTGATTGCCATTCGCGGTTAAGGTTTACACCAATCGCATTAGTGCGCAGGTGACCACGGATGCTGCCATCTGGGTTCATGTTCGGTACAACGCGGAACACAACGCTGTCTAGAAGAGAGCGACCGACTGTGTCTGTCTCATCAAGCAGGCGTTGCAGCAGACCTTCGATTAGCCATTCAGCCATAGTCTCGCCTGGGTGTTGGCGACCAATAACCCAGATGTTTTTCTTATCTTCACTTGGCTCACCAATGGTTAGCAAGGTGATGTCGTTGTTGTCTAGCGTGTGACCTAGAGTTTCAAGCTTACAAGCCGGGTGCGTTTGAGCACTGTGCAGAAGATCTTGGTGACGATCGTATGAGTACGGTGCGAAGTACGCGAAGTACATTGAATCGTGTTCAGGGATGATATCAAAGCTTAATGTATCGCCATCGAACTGAGATGGAATACGGAACCACTCTTCACGGTCATAAGATGCTACAACATCATAATCTTTCCAACCATCAGGGTAAGCAGATGTTGCCAATTGGCCGATTTCAAAGTGGTGAGCTTGTTGAGCTTCGCTTTCTAAACGGAAGTGAAACCACTGAGAGATTTCAGTCTGGTTGTCTGCTGGGATAGTCAGTTGAATATTTTGTGGTGAATCTGCTGAAACGACGTGAATGTTGCCGCTTTCGAAATTGCTGAAAATTTTCATTGTAGTTTTTATCTCGTAGTTGAGTTGCCGTAAGACTAGCACACTTTTTTTCGAGCAAACCACTAACTAAATCGTAATGAGATGTTATTTCAATTCTCAATTTTTTGTTATCTACGTTTAAGCTTTCTGATTTTGAACTAGCGGCGTTGGCAAGTCGTACAACCACGACAAGCAGAACGTGTGTAACGATCCAGCTTACTGCGTTGAACCTTACAGTACGCGTTTTTCAGTGCTCTTCTTCCAGAAAACCAATCATCGGGTTTGGACAGGATCAGATAACCATTAAAGCGCTTCACAAGCTCTATTCTATTTTGGTCGATAAACTTGCTATCAAAGCCAATTTCAAAGTAATCAAGCGCTTGTTCGATGGCGGTGAAACGCGCTATTTTTTGCTGGAATTCTGTTTGGTTCATGGGGATTCGTCTCTGAACTGGTGGCAGCTATTGTACCGAGTCTACGACTTGTTTTATTGACTTTAGTTATGCTTATCTGGATTTTAGTCGTGGGCTTTTTCAACTTTAAATGATCTTTTTAACTCTTTGAAGCTTATAGATAAAACATCAATAAACTGTGCAGGAAAGAATCATGAATCGAATTAACCCAAAGAAACTGCTCCGCAGTAAATGGACTGCGGTTAGCCCAGTCAAGAAAGAAAAGCACTTTATGGTCACTGAGGTCGAGTTCGAAGAAGGGGAGGTGATTCGTTGCTTGATAGAAGCAGTGATGACCAAACGAGAGGAAGCCATTAATTGGCGAGATCTAACCGACAAGGAGCATTGGCTTCCAGGTTGGAAGTAAGGACGTGAAGTAACGAAGAGTATCTCAACTACGCCCGTTTTAACTGCCCGCTACCGTTTGCGATTGCCAGTATTTGAGTCCTTCTAAAACACCTTCAGCGTGTGTTGCTCTGCTAGTGTACACGTTGTCTCGATCAGACAAATGAGCGACCTCAGGATAATGGTTAGCCACTAATATTGAGTTTACGCCCTTTATCGTCAGCATAGAGGTGTCGTTGGCAGAGTCACCGGCAACGCACACTTCTTCAACGCTCAACTCATGTTGTTTAAGTAGATGATGAATCGCTGTGGCCTTATTGACACCTTTAGGCGTGATATCTAGGTACCAATCGTGAGAGTAAGTGAGGTGTACATCTATCCCGTGTAATTCTAAGCTCGATTCGATCAGTTCATGCTGAGGCTCTGAGAGCTTTCCTTCAAAAGTGATCTTGTAATCACCCTGATGGCTCTCTAAGCGTTCGCCCATGAAATCGAGTGGCGCCAGTGCTGACTCTACCTTTGATTTGTTCCAAGAAGCTTCTAATTGGTTGTGCCAAATATGATCAGGCTTTTGGGAGTGAACGTGATGAATTCTGGTGCCCACATCGCTGATAATACTGTGTGGTTTCGGGTAGTTATCTGATGCCAAACCCACCCGGATTGAGGGCAGAGTTCTACCCGTCGCGATGATAAAGCGGATATCAGGTTGCTCCGCTAAGTAGTCAAATAACTGATTAACCCCATGAGATGAACCCCCATCAAGCGTACCGTCAAAGTCACACACCAGCATTTTTATCATTCGAGCGCCTTGTCCTTTTCTTTAATAATCGCGGAAAGTATGTCGATTTCTTCTATAAATAATGGCTCAGCAATGAGGACTCTACAAGTTGTCTTTCGGCTTAGATAATCGACACTCATTAGTTTGCAGTAAGCATCACACTTGGCGTTATGTTTTGGATACTGAAGATAATTCTATCAATTTGACCAGTGCCAAACTTGGTTTATTCCATCGGCTATTTCTATTTTCATATAGTGACTTTCTGGCCCTCTATTGGTTTAAATGAGCGGTTGTAAATACCTCTGCGTTCTTGCCGAAGCTATACCGATCTTCTTGTTACATCGATAAAGAAGAAGGGGGGAGGTTTTGCTCTCCGTAAAGCGCAAATTTCCAGTTTTTAGATATCGTTAAAACTACAATAAATAGTTTGTATTCGAATTATTTGTGCACGAAGTATTTGTGTTGAATCCTAGTCTGTTTCACCCATTAATTGTTTTAATGTGAAATAAATATTCAATAATCTATCAGTAAGTAATAGATAATCTCGAACGCATTTATATCGTTTTAATATCCTTTATTATCAGTGTTTTGGTGGTTTTTGCCTGAATGTTAAAACTTGATTTTGGTTGGCGAAATGATTGTTTTTGATAAGGGTTACCGAACGCAACCCCTTGATTTACAGCTCTACATTGCTTAGAGTGCTAATCGTTTTTCGAGCTTAAATAACCATTTTTAAGTTAAAATAGCTAAGAAAGGATTAGATTATATGGATCCCATACTGGAAGTTAAGGGACTGTACAAGGTGTTTGGTGAAGATACCGACCGTGCTTTTTCGATGATTAATGAAGGCGCGGATAAAGACAAAATTTTTGAAGAAACAGGGTTAACGATCGGTGTTAACGATGTTTCTCTTAGTATTCAAGAAGGCGAGATTTTCGTGATTATGGGATTGTCAGGATCTGGCAAATCAACCCTAGTACGCCTTCTTAACCGCTTAATCGAACCTACCAAAGGTAATGTGCTTCTTCGAGGCAAAGACATTGCCCACATCTCAGAAGATGAACTACGCGAAGTCCGCCGCAACAACATCTCCATGGTTTTCCAAAATTTCGCACTGATGCCGCATATGACAGTTATCGAAAATGCTGCATTTGGCCTTGAGCTGGCAGGTGTTGAAGTAGATAAACGAAAACAGTCAGCATTTGAAGCGTTAGAGCGCGTAGGCCTTGGCGCATACTCAGAATCGTACCCAGATGAATTGTCTGGCGGTATGAAACAACGTGTTGGTCTAGCGCGAGCCTTGGCATGTGACCCAGATATCCTGTTAATGGACGAGGCGTTCTCGGCACTCGATCCTTTGATTCGTACTGAAATGCAAGATGAACTGATTCGTCTTCAAAATGACGATAAACGAACGATTGTATTCATCTCCCATGATTTGGATGAAGCGATGAGAATCGGTGACCGTATTGCCATTATGCAAAACGGTGAAGTGGTTCAAGTGGGCACACCAGACGAAATTCTTAACAACCCAGCGAACGACTATGTCGAAGCCTTTTTCCGTGGTGTAAATGTCGCAAGCGTACTTACTGTGAAAGACATTGCGCGTAAGAAACCGGCTGCGGTATTTAAAAAGTCAGAACACGACGGCCCAGCTTCCGCTCTGCAAATCCTAATGGATAACGACCGTGAATACGGCATCGTTGTTGAGAAGAGCAGCCTTTACTCCGGCATTGTTTCTATTGACTCTCTTCGCAAAGCTCACAAAGAGAACAAATCATTAGTGAGCGCGCAGATCGATGATGGATTAACGCTGAACCCTGATTTACCAATCAATGACGTGCTTGGCCTTGTTGGTGGTGTGCCTTACTCAGTTCCTGTTGTGGATGAGCAAGGTAATTACTTTGGCGTGGTAACTAAGTCACGTTTGCTACAAACATTGGATAAGGGGTAGATCATGTCGTCTGAACAAACAAATAATGACCCATGGTCACAGCCTGCTCCTGCCGCTCAGCCATCAAGTGATCCTTGGGGTCAAGCCGCTGACACTTCACCATCGGCAGATTGGCTAAGCAGTGAAACCGTAGAAACCATTCCTTTTGATCCTCTTAATCCTTTTGCAGAAGCCGTTCTGCCTGTTGATACTTGGGTTGAGTCTGGATTGAATTGGCTAGTTGAACACGGACGACCATTGTTTCAAGCAATTCGTGTACCTATCGATTTCATTCTAAGTTCATTTGAAACGGCATTGGTGTCTACGCCAGCCCCATTTATGCTCATCATTTTGTTCTTGGTGGCATGGCAGTTTTCAAACCTGAAACTGGGTGTTGCTACGGCAGTATCTCTTACTATGATTGGTTTGATTGGCGCTTGGTCTGAAGCGATGACCACGCTTTCACTGGTGATGACATCTGTATTCTTCTGCCTGTTGATCGGTTTACCTATGGGGATATGGCTCGCCCGAAGTAACACGGCGGCTAAATTCGTTCGCCCAATTCTGGACGCTATGCAAACAACACCAGCCTTCGTTTACTTAGTACCCATCGTAATGTTGTTTGGTATCGGTAACGTTCCAGGTGTGGTGGTGACCATTATATTCGCACTGCCACCGGTGGTACGTTTAACCATTCTGGGTATTCAGCAAGTACCGGAAGATTTGATCGAAGCGGGTCATTCATTCGGTGCAAGCAAAAAGCAGATGCTTTACCGAATTCAACTGCCACTTGCATTACCAACCATTATGGCGGGCGTGAACCAAACACTGATGTTGTCGCTATCTATGGTGGTTATCGCATCAATGATCGCGGTAGGTGGTTTAGGGCAAATGGTACTGAGAGGTATCGGCCGTCTAGATATGGGACTGGCCGCTGTTGGTGGTCTCGGCATCGTTATTCTAGCAATCCTGCTTGACCGCATTACCCAAGTTCTCGGGGTAAATGCAGGTAATACAAAATTACGCTGGTACCACATGGGCCCTGTTTCTCTTGTGCTCAATGCGATAAATCGCGGTAACAAATCAGAACTACAATTAAGGAAAAACACCAATGAATAATTCATGGAAGAGCAAACTTGCAGTTAGCATCGTTTCTACATTAGCAGTATCAACGAACGTGTGGGCAGCAAGCTTACCGGGTGAAGGTGTATCAGTTCAGCCAGTTCAATCGTCTGTAGCGGAAGAAACATTCCAAACGTTGATTGTTAACCGCGCTCTTGAAGAGCTTGGCTACGACGTGAAATCTACGCAAGAAGTGGATTACAACGTAGGTTACACCTCTATCGCAAAAGGTGACGCGACGTTCCTAACCGTAGGTTGGTTCCCGCTTCATGCTGATAAATACAAAATGGCGGGCGGCGATGATAAATTCTACCGTGAAGGCCAATATGTAAGCGGTGCCGCTCAAGGTTACCTAATTGATAAGAAAACGGCTGAGAAATACAACATCACTAACATTGGTCAACTGACGGATCCAAAAATCGCGAAGCTGTTTGATGCTGACGGTGATGGCAAAGCAGACCTTACAGGCTGTAACCCAGGTTGGGGTTGTGAGATGGTGATTGAACATCAACTTTCAGCGTTCAAACTGGACGATACGGTGACTCACAACCAAGGTAACTATGCGGCGATCATCGCAGATACGATTTCTCGTTACCAAAAGGGTGAATCAATCCTTTATTACACGTGGACACCTTACTGGGTAAGTGGCGTATTGGTGCCTAACGAAGATGTAGTTTGGTTAGAAGTACCTTTCTCAGCACTTCCTGGCGAGCGTTCGAACGTGGATACGACGTTATCTAACGGCAAAAACTACGGCTTCGAAATGAACTCAATGCGCATTATTGCGAACAAAGAGTTTGCTAAGAACAACCCATCAGCAGCGAAGCTTTTCGAGATCATCAAACTTAACATCAATGATGTAAGTGCTCAGAACATGATGATGAGTAAAGGCAAGAACAGCTCTGCAGATATCGAAGCGCACGTAAACGGTTGGATCAAAGCGAACCAAAGCACGTTCGATGGTTGGATTACAGAAGCGAAGAAAGCAGCACTGTAACTTTGACTTGTATTTGCTCTGTCTTACCAGACATTTTGATTTGAAATGATGAGCGTGTTGAGTGATTGTGTAGAGTCACTGAATCACCTTCAAATCAAGTGAAAAGGCGACAGAGTCAAACATTAAAAGGCCAGCAGTCCAATTTGGATTGCTGGCTTTTTGTTTTCTGTTTCTGTTTCTATTTTTGAGCTTTGAGCTTTGAGCTTTGAGCTTTTAATTACAGCTCTAGCGTTCGCCTTGAACTTCAAAATCATCGCTGACTAAACGAGCGCAACCATCCGCTTCTAGTGCCCAGTGCTCACGATGTACAACACCAAACGCTTTGTTCATTGTCCAGCTGGCCGTCAGAATGTAGCCGCCTTCTGGGTGCTCTTCCCATTTAACATCGGTGTAATCAACGTCTTTGAAGCCTTGGTCGATGATATTTTGCCAAAACGCTTGAATCGCTTCACGACCTTCAAAAGTACCAAATGGACGCGCTTCCATTACACAGCTTTCAGTATATTGATCGGCACAACCTTTTGCATCTTGGCTGTTGAAAGCTTTTTGCCACGCGTTAATGCCTTGCTTACATGCTTCTAAAATCTGGTTGTCTAACATTGTCTTTCTCCATAACAGTCTTGTTTCGAGCACTGTCTTTTTGATTTGCTATCTCGATAAGTTGAATTGAGTTTAGTCTTGGAAATTGATTTGAAAAACAGAGATAATAGAAAATACTGTTTGTAAAAAGAGAACAATAAGATGAGTAAGTTAAAG
The DNA here is from genome assembly GCF_003345295.1 of Vibrio splendidus. Taxonomy (NCBI): domain Bacteria; kingdom Pseudomonadati; phylum Pseudomonadota; class Gammaproteobacteria; order Vibrionales; family Vibrionaceae; genus Vibrio; species Vibrio splendidus. The sequence goes on from NZ_CP031055.1 coordinate 953,790, forward strand.
CAGATGTCGATTTTCGCTCATATCGTAGAGCAGGGTTCAGTATCAGCTGCGGCTGAAAAGCTTGAGCTGTCTAAATCTGTCGTCAGTCAGCACCTCAAGATTCTAGAACAAGAGCTAGGCGCCTCACTCCTTAAACGCACAACACGAAGACAAACTCTGACAAGCATGGGTGAGCGCTTTTATTTGAGTTGCAAAGACATCAACGTGATTGCTGACTCGGCGTGGGATATGGCAAAAGCCGAATTAGAAGAGCCACAAGGTAGGATTCGTATCACGGCTCCGAACGCGTTGATGGATTTATTGGTCGCGCCCGTTGTTGCGGAACTGATGAAGCAATACCCCAAGCTAAAGCCAGAACTGATCAGCGATGATCAGCACTTAGATTTCATGGAACACGATATTGATCTCGCGGTACGTGTGGGAAGCTCGCGTGATAGTAATCTTAAGCAGAAACGCTTAGGTGAGTTTAAAGACGTGTTGTGTGGTGTTGAAAGCATGCGAGATAGAGAGCTTGAATCTATTCCTTATATTGCAAACTCTTGGCAGGGAAAACAGGTGACTCATCATTTTAGTTCTCAAAATGAGCAAGACTTTGTTTATCAACAACAAGCAAGCTGCACCACGAACTCTTTTCACAGTTGTCTTGCTTTGATCAAATCTGGCGTTGGTATCGGGGCTATTCCAGACTTTTACCTTCATCAGCTATCCGGCGAGGTGGTCGACATGATGCCAGCATTCCAACTACCGACCAACACGGTTTATGCGCTAAACCCATTCGCTTCAAATACGCCAATCGCTATCAAGCTGTGTATCCAAGCGTTGGAAGAGAAGCTTAAGAAGAATTTAGTATAAGATTCCTATAGTTAGTAAAATCTGGTGCTTAACCATATTTATTAATGAATGCGATAACATTCTTGTTACTCAGTAATTCAATCTTGTCGATAGTAAGTACGCAATAGCGGTAGTTTTTGTTTTTGAAGGTGATGTTCGACTTTTGTCCTGTTGGTTCTGAAAACTTATATATTTCAAATCCGATGTTCTTCATAAGTTCCAATGCACTTGGGTTCTTTATGATCATGGAATACTTTTTAATCTTAGTATTTCTTGCAAGAAGCTTCATATCGGAAATTAGGTTCGCAATAGATTGTTCGCGCTTCTCAGAGTGACCGCTAACCACAATGTAATTTAAGTTATGATTAGAATCTAAAGAGCAGGCTTGCTTAATATGTAGATGCTTATTTTGGTATTGCTCGAATACCTCTTCGTTGAAGAAAAAACCTAGGCTATGACTAACAATATCGCCATTAACATCGACCATTTTTCTGCCATGCGCCTTTTTTTCACTGCAATAGAGAAACAGATCGATAGTATCAAGGGCTGAAGGATCCATCTTTGTATATTGCGAAATCAGCTTTATTCTATCTATTACTGCTTTGTCATTCTGATCTGTCATCAATGGCATGATCTGACAGTCGCAGCCTTCTTCTATCTCCCCTTTAGTGATAGATGATATTCGGCTTTGAAACGAAAAGAACCTCTCACGAAGGAAGTCTTCAAGTAGTGCACTGTCTTCGTTATCTTCTGAATCAAAGGATTTCAACGTTATATACAAGTCCAGACCAAGGCAGTCCAATAGCTTTAGGGCTTTGTAATTACTTGGCTTTACTTTGCTATTTTCCCATCGATTTATCGTTACGACATCTACAGAACTGAACTCATCATCTAAGTGATTAATGTATGCCGCAAAATCCTTTTGCGTTAACTTCAATTTTTTGCGCGCTTCGCGTAGTAATTGCGGAAATTTCATCATGGTAGAATATTCATCTTTGATTAGTGACATTACATTCCGATTAGTCAGATAGTCTATTTTGTCAATCGTTAATATACAGTAGCTATAATGTTTATTTTTGAATGTGATATTACATTTTTTAGCAGAAGGTTCTGAAAATTTAAATACTTCAAACCCCACGCCCTTCAAGAGTTTCATCATGTTGGGGTCTTTTACTAAAACAGAGTATCTTTTTATATTTTCATTCTGAGAAAGTAACTGTATATCTGAAACTATATGCTCAATAACATGATATTTTGTCTCTGAGTGTGAGCTTATATTAAAATAATTTATGCTTTTGCTTGAATTTAAAGAGCAAGCAATTCTTAGATCTAGCTCTTGAGTCTTTAAATTATCGAATTGATGCTCTTCAAAGAAAAAGCCTACGTTGTGACTCACAATGTCGCCATCTGTATTGATCAGCTTGTGACCATGTGCTTTTTTCTCACAGTAATAGAGATATAAATCAATTTGGTCCAGTGGCGAAATATCGACTTTTGTGAATTTAGAAAGTAGTTTGATTCTGTCGATAACGCCAGTGTCACACGGCTCTGACATTAAAGGTAGTGACTTAAAGTTGCGTTCGCCTTGTTGTTGATTCAGGCCTGATAGAGCTGAAATTCTACTTTGAAATGAGCCATAGGATTCGTTTAAAAACAGTTCGATTAGTGTGTCTTTTTGTTCGGACTTAAAGCTCTTTATTGTCTCAAACAAATCTCCGCCAAGGTACTGTAAGATCTTGAGTGCTTTGTATGTACTAGGTTTTACCTTACTGTTTTCCCAACGATTTATCGTTACGACGTCAACCGCATTAAACTCATCGTCCAGCTGATTTAAGTAGGTTGCAAACTCTGTTTGTGTAAATTGAAGTTCCTTTCTGAAGTTACGTAACAACTGTGAAAACTCACTCATTAAAACATTAACCTTCTGATAATTAACTCAATGTCTTGATTCTAATTTAGACATCAGACTCTCTATTTAACATCTTCAGTAATTTGTTTTTTACGGATGTTAATTGTTCGGATTATTTGAACTGTATGTTGCGCATGTCCCTAATAGGCTAAGTGCCAAATTGGTGACGTCAAATCTATGGCTTTTTGCCTAGACACTTGTCAATCTACTGTGAAGTGCGCGTTAATGTTCAGATACAATCTTGCCTTTTTCTTATCCATTCTGCTGTTTCCATTGGCCTCCTATGCGGACACAACGGGTCTTGTTATGGATCTGTCTGTTGACAGTGCGTCTTATGACAACGACCAAGAGGTGGCTTATACGCTTGTTTTAACGAATGAGTCGGATAAAGCTATCGCTGAGTTGGACGTTAAAGATGAGCTGTTAAATATCTTAACGACAGATGATCAAGGAAATAATGTTAACGCGTTCTCGCAAGTTTCGACTCAAGCGCAATACTCCTTCCTGTCATCTCCAGGTGATTACAGTCGCTTCGGAAACTTAGATGCATCAGGTGTGCGTATTGCGGCTGGTGGGTCGGTGACCTATACCATGGTCGCCACCGTTTCTGCCGACGCAGCCGGTACGATTGATAACGTCGCAAGTGCGAGCACTGGACTGTTGGATGCTGTTGAATCAAATACAGAATCCATTCAGCGTGGTGTGTACCAACATGATGTTGTTGTTTCGGTCGATAAGACGAACTATCAACTCAATAACAAACTCACCTATAAGATTAAGGTTTCGAATACTGGCGATACCTTTATTCAGACGCTCGACGTTCAAGATGTCCTTTCAGACATAAAGGCACTCAATATTGAAGGGGCTTTGCAACAAGCCTTTACTGACAACGTTAACTCAGTCAGCAAGGTTGAAGGTAGCAAGAGCGAACCAGGTACCTTCGCCGAATCAGGGGACTTATCAGTAAGTGGTGCGTCGATTGATATTGGCGGGTCTGTGACTTACGAAATTCAAGCAACTGTTGCCGACAATTTAGTCGGCGACATTGTTAATGACGACATAACTGCTGAAACACGCGATGACTTGGTTACAGTTGATGAGGTTATCACTCCACCCACTGAGCCTAGTATCACCCTGACACATACCTTGAACCAATCGGATAACTACCTAGTCGATGATGAGTTTTCCTATACGGTCACGGTTGCCAACCAAGCAAGTACTGGTATCGCGTACCATTATTCTGTTCAGCAGTTTCTTGCGGATCTTGAAACCGATCTAGGCAACGATGTCAGCAACGAAAAGAATGCAACTGACACGGTTGGTAACCCCTACGATTTTTGGACCAATGAAGTGACCTCGATTGGTTCTCATAGCCTTTCTGAACTCAATGTATCTGGAAAGGAGTCCAACAAGTCACTAGAAGACAAAGTGTCTATCTATCCCGGTGAGCAGATTGTTTATTCCGTTGTAGTGGACGTTAGCCCTGTGTCTATTGGTCAAATTCCCCAAGTTGCAGCCCGAGTGGTTGATGCTGATGGCCTCGCAGATTCTGGCGATGCTTTGGCTAATATTCTTGATTCGAAAGGCGTTCTGACGACGTCATCAAGTCAAATTACACGTAATAAAAACACCACCGATACTACTTATGTCCCGGGGATAGCCGGTGATAACGAAGTAGTTTATGACATTGTTATTTCTAACAAGGACACAGAGTTTTTCGCCAACGATATTGAAGTCATCGATAAATTTGCTTGTATCGTGACAGAACAAGCGGATGGCTCCAACGCTTCAGCATTTTCCGAGTGGAAGCTTGAAGTCGCCGATAGAAGTGGTGATGGCTCGAATTATGGTTCATTTAATTACAATACTTGGACAACAAACGACATCAATTTGAAAGTCGACCTCGCACCTGAGGGTTTCGTTCATTATAAGCTGACCGCAAAAGTGGCAGACACCAGTGTGGGTCAGATTGTTGATGATGGTACCGATGCGGGTTTGTGCTTAGGGGATAACTTAGGCGAGTCGGGCTCTGGTGTACAGATGCCAAACTCGAAATTAAAAGTCCAAAAGGAGGTGGATTCTCGTTACTACTCAGCTGGCGGTACCCTGAACTACGACATCACGGTAGAGAATAACGGTGACGGCTACGCGATTGATGTACCGGTTTATGATGATTTAGTGTCTGTCATGACTCAGTCTATTAATGATACACCGACTAAAGCGTATTTGAGCTGGGTTATTACTGCGAAATCCTATGCCTCTGACGGCTCAATTTCGACAAACAGTGATCCCGGCTTTACTGGTCAAATTGAAGGTAATCAAAGCAATAAACTTATCTTGGACGAGAAGGCTAAGTTGGCCCCACACGATAAGATCGTTTATAGCATTGCGGCGATCGTAAACCCCATTGCCGATGATGAAATCCGTAATGAAGTGACAGTCGACAGCGTGCTTTATTCCGATAGAGGCTCATACCCACGAGATTACTACTTAGTATTGGATAAGCGTGTTGATGGTCATAACGAACAAAACGCGTATACCGACACCACCAATACTGTCACTTATACGATCAGCATTACCAACCCAGAAGGGAACGGTTTCGCCTCTAACATCAATGTCAAAGATGAAATCAGTACTATAGAAGCTGAGTTACTTCACGAGCCGGGTGAAACCAAGTCCGTGTTCTCTTCGTGGACGATCAGTGCAGAAAGAGAGGCAGACTCCCCGTGGGTGAAAGCCGTGACTGACCCCGGATCGTTCTCGGATAACAATGATCTGGATGCCACCGCTCAGATCCCGCCAGGTGCGACGATTACTTATACCATTGTTGGGACACTCGATCGCAGTGTCGACAGTGAGATTCTTTGGGGAGCATTCACCAATACCGCAACAGTGACGGGACCAGATACTAATCTATCGGATACGGTACGCACCTATCCTAGTGAACCTAATCTTGTAGTCGCTAAGACAGCTCAAAATACCGACTTTGTTGTAGGTGAGCGCGCTACATTCGATATTTATATCTATAACCGCGGTGTTGGCTATGCAAATGACGCAACGGTACAAGATAGTATTTCAGCGCTTAACTTCTTTAATAGCTGGACAATTGTAGGTTCGACCAACACCGATAAACCGGGTTCTCGTTACGGTGACATTGCTAACGACACTGACATCGATACCGACGTTGATATCACTCCCGGAGGGTGGGTTCACTATGAGGTGAGCGGCATTGTTAAGTCTGACTATGAAGAAGAACAAGTATCCAACCGTGTTGATGTTTACGACCCTATCACGGACCGTGACCACAGCTCTTCTGCACAAATAGATAACTCACACAGTACCTATGACATCAATGTTTCACTAGCCAAAACGACTGATGTTGTCCGTTACACGCCGGGTGAAGATCTCACCTACACCATCGTTATTGGCAATAATAGCGACACTGATGAGACCGATCTTATCTTCATGGATCGCCTGAGTGAGATCACTACTACGCTAGCGAATGATAAAGATGGTGAAGTAGAAGATGTTCTTAATCAAAACCCGTTTGAGTATTGGTCGGTTGATACTGGCGCGGGTTTCGGCCCGAATACCACTGATGATGTGGAGTTCCCAGTTTCAATTCCTGCCAAAGACTTTGTCACGGTGCGCATTAAGGCGCATGTCAAAGACAATGCGGTGTCTAACGGTGTCGCTGACAGAGACGACGGCATAATCCGCAACGAAGCCGTGCTGATTCATGACGATAATGCCGGTTGTACTGACGATTGTGAGTATGCCAAACGTGCCGTGGCTGAAAACCATCAAGTGCACAACAGTGGCGGAGTAGTCCGTACAACCAATATTAACCGCTACTCCCCGGGCGATGAGTTGACCTATACCATCAAGTACAACTCTCAAGATGGACACGGTTATCGAAACAACGTTGACGTTAACGAACTGATTAATGGCATATCAGTGGAGCTACAAGATGGCAATTCAGGCAATCCATTTTTCGATGATTCGGTAGGTTCAAACAAGTTTACGGTGGCAGTTGCTAAGAGCGATCCTGCAAACGCGGGGACAACCGATGGTACCAAAGACGGTGATGTTGCGAACGACACTGACATCGTAACCTCGATTGATATCGATGCTGGCGAAGACGTGACTTACACAGTAACAGGTACCGTAAGACCGGATGCGGTCGGTGATATTCATTACCGAGATACCGTCGTGATTCCCGATGATTACCATTTAGATTTTGATAAAACGACCGATGAAGTGGTGTACGAGCCAGCTCAAACCATGACCTATCACTTAGTGATTGAGAATGACGGCAAAGGTAACGCTCACGATATTCCAATCGTCGATAACCTCGAAGATATTACGGTCAGCTTAGTGGACGGTAAGACAGGACCAGCGTATTCAGATTGGACCATCACATCGATCGCAACTGGAACCGATTCTGAGTATGTAGATGCGGGCGCAGGTGCTGGCAATGTTTACACATCAACCAACAGCAACTTAAATGTTGAAGCCGATATTCCGATGGGCGCTAAGCTTGAGTACCAAGTTGTCGCGACCATCAATGACAAAGCCAATGGCGATGTTGTTAACGTTCTAACCGTCGATGGCGACACGATATCTCATGATATTCGTCAAGAAGCTCGAAAAGTTGATTTTGAAAAGAACATTCTGGCGTATTACGACACGGATGAAAACGAACTGGTTGGCGCAACTAACTACATGCCAGGTGGTTATGTTGAGTATGAAATTTTAATTGAGAACATTGCGAGCGCCCACGTTGATGATATGAGCTTGCGTGATGACATCGACCAAATTAACACTCAATACTTTAATGGAACGCGTGGCCCTGCATTTGATAGCTGGACGATTGAAACATTCACTGATAGCTCAGGTATTTCCAACCCAGATGTTGATAACTCAATCCAAGACAATAAGCCGATTGATACTCACTTCGATATCTCGGCAGACAACTTTGGCCGAGCTGCATCGTCAGCGTTTGTCCGCTATGCCATAAAAGCCAAGATCAGTCCGAAAGCGGTAGGTTCTTTTACTAATAAAGCTTACATCGATGAAGACAATGGTAATGAACTGATCGCGGTATCACCACCATCAACGATGGCAGAACCTGAAGTCACGTTCTCTAAAAAAGCGTTTTATGATGCAGGCTTCTCTTCGCAAAAAACTGAATATTCTCAAGCTTCTGGCGAGAGTGAGGTTTACTACCGCGTCGAGATTAAGAATACGGGGGATGGTATTGAATATGGTTCTCGCCTAGAAGATGCGATTTCGGAAATTCAAACTCGTATTGCAGAAGACAGCACCAGTTCAGGAGGTGATCCTATTGGACAACCGTTCTTGGCTGGCTGGGAAGTTAGCCTAGATAAAACGGCTGCGACAGGCTCTATTACCGACGCGATTGACTTTGTACCTGGCAATAACATCGATATTGATAACGACATTGTTATCGCGCCTCAAGAAAGCCTAACGTTCACTATTCATGCTCAAATTCGTGAAGATGCATTGGGTGACATTCAAAATAAAGCGACGTACGACGGTAGTGCTCGAACAGCGAATTTAATGCCGCTTGAAAATAATACCAGTGTTGAAAAACGTGTGGTGTCGATCAATGGCAACCCGTTCAGCGATGGTGATACCTATCTTCCGGGTGACGAAGTTGAGTATGAATTTGTAGTCACAAACCCGGAAAACGGTTGGGCGAATGATATTCAGATCAAAGACACAATCACAGACATTCAAGTCGAAGTGATTGGCGGTAAAACGGAATCCGTTTTTGTTTCTGGCGATATGACCCATGAAGTCAGCAATGGTATTGATGCCAATATTGATACTTATGTACCAAGCTACAACACCAGTGGCAACCTTGACATTGAAACCGATATTGCCGCGGGAGAAGTGCTGACCTTTAACTTAACCGGTGTCGTTCGTGACGACGCTTTGGGCACGATTGATGCGAACCAAGTGACCGCAGGAAGTGGCTCTGCGACGTCGCAAGTGATACCACCTAAAGATGCCGAGCTCGATTACTTCAAAACCTTGGTGTATACCGATGGTGAATCGGCAGGGTGTTCTGTTCCTTCAAACGATGGCAGCGGTTGTACTTACGCACCACGTGGTGATGTTGAGTATCAAGTTACGTTAGATAACACAGGCGATAGCATCGCAAATGATGTGAGCGTTATCGATGCGATTCACACAATCAAAACCGAAGATGGCGATGATGCGTTCTCTAGCTGGACAACGGCTATTGCGGTTGAACCTGTTGGCACTTACGACGTGCAAGGTAACTACAACGGTAGCGTACCATTGAATGCAACTGTCGATCTTCGTCCTGGTGAGCGTATTGTGTTTGACGTGAAAGGCACCGTGTCGACTTCAGCGACAGGTACTATTACCAACACGGCGCAAGTGAACGGTGATAACACCAACGACATCGTACTTGATCCGGGTCGCTCGAATATCCTGATTGATAAATGGACGGATACGCCTGAGTACGTGCCGGGTGGAACAGTGAATTACTACATCGACATCACCAATGACGATGTGGATTCTGGCCTGTTTTCGATTCGTGACATCATCAGCGGCTTTGAAGTCGAAACCGTCGATGGCTCAATGGAAACGGCATTGACAGAATGGACGGTTGATTACGATGTGCTTTATAACTCGGCGCCGTCAGATCTCAACGCTAATGACTTCTCAGAGCTTGATAAGCTAGTTGGTCAAAACAGTCCAGACATCGATTTACCTGTCGAATCGATCAAGATGGCAGGGCGTGACGATGCCGGTACGGGTGGCGGCGATAAGTACACAGTTGTCCGTATTCACGTCCAAGGCAAGGTACGAGATGACGCGATTGGGCGCTTTACCAATACGGCTTATCTACGACATGGTTTGGACGATTCGAAGATCGCTCGCTTACGAGAAGGCTTTATCACTCCGAAGTCGGGTCAATTGGTGCTAACCAAAGAAACGACGCCAATTGCAGAACCTGATGCCAAATACCAACCGGGTCAACCAATCTCATACAAGATCACTGTGGCTAACACGGGTGAAGGTTACCTTGTCGATCAAGTCTTAACCGATCGTATCGACACCATCATGACAGAGGTGGCTAACAGCACAGATCAAGAGCAAGCGTTGACAGGTAATTGGATTATTAGCGACGAACAGCTTGATGGCAGTGGCGATCCAGCCCTGAACGCTCGCAAAGATGTGGTTAATAACACGCAGGGTTATAGTGCGACTTACAGCATTCACCCGGGTGACAGTTATTCATTTGTCGTGACCAACACTGTTAATGATAAAGCCAAAGGCGAGATCACTAACGTCGTTAAAGTTGATAGCGACGACGGTGAGCACTCTGCCGACGCGAACTACATTCCAGAAGACGCGCAAGTTGAGATCACTAAAGACGTCGATAAAGCAGAGTACCTTCCGGGAGAGGCGCTTCAGTACACGGTAACCGTTAAAAATAACGGCTTAGGTTGGGCTGAAGATGTTGCTATTCAAGATGCGCTGAAGTCGGTTGAAACCACGATTGCAGGCGGTGCGACTGAACAAGCTTTTGACCCTGCTTCAATCCAAATATCTGCGGTATCGACAACCGGTGAAACCCCAGTACCGGATGCAACCAGTGGTGAAGACCTTAATGAGACGCTCGATATTGCGCCTCAAGACAGCATTGTTTTCACTATTCAAGTGACGACTAATCCGTTGGCGACAGGCGATATCACTAACATCGCATCAGCGACCTTTGACGGCACAACATTTGATGACAGTGCTACCAGTACACCAGTTTTGGCGACGGTTTCGGTCAAGAAGACGGTTGATACGCCATCGTATGAAGTAACCAAGCTGATTAACTACGACATCACCGTAACCAACAGTTCTGATGCGTTTGCATCTGGTGTTCAACTTGAAGACATCATCAGTGACATTCAAGTCGACACGACGGCTGATAAGCAAGAGTCGGCATTCCTGCTTTGGGAAGTGAGCTTTGACGCCTCGGATGATCGTTCGGTTGTCACTCCAAAGACATTCGACTTGAGTGAAGACATCGATGTGAGTATGGATGTTGCGCCACAGAGCAAAGTGACTTTCCATGTTAAGGCGTTAATTCGCACGACAGCGATTGGTGATATCAGCAATACGGCCACCATCACTTACAACGGTGCCCCACAAGACTCTGTAGTGATTATTACACCGAAAGAGGCGGAGTTTGTTGCGACCAAAACCAATGTGCAAACCGAGTATGAACCGGGTGGTGAGCTTGAGTTCCTGATCACTATTGAAAACACCTCGAACAACTACATCAGTGACTTAAGTGTTGTTGATGATATGGAGTCGATTGAGGTCGCATACTACAACGGTTCGACGGGACCTGCTTTTGTGGCTGGTTCCACCTCTTTGGTGGTCGATTCAACCACAATAGGCACCACCACCGAGCAAGTTAGCCCGACGGAATACAACGTAGATATCGCCCCACACGGCACAGTAGTGTTCCGCTCAAAAGGCACCGTAGTCGACACCGCAACTGGACACATCATTAATACTGCGCAAGTAGACGGCGGTGATGTTATCAGTCCTCCAGTTCAAACAGTCGCGGCTGTGGTTCAAGCTGAGCTGTTTACCGATGCCCCGTATTACGTGCCGGGAGAGCAGGTTGAGTATCACTTAGTGGTGCAGAACATAGGCCGAGGTATAGCCAAAGATGTCGCGCTTTACACCCAGTTCTCTGAATCCATGGGTGATCATATTGATGGTAATTTTAGTAATGCGTTTGATGAATGGACACTAACGGCAACATCAGAAGGGGCTGAAACTCAACCTGGCACCTTTGATGACGACAAAGACCTGTTCACCTTGGTCGACATCGCGCCGGGCGGCAAGATTGATTACACGTTCACATTGACGGTCAACGAAGACATGCTGACTAACATCGATGTGCTTGGTTACTACCTCGACTTAACTGGTAGCCCAGCGATGCGCGCTCGATCTAAAGGCATGTTGGCATCAGAAACCTCGATGCAGGCAGTGGCAGACCAAGTATCTGCTTTGGATTTGCCGCCAGTGGGTGCTGATCTGGTTGTTGAAAAACGTTCTGATAAGCCTGAATACACCGAAGATGACGACAGTGTCACTTATTACTTAGCCGTGACCAACAACGGTCAAGGTAACGCGGCTAATGTTCGTCTAACCGATGAGATCAGTGAACTACAAAACAGCACAGGTAATAAAGTCTTTATCGATTGGACAATTGAAGGTGTGGAAGTCGACGACTCTGGCGCGGTTATTCAGCGTCATTCTTTCCCGTCGAATAAAGACTTAGACACCACAGTTAACCTGAAGTCCCAAAAGCGAAATGCCTATGCATTTGAAGTGGTGGGTACATTAGGTAAAGGTTTGGATGACGACATTACTAATACCTTCACGGCGACCGAATCTGACGGTACCGAAACCAGCGACAGCGTAACCACTCACATCAAGAAGATTCCTGATAACTCTGGGGAATTGGAGCTGACTAAATCTGCACTGCAAGATACCGCGCAAGTCGGTGATGCGGTTGAGTACGAGATCATCGTCGAAAACAACAATGAATCTTACTTTAAGAACGTGGCGGTAGAAGACCGTTATCCGGGGGGCTTAAAGTATATCGTGGACACATCAGAAATCGTGTTGAGCGGTATCGATGGTGAGTTTGGTACGGAAGACGATCAAGTTATCTCGCAAGAGCCATCAGACACCGGCAAGCTCATGTTCACTTCGTTGAACTTTGATCCGGGCGAGAAGCTACGTATTCGATACTTATTGCGTGTATCGGTAGGTGCCACCTTTGGTGACTACATCAACACCGCAGTCGCGAAAGTGGATGGCTCGGCTGTTTCCAATGAAGACACCGCTAAAGTGACCGTAGAGCCGGACAAGGTGTTCGATACCTCATCAATCATCGGTAAAGTTTTTGAAGATCACAACAAGGATGGATTCCAAGCAGACGCAACCGCTTTTGATGTTGAGTTAACCGCGAACCTATCAACGCAAGGCTATATCGCCGACTCGACACACATCATCCGTGATGGTCAAGACGTTGCTGTTCAAGATGGCGCAATAACCACTGCTCTTGAAGATGGTTTGGAGCTTGGCGATCTTTGGGGTCACTCAGTGAACCGAACACTGCCAGAAACCAGCAGAGTGGTGATTCAATTCAAGACTCGAACACAGCAGAGCTTTGATTTCTATGTCACGACCGATTCGGGCTCCCATATCGAGTTTGATGCAGAAGGTCAGATTCAGTTTAAGCATGAATCCGATAAGAAGAAGGGACTGAGCGCGGAAAACCTTAACGTAACCAGAAACCTATATCGCGATGGCGAGGATTACCTATGGGAAATCGTTATCGAGAACAAAGGTATTTACGAAGATGGTATTCCGGGCGTTAAGTTGATGACGGTTGAGGGAATCGTTATTTACACAGACCAGTACGGTCGTTACCACGTGCCCGACCAATGGGTACTCAATAAGAAAGGTAAGAACTTCCTCGTGAAGTTGGACACTGACTCGCTATCCACCTCTATGGAAGTGGTGAGCGAAAACCCGAAAGTGTTGCGAATTACCCCGAACAAGCTCACCAAGTTCAACTTTAGCGTTCATCGCAAAGATCAAGAAAGTGAACAGAAGTAAGCCATTGGAACCGTATCTGGAAATTGTATGAAAGTATTTAGTAAGTCTCGTTTAGCGACGTGTGTGTTGACTGCCATCCCAGTGATGGCGGTAGCGAAAGACACAGGTAAGCTTGAAAAACTCGGTTCTGAGACGACTGGCATTGAAATCACCAAACCGAATCAAGACCAAGACAGCTCACGTATTTACCTAGAGCAAGGCGCTATTTGGGCAAGCCGTGACATCACTCGCTTTGACCCAGTATTAGATGTCAGTGTCAGTGATGAATTAGAAGTCGAACAAGGCACACTGCGTGACAGCGTCGGTTTCACCGTCACCACCAACTATGGTTACTACATCAAAAAGTACCAATTGGAAGTGTACCGTGTGGGTGACTTTGGCTTGTCTGAGCCAATCGCTGTGCTTGATGGCGATAAACTGGCAAACGATTCTGACATCAACTGGGATGGTCAAACTGATGTCGACTACCAGTTTGCGGTTGGTGAGCAGTTGATGTTCCGCCTAAAAGCGTGGGACAAAGATGGCAACATGGATGTGACTACCGTTGGTGTCACGGATTTGGTGAAGCCTGATTCTGAAGTCGATATCGATCGCAACGATAACGACGATGAAGAGAGCAAAGACAAAAGCTACGGCCAAGCTAAGTTGATGCGTCACAACATCCCGACCAATGCGGGCTTAGCGAAATTTATCGGCACCGGCTTAAAGGGCGTAGATAAAGTCATCATCGGTGAAGATGAATTTGATGTCGAAGATGGCAACTTATACGCAGAGCAGTACTTACCTACAGACTCCTACATTTTCCCAACCAAGGTTGTGTTTGATAACGGTGATGAACGTCGTTACAAGCTGTACGTTCGTATTCCAGATACTTACTACGCACAAACCGGCTTGGCTGATCTTTATGTTGGTAAGAACAATGTGTCTGGTAATAGCGATGCATTAAGTGTCGATGACCAGTACCAAGATGACATCTATAACCAAGGTCGTTTAGCGTACTTTGGTCAGGGTAAATTTGGCGACAAACTTCGTGTAACGACTCACTTTGATACGCGAGAAAGTGAAATCAAAGACATGTTCAAACATCCGTTCGCCTCCGACGATTCGGATGTGTTCGATATCCTCGAAGACGACGATGAGCTTTATTACGGCAACTATGGCGATAGCTCAAACATCGAAAAAGTGGTCAACACCAAGGGCAAGGTTTACCTCAATGTGGAATATGATAAGTCTCAATACTTGTGGGGTAACTATAACACGGGTTTAACAGGCACCGAGAACAACGATTACAACCGTAGCCTCTATGGTTTCAAAGCGGATTATCGCACTCGTGACACCACGCAGTATGGCGAAGACCGTTTGAACGTGGTCGGTTTTACCGCAGAAGCAGATTCCTTGTATGCACACGATGAGTTTTTGGGTACAGGTGGCTCTCTATACTTCCTTCGTCATGGTGAAGCGGTACCAGGAAGCGATAAGGTTTATGTAAAAGTAAAAGATGAATCTGGCTTAGTGCAGAATGAAATCCCACTTGAGCCTGGTGTCGACTATGACTTTGACCCATACCAAGGTCGCATTATTTTGACCAAGCCACTCGACAACATCCTATCCGACAGCTTTGGCAGCGTGATTGAAAACGGAGACGACTACGAAAACTTTCTGGTTGTCGACTATGAGTACGTCCCACAAGGTTCAGATTCATTAAATGCGATGTCTTACGGTGGTCGTACCAAAGGCTGGATTAACGACTACATTGGTGTTGGCGTGACGTACGCGACCCAAGAGAAAGACAATCAAGATTACGAGTCTTATGGTACGGACTTAACGCTACGTGCCACTGAAGGGACCTACATTAAGGCTGAGTTTGCACATAGTGAAGGTAGGCAAACCGAGTCGAATTTTGTCTCTACCGATGGTGGTTTAACCTTTACGCCCATTGGCGACACGTTGGAAGACCGCGAGGGTGATAGTGTCCAAATCACAGCTGTCACCAGTCTTTATGACCTTGCCCCAACCGTCTTTGGTGCCGTTGGTAATGACCTGAAACTTTGGTATCGAGACAAAGACGCGGGATACAGCTACGCGAGCAGCAGCGATGACCTTGAACAAGAAGCTTACGGTGCTGAACTTCGTTTACAAGCTACCGATCGCTTGGCGGTTCTCTCTCGCTTCTCGACCAATGAAGAGCGCGATGTCGATGGTAATCTAGAAACAGATACTGAAACCATTGAGATTGAGACTCAAGTTAAAATCACCGAGCACATTAAGGTTTCGGCGGCAGGGCAACAAACTGAAGAGCTTAACCAAAACGACGAGCACAGTGATGCGACCTTAGCGGGTGTACGTTTGGAATACATGTGGGACAGTGAGAACAGCGTTTACGTCAAAGGGCAAAAGACCGTCGACCAGTCGGATGACTATGATGAAAACGACAGCGCGTCGATTGGTGCTGAGTTCCAAGTGTTGGAAGACTTGTCTCTTGGTGGCGAATACACCGATGGCGACCGAGGCCAAGTAGCAGAAGCGACGGTGACTTACGATGTATCCGATGACCACTCAACCTACGTAACTTATGTAGATGATAACTACGAAGGCCAAAACAACGTGATTGTTGGTCAGCGTGCAGACCTCACCAGCAGTGTCGATTTTTACCAAGAGAACCAGTTTGTTGATGAAAATGATGGTCATGGCCGTATCGACTCATACGGCTTTGGCTACAATGTGACGGAAGATGTCGAGATGGGGATTGGTTATCAGCTTGGTGAAATTGAAGATGACCAGAACATTACCACAGAGCGTGAATCTATCAGCTTCAATGCCTCAATTGACCTAGATGACATAACCCTTAGCCACGAATTTGAATACCGAGTGGATAAGAGTGAAGACGACCCTGACATCGCTCAGCGAGAACTTCAACAAATCGTGACGACCAACCGTTATACGCATCACTTAACGGAAGAGTACACATTGTTCGGCAAGTACAACTACTCCATTACCGAAAGCGAGACTACGGGCGAAACTATGGCGCAATTTACTGAAGCTACTGGCGGCCTCGCGTATCGTCCGATCTACAACGATCGACTCAATTTACTGAGCCGCTACACGTATATTGCAGATTTCGATCAACTGGATCGCGATGTGGATTATCAAGACGAAACCAGTCAGATCATTGAAGTTGAAGCGATCTATTCGATTGACCAACATTGGGACGTCGGTACTAAGTACGCCCATAAAGACAAACAGCAAGCTTTTGAACGAGCATCTGGTGCGAATGAGATGGTTAAAAGTGACATCGACCTATATGGACTTAGCGCCTCTTATCGCGTGATGAAAGAGTGGGATGTGACGGGTGAATACCACTGGAAAACAGACACACTCAACGATGAGCTAGAACACGGTGCGCTAGTTTCGGTGAACAAGCACATTGGCGAGAACTTTAAAATGGGGATTGGTTATAACTTCTCTGCGTTTGATAGTGACTTAACCAATGATGACGACTACGACGCATCCGGTGTGTTCATTAACTTAGTCGGTAAGATCTAAGCCAGCCCAAAAGTGGCTTGAAAGTTAAGAGTTGAGAATTCGAAGTGACAGTTAAGAGTAAGATGAAAACAATTATTTTCCTAATAAGCACAGTGATGAGTACTTTGCTGCTTTCCGGCTGTGCAACCGACACCTATGTGAGTCAGGAGAACCGAGACAAGTTTGCTGGCATCGATGTGTCTAAGTTTTTAATCAGCGAGTGTTTGGCGCCAGAGCGTGAGGTGCATATCGCCATCGCAGAGCATTTTGCGTTTGATAGATATCAATTACGCGACCTCGACAAGATCAACTTAGATACCTTTGTTAAAGAGATCAGAGGCTTAAAAGGGCGCATCACGATTGTCGGCCATACTGATTTCAAGGGTTCTCTCGAATATAATGAGCGCCTTTCACAGCGACGCGCTAAATCGGTCGCAGATTATTTGAAAGGGCAACTAGACCCAACGCAATATGACTGGGAAGTAAAACACCTTGGTGAGACTCAACCCCTTCTGCTTGGTAAGACAGATAAAGACCTAGCGGAGAACCGCCGTGCATTTATTGTGTTTGAAGAAGCTCAGAAGTATGAAGAGATGCTTTTCTGTGAGCCACCAAAACCAGAACGTAAAGTTTATATGGCAATGACGCCGCACTTCGATTTCGATAAGTCAGTACTCAAGCAAGAAGATCTAACTCAGTTAGATGACTTCACAACTAAATTGAGCGGCCTGCAAGGTAGTATTATGGTGGCAGGGCACACCGACCAAGCAGGTTCACTTTCTTACAATGAAAAGCTGGCAGAGCGCCGCGCAGAAACGGTGGTTGAATACCTCAAAACCAAACTCGATCCTAAGCAGTTCATCTGGGAAGTGAAGTCATTTGGTAAGTTGCAGCCTGCGATTAATGAACGCTCTGAAAAAGCCGATGCATTAAACCGCCGCGCGTTCATTGTGTTCAAAGAGTCTGATATTACTGCCGAACAGCAAGCTCTTTCTGGCAGTGAACAAGAGGCGTCGAGCAGCGAGAGCGATTAGAGTTCACCGAAGAATAACGAATAGTTGCATTTACAATAAAACGCAAAAGCCCCATATGTTGGGGCTTTTTGTTGCTCGCTCTACGGATTAAGTCGGGTCGAAGATCTATTCAGATGGCAAATTTTGCTTTAACTCTAAAAGCATTCGGTAAGCACTTTCGCCAGACATTTCGTACGGGTTAAATTGATCAGATGTTGAAAACTGTAAGTTCAACAGCTCGGTTAAATTGGACTGCGGAATGTCTCCCATCGACCAGTCTCCAAATTCTCTACTATCAATCTCTTTAAAATAAAGTATTGCGACGTGATTGTGTCTCTCGTCGTTAAGAATATGATTGTACGTGTGGTTAACGGCCTCTCTAGACCCTTCAATACATTGAAGAAAGTACTTTTGATTATGGCTGAGAAGCCCCGTTAAATGGCTCTGCCGATTATGATCTCGTGAGATAGCGAGTATCTCCTCCAATGCTTTGGAATCACAACATTCGGAAAGCGTACTGACATAAATTAACCGAGTTAGGAACATAGGCATCATTTCGAATTTTTGTTCAAAGGGTATTAATAAATATAAGCCAAGCTCATGGAATTGCGAGTTATTGATTTAATTGTCACTCGGTGGCTTTTGGAAGAGAGAGGATGGGGATGAAGTAGAAAAGGGCAGGTCGCAAGATACGCTAAAATGACTCGAATGTTGGCCATTCAATTATTTTAGCGACCTGCTTGTGAGCTTGTTAGTTGTTTAGAATTGAAATCGATTCAACGTTTGAAGACGCATCAAAACGAACATTGACCAACACACTCTCTCGTTCGAAAGTCACATCATCAAAGTCAGTAGCCGCGATCTTGAATCCATTTCTTGCGAATAAACTCGTCACTGTTGTTCGTTGTTTCTGTTCCATAGCGCATGTCAGTAGTTCATTCATCGTGATCTCCATTAGGTAACCGTGTGCATAATGTAAACGTACAGTCTCTTTGTTATGAGATCAATTGCTTAATCGATAAGCTATGTTGATATGTTCAATTGAATGATTTTGGTATTCAAAAAATCAATGCTTAAGAGGGAGGGTGGTTGTTCTGGTTATGGAAGATGGAGCGTTATGTGACCGTGGTTCAGCATTCCTAGAGCGTGAGATTCATTGCAAAAATCTCTTTGAAATAAGTAGTTACAAAGCAGGGTGAACCATGCCCGCCGTTTAGTATGTTCGGTCGATTATCGGAATCACTATCGGCCTATATCTAACTTAACTAAAGTACATCGATTTATGATGAGTAGATTCCTTAATAAGCCTTCTTTCTATTGAAATTTAACATGTAAGGCGGTGTTGTTATAAGTGTTATTAATTGCATAAGCTTGATTTTAATATTAGTTTGATTTATAAAATAAGTACTCGTTCATTAACTTCATGATTATATTGGTTTTTACTAACCTTTAATAACATGGAGAAAGGCGATGAAAAAGAATCAAACACGCAACAGGTTAGCAAATTTAGTGCGACTTCGTAGGTCATACAAAGCATCAGATTTTCTGGTGAGCTCTAACGAACTCCGAGTTAAGAAAGATGTGTATAGTTTACGTAAAATCAAACAGTTAGAAATTCGTCAATTGGGTCTTAAAGAAAACGCAATCAATATCGTTTCGTTGGCTTTAGTTCTCTCGGCTGCGACTTGGGCATTTGTTCCTCAGTTCGGTTTACCGATGCTTGCACTGACCTTTATCTTGGCGTTTGTTACATGGCGAAGATATGAGTTGCGTGCAGAGTTTAAAGGAGCCGATGAAACTGGCGACCACTGGGTTTCCGTGGCACGCGGTTGTACTCGCGAAGAGCTCAAAGTGTTGAAAAACGTTGAATTGGCTTTGCGCGATCAGGTGTCTTAATGGCTAGATCGGTTAAGGCTTGGGCCTTATAACCGTTAAGCTCCCATAATCAATAAGGCTCGTCATTGTATGGCGAGCTTTTTGTTTTCTGAAAAACATCGATAGAGCCGGTTACTTTGAGAGACCAGCGCTTATATGTGTGATAGTTATCTATATGAATCTTAAGTCACGGCATTTATGATGATTTTTGTGGTTTTGAATATAGGGAGAGGGTGGAAATGAATACACGAGTCAGTGAGGGTTCTTTTAAAAGGCTTATCCACTTAGTTGGTTGTGTTTTGATTATAGTGTTGAGCAATAGCCGACTCTCCAATGCTCAAAGCATCGAGTTTCCTACTTGTGCACAGAGCGAGGTTTTGAATACAGAAATCCACCTTTATGTTGATGAATCGGTGTTAGCCGAATATTCCAAAGCATTTGTTGCTTCTAAAATAGCGACATGGGAAAGCTATTCGAATTTGGTATTGAAGAACTCCTGCATCCCTATGACGAGAAAAGTCACCAAGGTGACTTATACGCCAGAAATCGACAGCCTTTGGTTTCAAGATTTGGGCGCAGCAGAGAGGTTATTAAAACTCTCGATGGATGAGCCGATTCCAGAAACAACAGAAGACGGCGTCCCCATTTTTACTGGGATAGTATTTTCTAATTATAATTTTAGCTTTGAGTCTGATTATTGTGGTATGTCATCTTCAGTATCCTACTTTTTTTCTTTAGCGGTAAACTGCCCTGATTACTTAATGGAGCATGAAATTGGCCATTTAAGTGGTGCTAATCATGACTATAAAACGTTATTGAAAGATTTTGATAGTATCGAAAGTTACATTTCTGGAACGTATCCAAGAGCTCCTCAATACTCCTTCGGCGCAATTTGTGCTGACAGAGGGACAGTGATGTCTTATGAGAGAGATGTTATACCTGCTTATTCCAGCCCGGACATCAGAGTGGATGGCATAAAGTGCGGGGATAGCAAATACCACAACAATGCGAGAGTGCTTAGAGAGTTCGCACAAGCTTATTTGACCCCATGATTGCCTCGCTGCTAGCCTGTTGTTTTATCGAACTTTATAAGTCGTGGAGTTCAAAGTGGTCACCTTGTGATCTTTAAATCTAAGACGAGCGTATCTCTCCCGGTTTATTAAGGAAGAGCAGGCACGATGTTATCTAAAGAGAACGAATCAAGAATTATTGAAATGGCGTGGGAAGACCGAACGCCATTTGAGGCAATAGAGCACCAATTTGGTTTAAATGAATCACAAGTGATTCGTTTTATGCGTAGCCATCTCAAGCTTGGCAGTTTTAAGCTGTGGCGTTCACGTGTTTCTGGGCGCTCAACCAAACACGTAAAGTTGCGCAGTTCGGGCGTTTCGAGAGGTTATTGTCCAACTCAGTACAAGCATCGTTAAAGAGGGGATGCCCAGTCAGTATCCCAAATCAACACACAGATATGGGAAATGAAAGGAATGAAACAATTTTGCGCTCTACTTTTGGTGCTGCTTAGCTTCGGCATCAGTCATGTTCAAGCGAATGATACGCGACTTAAGCAAGCTTACGAAAATCACCAAAGCGACGTTCAGGTGCGCGGCTCGGGTACGGTGTATCGAGTACTTCCTGATGATAATAAAGGATCTCGACATCAGAAATTCATTTTGCGACTCGATAGCGGACAAACCTTGTTAGTCGCACATAATATTGACTTAGCGCCTCGTGTTCAGGGGCTGGCAAAGGGCGATCGAATTGAATTTTATGGTGAATATGAGTGGAACAAGAAAGGTGGCGTCATGCACTGGACGCACAAAGACCCTCGTAATCATCACACTCATGGTTGGTTGAAGTATAACGGGAAAGTATACGAGTAAACACCTCCGAGACTTTTCCCTTCAAGGCTATAAGATAAAAGGAATTTTGATGTTTAAGCTGGAAACTGACAGGTTGATTCTTCGAGATATGAGTCTCGAAGACGAGTGTGCCTTTGTTGCGATGTCTCAAGATGCAAAGTATCAGCGTTTCTATGATGAAAGTGATTGTGAACCTAACAAGTATCGAGAGCTAACTCAGTTGTTTGTTGCGCAGGCTTTGGAAGTTCCGCGCCAGTCTTTTCAATTAGCGGTTGAAAGCAAAGACTCGGGGAAGTTTATTGGAACAGTTTGTTTACGCCTTGAACGCGATAAACAAGCTTCAATGGGCTGTGCTTTCTCGAGGGAAATTCAGGGAAAAGGGCTTTCTATAGAAGCTTCTGAAGCCCTCGCTGATTTTGGTTTCTCAGAGTTAGGCATACACCGTATTTACGCGGAAACCATCAGCAGAAACTTGGCTGCGATTAAATTATGTAAGTCACTGGGAATGAAACAAGAGGCGTGTTTTAAAGATCATCGATTCTTCAAAGGTCAATGGTGGGATACAGTTGTGTTGGCGGTTCTACGTTCTGATTGGGAAAAGGCATAGCAATGGAAAGTGGTATGCAGAAGCTAGATAGAGGGCTCGATCGAGAAGGGTTCATTCAAAATCTTTATTCGCCAAAGAACATTGCGCCTGAATTTCAAGACGTGGTGTCAGCAGTCGTTGATTCGCTGCTAAGAGAACTTCTAGGTCAAGTTGATGGTATCTACTTGTATGGAAGCGTGCCTAGAGGAACGGCCATTGTTGGTCGCTCTGATTTGGATGTCTCTATCGTACTCACTACGCCGCTTGGTCAAAAAGAGAGGGGAGTATTTAAGCACCTTTCTGACACCATACCCCAAATCTATCCTCAAGTGACTAAGCTTGATATTGATCCAGGATCTCTCTCAGAGGTTCTGCAGCCCAGCGAAGAATTCCATTGGCAGTTTTGGCTCAAACATTGTTGCTGTTGTATTTGGGGGGATGATTTATCTATAAAGTTTCCACGATATAAGCCCAGTAATGAAATAGCCCAAGCTCTTAATGGCGATTTATCGACTTTTCTTAAGCAAATGATCCCGAGTTTTAAAACAATGGCTGATACGGATGTCGCCAAGGTGATTGGCAAGAAGCTAGTTCGAGCGGCGTATTACTTTGTGGCTGAGAAAGACGGCAGTTGGTACACCAATCTGAGCCAGTGCGCTGCAGTCGCCAAGCGCTATTACCCCAATCAAAGCGACGATATTGAGCTAGCTTATCAATACGCTCTCGGAAATTTGATATCTAAAACAGAAGCTTTTGAATTGTATGAAAGGCTGAGCAAAGAGCTGATTCGAGAGTAAGTGAATCGGCGAGTCAATGGATGAATGAAGGGGATATGCATACCGAATCACATTTGTTCTATAAATCGTTACGAGTTTAATGTTTAAAAAACTGATGTGTTGTAGTTTCTCTCTTTCGTTATCGATAAGTGCGTGAGGAACAAGAATGTACGCCAATAAGTATTCAAATTTTTGGAGACGCTTCTTTGCTATCTGGATAGATTCAATCGTATTTTTGCCATTGGAATGGATAGACGATTACGTGCTTTCTGGCGTGATTAGTTCAAGTGGTGTTTTTGCTTGGGGAATTGTGAATTCACTAATAGGGCTCACTTACTACGTTGGTATGCATGCTAAATATGGACAAACGATTGGTAAGATGGTCACGAGAGTAAAAGTGGTCGATGTATCTGAAAGTCGAAACCTAACCCTCAAACAGTCTTGTATGAGAGATATTGTCCCAATCATGCTTATACCTTTTAGCCTCTATGCTTATGCACAACTGTCGTTCTACGGTCAAAGCTGGGAAAGCTTAGAGCAAGGCCGAGCCTTTATTTTTGTTGGTTACGCAATGATTGGCTGGGTTCTTTTAGAGTTCATCTCTATGTTGTTTAATCACAAACGCAGAGCGATTCACGACTTCATTGCGGGCTCTGTTGTCGTAAAGAAAGTCTAAATATATAAACTATGCCCTAAGGAACCCCCGATGGATGTACATGAGTGTGTTTCTTTTATTTTGCTTAACGATTCACGAGTATTGTTAGAAAAGCGTAGTGAGTCTAAGGAGACCGATCCCGGCTTAATCACTATACCTGGCGGCCATATTGAACACGGTGAAAACCAGGTTCAGACACTCTTTCGTGAGATCGATGAAGAGCTTAATGTTGTTCCGATTGATTACCAATACCTGTGTTCGCTCTACCATCTTACGAAGGAACTTCAGTTGATTCATTATTTTATCGTGAGTGACTGGGAAGGAGATATCACCGCTCAAGAGGCTGATGATGTTAAGTGGTATTCACTAGGTTCAGCTCCTGTTGGTATAGCAGTCGATGGTATTGCTTTGAAAGAAGTAGGGCGCGTGGGTAGGTATCTTTAGTTTGGATTCGATAAGATGTTTTGGACGTTTTTGAGGGCTCAAAAACGGTGAAACCCCGATGTTGGTAGCATCGGGGTTTCGAATTTCTAGATTTCTCGACTGGTAAGATCGATTATCTTTTCTATGCAGAAGGCTTGGAATTATCCAATCTTATTCCTTGGTAGGGAATTAGATACGGATGAAGTCCATGTGCTCAACTTTAGGCTTGAACGCGTGACGTTGAACGTCTTGCGGCTTAACCTTAACTTCTGCGCCGTCAATCAACAGAGTGATTGCTTCGTAGAATTCAGGCTTATCCATTTGGTTGATCACTTCAGCGTGAACAAGTTCGATAGCTACAGCTGCTGCTTCGCCACCGTAGATTACAGCTGGGAATTTACCAGCGTGACGTAGGCGGCGGCTCGCACCTTTACCTAGTTCAGTACGTACTACTGCTTCAAATTTCATAGTTTTACTCTCAAATTAGTAAAAATTAACTTCACACCTCAATGCGACCTTGAGTATGTGGTAAAGCTTATGCATAAACGAGTTCATGCTTAAGCGAGCGCGGATACTAACATCACATTCAAATCTGAGCAAGTCAGAAGCCCATCTCAAAGTGAATTTCCTTCGATAAATGATTCGTTTGGAGATAAAACGTTCACTAACTCTTATTTACCCCATTTTATCGTCTTTTACATTGCCAATGTTATCTATTTATAGCGCTGCTAAATCATTAAGTTAATGAACGGAAAATGAATGTTTGCCTAAGACTTGGTTAAGGCTTGGTTCGTTAACCTTAGTGTTAATCAAACAGCAGAATGAATAGGTGAAAATATGGAACCGGTAAGCATTGTCGTAATTACGCTAAACGAAGAGAAACGCATTAGCCGCTTAATGGAAGAGTTGAGTGTGCAAACCCACCAAGAGTTTGAAGTGATTGTTGTTGACTCCAACAGTGAAGACAACACAAGGGAAGTGGCACAAGCTTATGAAAACGCGTTGCCAAAATTAACTGTTCATCATATGGAAAACCGTGGTGTGAGCCTTGGCCGAAACACGGGTGCTTCATTGGCGCAATACAACAGAATCCTTTTCTTAGATGCTGACGTGAGCTTGCCTCGAAACTTCCTTGCGAAAGCACTTTATGAACTAGAAGAGAAGAAGCTTGAAGTTGCGGGCGTGTACATGAGTTCGAAAGGTCTGCCGCTTGTACACAAGTTTGGTTACGGCTTATTTAACGCAGGCTTGTTCACTACACAGTTCTTTTTCCCAACAGCGATTGGTGCCTGTATTTTCTCGACTAAACGCGCGCATGATGAAATCGGCGGTTTCGATGAAGATATCGTCCTGTGTGAAGACTGTGACTACGTAAAACGCGCGAGCAAGACATGGCGATTTAGATTTCTGAATATGACCTTTGGCTTTGACCCACGCCGACTAGATCAAGATGGCGTTGTGAAGACAGGCTCAACTTACCTTAAGGCGAATATAAGACGTTTCTTTAAAGGCGAAATGCGTAACAACGAGATGAACTACAAGTTTGGTCACTACAAAGAACAGTAAGTATTGAGGTTGTTATGTTTGATGGACTAGGGCTGTTTCTGGGGGCATTGGGTGATGCTCTCATTGGTCCAAACCTATTTGTACCGGGAGAGCCCTTCTTTATCGCTGCGGGCTTTCAACTGTATTCAGGTGCATGGATGGCATTGGTTTTGGTGATGCTAGGTGGTTTTCTTGGTGACCAACTCAGTTATTTTATTGGTTATAAATACGGTGCTAAGGCGCAACGAAGGCTCATTAAGTTTCGTCCTAAAACCAAAAGATTAATTGCGCGCTGCCGCTATCTGGTTGCTCGCAAAGGCACATACATCATTCTTTTTGCTCGCTTATTAGGGCCTATCGCTTGGGTTGTGCCATTTATAGCTGGCTCGCATCGTGTACCGTGGCGTAATTTTAGTGTGTTGGCGTTGTTCGGCTTGGCTCTTGGTGGTGGACAGTTCATTGCTTGGGGCATGTTACTGGCGCACGGCGTTGAAAACTTTCCGTGGCTTAATAGTCTTAATATATTTATCTCTGAGCACAATAGCTTGATCGCCGGTGTGTTCACGGTATTGGTCTTCACCATTATTGGTTATCGAATGAAGTGGCGACGCTTGGTGCTTAAATCCAGTGCGCTGTTGTTGGCGTGGATATTGTTTGCGAACTACGCTCACTTTTTCTGGAAGGCCGATGATTTTCAGAATCAACAAGAGACGGTTCAAATTGAAAAAGTCGACTGGAATTCGATGACCTATAAAGCATTCCCAGGCAAATCTTCATTCTACTCGGCACAAGCGATCAACGTAATTTATGTTGGAGCGACTCCCAGAGATTTAATGAAGCAATTAGGCTGGATAGAGAATCAAACGTTCTCTCGAAACGAGATTGAATGGGCAGGTTACCTCGCATTGCTTAGAGAAAAAACGCCACCAGTGTCTGATTTGTATTGGCGAGACAAGCCACAAGATATGGCGTTTCAATTGCCGGGTAACTTGATGAAGCGCAGTCATATTCGCTGGTGGCGTGCTGGTGTTGATATTAAAACTAACCAGCCTCAGTGGTTAGGCGCAATTAGCTATGATGATGGCCTTAAGGTCACCCCTTACTCAGGCATTGTGACCATACTTCATAACATCGACCCTAATGTTGATGAAGAGCGAGATAGGCTCGCTAATCAGATACGAACGTCACTACCAGACATCGAGCTAGACAAGTATCCATTGGCAACCGTAGAAGTGATGAATGACGATCATGACTATTATACTGATGGCAGGGTCTTGATGATCGGAGTAGCGACCTACCGCGATGATTCACAAGCTTTGGATGTTGCTGTGAACGATATATAGAGTCGTATATAAGGTCGAGTGAACTAAGCCCTAGCATTACGCTAGGGCTTATTGCGTTTAATATTTACTGGATGTGGTTAGCCCTTACTTAGTTTAAGCACCAGAGAGGCTTTCAATCCGCCCATTGAGCTCTTGCTGAGCGTTAGGCTGCCTCGGTAGCTGTGCGCCATTTCATTCACGATGTTAAGCCCCAATCCTGTTCCCGGTGTGGTTTCATCAAGTCGAACACCACGTTTGGTGACTTGCTTAAGCTTCTCTTCAGGAATGCCTTGGCCATCATCTTCAATCACCAATTCAATGTTGCCATCGTCGAGTTCATTCGAATGGACTCGGATAATGCTGCTCGCCCATTTGTAACTGTTCTCGAGTAGGTTGCCGACCATTTCATCAAGGTCGGTTTTCTCTACCGCTACTTCAATCTCTG
Source organism: Vibrio splendidus (assembly GCF_003345295.1). Classification (NCBI taxonomy): domain Bacteria; kingdom Pseudomonadati; phylum Pseudomonadota; class Gammaproteobacteria; order Vibrionales; family Vibrionaceae; genus Vibrio; species Vibrio splendidus. The sequence continues at coordinate 981,252 of NZ_CP031055.1, forward strand.
AGTCTAACTCGTTAATCATGGTGACTTCGTTATCTGCGTAGACTTTATCAAACGCCATTGAGATAGCTTCAACACGCTCACAAGGTGAAGACTTCACCGAAAGAATGTTCATTGCACCAGCCATGCGCGCACGGCCAAGGTGATAATCTATTTGGTTCTGAATCTGATGAATGGGTTGTTGTAACAATGTTTTGTCATCGTCTGGAAGTCGCTCTATCTCATTTTTCAGAACTGAAAGCGGTGTTTTCAACGCGTGAGATAAGTTACCCGCGTGGTTACGAGCTCGCTCCAATAACTCTTGATAGTGGAAGAGTAGGGCATTGAGGTCAGAAACTAATGGAGAAACCTCTTTCGGGTAGTTGTCGCTTAACCCTTGTTGCTGGCCGTTTCTTAACATCACCAGTTCACGTTGCATCTTACTGAGTGGCAATAGTGACCAACTGACTTGAATGCCGATGAGCAGTAGCACACCCACAAACAATAACATCAGAATCAACCATACTTGACTAGTAAGCTCGGTCAATGTGGATTCTAGTGGGTCTTCATCAATACCAATGGTGATGGTAACGGGCTCATTTAGTTCAGGTAAGTAGATGTCTTGCTCAATGTAAATCAGCTTCTCATCTTGTGGCCCTTTGACCGATGTGTGGATAGGAGAACGCTTGATGGTGAGGTCTTTGTCCCATAGCGAGCGAGATCGAATAATCTGGTCTTGAGTAGCGGCTCGCCAATAAATACCACTGTAGGGTTGGTTAAACCTAGGATCAGACAGACGCTCTGCCATGATGAGATTACCACTGTCGTTGGTTTCTATGTTGGCGGTTAACTCGTCCATGGTTAGGTTGAGCTGTTGCTTGACGTCATCGACCAAGTAATCGTTAACCAACTTAGGTATTCCGACGCCTGCCGCTAATATCATCGCACCTAGCCAAAAAGCCGCGGCGAGGAGCAAGCGGCTTTTTAGACTGACGTTTTTAAGTGTTCGTTTTTTTAGATTCATACGTTACCAGCCCGTCTTTGCTCATCTTGCTATGAGAACAACGACGATCAGCACAGGCTGTCCACTTAATTGATGGTTGTGCTTAAATTGACGATTGCTCTTAGCTTAATTAAATACAGCATTATTCAGCATTCAGTTGGTAGCCAAGGCCACGAACGGTTTTGATGATCTTTGGTGCGATTTTCTTACGAATACGACCGATGAAAACTTCAACCGTGTTTGAGTCGCGGTCGAAGTCTTGCTTGTAGATATGCTCAACCAACTCAGTGCGCGAGATAACTTTGTTTTGGTTATGCATGAAGTACGCGACAACTTTATATTCTAGCGCCGTGAGGCTAACTGCTTGACCTTGCCACAACACTTTAGAGCTGCGTGTGTCTAGGCTTAAATCACCAATTTGAAGTATAGGAGCAGCACTGCCTGACGCTCGGCGCAGTTGAGCACGAATGCGGGCTATCAGCTCGACCATTTCGAATGGTTTAGTTAGGTAATCATCAGCGCCTGCATTCAAGCCTTCTACACGTTGGGTCAGCGTGTCACGCGCACTTAATATAATCACTGGCGTGTTAATGTTTTCGTCTCGAACGCCTTTTAATACGGTTAGGCCGTCAAGCTTAGGTAGACCTAAATCGAGAACGATGGCATCCCACTCTTCTGATGTTGCACGGTAGAGTGCGTCGATACCGTCTTGAGAAAGTTCTGGAACCCAGTCGGCTCCCTCAAGGGTTTCTAGAATTTGTTGGCCCAAGCGAGGTTCGTCTTCAACGACTAAAATTTTCATAATTGTTCTTCTTAATTCTTGTAATGACTGTTCGTTGTGCTTAATTGCTCGTCGTGATCAATGGCGTCTTTAACGTTGCGGCTCTGAATTATTCGCCGTGTTTAATTGCGTCTTTAAAGTTTCGGCCTTTAATCATGAGCATTTCTAACGTCTCAGCGTTGTATTCGACTTTGATGATGTTGTTTTGGTAATTGATTTTTAGTTCATACACCCAAATGTCGTCATCTTCTTCTAGCTCTACTTTAATGATTCTGCCATGAAGATCGTTCTCAACGGCCGCATACATTTCTGAGAAAGGGCGAATATAGCCTTCGCGTACGGCTTCGTAGACTTCGTCTTGATCTTCTTCAAATTCGATACGGGTTCCCGCTTTATGGACATCTTGTACAAGATCATGACCGTTATGATCTGAGTCAGCCCACGCACTAGCGGCGACACATAAGCCTAAGCTTAAAGAAAACATAGAAATCATAACTTTACTAAACATAGCGAATCCTAGAGAAGGTTGATAGCGTTCAGTATAAAAAAGTAATTCTGAACAGAAAGTGAACCTGATGAATAATGAGATTTAGGTTCTCAAAAAATGAGATGTTAACGTTGTTGAAGCTCGTCTTCGAATATCTTGTCTCTCATTTTCCAAAAACGCCCGACTTTACGCGCAATCACGAATTGAGGTGGGCGGAATCTATGTTGGTGAGCAACCACTTTCGTTGGTGAGGCTTCCTCAAAAGGGCGGTGTCTGTCTGCAAGGTGAGGGCGAACAAACTGGTCTTTGAAGTTCTGCTTCTGCTTTTTGGTGGTTAGTGACCAAAACTCATGCACTTGCGCTTGGTTTTCACCACGGTAAGTGACTTTAAGTTGCGACTTACCTTTGTCGTCCTTGAGAACGTTAAGATCCATCTCTAAACACTCAAACACCAACGCATCCTTTAGGTTTAGTGCTTCTTTAAGTTTTTTATCTGGGTCGACTAAGGTGGCATCGCACTCATGACAAATACGTGCGGCAATGTCGTTGTCAGCGCCGCATTCACCGCAGTATTTGGCTCGGAAGCGATAATTACAGTGTTCGCGTTCGCCCGTGTCTTCATCGGTAAAGTAGCCTTGGCATTTACGGCCAAAGTGCTCGAGCAAGAAGCCATTGCTGTCTAGCTTGCCCCAGAAGTTGTTGTTGAAGCCGCATGCAGGGCAGGGGATGGTGATGATTTCACTGTCTGAGTCGGGTTTAGGGTCGCCCACTTCAGGTTGGTAAAGATCGTAACTGTTGCCTGCATAGTCGAGCACTAAACACTCTTTTTTACCCGGCGATAAGCGTAAGCCACGGCCAACGATTTGTTGATACAAACTGATGGACTCTGTCGGGCGCAAAATCGCGATTAAATCCACATGAGGCGCATCAAAACCTGTGGTTAATACCGATACGTTAACCAAGAATTTGATTTTACGTTCTTTGAAGTCACTGATGATTTGGTCACGTTCGAGAGTTGGTGTGTCGCCGATTACGATCGATGATTCACTTTCGGGCAGTAAGCTAAGGATCTCTTGTGCGTGTCTAACAGTGGCAGCAAATACCATGATCCCTAACTTGTCTTTGGCCAGTTCAATGATCTGGTCGACAATTTGTGGGGTCGCACGTTTAGATTGCTCAATCACCATATCGAGTTCGGCTTCTTTGTAACGACCTGTACTTGCAGGTTTTAGCTGTGAGAAGTCATAGCTCAATACTGGCGCATCGATCATGCGTGCTGGTGTTAGAAAGCCTTCGTCCAACAAGTAGCGAATCGGCAACTCGAAAATACAATCTCTGAAAAACCTAGGCTCTTCAGATCGTACTTGTCCACGCGTGTGATACTGATAAAGCCAACCCATACCAAGACGATAGGGGGTCGCGGTTAGCCCAAGCACCTTGATCCCCGAATTATTCTCGCGTAAGTGAGAGATCACTTTTTGGTAGCTACTGGTCTTTTCATCGGGAACACGGTGGCATTCGTCGATAACCAACAGTGAAAATTGGTTAGAGAATGAATCGAGGTTGCGAACCACAGATTGAACCGAAGCGAACACCACTTGTTGGTCTGTCTCTTTTCGCCCTAAACCCGCAGAGAAAATTGAGCCTTTTAGCCCATAACCTTCATACTTTTCATGGTTTTGTTCTACCAACTCTTTAACGTGAGCGAGTACCAGCACTCGACCTTTTGCAAGCCTTGCTAGCTCTGCAATCACAAGGCTTTTTCCTGCGCCTGTAGGCAACACAAGAACAGCTGGAGTTTGGTGTTTTCTGAAGTAATGAATCACTGATTTTACAGAATCAGCTTGGTACGGGCGGAGTGTATACATATCGCGTCTTGTAGGGTAGAAAACAAATAGTGTGAAATAGCTCAACTAATTGAGCAAAGGTGACTATAATACCCGACTTAGATTAGTTGAGGTATTCATGCGTTTAGATAAATTTCTGTGCGATGCATTAGGCGTCACTCGAAGAGAAGCAACACACTTATTAAAATCCAAGGCAGTGACAGTAAATGATGTCATTCAAAAAAGCGGTTCACTCAAGGTAACTGAAGAGTGCGTTGTGGAATGGCAAGGCAATGAACTGAATGTTCACGGCCCACGTTACATCATGCTTTATAAGCCAGAAGGCTTTGTTTGTTCGCATGAAGATGGCGCAAATCGTATCGCCTTTGAATTACTCGATGAAATCAAAATGGACAAGCTGCACTTTGCTGGTCGTCTAGATATTGATACGACGGGTCTTGTGTTGATTACCGATGATGGTAAGTGGTCTCACCGCATCACATCACCAAAGCACAAGTGCGAGAAGACGTACCGCGTGTGGTTGGTTGAACCTGTTGAAGACGATTACGTTGAAAAATTCAAAGAGGGCATCCAGCTTAAGAGCGAAGATGGCCTAACACTTCCAGCACACTTAGAAGTTCGTGCTGAGCGTGAAGTACTATTAACGATTCACGAAGGCAAATACCACCAAGTAAAACGTATGTTTGCGGCACTTGGTAATAAAGTTGAAGGGTTACACCGTGAGCGTATCGGTGAAATCGAGATGGATGAATCTTTGGAGTTGGGTGAATACCGTTACCTAACACAAGAAGAAGTCGACTCTATCTGGAAGTAATCTTTTCTGCCGTAGATGTGGCCGACCAAGGATAGCGTCGGCTGATTATTTTGACTGGTACTAGGACAGTTTCAGCCATTATTACTATATGTTCATGTATGTGTGCGCATATTCGTGTATCACTGTGCGTATTCGTATATTGCTGCGTGCATGCTCGTGCTCACATAGAACTTAGTACTTAGTCGGAGAGTTATGCAAACGTCTACCCAACAGACCCCAAGCTCACAACCACAAACTCCTCAGTTAGGTTGGATGCTATTTTTGGTTCTGGGTGCGATTGGTGCACTGACACCACTCGCCATCGATATGTACCTGCCTGCTATGCCAACGATCGCCAAAGATCTAGGCGTTACAGCGGGTGAAGTTCAAATCACACTCACAGCGTACACCGCAGGTTTTGCATTAGGTCAGTTGTTACATGGTCCGTTAGCCGACAGTTATGGTCGCAAGCCTGTTCTACTGATTGGTGTATTCTTTTTTGCGGTCGCGTCTGTTGTGAGTGCGACGACTCATGGCATTGAAGCGTTAACGTTAGTTCGTACGGCTCAAGGTTTTGCAGGTGCTGCGGCAGCGGTTATTATCCAAGCGGTTGTGCGTGATATGTTCGACCGTGAAGATTTCGCACGGACCATGTCGTTCGTTACCTTAGTGATGACGGTTGCACCACTTATCGCGCCGATGATTGGTGGTTACTTAGCATTGTGGTTCGGTTGGCGTTCAATCTTTTGGGTATTGGCTATTTTTGCGGTGATTGTCATTCTCGCGGTGATAATCAAAATTCCTGAGACATTGCCAGTCGATAATCGTCAACCATTGCGCTTTAAAACCACGATTCGTAATTACGCTCGTTTATGTAAAAACCCGACCGCTATGGGCCTGATTTTCTCGGGTGCGTTTTCGTTCTCTGGGATGTTTGCATTCTTAACCGCAGGCTCTTTTGTCTACATTGATGTCTATGGCGTACGTCCTGACCTGTTTGGTTACCTATTTGGTCTGAACATTGTTGCGATGATTCTGATGACGACAATCAATGGTCGAATCGTTAAGAAGGTCGGCTCTCATACCATGCTGAGAGCAGCGCTGGTCATCCAATTACTGGCTGGCGTAGGTTTACTTGTCGGTTGGGCATTGGATCTCGGGCTTTGGGGAATTGTGCCGTTTGTGATGCTATTTATTGGCACCATCTCTACTATTGGCAGTAACTCTATGGGTCTATTGCTCAGTGGTTATCCAAACATGGCAGGCACGGCTTCATCGCTTGCGGGAACATTAAGATTTGGTACTGGTTCTGTCGTTGGGGCTATCGTTGCGATGCTGCCAAGTGACAGTGCTGGGTCTATGGCTATGGTAATGGCTGCGTGTGCAGTAATGTCAGCATTACTATATTGGACATTAGGAAAGAAGGCATAATGTCAAAATACTATATTGAAATTCAGAAGTTAGTGAATGATGCGCTAGGCGAGCTATATGCTCTACATAAGTCTGGTAAGGCCATTGATGCGCCTATCGCGAACAACCTTTACCTTGTTCGATGGGTAACAAAGGCGATTAAATCCCAAGCTTATGATCGTGTGATTGTGCCTGACTTGGTTCGTTGGCAGAAACAGGGTCGCTCAAAAGGCAATAACTCTGATTTAACTTTTATCTTTAAACGTATTTCTGCGTTTTACGGGCGTTTTTTCCCTGAAGGCGAAGAGCCTAAAGCGCTAAAAGACAGCGATGTTGAAGCATTCATGGACAAAATGTACGAGATGGGTTGGAGCGTATCGAGTGAAGATGAGCTAACGACTGGCGGTAAGATTCAATTCTTCACCGATGGTGAGCACTCTTTTGCTTTGTGTGGCAAACAGTGCGACGACTCTTTCGACGGTGAGTTGATGGTTAAGCCAATGAACTGGTTTGTTCGTGGTAACCACGCCGAGTTCATTCAAGCGGCGATGGAAGCGGGTTTCATGCTTCACAAAGTAACGGACTATAAGTCTGCGGTGAAGTATCACGGTGAATACATCGTTTACCCTGCTAACCAAGGTAACCAACTTGCAGAGATCCCAATTAGCGTTATTGGCTAGTAGCGGATTCTGGATACGAGATGAGAGATACGAAGAGCGGAATTATCCGCTCTTTTTTTGCCTCTCATAGCGCGTGTCGCAAATTTGCTGTTAAGTCTTTTCGCATCTCGACATTCGAATCTGCTTTTAATCTCTTCTCATCCCGTTATTCTAATCCCGTATCTGATGTGACCCCATTAAAGTAGACACTTAATACAGAGTATTAAGTGTCATGAAAGTAAAATCACAAAGACAATTTACAGACGAATTTAAGCGAGAAGCTGTTCAGCAATCTCTCAACTCTTCTGACACCGTTAAGTCAGTAGCACTATCCTTAGGAATATCGCCGGTGCTACTTTCTAAATGGAGATGCTAAATGACGTCGAAGAAGATTAATTCCCTCCCAATACCTAATCAAGGCCCCGAAAAATCTGTTACTCAATTGGAAAGAGAGATCCGTCAATTGAAGAAGAAACTAGAGATGGCGGAGCTGGAGAATGATTTCTTAAAGGAAGCGAAGGCTTTCTTCGACAGCCAAAAAGAATAAGGTTCGAGTACATCTTAAAGAAAACCTGTGTGAAGCTACCTGTTATTCGTTTATGTCGATGGTTAGATGTTTCTACAGCGGGTTACTACAAGTGGCTCACGAGACAACCCTCGAAACGAGAGGCAGAAAATGAGTCCTTAAGTAACTACTTGAGGCGGGAAAGCAAAGCTCAGCACTGTATTCCTGGTTATCGAAAACTTTGGGAGGCGGCTGTTGCTAACGGTTTTATTTGCAATAAAAAGCGAGTACAGAGGCTTTTGCAAAATATACTCATGCCCGCCTATAACATTCTTGCCCGTCAATTTAACGTGGATAAATCAGATCATGTTTGGGTGTCAGATATAACTCAGGTGCGCTGTACGGATGGTTGGCAATACCTGTGCGTCATCTTAGATTTGTTTTCACGTAAAGTGATTGGCTGGTCAACAAGTCGTATTAACAATGCAAAGTTAGTGCTAAGAAGCCTGAATAAGGCTTGGAAACAAAGGCAACCTTTAGGTCACGAGCTTTTGTTTCATTCCGATCAAGGTATTCAATATCGAGCGCTGGAAACGCTCCGTTGGCATCGTAAACGCAAGATTAAAGTCAGTATGTCGAGAAAAGGAAACTGTTGGGATAACGCTTGTTCTGAAAGCTTCTTTGCGCAATACAAGAAAGAGTGGATGAACAACTTGGGTGAGCTATCACGACAAGAAATGACGATGCAGAGTCGAATTTACATCGATACCTATTATAATCCGGTAAGAAGACATGGGACTCTAGGTGGAATGAGCCCCATGGATTTTGAACTAATCAACTAAACCCCTGTGTCTACTTTTTAGGGGCCACATCAATCCGATTTTAATCGTTTCGCATCCCGCCACTCGAATCCCGTATCTGCTTTTAATCTTTTCGCATCTCGCCACTCGAATCTCGCATCTGCTCTTTAGCCTGCTTCTCAATCGCTTTAACCATGCCTTTAAAGATAAACAGGTGGGCTGGCATCATCGCAAACCAATACAGTAACCCTAGAAAGCCTTTTGGATGCCACCAAGCTGATATGTTCAGTTCACGTGAATCACCGTGGTCAGAGACGGTAATCTCGAGTCGCCCCAACCCCGGGCCTTTCATACCGAAAAGCAGGGATAAAAACTGATTCTCTTCACAGCGAATAACCTTCCAAGAGTCAATCTTGTCACCGACTTTTAGGGTCGGTCCTTCAGGCATTTGTCGAACCGGTACACCACCGCCAAAGAGAAGATCTAACCATTCGCGTGTGCGCCATAGAGCATTAGCAAAGAAGTAACCTTGCTTCGGGCTTCCTATTTGCTGAGCCACCTGCCAAAGGGATTCTAAAGATGCGCTTGAGGTAATACTTGCGCCAGTTTTCTTAGGATAATAGCCGTACCCAGCTTGCCAGCGTTTGAAGGCGGTCTTATCAAAGCCCCAAACATTACTTTTCACGAAGTTTCCTTCAGCGTGGATCGCTTGCTCAACCATATTTTCGAACGAGATAAGCTTCTGAGGGTACTTTTCTCTAATGATGGTCGAACTGGCAATAAAGTCATGCTTTAAGCCCGCAAGAAGCGCTCTGCCTATGTTGGACGGAACAGAAGTCACAACACCTAGCCAATATGACGCGATTGAGGGCGTGAGGAGTGACGTCGCCCAAAGCCTGAGTGGGCGATCGGCTGTTTTGGTAATGTGAGCAAATTGATTTCGATAAGAGACAATGTCTGGCCCGCCAACTTCGAAGGTTTGGCTTTCGCTAGGCGTGTCCTGTGCGAGTTTTAGCAGATAGTGATTTAGGTTCTGCAAGGCAATAGGGTTGGCTTTAGAGTCGACCCATTTAGGCGCAATCATGATAGGCAAGTTGTACACGAAGTCTCGCATGATCTCGAACGCTGCAGAGCCTGGACCAATGATCACGCCTGCTTGCAGTTCAGTGACGGGGACTGGTCCTTTACGAAGCAGTTCTCCGGTTTTCTTTCTCGCTTGAAGGTGTTCTGAATCACCCGTTTGCGGCTGAAGCGAACTCAGGTAGATGACGTGTTGATTCTTTGGCCCAAGAGCTGAAACAAAGTTACGTGCCAAATTCAGTTCATAATCAATAAAGTCGTGGCCTTCTGCCATCCCATGTACGAGAAAGAAGACAAGATCAAAGTCGGGCACCAGTGCTTGTGTTGCGGCTTGATCTGCAAGGTCAAGATACTCTAGTGACAAATTGTCGTGAGGCTCTGTTCGTGCTTTTAAATAGTCGATATGCCTTGCTGCAGCTGTGACTTGATAGCCTTGCTCAAGTAGGAGAGGGAGGAGTTGTGAACCAACGTATCCAGAAGCGCCTAAAACCAGTACTTTCTTCATTGTTACTCCATTTATATCTGTGGTTAAAAACCGAACATTGATATAATAGCGCGATATTTATCTTTATTCATCAACACGTTCCGTTTAGGTATCTCTATGTTGCTCTCTTCAATTATTCATCACACTCGAGGTGATTTTGTTCGTAGGCTTATTGCGATTGCTTTGCCTATTACTTTGCAGAGCATTATGTTTTCAAGCCGAGGCTTAGTGGATGTGTTGATGTTAGGCCAGCTTGGAGAAGCGGATATTGCGGCTGTGGGTGTTGCGAGCCGTGCAATGTTTGTGACGACCATTATGCTGGTGGGGGTTACCACGGGCGGCGCTTTGCTCACGGCTCAATATTGGGGTGCGGGTAACAAACAAGGTGTCAGAGAAAGTACCGCACTGACGTGGCTGGTTTCGACCCTGTTTGCGTTGCTGACCATTGTTTTCTTTGTTTCTTTCCCTGCGCAAATCATGGGTGTGACGACCGACTCTCAAGAAGTCATCAGCCTCGGCGTTGAATACATCGTCATCACCTCATTCAGCATGCTGGCGGTGTCGTGCGTCAGCAGTATGGCGGTAGGTTTGAGAGCGATGCACAAACCTGGGGTAAGCACTTTCTTCAGCGGTATCGGCATTCTGTCTAATGTGTTCTTAAACTGGGTGCTGATCTTCGGTAACTTAGGCTTTCCATCGCTTGGAATTAAAGGCGCAGCGATTGCCACGGTATTGAGCGGTGCCATTGAAGTGGCGACCTTATATGGCTACCTCTATTTCTCTAAACACTTATTAGCTTTTAAACTTTGTGATATCAAAGCGGCTGCAACCGTTGAGAAAGTCGTTCGCTTCTTGAAGTTGTCTTTGCCTACCACGTTTAACTTTTTAGCGTGGGCGGGTGGCTTGTTTGCTTACCACGCGATCATGGGACAATCGGGCGTTCAAGGTTTGGCTGCGCTTTCAGTCATGACGCCGGTTGAATCTATTTCATTGAGTTTATTGATTGGTCTGTCTAATGCAGCAGCTGTTTTGGTGGGTAACCAACTTGGCGCGAAGAACAATGAAGCGGTTTATTATCAAGCATTAGGCTTAACGATTCTGTGTTTCTTAACCAGTATTGTTGTGGCGATTTTTCTCTATTTCGTCCAAATGCCAATATTGAATGCGTTCAGTGCGTTGACTGAAGAGACCAGAGCCCTCTCTGAGAAATTCATTCTAATTCTCAGCGTGGGTATTATTATTCGCTCGGTGCCGTTGACTGTGATCGTTGGTGTGTTGAGAGCGGGTGGTGATGTGAAGTTCTGTCTCTATCAAGATTTGATTGCTCAGTGGGTGATTGGTATTCCACTGGCTGCGATTGCGGCTATCTATTTAAAGTTTCCACCTGAGTGGGTGTATTTGCTTTTCCTCACCGAAGAAGTGATTAAGTGGGGTGGGTCGCTCTATCGCATGAAAACAAGAAAATGGATCAAAAACTTGATAGGAAGTTGAAGTAGGGCGCATCGATCACATCACTTTATCGTTGGTGTGTGATCTATCTTTCAAAATACTTCCTCCTAACAGGGAATTAGTGTAGATTCTCCTTCCAAATTCTAACTAATGTGAGCTGTTTAATGTTAAAGCTGTCAGACCTATGTAAAGGCTATGTCGACGGGGGGGAATTTCACCCTGTTTTGCAAGGTGCTGAACTAACATTAAACCAAGGTGACCAGCTTGCACTAATGGGCGAAAGTGGCTCAGGTAAAAGTACATTACTGAATCTTATCGCGGGTTTAGACCTAGTAGACTCTGGCGAAATTGCTTTCCCAAACTTCAATATGCACGATTCGACAGAACGTAATCGCACCGCATATCGCCGAAATAATATTGGTCACATCTTCCAGCAATTCAACCTACTTCCAACGCTTAATATTGCTGACAATATTCGTTTTTGTCGCCAGTTAAAAGGCTTGCCTGAAGACAAAGGCCTCTGGAGACAGATTCTTTCTGCTTTAGACCTTATGCCTTTACTTGGACGTTACCCTGAAGAAGCGTCTGGTGGTCAACAACAACGCGCAGCGATTGCTCGTGCTCTGTACATGGAACCTAAAATTCTGTTAGCCGATGAACCGACGGGAAGTTTAGATGAGCGTAATGCAGAAGCGGTAATGCGTTTGCTGACCTCTTTGGCTCGCCAATTAGAATGCACTTTGTTGTTGGTGACACACAGTGAAAAAGTAGCACAGCACATGGACGGCAGAATCCGCCTACAAGGAGGGCAACTGCATGTTATGGCCCGTAGTTAAGGCACTACTCGGTCACTATCGACGCTACCCACTTCAGATTATTTTGGTATGGCTTGGTTTAACCCTTGGCGTATCACTTTTGGTTGGTGTTACTGCTATCAACCAACACGCCAAGCAAAGCTATGCGCATGGCGAAAAACTCTTTTCGAATCCTCTTCCTTATCGTATTCGACCAAAACACAACGCCAATAAAATCCCGCAAGGTTTTTATATCCAGCTTCGCCGTGAAGGCTTTCAACAGTGCTCTCCTTTTGACCACCATCGTATCACTGATGAAAATGGCGCGAACTTTATGCTTATTGGCATCGATCCTGTGTCTATGCTTCAGCTTCAGCCGGGTGTTGCGTTAAAAGATCTCACTACGTTAAACCTTATGAAGCCGCCATACCCAATCCTTGTGAGTGATGATCTCGCAGAACACATGGAATGGAATAACGGTGACTACATTCCTCTCATGGATGGTTCTGAGCTTGGTCCTATCGCTGTTGATCAAAAAAACCTGATTGATGGTACAAGGCTGATTGCAGATATCTCTTTGCTCAGAATGCTCAAACGCAGTGCTGGGCTGTCTGTGATTGCGTGTTCAGATATGTCACCTGAGAAGTTTGAGCGTCTTAAAAACATGCTGCCTAATGGTTTGACGATCTCTCGCAGCTCTAAAGCTGAGCTTGAGTCGCTGACCAGCGCGTTTCACTTAAATCTAAAAGCGATGGGTATGCTGTCGTTTGTGGTTGGCTTATTCATTTTCTATCAAGCGATGTCGCTGTCGTTTATTCAGCGCCAACCGTTAGTTGGAATCTTAAGGCAGACGGGTGTGTCGGGTTGGCAACTGGCTAAAGCGCTTTGTTTAGAATTACTGTTATTGGTGGTATTGAGCTGGATCTGCGGCAATGTATTCGGTGTCATGTTGGCAAACCAACTGTTACCAGCGGTATCTTCAAGTTTAGGTGACTTATATGACGCCAACGTTGGATTAACTATCGACTGGAATTGGCGATGGAGCGGTTACAGCTTATTAATGGCATTGCTTGGTGCATTCCTAGCGTGTGCTTGGCCATTGGTTCGTCTGCTTCGTTCACAACCGATTCGTTTGACCTCTCGTTTATCTTTGATGCGCTTTGCTGGTACTGAATTCACTTGGCAGGCTTTGATTGGTTGTGGTTTCTTGGTTGCAGCTGTTGCTGTGTATCAAGCTCCTCAGACTCAAGAAACGGGTTTTGCGATTATCGCGCTGATGCTTGTTAGTGTGGCTCTGTTTACGCCGTTCTTGATGTGGAAGTTATTTAACAGCCTGTCTTATTCATTACGTTGGGTTCGTGCTCGTTGGTTCTTCGCGGATGCCGCTTCAAGCATGAGTTACCGTGGTGTGGCGACAATGGCGTTTATGTTGGCGCTAACCGCGAATATTGGTGTAGAAACCATGGTCGGTAGCTTTAGAGATACCACAGATAAATGGTTAACACAGCGCTTGGCGGCAGACCTTTACATCTACCCAACCAACAATGGTGCTGCTCGTATGAGTAACTGGCTGTCAGAACAACCTGAAGTGGATTCTGTTTGGTGGCGTTGGGAGAAAGATGTTGCATCTCCAGTTGGCAGCATTCAAGTGGTCAGTACAGGCCCTTCTGAAGGTGAGCTAGAAGCGCTGACGATCAAATTAGGTATTCCTAATTACTGGTATCACTTACATCACTCTAAAGGTGTATTGATCAGCGAATCAATGTCTCTCAAGTTGGGTATTCGCCCTGGTGACTACATTGATCTCTATGACAATCTTGGCTCTGGTTGGCAGGTTGTCGGTGTGTATTACGATTACGGTAACCCTTACCATCAAGTCATGATGTCGCATCGAAACTGGCTGTATGGATTTGCAGGGCGGGGCAATGTGGGCCTTGGCGTAATACTCAAAGATGATGTGAATTCAGTAGGGCTTCGAAGCCGCTTAGAAAGCGTGTTCAGGCTTGGCTCGGAGCGTATTTTCGATAACAACAATATTCACAGCCAAGCGATGCGTGTGTTCGATAGAACGTTCGCGATTGCAGATACATTGGGCAACATCACATTAGTCATTGCAGTCTTCGGCATCTTCTTCGCAACGGTTGCGGGTGAAGTGTCTCGACAAAGGCATATTTCGTTACAGCGCTGTTTAGGTGTCTCAGCGAAAGAACTGATTCTGACCGGTAGCTTACAACTGTTTGTGTTCGGGCTTATTTCCTCCTTAATTGCTATTCCGCTCGGCTTAGCGTTGGCTAGTTTGATCGTCGATATCGTGATCAAGCAGTCTTTTGGGTGGTCACTCGAGTTGCAAGTGATTCCCTGGGACTATTTACAGACATTTGCGTGGGCTATGGCAGCATTGATGTTAGCTGGTGCTCTGCCAGTGATGAGAATGATTCGGAACACCCCGATGAAATCACTGAGGGATGCGCTTTAATATGCTTCAACGAAATGGCTCAACGAAATTCAGACACCGATTTGTCTCCTCTCTATTATTGATCGGTTTCTTTGGCACCATTTTAGGTGTCTGGGCGTACTACTCTTACTTTGTTGATGTTGGTGAGAAAGGCGTGAACGAGGTCAATTCAGTGCTTGTAAGCGAGCACTTTAATGTATTCGAGCCTGTGTTACCTGACCGCAGTGTTTCGTTACCTCGAGACTTCCAATTCCACCCAGAATTTCAACACGAGTGGTGGCATTACTTTGCTTCTCTAAAAGGGGATGATGGTAAAAAGTACTCGGTTCAATGGAGCTTCTTCCGAATAGCGACTGACGAACGCGAGACGCCGGGGTGGCAAAGCCCACAGGTCTATATTTCAAATGTCGTGATCTCTTCTGATTCTAAGATTTGGAAAGAGCAACGCTTAGCGCGTGGCGGTATTGGCCAAGCGGGAATGACCAGTCGTCCATTTAGAATTTGGATTGATAACTGGAACTGGCGCGCCCTTGGCAACACACCATTTCCTGGTCGCCTTCAAGTGAAAACGGATACGTTTGGTCTTGAACTCGACACCATTGCGAAAGGGCCATATGTGCTCAACGGCGATAATGGTTACCAGAAAAAGCACGATTTATTGCCTGTCGCGTCTTATAACTTCAGCGCTCCATTTTTATCCCTAAGCGGTGTATTGAATCTGGACGGCGTTACCAAGGAAGTAGAAGGCACGGCTTGGGTGCATAAAGAGTGGGGCAGTGGCTTGCTCGGAGTGGGTCAACAAGGCTGGGATTGGTTCGTGTTTAATCTCGATGATGGTACAGCGTTGAGCATTAACCGTTACCGCCATAATCAACAACTGCCTTATGTTTTTGGAACATTGGCCACTCGTTCGGGCAAGGTGTATCAGTTAACGGACTCCGATATTTCTATCAAGCCTTTACAGAATACGACGCTACAGAATGGTAGAAGAATGCCGCTCCAATGGATTATTAACGTGCCACAGCACAATATTAACCTCACGACACGCATTAAACGCCGAGATATGTGGTTGCCATTTGTCATACCATATTGGGAAGGGCCAATTATGGCGAGCGGAAGTCATGAAGCGACAGGCTTTATGCAGTTAACTGGTTACTAAAAACACCTAAGGCTATCATTTGATAGCCTTTTTTGTGCTCATGATTTTTGTGAGCCCCTGATTAATTGTGCATACAGCCTTTGTGATCTCATCTATACTTATTTTATGGTGCATAACAACATTATGGAATATACGACGTATTGTTTAGTATTTGTAGGAAAAACCGAAGTTAAACATCCGAAGAAGTGATTATCTATCGATTACGCTTGGATATAAACTCATGGTTATTCTTTGTTATTCGTTTATTTAAATAATAAATATAAGGGCGAAATCATGACCGACGTCATCCGTGACTTCTTTAAAATGGAATCTGCTGGCGGCATCATACTAGTCATCGCTGCGGCGATCGCAATGTTTGTAGCAAACTCACCACTGAACGAAATGTACCAAGGCGTATTGCATAGTTACGTTCTTGGTATGTCTGTGTCTCACTGGATTAACGATGGCTTAATGGCTGTCTTCTTCCTTCTAATCGGCTTAGAAGTTAAGCGTGAACTTTTAGAAGGCGCATTAAAGTCTAAAGAGACAGCAATCTTCCCAGCTATTGCAGCTGTGGGTGGTATGCTAGCTCCTGCACTTATTTACGTGCTATTCAATTCAAGTAACCCTGAAGCGCTTCAGGGCTGGGCTATTCCAGCAGCAACAGATATCGCATTCGCATTGGGTATCATGGCTCTTCTTGGTAACCGAGTGCCGGTAAGCTTGAAGGTATTCTTACTAGCATTAGCAATTATCGATGACTTAGGTGTTGTTGTTATCATTGCATTGTTCTACTCAGGCGATCTATCGACGCTTGCACTAACGGTTGGCTTCATCGCAACGGGTGTGTTGTTCATGCTAAACAACAAGCATGTGACTAAGCTAAGTATTTACCTCATTGTCGGTGCAATTCTGTGGTTCGCAGTATTGAAGTCTGGTGTTCATGCAACATTGGCTGGTGTAGTTATAGGTTTTGCTATCCCACTGAAAGGCAATAAAGGGGAGCGTTCTCCACTGAAACATCTAGAACATGCTCTGCACCCATACGTCGCTTTTGCAATTTTGCCAATCTTCGCATTTGCAAACGCAGGTATCTCACTTGAAGGCATCTCAATTTCAAACCTTACAGGCATGTT
The DNA here is from genome assembly GCF_003345295.1 of Vibrio splendidus. Lineage (NCBI taxonomy): Bacteria > Pseudomonadati > Pseudomonadota > Gammaproteobacteria > Vibrionales > Vibrionaceae > Vibrio > Vibrio splendidus. The sequence goes on from NZ_CP031055.1 coordinate 998,049, forward strand.
ACCGCTTGGTATCGCTATGGGTCTATTGGTTGGTAAGCCGCTAGGTATCTTCCTATTCAGCTGGGGCGCAGTGAAAACGGGTGTAGCTAAACTTCCTGAAGGTGTGAATTTCATGAACATCTTCGCGGTATCTGTGTTGTGTGGTATTGGCTTTACGATGTCTATCTTTATTTCATCACTAGCATTTGGTCCAACGAACGCAGACTTTGATACGCTCGCTCGATTAGGTATCCTGATGGGATCAACGACTGCAGCTATCTTAGGTTACTGCCTGCTAAGTATTTCTCTACCGAAGACTAAGCAACAAGAAGTAAAGCTATAATTGGTAAGTAAAACTATATTCGGTAGTAGGTTCACTTGATAGCGAGCCTACTCACTGAGTAACAAGTCAACTCCTGAGTAGCAAGAAGAGTCACAGAGTCATCCCTTGACTCATGTGACAACAAAGAACAAAAAAGCCGTGATGGGCAACCCCATCACGGCTTTCTTGATCTTGCTGTTAAGCTGTCTTTGTAAGATAACCCGTCTTATAGCTTTAGTGACGATGTCACGTTATTTTTCTAGCGTGGTAAAAATGGTCCACTCTTCAACGATTTGTTCACTTAACCCAACCACGGTTGCCGTTACCTTACGGTTTAGTGCATGAGAAGTAGCATCATCCCCCTCGTTTTCTAGGCGTTCTTCACCATAACCGACAATTCTCACTCGATCTGGCTCTACACCATTCGACAGTAACTCATCTTGAACATTGTTCGCTCGTTTTTTTGATAAATCTAAGTTGTATTCGTTGGAACCCACTTTACTCGCGTAACCTTGTATTTCAATCGACGCACTTTTGTAAGTCTCAAGGAATTCAGCCATCGTGCTGATTTGATCAGAAAATATTGGGTTCACTTCAAATGAGTCATGAGCAAAGAGTATTTTTAACTGTCTGACTTCTTCTGCTCGAATCGTTTCACCACAGCCGTCATTGTCGACTTGTGACGCTTCAGGCGTTCCTGGGCAGGTGTCTCGAGCGTTTACCACACCATCATTGTCGTCGTCTTGCAGGTCTGCAATCTGTTCTGCTTCAGGTGTCTCGATGTAAGCCTCTTCCTGTTGGCTAGAACAGGCAAATAAAGTCATCGTTAATACGGGAAGTAATAAGTAAGTTACTTTCATCATTAATACTCCATAGCCGTTGTCCACTCTTCTGGAATATCAACCAGTAGAGCATTCAATAAAGAACCTGTTGCGTTCATTACACGGTATTTAGCGTACTGTTCAGAGTAATGGGCATCTAGATAATCTTTGCGGGCTTCAAATAGTTCGTTCTCAGTGTTGAGCAAGTCAAGCAGAGTTCGTTTGCCTATTCGGTATTGTTTTTCATATGCGATAACGGTTTCCGAAGCTGAATCAACATGATCAGATAGGAAGTTCTTTTGTTGTAGCGTGAGATCTAAGGCGCTCCATGAAAGGCGAAGGCCTTCTTCCACTTGGCGATAAGCACGATCTCTCAGATCTTTTGCCTTGTTTAATTGGTAAGCAGCAGCTTCAGAATTAGCACTGTCAGTTCCACCGTTGTACAAGTTATATCGCATTCTCAGCATCGCGAGCGTTTCTTGACTTGAGCCTTCATCGCCACCTGCATCGTCACGCCATGACTGTGATGCTTCAATGGAGAAGGTAGGGTAGTTCACGCCTTTCGATTGTTTGTATTGGAAGTGCGCAGCGTCAACATCAGCTGCCGCGATTTTGATCACGGGGTGTTTGTCTAAGGCATCAACAATGGCGTCCGTTAACGACAAAGGAATTCTAGAAATATCAGCTCTTGGGTAAATTAAACCTAGGGGTTCTTGACCTACCACACGTCTAAATTGGGTATGTGTATCGATCAAATTATTCTGTGCAGCCAATAAGTTACCATGAGCTTTTGCAATCCTAGCTTCTACTTGCGACACATCCGCTGTTGAACCTATACCAGAATTAGCTCGTTTCTTAATATCTTTATAGATTTTTTTGTGTATTGAAAGGTTGCTTTCTGACAGTGCCAACACCTCAGTGGCTTTCACCGCGTCTAGATAGATTTGTGTCACCTCCAGCGCTTTGTCTTCGGCATCTGCGATCAATTGTAGACGAACCGACTCGGCTTCTGCGGCGGTACGATCAATGTCGTATAGAGTCGCGGAACCATCCCACAGCAACTGCGTGAGGGAAATCGTCGCTTCCTTTCTTGTTAGATCGGTATCGGGGCCGTTATTTGGTGCAGGATTTATGCCTTCGTAACCAATACCAGCATCAAGGTCGATACTCGGCTTGTACGCTCCTCCAGATGCATCATTACGTTTTTTCACGCTCGCATATTCGTTGAAGATGCTTTTTATCTCTGGATTCGTTGCCAAGGTAATAGCGACAGACTGTTCTAGAGTTTGAGCGGTGAGTGGTGGTGCAGCAACTAAGCAACACATGATGGATAATTTAAACAATTTCAAAGTAGCTCTCCTTCTACTTTCAATGTCTCATCCGTTTCCCAACCTACGTTTCCCGTTAGATTGAGAGAAGGGTATTAAACGAAGCTTAGGACATTTGCAAAAAAATGCGAAGTTTGTTGGTTTTTTTTTGAATGTAAGTCGCTATTGCTATTGACTAATTTGAAAATCGCCAGATTTACACGCTTCTAATGAGTTGATTATCAATAGTGGCACTACTAAATTTAGTGTAGGAAATAGCCACAGCGCAGAGTGGGATTGAATCCGCGTTTGGCATGTTCTGGGCAGAAGTGGGAATATGGATATGGGAAACATCAACCTAAATATACTAGGTCTTGCTAGCGGGAGTGTTGTGCTCGACGCTCAAGGCCAAGTTAGACGTTTGTCTCCGGGCGAACAACCAGCGGCTAGCGACGTAATTATCAGTTTTGATACTAGTGAAGAAAATGTGCCAAGTGTTTCTGCACGTTTTGTAGATAACCAGGGCCAACAAAATGCACTAGATACTGATGATGCGATCGCTCAAGTTCAGCGTGCTATTGAAGAAGGATTTGATCCAACGGAACTAGGAGATGAGTTTGACACTGCAGCTGGTGAGGAAGGCTCGAGTTTGACCAACAGCGGTAGGATTGAACGTACTGGGGCTGAAACTCAAGCTGCCACGAATTTTGAAACTGACGGGTTTGAGTCTCAAGGATTGTCAGAAACTCAAAGTATTGCTCTTTTTGATATCATCGCTTTTGCGCTTATTTCAGGTGAAACTAACGTTATTGAGTTTGAGCAGGATGAACCAATTGAAACCGGTGGCGCTTTAACCAGCGACGACCCGGACGTTACCTTTATTGGCAAAGAGGTCGCTGGAGACAATGACCTCGGTACCTTTGTCGTCAATGAGGATGGTACTTGGACCTTCGTAGCCAACAGTCCTTATGATGAACTTGCTGACGGAGAGCAAATTCAAGATACAACCACAGTACAAACTTCTGATGGAGGTGAGCAAGTCATTACAGTCACAATTATTGGTACTGATGATGCGGCTGTAGCCACTGATGATTCAGGCAGTGTGACTGAGGACATTGATGTCGATGACATCACCAACCAATTAGTGACGTCTGGTCAGATCGTGATTACAGACGTAGATAGCGACACTCCTACCTTTTCAGCTGATGGTGAGTTTAACCTCGTAGGTTCAACAAACGACTCACAACTTGGCGTATTGAGCATCGAACCTGATGGCGCTTGGACTTACGTAGTCAATAACGATGACGTGCAGTACCTAGACGACGATGAATTCGTGACAGAGGTTTATACCGTTACAGCCAGTGACGGTACCACGAGCGAAGTAACTATCACGATTAACGGTGCCGATGATCCATCTGATATAACCGTTGGCGAAGGTGATTCAGACACAGGTGAAGTGACTGAGGATGTGGATGTTGACCAAGAGAGCAACAACTTAACAACCTCCGGAACGCTAACCATCACCGATGTTGATGCTAACGATGTCGCGGCTTTTCAACCTAACGGAACGTTTAACCCTGAAGGTTCGACCAATGATACCGCGTTAGGTATTTTGACCATTACCGACGATGGCGAATGGACTTACGTCGTAGACAACGACAATGTGCAATATCTTGATGACGATGAGTTTGTTACCGAGGTTTACACTGTTACTGCCATTGACGGAACCACCAGTGAAGTAACCATCACCATCAACGGTGCTGATGATCCATCCGAAATTACTGTCGGGGAAGGTGACTCAGACATGGGTGAGGTGACAGAAGATGTTGATGTCGATCCAGAAAGCAACGACTTGATGGCGACGGGAACACTAACGATTACCGATGTTGATGCTAACGATGTCGCGGCTTTTCAACCTAACGGAACGTTTAATCCAGAAGGTTCGACCAATGATACCGCGTTGGGTATGTTGACCATTACCGATGATGGCGAATGGACTTACGTCGTAGACAACGACAACGTGCAATATCTCGATGACGATGAGTTTGTCACCGAGGTTTACACGGTTACTGCGATTGATGGGACCACCAGTGAAGTAACCATCACCATCAACGGTGCTGATGATCCATCCGAGATCACCGTTGGCGAAGGTGACTCTGATATGGGTGAGGTGACGGAAGATGTTGCTGTCGATCCAGAAAGCAACGACTTGATGGCGACGGGAACACTGACGATTACCGATGTTGATGCTAACGATGTTGCGGCTTTTCAACCTAACGGAACGTTTAATCCTGAAGGTTCGACCAATGATACCGCGTTGGGTATGTTGACCATTACCGACGATGGCGAATGGACTTACGTCGTAGACAACGACGATGTGCAATATCTTGATGACGATGAATTCGTCACCGAGGTTTACACTGTTACTGCGATTGACGGAACCACAAGTGAAGTGACCATCACCATCAACGGTGCCGATGATCCATCCGAGATCACCGTTGGGGAAGGTGACTCTGATATGGGAGAGGTGACGGAAGATGTTGATGTCAATCCTGATACCAACGAACTCTCGGTGTCTGGTACTTTAACGATTACTGATGTCGATACCAGCGATATGCCGGCCTTTAAACCTAATGGTGTGTTTAGCCCTATTGGGTCTACTTATGCACTTGCTTTGGGGATGTTAACGATTACTCCCGAAGGGGCATGGAGTTATGTCGTTGATAACGATGCGGTTCAATATTTGAATGATGATGACACGGTTATTGAGCGATATGTCGTAACCGCCATCGATGGTGTCGAGCATGTTATCGAGATAACAATCAATGGTGTCAACGATGCGCCTGAAGCGACCAGCTTTACGGTCGTCAATGATGAAGACGCGATCATACCAATCCTCTTCGATTCTGAAGATGGCGGTATGCCTGATTACATCTCAGATATAGAAGATGACCATGACGATATTCCACTTAATATTCGGATAGAAAGCTTGCCAACCAACGGCAGCCTTTTGTATACCGATGAAAATGGCGTCACCAGAGAAATTGTGCAGTCTGATGTCGACAACGGTGTGTTGTTTGTTCCAAATAATATTAGCTTCGTTGCCGGGCCCGGAGAGATGTTTGAAATGGGCTTCAGTGGCGATCCAGACGATATGCCAGATCTCGTTGATGGTTTCTATAATTGGGGTGTCGCGGTATCACCAACCGAAAGGCTAATTACCTTAGCTAACGGCAACACAATTACATTATCTATTGAAGACAATAACGATAAACCGCTTGAGCAGTACCAAGGGGAACAACCTCACGTCGGCTTTGGTATTGGTGACTCTGACGGCCAAGGAATGAACATGCAAGAAACCTTGGTCTTAGATTTTACCAACAATCCACTTGAAGTCGTTCAATTTGGATTAGATGGGTTGGGCGGGTCGTTCAACACTAATAGTAATGTTTATGTTGAAGTACTTTATACTTTCGCTGACGGTACAACCCACACAGAGCAGTATCAAAAAGACGAAGGTGATACTGGTCATGAGCAGATTCTTTACGACTTCAGTTACTCATCACCAAGTAATCCAATTGTTGGAATGGAGCTGTCATCGACTGGGGGCAGTTGGGAGTTGCGTTATGTACAAGGTAATGAAGCTGTAACCGATGACCCTCAATTTGACTATGTCGCAGTAGATTCAAATGGCGCTGAAAGTACAGTCGAAACGGTGACGGTTGATATTGAAGAACCACAACAATATAACGTGACTAGTGCTGCGAGTAACGAGCCTTTATTTGCGGGCTCTGGGAATGATCTGCTTATTGGTGATAGCGATGACAATATTTTCACCTGGTTAGACTCTGCACTCGATAATGGTACAGACATCATTAAAGACTTTGAGCTTTATACCAATGGCTCTGGTGATTTGATCGACCTAAATGATCTGATTGAAGATCCACAAGACGAAACTCAAATGGCCGAGCTTCTTGATATGATCGAAGTGTCGGTCGATGGCGAAGACATCGCTTTGTCTATTCCAATCAATGGTGGAGACGACGTTCAAACAATCGTGATAGAAGGGATCACTACGGAAATGGGTGCTTCAGTTGACCTGGGTAATGATCTCGCAATATTGGGAGAGCTTATTAAAAACGATGCAGCCTAATAGGCATCGTGGAATGCTCCATAGCTTGACGTAATGAAAGCCCTCGGTTTCGGGGGCTTTTTTGTACCCAGCATTAGCCGAAGAAAAGTTGCCTGAAATTAAAAGCTGCTTGAATCATAGGCAAAAAAAAGCCCAAACCAATGCGGTTTGGGCGGATACAAGTATAGGAGTTAATAAGGAAAATGCAGTAATTAAGAAAGCAGGGAGAGAAACAAGTTTGACGGCCTGTTAAACTTCTAAATACTCTGTTTTCTACTTAATTTATGACCCTCCATTTCTAATTCAGTTCCCAGAAAATTCAATAATTTTTCCTTTTTTATTAAACGTACATCGATTCAATCGGTTAGAGCTGATTCTTGCTGACTGGTACGACCAATTGGTGAAAATGTGATGTTGCTTGCTTGTTAAATAAATGTTCTAAGCGTATATTTCAAACAGTTGTTTAATACGAGTGATTGAAATGGCACCAAGAAGTACAACCAAAGACAAAATCTTAGATGTGGCTGAAGGCTTATTTGCTGAGCATGGTTTTAATGACACCTCTTTACGCACTATTACGGGTAAAGCCAATGTCAATCTTGCTTCAGTGAACTACCACTTTGGCGATAAGAAGACTCTGGTTCGTGCCGTATTAAATCGATACTTAGAAGCATTTATGCCTGCACTGCAAGACGCTTTAGTGAACTTAAACTTGAACGAAACGTATTCTATGAGTGATGTGTTTGAGTCTTTAAGACAACCGCTAAGAGCACTGAATGATGTTAGGCCAAACGGTACCAGCCGATTTATGTTACTCATCGGTCGAGGTTATACGGATGTGCAAGGTCACTTGCGTTGGTTCATTACAACTCGCTACAGCGAAGTACTGACTCTGTTTACGACTTCAGTAATGAAGGCGAATCCGAACCTCACTCAAGAGCAGTTATTTTGGCGTTTACACTTCACCCTTGGGACTTGTGTTTTCACCATGGCGTCTAGCCAAGCTCTAATAGAAATTGCAGAGAATGACTATGACAGAAAGATAGATGCGAAGGCAGTGGTCGATATTCTCATTCCATTTTTGGCCGCTGGCATGTCAGCAAAAGAATAAAACAATAAAAAGCAAAATATTCACAAACAATATAGTGAACAAAAGGATCTGAACTATGAGCTCTCTAAGACAAAAATGGGTAAGTGACCCAGCTTTTAAACTCTTTAAAAAAGTACTACCACCACTATCTAGCACCGAGAAAGAAGCGATGGAAGCGGGTAGCGTGTGGTGGGACGGAGAGCTGTTTTCTGGTAAACCAGATTTCACTAAGCTTCACCAGTACCCAAAACCTCAGTTGACAGCCGAAGAGCAATCGTTCATGGATAATGAACTTGAAACATTACTCGCTATGCTTGATGACCACAAAATTGTGAAAGAAGACCGAGACCTTCCTGAGGAAGTTTGGAACTTTTTACGCAAAGAGCGTTTCTTCTCGCTAATTATCGCGAAAGGGTACGGCGGTCGTGAATTTTCAGCGCACGCAAACTCTACCATCGTAACCAAGATTGCGACGCGTAGTATTAGTACTGCGGTTTCGGTAATGGTTCCAAACTCTCTTGGCCCTGGTGAGCTACTGTCTCACTACGGAACTCAAGATCAAAAAGACTACTGGCTACCACGTCTTGCTGACGGTACAGATATCCCATGTTTCGCATTAACAGGCCCTGAAGCGGGTTCTGATGCAGGTGGTATCCCTGATGTCGGTACAGTGTGTATGGGCATGCACGAAGGTAAAGAGACACTAGGCATCAAGCTTAACTGGAACAAGCGTTACATTACGCTAGCACCAGTGGCAACGGTACTTGGTCTGGCTTTCAAACTGCACGATCCAGAAAAGCTACTGGGTGACAAAGAAGACATTGGTATCACGTGTGCGCTTATCCCAGCAGACCACGAAGGTGTTGTGATTGGTGAGCGCCATGATCCACTTGGTCTTGCGTTTATGAATGGTCCAACACGCGGTCACGATGTATTTATTCCTATGGAATGGTTAATCGGTGGCGCAGATTACGCAGGTAAAGGCTGGCGTATGCTGGTGGAATGTCTGTCTGCAGGTCGTGGTATCTCATTACCAGCACTTGGCACGGCGATGGGGCACCTAACCGCTAAAACGACCGGCGCATACGCTTATGTTCGTAAGCAGTTCGGTATGTCGATTGGTAAATTTGAAGGTGTTGCAGAGAGCTTAGGCCGTATCGGTGGCTTAACGTATCTATTAGAAGCGACTCGTACACTGACAACCACTTCATTGGATATGAAAGAGAAGCCGGGTATCGTAACGGCAATCGCGAAATATCACATGACAGAGATGGCACGTACTATTCTGAATGACTCAATGGATATCCATTCAGGTCGTGCAATTCAAGATGGCCCAATGAATTACTTGGCTGCGCCTTACCTAGGTATTCCAGTTGCTATCACAGTAGAAGGTGCGAACATCCTAACTCGTAATCTGATGATCTTCGGTCAAGGTGCGACACGCTGTCACCCATACGTATTGAGCGAAATGGAAGCGGCAGCGAACCCAGACGAGAAGCAAGGTGCAAAAGACTTTGATAGCTTGTTGTTCAAGCACATCTCACACGCAACTAAAAACACGTTTGGCGCTTTTGGTGCAGCACTGACTGGCTCTAAGTTCATTAAAGCTGACATGAGCGGTCCAACGAAGCCTTACTACCAAGATTTGACTCGTTTGAGCCGTGCGCTTGCAGTCAGTGCGGATTTCGCAATGCTGACGCTAGGTGGTGAACTGAAACGTAAAGAGCTTATCTCTGCGCGTTTGGGTGATGGTCTAAGTTACCTATACATGGCGTCTGCTGCGCTTAAGAAGTATGAAGACGAAGGTCGTCAACAAGCTGACCTAGATTACGTACATTACGCGGTTCAACACTGTTTCCATAATGCGGCTAAGTCGCTGCAGGAAGCGTACAGAAACTTCCCGAACAAGATGGTTGGGAAAGTGCTGAAAGGACTAGTTTTCCCTGTAGGTAACCACTTCGAAAAACCAAGTGATAACCTAACAGTTCAACTAGCAGAAAGCTTGATGACTCCGGGAGCACACCGTGAACGTCTGACTCACCTTTGCTACATCGGCAAGGAAGAGGATGATAGTGTTGGCCTTATGGAGAACGCTTTCAATGCGATGTACAGCATCAAGCCTCTAGAGCGTAAGATCTTCAAAGCAGTGAAAGAGGGCAAAGTGGCTCGTAAAGGCTTGCTGGCAGATAAACTGGCTCAAGCACTTGCTGCTGATGTTCTGACACAAGAAGAAGTCGACCAAATTGTTGCTGCTGATAAACTACGCTACACAGCGATTCAAGTTGACCACTTCAGTCATGACTTTAGTGAAACTTTGACGCGAAAAGAGTTAAAACCTAAGCTAAATAGCGTTGCTTAGATAAAGAAATGATAAAAGGCACCTAATAAGGTGCCTTTTTTTGTTTTTGTCGTAGAAGTCGCAATAGATGCGTTAACAAATGGTGACTTAGTCAGCAAATATCCGCTGAGTGCTCCAACCACTTGCATTTTCACCACATTTTTACAGAAATTAGATGCCATTTGCGTACGAAACTTTTATCCTTACCCTGATTTTTTAAGGAAGTTGAATATGATCATCAAACCTCGAATTCGCGGATTCATCTGTACTACAACACATCCAGTCGGTTGTGAAGCTAATGTAAAAGAACAAATTGCTTACACAAAAGCTCAAGGCCCAATCGCAAACGCACCTAAACGTGTACTCGTTGTTGGCTCTTCAAGTGGCTACGGCTTGTCTTCACGTATTGCGGCTGCATTTGGTGGCGGCGCTTCAACTATCGGTGTTTTCTTCGAGAAAGCCGGTACTGAGAAAAAGCCGGGCACAGCTGGCTTTTACAACTCAGCAGCGTTCGACAAGTTAGCTAAAGAAGAAGGCCTGTATTCAAAAAGCCTTAACGGCGATGCTTTCTCTAACGAAGCGAAACAGAAAACAATTGATCTGATCAAAGAAGACCTAGGTCAGATCGATATGGTTGTGTACTCACTGGCGTCTCCAGTGCGTAAAATGCCAGAGACTGGCGAAGTAATTCGTTCAGCTCTTAAGCCTATCGGCGAAACGTACACATCTACAGCGGTAGATACAAACAAAGATGCGATCATCGAAGCAAGCGTTGAGCCTGCTACTGAAGAAGAGATCAAAGACACTGTTACTGTAATGGGCGGTGAAGATTGGGAACTTTGGATCAACGCACTTTCTGAAGCGGGTGTTCTGGCTGACGGTTGTAAGACTGTTGCTTACAGCTACATCGGTACTGAGCTAACGTGGCCAATCTACTGGGATGGCGCGCTAGGTAAAGCTAAGATGGATCTAGATCGTGCAGCATCAGCGCTAAACGAAAAACTAGGCCAAACTGGCGGTACTGCAAACGTTGCTGTTCTTAAGTCTGTTGTGACTCAAGCAAGCTCTGCGATTCCTGTTATGCCTCTTTACATCGCTATGGTATTCAAGAAGATGCGTGAAGAAGGTATTCACGAAGGTTGTATGGAACAGATCTTCCGTATGTTCAGCCAGCGTCTATACAAAGCAGATGGCAGCGCAGCAGAAGTTGATGAAGTGAACCGTCTACGTCTAGATGACTTAGAACTTCGTGACGACATTCAAGAGCATTGTCGTAACCTATGGCCTCAAATCACAACTGAAAACCTGAAAGAACTGACTGACTACGTTGAGTACAAAGAAGAGTTCTTGAAGCTGTTCGGTTTTGGTGTTGAAGGCGTTGATTACGAAGCTGACGTTGATACTGCTGTTGAATTTGATGTAGCTGATATCTAATTCAAACAATCGAATTAAAACGAAATAGGCGCTCATTGAGCGCCTATTTTTTTGTCTGTCGTTTGAGGAAAGAGATTAAAAGCAGACATGGAAAAATAAAAGCAGATGCGGGATACGAGTGGCGAGATGCGAAAAGATTTAAGAGCGGATGTGGGATTCGAGTGGCGAGATGCGAAGAGAAGTTAAGAGCAGATGCGGGATACGAGTGGCGAGATGCGAAAAGATTTAAGAGCGGATGCGGGATTCAAGTTGCGGGATGCGAAGAGATTTAAAGAGCAGATACGAATAGCGGGATGTAAAAGCTCTAAGATCAGACTTTGGATGCAATGAAAGCTGAGAACAAGTAATAAAAAATGCACTAATCCAAAGATGAATTAGTGCATTTGAAATATCTAAGCTGGACTGCTTTCAAAGCAGTAGACGCTAGCTAATTATGATGATGAAAGTACCTGCTAAGGTCATCAATATATTGGCTATCGCGTACGTACCCGCGTAACCCAGAGCAGGGATAGTTGAGCGAGCGTGGTCATTTACGATGTCCATCGCCGGAGCACAGGTTCGCGCGCCAATGATGGCTCCAAATAGTAGAGCTCGGTTCATCTTCAATACGTAAGCACCCACCAAGTAAGCGAAGAATACCGGTAGCACACTTACTACTAGAGCAATACCGATGACCTGAGGGCCTACTTGCGTTAAGTGTTCAAACATCTTACCACCGGCACTCAAGCCGATACCGACCATAAAGAACATCAAACCCAAGTCTTTGACCATGTTCAATGCTCCCTGAGGCACATAACCGAAAGTAGGGTGGTTTGCTCTTAAGAAGCCAAGCATGATGCCGGATAAAAGCAGGCCAACCGCATTACCTAAGCCAAATGACACCTGACCAAATGTCATGGTAATCAAACCAAACAAAATACCCAGAATGAAGAAGCTACAGAAGGCCATCAAATCCGCCATTTGGCTGTGGATTGAGATGAAACCAATTTTCTCAGCTAGGCCGTGAACACGACTCTTTTCACCACTGACCTGCAGTACATCACCTTTAGAAAGCACGATGTTTAAGTCCATCGGCATTTCAATCTGAGCACGTACTACGCGGTTAAGGAAACAGCCGTATTCAGACAGGTTTAAGTCTGACAGGCGCTTACCTGCGATGCTGTCACTCTTAACGACGATCTCTTCTTCAACGATACGAAGGTCGAGAAGGTTACGGTCGAAAACCTCTTTACCATTACGGAAGCTCGGGTCGAGACGCGCGTGGCTATCAGGGAAGCCTACCAATGCGATCTCATCACCCTCTTGCAGGATCGCGTCGCCATCTGGGTGGGCAAGAATACCATTACGGCGAATACGTTCGATGTAACAGCCCGTTTGGCGATAAATACCCAGTTCACGAAGGTTCTTACCGTCTGTCCAAGATATAAGCTCTTGTCCTACGCGGTAAGCTCGTATGATTGGAAGGTAAACCTTACGTTGCCCTGAAGCACCTAAGCCACGCTCTTGGGCGATTTGCTCAGCTGAATCGTGTAGGTTAACTTTCTGAAGCTTTGGAATAAGGCGAGCAAACATAATCATACTGATTAAGCCAACTAAATAAGCCATCGCATAACCAACTGATAGGTTCTCGATGATCAGGCCTATATCCATGTTTCTTGGTAATTCTGCAAGCCCAGAATTCAGAGCATCTTGAGCACCTACTAATATAGGCGTTGCTGTTAAGGCCCCCGCCATCATGCCTGCGGATAAACCAAAGCCTAACCCAAGGTAGTGGCTACTGAAATACGTTAAAGCAATTGCAGTAGAGAGAACCACAAGGCTCAGAATGAGATAATGCTTACCGTCTCTGAAGAAGATACCGAAGAAGTTTGGTCCAGCTTCAATACCCACACAGTAGATGAAAAGCATGAAGCCAATCGTGAGCGCATCAGCGTTAAATGAAAAACCAAGATGTCCCATGATAAGGGAAGTAATCAGAACACCGATTGAATTGCCAAGTTGGAGGCTACCGAAACGAATTTTACCAATGGCTAATCCAATCGATAAAACAACAAAGATGAGGAGAATGGGGTTTTGTTCTAACAGAAAAACAACGTCGATATTCACAGTGGTCGCTCAATAATTGGCGTGAAACACAGGGTAAGTTTGAGAGGTGAATTGTATCTAAATATAAATAAAATATAAGCGATATTTTGCTATTTTACTTGATTTTGACTTTATTATTATTCCGTACGAAAACTGGTCATAAAAAAAGCCCGCTACAGTGAGCGGGCTTGATATAAATCGTACAGTCTAACGCGTAAATTAGTCAGCTGTTTAAGGCCGTAGCCTCGATTCTCGTATGAGAAATCCTAGCTTAGTCGAAAAGACCTAGGTTTTCTTTTGCGTATGCTTCAAATTCTGTGCAGCCGCCGATGTGGTCTTGGTCGATGAAGATTTGTGGCACTGTGTCTACAGGCTTACCAACAGTCTTCTCTAGGTCAGCTTTGCTGATGCCTTCAGCGTGGATGTCAACGTAACGGTAGTTGAAGTCATCACGTTTAGCTTTAAGAGTTTCAGCATGCTCTTTTGCACGAACACAGAATGGGCAAGCAGGGCGACCAAAAATAACTACAAACATTTAATTTCTCCTAAATACGGGATGAGGCTCGTTAACTCAATTATGTTAACTATTCTTTAATGAATGCCACTCAAAATTTCTTAAAACCAACTATGCCTCAATGCCATGGGGAAATAAAGATGGAATTGCCTCTTAATACGATAGGTTTTGCCTATCAGCGCAAATATTAATCATAAAAAGGCAGGGTCGCGTTCACTGGCCTCTACCATTGTTAAGTACCCTTAATATTAGAATGTGAATTACCCCTAAGATTGCGACTTTAATCCATCTTTAGTGTGACAAGTTGCACCTCGTCAAAAAAATCAAACACAGAACGAGGCATCTTATCATTGGGTATAGAACCATATTCGGTAAGCTGCCTGATGTAACCCATTTTAGTCTGCTTGTATTTAAGATGCAGGCATTGTGTTGTAAGTACAAAGGTTACATTTCGAAGGTTGTATTCCGAAGATTAAATGCTAAAAAACAAGAATTTCAAAAAACCAAGAGTTCGTAGTTTTGTTTAGTCATAGGCGCAGGAGGCTCCATGTTTCAATTTATGACATCTACAAAGATCATCTTTGGTGATGGGGCACTTCCCGCTTCATTGTCTCTCTTTAATCAATACGGCTACAGCGTGTTATTGGTTACTGGTAATACATTAGAACGCACCTCACTTGTTACTGATTATCTAGATGCGCAGAGTATGCGTTACCAGCACATTGCCGTTTCCGGTGAACCCAATATCAAAATGGTTGAAGAGGCTGCCACGTCTGCTCGGCGATTTAAACCTGATATGGTGGTGGCAATGGGTGGTGGCAGTGCCATTGATATGGGAAAAGCGTTAGCTGCGGTTTTACCTAATCAAGGTAATTTATACGACTATGTTGAAGTGGTTGGGCGTAATGTTCCTCTTAAAACCAAACCACTGCCGTTTATCGCTATTCCAACCACAGCGAGTACTGGCGCTGAGGTTACTAAAAATGCGGTACTTAAATCAGGCCAAGACCAAGTCAAGATAAGCCTTAGAAGCCCAGACATGCTAGCTGACGTCGCGATTGTTGACCCAGCATTAACCCATGGCACTAATCCGTATTTATCTGGCCGCGGCGCTATGGACGCATTTACCCATTTAATGGAAGCCTATGTGTGTGGTGAACCGAATCCGTTAACCGATATGATTTGTGAAGAAGGGTTGCGTAAGCTGAGTCGTTCTGTCATTCAGGCGTGTATCTATGATGAACCTCAAGCGCGTTCTGATCTTGCCTTCGCTTCTATGCTCGGAGGAATGGCGATAACCAATGCTAAGCTCGGCGCTGCGCACGGGTTAGCTTCTGCGTTAGGAGGTAAAATTTCTGCGCCGCACAGTGTGATTACAGCGCGCTTGGCACCATTTGTGATGTTAGAAAACATAGCCGTAGCGAAAGAGCAGCAAAGAAACGACATATTAGCGCGTTATCAGCGAATCGCTCAGATAGTGACGGGTAACGTAGAAGCAAAAGAAGAAGAGGCGATTGCTTGGTTATCTGAAGTGTTGGATACACTCAAGCTACCAAGCTTACTTGAATTTGGTGTCTGCGAAGCTCAGTTTGATGAGGTGTCTGCCGATGCGCTCAAATCAGTGGCGATTAAAGGAAACCCTTTACCGTTGAATCAAGAGAGGCTTGTACATATTCTGAAGCAGGTTTGCGAGGAGTGCAGTTGTGGAGAGGGGGAGCATGAGGAAGCTTCAATGAATCAAGTTGTGCAAGAACAGGCTGCCGAGTCGAGTTTTACCATTATTAACTCTTATGCGTCTGAGAATAATGTTGTAGAGAAAGGCAATAGCTGGACGATCTAACGGTCTTCGAACAGTTCACGGCATAAACCATTATAAACAGATAAATAAAAACGGAGCACTAGGCTCCGTTTTTTAATTCAACTTGTTCTCAGTTCATGCCTTAACAGATTAAAACTGAGAATACTTCTCGTAACGCGAATCACGAAGTGACTCTTTCACTCGCTTTAGGTTCTCTCTGAAACCAGAACCACGACGAAGTGTAAAGCCTGTTGCTAGCACATCAATAACCGTCATCTGAACAACGCGACTTGCCATTGGCATGTAAACGTCAGTGTCTTCCGGTACATCCAATGAGATAGACAGCGAGCTCGCTTTATCTAATGGAGAGTCTTTCGCTGTGATAGCGATAACTGTTGCGCCGTTCTCGCGAGCTAAGTTCGCAATCTCAACTTGGCTTTTTGTGCGGCCAGTGTGAGAGATCAGAACAATAACGTCGTTGTCACTGCAGTTAATGCAGCTCATGCGTTGCATCACGATGTCTTCGAAACAAGTGATTGGGATATTGAAACGAATGAACTTGTTTTGAGCATCTTTGGCTACAGCAGAAGAGGCACCCAGTCCGAAGAATGAAATGCGTTTTGCTTGAGTCAGCAGGTCAACCGCACGGTTAACTTGCATCGCGTCTAGACTGTTTTTAGCTACGTCTAGACAAGCCATAGT
The DNA here is from genome assembly GCF_003345295.1 of Vibrio splendidus. Taxonomy (NCBI): domain Bacteria; kingdom Pseudomonadati; phylum Pseudomonadota; class Gammaproteobacteria; order Vibrionales; family Vibrionaceae; genus Vibrio; species Vibrio splendidus. The sequence goes on from NZ_CP031055.1 coordinate 1,014,571, forward strand.
TGATTCGAAAATCTTATGCGTGTAAGCATCTGGACCATCATCTTCTTCAACATTACGGTTCACGTAAGGTGTACCGTTCGCCAAGCTTTGAGCTAGGTGAAGTTTGAAGTCAGGAAAGCCCTTTGTGTCTAAACGACGACAGAAGCGGTTAACTGTAGGCTCACTCACGTCAGCCATTTTAGCTAAGGTAGCAATGCTAGAATGAATTGCAGTTTGAGGGGAAGCCATGATTACTTCGGCTACCTTACGCTCAGACTTGCTGAAATTTTCCAGGTTTTTTTGTATTTTTTCTAATGTATTCATAGTGTTCACAAGGGTATAGAGAACAACTTGCTAGTTAATATCTTTTACCAGGGGGTATGGCTGAAGCAAATATCAGTAAGCACAAAGCCAAAGTTATATTCGGTATTGTAAATACTGCTGCATCATATAGATATCAAGCTAACTAGCACCATAGAGTCAGTATAAACCCAACATACTATTTACTAATACAAAAACACGGCATGAATGCTTAAGAATATGACAAACCTCAACAAAATTTTAGAAAACTACAGAATTGGAAGAGAGTTTGAGCAAAAAGAATGCAAATTGAGTATGAACTGACAGCTTAGTTACATCAAAAAGAAAGAAATTTTCAATTTGATGCAACTAAAATTGAATGACTATGCGTTGATTTGCGTAACCAGTTTGTTGATTTTGCCCATCAAGTTTGGTGCTAGTTTAGAGATTTCACGCTGTTCTTCAAGCACTGAAGAAAGAATATCATTACCTGTCAGTGGATTTGCTAACACTACGCGGAAAACGATGATTGGTTGATGTGCCCATGCTTCGGGATTTAAGCGCGTTCGCGATACGAAAGACTTGCCTGTTTCACGCTGCTTCTTTTGAATAAACTTGGTCAGTTCATTCAGTAGCTCATTCAGTTCAACGCGTTTTGTTGCGTCAGCTTTAAGCAGCGCCGCTTTAAATGGTTCAGGCACGTAGCGATAAGTCAGTAGGCACAGCTCAGGCTCTGAAACCAGTTCGAAATCGCTTTGATTTTTAATCAGGTCGGCAAAGTAGCGCGCTTTGTTGATGCTTTGGTCGATTAGCAGTTCGTAGCCAGGTCGGCTGATGATGTGCATCGACGCATAAACAAGCATTGCCATACCGGAACGAGAGCCTTCTAACGTATGGCTACCTAGGTCTTTCGAACCCTTACGCAGTATGTATTGAGCATGATGTTCGATCGCTGTCATCGCATCTGGTTTCTTAAACAGCACCATACCCGCACCCATAGGGATATAAAGCTGTTTATGTGCGTCAATCGTGACTGAATCTGCTAGCTCGATGCCATCAAGCAGGTGACGATGATTGTTCGACATCAGAGTCGCACCGCCCCAAGCTGCATCTACGTGGAAGTGACAATCTGTTTCGGCACACACCTCAGCAATGTCTCTTAGCGGGTCGATATTACCAGTTTCGGTTGTACCAGCCACACCAATGACGGCGAAAGGTTTGATCTTGTTCTGCTTAAGTTGCTCGATCTTGAGTCTTAGATCGTCAGTGCAAATGCGGTTGTCGTTATCCGTCTTAACAGATACTAGACCTTCTTGACCAATACCAAGGACATCTGCGGCTTTTTTCAGAGAGTAGTGACCACGTTCAGAAACTAAGATGGCTAGGCCTTCGTAGTCGTAGTGCTTCATGGCTTTAAATAAGCCTTCTTTTTCTACCCCTTTGAACGAGCCTTGTGCCTTCAGCGCATTGTTGCGCGCAACCCAAAGCGCAGTAATGTTCGCGATGGTACCACCAGAACAAAACGCACCCAAAGAGTGGTTCGCACTGTGCATCCAGCGTGAATAAAACTGATCGTCATCTTGGTAGATCAAGCGATGTAGCATACCCAGAACTTGACGCTCTAGGGGCGTGAAAGCTTTGGAGGTCTCAATTTTTACTAGATTCTGATTCAACGCAATCATGATTTTAGAAAGCGGCATCAGAAAGTACGGCAGAGCAGACGTCATGTGGCCAATAAAACTTGGCGAAGACGTATGAACCGAGTGAGACACGAGAGAATCGAGGAGATGCTCAGTATGTTCAGAAACAAACTCAGGCTGCTCAGGGATATGAGCATTTGAAAAATCTTTCTCAATTTCACGCAGCGGCTTTTCTTCAGCCACAATGTGTTCACGTAAGAATTGATTAAGGTTTCGTGAAAGTTTGTCTTCAATTTGAGTGAGTGTTGAATCTGGGCCTTCAGGTACCGTGAAGATACGTAAAAGACTGTCGAAGCTAACATCTGCTGTTTTTTGTTCCGTAACCATAGCAAGCGATTTATTGTTTTTTATATTGACGCGAGCGGGACAATCTAAACGAAAACGGGAACAATGTCCCGTCTTAATTATGAAATCCAACTTCTCAAAAAAGCATATTAAATGAGGGGTTATTTACACTTAATCGCTTCAAGTTTAGTAATTGACTGATTGTAGCGTTGCAGTGCCGTATCGATTTGCTTAGGGTGGCTAAGCAATTCTGCAAAGGCAGAGCGTAGCTCGTAGTTTTGAGCATGAGGCGTTGACTGGCGGTCGTCGAACGTTGTTTTCGCGATTTTACCTAGCTCATCATCACGTGTTGATAGCGTTTTAATGTCGTGTTGCTCTAGTTGTAGCCAGCCTTCGACAGGTTGTTCCGTAGCCACTTTGCTTGAGTCGTTCACAAGGTAGTAGTTTACTGCAGCACGATTAAGCTCAAAGTGGTGCTTACGACCTTCTAGGAACCACTCACTGACTTCTGTTAGCTCTGGATATTGTTCAGACGTTAATGCAGCAAGGTCGGCATACCAATTCAAAGAGGCGTCGATGTACGCATCATATTTTTTTGCTTGGCACTGGTTTGTTTCAGACATTGAATCTGCTGCAAAAGAGAAAGTAGAAGTTGAAGCTAGCAGTAATGCGACGCAAAGGCGTTTCATAGTGGTTCCTTTTGTAAGTTTATTCTTTTTATAACTTTGTCGTTACAGGTTACCGTGATCGTTATTTGTTGAGCAATGACACTTAGTGTCTTTTTATTTCGGTAACTGTATCGGTGTCTTGGGCATGGGTATTCGAGTTGCATTCTAATCTAAAACAAACGCTATTCCTGCGATCTAGTTAGCAAGAGATACAAAGAACAACATCAAAATCGGGACAAGCAAGCTTAGGATAAAGCCACTGACGATAGCGATAGGCACACATCGAACACCGCCTGTTGTTTGAATGACAGGTAGAGTGAAGTCCATCGCCGTAGCACCTGCATAGCCTATAGAGGTACACGGATAGCTGCGAATCAGCACTGGAATCAGTACTAAGGCAACTAACTCTCTTAACAGCTCAAGCATGAAAGAAGCGCCGCCATAAACAGGGCCAAAGGCGTCACCCATCAAGATACCAGCCAGAGAATACCAACCAAATCCAGAAGACATAGCCAAGGCTTTGAACAGAGGGATATCCAGAATGTAAGCCGCGATAACGCCACCTAGCATTGAGGTGATGATAATCGTGATTGCGATGACCATGCCGTGTTTGTTCAGCAAAATTTGTCGAAGTGTTAAACCGCTATTACGCAGTTGAATGCCAATAAAGAAGAGAAGTACAAACAAAATCCACTCACTGGCGGTATCAACCCAATCAAGGCCAATAGGGAGCACTAAGCCAGCGATAAGGCCTGAACCCACAACTAGGATCAGTTTGGCAGACTCCATCGCCATCGAAGAGAGGGGAAGCTTCTTTTTGCTGCTGTCGGTTTTGAGTGGTAGTAACTTATCAATAGCGGGCAGCGCCATTAGGTTACAAACACTTAAGCAGACAAAGAAAGTGACGGTGTAAAGAAGGATTGTCTGCAGATTGCTGCCTAGGTTATCGAGGGCGGCTAAGCTTAGCCCCATTAATGCGAGAATCACGTAGATCAACCGCGATGTCGAGCGGTTGATAAATTCTAGCGTCTGCTCGTTCGAAATAGAAAAAAGATACCCCACGACGAGTGGTGCAAATATAAAGATCATCCCTGTAAACATGCTTTCCCCATTGCATTTACTTCATATTACATTTACTTGTCACTTAACAGTAACTTAGAAGCCACTAGTATTGATCACGTCGCTTAGCTTTGCATTAAAATCATGTTTGCTCAAGTTGCTTAATTTATAAAGCACCTCTGCACCTGTCACGTTAAGTTCAACTTCGTGATCATCGATGTTCTCATCCTTGTTTCTGAACATCAGCAGGTGATTAGCGATTCGAGCAATATCCAAGTAAGACACTTCGCGTTCTTCGTGGCTATTAATGGTATTACTGCACACATCAATAAAGTCGCTGTCGAAGCCCCAACGATTAAGTACCAGTTTACTGGTTGCAGAACATTGGCCTTGGAATATTTGTAGAGCGATATCGTGGTCTAGGTAATTGCCATTTTCGAGGTAGAGGTGGTATTCACTCACTAAACAGAACAAACCAATGTCAGCCAGTAACCCAACAAGCAGTGACTTCTCATGTTCAAGGTAGCGGTATTCGATAGGGGATAGCTCTTTGAAGCCGTTGGTCACCAGTACCATAGTGGCGCCGAGTTCTTTGGAGACAGAAGCGCTCTGAACCAGTAACTCATTACACTCTTTGCTCAGGTTGACTGAATGCTTGAGTTGTTCAATAGCCTGAGCCGTAACGATGTCACGCACTCTTAATATGCCAAGGCGCGACACAGCCGTCATCATATCGACACAAGTAATGTTGCGTCTGTTGAATACGACAGAGTTAGCCACTCGAATGACGACAGCAGTGAGGCCTGGGTCTTCAAGTAAGCATTCGGCAACTTCGGCAATCCCGGTTGATTCGAGGGTGCAAAGCTTTTGAATTTTCAGTACAACGTTAGGGATAGGAGGAAGTGTTATTTTTCCCGCTGAAATAGAATGGCCAACAAGTTGGGCAAACTCTGATTCTAGACCCTTTAAGAGAAGAGCCTTATTTTGTGGTAGCCAGAAAAACGATAAATGATTCATAAAAAAAGTAACAACATGTATGTTCTGCCATTTTACAAGCCGCGATGCTGTGAAGCAATACTCATCCGACGACATAACCTTGAATAATTTGAACGGGTGTATCACTGGGTGTCGAAATTTAAGCATTGTTTGATAGTTTACTGTGATATCAATCATGAAAAATCATAATACTCAATTGATTGATGTGAACTAAGCCCAGACTTATTTTTCTTTTCGAAGTATCATTTATTTAAAGGTGGAAAACGAAATCATAATATTCACCTAAAGAATAAAAAATAGATTAAAAATTTTTCGCATAAAAAGCTGCTTGTCTGGTAATGAACCTAATCGGGGTAATTTGATTAAGGATCAACGGATATGACCGAGACAGCATTTATTAATTACGTGAATCAATTTGGTGAGCATCAAAAACGTTCTATGTTTGGAGGTATCGGCCTCTTTCAAAATGACGCTATGTTCGCTTTATTGAGTGAAGGTTGTTTATTCATCAGAGGTGGAAAGTCATTAGATAAAAAACTGACGGATCTTGACTGTGAAAAGTATCGTCATGTAAAAAAACAGACAACAGCTACCGTAAATTATTACGATATTACTGACCTGTTTACCTGCGAACATCCTGAATTGGATAGTATTATTCGTACTTCAATCGATAATTCAATTCAGCAACGTAGCTTTAAGAAATCATCCGCTAGCCGTCGATTGAGAGATCTACCAAACATGCAACTTACGTTAGAGCGCATGGTTAAAAAGGCGGGTGTGGACGATGTTTCAATGTTTATGCAGTTGGGCGCGCCTGAAGTGTTTAATAAGGTTCGCAAAGCGTACGGAAACGATGTTGACCTAAAACTACTTTGGAAATTTGCGGGTGCAATTGATGGTATTCACTGGAAACTATTACAAGAGCCACGCAAGCAGCAATTATTAAAGGGCTGCCACTAAAGAAGTTTGCCTTATATGCTTAAGATTATTACTAATAAATAAAAACCGAGGAATGTCCTCGGTTTTTTTGTTTCTGTCTAGCCGGATTTCTTAAAAGACTAAGTATCAAAAGGCTAAGTGCTCATGGAGAGCTTATTTGTTAGGGCTTGAGCGTTAAGTATTAGTACTTGAAACGAGCCGTGAACATTAGCTGGTCACCGTAGAAGTCGTTAATACGAGCTTCAGCACCTAAAGAGAAAAGCTCTGTAGAGTGGAAACGCGCGTAAACAGAACCCGTCCAATCATCTTTGTCATCGATAGAAACGTAACCACCTTTACCACCAACTTCTAGTTGTGGACCAAGCCATTGGCGAACACCAACGTTGATTTCCATACCGATATCAGTAGAGCTTGAGTTTTCAGGCTGAACGATACGAGCTAGCATTTCACCTGTTAGGTCTGCCCAGTTGTTTAATGGAGCGTGGAAACCAAGACCTACAGCTGAGTCGTAATCGCCTTCAAATTCTGAATCGATACGTGCTATAGCGTGAGCATTCGGGTGAATTGACTTACTGAACGCGCCACCAAATGTTACTGGGCTAGCACCGATACGTGCTTCAAAGTAATCGTAGTTAAAGTTGCTCATTACTTGTGGTTGTTCATCAACAGCTAGTGCTTGGCTAGAAGCCAATAGCATAGCGGTAGTAAGTAGAATTTTGCGCATAACGACCATAAACCTTTATTTAGTGTTAATTCCTTTGGCTTGAGAAAAATCAGGCAAACCATAAACATTAAGACAGTTTAATCTAACTCGTGGAAAAGTAATCCATAAAAATGCCAATCCTTTGCCATTTAGCTAAAAAATATACAATTTAGGCGCTGCTCTGCAACTGAGATCCCATGTTTATGGGACTATTCACCAAAATTTAAGGTCGATTCACCAAAACTTAAGGTCGATTCACAATGCATTAGGTTATTCACCAAAGCTTGTTCGCTTGTTTGCCATTGACGTGAGGATGCGCTCGGTATCTAAAATGGAAGTCCAGTTTAGCAATTGTTTGTCGTTTGCAATGACATAGTCGGTCAGTTGTTGAGTAATCGTGTCTCTGAGTTGATCACCTTGCCAAGGCTTAGAAATATAGAAATCAAGCGCAGCGTTGTTAATCGCGGTCACCGTATCTTCCAGGCCTGCTTGACCTGTGAGCAGTAGTTTGCGTGTCGGCTTAGTGTAATCGTTCTGATTGAGCTCTATGAGAAAGTCGATACCGGTTTTGTCAGGCATGATGTGGTCGCACAAGATTAAGGCGAGTTTAATGCCATCTTGTCCCATTTCTTTGATTACCTGCTTGGCTTCATCGACCGATTCGGCGCCTTCAACAATAAAGTTTTCTTCAAATGGTGCTAAGTCTTGAAGGACACTGTTGAGGACTTCTGGCTCATCATCGACACATAAAATTAGGTACTTATTCATGAGGTGCTCCTTCTTGTTTGAATGGAAGCCACACTTGCATGTGTGTATGGCTGCCTACCTCAGACTCCACCAAAATAAACCCTTGATGAGCCGAAACGATTTGTTGAGAAATAGATAAACCAATTCCTAAACCAAAATTGCCTTCTTTTTTGGTCGTGAAATTTGGGTTGAAAATGGTGCTGATGTCTTCTTTCGCAATGCCATGGCCGGTGTCGGAGATTTCCACTACAAGAAATGTGTCGTCACCTTGCGTCTGTTGAGAGGTAGTGATTGACACTTTTCCTCGTTCAGAAAGGGCATCGAGTGCGTTAGAGATCAGGTTCGTCCATACTTGTTGTAGCGAGAGCGATTGGCACAATAAAGGCGGTAATTCGGTGTCGTAATGTTTTTCGAGTTGGTGATGTTTGAGTCTGTTTTCAAAGATCACTAAGGTATCTTCAAGCCCTTCGTGAATGTCTGCGTAGTGGCGAACCTCTTCATCTTCTCGGGCATAGCTTTTTAGGCTTTTAACCATATCGGCAATACGCTTGCTGCATACTTGAATTGAGCGAATAGAGTTTCCAACATAGTGGTAATGCTCTAAGTCATTGAGCAGCTCTTTGCCTGCGACAGGGGAGTATTTCAAGGTGTCTAGAACCGCCGAGTCTTGGCTTAGGTTTAGTCTCACGGCTTTTTTGGCTAGCGCACGATCATCGATAGTAGAGGTGAGGTGCTTTACGAGTTGTCTTTCTTGAGCCGTTGATAGTGGCTTGGCTAACTTTGAATGCGCCAGCACGTCAGTCCCTTTATTCGATTCTGGGAGTGACGAGTTTTCGAGTATCTGGTCGAGATGTTCAGACAAGGTTTCAATACTTCGTAAGATCGCGGCAATAGGGTTGTTCAACTCATGAGCAACGCCCGCGACAAGTTGCCCGAGCATCGCCATCTTCTCTTTCTCGATCAATTGTTGATGTGCAGATTCCAGTGATTCGAGCGTTTGCTGCAGCTTGATCTTATTGGTGATGCTTCTTTGTAAGCGTCGGTTAAAGTGACGGAGCAATAGGTTGGTGAATAACGGCAGCAGGGTATTGTTTGAGTGCATCACTTGAGCAAAGCTATCTTTATCCAGCTTGATGACTCGTGTTTGCGTTAGGGTTATCGCGGTTGAGAATGAAGGTTCACCCGTCACAAATGACATCCCGCCGACAATGTTGCCCTTAGAGTGTCGTACCACTTCCCGTTGTTGCCCCAACTCATCTTTTTTATAGAGAGCGGCTTCACCCTCAATGATCAGCCATAAAAAGCGATTGTCTTCACCTTCTACAGTGAGGAGATGTTCGGGTGAGTAGTCTCGAATGGCCTTGGTTTTGTCATCTTTTGAAAATACATCTTGTAATGCACTGACGACACGCTCCGCAAGGGCATTGTCAGAAAGCTGGTGGTAGTCGTGAATGAACCCCGATTGAAAAGAATGAATCTTTTGCTCGATGTGCGCTCTGAATAAGCGCTGTTGATCCAACGCATCACTATAAGATAACAGGTTTTCGGAGTCGTATTGGATAACAAAAGAGGTCAGTTCTTTTTGCGCCGATTTGAATAGAACTTGATCTTGAACGGGTTTGGTTAGGCAGTGATTGAGCCGGCCTTCATTCACCGCGGTCAGAATGGATTGAATGTCTGACGAAGCGCTGACTAATATCGTTCTTGCGGTATTACTATGGGGCAGCTGTTCCAGTTCAATAAGAAATTGCACACCATTAAATCCAGAATGATGATGAGTGATCACTAAAGCAACGGTTTGGTGGTGATCATGGATATCTTCTAATGCGTGATGCGCGTCTTCTATGTTCTCGGCAGTATAAATATCGAATACAGAAGCTAACGGAGCCAGCTCCGAACGTATTCTTTCAATGCTAACCGGATTATTGTCCAAACAGATAACAGCGTATTGATTCACAGCTCAACCTTAATAGTAGCGACGTCTCTAGCCTAGCAAGAACCGCTGAATAAGGATGAGAGCTAGCCGTTAATTTATTGAGGCAATCGAAGTATCGAGCAATAGACTGATTTAACTCAATGTTTCTTGTTTGCTACTGATGGGTTAGACTAAAAAAAACAGACTAGTGTAGAAAGAGAACTCATGGAACAGTTAAGAAAAATTGGTGCAATTGGCGGAGCAATTTCATTGGCACTTTGTTGGCCATTAGCGGTTGGGCAAATTGGACAAAATGCGATTACTGATGGCGTTGCAAAGCTTAACAATTCAAGCATTCAAGCTGAGATCGTGGAATACGATAGAGGTTACCTTTCTTCTACTGTAACCACTCGCGTAACTGTGACGGATGAGAGCTTGAAAGAGCAGCTTGCGCTCGATGGCTTACCAAGTGAGTTTGTCATTAATAGTGCAGTGAGCCATGGCTTAGTGAGCTTAAACGCGCTGTCGACGTTTGAGAATACTGACATTCTGCCTCTTACTCTGACTACCAGCACTGAACTAAACGGCAACACGGATTTCAACTTCGAGTTAAGCCAGTTCAATCACCAAGGCTCAGAAGAAAATGGTACCTCGGTATCTATCACGAAGTCGAATCTGTCTGGCCACGCCACTGTATTAGGGCAGGTTGATTACCAGCTTTCTATCCCATCGGTTCAAATTGATTTTGAAACGGGTGAAGAGGTGACACTCTCAAATCTAAAAGGTATTGGTTCAGGCCAACAAGCGAAAGGTTACTGGTTAGGCACGCAAAACTTTACTATTGATAGCTTCTTGATTTCAGATTCTGCAATGCAGCCATTCATGACCATCGAAAACTCTAAGTACGATTTTGAATCGCATCTAGATGAAGCGACTAAGCGCTTGAGCAGCAGTCTTAAGTTGGATGTCGCCAATATTGAGACCAACGAAGGCCAGTTGAACAATCTAAACGTCGATTTTGAAATGTCGAAACTGGACAGCCAGTCGTTTGAGAAAATCTTTGAAATTTACCAGGCGAACCCTGTTCTGACACAAGAAGATGTGGCTGAGATCATTCCGTTCATCGACGTACTGTTTGCTAAAGGCTTCGACCTTTCAATGAACAATATGTCGTTAGAATTAGGTAAAGGTCAGTTTGAATCTAAATGGTTGGTGAGCGTACCGGAAGGCACAGAAAACATCAGCAGTAACCCTTCAATGATTGTTCCTGCATTAACAGGTAATATTCAATCTAGCTTCTCAAATGAGCTTGTTGAAGAATACCCTTTTATCCGTGAAGGTATCGACGAATTGATCGTGATGGAAATGATCAAGCAAACAGAAAGTGGTTATGAAATCACGGCTGACCTAGAGAATGGAAATCTAGTGTTTGAAAATGGACAAGAAATTCCATTAATTGCACTGCTTATGCCGGCTTTTGTTCAATAAAAAGAGTCGGGCTTAATACTGATAGGGCGATCTAACGGGTTAAGTTAAACATTTTGTACGGTACGAAACAAAAGAGGTCTTAAGACCTCTTTTGTTGTTTTTATGTTGGGTAAAACATGGTATTACTTTCATAGTTATTATTTAGCAGGAGCAATTATCCCCATGGAACTTACATTAGATAACGTATTCAACTTTAGTGCTGGCCCAGCGGCACTGCCTAAACCGGTAATGAAACAAGCGCAAGCAGACTTCATTGATTGGAATGGTTTAGGCACTTCCGTTATGGAAATCAGCCATCGCAGCAAAGAGTTTATTCAAGTTGCCGATGAGTCTGAGCAAGACCTACGTGATCTTCTGAACATCCCAGACAACTATAAAGTTCTTTTCTGTCAGGGGGGAGCTCGTGCTCAATTCGCTGCTGTTCCTCTAAACCTTCTTGGTGACGGGACGAAAGCGACTTACATTGATGCGGGTTACTGGGCAGAAAGCGCAGTGACTGAAGCGAGCAAATATTGCGAAATCGATGTATTTAACGCGAAGACATCTATTGATGGCAAAGCGGCGGTTGTTCCGGCTAAAGATTGGAAAATCGACCCTGAAGCGGCATACGTGCACTTTTGTCCAAACGAAACCATCGATGGCATTGAAATCAGTGAGCTTCCTCAAACGGATAAGCCAATCGTCGCGGATATGTCATCTAACATTCTGTCTCGTAAGATCGATGTGTCTCAGTACGGTGTTATCTACGCGGGTGCTCAAAAGAATATCGGCCCAGCGGGTATCTGCATTGCTATCGTACGTGATGATCTACTAGAACTAGCAAACGAAGTATTGCCGAGTATTCTGAACTACAAAGTACTTGCTGAAAAAGACTCAATGTTCAACACTCCGCCAACGTACGCTTGGTACCTATCAGGCCTTGTATTCAAGTGGCTGAAAGCTCAAGGTGGCGTTGAAACGATGGAGTTGGTGAACAAGGAGAAAGCGGCGTTGCTTTATAATGCAATTGATAGCTCTGCTTTCTACAAAAACGATGTTCACACCGCAAACCGTTCAAGAATGAACGTACCTTTCCAGTTGGCGAAACCCGAGCTAGACAGCAAGTTCTTAGAGCTGGCTGATGCTGCGGGTCTGAAATCGTTAAAAGGTCACCGAGCGGTGGGTGGAATGAGAGCTTCACTTTACAATGCGATGTCTCTGGAAGGCGTTCAGGCACTAGTTAGCTTTATGAAAGACTTCGAAGAGAAATACGCTTAATAAGCGTCCTAGATGTTTACCAGTGAAAAGAGGAGCTTAGGCTCCTCTTTTTGTTTCCTATAGAAGGTGAAAATATAGAGGCCTAATTACCTTCTTCGACCATTTAAGCGAAACTGCTGCGGGGTGACATTGAAGGAAGCCTTGAATGCTTTGATGTAGGACGAGTCGTTTTGATAACCGACTTGGTCGGCAATGCTTTGGATTGAGAGTTCTTCGTCCAACAAAGGCAGCGAATAAATCAGGCGGATTTGTTGTCGCCATAACTGAAATGACGTATTGAACTCTTTTGAGAATAAGCGCGATAAGGTTCGCTCTGATGCACCGACTTTCTCTCCCCATCTCTTTAGCGACAAATCCAACGTTGGCGTCTCTGTCAGCGCTTCAAATATAAGCTTCAAACGCCTGTCTTCGGGTAGCAACAATTGGTAGGTCTGAACGTTGTCTTTCATGATCTGATCGTGCAATACCGAAAGCAATCGAGATACCTCTTCATTACTCACTAATCCTTCGCACTGTCTGCAAATTTCCTGCAAGAGCTCATTTAAAAACGGCGTCAGGGTAATGGTTCGTACTTGAGGCTCATACTTGATCCCAAAGGCAGGATTAAGGTAAATACCGACAAACGTCGTATGGCTCAATGCGATAGATTCATGTTGAATCCCTGCAGGCACAAACAAAGCAGAAGTATGGGGCACAAGATGCTGGTAGTGATCGGTTTTCGTTTGCAATAGGCCTTTGAGCGGGAAGATCACTTGATGCCACGTATGTTGGTGCATTACATCGACGTAGCCCTTGGGCATATCGATGGTCTTCACTAACGCTGGTGAATTAGGATTAGCGACCATCATCTCATTTGAGTTGATGATTCCGGAGTGAGAATCTATTTGGCGGGTTAGCATGGTTAAGTGTCTTTATGTCCCTATTCTGACGTGGCGAGACTAGGCTATCATGCCCGGCAGAGTGAATGAAGTAGAGAGGGCACGCGTATGCGATATCAAGTTGAAATATCGAAAGAAAACCAACTACTATTCAAAGTCGATATTGAAGGTATTAACCAAAATAAGTGTGAAACATCGCTCGAAACGGTCTTGGCTAAGTTTCCGAAAACAGAAGGTTATCAGCGTCATCTATTGCTTTCGAACAGCGAAACGCGTTACTTAAAGAGCACAGAAAACCACATTGAAGTATTAGCAGCGGTTCCGGTATTTAAATCACTGGGCGAGCAATAAGTTGGCTTTAGCTAGTATAAAACAGCAAATAAGTTTAGGTAAAAGGGAAAGATATGAAGAAGTTAGGCTTAGTAAATAGCGTATTGGTAGGTAAAACTGTTGCCTTTGCACACGGTGCAAATAGTGCCATCAACAAGCAGGTTTTACCTGAGCGTCAGCATGCCACAGAACTTGGTTTTACCAATGACGAACAAGGTGACCCTCGCTTTCACGGTGGTATTCAAAAAGCCCTTCATATCTACCCAAGCGAGCACTACCCAGTTTGGCAGGAAGAGCTAGGTGACAAAATCATCTTTCAATCTACAGGCGCATTTGGCGAGAACCTAAGCTCAAGCGGCATCACGGAACACTCCATTTGCTTGAAAGATAAGATTCGCATTGGTTCAACATTGTTGGAAGTCTCACAAGGGCGTATGCCGTGCTGGAAGCTGAATGTGAGATTCGATCAAAATGATATGGCAAGAAGACTGCAAGATACGCTAAGAACTGGCTGGTATTTCCGTGTATTGGAAGAAGGTGAGATCGGTGCTGGAGATGAGATCATTTTATGTGAAAGACCTTATCCAGAATGGCCGTTAACTCGAATCATGAAAGCGGTGTTTACAGGTTGTTTGGATAAACAAGAGCTTAAAGAATTGGCGGAGCTACCTTTAGTCGAATCTTGGGGAGCACTTATAGAGCGTCGCCTTGAAACTGGCAAAGTCGAAGATTGGGAAATGCGATTAGTTGGTCCGACAGCGGAGTAAGTTTTTCCTAATACGCAAAAACAAAACGCTCACTATTTAGATAATGTGAGCGTTTTTAGTTCTGAGGTGAGCACTCGTGGTTAAAAGTTAAAAGTTAAAAGTTAAAAGCTAATCGCTTCATGTGCGATTTAACTGTCTTTAATCTAGCTATAACCAGAAATCTTTAACCGGCATGTCAGGGCTAAAATGATGTGCAATCTGCGCTTGTAGTAACTCTGCGGTCGCAATTGCATCCGTTAATGCATGATGCGGCGTGTAGTCGGGTAAGTGGTACCGACGGCGGCTCTGTCCTAATCTCACTGACGCTGGCTTCTTGCCTTTTAGCTTATTCCATAAGCCGCCGGCCAGTTTGTTCTGGATTTGAGATTCAATCTCGAGCGTGTCGAGGACCGGAAACTCAATCCCTTCACCTAATCTGACTTTCAGTGCGTTATCCAAGAAATCACGCTCGATACGACGGTAATGAACCACTGGGATGTGACCCGCCAGTGATTCTAATATCTCATCTAACACCTCGCTAAGGTCTGGCGCGTCAATGATGTCGTTGTGAGTGATGCCATGAATAACTACAGAGTCTTCTTCTAATTTCTGCTTTGGTCTCAGTGTCCAGTGTTTGGCTTGTCGTAAGTAAATACGATTAAGCGTAAACGGGACAAGGCCAATGGTAATGATGCCATCTTTGTTTGGGTTTAAACCCGTAGTCTCAAAGTCGACAGCTAAGAAGGTTACTTCTGATAGTGGCGTATCAGGTGCAGGAAGAGGTTGGCTATAAAATTGCTTTAAGCGCTCGTCTCTCGCTCGTTCCAGCTTTTGAGCAAACTTAAATGGCCAGTCGACCGCAGGTGATCTGAATAGTTTGTTCATAGGCCCTACTTAAACTTATTGCTGGCTTGATAACGGAACTTAAGGAAGTTCTGCGCATTACTTAATATTTGGAATGCGTCCTTTAGGTTGCGTCGCTCGAAGTCAGATAGGTTCTCTGGCTCAATGTTGTTATCCGGTTCTATGTTGTTGTCGACATCGTGTGCCTGGTGGCGAATACGAACTAAGGAGATAAACTCCATCGCATCTTTCAAATCTTGAGCTCGGCCTTTTGGCAGAATACCTGCGTCGATAATGTCATCCAAACGTTCGAATGAGTTCTTCGAACGAGAGGCTACCGCCAAAGAGTGAACACGAATTAGATCGGCAAGTGGTGCGGTACCACGACGTTTAAGGTTGATCGAGTTGTTATGACGACCATCTTTTTCCATAACGAAATCTTTGAAGAACCCAAGTGGCGGTGTGCGGTTAAGCGCATTACGAGCAAGACATGCTAAGAAACGGTTGTTCTTACGTGCTCGGCGAACAATAAAGCTGTTCAGTTGTTCCGCCCATTTCAAGCGGCCGTAGACACCGTCTAAATCAAAGAAGATAGAAGCGTTCAATAGCGCTTTCGGGTTTGGATCATCAATCCAATCGGCAAAGCACTCTTCCCATTGGCGACGAGTCATACGCCACGTTGGGTTGGTGGCCATGATGTCACCAGTACAATACACGTAGCCACACTGATCTAAGCCATCACAAATGAAGGTTGATAACTCTTCAAAGTATTTACCGTGCTTTTTCTCGTCGTAGGTGTCATCAAGAATAATGGCGTTGTCTTGGTCAGTAACGAGCAACTGCTCATCACGTCCCATCGAGCCGAGTGCAAGGAAACAATAGGGAATGGGTGCTTTACCCAATTTTTCTTCACCAAGCTCGATAATACGCTGTTTAAAGCTACGGCCAATTACCGACATAGCTGTGCCAACCATGTGGGCGTTGGCATCTTCGTTTACTAGGCGAACGAAGCTGTCTTTTACTTGTTCAGAAAGTACTTTAAGATCTTCAATGCTTTGTTGTTGGAAGATGCTGCTTACCAATAACAGCGAGTTTTGAGACTCGTAGCGAACAATATCGGTCGCTTCGATAATACCGATAGGTTTCTTATCTTTAAGCACTGGCAAGTGGTGCACGTTGTAGCGAAGCATAGTCATCATTGCTTCATATACATAGGCATTGTGGTCGAGTGAGATAACCTCTGGTGTCATCACACTGGATACTTCATCCGACGGGTCAAGGCCTTCGGCTAGAACGCGAGTACATAAGTCTCGATCGGTAATGATGCCGATAACTGGTGTTGAATCGTCTTCATCATCTTCAACAATATCAGGGTCGATGATCAGTAGAGAAGAGACATTGTCTTCTGCCATCATGGTTGCAGCTTGTTGGATGGTGCGCGTTTTCTCGATCATCGGCGCTTCGCTGGTCAATAGTGTTTTGACCTTGGATGTCGATAAATCGTTGGCGTCATTGCTGTCTGAGTTTGCTTGGCGAAGTCGCGCGTTATCTTCCACCTCGACAAAGTCGGCGAATGAATCATAGTTGTCGTAGAGCTCTTGGAAAATCGGCTCAGGGATGCAGTAGAGAAGGGTATCTTCGGTCGCTTTAACTGGGAAGCGAACTTTGTTGTTAGTCAGCAACCCCATTTGTCCAAACACATGCCCTTCATCAAGGCGATTATAGAGTTCACCCTTACGACGATAGACTTCGACTTCACCACTTCGAACGATATAGAGGTCATGAATTTGATCACCAAAGTGAATGATAGGGGTATCTTGGCGGTAATAAGAAATTTCCACACTACTGGTCACTTTCACCAATATCTCTTCAGGAAGTTCAGAGAAAGGGGGGTATTGTGCCAGAAAGTTTTGAATCTCTAATAACTCAGCATCCATAATGATCATCCATTGGTTTGTATGATTTCATGGTACAACATTTGATAATAATTTTCCGGCACAAATCAATCTGTGAGCTAAAACCTTTTTAAAGTCTTATGGATAGACTAATCTTTCAGTTAATGGAGTGACAGTTGAAGGATGATAGGAATGTCGAAGTGGAAGCTTAGTTTGGTACCTGTAGTTTTTATGTTTTCTCCAAGTTTGTGGGCGGACACTAACGCGGTGGATATTCTTGATTATGACCATGTTTATGCCACCGCGCATTCGGGCAGTTTAAATGAAGATGCAGGTGGCAATAATAATGCCTCATCGTATGGATTAGGCGTCAGTTACGTGATGACGGATGATTGGTTGTTGTTGGGCGACTACAGTGCGCGCTTTATTCACCCGGATGACACGACAACTCGAATTGATACGCTTATGCCAGGTGTTGGTTACCGTTACAGCATTAAGAAAGATTTAGATATAGTGGCTTACTACCTGCTTGGTATCACTAAGGGGGAGGTGGAAGATAACGATACCAACCGAACTGAGTCTTCAGATACCGAGTTTATCCAAGGGATTAAAGCCGAACTTAACTATGGCTTCGCCAAACGCTGGATTGCGAACGGTAGTGTGCAAGCAAATCGCAGTGACCTGTTTGATGAAGAGATCTATCACCTAGGTTTACGCTATCTGGTGACCAACAAGTTTGCGATTGGTGGCTCTTATCAACACCGAGATGGCGAAGGTAAGATTCGTAGTGAGCGTACTAACGAGCTAGGTGTAGAGTTCTTCTTAGAGTACTAACCAGTAACGCAGAGGCTAAGCGTTAGTACGCAGAGACTAAGTGTTAGTAACGAAAAGGCTAAGTGCCTTAATAGCTTTTATATATAGCTCTTATATACAAAGAGACAGACACAAAAAAGCCAGCTTAATCGCTGGCTTTTGCATATCTATAGGTCGACAGATAAAGGTTTCGCTTTTCGATTAAAGAACCGCAGCAAGACCTTTACATAGAGGATCCATGTTTGACTTAGTCATGCCAGCAACACTGATACGGCCAGAACCAACAATGTAGATAGCGAATTCGTCTTTCAGGCGAGTTACTTGCTCTTTGCTTAGGCCAGAGAACGAGAACATGCCGTTTTGGCGCTCGATGAATGTAAAGTCTGCATCAACACCTTCAGATTTCAATGTTGTTACGAATAGCTCACGCATCTCTTGGATACGGTCACGCATTTCTGCCACTTCCGCTTCCCATTCAGCACGTAGATCAGCATCACCAAGGATGTGAGTTACTACAGCACTACCGTGCGCTGGTGGGTTAGAGTAGATAGAGCGGATGATGCTCTTAACTTGAGAGAACGCTGTCGTTGCTACGTCTGCAGATTCTGCAACTAGAGTGAATGCGCCCACACGCTCGTTGTACAAGCCGAAGTTCTTAGAGAATGAGCTAGCAACAAGGATCTCTTTGTTGTATTGAGCAAAAATACGTAGACCAGCTGCATCTTCTTCAACGCCTTTTGCAAAACCTTGGTAAGCAAAATCGAATAGAGGTAGCAGTTTCTTCTCAGCAACCAGTTTAGCCAGCACTTCCCACTCGTCAGTTGTTGGGTCGATACCTGTTGGGTTGTGACAGCAGCCGTGAAGAAGAACGATATCACCTTCAGAAGCTTTCTCTAGGTCAGCAACCATGCCTGAGAAGTCTTTGTCTTTTGTTTCAGCATTGTAGTAGCTGTATTGAGCTGTCTCGATACCCGCGGCAGCGAAAACGCCGTTGTGGTTTGCCCAAGTTGGGTTACTGATCCAGATTTTAGCATCGCCTAGTTGGCGCTTGATGAATTCGCCAGCAACGCGAAGTGCACCAGTACCACCAGGAGCTTGTGCAGTTTTCGCGCGTTGAGACGTTACGATCTCTGCGTCTGAACCGAAAAGAAGCTTCTGAACAGCTAGGCCGTACTCAGCTGTACCTTCAATTGTCAGATAAGATTTGGTTTTTTCGCTTTCAAGAAGTGCAGCTTCTGCTTTCTTTACTGTTTTAAGTACAGGCGTTTGGCCAGCTTCATTTTTGTAGATGCCAACACCAAGGTTGATTTTCTCTGCACGAGAGTCTTTTTTAAACTCTTCAGTAAGGCCGAGGATAGGATCGGCGGGAGCAGCTAACACTTTTTCAAACATAATCTTCATCCATGTCAATTGAGAGGGGATAGTATCTATGGGTAGTTATACCTGTATGGAATTTTTAAGACAATACGAAGTGAACAGAAAGGCCAAAAAAAATCCATTTCAATCAGATTTATTGACTAAAGAGGGTATTTGATAACAAAACACCCTACGGATTAACCTATAGGGTGCAAGAAGTTAGTGGTTTTAATATAGATTAGGCTGGTTGAGCAATAAAGCTTTCACGCTCGAGTTCACTTGGTACATTTTTGCCATCTTTGTAGGTCGCGGCAATCGAAACAAACTCTTTTTCGACAGCCAGAAAAGCTTGGACAACTTGCGGATCAAAATGTGTCCCATTGCCTTCCAAGATAATCTGTTTAGCTTGTTCATGAGTAAAGGCTGGCTTGTAGACTCGTTTTGATATTAACGCGTCATAAACATCGGCTAATGCCATCAAGCGACCGGATAATGGAATGTCCTCACCAGACAGCTGATTTGGATAACCGCTGCCGTTCCATTTTTCGTGGTGGGTCAGAGATATCTCTTTCGCGACTCTCAGGAAAGAGCTGCTTCCTAACTGCTTTTCTGCAATAGATAACGCTTCAGCACCAATTGCGGGGTGACCTTTCATTATCTCAAACTCTTCGTCAGTTAATTTGCCCGGCTTTAATAACACGTTATCAGGAACGCCTACTTTGCCTACGTCATGAAGTGGAGCAGATTTGTAAAGCAGCTCTATGTAGTTTGGTGTTAACAAGTTTGCGTGGATTTCCGACTTACTGAGCTCTTGTGCGAGTACCTTAACGTATTCTTGAGTTCTCAGAATGTGGGCACCCGTTTCATTATCTCGAGATTCAGCAAGGGCAGACAAGCTAACAATCGCTACGTCACGTGTGGTTTTTACTTCGTTTTGTGCGGTTTCAAGGCTGTCTAACATGGTGTTGGTCATTGACGCCATAGAACCCAGTTCGTTATAGCCAAAAATAGGCAAACGAACGCCGTGCTCGCCTTTAGTTACCTTGTTCAACGCATGTTCTTGGCTCAGGAGAATGCGTTTAATCAACTTGCTCCACAATGTCATGATGGTTATTGCGTATCCACCAAGCACCAACGCAAGGTAGATGAACTCTTTAATCACGCTGACTTTACCTGTGCCGTCCAATAAGCGAGCTGGGTTATGTTCTAACCAAAAGATATCTTTAACGGCAACCATAGTCAGCATTGTGGTCAGCGTGATCAGAAGTACGATGACTAAACCGACCATTTGTTTAACTAATGAACTTCGTTCGCCAATCAGTTGGAAGTCAAACTGCCCAGACTGTTCCATTTTGTCCATTTGCGCAAGCTTAGCTTTCAACTGAAGAATGCTTCCAGTAAAGAAGCCAAATAACGTCATTCCAAAGAGCACTTTTAAATTGCTATCGATGGTGAAGTCGTAACTTAAGTTGTAATAAAGCGCAAAAGGGACACTAGCAGCAAAAAACAACAAGGTGTCGAGCTGCGCAAACCGACCTTGTTTAACTAAAGCATGGCGGGCTAATAGGTAATGGCGCACAAACCAGACTAAGGCAAAAACGACACTCACTTGAGTGAAAATTTCTAACGTCGTTAAGGTGTCGAGCATAGGGCATACCCGACTGCCATAGGTGCCAAAAAGCACACCAGCGATGGCATATAGCTGGGTTGTTAGCGATTGATTATAGTTTGATGTATCCATCGATAAGCCTTTGTTCAGTTTCGTTTCTGGTCTGTATAATTCTTACTAGATTCACGAGTTTTAAGTACGCATATTTTATTTTGCAAGACGCATTGCTTGCTATGAAATATACATAACTTGAATGACTTGCGTAAATAGGACCAGAAATTCTATCGATAGCTTTCGCTGAATGATACAAGAAATTGGTGTGTGTAAGTGATTTGTTAACTAAGTGGGGATTATTGCAGCATTACTATGCGTATATGTGAATAGCCTCGATAGAGATTCGAGGCTATTCAGTGATCGATCTTGGCTTGCTCGTTCGTGAAAACAGTCAAAGCCGATACGCCTCATTGCGTATTATTTTTTTAGATTGATTTCAGCTTCAATAGAGCTTGTTTCAATATCAGGATGAGACGCCAGTTTGTCGGTTGCCCACTGGTTTAGGTGCTTAAGAATTGCAGATACCGCGTGTTTCTGAGTTGGAGCTTTATCTTGGTCGATGTCGATTTTCTGCTTTGGATGTGAACCTGTCGCATCTTCAGCGATATGTAGCCAATCTGGGTGCCAGTAGTATGGCTGGCCACTCGGTGTTGTCCAACTATGAACACCGTTTGACTCTCCTTTATAACTTAACTGGTCTGCTTCTATTTTTTTCATTGTTATCTCGCATGTTTTTTGGGTTACATCAAATTATAGAGGCGTAGAGCGAACTTGGCTCCCGCCTTGGTTACAAACTTAGCAAAGCATACAAAGTTATCTGTGAACCAATTCACACTATTATAGAAATTAGGTCCAATCATATGGATAGCAGCAATAGTTGTTAACGTTAGTGATAAAATCTCCGGCTTATTAGAATTTATCTAGGTAGTACAATTAGATGGCGCGTTATGAAGAGCTTGCAAAGGATATTCGAACTCAGATCGCTAATAACACTTGGCGATCCGGAGAGAAGATCCCTTCGGTACGCATGAGTTGTCGAAATTACAACGTCAGTAATAGTACTGTCTTACAAGCCTACCAATTGTTAGAAGGCGAAGGGTGGATCATCGCTAAGCCTCAGTCGGGCTACTTTGTTGCACCACGTGTGGACGGCGTTGATTATGAACTGCCGTTAGTACACCAAAAGAAAGCCATTAATGATCGCTTATTCGACTTTTTGAAGTCGAGTTCCGCAGAAGGTGTGATTCCTTTTGGCTCAGCATTCCCAGACCCTGATCTGTTTCCTTTACCTACCTTGACCCGAAATCTCGCGAGTGCTGGCAGAAAAATGACTGGCGCGAGTGTCATTAATAATCTGCCACCGGGCAGTGAGTCCTTAAGAAGACAAATCGCGCAGCGTTACCTGCAACAAGGCATTACGGTTAACCATCAAGATATCGTGATTACCTCTGGCGCAATGGAAGCGCTTAACTTAAGCCTGCAAACGGTTACTAAGTCGGGTGATAATGTTGTGATTGAATCTCCTGCTTTCTATGGTGCTTTACAGGCCGTAGAGAGGTTAGGACTCAATCCTATCGAAGTGGATGTTTGTCCAATCAATGGATTGAATATTGAGCAGTTTGAAAGCGCACTACAAAACCAAGATGTAAAAGCGTGTTGGTTGATGACGACGTTTCAAAACCCGACAGGGACAAGTTTGTCTGAGGAAGCGAAGCGCCGTGTGGTTGAGATTGCAGAACAACACGAAACCTACATTATTGAAGATGACGTATATGGTGACCTCTACTTCGAAGGGCATAAACCCAAGCCACTAAAAGCCTTCGATAAGACCGATTCTGTTCTGCTTTGTGGTTCGTACTCAAAAAGTCTGTGTCCGGGTTATCGGGTCGGCTGGGTTGTGAACACGCGTTTCAATGATGCCATTCAAAAGCTGCAACTTCTTTCTACACTGTCGAGTAGTGCGCCTGTTCAACTTGGCGTCGCACACTTCTTAACACATGAAAGCTACGACAATCACCTTCGTAAATTACGTAAAAATCTTCTAGTGAGAAAAGAGCGATTCATTGAGGTCATCAAGCAGTACTTCCCGCATTCCGTCGAGATTGAAGAACCGGCTGGTGGCTACTTCATATGGATTCGTCTTTCCGCCAAATTCGACAGTCAACAATTTTACCAACTAGCGATTGCTCAGGGGATCAGTGTCGCTTCAGGCGATCTGTTTAGTGAGCAGGGCAGAGTAGATAACGCGATCAGATTGAACTTCTCTTATGAACTCACAGAAGAGAAAGAACAAGCACTAATCTTGCTTGGCAAACTGGCACATCAACTTACGCATTCGTAAAATCTTAAGTCACTCATAAAACAGACAATGATTTCAACTGTACGGATTGTTTCTGGTGCAACTGTACGCCTTGTACAACAAAGAGTTGTGATTCAATACAGTTAGACCAAATATTGGAGATACCGTTATGTTGAAAATGACTATGGGAAATGAAGTTAAGCTGATTATCGTCGCGATTGTGTGTGCGCTTCTGCTTATTCTCGGCCACGTATTGCTGGCAAAAGCCTTCGCTGATATGGCTTGGGCTGAATATACAACAGCGGCTATCCCGTTCGTTATGATGGCAATCTGCGGTCTCGCGATAAAATACGCTATCGACCAAGATGTCGATTAAGCCGATTATTCAGTCGAATTATTTTAAGCCCTGCCAGAATTTGGCAGGGCTTTTTCGTTTTAAATGACCTGAACTTTTGAATAATTGCATTAAACCTGAGCTCTGAAGGCTATCTCATACTTTAATGCCACAGGCTTTGTAAGTCTGTGTAAGCGAGAAATGGTGATTATTTGGAATATGCATCACCTTTAGTCAAAAACTTGGCTTATTGGTTGTGCTAGGAAATAACTAGAGCCTACCTTTTATTGCTATATATTCACGTCAATTATTGGTCGCTGTGCGATAAAAGTGACCCAGTTAAGGGCTTACAGTACCTTACAGGTTTAAATTCCCCATTTATTACAATTGGTTATGACTAATTGAGGTGCGGGATTATGAGATTGAAATATACAAAAACAAACCTGTGCATGTTGGCTTTGTTAGCCACCAATGCTTCAGCAAGCGAACTCCATGTTGATTTGAATCGACTAAGCAATTTTTCGGAAGTTGGTACGAATAGATTGTCTATTTCCAGTGAATTTATCGGCTATGAGCTTGATGAGGGAAAGTATCGTTACGCAAGAGAGGTGGATCTAAATGGTTTGGATTGGGCCTTTTTGTATGGTGATCATCAAAGAGTTGAGAAAGAAAATATTGATCTGATAAGCGATGTAACCGTGAGTGGTGAATTAAATCAGATCATTAATTCAGATAGTAAAAACGCCTTTGGCAATCGTTACTACTGGCAAGACGGCGACTCTACGGATTATAACCAAGAGCTGGCTTTTTCAGGTTTGCTTGTTGGTTCTAGTGGTTTTTCTTTTGACGTTCAGCCGAGTAAAGAAGGGCGATTTTCTGTAGAGCTTTATACACATAATTGGCTGTCTTCTGCTGATGTGACGGCATGTATTAACAAGCAATGCATCACAATTAAAAATGACATTTCATTTCACATGACCAGTGTCAAAAATACGATTGTTTTCGAATCTCAATCGCCAGATGACATCGTAGAAATCTCATATTCACGCCAATATAGGCAGTTTGATTTTGAATTGAGACAAGGCTATCACGCTATTGAGGCTATCCAGTTGAGAGAGGTTGAGTAACATGAAAAGAATCATTCTAGCATCAGCAATTGTAGCGACTTTTTCTGCTCACTCTGGTCTCGGGAAAATGGATCGTTCGGTCACTCAACACAAAACGTTCGCTCTACAAACTCAGTTCGATTTTGCATGTCATATGAATGCAGGCTCGGCAACGTTGATTGACCCTTACTGGGTGATAACGGCAAATCACGTATCAGGCTCTAAAAGTGAAGGGTATGAAAATGCAGTAACTTGTTCTTCTTATGAAAAAGATGAGAACGGTAAGTACAACGTTATTCATACATCACGTGCGATTACTGACCCTGATGGTGAGTGGGGGGAGTATGAATTTACCGATGGCATTTATGATTTCGCTCTGGTGCGCTTAGACACGCCAATAACCGGTATTAAACCTGCGAAGTTACCAGAGAAAGGGATGTTCGATCATTCAGAGGTTTATGAAGTAAATAGCGTTGGCTTTGGCAACTACAACGGCCGTAATGGCGGAAAGAAATTTGTTAAGTACAATGACACAGATAAGAAATGGTTAGCTGAATATAAATATAACCCGGTGATCATGCCTCAAAGTGATTTGCAGTGGCTGATCATCCATGGCGACTCAGGTTCAGGCATTACGATTGAACGAGACGACGAGTTTTACATTATTGGAGAAATTGGCCTTCAATATTATGGCGAGCTTGGTTGGCAAGATACCTTTGATGATGTTTTGGGGAGATTAGATTCCTTAAACAAGGATATGAGAACGCATGGGTTTAGTTACTCGAAGCCAGTAAATCTTGGTGACGTAAGATGGACGCCAACGACCCAGAACAGTATCGAAGATCTTCATGCCTTTTACAGCTACTGGAAAGCTGGAAGTATGGACTTTAATGGTACTTATTGGACGAAGGATGGCGGCATTTACAACACCGCTTATGCGCAAGAAGGTGAAACGTACACTTTTGAAACTGTCATTCCTGCAAACCCAAAAGCGCCCGCTTTTGATGTGTTTGTAAATGGTCGTCAGGTTGCTCATAACATTAGGGCGGATAAGGAGAGCTTATTCTTTAAAGTGAATGCTTTTGAGCAAAAGGGTGATCAGATGGTGATTGAATTTAAGCCGCTAGAACAGACGGGCGAGAAGATACTTTTAGATCACTTTTTGGTTCGTACTGTCGAGTAGATTGAGCTGTTAAGCTTTTATCAGTAGGCGCTTATGAACATGCCCTTATAAATGAGCGCGTATAAAAAAACCTCCGTATATACGGAGGTTTTTATCTATTTAATTATCTATCTATACTGACTTTTCTGAAAGAAGAAAGCTGAGATTAGAAGTTAGCAGAGCGTGGCGTACGTGGGAATGGAATCACGTCACGAACGTTGCCCATACCTGTTACGTAAGATACTAGACGCTCAAAGCCAAGACCGAAGCCTGCGTGTGGCACGGTGCCGTATTTACGTAGGTCGCGGTACCAGCTCATGTGCTCAGGGTCGATACCCATACCAATCATGCGCTCGTCTAGAATGTCTAGACGTTCTTCACGTTGTGCACCACCGATGATTTCACCGATGCCTGGTGCAAGTACGTCCATTGCTGCAACTGTTTTACCGTCGTCGTTTAAGCGCATGTAGAAAGCTTTGATGTCTTTCGGGTAGTTCTTAACGATAACAGGCGCTTTAAAGTGCTCTTCAGCTAGGTAACGCTCATGCTCTGAAGACATGTCGATGCCCCACTCAACGTCGAATTCAAATTTCTTACCAGAATCTAGTAGGATTTGGATTGCGTCAGTGTAGTCAACTTGTGCGAAATCAGCGTCTACGAATTGCTCTAGACGAGTGATTGCTTCTTTGTCGATGCGAGAAGCGAAGAACTCAAGGTCGTCGCGGCGCTCTTCAAGAACAGCAGCAAAAACGTACTTAAGCATGTCTTCAGCCAGTTTCGCTACATCGTCAAGGTCTGCAAACGCAACTTCAGGCTCAACCATCCAGAACTCAGCTAGGTGGCGGCTTGTGTTTGAGTTTTCAGCACGGAACGTAGGACCGAACGTGTAAACCTTGCTTAGTGCACAAGCGTAAGCTTCAGCATTAAGTTGGCCAGATACTGTTAGGAAAGTCTCTTTACCGAAGAAATCTTCGTTGAAATCAACTTTGCCTTCGTCAGTGCGAGGTAGGTTTTCCATGTCTAGCGTAGATACGCGGAACATTTCACCAGCGCCTTCTGCATCAGATGCAGTGATAAGCGGAGCTGAAGTCCAGAAGAAACCTTGCTCGTGGTAGAAACGGTGAATCGCTTGCGATAAACAGTTACGTACACGTGCTACTGCGCCGATCACGTTAGTACGTGGGCGTAGGTGAGCAACTTCACGAAGGTATTCGATAGAGTGACGTGTCTTAGCCATTGGGTAAGTGTCAGCGTCTTCAACCCAGCCTACAACTTTAACGTCAGTTGCTGCTAGTTCGAAGTCTTGACCTTTCGCAGGAGACTCAACAATCTTACCAGTTACTTCAACAGAGCAGCCAGTTGTTAGCTTTAATACTTCGTCTTCGTAATTATTAAGATTATTAGGAACCACGGCCTGAATCGGGTCGAAACAAGAGCCGTCATAAATGGCAAGGAAAGAGATTCCAGCTTTGGAATCACGACGTGAACGGATCCAGCCGCGAACAGTTACTTCACTGTCTACCGCTAGCTTGCCGCCAAGTACGTCTGTTACAGGCGCGTAAGTCATGTTGATTTCATTCTCCATTGAGGGACAAATTCAACTCAAAGGTACTGGCATTAATACAAACAAATAGACATTTGCATAATAATTAGCCGAAACATTGAGTTGTATAAACTTTTTAAATCGATTGAACATATTACCTGTCATACAGACAGCTTCAACCTTTATTCTTGCTCGACGAAAGAAATATTGTGTCTACAGACAAGAAAAACCACTAAGGGTTGTTTTTTTGTTCGATTTCATGCGGTGCAATTGCCGTTAGACGTTTATAAACGTTATGTCGGAGTTAGGCTGTTAAACTAGGTTAGTAACCGTTTTGGTCAATAGCCGTAACCGTTTTGGTCAATAGCCGTAACCGTTTTAATGAATAGCAGTAACCGTTGACGAGCTGGTATAGGTTTGGAATCTTTGTTTGCAATAATGAATGTGTGATTGCATCAAGACTCACTTTATATTGGCGCGGCTCAAGCTAGCTCAATGCTTACGATCCAATTTAATACTTACGATCTAGTCTAATGCTTACTCGCTAGCTTAATTTGTACTGTTTACCTTAGTACCTATAATCAATCGGCTTGAGCTTACTTATTCAATAGCAAATCAATCACAAACCAGAGGAGTTTAATATTCACGTGTTAATTACGCCGCCTTAGCCCCTGCATTCTCTCTACACCCGCACTTTTCGAGCGCTCGCTCATTCAAGAAAAACAGTCGATCAAATTATGTCTGAACAAGGCAGGACTGGCTGTACAAGTAAAAGAGAATTACATGCTTAATTATTTAAAAAAACACTGGTTATCAAACGTTAAAGGAGATTCATTATCTGGGATTGTGGTTGCACTCGCATTAATCCCTGAAGCTATCGCATTTTCAATTATCGCAGGCGTCGACCCTAAAGTAGGACTTTATGCTTCTTTCTGTATCTGTGTTGTAACCGCTTTGGTTGGCAGTCGTCCGGGGATGATCTCTGGGGCAACGGGCGCAATGGCGCTGTTAATGGTTACTTTAGTTAAAGACCACGGGCTAGAATATCTACTCGCCGCTTCATTTCTTGCTGGCGTGATTCAAATTGCCGCGGGTTATCTCAAGCTGGGTAACTTAATGAACTTTGTTTCAAAATCAGTCATAACGGGTTTTGTTAACGCACTCGCGATTCTTATCTTCATGGCGCAACTCCCCGAACTCATCAATGTGCCATCAAGCGTTTACCTGTTAGTCGCTCTTGGTTTAGCTATTATCTATCTGCTTCCTTATTTCCCTAAATTAGGCAGTGCGATACCGTCTCCATTGATTGCCATCGTAGTACTTACTATCGTCAGTCTGCTCTTTGGTTTGGATGTCAGAACAATTGGCGATATGGGTAAGCTTCCCGATTCACTGCCTGTGTTCTTGATTCCTAATATTCCATTCACGTTTGATACGCTCGCAACCATCCTTCCATAT
Source organism: Vibrio splendidus (assembly GCF_003345295.1). NCBI lineage: Bacteria > Pseudomonadati > Pseudomonadota > Gammaproteobacteria > Vibrionales > Vibrionaceae > Vibrio > Vibrio splendidus. The sequence goes on from NZ_CP031055.1 coordinate 1,043,033, forward strand.
TCTATTGCTCTGTCCCTCGTAGGTTTATTAGAGTCCTTAATGACAGCGACGATCGTCGATGATCTGACTGATACAGAAAGTAATAAAAACAATGAATGCAAAGGGCAGGGCGTAGCGAACATCGTGGCTTCACTATTTGGTGGTATGGCGGGGTGTGCGATGATTGGCCAGTCGATCATTAACATCAAATCTGGCGGCTTAACCCGATTATCCAGTCTGATCGCCGGGGTTGTTTTACTGCTAATGGTGGTGTTTGTTTCTGATTGGTTGAAGCTGATACCGATGGCCGCTTTAGTGTCTGTGATGATCATGGTTTCAATCGGCACGTTTTCATGGCGTTCTGTTGTTGAGCTTAAAGACCACACACTCCCAACCAATGTAACCATGCTAGCAACCGTGGCGGTGGTGGTGTTTACTCACAATCTCGCAATAGGTGTTGCGGTTGGCGTGGTGCTATCGGCTCTGTTTTATGCACATGCTAGCAAGTCGATGGTCTTTATATCCGATGAAGTGGTGACTAACGAAATGCACACTACCCACCGAGTAAAAGGCCATGTCTTCTTTGCTTCTTCAGATGCGTTTGTCGATCTATTTGATTATGACAATGCGACCTCTTTAGTGACCATCGATATTTCGGATGCGTCTTTCCTAGATAACACGTCGGTTGAGGCGCTTGATAAGGTCGTATTTAAGTTCCGTAAAAAGGGCGCTTATGTAGAAGTCGCAGGAATGGATACCGTGAGTGCGAATCTGATATTCAAACACGCGATGTACCACAAGCATAAAGATTTAACTGCGGTTTCCATTACGCACTAATCGTGGTTTAAGGTACTTTGAAAGCCTGAACTAGACATTGTTATGAAGATAAAGCGCTCATCTTTGAGCGCTTTTTTTGTTGATGTCGGTCTGGGAGTTCTAACGACCTATGACTGACCTTTATCGTTGGTGTTTGAGTTCGATAAGGTGAATTGGTTGATAAGAGATTCAAGGTGATCAGACAGCTCTTCTAAATCATTACTGATTCCACGAGTCTCAGCCGCAGACTGCGATGTGTTGTCGGCGTGAGAAGTGATGGTTTCAACTTTTTGTTGAACATCTTCAGTTGCGTGTGTAGTGGATTGCGTCTGTTGTTGAATATTTTTCGCATGAGCCAGCACTTGTTTCATTTCTTCAACGACACCATTCATTTCAACGGACAGAGCGTCGATATCTGTTGAGCTTTGATGTGCTTGTTCGCAAACACGGTCGGCCGAAGTTAACGACTCTTCGCTACCTTGTTGGAACTGATGGATAATCGATTCAATACTGCCTGTCGCTTCAGCCGTTCGTGATGCAAGATTACGAACTTCATCAGCAACCACAGCGAAACCACGGCCTTGTTCGCCTGCGCGAGCAGCTTCAATCGCTGCATTCAAGGCGAGCAGGTTAGTTTGATCGGCAATGCCTCGAATAACGCTCAATATTGAAGAGACCTCTCCGGTTTGCTCATTGAGTGTCAGTATCTTGTGTTTCACTTCTTCTATGCTGCTGACTAGGTTCTTTATCTCACTGCTTGCATCATGTGCTTGGTTAGCACTTTTACAGGCCACATCAGCGGTATGATTGATGAGTTCTGAGGCGGTTAAAGTGGCTTGTTCTACATTGACTTGCTGCGCCTGTATCCCTTCGATATTGTTTTGTACTTCAGCGGTTTCGTTTTGTTGATCGCTGGCGGCTTGCTCGGTAATTTGTGCAACACTGGTCAGTTGGTTGGCTGAAGCATTCAGTTTGTGTGAGGTGTCTTGTACCCTCTCTAAGCTGTTGGAAACAGTGCCCATGAACGAGTTGATGGAGTTAGCAAGCGTACCAATTTCATCTTTGCTTTGCTCTGGAAGCCGAGTGGATAGGTTCTTATCGCTGCTGACTTGGGTCATAAAGCGAGAGGTTTGTTGAAGCGGGCGAACGATTATCTTACGAATCAATCCCATAGTAAGAACGAATCCGGCAAAGGAGATCACCGCCATGATACCGATCGCTGTCATCGTTTGAGTATTGATCAGCGAGTTGACATGGCTAAGGTTATATTCAAGTCGAATTGCACCTAATACTTCCCCTTCTGGCGCCATATGACATGCCACACAATTGGTGCCGCGATAGTTCTCGCTCGACTTCATTGGCAGAGCAATAACCAAGCCTTTTCCCCAATCGGCAGAAAAGGGTTCGATAACGGTTTCACCCGCTAGCGCTCGTTTATCAATATCATCTACAGGTGTTTGGTTGTCATTGCCAGGCCCGTATAACTTACTCACCGCATCAGCACGCAATACACGAACATTTTCAATGCCTTCTTGAGCTAACGCTTTCTGACGAAGGGTCTCTTTTTGTGCCATAGTGCCAGTGAGCATCATCATATTGAGGCTATCGAAATAGTTGCTCGCTTTATCGTGAAGCTGTTCACTTAACACTGAGTTTACAAGTTGCTTTTGCTGCGAATATTGAAAGTAGGTCGATATTGCTAATAGAAAAGTGAACACAATGGCGAGGGCCACTAGGATTTTAAAGGTGATTGTTGAGCGCATAAGGTGTTTGTTTTTATTAATTATAATGACGCGCATACTTTACGTGTAAGAGACTCTACCACCTATGAGGTATAACCGATTGTGTGACCACACTCCGGTTGTGGTTATGTTTCTGTGATGTAGCGAGTTTGTGATGATGTTCTTTGGGCGAATGAAAGGGAGTTTATCGTTAAATTTGAAGAGTATGAAAAGCCTAATAAACGTACATGACTTAAATAAACATGTTCAGCGGGCTGTATTTATACTGGCCAAGCGTCATTATTAAAATCCACCTGCCAAAACAGGTGGATTTTTACTTTTACTTTTACTTTTACGTTTACTTTTGATTGCCGATTGCCGATTGCCAGTTAGCTGACGGTTGAAAGGGGAATGGCGTCAGAGATTGATTTCTCTAATCTGATGGCAATAAATTTAGAGGTAGGGGTAAAGGTTCGCTCACCATAGCTGTCTAGAGGAACCAAAGGGTTGGTTTCAGGATAGTAAGCCGCCGCCTGACCCTGTGGAACGTCATAAGCTACTAGGGTAAACCCTTTCACTTTTCTCGTTACACCATCTTCCCAAAGCGACACCATATCGACCTTGTCACCTGGTTCAAAACCGAGCTTCAATATATCAGCTTCATTGATAAACAAAACTTCGCGCATACCAAAGACACCGCGGTACCGATCATTCAAGCCATATAGCGTGGTGTTGTATTGGTCATGGGAACGCATGGTTTGCAAGATCAAATCGGGTTTATTAGCACCCTGCAACACCGCTTCATTAATCAGATGTTTTGGCAGTTCACTGGAGCCAAACTGCGCTTTGCCGCTGAGGGTGTTCCATTGACGATTTGCGGCGGGATTGACTAAATGAAATCCACCCGGATTTTCCAGTTTCTGATTGAAGTCAGTAAAGCCCGGAATCGTATCTGCAATGAGGTCTCGAATATGCCCATAATCTTGAATGACCCAATTCCAATCTATTGGATGGCTGCCCAATGTGGCATTGGCAATACCCGCGACAATGGCTGGTTCAGAACGTAAATGCTCTGATCGAGGCTCGAGCTGTCCGTAAGAGATGTGAACCATGCTGAAGGTATCTTCGACGGTGATGCCTTGTGGCCCATTAGCTTGTGTATCGATTTCCGTACGTCCCAAACATGGCAGAATCAGAGCATCTTGACCGGTAACAAGATGAGAGCGATTGAGCTTGGTTGAGATATGAACGGTTAGGTCACAATTTTTCATCGCCAGATGCGTGCGAGGAGTATCGGGTGTGGCTTGCGCAAAATTACCACCTAAACCAATAAAGACTTTCGAGCGTTTTTCCTCCATCGCTTTAATCGCTTGTATGGTGTTGTGGCCTACATCTCGCGGGGCATTGAAGTTAAAGCGGCGTTCTATGCTATCAAGAAATTGGTTTGACGGTTTTTCATCGATGCCCATCGTACGATCGCCTTGGACATTACTATGCCCCCTAACTGGTGATAGCCCAGCACCTGACTTACCGACGTTGCCGCGCAACAATTGCACATTGGCTACTTCTTTGATGGTTTGTACTGAATGACGATGTTGTGTTAGCCCCATAGCCCAACACATGATCACCTTTTCTGAACGGCGGTACATGTCTGCGACCATTTCTATTTCGCTTAAAGCTAACCCTGATTGTTCAGCGATATGCTCCCATGTTGTCGCATCAACTTCTGCTAAGTATTCATGAATACCTGTGGTGTGTTCGCTGATGAATTTACGATCAAATATGGCTTTTCCTTCGGTTGCGAGCGCATCACGTTCCCATTGCAGCAAATATTTAGCCATCCCACGAAAGACCGCCATATCGCCACCTAATGCTGGTCTTAAATAAGCGGTATTGGTTGGTTTTGAACCATTGCTTAACATTTCAACTGGAACTTGAGGATTTTGGAAACGTTCAAGTCCACGTTCTTTCAATGGATTGAAACAGATCACTTGAGCGCCGCGTTTTACCGCTTCACGCAAGGGTTCAAGCATGCGAGGGTGATTAGTACCTGGGTTTTGCCCGAGCACAAAGATCGCGTCTGCTTGTTCAAAGTCGTCAAAAATTACGGTTCCTTTGCCCACGCCGACCGTATCTTTCATGCCAATTGCACTGGCTTCGTGGCACATGTTTGAACAGTCAGGGAAGTTGTTTGTTCCAAACGCACGGACGAAGAGTTGGTACAAAAACGCCGCTTCATTACTGGCTCGACCCGAAGTGTAAAATTCGGCTTGATGTGGCGAGCCGAGTTGCTTCAAATGCTTGGCTACGAGCGAAAAGGCTTCATCCCACGCGATAGGAATATAGTGGTCGGATGCAGCGTCGTACTTCATCGGATGGGTTATTCGGCCTTGGTATTCCAGCCAGTAATCTGTTTGTGATGATAAGGATGTTACGCTGTGTTCAGCGAAAAAATTAGGATCCACAAATCGATTTGTGGCTTCCCAATTCACAGCTTTTGCACCGTTCTCACAGAAGTTCACTTTACTGCCGTGTGGGGATTCACCCCATGCGCATCCCGGACAATCAAAACCACCGTTTTGATTCGTTTTAAGCATTGTTCGAATGTTTTTGATGGCGTTTTCGCTGCCCCACCAACTCTTAGTGACGGCTTTTAACGCACCCCAACCACCAGCAGGACCTTTATATTTTTTTATCTGTTCTTTTTGGCTCACAACTGCACTCCTCACACACGGGAACGGCAGTAAACAAGGGAACCGGTAAAAACAGGCGCGTTATAAAAATAAGGCGGGAGTAAAACGGTTTTGATTATTTGGTATCGATACCTGTTTACTGCTTTGAATATTTAGAAATAGACTGGCTAATTGTTTGCCATGATCTAAATCAAAGGTTATGCCGTTAAGGGGCGGTGCGTCCAATTGATATTGCCGACTAAGTGATAAACAGAATCTATCATGGCGAGTAAATATGGAAAGTGTCGCTTTTGTCACAGTGATAAATAGATTTTTCATAGTGATAAATAAAATTTATTAGCCAGTGCGATGTGAGCTCTATTTTACGAGATATTTGTTAATCAGCCTTGATATAGCTGAGTCTCCCATGATAGTTGCTGTCTATCACGCTATAGATAATTTAGATTTGACCTATATTTAAATTAGGCATACTTTGATTTAAATCAAAGATACCGTTGTTATTTTAGCTGTTGCTTTACAGATTGAGCCATTTCCCGTGATAGGTATTTTCAATCACAGAGAACCGTTAATGTACGACGAACGCGAAGAAGACGCTTCATTTCAAGGTTTTACTAATCATTCATGGATATAAAACAACTTAAGTATTTAATCGCTTTAGATCAAACGAAACACTTTGGTCAGGCTGCGACACTTTGTCATATTACTCAGCCTACGTTGTCGATGAGGATAAGGCGTTTAGAAGAAGAGTTAGACCTCGAGTTGATTTCAAGAAGTCAACGTTTTGAAGGGTTTACCGAAGCGGGTGAACGTATATTGGCTTGGGCAAAGACGGTCTTAGCGGCTCATGACGGTTTACAAGCCGAAGCGGCTAACTGCCGTGGCCAACTGGTCGGCTCGCTAAGAGTTGGCATGGTGCCTTTAGCCAGTCAAAACCCGATGCAGTTGATTAAGCCTTTAGCAGAAAAATTCCCTGAACTTCGCTTTCAAATTTTGTCGATGACATCTGAGCAGATCATAGACCAGCTCAATCGTAACCAACTTGATTTAGGCATGTGTTACACCGACCAGATCAATACGGCTTATTTTGACGTTATAGAAATGAACTCGACGGATTTAGGCATTCTGTATGACAGCCGATTTTTTGATTTTGCTGAGTCGGAAGTCTTATGGGAATCACTCAATAGCATTCCTTTGGGGCTTTTGTCTAAAGGTATGCATTATCGTCATTCGATTGATTTGAGCTTCGGTAGTAAAGGCCTAGTTCCGCAGACTTTGATTGAAAGTAACTCTACGTTTCACCTGATCCAAGCCGTTACCAGTGGCCTGTGCTGTGCTGTTATGCCGCTTAACTCTGGATTGGAAGAGCTCAATGAACAACTGCGTATCGTACCTATAGAAAAAGCCGTGGTGCATTCGCCTCTAGGTCTACTTAAGCGTAAACAAGAACCTTATTCGGCACTCACTGATCAGTGTTTTTCTGAAGCAAAACACTTGTTTAATCAGTGATGTTTGTTTAACCAGTGATGTCTATTTAATCAGTAATACTAGTTTAATAAGTAACGTTTTCAGTCTGAATCGATATCGTCAAGCTGACCGTCTTTCCGGGTGATTTTATGAGATGTATAACTCAATCCTATATTGAACTGCCTGATTTTAATCAAGCGCCTCCACAGCCCAATGCCATGAGCTATCGAGAGCTTACGGGCTATAGCATGGTGGTGGATGCCCCTCTGGCAAACGAATCTGCATTGGCGATCAGTTATAACGGGATCAGTCAGGCGGTTATGATGGTGACGCCCGGTCACATGGAAGACTTTGTGCGCGGTTTTAGTTTAAGTACCGGTATTGTAAAAAAATTCAGTGAGATTCGTGATATTGAGATTGGTGGCAATGGTGAATCTCATTTTGCGCAAGTAGAAATCAGCAATCGCGCTTTTTGGGACATGAAAACTCAGCGGCGTAACTTGGCTGGAACCACAGGTTGTGGTTTGTGCGGTGTTGAGGCGCTTGAACAAGCACTTCCGGATTTGGTTCCATTGCCATCGTCATTACCACCCAGTCCACTGGTTTTTCAGGGGTTGAGAGGGCGAATTGCTGAACATCAAAAAGCAGCCAAAATATCCGGTGCTTTACATGCCGCTTTGTTTGCGAATTCGAAAGGTGAAATTTCACTTTGTCGTGAAGACATCGGCCGCCACAACGCACTGGATAAACTAATAGGGGCGATGGCCGTGAACGACATCAACCCTAAGTCGGGGTTCGCCATTATGACGAGTCGTTGCAGTTTAGAGCTTATCCATAAAGCTGTGCGTGCTGAAATTGCAACCTTGGTTTGTTTGTCGGCTCCGACCTCATTGACGGTTGAATGGGCAAGACGTAATCGCTTAAATCTGATTCACTTACCCAACAGCAGTCCACCTCGTTTATATAGCCCTGCGCCTTAATGTAATGTTTTCGTTTGGATAAAAAGAGAGACCATTGTGTCTCTCTTTGGTTTTTATTATAAATGATTATTGTTTTACGCGGTTTGGTGGTTAATTTATATCCAAATGGCTGTTTTGTTCAATTTAATAGCAAAAAATGTGGTTATAGCGTTGTGTTTCAAAGCTCATTCGATAAGATGAAAACACCTCTAATGACAGAGGTAGGGCAGCAATGGATACGCTGCTTCAATTACTATGGAATGTGACTTAATTATTGGACACATACATGAAATTCAAGATTACATCACCGATTATTGAACCTACGGAAGGTTCACCACATCAGTTAACGCAAACTCACGCTTCTCGTTTTACCTCTTTTAAGACAAGCTCCCCTTTGAACACCTTGTTCGACCACGTCTCTGCACGCTTCTTTACCGCTTATCGCTCCTATTGTTATTCGTTTTATAACTCTATTTCTATCTGAACTCCTTTGTCATCCGCTCGATGTACGAAGACTCACATCTATAAAAACTAAACAAATAAGTTAAAAACAATGAATATTAAAATGATGGGTAGCTCCCTAATTATCGCTGGTACCGCTCTCGGTGCTGGTATGCTTGCGATCCCAATGGTATTAGCTCAATTCGGATTGCTTTACGGCACACTGCTGATGGTTCTGATCTGCTTCGGTACGACTTACGCAGCATTATTACTTCTAGAAGCGACCATCAAAGCCGGTGGCGGTCTAGGGTTGAACTCTATTGCTCGAAAAACTCTGGGCAAACAAGGGCAGTTGATTACCAACGGCTTACTTTACGCGTTATTGATTTGCCTATTGATGGCCTACATTCTGGGTGCGGGTGATTTGCTGAGTAAGTTACTGTCTAACTTCGGTGTCGACATTAGCGCAACGACGAGCCAAATCACGTTTACTTTACTTGCGGGTGCTGTTGTCGCAAGTGGCACCGGTGTGATTGATAAACTCAACCGTGCACTGTTCTTCGTGATGCTTGCTAGCTTGTTTGCAACCATGGTGTTCTTAGCGCCGAGCATGACTCAAGAAAACTTGATGCAGGTAACCAGCCATGACCACGTTGATCTAATCAAAACCAGTGCCATCCTGTTTACGAGCTTTGGCTTTATGGTTGTGATTCCAACCTTGGTTTCTTACAACCACGAAGCGACAGACAAACAGCTGCGTAACATGGTGATCGTCGGTTCTCTGATCCCATTAGTGTGCTACTTGTGTTGGTTGTTTGCGGTAGTGGGTAACCTGAGTGAAGAGCAATTCAGAAGCTTTAAAAATGTGTCTGACTTGATGGCGGCGTTTGAAGCTCAGTCTCCTTGGGTGGGTAACGTTCTGTCTACCTTCACTGGCTTAGCGTTGCTGACCTCTTTCTTTGGTGTAGCAATGGCGTTGTTCAACCAGAACAAAGACATGTTTAACCAAAACACAGCGGTTACTTACTGCATTAGTTTCATCTTGCCGCTGGCGGGTTCACTGCTTGCTGCGGATAAGTTCCTACAAGTGTTGAACTATGCAGGCATCATCTTAGTGTTCTTGGCGGTCTTTGTTCCTCTGGTTATGGTTCATAAGCAACGCTTTATGAAAGTAGCGGAAGACAGATACAGCGCTGAAGGTGGCCGGCCAATGATGCTTTTCTCATTGCTCTTTGGTTGCTTCTTGCTTATCTCACAAGTGATTTAGCAAACCAATTTGGTCGGTTGAATAAATCAGTCACCAAGTTTCAGATACAAAAAAAGGAACGCATTGGCGTTCCTTTTTATTATCTGCTTATTAAAAGCAGACTGAGTTAAGTGTTGGCTTGTTAACTGATGCTGGCCAATAAATGAATACGGACTAGCAAGGCAATATTAACTAACAAACGAATGCTAATTAACAAACCACTTTAACTGCCAAACCACCTTGAGATGTCTCACGGTATTTAGCGTTCATGTCTTTACCTGTTTCTAGCATTGTTTCGATAACTTTATCGAGAGAAACAGTAGGAGCAGAAGAGCGACGAAGTGCCATACGAGTTGAGTTGATTGCTTTCACTGCAGCAATACCGTTACGCTCGATACATGGTACTTGTACTTGGCCTGCAACTGGGTCACACGTTAGACCTAGGTTGTGCTCCATGCCGATTTCTGCAGCCATACATACTTGCTCAGGGCTACCACCCATAAGCTCAGCCAGACCAGCAGCAGCCATAGAACATGCTACGCCAACTTCACCCTGACAGCCAACTTCAGCGCCAGAGATAGAAGCGTTACGCTTATACAGACCACCGATCGCGCCAGAAGCTGCGAAGTAACGGATGTAGTCTTTCTCTGTCACTGTTTGAATGAACTTATCGTAGTAAGCCAATACCGCAGGGATAATGCCACACGCGCCGTTTGTCGGTGCTGTTACTACACGACCGCCAGCAGCGTTTTCTTCATTTACTGCGAAAGCAAACATGTTCACCCAATCAACAACCGTCATTGGATCGTTGGTTGTTTTTTCTGAAGTAATCAGAAGTTGGCGAAGTGAAGCTGCACGACGAGGAACACGCAGTGGACCAGGCAAGATACCTTCAGTATTCATACCGCGATCCATACACTCGCGCATCGTTCTCCAGATGTTAGCGAAGTAAGTGCGAGACTCTTCGTCTGAGTGGAAAGCCGCTTGGTTTTTCATAACCAGTGTACTGATAGAAAGACCGCTTTCTTTACACTGATTAACCAGCTCTTCAGCTGTTGTGAATTCGTATGGTGCTTTAATTGGGTTTTCTTCTTCTTTGCCGAAGCTCTCTTCGTCAACGATGAAACCGCCACCAATTGAGTAGTACGTTTTTGAGTAAGCTACTTCGTCATCAACCCAAGCATGAATGCTCATGCCATTCTCGTGTAGAGAAAGGTTCGAAGTATGGAAATTCATTCCGCCATCTTTCGGGAACGAAACAGTATGACAGTGCATACCAACAGGTAGACGTTCAGTTTCTTCTACGCGAGCAATGAAACCTGCGATAGAGTCGATATCCACTTTCTCAGGAGTATTGCCAGCAAGACCCATGATGATTGCGATATCTGTGTGGTGACCTTTCCCTGTCAGTGATAGTGATCCATATACGTCCACGGTGATTTTAGTGATGTCGCGCAATTTTCCCATTGAACGTAGGTCATCAATAAACTCTTTACCCGCTTTCATTGGTCCAACTGTGTGTGAGCTCGATGGACCAACACCGATTTTATAGATATCAAATACACTAATCATAGCGATTACCTCAAAAAGAGAGCCTCCCAAGGGGAGTAGGGAGGCTCATTTATTATCATTATATTTTTTGTCTAATCTCGCGATATAAGATGGATGCCATCTTATAAAAAGGCTTGAGATTAAAGAGCGCCGTAGATTACAGAACTAATAGCCGCTAGACCACATAAAGCTGTAAAGATTTGCACAGGTGCTGAAGTTTTGTACTTAGCCATTGCTGGTACTTTCTGCATCGCGAATACAGGCATCAGGAACAGGATAGCTGCAATCATTGGAGCACCCATTGTTTCAATCATACCTAGGATGCTTGGGTTAACTACCGCAACAATCCAAGTTGTAACAACGATGAACGCTAGAGATGCTTTCTCAATCGTGCTGATTGAAGAACCAGAGCGAGATTTGATTAGACCAACAAGACCTTCATGAGCACCTAGGAAGTGACCGAAGTAGCTAGAAGTAATCGCTGCGAACGCTACTAGAGGACCCATGTAAGAGATAAGTGGAGACTCGTGAACGTTAGCTAGGTAAGAAAGTACAGAGATGTTTTGCGCTTGTGCTGTAGCTAGTTGCTCTGGAGATAGAGAAAGCACTACAGAGAATACGAAGAACATTACAAAACCCATCAGCATCATTGCTGCGCCGCCAGTGATCGCGTCAGTTTTCTTAACTGCGTCTTCACCGTATACACGACGTTGCTCTTTAGAGAACTGTGAAATGATTGGGCTGTGGTTGAAAGAGAACACGATGATTGGAATCGCAAGCCAGATAATAGAAGGCATTGAAGACCATTCTGGGCTTGTTTCCATCATTGAAGTGTTCCATTCAGGAACTAGGTAGAAAGACAGCGCTAGTAGGACGAATACTAGTGGGTAAACCATTGCTGAAGTTGCTTTAAGCATCAGCTCTTTACCGAATACAACACCTGCTGTCATAGCAAGGATCAGTGCACCAGAAAGAAGAGGACGTGGAATAGATTCCATACCCATTTGGTTTACTAGGAAAGAATCAACCGTGTTTGTGATACCAACACCGTAGATAAGAACGATTGGGTAGATAGCGAAAAAGTAAGCAAAAGTAATAATGTTTGCGCCAGTCTTACCGAAGTGCTCTTCAACTGTGTCTGTAATATCAGCTTCAGGGTTTTTAGCAGACAGTACGAAACGAGCTAGAGATTTGTGTGCGAACCAAGTCATTGGTGCCGCGATTAGAGCTAGGATAACTAATGGCCAAAAACCACCCGCACCAGCTTTGATTGGAAGGAATAGTACGCCAGCACCAACTGCTGTACCGAATAGTGATAAACACCAGGTAAAATCTTTATAGTTAAACTTGCTTGAATCTTTAACGGCATTTGCCGAAGAAGTTGTTGTGTTCATGTTAAATTACTCATTTTTTGGGAACAGGAAATAAGTTGGGGCTAATTCTGCAGAATTTTCTTCTGCAAAAAATAGATCTAAATCATGTAATGAAACGGCGTGTCACATGATATGCGAAAAACGGATTTTTGATCACGAAATTGGCGTGCTACAGGTGATTTATGCTCATGCTAGGTATTAGTTTTTATTATGCGAATGGCGGGGGTGGTTAGATTTATACCAAGAAAACGTTTGCGTAAAATTGCATTAATAAATCTGTTCTATAGAAAGGCTGGATTTTGTTAACAGAGATTAAACAAAACGTAGTTGCTATGTAATTTGTTGCACTACATGTCGCTGCAGGGATTGGATGATTTGAGCTGTAACGCCCCAAATTAGGTGCTCTTCGAAGGGCATCGCAAAAACACGATGCTTGATTTGTTTAACGTTAACAGTGTGGCTGTGTAACTTAGCTTGGTCTAAAACATAGGTGGCAGGCACCTCAAAAATCGAGGCCACTTCGTTCTCATCGATGATGGCTTCATAGTCAGGATCGACCATTGCAACAATCGGTGTCACAGAAAATTTACTAATAGTACTCAATGCAGGTAATTGGCCAACAATTTTAACTTGATCCGATCGAATTCCCACCTCTTCGTGGAGTTCTCTAAGTGCAGTGAATTGCATAGAAGGGTCGGAAAGTTCGTGTTTACCCCCAGGAAAGCTGACTTGGCCTGGATGATGCTTTAAATGAGCGGCTCTTTTAGTAAAAATGACATGTAAACCATCTTCTCGTTCCACTAAACCGACCACCACTGCCGCTTTGCGCAATTGATCGCCACTGATATGCGAAACACGCTCTACAGATTCGGGATGATAGCCAACTGTAGGATTAAGCTGGAATTGTTGAAGGAAGTTTTCTTTATTCATATCAAGCCAATATATTGATTATTATGATTTTAAGTATAGACATAACCGTGGGCTGATTGCCAATTTTGAGTGTGTCTTCATTTACTTACCCTTAGTTCAGTCATTTACTAAGCATAATAAAGGAGAGGGGGAGTCACCCATCTCCTCAAAACGAGGGGTTTTGCTATATTCAATATTTGCACATTTCCGAGTAAGCGTTACCCATGTCATAAAATTAGGTGATGAAACGTAGTTTTTTTGTTTAAGAATTTGATAACAATAACTTAGTAGACCATTCTAAAAAGAAATAGAAGAAAAGGTATGAGATGAAAGGAATCATATTCACCGAATTTTTAGAGCTTGTTGAAGACAAGTTTGGGCTAGAGCTTTTGGAAGAAGTTTTAGAGATGTCAGAAGACGAAGGGATCTACACGTCGGTCGGAAGCTATGACCACAAAGACCTTGTCAGGTTGATTATCAACTTGAGTAAGAAAACCGATATTGATGCAGCCAGTTTACAGCGTGTTTTTGGGCAGTCAGTCTTTAAGAACTTATTGGCCTCATTGCCTAATAAAGCGAGCCTTGCTCATAGCACGACCACCTTTCAATTTATCCAACACGTAGAGCGCTATATTCACGTTGAAGTGAAGAAGCTCTATCCGGATGCGGAGCCGCCTGAATTCAGCTTTATCACCACGACTGAAGCACAGCTTGTTTTTGACTATAAAAGCGCAAGGTGCATGTCTCACGTTTGTTTGGGGCTTATTGAAGGGTGTGCTGAATACCACGGTGAATCTATCGCGGTTGAAATGACGCCGCAAAATGATGACCAAAGCGTGGTTAGGTTTAATCTCAAAGTAGAAAAGTGATATGGATCCGGCATCTGCCATAGAGAAGAAACTTAAGCGTCAAATCGCGGCCAGGAAAGCGGCTGAAGTGTTGTTGGAACAAAAGAGCCTCGAACTGTTTGAGGCTAACCAACAGCTTGAACTTGCTCTGCGTCAGCTAGAAAAGCGCTCCAATGCGAATATACGTCGTATTGAATTCCAAGAACAAATCGACAACTTGTTGATTGATTTCGGGCGCGCGTTCCTTAGAAACGATCTCGATGACATCATGTTGTCACAATTGACGATGAATGTGGCTAACAGTTACTTGATCGAAGCCAGTCGTTTGATTTTGCCTCCCAAGCTGATTCCTCAGTTACACACCTACGACTATGGTGACGAAGCCGTCGAGGTGATAGAGCAATACATTCAAGAACCTCATTGGCAAGGCAACTTGCTAACGGTGCCATTAGAGGTCGAAAAGGTCATAGTCGGTGCGTTAATCGTGAAGGTCAGATTGTTAGACCAGGACTACGAATTCATTCAAAGCCAACTGTTGTTAGTGACCGATCTTATCTGCAGTGCACTAACTCATCAGCTTGCTATCAATCGAAATGTTGAGTCACGTAAACGAGCGGAAGAGTCCGAGAGGGCAACGCGCGACTTTGTGGCCATGATTAACCATGAATTAAGAACTCCGCTTAATGGTTTGCTAGGTAGTGCAGAATTGATCAGCGATACCGAACTCAGCAGTTCTCAGCGTGAAATAGTGAATAACCTGAGCCAATCTGGAGAGTTTCTCAGAACCATCATTAATGATTTGCTTGATTTCAGCAAAATCAATGCAGGGATGTTGGATCTTATTCCCAAGAAATTTGCGTTGCATGATTTGAGAAATACGATTGAAAGTATCTTCGTCAATCGCGCGATTGAGAAGCAGATCGAATTTAATATCAGTGTCGCTTCTAACGTACCTTCTCATTTCCAAGGCGATTTAGAACGTATCACGCAACTGTTTGTAAACTTAATCGGTAATGCGATCAAATTTACAGAAGAGGGGCACGTCAATGTCGATATTGAGTGGGACAAAAACCAGTTTGTTTTCTCAGTGGAAGATACTGGGGTAGGCATTGCCGAATCTGCACATAAGACGCTGTTTGAACCTTTTACTCAGGCTGATAACTCAAGTAGCCGAAACTATGAGGGTACCGGGCTTGGGTTAGCGATTTGTCGTAAGCTGGTGGCTTTAATGAATGGCGATATTGGGGTGACCAGTATTGTTGGCTCAGGTACTACGTTTACCATTTCGATTCCTCTTCAGGTTGTCGACGTACCAGCAGAGAGCGATAGTGTCGCCAAAGGCTTTGAATCTGAAGTCGAATTGTCACTGCTTGAAGTGCTCGTAGTTGATGATATTAAGATGAACCAGATCATCATCCAACAAATGTTACGTAAACATGAGATTGAACCTGTTATTGCAAGTAACGGTGTAGAAGGACTCGAGCTAGCCTCAAATAATGACTACGACATTGTGTTCATGGATTGCAGAATGCCAGTTATGGACGGCTTTGAAGCGACAGAGAAGCTAAGAAATAAAGGGTATTCGAAGTCTATAGTTGCACTGACTGCCGGAACGACGCTTGAAGAGCGGGAACGCTGTATTCAATGTGGAATGGATGACATTCTTAGTAAGCCTTATACGGCCAACGACCTTAAAGAGATGCTCAAGAAGTGGGGTGTTACGCCTGCGAAAGTAACTTAGAGCTTGTTAGCTAAAGTAACTTAGAGTTTGTTAGCTAAAGTAACTTAGAGTTTGTTAGCTAAAGTAACTTAGAGTTTGTTAACTAAAGTAGCTTAGAGCTTTTTAACTAAGGTAACCTAAAGATTGTTAATTAAGCATCGCTAGTCAGAAGTGGTCATTCACACGCTCTGGCTCAGAGACTAAAAAAACCGAAGTGATCTTACGATCCTTCGGTTTCTTTTTATTTCGGTTTCTTCTTATATAGAGCTTTTACTGGCCGTTAAGCAGCGAAACTGTCAGTTAATGACGTTATGCTTAGCATTCTTCAAGCACAGGCAGAATGCGACTCAGCTTATCGAGCGTCTCTTGGTATTCAGAGGCACAGTCACTATCGAACACCACACCGCCGCCAGCCCACGCATATAGCGTGTTGTTTTCAGCAACTAACGTACGAATGGTAATGCTGGTATCCATTCTGCCATTTCGGCTGATGTAGCCGATGCTGCCGCAATAAGCGGAGCGTCGATGGGGTTCTAACTCTTCAATGATCTGCATTGCTCGCACTTTTGGTGCTCCGGTAATCGACCCTCCAGGGAAACAGGCTCTCAGAAGGTCAGTTGCAGAGTATTGGTTATCAAGCTCTGCTCGTATCGTGCTCACTAAGTGGTGCACGGCAGGGAAGCTTTCAATATCGAAGAGCTTTGGTACATGAACCGATCCCGGCTTTGCGACTCGGCCAATATCATTACGAAGCAGGTCGACGATCATCAAGTTTTCTGCCTGATCTTTATCGGCGTTGACCAGGTCTTGTGCGTTGGCATCATCAATCATAGGGTTTTCAGAACGAGGGCGTGTGCCTTTGATCGGTTTTGTTTCAATGGTGCCACTATTGAGTTCTAAGAATCGTTCAGGCGAAACACTGATGATTGCGCAGTCGGCCAAACGGATGAAGCCAGAAAAGGGTGCCGAGTTGTACTGCTCTAATTTGTCATAGGCTAGCCATTCACTGCCTTGGTATTGGGCATTGAAACGCTGAGCCAAGTTAATCTGATAGCAATCGCCGGATAACAGGTACTCTTGAACACTATCGAACTTGTTCGCATAGCTATCTTGACTCATGTTGGATTGCCATGGTGTCGTTAATCCAAAGGCAGGTTGGATTACTGCATTGTGCTTTGACTGCGAGGTTAACCAATCGAGATGTGAATCAATATTTTGGCCGACAATACATGCCGTCTTCAGTTTGTGATCAACGACAATGGCCCATTCATATAAGCCAACCGCCATGTCAGGAGCTTCAATATCACGCTGCGCTAGAGAAGGTAATGTCTCAACACGTCGACCTAAATCGTAGCTGAAATAACCCAACGCACCACCGACGAATGGTAATTCGCTGTGTTCCGTTGTCGTTGGTAATAATTGCTGTTGATATTGGTCGAGTAGTTCGAAAGGATCCGACGTTGAAACCTCGCACTCTTCATTAACATTAACGGTCGTTTCTGCGCCGATAGTTTCGAAGGTGGCGATGGGTTGAGCAACTAAAATGTCGTATCGACTATCAACGTGGCTTTCTGAAGCAGAGCGTAATAGCATTGCCCACGGCATACTTTCAATATGAGAAAACAGCTGTTTAGCTAAAGTTGATTGATATTCAAGCGGCTTGATTTGGATAGAGCGAAATTCGTTGTTATTCATTTGTTTAATTTGTGACAAAGAGTTCGATCACTGCATGGCGTGTGAGAGGAAGCAAGAGTATCATAAATTGAAAATAAAATGGGTTCTTGATTAGAACGGTGCAAACCAAATGGTTTAGTTTAAAGCTATGCAAGCGATTGCTAAAGCAACTAAATACAGCTCAACATAATAAAAAGCTAAACCAACTAACCCGGTTAGACAAAAACAGTCACACCAAGAACCCACATGGAACCAGAACAATAAAGAGGCATGCAATGACGGTTATTCGTAAGCAAGATGTGATCAGCAGTGTCGCTGACGCACTTCAGTACATTTCTTATTATCACCCTTTAGACTTTGTCCAAGCCCTAGAAAAAGCGTACGAGAAAGAAGAGAGCCAAGCAGCAAAAGATGCGATTGCTCAAATTCTTATCAACTCGCGTATGTCTGCGGAAGGTCATCGTCCAATTTGTCAGGATACGGGTATTGTTACTTGTTTCGTGAACATCGGTATGGATGTTAGGTGGGAAACGGATCAGACAGTACAACAGATGGTTGATGAAGGCGTTCGTCAAGCTTACAACAATCCAGATAACCCATTGCGTGCATCTGTCCTGATGGACCCTGCAGGTAAGCGTATTAATACCAAAGACAACACACCAGCGGTTGTCCACATTAATATGGTTCCAGGCAACAAAGTTGAAATTCAAATCGCGGCAAAAGGCGGCGGTTCTGAGAATAAAACCAAGATGGTAATGCTTAACCCTTCTGATGATATTGCAGAGTGGGTAGAGAAGACGCTACCAACAATGGGCGCGGGCTGGTGTCCACCGGGCATGCTAGGTATAGGTATTGGCGGTACGGCTGAAAAAGCAGCGGTACTAGCGAAAGAATCTCTGATGGAACACATCGATATCCAAGATCTTATCGACAAAGGTCCAGAGAACGCTGAAGAAGAGCTTCGTCTTGATATCTTCAACCGTGTAAACAAGCTTGGTATTGGTGCACAAGGTCTTGGCGGTCTAACCACTGTCGTGGACGTAAAAATCAAAACAGCACCAACGCATGCAGCTTCAAAGCCTGTTTGCTTGATCCCGAACTGTGCAGCAACGCGTCACGTTCACTTCACGCTAGACGGCAGCGGCCCTGCAGAGCTAACACCACCTAAGTTAGAAGAGTGGCCAGACATTACTTGGGAAGCTGGCGCGAATACACGCCGTGTTAACCTTGATGAAATTACCAAAGAAGACGTTCAAGAGTGGAAGACTGGCGAAACGGTTCTTCTATCAGGCAAGATATTAACCGGTCGTGATGCTGCTCATAAGCGTATTCAAGGCATGCTTGAAAGTGGTGAAGGTTTACCAGAAGGCGTCGACCTGAAAGGTAAGTTCATTTATTACGTAGGCCCTGTTGATGCGGTACGCGATGAAGCGGTTGGTCCTGCTGGCCCGACAACGTCTACTCGTATGGATAAGTTCACTGACATGATGCTAGAAGAAACAGGCATTATGGGCATGATTGGTAAAGCAGAACGTGGCCCTGCAACGGTAGAGTCAATCAAACAACATAAATCGGTTTACCTGATGGCGGTTGGCGGTGCAGCTTATTTAGTCGCGAAAGCAATTAAAAAAGCACGCGTGGTTGCGTTTGAAGATCTCGGTATGGAAGCGATTTACGAATTTGAAGTTGAAGACATGCCTGTAACGGTAGCGGTTGACTCAAACGGCGTGAATGCGCACCAGATCGGCCCTGATACGTGGAAAGTGAAAATTGCTGAAGCTGAAAAAGCATAATTTACCGAAGTCAAAAGTCGTAACAGGCGCTAGCTTCAGCGTTTGAATTGCAATTCTTGACAGAAAGTTGAAGACAAAAGTGCAGCATTATTTGCACTTTTGTCTTATTATCAATGATATAGTGATAAACACATAGTTTGATATAAGAATATAGGAGAGAGGAATGCCTCGTTTTATTCAGATCCTACAGATTATCTTGGCAGTGGTGATTGGTGCTTTTGTTGGTTACGACCTGATCTTGAAAGGGATCAGCATCTTTGATAATAAATACGTGACGATTACTTGTGCGCTTTGGCTAATTGCAGAGATTGCACTGTTTGTTATCTACAAGTTGATTGAAGACGATTAAACGTCGGATACCGCAGAAAAATTCTAAAGCCCCTGATTATGAATGTAGTCAGGGGCTTTTATTCATCTAGCATTAAGAATGTGTATTGCATACTCACTACTATTAGAAAAAGAAAAAGCATACATACTATCCCAACAGGGAAAGAACATAGGCTGCCTCTCTATTATCATAATCAGCTAGCCTAACTATCACGGAGTCGTTCAAATGAAACACCTAACTCAAGAAATGAGTGACTTTATAAGCAGAGGAACGGATTCTCACATTCGAGTCGCGGTCACGGGGCTTTCTCGTGCGGGTAAGACTGCATTCATTACTTCGCTGGTTAATCAGCTTCTTCATACGTCTACCCACAAAAATCTGCCTCTACTTGCATCAGCGAGAGACGGAAGAATTATTGGCGCTAAGCGCATTCCTCAAAACAATATGATGATCCCACGTTTCTCTTATGATGAAGCTATGGAATCGTTGAATGCTCAGCCACCAGAATGGCCAGTGCCGACGCGTGATGTCAGTGAGATTCGTCTTGCCATCAAATATAAACCTGCGAAGGGCGCGAAAAAGCTACTGAGTAAAAACAGTACGCTCTTCCTCGATATTGTCGATTACCCGGGAGAGTGGCTACTTGATTTACCCTTGTTGGATATGGACTTTGATACGTGGAGTCAATCTCAATTCGCAGCGTTGAAAGGCGACAGGGAAACCTATTCACAAGACTGGAACGCAATCCGCGGTGACATTGATTTATTAGCAGATGCTGACGAAAAGAAACTGGTCGCGATTGCTGATAGCTACACTCGATATCTTCATACTTGTAAGAATAACGGACTGCATTGGGTACAACCCGGTAGGTTCGTGTTACCTGGAGAACTTGAAGGTGCGCCTGTACTGCAATTTTTCCCGTGCATAGCACCAGAAGATAAGTTTTCAAAAACCAGTAACTACGCAGTATTGAAAGCGCGTTATGAAGAGTATCAACAAAAGGTCGTAAAAGCGTTTTACAAGAATCACTTCGCGACGTTCGACAGACAAATCGTGCTGGTGGATTGCTTACAGCCGCTCAATGCGGGCTATGACTCTTTCATGGATATGCGTGGCGCATTAGAGCAGCTATTAAAGAGCTTTAAGTACGGGCGAAGCAATATCTTAAGACGCTTATTCGCGCCGAAGATCGACAAGATCTTGTTCGCAGCCACCAAGGCTGACCACGTGACACCGGATCAACATCCGAACTTAGTATCGCTGTTACAGCAGATGGTGCATCCTGCTTGGCAACAGGCGGCGTTTGAACACATCGACATGAGCTGCATGAGTATCGCGTCTATTCAAGCGACGAGTGCGGGTTATATCTCGTCAGGTTCAGACAATGTCCCCGCATTGCAAGGTGTGACTTTAGATAACGTACCTCAGACCATGTATCCGGGAGAGGTACCGCGTAAACTGCCAAACAAACAGTATTGGGAAACCAACCAGTTTGATTTCACAAGCTTTAGGCCGATTGAACAGCACTCTGACGAGCCTTGTCAGCATCTGAGAGTCGACAAGGTTTTAGAGTATCTCATTGGCGACAAGTTGAAGTAATTGAGGCAATCAAAATGAGTGAATTAAAAACAAAACAGGTCTTTGATGAACCTTTGAAGACCTCATTCGATGAGCCGGATAAGAATGAAGTTAACCCAGACTTGGGTGCTCAAAAACTGTTTACCGAACAAGAAAAGTTTGTGCCCGTTGCACCACAAGTAGAAACCGATCTTGATGGTGATGCTGAGCAACAATTGGAACAAGTGATTCGACCGAGCAAAAAGAAGAAGTGGTTTGGAACTGGCTTGTTAGTCGCTTTCTCCGGTTTAGTCGGTTGGCAAGCAATTGACTCTGTCATTACCGCGATTCAAACAGCAGACTGGCTCGCGTTAGGTTGGGCTGGCTTTATTGCTGCCATTGCTTCATTAGGCTTGGGTGCAATAGGCAAAGAGCTATGGAAGTTACGCTCATTGAAAGATCATTTCAGCGTTCAAGAGCAGAGTGAAGAGCTACTTCAGAGCCAAAGTGTCGGCAAGGGCAAAGCGTTCTGTGAACACATTGCGAAGCAGGGCGGTATTGTCGCTGAATCACCCGCTTATGATAAATGGCGAAACAGCATTAACCCTGCGCACAGCGATGCTGAAGTCTTGGATATGTATGATGCACTCGTTGTTGCCCAACAAGATAAAGTGGCGACTCAAATTGTCACTAAGTTCTCGACCGAATCGGCCGCTTTGGTTGCTGTGAGCCCATTGGCGGCTGCCGATATGTTGCTGGTGGCGTGGCGCAATTTCACCATGATAGACAAGCTTGCTGATGTGTATGGCATTGAGCTTGGTTACTGGTCGCGTATTAAGTTGTTCAAGTTGGTGTTGATCAACATGGCAGCGGCAGGTGCCAGTGAACTCGCGATAGACGCGAGTATGGACCTCGTCTCGATGGATCTTGCAGGCAAGGTTTCAGCTCGAGCAGGACAGGGGCTCGGTGTCGGTATTCTCACCGCGAGACTGGGTTTAAAAGCCATGACATTGCTGCGTCCTATGCCTTGGCATAATGAGCGAAAAGTAAAAATATCAGATCTTCGTAAAGCCGTCCTTTCTGAAATAAAGCGCATTACGCTTAAATAGAGTGAGTTGCTTATCAATAAAGCGAGCTACTGACCAACAAAGTGTATGACATTGAGTCGTTTGCGAGTGAAGAGTAAACATATGTTTACTCTTCTTCTTGACTGAACTCAGAGCTTAATCCACACTACTGTCAACTTATCCTGACACCTATAATAGGACTATTTGTGCGTCTTGAAGTATTGTGTGAAGACAGACTCGGCTTAACGCGTGAGTTGCTCGATATCTTGGCCTCAAAAAGCATTGATTTAAGAGGAATCGAAATTGATGTTAAAGGCATTATTTACTTAAACTGTCCTGATATCAATTTTGATGCTTTTAGTGAACTTATGGCTGAAATTCGCCGAATTTCAGGTGTGAAGGATGTACGTAAAATCCAATTTATGCCAAGCGAAAGGCATAACACAGAGTTGATTGCTCTGCTGGCAAACCTACCTGACCCTGTGATAGCGATTGACCTTAAAGGCTCAATCGATATGGCAAACCACGCTGCATTGAACCTTTTTAACAAGCAAGAAGACGAAGTGATCGGTGAGCCGCTAGCGACGTTCGTTCCTAGTTTTAACTTCGCTCGTTGGATTGAAGGCGATGTAACACGTCATCGTGAAGTTGTGGTGTTAGATGGTTTAGATTTCTCTATTGAGATCCTGCCGATTTACCTCGGTGGTGATGTGAACGAAGCGGTACTGGCTAGCGCGGTAATGACAATTCGTTCTTGCAACCAAGAGATGAACACGCCAGACGCAATCCCTGAACAGAATAACCTAGGTTTTGAACACTTTGTTGGTGTCTCTAATCGCCATAAAGCCTTGATCAGCCAAGCTAAGAAACTGGCTATGCTGGATCAACCTCTGCTTATTGAAGGGGACACTGGTACGGGCAAAGAGATGCTGGCTAAAGCGTGTCATAACCGTTCGAACCGAGCGTCATTCCCATTCTTGATTCTAAGCTGTGCATCGATGCCTGATGACGTAGCGGAAACGGAATTGTTTGGTCATGCTCCGGGTTCATTCAATCATGAACAAGGTCATAAAGGCATTTTCGAACAAGCGAATGGCGGTACTGTATTTTTAGATGAAATTGGCGAGATGAGCCCACATCTACAAATCAAACTGCTGCGTTTCTTACAAGATGGTTCATTCCGACGTGTAGGCGAAGAAGAAGAGATGCACGCCGATGTGCGTATTATCGCGTCAACACGTCATCGTCTTTCTGAATTAGCTGACTCAGGTTCATTCCGTGAAGATTTGTTCTACCGTTTAAACGTTTTGACTCTGTCTATTCCGGCACTGCGTGAACGCTCAAACGACGTAGCACCGCTGTTGGAACTGTTTGTTGCTAAATACGCGCAGCAGTTAGGCATGTTAAAACCAAAACTGACTCAAGAGTTAATCGATCAGCTTGGTAACTACCAATGGCCGGGCAACATTCGTCAGTTAGATAATATGGTTTTACGTGCACTAACAGAGTTGGATTCAGATACTTTAACGGTTGAGCAATTCCACCTGCCACAGCTTGAAACCATGACTGCTGGAATGGCGAACTTGAGCTTAGACGGCTCGCTTGACGAGATCATGAAAGACTATGAATCTCAGATTCTGGAGAAGCTGTATCAGTCGTTCCCATCGAGCCGTAAGTTAGCAAAACGTCTGAATGTTTCTCACACCTCAATTGCGAACAAACTTCGCGATTACGGTATCAGAAAGAACTGATCGAATAAGAACATGATTATGGAAGATTTGAGCACACCAGAACGCATTTATAAGCGCGATGGAAACCTGATTCTACGCACCGCAGAGATAGACGATGCGAATATGATCAGTGATTACTTTCAAACTAACCGAGAGTACCTTAAGCCTTGGGAACCAATTCGTGAAGATGTGTTTTTTGATAGAACGGGTTGGGCGCAGCGCCTGATTAAGCTAAATGAGCTTCATAAAATGGGGCTAGGTTATTACTGTTTGCTTGTTAATGATGACACTAACGAAATGTTGGGCACCATTTCATTCAGCAATCTGTCTCGATTCCCTTTCTATGCGTGTAACGTGGGCTATTCGCTTGCTGAAAGTGCACAAGGCCACGGTTACATGCGCAGAGGCTTAAGCATGGCAAAGGACTATATGTTTGATGTTCAGAACATGCATCGTTTGATGGCGGGTTATATGCCTCATAATGAGCGTAGCGCTGGTGTATTGGAGCATTTAGGTTTTGTTCGTGAAGGCTTTGCCAAAGATTATTTGCAGATCAACGGTAAATGGGAAGACCATATACTGACTGCGCTAGTTAACCCGAACTGGGAAGATAGACGCGCTGTTTAGATACCAATAGTCATTAGGCGTAAGTATCAATTAAACGTAAATACAGATTTAGAGGCAGTGACGAGCATAGATAAAATGAAACCGTCACTGTATCAAAAAGAGCATATAGGCATGGTAATCCATAAGCCTAAGAAGAAATTTGAGGAATTTTGATGTCATATACAACTTTGGACGAATACCAAAGAAAATGGATTTTTACTCACCAGTCGATGCCATTACCGGCAGAGGACTTGGAAAAGATTAAACCAATGACACAGGCAAGGGCGTCTCAGTTTTGGAAAGAGAACGTAAGCCCTCAAAGCCCGGACGCAGAAAGACTAAGTTCGCAAGACTGGCCAAGCAAAGCATCGAACTGGAATGAAGAGATCAGCTGGATGGCGAATTGGGAAGCCGACGAACCAGAAATGCCAGAAGAAATCCTAAACTTCATTGATTGGCAAGATGACGTAACTGTTTATTTTTGTTACGAAAAATACAACGTCCTTGAAACTAAATGGTCAGTATTTAAGAAACATTGGAAGAACTTTTTGTTCTACGATGATGGCCCAATTTTACTAGGTCGTCGCCGTTCAGAAGCACTTTGGTTTGCAACAAATGGTACCGTTAAAATTGGCAACCGAGCTTAAGTAAGACACTACTTAATCAAGCGAATGTTGAACAAAAGATTGATAAAAAGCGAGCTCTGAGCTCGCTTTTTTTGTGGCTAAAGATCGTCGAGGATCATCGTTAAATACACGCCATTTGAAGCCGATTTCTGATGAGGGTTTCCATTAGCTTAGATCTAGTAATTTTCGAAATTGAGATCGCTATCTCATTGGCTTGGTTGAAGTTTTGTGGGTTTGGGTTATCTTTATAGTACTGCCTTAGTGGAGGTGAAGTATTATGATTTGGGATACTCTCGAACGTGTAAATAAACTTCGCAAGGAAGCAATGGAAGATCCAGAGTTTTTGGATTCAGCAAAAATGCATGAGCAATGGCTTTTAAGCGAAACTCATAATCAATCCAACAAAGGAGCTAAAGAGAAGAAACCGAAAAAGTTATCTGATATTTATGAAAATACGGATTTTCCTATCAACCCAACAGGAACGAAACATTAACAATGATGAACTGCAATACGGCTAAGGCTCTTAACCAAGATGCGATAAGTCGACTAAACATACCAGCCTTAAGCCACCAATAAAAAAGCCACTTTCAACGAATCGAAAGTGGCTTTTTCTTTACTAGTTAGCGCTCCAATCTATTGAGCCCTGAAACTAGTTATTAATCAGGCTTAACCCGCTTGGTAATGCATCACCAAATACGCGCTTAGACTCGCTCTCAGAAAGTTCAGTCACTTCACTCACTAGCGTTAGCCATGAATCAGGTACCTTGCTTTGCTTTAGCTTCTCAATCACTTGATTACGATAGTCGTCAGAGATATCAAATTGACGGTCACCGGTTTTACGGCAAATCATCACAGCAGCGAAGGCGATCATCTGCTCTTTCTGCCAGTTCTGTTCAAGCAGTTTTGGTAACCACTGTTCAGCTTGCTCTCTAGGAATTACGCTGTGTTGGCTGCCATACAAAGGCGTTCTTGATGCTAATCGACCTAGCGCCCACCAGTGAGCTTGTTCAAATTGGTTATGATTAATCGCTTTGCTCAAGAACCAGCTTGCCAGCAGCACTTTGTCTTCCACTTCCAGTTGCTCAAGTGACGCCGCTAAGCGAACCATGGCTTCATAACCATTGTCTTGCGCATCTTTGGCTGTCTTAGGGTTTTTCATTGCCCCCGGGTGAAGGTACTTAGCGATGTCAGCCAAGATACTCTCTTGCTGCTCTTGATTCAGGCCACCCGCAACACGACGCCAGAATACCCACCAATCTGTCCAGCCTTGATGGTTCTGGAATTGGATGTTTTGCTGGTAAAGGCCCCAAATTTGTTCGATACGCCATGAGTCAGTCGGATCGCCAAAACCGGGACGCAGCGAGTAACCCGCCAAACGCAGCCAGTTCTTCTCGTGTGCTTCAGAGCGACGGCGGCGTTTACGACCTAATGAGAAGGTATCGAACAGGTGACGAAGGGTCGTGAAGTCCCATTCATCGCGTTTACCCAATCGCTTCTCAAGATCTTTCGATAGTGTTTTGATCTCTTTCGATTCAGCACTCTTTTTGTTGCCGCTGTACAGGCGAGAAATCAATTCCTTACATTCATCCAGTCTTGGGTGAAGTTTAGCGGTATCAGACTCATCACCTTGCTTGTTTCTTACTTCAAACTCGAGCAACCAACGTTTAGAGTCATCTTCT
The DNA here is from genome assembly GCF_003345295.1 of Vibrio splendidus. NCBI lineage: Bacteria > Pseudomonadati > Pseudomonadota > Gammaproteobacteria > Vibrionales > Vibrionaceae > Vibrio > Vibrio splendidus. Next base: position 1,069,813 of record NZ_CP031055.1, read on the forward strand.
GTACTCACACACTCCATTTTCAGAGTGCCGACTTCTGTTAATTGACACGCGAGCAATACTTCGACGCGTTCTTTTTGGTTGGCTTGAAGCTCTGCAGTACCAGACCCTTCCAGCGTAGAAATATAAGGTGGAAGAGGGGAGAACAAGTCGGCATCCACATTGACCATCACACCATTTTGAATAGCGGTGTCATGAGCAATTTGATCGTGTGTTGAAGTCAGAAGATTAAATCGTACCGGCTCACCTAAAGTCAGCGAGAAACGACGGCTGTTCAAGCGTATCTCTTGGCCTTCTTCGGTTCCTTTGGCAAGCAGACAAAGCGCTTTACCCATCTTGTTTTTCTCTTGCAGATGCAAGAAGTAAGAACGGGCAGCACCGCCACCGATTTTTAGTTGTGCACCACGGCGTGCTTTACCAAAGGCTACTGCCCCAAGTGCAACAGACCAATCTGGATGAGGGTTATCAAGCACTGTGATTGGAGAACCGTTCCAGTTGCCCAGTAGCTGAGTAATTCGCTCTGTTACCAGCTCACTGTTGAACACACCACCATTGAGTAGCACACCAACAGGAATTGCAGGTTTGGTATCATCAAACTGGACAGAGTCTGACTTTTCCAATGCGGCTTTAGATACTTGCTGATGTGTCGCTAGGAATTCGGCAACGTGCTTACTTACCGCAGGATCTGCAGCGTAGGGTAGGCCGAACTCAACCACCGCGCTACGTCGTTTGTCGGGTACTTCCGTAAACTCAGAAAGTGGGAAGAAACCTTCCAGTGCAATCTGATGAACTTCTTGTTTCGTTAAACCAATACTTTTGGTGCCGCCAAGTAGTTTTGAACCGCTGCCCAGCATGGTGATCTTCACATCGTCTGGCGCGTTAGCAGAAAGCAGGCTCTCTTTTGCGGCGCGAGTCTGTTGAATCAGTTTGGTTAAGCTTGAGGCATTCAGCTTTTTGTTTTGATTGAAGCGTTGCTCTGCAAGGTGGGCAAGGGCTAAATCTAGGTTATCACCACCGAGCATTAAGTGTTCACCAACGCCGATACGGTCGAGTTCGAGTTCTTGGTCATCGCCATTGTTTGAGTTGAAGCTTGCTTCGATCAAACTTAAATCGGTGGTACCACCGCCGACATCACACACTAGAATCAGAGGGATTTGCTGAAGTTCATCGGCAGCGGTTTGTTGATGACGTGCATACCAGTCATAACAAACGGCTTGCGGCTCTTCGAGTAACAGAATCTTACCTAAGCCCGCCAGTTCTGCCGCTTCGAGTGTCAGCTTGCGTGCTGTCTCATCGAATGAAGCGGGAACGGTGACTACAACATCTTGGTCTTCAAGCTTGTTGCTTGGGTTACGGTAGTTCCATGCTTGGCGAATGTGGTTGAGGTAGCTGGCGCTTGCCACAACAGGAGACACCTTATCGACGTCAGTTGCGCCTGCCCACGGCAGAATGTCGGAGTTACGATCAACCGCTTGGTGAGATAACCAGCTTTTAGCACTCGATACTTGGCGACCTTCAACTTTAGCACCTAATTCTCGTGCCCATTCGCCTACAATGACATTTTGAATATCGCCTTCAACTAAGCTCGGTTCCCAAGGCATGGTGAGATCGGAAGGGGAGATCTGACCTTGTGCGGGATGATAACGAAATGATGGAAGTAGCGGCTTGCGAACCACTTCACCGGGGCCGATGAGTTGGTCAATATCGAAAAGAGAAACGGGAGCATGTTGTAGGTCGTCGTTGATTTCACAGTAAGCGACAACAGTATTCGTTGTGCCTAAGTCAATGCCGACTAAAAAACGAGGAGATGCCATACAAAACCTTATTCTGCCAAAGTGATGACCAGTTAATGGATAGTCTTGGTCTTATTATTGTCTTTGGAATGCTTTTAATACAGGGCTAGGGAATCGCATTGATAAAATAACGGCACCCGTTAAGGTGCCGTTGATTCATTATGCTTGTTCGTTTGAGTCGTTATTCGAGTCTTCACGAACATCGAACTCAACGTGCCATTTCTGACCATTGTCAGTGGCAATCGCTTCTAGGTATAACGTGCCTAGTTCAGTAACACGAGATGCCAAAGTCACCGGAACCACTTCGCCTTCGCGACGACCTTCAGAAACAGGCAGTGTCACTTGGATTTCAGGAAGCTCATCAAGATCTTCTGGAGCCCAGTGATCAAGGTGCGTACCAGCTTCATCTTCACGACGTGTTGTTGAACCGAAGAATTGGAAGTGAACAGGCTGACCAATCACGAGGCCGAACTCTTGGCTAGGAACTTGAACGCTTGAGCCTTCTTCCATACCAAATGGTGCAACACACAGTGCTTCCATTGGAGGAGCCATACCTGGGATAGCTGGCATCGCACTTTCAATTCCTACGTAGTAAGAAGAAGCGATACCACCGCGGATACGAACGCCTTGACCACGACGTACTGCGCCGTAGTAAGAAGCGCCACTTGCAACTGCTAGATCTAGATCTAGGCCTGAAAGCTGTTTAGCGAATTCTGCGTCTGCGTTAATCAACCATTCATTGATCGTGTCTGATAGACGGTCAGCAAGTAGGTTCGATTTTAGAACGCCACCATTGAACAGTACCGCTGTTGGTTTGATGAAGTCTGCTGCTGGCGCTTCTGACCCTTGCGCTTCTGTACCGGGCATACCGGGCATGTTTGCAAACGGGTTGAAATCTTGCTGAGCGGTTTCACTATTTCCAGAAAGCGCGTTCGCTTGCTTAGAAAGGAATGCAGCAATGTGACGAGTAATACCTGCGTCTTGAGCGTAAGGCAGACCCATTTGAGTCAGTGCGCCACGCGTCTTTTGTACTGGGTGATCAGTCACCGCTACTTTCGGGAAGAAGCCATCAACCAATGTTTGTTGTACTTCTTGCTGAGTCAGATCTGTTTTCAGTGTTGCGCCCAGTAGTTTAGAACCGCGGCTAGGCACAACGATTGGCACTGATTGCAACTCAGCATCATTAAGCAATGCTTCTTTCGCATCACGACACGCGTGAGTCATCGCTTGAACCTGCCAAGGAGCCAGTTCTTTACCTTCTTGAGCAAGTTTCATTTTCAGACGGTAAGCGAGAGCCAAGTCCATGTTGTCGCCGCCCAGTAGGATATGTTCACCTACAGCGATACGGTTCAGGCTTAGGTTGCCTTCATCTTGTGTTACTTCAACCAACGAAAGGTCAGTCGTACCACCACCGATATCGACAACAAGAACGATGTCACCAACGTTCACTTCATCACGCCATGTGTCGTTGCTGTTATCAATCCAGCTGTAAAGAGCCGCTTGTGGCTCTTCTAGAAGCGTTAGGTGAGTGAAACCCACATTACGCGCAGCTTCAGCCGTTAGGTCACGAGCCGCAGGATCAAACGAAGCTGGAACGGTGATCGTTACATCTTGGTCTGCCAGTTTGTGTTCTGGGTTAGCGTGGTTCCAAGCATCTTTAAGGTGCTCAAGGTACAGTTCAGTGGTCTTAAGCGGAGATACTTTTTCAACTTCTTCAGGGCTACCTGCAGGAAGGAATGCATCACGACGATTCACACCACCGTGGCATAGCCAAGATTTTGCACTTGCTATCAAACGGATAGGGGTTTTAGAACCAAGGTTACGCGCAATAGCACCAACCAGAGCTTTAGGCTCAGAAGACCAAGGCAGAACGCGAGAACCCGCATTCATTTCATGTTCGTGCGGCTGGTATAGGAACGAGCCAAGTTGGCTGCGAGTTTCTACTGTACCAGGTGCCGTTAGCTGAGGGATTTGCATCACCTCTACACGAGCATCTTCATTGGTTGTGTCGATGAAAGACAAAACGCAGTGTGTGGTACCTAAATCGATACCAATACTGAACTTAGGCGCTTGATGTTGCTCTTGAGAAGATAGCTCTTGAGCTGAATGACTTTGGTGTTCCATTATAGCTCCACCTCTGCCGGTGCAATCACAGATGCATCGTAGTTCTCAGCAAGCTTAGGCAGGTTCATGTCAGTTGCTTTCCAACCTTTGTGAACCAATGTGCCATTGAACGGTGCGTTACCCGTTACGTTGCCTGTGAGGCGAATTTCTTGAGGGTTGAAACCTTCAGCAATAGTGATACGTGTTTCTTCATCTTCAGTGCGGATGTGAGAAAGCGTTACGTAATCAGCTAATACTTTTTGACCGCCAGTGTGAATAACACGAGCAGCTGCGCCAACTTCTTCATCAGAGAATGATGTTAGGTCTTCTTTTAGGAAGTCAATTAAACGAGCTTCTTGCTGCATGATAGACAGTAGCTGCATTGCAGAATCTGTTGGTGCTGTTGCCAGCTTAGATTCAACTTCTACTACTTTTTCGATCACACGTTCAACTTCAACAACTTTCTCTACTTCGACAATTTTCTCAACTGGCTTTTCAACTTCAACGATCTTTTCTACTGGTTTTTCTACGACTTTCTCAACCACTTTGGTTTTACGAGAAACGGCAATTAGCAGTAGTAAAACGCTTGATGCCGTTAGGCCTGCGTGAAGCATATCAAACGTTTGTGGGATTAGGTTCAAATCAACGATCATAGTGATTTCTCTTTAAAATTGATTTAACGGTATATTCGTCGGTTTAAAGGAATATACAGGTTGGAAAGAAACTCAGTGGCATAAGGCCGAAATGGTCACTTTCAAGCTATAAATATGGGTGGATACTAGCATATTCAAGGCTTAAGGGCTTTATTTAATGTTTTCAATAAACTGGCTTTTTGGTGACTTAGCTTGAAAGTTAATCGAGATTTGTTGGTTTATTAGCCGCAAATGTCCATGGGTTGTAAATAGTGTTAGTTTTATCCCATTGTGAGAGTCAAAGATAAATAGAGCCTAGCATTCCGGCAGTGTATACTTTCGACTCAAAATAACATCATATGGGAAGCTGTATGCCCCACACTACCGACCCTATAACAGGGTTGAAGAAACGAACTTTGCCGTTAGTTGTCTTTTTTGCCACATTTTTGATGACGGTGTTGTGTTTTGTTTTAGTTGCGTTGAATCAAAATAGGTCTTTGAATGAGAATCTGGATAGCTTTGCACAGCATCAAACGCTCAGTTTAAAAGCGTTTATTGATAACGATGTCGCTTATATCGGTTCCGGTGCAAATTTTTTCTATTCTAATGATGTCGATAGTCGGGATCGATTTGATCGTTTTGCTCAGCAAACGATTAACGGTTCGAAAAGCCTGATCGGATTGCAGTGGATGCAAAAAGTAGCGGTAGAAGATCTTGCCGAGCACACCGCCAAAATGAAAGCTCAATACCCATCCTATAGAATGTTTACTATCCCTAAACATGGGCCAAAAACTTATGGTTATATCTTGGATGGTGAGCCCGTATTTATCGCGACAGATATATATCCGAATGATCCAGTGAACAACGGTGTTTTGGGTTTTTATTCTTCTCGTGAGCGGTTTAATCTGATCATTGATAACATTAAAAAAACACGTGAAGCGAATATTTCAGACAAAGTTCGTCTATTGCAAGATGGTTTAGACAGCAATACACCTAAGAGCGGAATGTTGGTTTACCACCCTGTGTTTGATGGTCAAACTGACAATTTGTTAGGGGTTGTGATTGGTGTTGTTCGTACCACATACTATTTTGAGAAACTTCTGGCATCTACTGTCGGCGATATGGACGTTTATGTGCGTGTTACCGATAGCGGTTTTGAAGCTGAAGATGCCCCGATAATGTTCGAAACCAATGGTTATGAAGCGGTAACTGGGCAGCACATTACAAAGACGATTACATTAACTAATCGTGAATGGATCATCGACTTCAAGATAGATGCATGTATTTCATTTAATGGTTACTTAGTGTTGGCGGGAATCGGCATAGTTGGTACTACTATCTCGTTACTGCTTGCTTATATTGTGAACCTGCAAATTCGAGAGAAAGAGCGCTTGTATCGAATGATTGATGAAAGAACAGAAGAACTTCGCTTTCTTGCCAATCATGACAGTTTAACGGAAATTTATAATCGCCGAGCTTTTAATAAGATGCTTGGTCAATCGATACAAAGCGATAAGCCGTTTAGCTTAATAGTGTTTGATGTTGATAAGTTTAAAGAGATCAATGATAAGTTTGGGCACCCAGCCGGTGATGCGTTACTTATCCATGTGATTAAGGTTATCTCAGTGAGCTTGAAGTCTGGAGATAACCTATTCCGGATGGGAGGGGATGAGTTCGGTATCATTTCGAGCATCACTGAACATGACTCATTGTCTCGCTATTTAGAATGTATTTTGGAGACGGTGAGTGAGTCTCATTGCGAGCATTCTGGCCAGCTATTGAGTTGTACTCTAAGCATCGGGGCGACCATCCGCACTAATGAAGACATTGAAGCGCTCCTTCAAAAAACTGACAGCATGTTATACCTAAGTAAGTCAAATGGCCGAAATCGAGTCACAATTGCAGGCTAAATGAGCACTTGATGCAACTGGGGTCGAGTTCTTTATTAGGCTCATGTACAATTTCACGAAATTTTTGACGAGAGAATTAGGCGACGTATGAATCACAATCGAGTGGTGTGTTTCGATTTGGAAATGTGCTGTTGGAGCGAAGACGGTGTAGGAACAACAGGGGAGATCATTGAAATTGGTCTTGCTGAGATCGATCTTGTATCTGGAACCATCGTGAAGCGCGCGCAATATTACGTTAAGCCCGAAAAAGACGAAGTCTCTCTATTCTGCGCCGAGTTAACGGGTATTACACCTCGTAAAATCGAAAAACAGGGTCGCCCATTAGAGTCTGTTATCAAGTCGATGATTAAGAACTTCGGTGGCCCAAAGAAAATCTATGCAGCGTGGGGACGTGACGACCTTATCTTACACAAAGAGTGTATTGAGAAAGGCATCGAACCGCCATTTAGCGAGTTCTTGAACATCGCCACACTTTATCGAGTTCAGAATCGATTGAAAGAGAAACGTATTGGTCACCGTGCTGCTCAAGAAGCGAAAAACATTGAGTGGGAAGGTCGTCAGCACTCTGGTTATGTTGACGCTTATAACTTGGCAAAGCTTGCGCTGACGATGTTGTGATCGTTTGTATTTCAGAGAGGCGCTTGGTTAAATACTGAAAGGTTAAACACTTAAAGTTAGCCTGAATCTTGTGAGTTATTAAAATGAAGAGCCACCTACTTATTAGGTGGTTTTTTTGTGCCTGTTATTTGAGGGTAATGACGATCCTCAAAAACCTAATTTCAACAAGTGGTTTATCAATAGTGAATGGCTACATCGCTTATTTTACGAGTGAATAATATTCGTTTGAAATTTAGCTTTTTAATTAATATTAAATCTCAGGTTTCGACCTTGATTGGGTAGGGCTAGGTGGTAGCGTTAGCTCACCCAAAACAAGGAGAATAGGATGAAGAACATTATTAAGTATGGATTGGCACTGGGGGCGCTAAGCGTAAGTGCGTTGGTTTCGGCACAACCCGTTGTATTGATAAACACTTTTTCAGTCGAGCCAGCCCATGAAGCCGCTACGTTAACGTATTGGGAAGATGCGCGAGACGTATTGGTGAAGCAACCAGGATATATCTCTACCAAATTGCACCGCTCGTTAAGCTCGGATGCGACATACCGTTTTATTAATGTTGCAGAGTGGGAAAGTAAAAAGCATTTCCATGATGCGATACAGGCGATGAGAAAAGAATTACCACCTTTAAAAATTGAAGGGGTTTCTGCTGACCCTAACTTGTATGAAATTATTCGCGACTAATTAGGAAGCCACCACAATGAAAACAACTCTAGGAACCTTTTTAGCTATTTTTAGCTTTCTATTTTCAGCCATTCTTTTTTCAACCCATGCCCACGCAGCGGCATACGGCGTGTCAGTGGCTTGGAAAACCGATGACGCCCAAGCCGTATTTGAAGCAATGCCTCATCAGAAAAAAGCATTTGCCAACCTGATTGATGCGGGCTTGGTCCACGATATGTTCGTATCACAAAGCTTTATTGGGGATAAAAAGTTTCCGATGATTAAGTTTGTGATTGAAGCGGACAGTGAGCAGCACGTTAGAGACTTGATTGGTAACTTACCATTCCAATTTAAAGAGCTTGTAGAGGTGACTGAAATCCGAGACATCGGTAATAAGTGGTTGAACACGGACGTAGCTTTCACAAACTACGCAGTAGAACTCGCTTGGAAAGAGCCTGAGAATCAATTCATTGTCGATGAGGTTATTAGCAAAGATTTACAAATGGTTGTCGATTGGAGTGCTCAAGGTGTGATTACGTCTGCTTATTTAAAACATCAAGAAATAGCAGAAGAGAAGCCAAACCAAAAAGCGATGATCAGGCCAGTCTATTCAATGGCAATATTGGCTAAAAACGAAGAGCAAGCGCGCGAAGTTGCCAATCAGTTGAATGCAGTAAAGTTAGGCTTCGCTGAAGTTATGGTAAGTGAACTTGGATTCAAACTGGAACTCTAATTTCGCTAGAACAGAATTGTGACCTCGTTTTTAGATTGCGTAACGACGAGGTTTTAATATAGGACATGACCAGTTTAGAGTTAAACCTTGGCTATGTTCAAAGGTGAGTTAGTTTACGTGACTGACTCACTTTGTTGTTATTTTATATTGTTACTCGCTGAGCTTATATTTGGCTTAATTATTGGCTAAACTTGTCACTACTCTTTTCTATGTATGGTTTGCTATTAGTTCGACCAAACAAACACTTTTTTGATGACCTTTTTATTTATGAACACCTCGCCGAAATGAACGCCAATAGCCATGAAAAAATCACCTTAGACGCTTCGGGCATCGAGTTGATTAATAACACACTCATTGATTCGGAATCTGGTAAGCGGGTCACCTTATCCCCCTCGGAAGGTCTGATCCTTGAGCATCTAGTGAAGAACAGCCCAAAAGCCGTTGGTCGAGACTTTTTACTTGAGCATTGCTGGCCGGGCAGGGTTGTGACGGGCAGTTCACTTAATGTCGCGGTTAAGAACATTCGCACTGCATTAAATTCGTTTGAGTGTGATTGCAAAATCTTAACGGTTCAAAAGGAAGGGTACAGCTTCAATGGTTTGAAACAGGTAGGTAGTTATTTATCGATGCCAACATCTACCGCTGAAGCGCATGTTGAAGCTGCGTTTTCAGAGAAAGCCGCCATCGTTTCAGAGAAAACCACCATCGTCGATGAGTTAACATCAGCGACACCGTTTAAGCCTTCTGGCATGAACCAACAAGCTGGGCAATCAAAGCAACAGGGTTCACTATCACGTCAGTTTAAGGCGAAGCACTTTATCGCTCGTCACCAATCTCGTATTGCCGGAATTGTAGTCAGCGCGCTTCTTCTCATGCTGTTTTATCAGTTTGCATTTTTTATAGATAAGAGTGCCTACCGAGGTATGGATGTTTATCACGACAGTTTGAATTTTGATGAAGCCGTCATAAAAGAGTTGGATACCGTGTCAGAGCTCGGTGTTGATTCGCTCTATCTGCATCGCATTGGCGTTGGGTGTCAAAATATCCAAGCCGTCGCCTTGATAAATGGACATTGGAAAGAGATAAGCCATCAGTTTAAAACTGTCTCTTGCGAAGGCGACAATAACAATGAGCGAGGGCAATAAGTATGAATCGTAAGTTTTGGATGCCTATCTTATTGACGCTTTTTGTGATTCTAAATGTAGGCTTAATCTCTGGGCTCGCAACCAAAAGTACCTATCGATTTTCTGCGGAATACCCGATGGTTGGTTGGGAGAGAATCTCGCTCCGATTGGAAAATGGTCGAGTCAAAATGCAGTACATTGGCTATGACATGGATGGGAATGTCGCTCAAACTAAGCAGATGTTTGGTGTGTTCTTGCGCTGGGGGAATCATTACTACCTTTATCAATTAGACCAGGATCAGGCTCAAGATAAGCAGACATTCAATATCAAGCACTTATACATTCAACAAACGCAAGGCAAGCGCAGTGTGTTGGTATCAAATCAGCGTGGCCTTTATGTCACTAAGAAGGGCACGCCGTTAGAGCTCAAAGGCATCATGCATGGCGATCGCTTACGCTAATACAGAGGCTTAATACTAGTAGAGAGCCTTTGGTTAGCTTTTACCGAGTACGTTCAGCTTAGTCTTGATAAAGTCACTGTGGTCAACGTAGAGCAGTTCCGCTGTTTTGCGGATCACAGAATCTTCGATAGGGTCAATTTCTCCATCGGCATGCGCCACTTCCCACATCGCTTTGATTAAGTCGATTCGCACTGGCTGAGATAGGTCTCTGAGTTGCGATGTAAAGTCATACAGCGATACTGATTGCTCTACTTTCGGTTCTGCTTGCGCTAGCAGAACCTTTGCTTGATCTTCATCTAAATCCAGCAAACGTTGCAGAAGCTGTAGCTTAGCGACTCTTTCTGATTCATTGATCTGATGGTCGGCTCCCGCGACTTCACACAATAAACTCGCAATGGCGACATTAGGTGATGCGCCTTGGTTTTTGCTTAGGTCCTGGCCTTCAATCAATTGTTTAAACATTGATGTGAGAGAATTGAACATAACGAGCTCCAGTTATAATTTGTATCGGGTTCCGTAACGCTGATAGTTATCAACTATAACTACAACTATTGGGTCTACAGAGTGTGATCGCAAGCGTCTTTACTAAAAACTGACATTACGGATAGGCGAGCGATAAGGAGCACATCCTAGTCCGGTTCTGGAAAACGCGTAATTTTACCGTCACCACTGAGGGTGGTGATCGACTGAGGTTTACCATCCCCATCTAGCCTTAATTCCCCAATCGCACTGCGGTTTGAAAGGCGATAGAAGGTCTGATTATCAGGGCTTCGCTTCTCGATTTTTAAGCGCTTACGCTTAGTGAAATAGTTCAAAACTGAGCGAGGGCTGTATAACAGGCGGTCCCACACATCGCAGAATTTAAGCAGCGGAGCAGGGAACTGATTTTTAATGCCACTACAGGTGATTTGATAGATGTTCGGGCTGTTGCGACGATACCTAAGCTTGATGTCATAAGCGAAGGAGTAGTGAACGTCACCAGAAAGTACCACGAAGTTGGTCGGTGTTTTGGTATGGGTGAAGATACTGATCAGCGTATTGGCACTGCCCGGATGTGCCATCCAGTTTTCAGCGTCAATCACTAATGGCTTGCCGATTGTGGTCGCCATCTTTTGCAGTGTTTCAATAAACTTCACGCCAAACATAGGTGCAGCAGAAACGATCACTACTTTATCTTGATGTAATAACTGGTGCTGAAACTCAATCAAGGCTTCCCAGTCCATTAAACCTGAAGGTTTATTCATGCGCGACTCGGAACGCCAACGACGTGTTCGAGTATCCAACACAATGACTTTGGGTGAGGTATCTATTGTGTAATGCCACTCTTCAAAGCGACTTAACATCTCAATGAAGGCTTGATGCTTGTCTGGCTCGATATTGCTAACAGAGTGAGTAGTATTGCTATCATCGGCTTCATTATGCGCTTGTTTAGTAATGCGCGGTTGATCGACAAAAAGCTGTTTTGCTTGCTCGATAAACGTTTCGTCGAAGCTTTCCGGTTTGTTACCCCAACCCTGACACATCCAGTAGGCGGTCAGGCCATTACCAATGACTTGAGTCGCGAACTGGTTTTGGTCGACGGCGTATTCCCAACCCACGGTAAGGTTCCAATCATCAGTAATATCGTGATCGTCGAAGATCATGTACGTTGGGATATGTGCGAACAGACGCTGCACTTGCGGTAAACCAGCAATGAAATCATCAATGATGACGCTTTCATCACGCCACTGTTGCTGCTCAGTCGGTGTTAATTGGGGCCCACCTTGAGTAAAGTTACTCTCAATCAAACGCTCTCGATTGACACATTGCCACAGTGTCGGAGACCAAACCAACAAGTACATTGCGATAAACTCAGACAGCGTGACCAAGTGGTTTTCACAATCGGTCGAGCTAAAGATAGGAATCCCGCGTTTAGGGAATAGCTTATCGATCAGCGAATCCGAAGTGTTGTGGTGTGGCAGTAGGTGATGGCGCTGATAGAGGTGATACTCACTGTTATACAGCGCGTCACTGCTGTTGATTTCTTTAATTTGTGAGTCGGTCGGTAAGCTCTCACCAGCAAGACCAAGCAGTTGAATCACTTGTTGAATAGCATCAAGTGTTGGGCCTGCCACATGGTCGGCGTAAATCTGGTCGCCGCTCATCATCAGCATGTCAGGTCTTTCAGTGACGGTTTGCTCGGCGATCTTGTTATCGGCTGCGACTAGGCTGTCTTTGCTTGGATGATGCGGATTACGGCAAGAGCCATGCAGAATATAATCAGCCGAGGTTGATATCTTAAACTCAACGCGAGATTTACCGTTGTAAACAAGGTGAGGGGCGAGCTCTTTTAGTGAACCTGACTCTGTGTGAATGTCATATTCAAGAAGCGTATTAGTCGGAAACTCACCTTGTAAGCGAATTAGCGTTATCCACGCATGTGTACCGACTTGAATCGAATCATGCTCTTCAAGCGATGAGGTGTAAAACGGTTGGTCTTGTTTTGGTTCTGAATGCTCTTTTTCGTTCGAAAAGCCTGTTTCTCGACTATGTTCAGTTTCACTAATATAAAGATCAGCCCGGCCAACAAGGGGCGAGCTGGTGGCTAACCAAAGTACCACTTCAGTTGCGGTGGTTTTTCTTAAAATGGGTCCGGCGAGTAACAGGGGAAGAGATGATGTCGTAGAGGGTTTCAATACGGTACCTAAAATCATTGGTGGTCAGTCGTCGTGGAGTTCTTTTGTTTCGAGCTTGTTCGTGTCTGGTTTTGTGGTCTCAAGCTTTGATGCTTCAAGTTCTACTGAGTCAGATTCTGTTGTTTTATGCTCTGCAATCTCAGACTCGAACGGTTCAAATTCTGTCATTTCAGACTCAGTAGCCTCAAGCTCCGTCATTTCAGATTCTGTTGATTCAAGCTCTGTTGATTCAAGAACTTCGATAACTTCCGAGCTAGAAAGTTCATGACCCATTAGAAATATTGCCAATAGGGCATCGGCTTTGGTCTTGGTATCGGAAGGCTCGTCTAACAACAGTTCGAGCTTTTCTCGAATCATAGCAATCTCGTGCTCAACAAAGCCACGGCCTTCTTCATCCCCTTGATTGTCTTCAGGGGCATTATCGAATTCAAGAAATAGCATGTCGCCGTCTAGGTTGGTATCCACCAAACGCTCGGGCAGCCATGCCTCACCCACAACAATATCTGGATCGGAATCTTTGGGTAACTGATCTATAATGTTTTGTAATTCGGAGACTTTCACAATACTTTCATTTAACCGAGAATATTCTACATTGTAACGGTCAATGCCGATCAAACCTAAAAATAGTTAGCCATCATGGTTAATAAATGTCTATTCAGTTACACAATATTTATTACAAAGAGTAATTACATAAGAATGAAGCTCAAATATTTACCGACTCTCACTTCAACTGGAGTGGCTTTACTAAGTAGCGCTTTCCTAAGTGCTAATGCGTGGGCTGCTGAAGAACAAGAGTGGGGCATCGCTGCAATGTTCCGTACTGCAAGCATCCCTTATGACACGTCTGGTGGTGACCAATCGGTTAACTCATTCGTACCGATGCTGTTTTTCAAGAACGACTATGTGTTCATTGATGGTACCGAGATGGGTGCTTATCTTTATCAAACAGATGACGAGAAATGGTCTTTTAATGCTATTTCTCGCATGCGTTTTATTGATATCCCAGCTTCTGAGCAGAACGCAATTGAAGGCGATACTGCGGACTTCGGTGCTCAACTGACCTACCAACTTGATGGTCCTTGGTCTGTCGAGACGGAATTAATGAGCGACAGTGAGTACAACTTCCACGGTAACTTTCGTGCTAAAGCCAAGTATGAAACTGGAGATTGGGAGTTTTACCCGAGCGCGACGCTGCGTTATAAAAGTGCTGACTTCAACAGTGAATATTACTCTGCAGATAGTGAAACCATTGGTGCAGGTGTAGATCTGAATGTCGGTGTTGAAGCGCGTTACCATGTGGTTTCGAATTTATACTTATTGGGGTCAACCAGTGTGACTCGATTAGACGATAATGCCTACGATTCGTCGATAGTCGAAGACCGCTATCAAGGTGAGTTGTACCTTGGCTTTGGTTTCTTTAACGACAAAGAGAAAGCTCCGAAACCTAAGCTGAGTAATGCGCCGTATTTACGTGTCGCACACGGTTGGGCTACGCCATCCAATATTGGCGACATCATGAAGTTCAATAGAGAGAAAGACGAATACAACAACCAGTTGACCTCGTTCTTCTATGGCCACCCGTTAACCGATGAGATCTTCGGCTTCCCATTGGACATCTACCTAACGCCAGGTATCGCGCACCACTGGAGTTCAGAGGTTCAATCGAGTAGCACCGAGTATATTATTGCGATCAAAGCGTATTACACCTTTGATTGGCCAACCCAGTGGCGTGTAGGTGTGGCAGAAGGTATGTCTTACATCGATTCGATTACCTATATCGAAGGCTCTGAGATGGACCGTAAAGGTTACACAGCAAGCCATCTGTTGAATTACTTAGACTTCTCATTCGATGTAAACGTCGGCGACTTGATTGGTAAGAATGACTTGAACAACTTGTGGTTCGGTTACTCATTGCATCACCGTTCTGCAATCTTTGAAAACGCATCCCAGTTCGGACGAATCAAAGGCGGCAGTAACTACAACACGGTTTATTTCCAATACGAGTTCTAAGCGTAGTTTTTAGCTGTTCTTTTTAATCGTGGTTTTTGACTGTCATTTTCGTAGAGACAGTTTTAACGTTAGCTTTAAGCCAGAGTTTACTAAGTACGACTTGCATTTGACCTCGCTTCTATAGCTTCTGCGAGTGTTAGCGAGATTAATCAGCCTGATAGCAAAAGGTTTTCCCTTTGTTGTCAGGCTTTTTTGTTTGAGACTTGTGATATAATCGCGCGAGTTTAATAAGTACAAGAATAGGACACGCTTTGACTTCGTCTCCGGAAAAAGCAGACAACAACAAGAATGCAGCACAGCCAAGTTCTCCACAGAACGAAGCGAAATCGAATCAGCCTGCATCGAACCGACCTGCTAAGCATTTAAAAGCTAAACAACCAAAAACAAATCAACCAAAAGCTAAACCTGCCGATCATTCAGCAGCAGCCAATACAAAAGCATCTCAAAATAGCCCAGCTTCTCTTCGTAAAGCGCTCAACGAATGTATGATGCGCGATCGCTTCCGTCTGAGTAAGCGAATTGCTGGTGCGAGTAGAATTAAAAACGAACAATCTAAGAACGTTGTCTTCGATGAGATAGCGTTAGACATTGCCAAGTCAATGATGACGGCAAATCAGCGTGCCTCGCACAAACCAACCATCGAATACCCAGAGATTCTCCCTGTTAGCCAAAAACGCGATGATATTGCGAAAGCCATTTCTGAAAACCAAGTGGTTATCGTGGCGGGTGAAACGGGTTCGGGTAAAACCACTCAGTTACCAAAGATTTGTTCTGAGCTTGGCCGTGGCCGCATGGGCTTAATTGGCCACACTCAGCCTCGTCGTCTTGCGGCACGTTCAGTTGCCAACCGCATTGCGGAAGAGATGGAAACACAGTTGGGTGATTTTGTTGGTTATAAGGTTCGTTTTAACGACCAAATATCTGATAACACGCAAATCAAATTGATGACCGACGGTATCTTACTGGCGGAAATTCAGCACGACCGTTTCTTAAGCCAATACGACACCATCATTATCGATGAAGCCCACGAACGTAGCCTGAACATTGACTTCATCATGGGTTACCTAAGAGAGCTTCTGCCAAAGCGTCCTGATCTTAAAGTTATCATTACATCAGCGACCATCGATCCTGAGCGTTTCTCGAAGCACTTTAACAATGCGCCGATTATTGAAGTATCAGGTCGTACTTACCCAGTTGATACGCGTTACCGCCCATTAGGTGGTGATGAAAGTGATTCAGACCGTGACCAAATCGAAGGTATCTTTGAAGCGGTAGATGAGCTGTGTGATGAAGGGCAAGGCGATATCTTGATCTTCATGAACGGTGAGCGTGAGATTCGTGATACTGCCGACTCTTTAAGTAAACGTAACTTGCGTGATACCGAAATTGTTCCGCTGTACGCACGTCTATCGGCGGGTGAACAGAACCGTATCTTCCAGTCTCATACTGGTCGACGCATCGTTCTGGCGACCAACGTGGCAGAAACCTCGTTAACCGTTCCGGGCATCAAGTATGTCATCGACCCGGGTACGGCGCGTATCAGCCGATACAGCTATCGTACCAAGGTACAACGCCTACCGATTGAACCAGTATCTCAAGCGAGTGCTAACCAGCGTAAAGGTCGTTGTGGTCGTGTTGCTGAAGGTATCTGTATTCGTCTGTATTCTGAGGAAGATTTCGAATCACGCCCAGAGTTTACTGACCCAGAGATCCTTCGTACTAACCTAGCATCGGTTATCCTTCAGATGACTGCGCTAGGCTTGGGCGACATTCAAGCATTCCCATTTGTTGAAGCGCCAGATAAACGTAATATTCAAGATGGTGTAAGGCTGCTTGAAGAGTTGGGTGCGATCGCGACAGTCGAACCGTCTGCGAACAAAAACAAGAATCATGGCGACGACAAGAAGAAGCTAACCGCGATTGGTCGCAAGCTCGCTAAGCTGCCGATTGATCCACGTTTAGCTCGTATGGTGATTGAAGCGCCAAGTAATAGATGCCTGCACGAAGTGATGGTAATTGCTTCTGCGTTGTCTATTCAGGATCCGCGTGAGCGCCCATCAGACAAACAACAATCGTCTGACGATAAGCACAAACGCTTCTTCGATAAAGAGTCAGATTTCATCACGTTTGTGAACCTTTGGGATTACGTTAAGCAGCAACAAAAAGAGCTGTCGAGTAACCAGTTCCGCAAACAGTGTAAGCAAGATTACCTGAACTATTTACGTATCCGTGAATGGCAAGATGTGTACTTCCAAATTCACCAAGCAATGCGTGAATTGGATACCAAGCTGAATACAGAGCCGGGCAGCTACGATGGCATTCACATGTCACTGCTATCAGGCTTGCTTTCGCACATCGGTATGAAAGACCAAGAGAAGAATGAATATCAAGGTGCTCGTAACGCACGCTTCCATATCTTCCCTGCGTCTGGCTTATTTAAGAAACAACCAAAGTGGATCATGTCTGCTGAGCTGGTGGAAACCTCAAAACTTTGGGGTCGTGTTATCGCTAAGATTCAGCCTGAATGGATTGAACCACTAGCAAAACACCTGATTAAGCGCAGCTACAGCGAACCACATTGGTCGAAGAAGCAAGCGGCAGTAATGGCACACGAAAAAGTGATGCTTTACGGAATCCCAATTATCCCGAAACGTTTAGTGAACTACGGTGCGATTGATGCCACTGTCAGCCGTGAATTGTTCGTGCGCAGCGCTTTGGTTGAAGGTGAGTGGGAAACCAAACATGCCTTCTTCAAGCAGAACCGTAAGCTACTGCAAGAAGTAGAAGAGCTAGAACATAAATCGCGTCGTCGTGACATCTTGATCGACGATGATGAACTGTTCGACTTTTATGACCAACGTGTTGGCGAAGAGGCTGTTTCAGGCCGTCACTTCGATACATGGTGGAAGAAGACCAGCCAGAAAACACCAGAGCTGCTTAACTTCGAAAAGTCGATGCTGTTCCGCGGTGATGCAAGCCACGTTACTGATTTGGATTACCCTAACTTCTGGCACCAAAATGGTATCAAGCTGAAGCTGAGCTATCAATTTGAGCCGGGCGACGACAACGATGGTGTAACGGTCCATATCCCGCTGCCTATCTTGAACCAGATTGACCAAAACGGTTTTGATTGGCAGATCCCAGGCCTACGTCAGGAACTGGTAATTAGCCTAATCAAGTCGTTACCTAAAACGCTACGCCGTAACTTTGTGCCTGCGCCAAACTACGCTGATGCGTTCTTGGCTCGTGTGACACCACTTGAAGCACCGTTGTTGGATTCTCTTGAAAAAGAGCTGCGCCGCATGACAGGTGTGGAAGTAGTACGTGATGACTGGAAGTTAGACCAGATTCCAGAGCACTTGAAGGTAACATTCCGCGCTGTAGATCATCGCAAGCGTAAGCTTAAAGAACAGAAAGACTTGCATGAATTGAAAGAGAGCCTAAAAGACAAGGTTCAAGAAACGCTTTCTAAAGTGGCAGACGATGACATCGAACAGCAAAACCTGCATACGTGGAGCTTTGGTGAGTTACCAAAAGTCTACCAACAGAAGCGTGGCGGCTACGATGTTAAAGCCTTCCCAGCGCTGGTGGATTCTAAAGACAGCGTAGAGATCAAATTGTTCGAAACCGAGCAAGAGCAGATCTCGGCAATGAAATCGGGTCAGCGTCGTTTAATCCTGTTGAACGTGCCATCGCCGATCAAATATTTGCACTCTAACTTGCCGAACAAATCTAAGCTTGGCTTGTATTTCAACCCATACGGACAGGTGCTCGATCTTATCGATGACTGTATCGCTTGTGGTATTGATAAGCTGATTGAAGAGAAGGGCGGTTTGGTTTGGGAACCAGAGCAGTTTGAAGCACTGAAAGAACACGTACGTGCAGAGCTGGGCGACAGCGTGGTTGAGATTGCTCAACAGGTTGAAACCATCCTAACGACCGCATTCAGCATCAGTAAGAAGCTGAAAGGACGTGTCGATCTTTCAATGGCATTCGCACTTTCTGACATAAAAGCTCAGGTAGAAGGTTTGATTTTTAAGGGGTTTGCCACAGAATGCGGGTGGAAACGCCTGCCGGATATTCTACGCTATATGAGAGCGATTGAACGCCGCATGGAAAAACTGCCGATTGACCCGAACAAAGATCGCTTGCATATGATCAAAGTTGAGTCAGTAATGAATGATTACAAAGAGCTGCTGAATAAAATCCCAAAAGGGATCGCGGTTCCAGAAAATGTAAAAGAGGTGCGTTGGATGGTAGAAGAGCTTCGTGTAAGCTTCTTCGCACAGCAGCTCGGAACGCCTTACCCAGTATCAGATAAGCGTGTTAAAAACGCGATTGATGCTTGCTAAGGAATAAAGCTAGACGCAATAGCAAGGTTTAGGTATAAATCTTGCTTATTGCATTACTAATTGAATAGTTATTACATACAGGGCGACTTGGTGGCAATTTATTACCACTCAAGGCCTGCCACTAGGACGAAAAAGGTCGAATATGAAAAAAACGTTATTAGCACTAGTATTGCTAGGTGCATCTTCAACAGCAATGGCTGATTCATGGTTATACGGTGGTGTTATGGGTGGTCAAAACTCATTTGCTGGTGAAGATGAAACGGCGATGGGCATCCACGTAGGTACAGGTATCCTTCCACTAATCGGTGTTGAAGCGGGTTACTGGGATCTTGGTTCTTTCGACAACGTTAGCTACGGTAACCGTGCTAAACAAGGTGTTGACGTAAGTACTGCTTACCTAGCAATCAAACCAAGTATCGACTTCGGTCCTCTTCACGTATATGCGAAGGGTGGTCTTCACTCTTACGAAGTGAAAGGCGATAGCTTCAAACAAGACGACGTTGATATCATGTACGGTGTAGGCGCAGAATACTTCATCTTTGGTCCACTATCTGTCGGCGCTAGCTACCAAAACTTCAAAATGAAAGATGACGACTCTGGCGTATTTACGCTAAACGCAACTATCCACCTACTGTAATTAATCAGTAAGGCGATCGTAAATAACGGTCGGATAGTCGTTAAAGAGTTCGTAAGAATTCATAAAAAATGCCAGCTTGATAGCTGGCATTTTTGTATCTGTAGAATAGTAATGTCGCTGACTTAAGCGGTATAAGTTAAGCGAGGAGCGCTATTTCTTACTGTTTAGAATCTTCTGAATTCTTGGGTTCATCGCTTTGCCGTGTTGGCTTTCATACTCTTCGCGTTTCAAGTCGTTCAAGTTCTTCACTGAGTTAGCGGCAAGCAGGAACTGCGGCAATTCTGTTTCCAGCATGCCTTTCTCATCTAAACGCTTTGCTTCCAAGTAGTATTTCTTAAACAGGCCATCGAGCTTGTTTTCAGCCGTACGCTTTAAGTCGTACAGTTTGTTTTGGATTAACCACTTCTCAATCTTGTTCACAGCAGTGCGCGACAATACACGAATACGGCTATCAAGCAGCTCTTCTTCAGTCAAAGAATCTTTAAGGATCCAAAGCTCACCCATTTGCGGTGGCCAACTGTTTCCAAGTTGAATACGCTCATGGCAGTGCATTAGTACGCGGTTAAGGCCGTCTGAGTCAACAGAGTGGGCAAACTCAAGAAACTTACCGCTCGGTTCACTACCGTATTGGTATTCCCACTGAGTTTCGTACACGCTCAAGAAAGAACCGAACACATGGATACACCAATCGGTTAGCTCAAGCTCTGCTGGATCTTGATCAACAACAGGAACTTGTTGAGACGCACCAGAGCCCGCAGCGTTTGGTGTCGCTACTTTTACTTCTGTATTTTGTGCTTCAATCACTTCAGGTACGGTAGCGTCAGGTACAACAGGTGAAGCTGGCTCAGAAGGTTGGCTTTTTGCCTTTTTGAATGAGCTGCTGCCTGAAGCGTTCAGATGGGCTAAGCTTTTGTCTATACCCATTTCCTTGAGCTTGTCCTGCATTTCCTGAATATTGAGAGGTCTTCTGCTGTTGTTGTCTTTCATTTTGCTTCTCGTTAACTAGCCAGTACTGCAGCTTGGATTCAATCCTAGATAATGGCATTAATTCATTGGCTTTGGCTTTATACCAGAGGACAAATTTCTTCCATACTAAACTATGGTCACCGGTCAAACCGGAGAATTTAAACGCACGTTCTGCCCATGATGGTATCTCTTCTTCGTTGAGATCATGAGTAGAGACGGTGTTGCTGTTCATTGAGCCTCGACCTTGTGGGCGAGGGGCCTGCTGCATGTGTTGCATTGGTGCCGGAGCAGGCTGAAACTTGGGTGCAGGTGCAGGTGCAGGTGCAGGTGCAGGTGCAGGTGCAGGTGCAGGTGCAGGTGCAGGTGCAGTAGAGTAGACCGGAATACTATTGGTCGGTTGAACCTCAACGTGCGCCGTAGCTTGCTCTTGCTCAATGAGCATTTTGAAAACGTGAATCTCTTTCTTATCTCGATAGTCTACTTTCACCTTATCGAGGAAACCTTGGTCGACTAAACACTTAAGGCAGTCGGCTAAACCAAACGTAGAGAGAGCACAAAGCTGACCTGCCGTTTGTAGGCACACATTGGTGTAACCGAATTCATCAGCACCATCTGCAAGCATCAATAAAACCAGCTTTTCTGCTGGGCTAGAAGTATTCACTTGCCAAGCTAAATAAGAATATTTGGCGCTCAATATCGTGTTCTCAAAAAAGGTAAGTCGTTGTCACTATTGTAAGTCACCCCTTACCGAATTTATAGCAACTTAACAGAAAACGACATTAGTAAGCCAAATATTGACCATAAGGAGAGGTCTGCCCCAAAAAGTAAGCCTACACTCATTCATTCTAGGTCAGAAGATGGCTAAAGATGGGGTTTACGGCCGTCTTTTTCGGGTCTGATTCTGCACCAAGGCTTAAAATAACGTGGTCTATTAACGTTAAGCATGAGCTTCTAATCTTTTGTGTTGTCTTCATGAAAGCGCCTATCTTCTCTCTCTAGTGACTGTTGATGATTTCTTTATCTACTTATTGACCTATTTATCCATCCATTCATAAGTTGTATTTAATTTATAAAACACCTTGATATGATCAATATTTGCGCTATTATGACGATAAGTCAGAAATGACGAAGCGTCATAAAATGGTTAACCACATGAATTTACTATTCGTGTTAATATATTGGACAGGAGCGTTTTAAATGCTGATTAAGCTTAGGTAATAGCTAAGCTCAAATACGGACTGAAAAATTATGTTTGGCTTTGGTTGTAAAGGCGATAAACAAAGTATCTTTGGTTGCAAGGCGGTGCTGTCTAAGAAGCAGCAATCCATAGCCGACCGAGAAGTAGAATTGATGTTGTTAGCAAAAGATCTGGTTCGAGAACAAGGGTTCGGAAATCTAACGATGGATAGGCTAACGGCGGCAAGCTCTTATTCTAAAGGTACGATATACAATCACTTTTGCAGCAAAGAAGACGTGGTTTTAGCGTTATGTATTCATTCTCTTAAGTCTGAGGCACTGTTGTTTGCTCGTTCTGGAGAGTTTGAAGGCAACTCACGCGAAAAGATTGTGGCATTGCATGTTGCGTACCGAGTTTATGCTCGTATGGAACCGGTATTATCAACTTGCGCGATTATGGCGAAAAGCCCATGGGTACTAGAGAAAGCCTCCAGTGCACGCGTGGCCGAGATGAATCAATTAGAAGAAATCGTTATCGAACAAGCGGATCTGCTCGTCAATCAAGCAGTAGAAGCCGGTGACCTAAAGTTCTCTTCTGGCGTGGGTTCAGATGCCATCGTATTCGCCAACTGGTCAATCGCATTTGGTTCAAATGCTTTGTCTCAGAATGCTTCAAACAGTCATTGTATCAAGCGGTTACAAGATCCGTATTCAGTATTACATAACGCGAACATGATTTTAGACGGCCTCAACTGGCAGCCCCTTTCGAGTGATTGGGATTACCGTAAAACCTGGCGCCGTGTAGAACAAGAACTGTTCAGTGAAGAAGTCGCTTACTTAGAGTCAGTAGGTCGATAAGCTTCAACTAAACCCACCTATGTGGGTTTATTAATAACCATTAGTGACGATTCGTCATAAACTTAAGTTTGCCTAGTGTTGTTTTGGTTTTCTTGAGTGTATGACTAAGAATTGTGTCTTTTGTCAGCTTCGGCTGGCTTTTTAAGACACAACTATGACGAATCGTCACAAATGGAGACTGTGATGGAACATGACAGCCAGAAGCCCGCTCTCGATCACCAAAACCGATATAACCGTAATGTCGATAGCGTAAACGGGGATCTAAATAACAGTTGGCACTCAATACCGACCAAGCGTTCGTTTATCGTTCTGCTGGTGGTTTTTTCAATCATCATGCTCTCTGCATTAGGGGCGAAGAACCTCTACTTTAGAGGGGATTACAACATCTTCTTCGAAGGCACCAACAAACAGTTGATGGCGTTCGATGAAATTCAAACTACCTTTGCGAAAACCGACAACCTTGCGATTGTTGTCGCACCTGAAGGCGGCAATGTCTTTACCCCTGAAACCCTCACCTTAATTCAAAACCTCACGGTCGATGCCTGGCAGATCCCGTACTCAAGCCGTGTCGATTCGCTGGCCAATTATCAGCATACCGAAGCCGTTGAAGACGACTTGTTAGTGGAAGATTTGCTGTACGAAGAATACGAGCACACGCCAGAGCGGATCGCCAAAGTAAAACAGATCGCGCTCAACGAACCACTGCTTAAGAATGCATTGGTATCGGCCTCCGGCGATGTGACCATTGTTAACGTCACGGTGCAATTGCCCGAAGTGGACAAAACGGCGGAAGTGCAAGAAGTCATTGCGGCCATCAACGCCATGATTGACCGCTACGAGGCACAATATCCTAATGTCGAATTCCACAAGGCGGGCATCATTGCCATGAATAACGCCTTTATGACCTCGGCTCAAGAAGACAGCTCAACACTGGTGCCGTTAATGCTGTTAGTGGTGTTGGTGTTCCTAACCTTTATGCTGCGCTCGTTCTTTAGCGTGCTTGCTACCTTAGTTGTGATTATCTCTTCGATTGTCGCGACCATGGGTTTGTCTGGCTGGGCAGGGATGTTCCTAAGTACTGCAACGGTCAACGTTCCTACATTGGTATTAACCCTTGCCGTTGCCGATTGTGTTCACGTAATCGTGACCATGAGACAAGCCATGCAACGCGGTATGGAGAAAGCACAAGCCATTCAATACAGCATCAAGCTTAATGCGATGCCGATCTTAATTACTTCTGTCACCACCGCGATTGGTTTCTTGATGATGAACATGTCGGATTCTCCCGTATTACGAGACTTCGGTAACTTGTCGGCATTGGGCGTGATCATCGCGTGTTTCTTATCCGTGACTATGCTGCCTGCGCTGTTAAAACTATTGCCAGTAAAGACTTTACCAGCCAATGAAGCAGCGGAAAGCAAAGTCACTTTCATGGATAAACTGGGCGACTTTGTGGTGACCAACCGCAAAGCACTGCTGCCTATTTCTACCTTAGTGATTGTTGGCGCAGCCGCGTTAATTCCATTGAACAGAGTGAATGATGAATCGGTGAAGTATTTCGATACCTCAAGCGAGTTCAGACAAGCGGCAGACTTCATGGAACAGACCGTAAGCGGCATGACGACCATCAGCATCGCGGTCAAAACTAACGAGTCTCAAGCAATTGCCGATCCTGTGTTCTTGCAAGCGATTGGTGACTTTACCGATTGGCTACGCGTACAACCAGAAACCGATCATGTGGCCACGCTTTCCGATGTTTACATGCGTTTGAATAAGAACATGCATGGCGATGACGACAGCTACTACCAACTGCCACTTAACCGTGAACTTGCTGCGCAATACTTACTGCTTTATGAGATGTCTCTTCCTTATGGCTTGGACTTGAATAACCAAATCAATGTCGATAAATCTTCGATCAAAATGGTACTCACGGTCGACAACCTAGGCAGTGTGGAATTGGTTGAACTCGAAGAACGTATCTACTCATGGTTTGCAGCCAATGCGCCTCAATATGAAGTGGTGGCATCTAGCCCGTCGCTGATGTTTGCCCATATCGGGGAAACCAACATGGCGAGCATGCTATCAACTCTGCCTATCACCTTAGTGCTTATCTCTGGCTTGATGATCTTTGCATTGCGCTCGGTTCGCTTGGGCATTATCAGCCTAGTGCCAAACATTGCCCCAGCGATTATCGGCTTTGGTTTATGGGCGCTTATTTCCGGTGAAATCAACTTGGGTTTGTCGGTCGTAGTCACGCTTACTCTGGGTATCGTGGTCGATGATGCAGTGCACTTTTTGAGTAAATACCAACGTGCACGATTAGAAGGTAAATCAGCGGAAGAAGCGGTTCGGTACGCCTTCCACACTGTTGGCCGTGCATTGTGGATTACCACGGTTGTGTTAGTGGCGGGTTTCTCTGTATTGGCGATGTCGAGCTTCAGACTTAATTCCGATATGGGCTTACTCAGTGCGATTGTGATTTTCATTGCGCTAGTAGTCGATTTCATCTTGCTACCTAGCTTGCTGATGATCTTCGACAAGCAGACGCACTACTCAGATAAACCTCAACACGAATCAAAGCTATCCAAAGAAGAGCAATCTAGCCCGTCTAAACCAGTTGGCGAACTGACTACTTCGACTAAATAAGGAATCGTCAGCCTGCTGCGGTGGGCTGACTCAAGGAGATCATTATGAAAAGCTTTAAACACTCTATTACAAAGAAAACACTAATAACGTCATTGATGACTATTGGCGCATTCGTGGCTTTCCCTGCGTTAGCCGACCCAGCGAAAGGCCTAGAGATCGCTGAGCAACGCAAAGCCGTCGATATGGGGTGGGGCGATTCTGTTGCGACCATGGAAATGCTACTTCGCAACAAACAAGGCGAAAGTAGCTCGCGCCTAATGCGATTGAAGTCGTTAGAGGTTGATGACGACGGCGATAAAGGGCTGACCATTTTTGATGAGCCTCGCGACGTAAAAGGCACGGCTTTCTTGAACCATTCACACATCACTAAATCGGATGACCAATGGTTGTATCTGCCTGCATTGAAACGAGTAAAACGCATCTCTTCACGTAACAAATCGGGCCCGTTTATGGGCAGTGAATTTGCTTACGAAGACTTGAGCTCGTTCGAGTTAGGAAAGTACACCTTCAACTACATTGAAGACGCCAAAATTGAAGGCGTGGATACCTTTGTATTGGAGCAAGTTCCGACCGATAAAAACTCTGGCTATACCATGCAAAAAGTATGGCTAGACCAACAATTCTACCGCCCCGTTCAGGTTGAGTTTTACGACCGCAAAGGCGCATTGCTGAAAACCCTCTCGTTCGAAGACTACAAACAATACCTAAACCAATACTGGCGCGCACACACCATGTCGATGCAAAACCACCAAACAGGCAAAAGTACGGTATTAACCACGACAGATTTAGCGTTCCAGACCGGTCTTAAGGACAAGGATTTCCAAAAAAACACACTTAAACGTGCAAAGTAAGGCAAGAATATGAAAAGGATTGTGTTAACAGGAACGCAGTTATCTTTAACCTTGGCAGCGACCGTTGGGCTAATGCAGGTGTCGTTGCCATGTGTGGCGGCAGGTTTTAGCTCTGAGTTCGTAGAACAGGTCACCCCACAGCTAGCAGGGCAGGTTAACCTTGAACACAGGCAGTTCTTCAGTGACGGCTTACAAGGGCAGGATAAAGGGCAAAGCTCACTGGTGTTGCAACCGGAGTTTTACTGGGAGCAACAAGAGGGCAATGGCAGCTTTACCTTCACGCCGTTTTATCGCCTAGACAGCGAAGACGATGAGCGAACTCATGGCGATGTTCGTGAAGCTCTATATCTCAATTATTGGGACGATTACGAACTGCGCGCAGGTGTTGGCAAGGTATTCTGGGGTGTGACTGAATCAGCGCATTTAGTGGACGTAGTAAACCAAACCGATGCCATTGAATCGGTCGATGGCGAATCGAAATTGGGTCAGCCTATGGTGCACTTTACGTCCATCAAAGACTGGGGAACCATCGATGCTATGTTACTGCCGTATTTTCGTGAACGTACCTTTGCAGGGGAAGACGGTCGGTTAAGAACGCCCGTACCCGTTTCAGACGATGCGCTTTACGAATCATCGAAAGAAGAAAAGCACGTTGATGTGGCACTGCGTTATAGCCAAATGTACGGCGATTGGGATGTCGGTTTAAGCTACTTAGGCGGCACCAATCGCGACCCTTATTATCGTGTAGAAGGCAATGAGCTCAAGCCGTATTACGCGCAAATGCAGCACTTCGGGCTCGATGTGCAAGGCATTATGGGCGACTGGTTATGGAAGCTTGAAAGCATTTATCGCGACAGTTACGACAACCACACAGGTGTTGCGACAGGCTTTGAATACACATGGGTTGGGGCGCTTGAATCGTATTGGGATATTGGCTTTATTGCTGAATATCTGTACGACAGCCGAGGCAACAATGCCCAAAGTGTCGGTCAAAACGATGTGTTTCTTGGAGCGCGCTTCGCCTTGAACGATGAAGACGGGACCGAGGTGTTAACGGGCATTACTCAAGACTTAGATAACAGCGATGTCTACAGTGCAAAGCTCGAAGCCTCAAGCCGTATTAACAACAACCTCAAGTGGCGATTAAACGCGTGGTTGTTTGAGAACGAAACCCCAGAAGACTTGTTGTTCTTCGCGCGCAAGGACGACTTTGTCGAGATGGCATTGGAATATTATTTTTAGTCTTTACAAAAAGTTAGTATTTCCAAAAGGTTAGGTATTTCCAACAAGTTAGCATTTCCCGAAAAGCTAGCATTGGTTTCGTGAGGCGTTCTTGTTAAAGGGAACGTCTCAAATTTAAGATGAGCCATATTTAGAATGTTCAAAGTCGTATTTTTATAAAATGGATCAAACAATCGAATAGTCCCACAGGTAAAATGGTTATATTTTTCGAGCATCTATAACCTCCGAATATGCATGTGAAACGTGCTGGTGGTATCGGCCCTAAGGGATATATGAATTCATTCAATTGGGATAATAACTTTGAAACAGGCATTGGTGTTGTAGACGAACAACATCAATACCTTGTTGGTTTTATCAACCACTACGGAAACCTGTTGTCAGAGAATACTATCTCTATAGACGACATGAGCGTCGCTTTACTCGATCTCACACGCTATGCCGAATTTCATTTTAAAGAAGAAGAATCTTTAATGAGAGATTGCGGTGTATACGATTTACACATTGAAGAACACATCAAAGTTCATCGCATGTTTATGCGAGATATCTACAGCATGCAAGCATTCATCTTGGAAGAAGATCAGACGTCAGCACGACAGTTACTTGATTTCCTAATCCATTGGCTTGCATACCACATCCTCGGTATCGACCAAAACATGGCTCGACAAGTGGCCGCGATAGAAAAGGGGGCAACACCCCAACAAGCGTTTGAAGCAGAAGAAAAGCAAAAAGACTCGTCAACCATCCCTTTACTCGCTGCTCTTAACGGCTTATTTGAACAAGTCTCTGAGCGCAACAAGCAGTTGTTACGCTTCAACCAGTTACTCGAAGAAAAAGTCGAGGAGCGTACGGCAGAGTTAAAACAAGCGAACAAGAAACTTGAAGAACTGTCGTTAACAGATTCACTCACTAAATTACCTAACCGTCGCAGTGCTTTTAAACAGTTAGCGGTACATTGGCAAGACTCGAAAGAACTTGGCATGCCTTTAGTGTGCATTATGATTGATGCCGACCACTTCAAGCGCATTAACGACACCAGTGGCCACGATGCAGGTGATTTGGTGTTACAAACCCTCGCGCGTGAACTGAAAAATGCGTTTCGCAATGACGATATTGTGTGTCGATTAGGGGGCGATGAGTTTCTCGTTATTTGCCCAGATACCGATCTTAAAGGCGGTATGCACATCGCGGAAACGACTCGACAGAAAGTGTCTGAATTAGAGGTTGAAACCAGTAATCAAGTTTGGATTGGCAGTATTAGTGTCGGTGTGGCTGAAATAACCCAAGAATTCGGGTCCATGCATGAGTTGGTTAAAGCCGCCGATGAGTCCGTTTATTTAGCGAAAAACGCAGGTAAAAACAGTGTTTGCTCGATTCAGATATCGAACTCAGTTCATTTAAAATCTAGAGCGCAGTTCCATTCAGATTTAGAGCACGGTTCACTTTAGACTTAGACTTAGAGTTTAGTCCACCTCAGATCTAGAACGTAGATCGTTTTTAATTTAGAACATAACTCACGTCAGATTTAGAACACAGTTCACGTTAGTTTTAGAGCTCCGCTCGCTTCAAATCTAGAACCTAGCGACTTTAAATCTAGAGCCTAGCCGCTTTAAATTTAGAATCTAGCTCACCTTCAAATAAAGAAGTGGAACCAGTAATTGTTCCACTTCTTCTTATTCCTCATTAATATCCTGTTAAATTTGCCGTGTTTTTAGTCAATAACTTGCTCTTTTAGCGATTCAATTTGGCATTGGTAGCGTGTTTGATTACTATGTGTAGCTATCTAAAAAAACTAATCATCCGATACGGACACTACCAACTGGTAGATGAGGAAATGATGCAACATCTAGAAGAGATCATTGCTAATGCAACGACTGCTATTGATACAGCAGATTCGTTAGTCGCACTTGATGAAGTGCGAGTTCAGTATTTAGGTAAGAAGGGTGAATTAACTCTTCAACTACAAAGCCTAGGTAAACTTCCACCTGAAGAGCGTCGCACTGCTGGTCAAGAGATCAACAAAGCGAAAGGTGCTGTTCAACAAGCGATCGCAGCTCGCAAAGACGCACTTCAACGTGCAGAGCTTGAAGCGAAACTAGCTGAAGAAACTATCGATGTGAGCCTACCAGGTCGTCGCATTGAGAACGGTGGTCTTCACCCAGTGACTCGCACCGTTGAGCGTATCGAACAGTTCTTTGGTGAGCTTGGCTTTAGCACTGAGTCTGGCCCTGAGATCGAAGATGCATTCCACAACTTTGATGCACTAAACATCGCAGACGATCACCCAGCTCGTACTGATCACGATACTTTCTTCTTCAACCCTGATCTAATGTTACGTACGCACACTTCTGGTGTTCAAATCCGTACGATGGAAAACGGCAAACCGCCATTCCGCTTCATTGCTCCGGGTCGTGTTTACCGTAACGACTACGATCAAACTCACACGCCAATGTTCCACCAAGTGGAAGGTATGTTAGTTGATGAGAACGTAAACTTCGCACAACTTAAAGGCATTCTTAACGATTTCCTTTGTAACTTCTTTGAAGAAGAAGTTGAAGTGCGTTTCCGTCCTTCATTCTTCCCGTTCACAGAGCCTTCAGCTGAAGTTGACGTGAAACGTAAAGATGGCAAATGGCTAGAAGTTCTAGGCTGTGGCATGGTTCACCCTAACGTACTTCGCTCTGTTGGCATCGACCCTGAGAAATACTCTGGTTTTGCATTCGGTATGGGTGTAGAGCGTCTAACGATGCTTCGTTACGGCGTAAATGACCTTCGTGCGTTCTTCGAGAACGACCTTCGTTTCCTTAAACAATTCAAGTAATCTGGGGCAGTCAAAACTATGAAATTCAGTGAATCTTGGCTACGCGAGTGGGTTAAACCTGCAATTAACAGCGAAGAGCTAGCTCACCAAATCACTATGGCTGGTTTGGAAGTTGACGATGTAGAACCTGTTGCGGGTGTTTTCACCGGCGTTAAAGTAGGTAAAGTGGTCGAGTGCGGTCAGCACCCTGACGCAGACAAACTACAAGTTACAAAGATCGACATTGGTGAAGAAGAACTTTTAGACATCGTATGTGGTGCATCTAACTGTCGTCTTGGCCTAACTGTAGCAGTAGCAACAGTTGGCGCAGTACTTCCTGGTGACTTCAAAATCAAGAAAGCAAAACTACGTGGCGTTCCATCGCACGGCATGCTTTGTTCTTTCTCTGAGCTAGGTATCGACGTAGAGTCTGACGGCATCCTTGAGCTGCCAGAAGGCACAACGCTAGGTATGGACGTACGTGAGCTTCTAGAGCTTAACGACGTAACTATCGACGTAGACCTAACAGCAAACCGCGCAGACTGCTTCAGCATCCGTGGCCTTGCTCGTGAAGTTGGCGTACTAAACCGCGCAGACGTTACAGAGCCAACAGTTGAAGCTGTTGCAACAAGCATTGAAGACACAGTATCTGTTGAAATCAAAGCAACGGATGCTTGTCCACGTTACCTTGGCCGTGTAGTTAAGAACGTAAACGTGAAAGCGGAATCTCCAATCTGGATGCAAGAAAAACTGCGCCGTTGTGGTATCCGTTCAATCGACCCAGTTGTAGACATCACAAACTACGTGATGCTAGAGCAAGGCCAACCAATGCACGCATTTGATCTTGCTAAGATCGAAGGCGGTATCGTGGTTCGTCTAGCAGAGCAGGGCGAAAAGCTAACACTTCTAGATGGCAACGAAGCTGAACTAAACAGCAACACACTTGTTATCGCTGACCAAAACAAAGCACTAGCAATCGCTGGTATCTTTGGCGGTCAAGATTCAGGTGTTACGACTGAAACAACAGACGTACTTCTTGAAGCTGCATTCTTCGCACCGGATCACATCCGCGGTCGCGCTCGTGCTTACGGTCTTCACACTGATTCTTCTCTACGTTTCGAACGTGGTGTTGATTCAACACTTCAAGCAGCAGCAATGGAGCGTGCAACACAGCTTCTAGTTGAAATTTGTGGTGGTGAAGTTGCGCCAGTAAACGGCAGCGAATCTGAAGCTGATCTTCCTAAAGCAAACGTAGTTGCTCTACGTCGCGCTAAGCTAGACAGCCTACTAGGTCACGAAATCCCATCTACAGACGTAGTGGAAATTCTTACTCGCCTAGGTTGTGAAGTAGAGACGACTGAAGCTGGTTGGACGGCAACGTCTCCATCTTGGCGTTTTGATATCGCAATCGAGCAAGACCTAATTGAAGAAGTAGGTCGTATCTACGGTTACGATAACATTCCAAACCAAGCGCCTAAAGCGGCACTTAAAATGAATGACCACAAAGAAGCTAACCAACCGCTTAAGCGCGTTCGTGACCTTCTTGTAGACCGTGGCTACCACGAAGCAATCACATACAGCTTCGTAGAACCAGAACAGCAAAAGCTTGTTGTACCTGGTGTTGAGCCGCTAATCCTGCCATTCCCAATCTCTGCGGACATGTCAGCAATGCGTCTTGGCCTAATCCAAGGTCTTCTAAACACAGTTGTTCACAACCAGAAGCGTCAACAGTCTCGCGTTCGTCTATTCGAATCAGGCCTACGTTTCATCCCTGAAGCAACTGCTGAAAACGGCATGCGCCAAGAAATGATGCTTGCGGGCGTTATCTCTGGTACTCGTGGCGAAGAGCACTGGGACATTGCAACTAACACTGTAGATTTCTTCGATCTTAAAGGTGACCTAGAAGCCGTTCTTGAGCTTTCAGCAAACGAAATCGCATACAGCTTCAAATCTCTTTCTTCTGAAGCAAAAGAGCGCAACCCAGCACTTCACCCAGGTCAATCGGCTACGATTATGGCTAACGGCAAAGAAGTGGGTATCATTGGTACTGTTCACCCAGAACTAGAGCGTAAGTTTGGTCTTAACGGCCGTACTATCGTATTCGAAATCGAATGGGCAGCTATCAACACTCGCGTGCTTCCAGAAGCAGTAGCCGTATCTAAGTTCCCTGCAAACCGTCGTGATATCGCCGTTGTTGTTGACGAAGCAGTCGCTTCTGGCGACATCGTAGAAGCGTGTATCGCAGCGGGTGGCGAATTCCTAACAGGCGCTAAACTGTTCGACGTATACGTTGGTCAAGGCGTTGAAGAAGGTAAGAAGAGCCTAGCAATCGCACTTAGCCTACAGTCTGTAGAGCGCACACTAGAAGATGCAGACATCGCTGGTTCAGTAGATGCTATCGTAGCTTCAATCTCAGAGAAATTCGGCGCAGCACTTCGCGACTAATCTTTTCTGATAGAAAGAAAACCAAAGGCCTCGCATTGCGAGGCCTTTTTTGTTGGGTAAGGGAGAGGGTTAACTCAGTATTGGACATGTTTGTGTTTCACTCTCCATCGACACATTCTGGGCAATTTGTGAGTTACGAAATTTCCTTATTTTGTAAAACAAGGCTCAACTACTGGATATCAAAGTAGGAAGGGATGTCTTAGCTAATGACTAATTTAACGATATTACTATAAAGATAAACTTATGACAGCAATAAGCCGTAAGGGGAAACAGGAGCTCATTGAAGCTATTAAGACTCTTAACGTTAAGTGCAGTGGAAAGGAGTTCCACAAGGAGTTTTCAATCTATTCAAAGAGGATTGGGCAACTTGATAAGGATGCGGGAGGTGGGTTACGTGTGCGAGAGGAAGTGTTCCAGTCTTGTGGGATCGAATACACCCCCCTCGGCCTACAGTAGCTTATGCTTCGCGTTATGAACTTGTTAAGCTTCTTCGAAGCTATGTTTGTATGCACGGTTCACATACAGTCAGAAGACTAAATGAGACATGGCCTGCAATTCACAAGCGTATTTACTCTTTGAACTACACTAAAGAGTATCCGTTTAAAGTTTCAAATAGCATATTTTTGCTTGCAAACTATAAATTGGGCGATCAATCGGAGATTGAATGGAAGCCCAAAACACTCTTAAGGTTAGCTCGTCAGCTAGGTGTACGTCGTGATTTTGCGAACAGTTCTCAGCCAGGTGTAAAAAAGGCGTTTGAGGCTTATCAAACTTGGAGGAAGTTTGATAATAAAGACAACTTGAGCAATATCCAAAAGCGTAAACTCCAAGTGGCCAAACAGATGGACAGTCTACTTAAAATGAACACTAAATGGACCGAAGAGTCGCTGATGAAAAGTTTGAAAGGTTACGCCATCAAGGAGAGGTGGCACGAAGAGAACCGGGGCGCCTACACTTATGCCAAGCGTAAAGGGTTGATGAATTTAGTAGATCAATTTTTTTTAAAGCTCAGCCCTTTGGCAAACGCTCTAGTGACTTTGAGGGACGAGTCAGACTCTATCATCGAACAAGCTGCTTCAAAGGGTATAAAACCTTGGTCAGAGTTTAAATCGCGCAGTTATTCAAATATATTGCTCAACGCAGGTCTTAAAAACTATGTTTTGGCAGAGATATGCGGTGCGAGACATACCTACCAAGATAACGAAGTGCTTTTCGTTATTGCCGGTGCCTTCAACTCACTTCAAGAGTTTGCGCAATACATGCCTGCAGTTCGAATGGTGATTTGGCGACGCAAATTAGATGAGGAACTATACGAAACTCTCCCGCCTCAGAATTTACAAAGTGATTGTTTGTACATTTCAGAATTAGAGAACTTTCCATTGGGTGAGGTTGCTGAAGGGTGGGTCGCTTGTAAGATTGGTATAACGGTTAAGCAGTACTTTGACAAGAGACCTAAGGCCTCTGCAGCGAGTGCTAGTCGGGAGCTTGGAGTGGATATCAAGTCATCTTTAAAAGCTTTTGTTCCTGTGGGAGCTTCAATAGCAAGAGAGGTTGAAGCTGAGATGTTGAATAGTGAGTATGTACAAGTGTTTGTAGATCACTCCAATGTGACATTTGATGGAAAATCTGAGATACGCCTCATTCGTCGAGATAACTTAAAGCGTATTTGTGAAAAGTTGAATATGTATTCACTTGATGAGGAAAAGAGCATTATTCAATAGGTCCTAGACGCAAAACTGGTAAAAAAGCTTTGGTCAAATGTTGCTTTAATGCAATGGATTATTAACTATCAGAAACACATAAAGGGTATTTTTGGGTTACGTCGTCCCGCCAGCAAGGTTCTGGACAAAACCTTGTTACGAATCCCTTAAGCGCCGGACGTTTGGGGTAACTTCTACTAATGGGAAATCTCGAAATCATCAAAGAAAAGTCTGTTGCGGCAGAACGCCAACGTACACTTTAGAAGGTGGGGAAATCAATCTGGGCTGAAAAGAATCTAGCCCAGATATCATCTGAAATGCACCAATCCTCAAAACGGATAACTTTCAGAACAAGTCAGAATTGGTAGATTTAACGGGGACTTAAGCTCCCATTTGTATGTTTACTTACGTCAGTTTAAGATTGACATACATCTTTCTAGCAGGTCTTGATTGTTGATTATAACTATCTTCAGCTTTTTTCTCGTACGTGTGATGTTTTGGAACAACATTTTGATAGGATTGTAGTAAACACGCCCTCTGTAATCTAAAACATTACTGTCTGAGTAATAGAATAGGTTGTCTAAAACGATAGCTACGTTGTCAAACTCCTGACCAATTATGCCATGAGACGTCTGACAGGTTGTGTTTGAGTACTGCTCATGATGTTCATTATGATACTGCGAAGGAGTAAAACGAATCACCTCCCAGTCGTCACCACTTAAAGAGCGAATTTTCGATTTTGCATCATCAGCATTATCGAAGTATACAAAGTCGATGTTATGACTATGATGAATTGGTAGGTTCCTACTTTTGTCAAATAAACATTTGATAAAAGTAGCAATTTCTTTATTGGTTCTTATTTTTTCAGATAACTGATATCTAATAATTCCATCAATATTATTGATCTTTTCATCAATATCTCTTCGTGCTTCGCTATCAGACAGCGTTTGTAGTTGGTCATAACAAAAAACGATTTTCCCATTACTACTTCTAATTCCTTCAATTGTATTGTTCAGTTGATTCTCATAAATCCGTTGTGCTTCATCAATGAAGACCGCATCATAGTCAGCAACATCACGTCTTCTTAAATCCCTTATTGGAACGATATCCCAGCCATCTCTAATTAGAGTCTGATGCCCTTCATTTAGATAACCACAGTGAACAATTAGTGGATTTTTAGTTTGCTTGTATTCTTTGACTATATCGTATGCTAATAGCGTTTTTCCTGTTCCAGCACTGCCAACCAACGAGATGAACTTAGCGTCAACATTACCCAACTCTCTAAGTATGTTTTTCTTAATATCTTCCTGTTGATTAGTTAGAAAGTATTTATCAGCAACAAATTTTTCTGTGGAATTAAACGGTGACACTAAGTAGTTCGAAGGATTGAACTCGTGGTCTAAGTTGGAGATCTTGGAAACAACCATCGGTGTTAGGATACCTATCAGCGTTTGAATATCACTCAGAGCTAAGTTTTCATCATCATCTAACAAATATACTTCACCTGTGCTCGAAACATACGTGAAATTATGTACACATTCTCTCAAGTAACTGAGATAGTACTTATTCCTCTTTAGTTGCTTCTCTATTTTTTCTACCGTGCTTTCTCTTTTCAACTCAATGTTTAAAACGTAGTCTTCACCCACTTTGAGTAAGTCAAACTCTTTACCAATTTGAGGGATCTTATAACCTACATAGAACTGACTAAGAAAACTAGGTTGTTGCAAGGTGCCACAGATCGATTCCACTAATTGCTTGAGATCTTCAATCTCTGCGTCTTTGATATCGATGTCATGGAAGTCTACAAAGCGTCGAAAGGCTTCTCCCTCTAAAGAATTGAATGCTTGAACTAGCGATAAGATGTTTATGTCTTTCATTAAGTATCCTACTAACCAACCAATAAGAAACACGTAGTTATGTGTGTGAACTTATATTCTTGAATTCACCAGACAAAAGCAAGCTTAACCAATAAGAGCATCATTGTTTGATTTTGACACATAACCCATTTTTGGGAAAAAACGAGTTAGTAAAGTCACCATAGCATAAGAGTTGGTTATCTAAATCACTATTGACCCGTCTAAAGCTTCACACTTTATAGTGGCTACATTGATTGAGAGGGCGCTTTCTGTGTTCCCTCCAAAGTAAGTAGAGAGACACTATGAAACGTTTAATTCTAAACATCACATTCTTGGTATTCATGACGCTTAGTAGCATGAATGCCATGGCACATGATTCAACGATTAAGTACGGTATTGCGATATCTCAAGATGGTGAGCAAATTGCGTATGGCAAAAGCGGGAGTGGGGATACAGCATTGATCTTTATTCATGGTTGGAGCTTAGACAGCAGGTTATGGCAAAGCCAAGTGAGTGAGTTTTCAAAGCAGTACCAAGTGCTCACTATGGACTTAGTAGGGCACGGTAACTCATCTTTTAATCGCGAAGAGTACACCATGGTTGCGTTCGCTGAAGACGTGAAAGCTGTCATCGAGAAAGAGCAACTCGAATCCGTCATTTTAGTCGGCCATTCAATGGCAGGTGGTGTGATTGCAGAAGCCGCTAAACTGATGCCGAAAAGAGTGAAGGGCATTATTGGTGTCGACACATCGCAAAACGTTGCACTAGCCTTTTCACAAAGTGACCTAGATGCAATGACCAAACCGTTTGAAGCAGACTTCCAAGCGGGCGTTACTATATTCGTGAAAGACTCGCTACCAAAAGACGTAGACGCAGATTTACTTTATTGGGTAACGCAAGACATGGCATCAGCACCGCCAGCTATCGCGATAAACCAGTTCCGCCATTATCTAGGCCAATACGTAACAGGCCAAGCTCACCTCGTGTATGAGAACGTGAACGTGCCAGTGATATTGGTTAACGCTCGCCTATGGCCAACGGACTCAGAAACGAACAAGAAACACATCAAGGATTATAGCATTTACTACATTGAAGACTCAGGCCACTTCCCAATGCTTGAGCAACCACAGCAGTTCAACACAACGTTGATGAAAGCGGTGAAGTCAGTGAAGTAGGGCAGTTGTAGCTGTTAAAAGATGGGTGTAATCGTTGATAGATAAAACTAAGGCCTCGAGTTTGCGAGGCCTTAGTTTTTTAAGTTAAATCGATGGAGCCTGTCGATCTGATAGAGTCCATTATTTTTTGTCTTGAGATTCTTTATATTTTTTTGCAATCCACTCATGCAAATGAAGCCCCGTTTGACGCTTTAGGAATACACTGATACCAGCCAAAATTAACAGTCCAATTATTGTGCCCATAATCATCTCCACGCTTTGTCATTTTTTAAATTCATTTTAATCAATATGTTAGTGTTTTGATTAATCCATTGATTTCATCATTTTATCTATATTAAGCCCACCAAGATCCTCGAGGTTATTCTTAATCTCTTCATCGATTGATAGCTGGCGTTCCACTTGCTTTATTTCCTTCTCAAGAAACTTTTCAACTTCTTGAGATACGTTGAACATTAAGCCCTGTTCACGCGCTGCTTTTCTCGCTCGTTTAAGACGAACATCTAAGTCTGATGAGATTTTGATGTTCAGTGATACTTTGGATTGTTTTTTCTGTAATGACATATCGATTCTCAACTTTATCTAAAAAATACTATAAACTTTTCTACCTTTTTAGCAAGAAATCTTGAGGTTGACGGATTTAGGAGCGAACAAGAAACAGATCAAGGATTACAGCATTTATTACATTGAAGACTCAGGCCACTTCCCAATGCTTGAGCAACCACAGCAATTCAACACAACGTTGATGAAAGCGATTAAGTCAGTGAAGTCGGGTGGTTACACGTGAGAATAGGCTGATAATCCCCTCCTAACCTCCCCTTGGTTTACATCTCCAATCTCTTGTTGGTAACGGGGAAAGGGGAGGAACTGAATACCGATCGTGACAAGTACAGTTATATGTTCTCCCCCTCGAACGTTAATCTAATGAGATCGGTGAACTGCATTTGAGGGGGAGCTAGAGGGGGGAGGATTTGGTTTACTAGAATCGTTCTACGGGATTTCATTAACAGCGATAAGTCCGCGGCTTCGTTTTACTTGTTATTCAATCCAACTGGTACAGACCTGATTTGTACATCATCGTCAGCGACAAATAATAATCTCCAATGAATTTCTCAAAGAAGTAAAAGCTCTCTGAATACTTATTAATCCCAAAAAATAACATTCTAAAAATGATCGTGTAACAATTTGTTAACGAGCTGTATTGTCTCAGTGTTCTTTGTCTTTGTTGCATATCGTTACCAAGCCCAGAACATTCCATTATTTTGAGGATCTGAATATGAACGGAAAACTAAGAACGGCTTTATCGTTAAAACTTAAGAAGCAAGATATCTCTAACCAACCTCCAAGACTGGTGCGATCAAATGCTGCCTTTGAACCGAATCCAGCCCCGTCAGAACACCACAAGAAAGAGTCTCGCTAACTAGCTTGCTCCCTCTCGATAAGGCACTCGAGAGAGTGCTTTATTGAAGACGTATGCTGAGGAAAGGAATGGTTTATGAATAATATACAAAACAGTCTCTATGGTTTATTCGATACTCAAGGTGTGAGTCTTTCAAAAGAGTACAAGGATTGCATCGAGAAATATTTAGTATCTGATTTGTCTTTCACTTCTGAGATGATGAATGGTTTGGCTCGAACTATTTTTCAAAATAAAAAGATGATGGCTT
The DNA here is from genome assembly GCF_003345295.1 of Vibrio splendidus. Taxonomy (NCBI): domain Bacteria; kingdom Pseudomonadati; phylum Pseudomonadota; class Gammaproteobacteria; order Vibrionales; family Vibrionaceae; genus Vibrio; species Vibrio splendidus. The sequence goes on from NZ_CP031055.1 coordinate 1,108,895, forward strand.
ACTACCTTTTGCACAATGCAATCGATGAAGCTAAAGGTGCGGCAAGGTTACGAATGATCGCAGAGCGGTATGCAGATGATGAATTAAGGCCGCTTATGTTGCGTCACTATAACGATGAAATGAATCATTCTACGTTGTTTGCCAGCCTTATCCCTTTTACTGGGTACGAGACAGAAACGCATGAACATGAAGTTCAATATGAGTTAGATAAAGTCATGAACTTTGACGATGAGCTCAAGACATTCCTCTTTAGGGTTCATTCTATTGAAATACGTTCGTGGCGTTTACTGTTACTGCATTTGGCGATCATTGATGAGTCTGACGATGATTACATGAAACAAATGCGTCCAACGATTCAAAAAATCTTAGAAGATGAAATGCAGCACGTGTGTTACACCGGACAATATGTCAGTCGTTGGTTACATGCTGAACCACATTTAAGCAAAGTTTTTGTTGAGTGCATTACTCACACGAATAAAGAAACATGGGAAGACCTTTCTTCGATGGCTTTATTCATGCGCGATCATATTCAAGACTTTCTTTTAGAATCGGCGGCTTAAATGACTCTCTGGCTTAGGGTTTTAACATCGCGGAGCTCATTCGCGATGTTGGTTATCATCGCCATCGCGTCAGTGATAGCGAATACGGGGTGGCGAGTCGTGATGAATAACTTCGCTGTCGACACTGTTGGTATGACTGGGGCTGATGTGGGTGTATTGCAGAGTGTTAGGGAAATCCCAGGCTTGCTTTCATTTACTGTCTTGTTTCTGTTGTTCATCGCTTCAGAACAGAGAGTCGCGGTATTGTCGGTTGCAACATTAGGGCTAGGCGTTGCCATGACAGGGTATTTGCCTTCGATTTATGGCTTCTATTTCAGCACGACGATCATGTCTATTGGTTTCCATTATTTAGAAGCGGTGAACAAATCACTCTCAACACAGTTGTTAGCGACTGAGAACTTCAGTGAATCAATGGGGGAAATTCGGTCTGCTGCCTCTTTCTTCTCGATGGTGACTTTTCTATGCATTATGGTCGCGAGCTATCTTTTTGACGTTTCAGATAAGGCCATTTTCTTTGCTTGTGGAGCGATATGTTTCTGGTTAGCGGTTTACTTGGTCACGTTTAAAAATACTCATACAGAGGTTAAACAACACACTAAACTCATTGTCCGACGTGAATACACGACCTATTACATTCTTACCTTTTTGAGTGGAGCAAGAAGACAGATCTTTGTGGCATTTGCTGGCTTACTGATGGTGACTAAGTTTCATTATACGATTGCGATGATGGCCACTTTATTTATGGTATCCAGCTTAGCAGCGACTCTTGCTCTACCTTATGTTGGGAGATTTATCGATCGAGTAGGAGAGAGGCAAGCTTTGGTCATTGAGTATGCCGCGTTAGTGTTAGTGTTTTTATCTTACGCATTTGTGGATGATCATTATGCGGCTGCGGGGCTATATGTTATCGACAGTATCATTTTTAGTTTTGCGATAGCTTTGAACACCTACTTTAAAAAGACAATTAGGGAAGATGAAGTGGCTTCAACGGCGAGTTTGTCATTCACGATTAACCATATTGCAGCGGTATTCTTACCATTTTTGTTGGGAATCATCTGGATGTCTGGTTATCAATGGGTGTTTGTTACAGGATCAATAATTGCTTTGATTAGCTTGTTGGTATCATTGACTATGGGCACGCAGCTTCATCAGCGGATTAATGGATTCGATAAGCTACAGAAACAATAGCGACACTCATCGAAACTACAGTATTTACTACGTTGAAGACTCAGGTAACTTCCCAATGCTAGAGCAACCAGAACAGTTCAACACAACGTTGATGAAAGCGGTTAAGTCAGTGAAGTAGGGTGGTTGCACGTGAGAATAGGCTGATAATCCCCTCCTAAACTCCCCTTGATTGACATTAATGAGAAAGGGGAAGAATTGAACAAAGTGAGTTAGTTAGTCGTTGGCGCAATCTCTCTTGTTTCACCAATTTTCATTGTCCATAGATTTTTGTCAGAAAATCCACTATCTCTTCCCGCCCTCTTAAAACGTATCGGAGGTTCAAATGCTGGCTCATCCGATAAACCGCTAATGGTTCCCCAGTGAGAAGCAATCAATGTTTTTGCGCGAACATCTATGCCGATAGAAACAGCCTCTTCAGGTGTGGCATGCGACATCCACAATAATTCCCTAGGCTCATATGCTCCAATAGGCAAAATAGCAAAGTCAAAGGAGCCATATTTCTCACCGACATTATTGAATATTGTTTCTGAGTAACCTGTATCGCCAACAAAAAGGAGACGATTTTGCACACTTTCAATAACCCAAGAGGCCCATAGCGTTTCATTATGATCAGATGTACTTCTTGCTGAATCATGAACAGAAGGCTCCGCTGTTATCTCTATTCCTGAAACTGACACTGACTTTCCCCAATCTAACTCAGTAACCTTGTTATACCCTCGTTCGGTAAAAAAAGACTTAAGTCCTAAAGGAACAACGACATGAATATTGTTTTTGTTTTCTAACTTCCTAACTGTTTGATCATCCAAGTGGTCATAATGATTATGTGAAACAATCACTATATCTATAGGAGGCAATTTATTTATAGGTATGGGTAAATCAACAAACCTTTTTGGTCCGGCCCATGAGACGGGGCTGGCGAATTTTGACAAAAAAGGGTCAGTAAGGATCGTCACTCCAGAGGTCGTAATCAAAAAACTTGCATGCCCTAACCAAGTAACACTATCGCTTTCAATAGAGTTTAAAAGTTGAAGAGACTCCTTCTCTGTTAGCTGATGTCCATCGGGGATATCAGGGACAAACACCGAGTCCCATGCTCTTTGCATATAAAACAAGCCCCCTTTAGGTGCGGCAGTTTCTACAAATGGGTGGTTCTGATAACCGTTGCTTGTATGATGGTTTGGCTCATCCACCAATGAAGGTTTTTGGGGGGATTCAGGCGAGTGTGAAGAACATGCAGATAAAGTAACTAAGACTAAAATGGCACTAATGAAAATTTTCGTATCGTTCATCATTGACTCTCTAAAACTCTTTATATGGTGATTCGATAATGTGCCAGTTTAAAATAAACTTAGCTATAACCACACTAAGTTAACCAACTGTTTGTTAACAACGAGCGCATTGTTAACGGCGAGCGTACTGTTAACAGCGAGCGTATAGCTCAAAACCGATTCTATCAACTTCAAGCCCGCAAAAACCAAAAGTGAATGCCTTTACGTAAGGTCTCTACAGACTTTTATTAAGTATCAATATTTCAATGAATTACCATACCTCGATGGTTTTGCACGTTATCTCATTTGTCATAGCCAAGTTCATAGTGCTCGTGAGTGATCCGCACCAATAGTTTTGGCCATTGACTTAACGGAGTTGAGCTGGCCAGAATCCAGTCTGGCTGGAGAAAATGATATTAGAAAAGATTGGTTAATCTGAGTCGACGTGTTTATTGACAAGGCTAGCAATTAGACTACGCTTTAATAACTGATAGAACATCGTCAGTGGAAAACGAACAAGTTTCAACGTAAACCGTAACACTGTAAAAGAAAGAAAAGATATGTACATTGTAGAAAAATAGAAAAGCCACTTTTTACATTAAGTGGCTTTTTTTTTGTCAAAAAAGATTATCAACGATAGCTTCAATTTTTAATGCAGATAACGAATCCAGTTTGAAAGTTAACAACAGAAAGAAGCAACCACTCAATCATTCTAATCTAGAGCTTAACGAAAACTTGGGATAATCGCCGGTATGCCCGGTAGAAGACCAACCAACGCCATCACACCACTTAGCACAATGAACATAGTGCCAGGCAACACCCAACGGCTCATTTTACTCAGTTCACTGCTACGTTCTTTACAACCGACTAAGCCTAAGTTGTCTAACAGCATGGTGAGAGCCCAGCCAAATGCAGGGTTAACGAGCGCTGAAGAAAATACAACAATCGCTGCCGATTGGGTGGTTTTCCCTTCACGCGTCATTTCCATTCCAGCTTCTAACAATGGAACAAATACCCCAACAATTAGCGCAACACAAAGTACAGGCTGCCATATAGCTAAATCCATCGGGTAACCCCAAACTGCGGCGATGATACAGAACAGAGCTGTTAGCAAAGCGCCTGCAGGAATAGGGCGTTTAGCAATCGCCGCGGGTACGATATAAGTACCCCATGAAGACGTAAAGTTAGTACCGCCGAGCAGAGAACCGAACGTTTGACGAATTGATGCCGTGGTCATGGTGTCGTCAATGTTCATGTGTACTTTTTCGGTACGTTCTGGATAGCTGATCTTTTGAAATACTTGATGGCCTAAGAAATCTGGTGACCACATTGCCACGGCTAGAATCGCAAACGGTAATACCACCATGAAATGTTCAATTGTAGGTAGGCCTAGCATCCAGCCTGTATCTTCTCCCCACCAATACATAGGGTTCATGTTAGGCAAGCCTGGCTCCGTGTGGAAAGCAAATGGGGCACCCATGGCAAATGCAATCGTACCACCCAGTAAGCAACTAAGAGGCACAGCTAACCAACGTTTACGGAAGTGTTCCAATAACGCGTACAAAATAATGGTGCAAAAGATCACCACAAAAGCGATGTGGCTCATGCCGATTCCCTCAGCCCAAGCGAACAGCTTTTTCACTTGAGAGGCGGTTCCAACAAAGCCAAGGTAGAGCAATAAGCCGCCACACACGCCTTTACTGGTGAGGTTGGCCAACATACTGCCACCTTTACTGATGGCTAAGATGAGGCCAAAAGCGCCAATCAGCAACCCAAACGCCATAGGGTGTCCGCCAGCTGCAACCACAATCGGGATTAAAGGAATGAGTGGGCCGTGTGTACCTGCGAGGTTCGCGGTCGGCAATAAAAAGCCAGAGAAAAGAATGATGAAAACAGAGGCTATGAGTAGTTCATAACGAACGTTTTCTAGAATGAAGTCTTCATTTAATCCGAGAGCCCCGGCAAAGGTGGCTGCAATGGCGCCCACCATAACAATCTTACCAATGGTCGCCGCCATCGCTGGGATGGTATCTTCTATTTCGAATCGATAATCTTTAAACGGCAAATTGGGACGCCAGCGTTTAGGCGCCATGATTTGTAACTCATGCTCTAAATATTGTTCGCGGGAATCAAATTCCGATCTTGGTTTGTGTTGTTGTTCATAAGTGAGTTCATCCTCACTGGTTTGAGGTTTATCTGCTTGTATATGTACGGACTCTAAAGTGCTGCTCATTTTGATTCCTTTCGTTCACACTCTAAGGCGTGTTATTCCAACAAACGTTATTGACTCACGCAAAGTCGTAAACAATGTGTCAACTTATAATTAAAAATTCATTAACATTTAGTTGTTAGTACCTTATACCAAACCAAAAAAAACAAATAGTCTCAGGTAGTTAGACATTAGTCGTAGAGTTGGACGACTAGTATTAGACACTGTAGATAGTATGTGTCTGTTTATTTGTAGGCTCTTAATTTCAGGAATAACAAAGTCACTTTCAACAAGAAATGGTTCGACTCTAAAGACCTAGAAATAAGTCCAACGACTTACGTTTGGTTGCATGCTTGGCTGCATTCTTGGTGCGATTGGATGGTGAACATCTTTTCCAGTTTTATGCTGGATATATTGGGTAATAAGCAGGGTAGGGATTGCCTCTAGTAACTCAATTTCTACGACGTTCGCCCCTGATAGTGTTAGAATCTCCGCACCAGAACTATCGAGAAACTAGGTATTTATAAACAATGTTTATCCATCACGTAAACGGCATCGACTGGCTGGTGATTACAGCTTTTGAAGAACTGAAACCGATGTTTATCGAAGATGCTGGTCCAATCCCAGCTTACTTCTCTACCGCCAGTGAATTGAGCCTGATTGATCAAGCCAAGCGTAGCTATGGGTTTTTGCCTAAACTCCGCGGTGTGATCACCGATACCGGCACGTATCAAAGTGAAAATCTTGAAGAAGATTTGAACCCACAGCTTGCGTGTATAGTGGAAGGGCGTGGCCGGGTGTTTATCTATCACGGCGACTATGTGGCTTTTGTGGATGACGAGCAAACCTTCATTACCCGTATGAACTGAGAGTGATTCAGTGAGTTGAGATCTGCGAATTGGTAAATCGGCGAGTTAGCTCCCCTAGAATTAAAAACTAAAGGATTAATACGATGGCAAAAACGGTCTCATTGGTACTTGGCAGTGGTGGCGCAAGAGGCTTGGTTCACGTTGGAATCATCCGTTGGTTAATTGAGCATGGCTATCAGATAAAATCCATCTCTGGCTGTTCAATTGGCGCACTTATCGGTGGTGTCTATGCGGCGGGCAAGTTGGATGAATTTGAAGAGTGGGTCACCAGTATCGACCAATCGGATATGGCGATGATGTTGGACTTTTCATGGCAATCGAGCGGTATCTTCAAAGGGGACAAGATCATCGACACACTGCGTGGACTGATCGGCGAAATTTCAATTGAAGATCTGCCTATCCCTTATACCGCAGTTGCTGCTAACGTCGCCGATGAAAAAGAGGTTTGGCTGCAATCAGGTTCTCTGTTTGATGCCATTCGCGCCTCTATCTCTTTGCCACTGTTTTTCACACCTCATGTCATCAATGGTGAAGTGCTGATTGATGGAGGAGTGCTCAATCCCGTACCGATTGCGCCTACCTTTAGTGATAAGACAGACTTTACTCTGGCTGTGAACTTAGGTGGCGAACCTGAGATGCTTCAACAGGAAGTGATACCGGTTTCCCTACCTACAAAAGAGAGTAATCTGCATGAGAAGGTGGTTCACTTTATCGATAATCTCGGTAGCAGTGTAAAAAGTAAAATGAGCTTCAATTTTGCTGCTTACGACATTGCCAACCAAGCGTTTGACGCGATGCAATCGACCATTGCTCGCCAGAAGCTGGCCGCTTATCCCGCCGATATTACGCTTGAGATCCCACGTAATGCTTGTGGCACCTTAGAGTTTGATCGCTCACAAGAGATGATAGACAGAGGCTACCATTTGGCACAGGCTAAACTGGGTAACCGGCTTTAATGTATTTGCTGCTGAATGAGAGTATTTATGGAAACTGAACTAAAAGAGCTTGAACTCCACGAGCTTATGGCAACAAAAGATGTCATCGTACTCACCAGCATAGAAGTGTCAGCTGTATCTTGGCTGATAGATTGCTATCAAGAGAATACTGATATCCAGATTATCGAGAACGCGCGCCAATTAGATAGCGAAGCGGTTTTAGCGCAATGTCGAAACATCTTGAGTGAAAGTAAAAAGGTGATACTTACCGCGCAGTTTCGCAGCCAACTGCCTATCATCAATCTCGCTTCACTGTGTAATGAGAAGCGCAAATCGTTGATCAATATTGAGTTATCCGGCTGGGACGAAGAAAAATGCCTTCCTCACTCTTTTAGCAGTTTCTAGGTCATACTGGCTTCTGGCTTCTGGCTTCTGGCTTCTGGCTTCTGGCTTCTGGCTTCTATCTTCTATCTTCTAGTTTCTAGTTTCTAGCTTCTAGCTTCTAGCTTCTAACTTCTAGCGGTTTATTGGTAACAGCAGTCGCTAGTCTTTAGCGTTTCTATGTTGACGTAAGCCGACAATTCAAGAGCTTCACTTCAAATGCCTTCCGCCATCAAGGTGCAAGGTTCTTCCTGTCATGTAGTGACTGGCCAAAACATACTTGATGCCATCTATTATTTCCTCAAAGCCCGCTTCTGTAGGGATCAGAGCTTTCTGCAGCGCTTTGGTTTTGTATGCCTCATCGTCATGTTCATTGAACTTAATCATGGCTGGAGAGAGCGTATTTACTTTCACCTTGGGAGCTAGCATTGCTGAAAAAGACAATGTCAGGTTGTTGAGTGCAGCTTTACTGGCCGCGTAAGCGATGTGTTTTTTACTGCCTTTTTCAGCAACGTAATCACTGATGTGGATGATGTCTGACGTTTTATCGCCAGACATCAGTTGGTCTTTGAGTGTTAAATTGAACAAATAAGGCACGGTCGCGTGAATCGTCATCATCTGATGCATGATTTGTGATGCATTTTCACTGGGGTTTTTCTTGTTCTCCGGCTTCCAGTCGGAAGCGTTATGTATGATGGCTCGAAGTGTCTTATATTCTTGACCAACGTAATCAAGAAAGCCCTCTAAGCTGCTTTGTTGATAAAAGTCTACCTGCTGCAAGTCGCCTCCACTATCGCGCAAAAGTTGCAATTGAGGATAGTCGCTGCGATATGTGCCAACCACTTTGTACCCATCCGCTAAAAGTTGCTGTGCCAGTGCGAAGCCTAGACGTTTCCCCACGCCGGTTATTAGTATCGTTTCACTCATCGCAAAAACTCAGCTCTGGTTTGAGGGTTAGTTTTGAAAATACCACCGAGCGCGGTTGTTGAGGTTTCAGAGTTTGCATCCATGACGCCTCTTGATTTAACGCAATAGTGAGTGGCTTTAATTGTCACGGCCACATTTTCTGTTTCGACTAGAGTCTGTATCGCGACCAGGATTTGCTGTGTAAGGCGCTCTTGGACTTGAGGACGCTGAGCAAAGAATCGAACAATACGGTTGATTTTAGACAACCCAAGTATCTTGGTTTCAGGGATATAGGCCACTTCTGCTAAACCATCGATGGTAATGAAGTGATGTTCGCACGTCGACGTTAAATCTATGTTCGATACCTTCACCATTTCATCAACCGACATTTTGTTGTCTATCACACTGATTTTTGGAAAGTTGTTGTAATCAAGCCCTGAAAATATCTCATGGACGTACATCTTCGCAATGCGATGAGGGGTTTCAGCGAGGCTGTCGTCGGTTAAATCCAGTCCAAGCGTACTAACCACTTCCGTTAAAAGCCCTTTGATGCGGCTGTACTTCTGACTAGGGTTCATTTCGCTCGGAGTCATTGGGGTTTCAAGTCCTTTTGCGAGCAAAGCTTCTCTTACTTTTTCGGCTTCTGTATTCAGCATGACGCACTCCTTATGAATTATTGTCGTTGTCTGCTTCATAACTCAGGGTGAGCGAAACAGAGTCGGCAAAACGTAGCGCATGAGGCTTGTCGATTCTCACTTGAGCGTATTTCACCCATGGGTGATCGATACAAATGCCGAGTACGTCGCTCGTCAATTTTTCTAAAAGCAGAAACCTTCCGGATTCGACGTGTTGAATGACCTTCTTGCATATGTTTTTGTAGTTGAGCGCGTTCTCCACATCATCAGAGAGGCAAAGGTTATTGGCGGGGTAGTGGATTTCTGCATTGATAACGATGTCTTGCTGCTTAGACTTTTCTTCTTCGTTGAAGCCGATGAAGGTTCTTAGTCTGAGATTTGTAATGGTGATAATGGCGTTGTGATTCATAACAGTGTCCAATCCTTAGAAAGTGAAGTCAGTTACGTGCTTGTTTTAAGAAAAGATCAGTAAAGCTCACGCGATTAAGAATTCAGTTGTCCCTTTCGCAATTGTTCCTGTTGCAGCCGTTCTTTTTTCAGTCATGCAAACGCAAAGTGAAACCGAGCTCGAAAGGGATGGGTTCGGTTTTCTGGCTCAACTGATCGAATCTTTCCCAGAGCTGTTGATATGAGATGTCTAGAGTGGGGTGGCGTTCTTGCGCGGCAATATCGACTAATGGCCTGAGCACAAAAGCGTACTCGGTGATTTCGCCTCTAGGCAGCTCTACGCCATCAATAACGCCGACTTGATTACCATAAAGAAGGATGTCGATATCCATCGTGCGTGAAGCATAGGCTTTGGTCTGACGCTTGCGATCGTTCTCTAATTCGATTTGATGCAGAATCTTAACCAGCTCTGCGACAGGCAGGTTACATTTGAACCCAACGACGAGGTTGAGGAAGTTATCCCCTTTGAAACCGACAGGCTCGCAATCGTAGAATTTAGAAATGTGTAGGGGCGCAAAGCGATCATGCAATGCTTTGAGAGATTCTGTGACGTGATGTTCGCGGTTAATGTTGCTTCCGATGCTGACATAGACGGTGGCCATAGTTTTCCTTCCTTTTAATCAGCCTATACGTCCAACTCACGATCAAGATCAGCAATGCATCCTCTTAAAGGTAGGAAGACAAAAGAAAAATACTGTTCTGTTACAAGTTTTTCCCGTTTTGAGCCCGACAAAAGGGCACCTGTGAGCTAGAAAGTGCCACGAGTCAAAGCTCGGCCTATGAAGGTATTGGATAACTATTTTGTCAGTGGTTTTGCTAAGTTAATAGAATACGGATTAGTTATAGCATCGAAAACACCGCTTTACTGAAGTTGGCTCGCCTCAAATAGAGGTGTATCTGGCTTTTCATCGTTACCCATGTCAAAGCTCATGACAACAATTCTAATCAGGAGGTTAGATTAATCTGGCCACAACATACAGCCATCAATCGAACGGGCAAAGCGATGTGTCATTCCAAGGCGCAGAACTAGACCATATTCTATGGTGTCACATATTTTAACTGTATTCAGGCAAACTCCCTCTCTTCCATGCCGCGATAAAATCATCTTCTTTTAAAGGCTTAGATAGTAAGAACCCCTGTACTTCCTGGCATCCTTTGTTTCGAACGTAATCTAATTGACTCACTGTTTCTACGCCTTCTGCAATGATATTGAGATCATAAATTTTGGCCATTTCAATGATCACTTCAATAAGCTGTTTGTCTGTTGATTCAGAGTCAATTGCGTTGACAAACATACGGTCGATCTTAAGCGTATCGATAGGATAATTTATCAGTTGGCTAAAGGCTGTATAGCCGGTACCAAAATCGTCAAGAGAAACCTTCACTCCGAGTTGTTTCAACGCCTTAAGTCTCTCAATATTCTGTTCATCTCCGGGTATAAAGCAGGTTTCAGTGATTTCCATTTCAATCATGTGGGCTGGAATCTCATAGCGCGTCAGTAACCCAGAAAGTACATTGACAAAGTCGGAATTATGGAGCTGCCAAGATGAGAAGTTAATCGCTAATGTACCATCAAAATTCAGCTCTTCTATCCAGACGGACAGCGTTTGCAGAGCATTTTCAAAAACCCAATAATCAATATGTTTAATTAAGCCTGACGATTCTGCTACAGGTATAAAATCCGCTGGACCGTAGGAAAGAAGAGCCTCGTGGCTTGTACGGATTAGAACTTCTGCACCTTTTATCTGACCTTTTTCGATATCATAAACTGGCATATAGGTTAGATAGAACTCGTTAGATTTAATCGCATCTTTCAAGTCTTCATTAATTTGAGTATGACGCTTTATTTCTCCATCCATCTCTTTTGAGTAGAATTGATAATGGTTTCTTCCCGCGACATTTTTGCAGGCATACATCGCTGAATCAGCATTGTTAACCAGTTCGGTGACAGAGTTAGCATCATCAGGGTAAACGGAAATACCGACACTGACCCCAATATCAAATTGAGTACCATCCACCTCGAAGCCGTCCTCAAAGAGAGAGAGAATTCGATGGGCAAATTCGGTAAGTATATCTAAGTCGTCCAATCCACCAACTATGATGGCAAACTCATCCCCAGATAGCCTGGCGAACTCAAGCTCAGAGATAGTTAGATTTCCCCACTCAAAATCAACAAAGCTGTCGACAAGGCGTTCTGAAAACACTACGAATAAGTGGTCACCAACATGATGTCCGTACTTGTCATTTACGTGTTTAAAGTTATCAATATCAAAGTATATAACGGCGCACTTTGTATCTGTTTCGGTGCAGTTACTCATTATACGCGTGATATCTAGATTGAATTTTTTCCTATTTGGTAAGCCCGTCAGAGAGTCTCTTTTTGCCAGATCATCGAGATCAGTAATCAAATTAATGTACTTATTGGTAAGGATGGAGACTTCGTCGTTACTTTTGGAACGCTCTATGTAGACTAAGCCATCATGATTTACGGACTCCACTTTCTTAGTCAGTCTCTCCACTGGCTTAATGATTTGTTTTACGATAAGCCACTTTAGTAGTAAGAAAGTGACAGCCGTTACTAACAAAACAATAACAGCGTAAAGAAGTTGAAAAGGTTTATACAACTTATTGAGGTGTATTTGAGATAGGCAAATTTTGATAGACCATAAGTCATGTATTAACTGAAAACCTAATTCATAGTCTGGCAGGGTAATATCTTTTATCTGTTCTTCGTTACCCAGCGAATACGAGGTGGCATTAGGTCTAAGTATCAGTTGAGCGTCAGGACCGAGCCTACTTTTCACAGACGCTTGAAATTCATCGTAGTGCCTGATTTTTGAGCGAACCACTGCAGTAAGTAATGTCTGCCCATAAGAAAAGGTTGGGACAGTAAAACTCTGCTCAGGTGTAAATGTTTTTACAACTAAAAATTCAGGGCCTTCAACACCATTGTTCAGTTTGTAGGTAGAAGCGTTAACGTGAGCCACACCTTTCAAATCTAATGCTTGTTGAATCGTAGCAAGGTGATCCGTCACAACCGTATCAGCAGAGTATTTTGCAAATGGATCCGACGTATTAAAGTAGATAAGCTCTTTGCCATTAATATCCACTAGAGCAAAGCTCTCGATCGTACTGTGATTGAGCTTTAATTGATTGATATAAGCCGTTAGCTCTTTCTCCGTGTAATATTGAGCAGTGTCATCATATATTTCAATAAGATACTTTTGAATGTAGTAGTTCTCTAGACTCATTCTAATCGCAGAATCGAGCTCTCTAAGCGCTTCATTAAGCTCATGAGAGATATGAGTAAGTTCACTTTGTAATTGTTCCGATAGCGACGAGTTCAGTTGCATTTTTTGACTGGTATACGAAAACACTCCGGCGATGGAGAAAATTACCACCATAACAGGGAGCAGAATATAATTGATCTTTAGCGACAGTTTCATTTTTTTGTTTTATATCTTTGGTTATGAATAACAAAGAGTATTTGGCTTCTCAGGTCTGAAGCTTCTTTGCTTAGTGTCTTATAGGTAAACGATGAACCGCTGTCTAATCCCGTTGGGAACAACTCTTCATCTAACAGATAATCATCAGATGCTAAGCCCAAGACGTGTCTGTTCGAGCTTGCGAACCACATCTCTTCTGCATTTAATGCCGATCTTTCAGGTGTGTTAATAAAGTTAAGGAACTCTATCGACGCTTTGCTAATAGGCCTGTCTTTATGGACACTAAAGCATTCATGCCACATCAAAGTACCTTCTTGAGGAATGGTATAGATCCAATCATCTTGCTCTGTATACGACGCTATTTGTTCTTTTTCTCCTGAATAGATAACGGCAACTTCCATTTTAGAGCCAGATTTTTTATCTAGAGCGTAGCCAATAGCCGCTCTTATTACTAATAGCTGTTCACGGACCTTCATTAACAGTTTGTACGCTTGTGCCAATTCGACTTCATTTTCGGTCATAGGATCGAACCCTAACGCCAATAATGCGATTGCAATGGTATCTACATCGTCATCAGGAATCACAACAGTTTGAGGGTGCTCTAATGCGTAGTCGAAAACGTCCATCCAAGAGGTTATACCTTCGGTAGCTCTTGAAGACCGAAATGCGACCCCCATGGTACCATTAGCGTACGGAATGCCATGCACCCCGCAAGCTCTGCGAGACTCCTCTGTAAAGTTTGAATTACCTTCCTTCAAAGTATTAGACAAATCCCCTAAGGTGCCTGCTTTGCCCAGTTCGCCAATGGTTTGCCCATCAATGATAAACAAATCATAGGCTAGGGCTTTACCTGAATACACCACAGCATCACGCAACATTTCATTTTCAAAATAAACTTGAGAAACAGTATGACCGTACTGTTCTTCAAACTCTTCTATCAGAATGTCAGAGATATAGTCTTCCCAAGTAAAAATTTTTAGCTCTTCGGCAAAACACCTAGCGGATAAAAAAATAGTACACGTTAGAGTAAAACAAGTTAAAAAACGCATCAGATACCTATTACTAATTGTTTTCGATGGTGTTTAACCATGACGTTGGTTTTGGCCTTATTTATCAAACATAGGCGTAATTGTGCCTCATCATTCAATATATTAGTGAGATGTATATTAGATATCGTGCAAATAGTTGATTTGTGGAACTAGAGTAGACATAGAGAATTGAAAGTGTAAAACATCGTTAAACGTTATTTTTCATATTGGATCAAATCGGAGCATGTTCTTTACTACAAACTCAAACTCAAACATCACCAACTTGCAACTCCACGTCGACAGTTTGCTTTGAGAAAAAGTACTGAAATTCCAGTAGCTCGATCTTCCACGGAGTAATTACGTTAATGCGGAATGGGGCAAAACATTTGTTGGTGCAGTTCAGGAATTTTGAAGAGCAGCCTCTAGCGCCCCATAAACCCCGAGCAAAAGCGAACTTCATCTATCTCACTGGCAATTTGGTCTTTGTTTTTACCTGACCGAAGGCGAAGCTGGATTCGATAGAAGCTATATTGGGTAGGCGAGTTAATTGCTCTGTAGATAGAATTAAGGCCTCGCGTGTGCGAAGCCTTTTTGTTTGTATCGAGCGGGAGTAGCAAAAGCCTCTTGAGGTTTTACTTGTCTAAATTGTGCTTAATTATCTGCTCTACCACACCATCCATCGTCTTTGAGCTAATCTCCGGCTTCAAATACAAGGAATGATACTCAACTCCTGTTCGGTCTATATAGGCGGCTTGTAAGCCAGCAGATAACGCACCATGAGTGTCCCAATCGTGAGTAGCGACAAGACGAAGGTTATCGACAGGCTCTTGTAAAGTTTCTGCTGCAAATTTATACACGTCTGAATTTGGTTTGAAACTGCCTGTTTCTTCAACAGAAATGACGGTGTCGAAATAATCTTCTAAGCCCGAGTTCTTGATTTGAGAAGTGATAAGGTCGAGGGATGAGTTGGAAAAAGCGACTGTTTTAAAACCGTTGTTACGCAATTTATGTAAAGATGCTTTGATATCAGTGTGCGGTGGTAGATTGGCAAAGGAAGTTAATAAGGCACCTTTGCTTTCGGTCGTTAAATCACACTTGTACCGCTGTGCAATAGCGTCGAGCGTTGCATTCGCTAATTCAGAAAAAGTAGATTTTACGTTTGTTGCGATGCAAACCGTTGAGGAGTGTAAAAGCTTTGAAAACCAGAGCGATAGTGCATCCTCACTGCTAAACACCGCTTTAAATTTAGGCTGTAATGACTCCAAATTTAAAACCGTTTCGTTTATATCAAACAGTATCACTTCTTTTTTCATGCGAAGAACCCAGAATTAATTGAATTTCATACTTACATAATCCGCTCTCATCACACCGTTTTCAACCTTGCTTTAAGTAACTTAAGCTTTGCTTCTAATTTGAAAAGGGGCAGGAATGAGTCAGCGATGAACATGTCACTCAAATCTGGCGTTGCTTAACGAGTAACAGGCAACGCCAAATCTAAGGTGAACTCTTTTAGCTTAATTTGCGGCTTCTATGGTGCCTTTGAAAGTGCTGTCTAAAAAGTCATTGATCTCTTGAGAGTGGTAAATTGAGATGATCTTTTTATACGTTTCATTATTTTTGTCTTCTTCTCGCGCCGCCACCACCATCACGGCTAAAGGTGCGTCTTTTTGTTCTAAGTAAATGCCTTGTTTCTTAGGGTCGAGTCCAGCCGACATTACATAGTTCATGGTAATTACAGCAGCATCTACATCGTCAAGAGAGCGGGGGAGCTGAGCGGCATCCACTTCAACAAATCGAATGTTCTTCGGGTTGTTAACAATATCGTTTAAAGATGCGTTGAAACCAGCGTTGTCTTTTAAAGAAATCAGTCCAGCATCTTCAAGTAGTAATAGCCCACGCCCGCCATTCGTTGGGTCGTTTGGAATCGCGATTCGTGCGTTATCTGGGATAGAGTCAAGCGAAGTGTACTTGTTCGAGTAAACGCCCATACGCATCAAAATTGAACGTCCGATAGAAACTAACTTGCTATCGTGATTGTCGTTAAAGTTGTCGAGAAATGGCTGATGTTGGTAACTGTTCAGTTGGATACTTCCATCGTCCAGTGCTGCGTTAGGTGTGATGTAGTCTGAGAATTCGACGAGCTCAATATTGATCCCTTGCTTTGCTGCTTCTTTGGCAACGGCCTGTACAACTTGTGCATGTGGGCCAACTGTCGCCCCAATCTTGATGACAGCCTCGTCTTTTTTTCCACATCCTGTTACACCAAATACGAATGCTAATGCCAACAGGGATGCTGTGATTTTTTTGTAGCGGTTCATGATAACTCCATTTAATTAACCAAAAGACATGTAGGCGTCTAGATGTCTATATTATCTATTTATACGATCGGGTCAATAGGTTTGTTAGAAGCAAAGCTAGATTGATATTAAGAGGTTAGATTGATATTAAGCAGCTAGGTGTACTTAATACCAGAACGTCGACCCCCCAAACCTATCTGTAGGGCAAGCCCATATAGCGTTGAGAAAACAAAGGCCTCGCACGTATGAGGCCTTTTGGGTTTCGTTGAATAAGGTATAGGGCAGTAACTTGGAACTTAAAGAAAACGGGTTCGGTAAAGCTGCCTATTAAGAAAGCTTTTTACTAAAGAACTCAAGTGTACGCGCCCACGCTAACTCTGCTTCTTCTTCAGCATATCGACCTGTTGAATCGTTATGGAAGCCATGATTCACACCGTCATAGATGTAAGCGGTGTAGTCTGCCCTAATCTCTTTGAGTTCAGCTTCATACTCTGGCCAAGTTGCATTCACACGTTTATCGATTCCCGCAAATTGGATGAGCAATGGCCCTTTAACATTTTTTCTTAAATCGGGTGCGGCAGGAGTGCCATAAAATGGAACGCCCGCATCCAGTTGCTCTGGCATTACCGCCGCCAACATATTTACGATATAGCCACCGAAGCAAAATCCGACTGCGCCTAGCTTACCGTTACTTTTTTCATGAGATTTCAAAAAGTTTGCAGCGGCGATAAAGTCTTCTTCGATTTTCTCTCTGGATAATGATTTTTGCATTGCTCGACCTTCATCATCATTACCTGGATACCCACCAAGCGAATAGAGTGCATCGGGTGCAAACGCAATAAACCCCGCGGCCGCGAGTCGTCTTGCCACGTCCTTTATATATGGGTTTAAGCCTCTATTTTCATGAACAACTAAGACAACCGGCGCATTATCCGCTAACTCTTTTGGTACCACTAAATAACCACGGCCTTCTCCGTATCCTTTAGGTGAAGGAAATGTCTCGTAGGTTGCTGTGATGGAAGGGTCATTGAAAGAAACTTGCTCTGCGTTTGCATAATTAGGAATTAGTGCAGAAGTTAATGTTGTCATGGTTAAGCCAAGTACAGCCAACCCAGATAGACGAGCCATAAATTCTCTGCGATCAATCAGACCGTGCGCATATTCGTCGTACCAATCAAATGCTTCTTGAGGGATAGACCGAGTTGGGGTTGATTGAGATTCGGTATTTTGATTTATAACTTTTCCTTGTTGTGAGTTGTTTGACCAATCAACTATAGTGGAAATTTTAATATATCTGAACGATCGCTCAATAACTTTTGAGCTATTTGTTATATCAAAGTACAAAAATTAGATGACAGTCAGATAAACGATCACTTCGAATCGATTCCCATGTCTTAGGTTTGTTTGACGGAATCAATCTACACAAGGTTTAGGTATGCGATTAAGTCAGTGAAGTTGGGTGGTGATTATTATTTGTTTTTGGGGAGGGTCTAGTTCTAAATTGACCTTTAAGAGCTAGGCATATTTACGGTCAATAGGGCAGAATGTTTCAATACAAACCGCTTGATTTTACTCTGGTATAATCATTTCCGATAGGGATCGCCTTAGCGCTATCAGAACCTTCTTGATGAGAGATAAAAAATAGATGTTAAGACTTTTGCGTCAGATAGAAAAATGGAAACTTGCATCGTTTAGTTTACTCATGCTCATTGCCGCATTTTTTATCTACAACCAGATCGGTAATCGTATTTCCCGTGCCGATGAGGCAACATTTTTGATCGGGCAACTGAATACTGTCTTGGATGCAGCGGAGCAATATTCTCATGACAATGGCTCTTTACCTCCAATTACTTCCGATACCGACACGAACTTCGGCTACTTAAACATCAATCACTTAATTGAAAATCCGGGCTTATCAACATGGCAAGGGCCGTACCTACCTTATGGCGATACATGGATAGGTGGTGATCAGTACATCGATCACCCAGATTACATAGCAACGCAATTACTGCTTAAGGAAAAGGGCAGCCAATGGGCACGAGGAAGCTCCGAGACAGGTTGTGAATCGTCGTCAGCAACCTGTTCTCTTGCGGCTTGTATATGGTTGGTACCAACAAAAGTGGCACAAGAAATTAATCAGATTGTGGACGGCAATGCGAGTATAGAAAGTTCGAATACGACCGGAAAAGTACGTTACGACAAAGCTGTTGGGGGTGCACTTATCTGTATGATTGGAGATGACTATCCAATGCCTTCTGCACAGTCAAACTAAGTAGTTTCTAATTATCTCACTGGCAGTTTCGTTTTTGTTTTTACCTGACCGAAGGCGAAACTGGATTCGATAGAAGCTATATTGGGCAGGCGGGTTAGTTGCTTGCGGATGAACTGCTCATAGCTTTTGAGTGACTCACTCACCACATGCAATAAGTAGTCGTGATTGCCCGTCATCAGAAAGCACTCTAACACCTCGTCAATCACTTCGATGTGCTGTTCAAAGTCTCGCATATTCTCTTCAGTTGGCTTTTCAAGTTTCACCAACACAAACACATTCACAGGCAACCCGCACGCTTCTTGGTCAACACAGGCGTGATAGCCACGAATAATCCCTTGCTTCTCGAGTGCTCGAACTCGGCGTAAACAAGGAGATGGCGACAGCGCCACGCGATCGGCCAACTCTTGATTGGTGAGCCGAGCGTTGCTTTGCAGTTCAGCCAGTATCTTCTTGTCGATCTCGTCCATTGGCATATTCCATCAATATTGGGTTTAGTTTGGCAATATTATTGCTCAAAGTGTATGTCTTACTTTGCAAATAGCAATTTTTAACATCTGCCCAAAACTAAAATTAAAGGAGGAACAACAAGCATGGAATGACTTAGCAATTATGAATACTTCAACTCAACTTAGCCCGCTGCGTAAAACGACCAAACACGAACAAGCAGAAGCCCTTGCCATTGAGCAAGCAAAGCACTTCGGTATCGATCCAAACAGTGATTACGGCGTCACGCTGATTGAACTGGCGACAACACTGTACAAAGCCAATACCAAGACTCACGACCTTTGGGCATTGACGGTTGACGGCCTCTCAGAACTCGATAAGAGTGACCGAATCGCTTGGTTTAACGCCAAACGCTTTTTGTCATTTCAGATCGCAAAGATCCTCGACAATCTGCAAAACCCAATGCGTGCCACTTACCAATCCATTGCCACTAATAATGGTAATTTTGCGTCTAAAGGTGCGTATCCTATCTTCGATAATGTCGCTGCTATATTCTCTGCAAGCCCTGTTATTACGCGCACCGCGACCTATTTATTTGCGTGTACAGAATGGATTGAAGATGCATTCAACGGTAAAGAGCCGCTGCACGATATTTACTCTCGTCTTCTCAATCCTACATCGATTTCACTGGCTAATCACATGGTTGATATTGAGGCAGGCTCTAGAGCCAACGAGTATCTCGCATGGAACTTTAACTCGGGGATGGCGGCTATTGATGGGTTGTTAAGCCACTTGCTCGGGCATGAAGACATTGTCTTGGCTTCACGCAATATCTACGGCGGTTCTTATCAGCTATTGGAAGATTGGTTTGGAAAACCTTCTAATCTGAATGTCGCGGTAGAGTGGGTCGATGGCTATTCAGGTGATGAGTTTGCGGCTCGTCTTGATGAGGTTGCCGATAAATACGCGGATCGCCTCGCCGCAGGTAAGAAAATCTACGTTTACCTAGAGTCACCGTGTAACCCGCATGGATACGTGTTAGATGTTGCTAGCATCAGCAAAGCTGGTCACGTTCGTGGTTGGGATGTGATTGTCGACTCTACAGTGGGTACACCATTACTGCATCCAGTACTAAAACGCGATGATGTGATGGAAAGACCCGATTATGTCATTCACTCCTACACCAAAGAGCTAGCAGGTTCAGGCACCACAACGGCTGGCGTAGTCATTGGTCGTAACGAGACCATGTTTGTGCCAAAAGGAGAAGAGGTCACCTGTAACAAACCTAACGGCGATGTGGCCACCATTCCATGGAACGAAACGCTGTTTTGGAATGTGTATTACATTAAGGGCGCATTCCTAGACGCAGACAAAGCGTTCGAAGTGCTCAATGGTATGAAAACCTATGAGATGCGCGTGGTGCAGAAAACCATTAATACTCTGACTCTCGCGAAGATCTTCGATGCTCACCCAGACATCAATGTGTCGTGCCCAGCTTTGCCAGATAGTGATAACTATGAACACTGCCAGAACAACATGTACTTGGGGTTACCTGCAGCGCTGTTTACCATAGACATGGAAGGCAACGGCGATCGGGCGCCAATCAATCGAGATGGGTTTAAACAGTTCTTCGACATGCTTGAGCCCGCAATCGGCATGCAAGTGAGTTTAGGGCAAACCAATACGGTGGCACTGTGCCCGGCACTGACTACGCATTCTGAACTCAGCGACGAGGCGCTCAATGAAGCAGGCATCAAACCGACCACAATGCGTATCTCTATCGGCTTGGAAGATCCTCGAATGTTCATTGCTCACATTATCGAGGCAGCCAAATTGTCAATCGACCGCAAACACGCAGACTTCTCATCGAGTTTCCCTAGTGGTAACAGTATCGATGAAATCTATATGCAAACCTATATGGATGTACATCAGAGGTTTGTGAAGAGCTTGCCGAAGTTCAGTCAGCTTACTCAGTAACTTAGGTCAGTAAGCTAAGCTGGCAATAAAGGTTAGCAAGAAAAGTCAGTGAAGTAGGGTAACTGTAACCGTTAGAGTGCAGTTATAATCACTAGATAGAAAAACTAAGGCCGCACGCGAGGCCTTAGTTTTAGAAAGCTCTCACTGTGTAGTTTCATCGAGTGCTATTTAATTGGTGCTTGGAAAGCGACTCTGTTGATGACTTATTACTGGGCGAATACTGAATAACAAAGAGCAAGAGCTCTAGAAAAGGAATGATTTTCGTAAAAAATAAAATTATTCGATTAAGATAGCGTTTAAGATCATATGGTTATGGTTTTTTTGGGTATTGTCATTCTACGTATTTTCAACATGAATGAATTATGAACGCTACTTTCATCCGCGATTAATACCACCTCCTGCATAGTACACCCATCAAAACAAACTATGACTCCTTAGAGGTTCTTATGAAAAACGTACTTATTGCTACTACACTGGTTCTGGCTTCAGGCTTAGCAACAGCAAACACTTTACCAGCAACGGGCGGATTTAGTGGCCCGACGGCTAGCGCTCCTGTTACGGTTGCTCAAGTCCTAGAAGCAAGAGATGATACCCAAGTTCAGGTGACGGGTAACATTGTGCACTCTTTGGGAGACGACGAGTACAAGTTTACTGATGGCAAAAACACAATTGTGATCGAAGTAGAGGATGAAGCTTGGGCTGGTTTGACGATTGCTCCAAATGACAAGATAACGATTGTTGGCAACGTTGAAAAAGATAGCTGGGAAGAGGCAACAATTGAAGTCGATAGAATTGCGATTGGTAGCTAAATCGAGTGAATGCAGTAGTAACTGAAGCGATAACTTAAACCTCAAAGGAGCTCATTGTGGCTCCTTTAAAGTTTTATAACTATGACAAATAGAGAGCATGTATTTACTTTGTGTTATTGCTCATAACTCATAACTCATAACTCATAGCTAAGTGCCATACCCGTCCAACATTAATTCAGTAAACAGTCTCCGTCTCTAATAAAGCTAGATTCTTAGGTAATAGACTGAATTTCGGCTGTACCAACCCATTTTTGTGTTTGGGACCAAATATAGCGGTGACTCATTTTGGGGAAAACGGTGAGAGCAGGAGCTAACTCACTGACGCAAAAAGTATCTGCTCCATTGGTTGTCAGCATGAAATG
Source organism: Vibrio splendidus (assembly GCF_003345295.1). NCBI lineage: Bacteria > Pseudomonadati > Pseudomonadota > Gammaproteobacteria > Vibrionales > Vibrionaceae > Vibrio > Vibrio splendidus. Next base: position 1,130,928 of record NZ_CP031055.1, read on the forward strand.
GCTCATGTTGAGATTACTCGGCAGAGAGACTCAAAAAACTGTCGTTAGAGAACGTTGTAACTCTCTCTGCTCACTCGTTTACTATTTAGGCTGGTGGCCAGTCTTCTTCGCAAGCTCTTGCATAGCCTCGGCAAACGTTGTTGTCCCGCCTTTAGCTTTAACCTGTACCACCTTATACCCCAGATTTTCCAGCGCTTGGCGCTCTGCTAAAACATCTTTATCATCTGGCTGACTGCCTTGTACTGGCTGATGAATGTAACACCCTTCGAGTTGACCATCTTCGACCAGTTGGTGGTGTTTTAGTGCATTGATATCAAAATTCATAGTAAGTCTTTTCGTTTAGAATGGAGAGTCTCTGTGGCAAGGCCGCGAGTATTTATAATTTGATTGTTTGTACAATACGGCATTTTAACCATAAGAAGCTAGTGTAAATACAGTAATCCAAAGGAATGTAGCTGGGTACGGTTTACTTCTTCAACCTCTTATTGATAGTCGGAAAGTGGAGTAACTGAATGCGAACGTTACAAGTGTTGCTGTATATTCAGCGATCAAGAATGATCTCCCCCTCGGTCGTTAATCTAAAGAGATCGTTGAACTTCATTTGAGGGAGAGTTATAGGGCGAGGTGTAGTGGTCTAATGATCAACTTGAATCTGAGTATTGGTCATCATTGCGATGAGACTGGCAATCCTTTTGCGCATCTCACGTCTATCAATAATCATGTCTAATGCGCCATGCTCTAATAGGAATTCGCTCTGCTGAAAATCTTCAGGTAACTTTTCTCGTACTGTTTGCTCAATTACACGACGCCCGGCAAAACCAATTCTCGCTTTGGGTTCACCGATATTGATATCACCTAACATCGCAATGCTTGCCGATACACCGCCAAAAGTTTGATCGGTCAATACGGAGATATAAGGGAGCTTTGCATCTGATAGTCGCATTAAAGCAGCACTTGTTTTTGCCATTTGCATTAAAGCCATGAGCGATTCTTGCATGCGCGCTCCACCACAAGCCGAAAAGCATACTAATCCACAGTTAGTCTCGATGGCTGCATTAACAGCATCAACAAAGCGAGCGCCCACAACGGCACCCATTGAGCCAGCCATAAAAGAAAATTCGAAAGCGCACGCTACAACAGGTAATCCTAAAAGCTCTCCCTTCAAGGCCACTAACGCATCCTTTTCTCCTGTGTTCTTTTGAGCAAGAGCCAAGCGTGCGGTGTAGCGTTTCTTATCCTTAAAGTTTAGTAAGTCTTTCGGTTCATGTTCACTGCCAATCTCAGTTCGCTCGCCGTTATCTAAAAAACTTTCTAAGCGACAGCGTGCGGACATCCTCATGTGGTGATCGCATTTTGGACACACCTCCAGATTTTCTTTAAGGGCTATCCGGTACAGAATCTGGTCGCAAGAGGGGCATTTTGTCCATACGCCTTCTGGAATATTCGCTTTACGCGTACTGATTATATTTTTCTTATCTAATAGCTTTTCTAACCAACTCATTGGAAACCTTATCCAGTTCACTTTTAATGATGAGCATTGTATAAGCCTGTTTCTGGTAATAAAGTGCCTAATACGGGCTTTATAATCCAATATGGTGGGATTATTGAAATGAGTGGGATTAATGGGAATGCTTGAGAAGATTGATCAACAATGGCTAAAAAGTTTTCACTGTGTCTATGAGAACAATAGCTTTAAGAGAGCTGCGGAGTTTCTGTGTTTGCCGACATCAAACGTCAGTCGTCATATCGCGTTGCTAGAAGAGCAGCTGGATGCTCGACTTTTTGATAGAACGACTCGCCGAATTTCTTCGACAGAAGCAGGGGACCACCTCTATCTACGAACTCAGCCATTGTTGGATAAACTCAATGATGCTCTTGAGGAGGTGACACAACACTCTCGTGAAGTCATAGGGCAACTCAATATTTTAATGCCAGACTCACCTGACTTGGCCCAAGCCGTCGTTTCGTTTTGTACTCAATATCCATCTATTTCATTATGTTGTGATACGAGTATCAGCCCTAAAGAGGACCCGCTTGACGGGTTTGACGTTATTTTGAGTTTTCATCGAGGGAAGCTAGAGGATAACAATTGGATAGCGAAAGAGATTAAGCGTTGGACTAGTGTTGTTGTGGCTTCACCCAAACTTCTTCATACATCTTCTAAGCCTTTTAAGATTACGGATTTGAAACATGTACCTTGCATTAGCAGCTTTACCGCGTTAAATGGTATGCCATGGGTATTTAAGAACGAAACAGGTCAGGTAATTACTCAAAGAGTAAAATCTGCATTTAAAGTGAATAGTGGACAACTCGCTAAAGCAGGTGCATTGGCTGGTTTGGGGCTTGCGATACTCCCTGCTGAATTTTGTCGCGATGAAATAGATACTGGCTCTTTGGAAGTTATAGAACTTGAATACAAACCTGAAGATTTGGTGCTGTACGCCTTTTATGCGTCGAGAAAGCACATAGCAAAAAAGGTTCCGATGTTCATAGAGCACTTACTACATCAAGCAAATCTAGACGGGCAAAAATAACAGAAAATGCGGAGGCTAGGGGCTCTTCCCTAGGTTAGAGATGTACTCACTATTTATGGATAAAACTAAGACCTCGAGTTTGCGAGGATTTTTGTTTTTCGGGTAGTGATAACAAACTTTTTGACATAAATGAGCTACAACTTCCTCTAAGTTGGCAATTCATAGATAACTAAAGGTATGGAAAGTCGCTTAATGTAGCGTCTAGTATTGATGGTGCAGATCACTGACAAGCATACGGACCTTCATGACAATATGCTTTTTCAAATATTTAAAATCATGCTCTCTAATGCCTATCAAAAAAAGCCCAAACAAAGGATTGGGCTCAATTCAATCATCATAAAACCATTGTCATGGTGGTTATATTCCGATTAATTTCCCCAGATTTGGCTTACAAACTCAGGATGGTCAATAAACGGATTACGATTCCCTTGGAAATCATGTACCGCCTTATTTCGGTCGATTTCTTTTTGGCTTACTGGATCTTCAGAATGCCAACGCTTTAGCATGGTAAGTAGCCAAGGTTCAAAAACGGTTGTATTGGTTCCATCCAGAACGGCGTCAGAGCTTGTAGAGTTCCCTTCCCAATTAGCGATTTCATTTTCATAGCGTGTTGCCATGTAGAAATATGCTCTTGCGAAATCACCTTTAAACTCATCAATTGGCTCAAACACCGTACCTACATAACCAAGAGAGTTCGCTGCACTGCCTAACTTAGAACCATTGCTTGATGTGTATGTCGCGCTACTCACCTCACCAAATGGCCAATTACTACGTTTCGAGTTAACGTAGCCGTCAGTGGCAAATAAATGGTGACCGTCAGAGTTCATTGGCTCGACTTTCCCACCAAACCAGCTTTTCGGGAATGAGTGCTCACGGTTGTAGCAATCACCTTCTTTGCTGTATTGACCACATTGATCGGCCACCTTAGTAAATTGGATTGAATCTGAGCCTGAAGGTTTCTCTGAATACATATCGAGAATCGACCCATCAGTGTCATAGTATGCGTCTAGGTCAGCCTCAGACACTAATGTCCAAATAGCGGTGTAACCCTGACTACTATGATTATCAATAATTTGATATAAGGCCGTTTTTAACGCAAAGCCCACTTTGCCTTCAGCGTCTTTGTAATACTCACCTAACACTGGTGGTTCAGTTGGTGGTGTAGTAGTTGAGCCACCAATCGTAAATTCTGTACTCTGACTTGCTTGGAAATCACCACCAGATGCCACAACGGTTCCGTTTACCGACAAACTGTATGAACCATTCCCCACACTGCAGCACATTCCATCTCCATAAGAGTCTGAGACTTCTAGGGTGTAGCTACCATCCGCTAAACACATTTCCACTTCATTGTTGGTGTTACTTTGATAGTCTGAACCAGAATAAAGAGTTTGAGAAACTGAGTTTTTGAGAGACCAACTGGTTTCAGAACCATAGTTATCCGTCACTAGCGTGAGTGCGGCACTTGTGTCATTGCAGCTTTGTGTTGGTGGAGTCTCCGTAGGCTGAAAGTTATCTAAATACACCACTTCCGAACCATCAAAACCTGCATCATCATAAAATCGTATGCCCACAACGATATCTTTAGTGCTGGTAGCGCTGTACGAGTGAGTTAATGCTTGCCACTGATTCGTTAAACTATTATTCGAGTAGCCTAAATAGCCATCAACAAAAAGGCGAGCTTTCACGTTACCTTCAGTGTGATAAACATCGACAGAGAAATCATAAGTTTTCCCTTGTTCAACACTTATCGTTTGAAGTAAATCGGTATTACTTTGAGTACTTGTATTCACTGTTACTTGTGCAGAGAAACTGCCGTTATTTACAGGGTCGGTAGAGAGGGAAAGTGCAATGCCGGAGTCAATCACACTCCATCCAGATGGTACGTTTCCTTCCCAGTTTTCGAAACTTCCATTTTGCATTTGCGCATACGCACTCGCTGAACAAAGTAATGCAACGCCACTTAGTGTTATTATTCTATTTATCATATAACCTTCTGTTTAATCGGATAAAAACCAACTAAGCTTAGAAAGTAATCAAAAGATGAATGGAGATTCGCATCACATTTATAAATGTAAGCATTGTCACTTTTATTAATATATGTGATGTAAAGCAATGTGGTATCGATCTGTCAAATGCTTTCGCGCGCTAGATTATTGAAAAAGGTTCATCTCGGCTTTCAAGGGAAATCCGCGATGAATCAAAAATAAGCACTTATCCACAAGCCCTGCCTACAGTAAATGTAACCTCTACTAGAGTTCGATCCCGTCCTTGCCTAACCAACTGAAAATTATACATATAATTCAGTTTGGTTCTAATTTCTAGTTGAAAACCGTGCAAGCACATGTTGCTTCCGATTCAAGGCACGTTATCAATCAAAAAATTCCTTTTAGTTTTCTATTATTCAATGGCTTAGAAATAGTTGAACAACATATTCGTGCGTAAGTGTGATTAAAGGTTAGTCTGTTGTGGATTAAAACATTTAGCTACATTGTTGGAACTCTAGACATCAGGAAAAGTAAGGCAAGTTGCAGGGTTTGAAACTGAGTTCAATCCCTCTCAGGCTCACTTTGGGGGCATAAGTGAGCTAGTCAATTCTCGAACTTAGTCAATGAAAATTACTTTTTAATATGGATAGACACTTAGATCGTGTATTGATATTGAAGATCAGTTTCATCTGAATCAGATGAAACTGACAGTGCCTTTGAGCGTTTCTACGCAATTGTAGGATTATTGTATCCAGAGCATTAGCCTGTCGCGCATTTCTCAATATTTACGACAGGCCCACTTTACTGCTGTGAATAGTTTATCAATGTCTCTCTGTAGAGTGAGAGTAAAGTATCGCTATCTACTTGAACGCCGACTTGTTGTGCAGGAAATAAACCCCATTCATCATTCATATAGTTACGTTGATCAGCTTTCTGAATGGTCATCCCTTCCGCTGGCCCATCTGTGACAACCCTGACCGGGCCATTACGACTTGTAAAAAGAGACGGTTGGATAACATAAGCAATGGCTGATGGGTCATGAACATGACAACCATTCATTCCTACTTTGTCAGAATAAAACTTTAAGTAGTAACGGCTAATGTCCCAGATGAACTGCCCAACTTCTCCAGCGTCATCTCGCAACTCATCAAGGTATTGACTGGTAAAAAAACTCTCCTCTGTAACATCGAGCCCGATAATGACTACTGGCCATGATGCCGTAAACACCTTATCGGCAGCATGAGGGTCATCATGAATATTCGCTTCGGCAAATGGTGTTACATTTCCTCTGTGGCCGTTTTCACCGAATGCACCACCCATAACGACCACTTCTTTTACCAAGTCGACGATGTCAGGAGCAGCTTCCAGTGCAAGTGCAAGATTAGTCAGAGGACCGACAGCCACAAGAGTGATCTCTCTAGGTTCAGCTCGAACACTGTCGATAATGAACTGATAAGCTGGCTTTTTAATCGCTTCATAATCTAGCGAACTTGGTGCCGTCACATCACCCAACCCCGTTTCACCATGCACAACAACCGTTGCTCCAACCGGATCTCTTAATAAGGGCTTATCCGAACCTTTTGCAACGAGTGCCTTCATACCGAATTTTTGCTTCAGATAGAGAGCATTTTGAGTGCCATTGTCTATCGTCGCATTTCCATAAACGGTCGTGATCCCCATTAGCTCAATATCTGGATGTGCTTCTGCAAATAGGATTGCCATTGCATCATCGATGCCCGGATCTGTATCTAGGATGATTTTCTTTGTCATATCAGCTTCTAATTAAACAGTTGAGAGGAGTAGACGATACCTAGAAAAAACACTGATGAACGTGACTTGAATCTCATGATGAGAGCAATTTAACTTAAACTCTCAAGGTTTGAATTGCTCGTATGAATATTGTACTCCGGTCATTTTGTTTCCGCCTTTTCTAAGGTATTAGTACCTTTAAAATATTGGAAAAATTCACCATGCCACTACAAGTTATTCGACAGTGATGGACCACCAGTAGAATAGAATGTTCGATACTAAAGAAAGTTATCACGATGTATGTGGTGAATTTAGTAATGGCTCGTAAATCAGTTGCTTACGGTGGGGTTTCTATTTTTAAGATTCCAAGATCAAAAGCGAAGTAGGTCTTGATTTGGAATGGATGCCATCTACAAATAATGATGTTGTAAACGTTATAAATTCTCTAAACGAATTGGTTTTGCACGGTCACTTAAGGCAATTAGGTCGATGTGGTCGTTATGACCATATATATTCAATAACTGAAAAAGAACGTAAGTATTGGAATGAGTTAAATAACAAGTTTTAGATACTCTTCTTTTTCCTAAAGGTGTGCCAAACACTTCGCTCCAAAAATACAGATCAAAATCTGAGTGGCTATTGGTGTTTAAGATCTTTGGTATTTAAGTCCTTTGATAGTTAAGCCCTGATTTAGCCTTCTAGATTACGTCTAACTAAATCGTGCATTTGTTTTACTGTCATCAGTGCTAACCAGATGATTTCTTCTACCGAGCGTTGACCCGTTGTAGAGGTTGGGTGGTCGGCATCGGTTTTATTGGTTAGTGCGGGCAGTTCATAGACGCGATTATCACGAATGGTATTGATTAACGCGTCCATCGCATCATGAATCAAGCTTTCGACTTGTTGTGAACCTTGGTATTGCGTGCCTTTCCTGACCAGCGGAATCAGCAAGCAGAGATAATGGCTCAACAATCGATAGTGACTCAGCATATCTTCATAATAGTGAGGATCGGCACGAGTGTGTTTTGGCTCTTGCTGCATCTCATTGTAAATCAGCTCAAGGTCGCTTTCGGCGGTTAGCATAGCGGCACGTTGCTTGGTTAGCGCAATATGGTCATGTTGTTCGGTGCCAATTTGCAGCTGTTCGTAGCAATACACAAATAAGCTTTTTGAACTATTAAGCGCTTTTAACGCTTGAGTGTGGATCTCTTTGCCTCGCCATTGCGGCCATAACAAGCTGTATCCGAGCAGGACAATCGCGCCCCCGACTATGTTGTCGATCAAACGTGGTGCTGCAAAATCGAGCCCTTGATGCGCCATGGTCTGATACACCAAAATCAATAGCGCTGTAATGCAACCAATGGCTAGCGAGTAATGGCGCATGATATTAAGCATTGCGACAGGCAAGAGGATAACGATAAGCGTATACATCGCGGTCGTTGGTACGCCAATGTGAATTAAAGAGGTCGCGAACAGCACACCAAGCGCTGTACCTAAACAGCGTTGCCACGTTTTACTGCGTGTCGCCAAGAAGCTTGGCTGAATCACCATTAACATCGAAATCAGAACCCAATCAGGGCGAATCAATTCAAAGTATTCCGCAATTCCAGCACCAAGTGCGAACATCAAACCGACACGGGTAACATGACGCCAAATCGGATTGCCTCGGCTTGGTAGGCGAAAAGACAACTCGAACGGCTGCACTTCAAAAGAACGTTCATAAGCGGGTTCATTAAGCTCAATACGACGGGAAATGTGCTTCACTGCGTATGCCCAATAACGAAAGCGGGGTTGGTCTTCGAGCTTGACCGCTTCAATCAAGTCATTAGCTTCTTGCTCTAATGAGCTTAAGTGCTTCACCTCTTCGTTTGTGTTGTGTAGAAGCTGTTTGGCTTTGTGTCTTAGTCTTTGCTGACAATGTTGGCTCCAAACCAATAGCAAGTCTCGTTTGTGTTTGCTGGACTGAAATTGGTTCAATAGATCGGGATTCGTTGTGTGGCTGCTGAGTATCACTTCAAACGTATCAAGAGCGAGGAACAAGGCTTGTCGAAGCGAGTTAGCATCTTCTTGTTTAGATCGAAAAGATTCAGATTGAAGAGCCTGTTGGAACAACTCGATGAGTTGGTATTTGATGCGTCTTTTCGGTGCATCACTTTCGCTACCTAACAAGAATGCTTGTCGATATTGGATGTAGTCTGCCAAGGCTTCGTAAATCGCGGACAGACACACGCGCAGTGCATAGTGCTTCCATAACGCAAACCAAAGCCAGCTAAACAGTGCAAAAGTAAGAGGCCCGAGTACCAACATAGGGTACAAGTTTAGCGCTGTGTTGGAATTGTGAAGTGAGAGAGTGACGACTGCTATCAATAGGCTCGACATGCCTAGCCGTGCCCAAAAAGGACCATTGACCGCAGCACTGGCAAGCAAAGCACCCATAGCACCATAAGTCATCCATAAAGGCAGTCCGCTTTTCAGCAGAGCGTAACTGATGGCCAGAGTCATGCCCCAAGCGGTTGCGGTAATCGCAAAACGTGTCCACCGCCTTGGCCCTGCTGCATCGAGGCCACTAATCAGGGCGGCTGGCATAGTCATGAGAGCGGTCATGGCGATAGTGGTTTGATTCGACAACACCCCTAAACCGAGAAACAGCACAATGGCACTGGTGGCGCGAAGCCCAAGGTTAATGGAAGGGGAGTACCAGACTTTACGCAAAATGGCAGGAGAAAACGTCATAGACCCTCGTTATTTGTTTGATCTTAATGAGTGTAACGCCAAACCTCTTCGCGTGCTGTCTTCAATCACAGATTGATAAATTGAATCGCTGCAAGCCTCTTCTATTGGCATAGAACGCTATATAGCTTGGTTTATTCGAAAGCGAATCCACAAAGTTTAAGACAGCAAGATTCAAGATAGAGGGTTCAAAAATAGACAGCTTGGTAGTCGATGGAATCAGGAGAGAACGAAATTCGACTTAATCCTATCTTGTCGCTGCGATTGTATTCATTGATCGAGTGGTCAAAGCCATAGGCTGTCGAAGGGGCCATATATTGAGTTATGCCTTGTTGTGCCGCCGTTATTCCATCATGGCCATGACCGCAGATCACGTCACGAACGCGATATTTCCGAAGCACGTTCATCACATCAGCATCGTTCTCTAGACAGATAGCTTTCATCCAATCAGCACCGACTGGAATGACAGGGTGGTGAACAACCACTATAGGATCATTGGCCTTTCTTAATTGTCGTTTTAGCTGAACCATGCCGCGGTTATCAATGCGCCCTGAACCAAGTGGGTGACGCGTATCCAACGGCTTGAAGCTAGAGTCCAGAAATACAAACTCTCGTTTACAGACAGTGGCTTTATTGGTGACGAAAATCGTCGATCCTTTTAGCTCTTTGCGCATTAAGCAAGAGTCGTCATGGTTGCCAGCAATCGCGTAAATAGATTGTTCGTTAATGTGTTCTCTAATGAACGCTTCTAATCGAATGTAGTCGCCAGATTTTGGATTACAACAAATATCACCAGTTAGAAAAATGGTCTTGCATGCTGTGTCTTTGCTGACGTATTCCAGGGCTCTCCGCAGGTTTTCATAGCTGGATTCATCTGAAAGATGACAATCACTGATTTGGTAAATGGTGTTCATTGCTGTTGTCCGGTTGTGCCATACGCATTATCAAAGGTGATAGAAAAATGCCTGCCAAATTGGCAGGCATTTATTGATGCTAATTTGCTTTAGGTGCTTTAGGTGCTTTAGGTGCTTTAGGTGCTTTAGAAGCTTCGTGTTGCTCGACCAAGAACGCAATGGCTTCATCGTTTAAACAAGACTTACTGACGTATTGGCGCTGTTTTCCAATATGAAGGATAAAACCTAAATCGGTTTGTTGCAGCTGGGAGATGTCAGTCCAAGCGATAGTATTGGTGTTTTTAGCGTTTTTATAACTTACGCCGTTAACGTCCCCCTGAAATACTACTTTGCTGCCAGCACCTGAGCTGATTTTTTGTCGCCATATCCACCAGGTTCTCTTGCAGTAAACGCTGAACGCTTCAATCACACTTAATACAATAAAGAACCAGCCAACGTAACCGTTAGGTAGTAGCTCAAACTCTAATAAAACCACACCAAAAATAAGAAACAGTATTCCTTTTAAATAGGCTTTTGGAAATTGAGTCGGAAGGCTAGTTTGATCATAACACTCTGTGAAAAACGTCTTGTCGAGGATGTACTCTGTGGTGAAACCGGGATCTTTAGACATGTCTGGCTACTTTAATGTTTTCTGTGAATGAGATTTCTATAAAGGGGCTGCTGCGCTGCAATCTCGCAATTCCAGCATTGTATCGCTTGTCGGTACTTTTCTTTAACGGTTTTGATGCTCTTTTGTAAATCAATAATACCGACGGGGTTTGCTCTCGGCATAGCTCACTTGTTTACCTGAATTTATATTAAAAATTGATATTAAATGATGGCTAAAACTAAGGCCTCGCGTTTGCGAGGCCTTGATGTGTGAGGAACGGGTGAAAAGGACCTCCGATTTATGGCTACGTATTAAAGCTCTACATGGTGAAAACAGGTGACATACCACTCTCTTGTCCGTTCATTAGTAGTAGGCCAATCAATACAAGTAGAACGCCACCAAAGAGTTGTAAGTAATGACCTGCGACTTTCAATGAAGCGTTATTGTTCTGGTTACCCGCTGCCAAATAGCGCTTCACTAGATGTTTGCCTGTTAGCGTCATCATTGCAATTAATGAGGTTGTTAATGCTGTGCCTACTGCCATTGCAAAGGCACTCAGTACGCCCATCCAATATAGGCCAACCATATTGGCGAAAAGCAGAACCATGATTGCTCCGGTGCAGGGTCTGATGCCAATCGTCACGATGATTCCCGCGTACTCTCGAAATGTTGAAGCTTTATTGATGGCTTCTGGATCAGCGACGTGTTGGTGGCCGCATCCACAGTCGGTATGAGAATGATCTGCATGAGTGTGGTCAACGGCTTGTAATGCGTTAGTCGGGTTCAACATAGCTGAACCAACAGATACAGATGAGCGAAGCGCTATTGGCGATTGGACTGTGCCTGGTGGACGAGCGGCCATTGTTGAAGGTGCATCGGCTGCTAATGTGGTGATGGCTTTCACTTTCAACTTTGGCTTACACATTGTGGTGTATATGTTTTTTAAAGCCTTCCAGCAGATCAAAGTACCTACCACGGCCACCAACGCAAAGCTTAATGAAACAAACATATTCGCTTTGTCATTCACCACTCGCATTGAAGCACTAAATCCCCATAGCAACACGCTTACTAATAAGATTGCGACCAGTGCTTGTAAAAACGCAGACACAATCGTCAGCACTAAACTGGCTTTCGCCTTAGTCGGGTGAGTCGCTAAATAAGTAGACACGATAACCTTGCCGTGTCCTGGGCCTAAAGAGTGAAGCATACCGTAGACGAAGCTGAATCCGATGAGGTAGCTGCCTGCGCCCCAAGGGTTAGACTTAGCTTCATAGAGTAGGTCGGCTAGCTCTGAGTTAACTTCTCTTTGCCATTGGATGCTAGAGATAACCAATGAAGGCCACATAGACCATAATTGATATGCGCCGACAGCAACCAGTAATAAAGCGCCGAGACCAATGAGGTAATAGTTTGTTTTGAAATGATTTTTCTGCATTTAACAAGAACCTGTATCAGAGACCTTTCTCATTGAGTGAGAGGTTAAATGAGTTTGAGTTAAGACGTTTACTGACTGAAACGAGCCGCAATGATTAAGACGCTGGAACCGCAGCACAATGAAGCTCAACCGATTGAGTAAACAGTTGGCCTAACGTGTTATCTGGGTCAGCATCGGCTGGTAAAGACATCGCATAACTCATCTGTTCTGGCGTTGGGTTGGGCTCGATTAATTCCAACTGACATTGTCTCGCTAGTTCAGGTGACAAGGTCACGTCGCTATTCGATAGCCACGACATGTCGACGAAGTAACTAGGGTCAAAAATGAGTACGCGGAGCGAGTCTCGTGTCACGGGTTTAGGCTTAGAAAGTGGTAGGTCAAATGTTAGAACCATTTTGGCTTTGTCACGCTCAAACTTGGCGTGTTCAGCAACTTGATATTTGATGGGCTCTTCACCATCATAAAAGTACGTGAAGTAGTGCTCATACTTCATGTTTTCAATAACAGACGCAGCGAGCTTTTTGAATGTTTCAGCTTCTGTATCGGCAGAGACATTTTCGCCATCCAACATGTACATGGATGTCATTGCATCAAAAGACCACTCCATAGAGAGACCGGTGATCATGCCATTCTCTCCCTCAATATGGGTTTTCATCTCTATCCAAGAGTGAGGGTGGGCATATAGATTTGGCGCAAAACACAGTAATACTAGGCCAAAAGGCAAACCCTTTAGAGAACGACAGCATGTCGAGAAACGGCTTACATAGCGAGAGAAGAAGCGATTGATTACATCGATTAGATTGAATAGCTGTTTCATGAGAACGAATGGTTATTAAGTGTAATGTTATAATATAACAATTGAGTGGGTTGTTCACATCAAATTTGTGTCATGTTTTGCCTGTTTACGTTTCTATTATCGGTTTCAATTCGGAGTTGCTTTTATTCGCAACTGCTTTAATTTGCAGCAATGCCCCGCAAGTGCGAGGCATTTTTTGATTGGGCATGGAGGGTACTAAGCCGCTTTTCTAGATCAGTCAGTGTTTGTTGGTAAACGGACTTTTAGAAGAACTTCTTAATCGCTTTTTCAGCACAAGCGACATCTAAATGGCCACCCGGAGCGCCACCCACACCAATCGCGCCAATCATGGCATTGTTCAGTTGTACCGGAACACCACCCGCTAGGAACAACAAGTTGTCGTCCATATTCTGCAAGGGTTGCATGATAGGTTTGTCGGCGATGAGTTTCATCAGGTTACCTGATGGCTGCTTCATGCTTGCCACTGTGAACGCTTTTTTGCGTGAGCTATCAAGAGTGTGGATGCCAGCGCCATCAGAACGTAGTTGAGCAATCACATTGCCCGACAAGTCGACAACAGTCGCAGAAACCTTGTAGCCATCGGCTTCGCATTGATTAACGGCTTCATGGGCAAGCTTGAAGGCCGCTTCTGATGAGATTTGAGTGAAAGAGACCGTTTGTGTTTCTGCTGCCATTGCATTGTGAGAAAGGCTAAGGAAACCAAGGGTTGCTGCTAGTACTGTTAGTTTTGTCGTTTTCATGTTTACTCCGTTAAAGCATCTGTTTTCAAAAAGCATCTGTTTTCAAAAAATATTCGTTTTCAAATTCCGAATTCTATTTTTTGTTTGTTTAGAAAGGGTGTTTTTAATCAACAGGTTCATACTAACGAATGCATGATTACGACTGGCTTTCTTGAACATTACAAAGTTGCAATGTTGGTTATATTCGAGAAAGGATATTGATAGAGTGTATTCAGACCACGGCAAATAAATAAACGGACGTTGATGAAAATACTATTGATTGAAGATGACATTCATATCGCGAGATTTTTGGTGAATGGTTTTCAGCAAGAAGGGATAACGGTGACGCACGCAACAGATGGTGTTGATGGATTACACGAGGCCGTAACCGCAGAGTATGACGTGATCATCCTCGATATCATGTTGCCAAAGAAAGATGGGTTTGAAGTGTTGGCTGAACTCAGAGGGCAAGGCTACGCGACGCCCGTCATCATATTAAGTGCCAAACACTCAGTGGAAGAACGAGTGCAAGGGCTACAGTCAGGTGCTGATGATTATTTGGTAAAACCTTTTGCGTTTCCTGAGTTATTGGCCCGTTGCCAAACCTTGGTGCGTCGAGGCAAGCAACCGACACCTCAGCCATTAGAATTGCATTACGGCCCGCTTAGCCTAGACCTACTTAAACACACTCTACAAAGAGATCAACAAACGATCACCATTAATCAGCGCGAGTTTATGTTGATGAAATTACTGCTCGAAAACCGAGAGGCTGTGATGTCGAAAACCGCGATTCTTGAGCATGTTTGGGGGCATCAGTTTGATCCGCAAACCAACGTGGTCGATGTTTTGGTTTGTAGGCTTCGCAGCAAAGTTGATAAGGGTTTTTCTAAGCCATTAATTCACACACTTCGAGGTGTTGGCTATGTCCTCAAGTCGTAGTATTGAACAGGCGCTCGCTAAAACACAGAGACATTTGTTGGTTCGCTTTATGTCGACCTTACTGCTCTGCTTGCTGCTGGTGGAACTGATTGTTGGGGCTATCTTCTTTTTCGACCTTTACCAAACGGAAAAGAAGATCCTTACGTCTATGTCGACCGAGTATCAGCGTATTTTGACTTACGATTCGAGTGAGCGATTGATTCATGTTTTAGAGGCGAATCCTCACCGGTTACTCGAAAACAACATTGCGGCGTATAAGCTTGAGAAGGGCGCTTCATCTGATGGTGTGTTTATCGCTGGTGTTCAACATTTATCGACAGAACAGTCTTTTTCTAGCTATCAAATTGATGAGAATCGTTCATGGTTAGAGAGCTTCATCTTGAGTCCCTATATGTCGTTGCCTATTGAAGGGGAGCAGTATGATTTCTGGTTGGTTTTGGATAACCGAGCAAGAGACTTTATCGCCTACAATCAATGGCTAATGACCTTATATGCGTTGCTTGCTCTCGTGTCCGTGACCGCAGTATTCACTCGTAACATCATCCAGAGTGCCATGTCTCCGTTAGTGACCTTTGGCGACCTGCTCGATAAGCTGAAAAAAGGGCAGTTAGAATTTCCTAGCACTAAAAATGAAGCCGAACCTGATTTACCGCAAGGGCTCAACGTGATCAGCTCTAGTGTCCATACTGCGGTTGCCAAGTTACAGCACGTGACGACAACCTTGAATACGACCGTCGATGCGATCGCTCATGATATTCGAACTCCTTTGTCGCGTATTACGTTAGCTTCCCAAACGGCATTGCTCAATAACGCCGACCAACAAGCGATGAAAGACGCATTGGCAGATTGTTCTGAACACGCCATGCAGGCAAGCAATATGTTAACCGCCTTGATGAAGTTGAACGACGAGCTGACCGGAAAGCGCATACCACAGAAAGTGCCGACTCAGGTCTCTGATGTGATTGCCAATGTGGTGAGCTGGTATGAAGATGTCGCAGAAGATAAACAAGTTGAGCTTGAGGTTGAGAGCGCTGATGCTCTTGTTATTCAGTCAGATCCTGACAAATTGACTCAGGTGTTGGTTAACCTTGTTGATAACGCGATTAAGTACACCGAGCCCGAAGGAAGAGTGACGGTCAAAGCCGAGCAAAGTTCAGAGGGTAAGATCGCGATAACCATCCAGGACACTGGTGTTGGTATTGAACAGAAATATCAGGATTTGATTTTCGAACGACTTTACCGAGTCGACAACAGCCGCAGCAATATCGAGGGGTATGGTCTTGGGTTATCTTTAGCGCTTGCCATGGTCGAGAATCTAGAAGGAACGTTAGTCGTTGAATCTGAACTGGGTGTGGGAAGTACTTTTACTCTTTCGTTGTAACAACGATTTATATCGTCACTTCTGTCTTTGAAATTTCAACTTTTACGCACAAAGAATGCCCCGCACTAGTGGGGCATTCTTGTTTTTGGGGAAGGGAGGCTCTTCATGAACAGGTTCGGGAGGTACAGTAACCTGCGCCAACCCTATTGGCTGCTTGTAGCTTGTAGCTTTTGATCTTACCTGTCGATCCAGTAAATCTTATTTTTCACATGATAGTTATTGGCATATGCCAATAATGGGGCGTATGCTGAACTTCTGATCATCAATAACAGGAAGTTACTATGTTATACGCAGTACCTTGTCGCGACCTTCATGTAGGCAACCATTTTGCTCGTTCCCCACAGATTGCGATTGTCGATGAACAACGACAAATAAAGCAGATTGTTCCTTTGGTTGAGTCCGACACCGCTTGCAATAAAAAGAAGCAATGGATCTCTGTCCTCCGTTCTTACGATGTGAAATCTGTAGTCGTCCGTCACATAGGGAAGAAGATGCTAGCGCACTTGTTCAACCACGACATTAGAGTCTTGGCATCAACAGGTAAGGCAGAAATCGGGACTTTGGATTTCGACAATCTACGGGAAGTGACCGATCTCGATTACGGTCGCGAACCTCGCAACGTTTGTCACAGTAAAAAAGGGCACAGTCAGAGAGAGTGCAGTAATAAAGGGAGTAGTAAGAAAGGCTGCGGTGAGGAAGGGCGCAAGAAAGACTCCGCGATTCTTATGGCACAGCCGAATCACTTAGGGGGTATTCGAGGGTTCCGAAAATGACCTTTATGTTGACGCTATTGGGGTTTGTCGGAATCGTCGCGTTGATGGCGATAGGTGTGATTTTTTCTCGCAAGCCAATCAAAGGCAGCTGTGGAGGGCTTGCGCAGTTAGATATTGAGCGTGAATGCAATTGCAAAGATGTGTGTGAAGGGCAGAGTCGAAAGCTGTATCAGATCTCTGAGCCATCAAGCTAAGTATCGAGAATTCACTGTCGTTGAGCTAACTAACGTTGGGCTAGTTCGCGAGTTAAGCGCTTTGAATCACCAACGCGTGACCGTTGACGATGCACTTGGCGACTTTGGCTCGTGCACGCTTGATGATGTTGCCGAACGTTTGGCGAGACACCTGCATTTGTTCAGCGGCTTCAAGTTGGCTCAATCCTTCTTGATCAGCCAAGCGTAAGGCTTCTAACTCTTCTAATAGCAATTCTTCTTTATGAAGCTCGTCCATAGGAACGCCATTAGGCTTAAAGCAAGAGTAAGCCGCTCGGGTGCATAACTGGCGATGTTTTTTTGGTCGAGCCATATCAATCTCTAGGTATTTAAGGTTAAAAGGTAAGTATGAAGGTTTTTATTCCACACAACCATCGGCGTTGCCAAGTGTGCAGCCAAGGTTTTTTCGCAGACAGCCCCATTTGTTTTGAAGCCGTTGGCGAGCGCGAGACTTTAGTCAATCATAAAGCCTTGGCCAATCATGAAGCTTCAATTAAGAGTGAAGCTTTAGCTAAATATAAAACCAGGGCCAAGATTGTACCAACAGATAAAGCTGAGGGCTACGATGGCATCATGCAGGGTGGCATTGTCACTGCGTTACACGACAGTGCGATGCTGCATTGCTTGTTCCAAAATAACATCACTGCAATGACGGTGAGTTTGTCGTCTCGCTTTCATCATCCTATTTCTATTGGTCAAGAACTGGAAGTTCGTGCCCAATGGGTCAAAAGCAGACGTAATATCTACTTCCTTGAAAGCCAAATTACGCAGTGCGGAAAGTTATGTTCGTCGGCACAAAGCCAGTTTATGTCATCCCACTAGTTATCGATCTGATGTTCCCTATGCCGTTAGTTTGTTACGCCCATTGTTTTGCACAATAAATAGAGGTTTTCTATAGTTAAGGTAATAACGAATAAAGCTAGGGCAGTATTGAATTTATCATAATCTTTCTTCACTTCTGATCGCGCTGATGTGTGTTCATTAGTCGAGCCTTCGTACTCGATTCAATTCATTGCTGCCTTCTTCTGGAGGGCTGCTGATGCACAAATATTTCAAATCGACACTCCGATACGGTGTCACTTCAATCGTTTCTCTTTTTTTATTCTTCAGTACTTTTGCCTCTTCTTCTCCACTTAAAGTCGGTGTTTACCCGTGTCCTCCTTTTGTGATCAGTTCGATGGAAAGTCAATGGAATGGCCTGAGTGTCGAGCTTTGGGAACAGATCGCTAAAGAAATGGACGTTGAGTACACGATAGAGAATCACCGTTTGGATGAATTACTCAATGCGATTGAAACAGAGCAAATCGACATCGGTGTCTCTTGTATTTCAATCACCCCAGAGCGTGAGTTGTTCGCCGACTTTTCCCATTCCTTTTATGAAACTCACCTCGCTATCGCAGTGAAGAAGCAAGGTTATCTTCATACCTTACACGCCATTTTCTTAAACCCTGCATTGTGGCTGATCATTGGCGTTATCGTCTTTATCTCTGGTGTGATTGGTGCCTTTTTCTACGTATTGGAGCACGGTGAAAATGAAAAGCTCTATTCGATGAAAAGCCGAACGGGCCGTTGGTTAGAAAGTTTCATATTGGGTTTGCTTTTTATCACTCGAGGCCCATTCAATTATTTTGAGTTTAAGAGCTTAACCGGACGAATTGCTACGGTGTTCATTGGTGTGCTGAGTATGCTGTTTATCGCCAGTATTACTGCGGTATTAGCCAGCAAGCTTACGCTCAGCCAAGGCTCTTCACATATTAAAGGCGTGAATGATCTTGCGGATGTTGAAGTAGGGGCAAAAGTCGCGACGACTTCTTCTTTGATGCTCACAAGCTTTGGTATTCGACACAAGAGTTATATCGATATGCCAAGACTGT
This sequence comes from Vibrio splendidus, assembly GCF_003345295.1. Lineage (NCBI taxonomy): Bacteria > Pseudomonadati > Pseudomonadota > Gammaproteobacteria > Vibrionales > Vibrionaceae > Vibrio > Vibrio splendidus. The sequence goes on from NZ_CP031055.1 coordinate 1,149,582, forward strand.
TGGCGGCTTTAGAGGAAGGCGAAGTGGAAGCGATTGTCGCTGATGATGTGGTGCTCAAATATATGATCGGTAATGGCAGAATAAGCGGGCAGTTCGATGATCTAGAGGTGTTGCCGTATCAACTCGAAAAGCAGAATTATGGCTTTATCATCACTGAAAACAACTCGTATGAAGAAGAAATTAACCGCGCTCTTCTGAAAATTCGTGAGTCGCGAAAGTGGCGTAAAATCTTGGTCGACTATTTTGCAGATAAGTAACCGAGTTTAACTGCTAACTCTCAAGCATTCTAATGTCTCTCCCTAGAGTTGTTCTGAACCAGAGGCTTTGTTCTTTTTGAAATATTTGAACGCTGTCCAAACGACATAAGCCGCAACGCCCACAATCAATGCAGAGCGAAGGAGAATAGGCGCATCATGCTCAAGTTGACCAACATGCGGCACAATACTGGCAAACAGTCGACTGGTAAAAAACAGCCCCATTACTAACATAACAATCTTATTCATGTGACCTGCCATTCAATTGGGTAAGTTGTACAAAACGTGTGATGGGTCGATTACACGGCCAAAAACGATTCTGCTCGAAATAAAAGCATGCGCTTCTCAAGAGCGCCCGTCAACGCGATATCAGCTTAAAGCTAGTAAGCTAAAGTTTCGTTTTTGGAAGTGATTTGTTCTGCTGTTGGAGTTTCGAGTTCAAGACTGTTGTGAGGTCGATGACACCTTTCTGTGAATTTGATTTTCCGGAATTATTATTCTGATTTATGATCGCATGCAATCTAGGGGGGACAAATGTCCTCCTCTTTGTTTCTATCGGCGCAATAAGATAGGTGCTACAAAAATCAAATAATAAAGGACACCCCGATGGACCTATTCGCCCTACTTGATATCAATAATACCTTAGTCAATATCCCAATAGGGGATGGCTACGCGATGAGCTGGATTGAAGCATTCGGCACGGTGTTTGGCCTGCTTTGCATTTGGTTTGCAAGCCAAGAAAAAACCATTAATTACCTGTTCGGGTTACTGAATGTCACCTTATTTGCGGTTATCTTTTTCCAAATTCAGTTATACGGACTGTTACTTCTTCAACTCTTTTTCTTCTGCGCTAACATTTACGGCTGGTACGCATGGACACGCCCTAATGAGCAAGGTGAAACGCTAGAAGTTCGCTGGTTGAGCCAAAATAAGCTGGTGGCAACAGCCGCAGCGTGTGCGATTTCGATTGCCTTGCTTACTATGTACATCGACCCATTCTTTTTTGCGCTGGCAAACATCGCGGTTGATAGCCTGAATCTATTTGGTGCTGATTTAACGGAACCAGTACTTGAACCTGATGCGTTCCCATTCTGGGATGCAACGATGACCATTCTATCTATTGTTGCTCAAGTTCTTATGACACGTAAGTATGTTGAAAACTGGATACTTTGGATTGTGATTAACATTATCAGTGTTGGTATTTATGCGACGCAGGGCGTGTACGCAATGTCTGTTCAATATGCAATCTTAATGTTCATTGCGGCAAACGGTACTCGTGAGTGGGCACGCACAGCTAAACGAAACAGTGATAAATCGTTAGCTCAAGCAACGGCTTCTTAGGAGTGAAGATGGCAAAGCAACCTCATATTGGCGTTGATGAAACGCAAATTGCTCCGTTAGTCATTGTTTGTGGTGAGCCTGATAGAGCGAATCGAATCGCGAGCTTGCTAGAAGATGCAGAGATGGTTTCTGAGAACCGCGAGTATCGAGTCTTCACTGGTACCTATCAAGGGAAGGCGATATCTGTTTGCAGCACCGGCATTGGCGCACCTTCAATGATCATTGCCGTCGAAGAGCTTAAGTTTTGTGGTGTGACTCATATCGTCAGAGTAGGGTCTGCAGGTGCGATGCAGTCACAGATTGGGCTTGGTGAGCTAATTATTGCAGAGGGTGCGGTTCGCGATGAGGGTGGTTCTACCGCTTACGTTAAGCCGTCGTATCCCGCCTATGCAAGCTTCTCTCTGCTTAAAGAGCTAGACAAGTTCTTGCAGCAGCAAACAACACCTTACTATTTGGGTACGGTCCGCTCACACGACAGTTTTTATACCGATGACGAGCAGGCGCTTTGTCAGTACTGGAATGGTAAGGGCATTTTAGGTGCAGACATGGAAACATCCGCGCTGTTTACCGTGGGGCGCTTGAGAGGGATTAACGTAGCTTCTATCTTGAACAATGTTGTCTTGTACGAACAAGATGTAAAGGAGGGCGTTGGGCAATATGTCGATGAGGCAGAGGCAATGATGCAAGGAGAGCGGCTAGCATCATTAGCGGCACTGGAAGCATTAATTACTCAATAAGAGCCTCAATAAATGCAAGACGAAAGCGATGGGAGACCGTCGCTTTTTTATTGGGTTCTCTCCTGTGGTTTAAGTGGTTACAATCGTTTGAATATAAACAGCAGTAATGCAATGAGAGAGTAAGTATGAAGATTGCACCATACTCAAGCGGACGCTTTAAAAGCTACTTAGAACAAAAAAGCTCTGAATTTAGAGATCTCATCTACCAACACCAAGTTAACTCTCGTTACTTCAATCAAAACGATGAAATTCTGCGTCAAGGCGAGCAACTTCAGTATCTTTATGTAGTGCCCGCTGGGAGAGTCTCTATGAGTATTTCTGCGGCTAATGGGCGACGCTTTCAATTGGGGGAGGTGAATTGTGATTATCATATATTTGGCGAGATGGAGTTCTTCACTCAAACGCCCTGCCAATGGAATGTCGTGGCAGATGAACACATGCAGGTTGATGTCATTTGCATTCAGAAACTAGCAGAAGTACTACATGAAAATCCGGAGATGATGTTCTTCTTTGCCTCTGCATTAGCGGAAGATTATCAAGACTCTATGGGCATTTACACTAACCGTCTTTTACACTCAATTACCTACAACATTGCCTACGACTTATTGGTTCAAAGCCAGACAAATACTGTGTTAGGCGGTTTCGATAAAGTGAATCAAGAAGCGGAACGTTTTGGCACATCGAGCAGAGTATATCGAAGAGCGGTTAAAGACCTATTAGACAAAGGTTTCATTAGAAAAGGAGACCAAGGGTTGGAAATTGTCGACCAGCAAGCGCTCCGAGCCTTTATTGATTCGTATGAGTAAGAAAAAGAATGACTCAAGTTGAAAGGGAAATTTGAGTGAAATCAGAAAGGTAAGTGCAGAGCTGCTTCTCGATTCTAAGGCCCCGTATTATGAGGCCTTGTGTTTGTAACAAAATAAAGAGCGAGCGCCAGAAAGTAGTACCTATTTAGAAGGCAGTTGTTAGCTAAACTGAACTTGAATGTTGTGGCTCATTTTGTTCTTTAGCTCTTCTTCATACTGATCTAGCCACACATACCGCTCACGATATAACTTACGTTTTTGGCGTTTCAGAGCCTCAAGGTCTTTCCTGTTTGGGTTGATCGGTAGACGATAAAAATAGTCATCGTGTACCTGTCCATCGTGCTCTTCCCATAAACTATCGTACTTAAGGCTGATGTCTTTGTTTTTCTTGCCGTAGCGTAATGAGTTCGACACATGGCCAGATTCTTTTACCGCATAGATATTTTCGATACCTAAGCTAATGGCTAACAGTCGTAGTGTTTCTACCATGAAGGATTTAGGTCTTAAACCGTAGAAAGCTTTTGTGAATGTACGGCTAAATCCATTGTCATTGGCTCCACCCTGAATACCACCGATGTAGATGCTGTTGTCGAAAACAGTGAACGAGATGCTATACATTTTTTCGAGTAGAGAATTGGTCAATGAAATTGTCAGTTCACCTTCTTTTCTCGCGTTTCGTTCAAAGCTGAGATTAACCAGATAAACGTTGTCATCTATCTCTAGTTTTAAAAGATTGAGTCTTTCATTATAGATTTGGTGTCTAGCTTCTGTTACGAAGGTTTCTTCAAACCAGTCGTAGTGCTTGGATAAGATTTCTATCTTTTCTTTATTGCTAAAGCCAGTACATAAGTAGGGAGTTACAAATTTGGATAAGAAGTTAGGCTGTTTGATAAATAACAGCTTTCTCTCTTCAGAGTTGAAATTTTCACTCATTTTTCTAGTGGCTGAATAGTAAAACAGGGCTCGAATAGTAAACTTAATTATCGCCTTGTACTTACCCTTATTTTTATGGGTATTGGCTTCTATTCCCATGCGAACGACATTCATAATCACCTCAAAAAAGAAACGCTGCACCAACACATTAGTGTTGCGAACATTTCCCTGACTCTCATAACTAACAATGAAAATGATGATAGTGAAAAATGCGATTTGGGTATGTATGGGTATGTATGACAATGTAATTAAGTCAGTTACTTAACGTTCAAATTTTGGGCGGCTCTTACGCTTAACGCGGATTGATAAATGCAAAAAGTAACATTTACAAAACGATCGTGTAACAATTGACTGGCGAGTAGTATGCTTCCTAGTACCGAAGCTTAGTTTCATATGACTGATTTTTCGGAGTAAAGATACTTTTGAGGAATTAAACATGGCAGGAAGCATATCACCGCGCAGTTACGGTCGTTTTTTGCGATAGCGTTAACTACTTATTTTAAGAAAACCGTCCGGTCAAACGAAGTGGCGTCCACGGCGAGTCTTTCGTTTACTATCAATCATATCGCGGCAGTATTTCTGCCATTCTTATTGGGAGTGGTATGGATGTCTGGCTATCAATGGGTGTTTGTTACAGGAGCTATTATTGCATTGCTGAGCTTTTTAATCTCGTTGACTATCGATACCAGATTGCATCAACGTATTAATGGAGTGACTGAATTGCAGAAAGAGGTCGCTTGAAAGGGTTAATCGGTATAAGCACTTGTATTAGTGAAGCGCTGTTTCATAAATCAAAAATGCCACTACAAGGCTGCAGTGGCATTAGAAGAATAACAAACTATAACTCTAACAGTTTTGCCAGTTCACGCTCTTCCATAAGCTCTTCAATGCGTTGACGAGTTTTGGGCGTTTCGGCTTGTGCTTTGGTTGACTTGCCTGCTTTTTTACTGCGGCTAGCTTTAACTTTTTCTTTGGTTATAGACATAGTAATCTTCCTTGGATTCTGCTTTGAGATCGTATTTACTCTAAGCGTTACATGACTCTTTTAGTGCTTTACCTGCTTTAAACGCAGGCGTTTTTGATGCTGAGATTTGAATCTCTTCTCCGGTTCGTGGGTTACGACCAGTGCGAGCAGCACGAGAATTAACTTTGAAACTACCGAAACCAAGGATGGCAACATCATCACCCTTAGCCAATGTATTAGAGATACCTTCAACAAGTGCGTTTAACGCTGAACCTGCTTGATCTTTTGAGATGTCTGCTGAAGTTGCGATGTGTTCAACCAACTGAGATTTGTTCATATTCTATATTCCTTATTGAGTACGACTGGCGCTTAACTTTAAGGCCAAGCTTGTTCTATCTTAGCAATAAGGGCTGAAATAGTGTTAACACCTAGGCAGGGTTTTGTAAAGTAATCAACAAGATTGAGCGTTAAATCATCTTTCAGTATAACCGAATGCAGTTCTTTAGCTATTGGTAATTTAAATGCTAGCTATCAAGCTAGTATGAGAAAGGTGAAAGTAATCTCTCATTTTTTGAGAAAGCTGATCATAATTCAGCATATCACTTGTCGGATAAATGAGAGAACAGAAACAAAAAAGCCCAGCGAATGTGCTGAGCTTTTGGTGTGTGTTTCTATTTTAAGACGAGACACTAAGTTAGTTCGGTAAGATCTACTTAGTAATAAAGATTTTCTCTGTTTCTAGTGACGTCATAGCACGAACTTGGCGCCAAATGTAATAGAAAATGCCTAACATCATCAGCATGCTAGGGATAGCTATGGCTGGGTAGCTGTAAAGTGTCAGTTTACCAAGTTCTTCATTAAAGGCTGCAGTACCAGCAGGGCTTGTCACAATCCAAGTTGCTAGGAAATAGTTCATCGCAGAAGAGAAAGCGAAGGTACTTGCGAACATGTAGTTCGATGTCATTAGACAACGATCAAACTTTGCTTGGTTACCGAACTGTCTTAAACGCTCTTCAATAAGAGAGATGTTTAACAGAGCTGGCGTAAAGATAACTTTTTGGATAAACGGGTAGCGAGTGAAGGTCGAGCCAAGGACCGCTAAACCAATTAGGCCAGGTATTAATGCTTCTTTTAGTGCTAACCAACGAGTATCTAGTTCGAAGAAACCAATGCCACCCGTTAATAGTACGCTGACGAAGCCAAGCGCAGCGATGAAGTTAAACTTCTTGTTGCGGATTAGCTCCATACCACCGTAAGCGATAGGGAAAGCAAGGGCGACAAGCAGTGCTAGACCGGTTCCTAGGTGCTCCTCTCCACTGAACTTCATTAAGATGAATGACGGAAGAAATACGTTAAAAACGATTTCGAAAAGAGGGTTCGATTTTTTGTTTTCTGTGTTACTCATAATTTCTAAATACATTATGTTATGGATTTATTCTCAGGGATTGTTGTTTACCTCGCCCAAGATGTAAAGCCTTAACACGTCATGCTGTGTAACGACATGTGACATCAACGACATCTCTGAGCCTGTCTCACGTTGAATTCAAGACTTTACGCATTCTAGTTTTGGATGCTCTTAGGTATCTCGACTAAACGAATCAAGCAACGTTTCATAATCAGGCTTGTTTGCCAAACTCTCAATGCTTATAAGTGTCAGTACGTCTGCGAACGGAGAAAGGCGTAAAAAATCGATGATGTTGCGGCTGTCCACTTCATCAAACAATTCAGTATGTCGAAACTGGACGTAATCTAAAGCGACATGGAGATACAAGGTGGCCAAGTTGTCGCTCAAAAGGAATTCTAGTCCTTGTTCTTTTATCTCTTGGTCAAGTTGCTCTAGGGCGGCAACGATACCTTCTTGCCCTCTATGGATAAGCGCATTGTCACTGTCTGCATAGCGAATCAATGCCGCGGTTCTAAACGCGATCTCCATTAACGTCTTTGCTGTTCCTAACGTTTGCATTTCATTGGCACGACTTAACGTTACCTGACGTAGCGTTTGAGGTTGGTACGTTTCAATTAGGTATTGGCAAATGCACAAGCTTTCCGTCAGTGCTGTTTCGTCTTCAAGTTTGAGTGCTGGAATTAAACAAAACGGATTGACGCTTTTTAGGTTGGCCGGGGAGCTCCATGGATCAACCCAAACAAAAGACAAAGGAGAGCAGCGTGTTAGAAGCGCAGTTGCTGCGACTACACGTGAAAACGGGGAGGTTTCATTTAAGTAGAGTTGCATGATAATCCTTTATTGCATTCGTCAGATGAACTGAGGAAGTTAGCTTAGGTCTAGGTCAATGTTCAGGCTTAGAGTGGGTGACAGTCATTAAGGTACACACCGCAGACAGCATCAAAGCAGCAGTACTAACGGTGAACAACACGTCGTATGAAGCCATATGATTTAAGTAGTACGCCATCAAAAGCCCAACCACACCTTGTGATACAGCAAAAGAGAGTGTCATTCCTGCCCACGCTTTGGTATGCAGTTCATAGCCTACAATCTCCAACGTGTAAGTCGACACAAGTGTTACCGTTCCCGGCGTGAAAATACCAACCAGTAATGAAGAAATTAACAGCGCGATAGGATGTGTACTAACAAGCGGTAATGCGACGCCTAAAGCCTTGATGCTAAATGCAATGCAGAGGGATTTTTTAAGCCCTAACTTGTCTCCCAAGACACCGGTAATCAATGGTCCAATAGCGGCGCCAATACCAAAGGTTGCCCAGAACAAACCACCGCTGCTGAACGACATACCCAGTTCTCGCACGATGTAATCTACCCAAAATAAGGTATGGGGTAAGTAGCCGATAGCATCGAAGGTATAAGCCACTAGAATAAGCGCAACGCTGATTAATTTTGGCTTTGAGAGCTGAGAGAAGGAGGATTTTATATAAGGCGCTTTAGACGTGTTAGGTTGGGTTTGCCATGCATTCCAAGTCAGTATCGTTGTGACTAATGCGATGACTCCCATGCCAACCCAAGCCGACACCACACTAAAATAGATCAGTACTGGGATTAATGTGCCTGATAACATAGCACCAAGTCCAATGCCTGAAAATATTACTCCGCTGACACGCGCCTTCACATCGGGATTAAACTTTCGGACAATCACTGGTGGGGCGACAACCATTAATAAGGCACCCGCAATTCCAGCCAAAGTTCGCCAAACATAGAACCATGTTAAGGGCGCTTCTTGTAGCGCACAGCCTAAGTAACTAAAACTGCTTATCAACATAGCGAATCGAATTAACTGCCCAGCACTAAAGTAACGCAGCAGTATGTTGGCAGCAGGTGCACCCAATATGTATCCAAGAAGGGTCGCGACACCAAGGTAAGATGCATCACTTTCGCTAAACCAACCACTTTGAATGAGAGCCGGCATTAATGCTATATAGGCAAACCTACCGATCCCGTTGCCTATTAGAGTCGCCCCCATTCCAGCCAAGCTGTCTCGATTAACGATGTGTTTATTCAGCATGAAAAGGGCTCTTTTTAGGTTCAGCTAGATGTTCTAGCACTAGGACAAGATCTTTGTTTAGTTTTGCATACTGACATCATTCGCCATCAATATCACTAGGCGGTTAGTCATATAATTTGCTCATCTAAAACCGGTTTGAGATAGGTAAATAGCGAGTGTGTTTAAACACTTAGGTGGATGTGTTGTTCTGCCGAGGATAAGGCAATAAGCGATTGTTTTAATCACCGCAGATTTGAGTGATCAATTGTTAGACTAAAGTTGGACGATCGACCGACTTAATTGAATATGAGTGATTTGTTTATCTAGATGACTTGCCGGCTCTAACTCACATTCACCCACCTTAAACGATAGATGAATGTGAATTAAGAAAGATCTAACTGGGTAGGTGTGAACCCATTATTTATCGAAGAGCAGATTGAAGCTTAAAGGGATTTTGTCGGAAATCGCTAACCCACCAACGGTAGCTGATAGCTTGTTCAAGTTGTCTGTCGATATTCCAAAATCAGCGCCATTGACGATGATTGTCGAGGCTGAACTGACCATCACTAACTCTTCTGAAGGAACGACTAAAACGGGAAAATCAATCGTTTTTGTTACGCCGTGCAAGGTAACCTCCGCTGCAATGGTTGTTCTTTTTGGGTCACCAGACAACATTGACGGTTCAACTTTTCCAGAGATTTTTACTTCAGGGAAAGTCATCGATTCAAAGTAGAGCTCATTGAGCCTCTGATCGCGAATAGCGACGCCAGTACTCACACTTTTCACGTCCAACAATATGGCAAATTGACCCTCTTCGGTAAGACCACCAGATAAAGGCTTGATGGATGCGGGCTCAACAACAAACTGCTTCTTGATAGTTGCGAACGTAATATTCGATAAATTGGGGTCTAACGTGTAGCCCGTTTCCGCTAAAGATTGAGCTGAGATAACGATGCATAGGAGGCCGAGTGTAGAGATTAGTTTTTTCATAAGTTGTCACCACATTGATGAATTCACAAGTTTAACGTTCTCGAGTCGTGCATTTTTGGAGTCTTTATTTGAACTAAAGATAAATTAGAAAAAGATAGATAGAAGCTTAGTTCAGCATTGATCAAATTACCTGACGAAGGTAGAGCATCGCCATATTATTGGAACCATGATCGGCAAAGTTACTTGTGTAAGTTTAGTTATGTTATAACATAACTAAAATCCGACATTACTGTGAACGACGTTTGCAGTATTAAAAGAGAAACGATAAGCAAGCATCAAGGAGATGACGTAATGAATGCCGTGTCAACCAAGCCTTTGATAACGAATAGTAATCAGCCACTTAACATTAGTTCCGTTGTGAGTATCAAGGATCAGGCGAATCATAATCCAGGACTTAGCGCTTCTGAGCAGCCAACGGTATTAGCGGATATCTACCAAAGCGATATTAATATAGCGGTATGGCAGCGACAGTTTGATGAAGATTTAACTATGGCAATTAGTGAATTCATCGCCTCGAATCCTAGCTTCAGTAAGTCTATTAGCCTGTCACCAGACAACGCTTACGATAAATTGGAATTTGCTACCGACGGAACCGCTTCTAAAGCGTTATTAGAAAACATGACAGAGCTGGTGGATATGTTCTGTTGTTTGTTCGATCTTGAAGAAGTAGGGCTCCGTTTGGCGGTTCTGAATAAAGCGATGTGTCCTCGTTTTCATTTTGACCAAGTTCCTTGCCGCTTAGTGACAACCTATCACGGCGTTGCGACTCAATGGCTGCCAAACGAATCGGTCGACCGTTCTAAGCTTGGCCGTGGAAGTAACGGACAGCCTGATTCTATTTCTGGCCTGTACAGTGACGAGTCTGACATACAGAAAATGGCCAGTGGTGATGTTGCGTTATTAAAAGGGGAGCGTTGGAGTGGCAATGAAAATAGAGGCCTTGTTCACCGCTCACCAGTTACGTCATCAAATGAGACACGACTGTTGCTGACTCTAGATTTCGGTTAGTAAGCTTTTTATGAGATGAGATGAGATGAGATGAGATGAGATGAGATGAGATGAGATGAGCAAGCGGCTTAAATACGGCTTGCTCTTATTCATTTAAGCGAATACGCGGATGCGGTGGTTGTCTGGGTCAACTGCGAGGAAGTTAATGCCGTAAACGGACTCTTCTGGCGCTTGCCCAAACTGGATACCTTTTTCTTTCCATGCTTTATAGAGGTTTTCCAGTGTCTCTTTGTCAGCAAGAGGCATAGAAAGCTCAGTACCGCCACCCTTGATGTTACTTGCTGGTGTTAGAACGTCAGCCTGCTTGAGTGTTATTTTAACGTTGTTTGCAAAGTCTAGAACAGCAAAGGTCGGTGATAGAAGCTTTGGTTCGCAATCAAATGCTTTCGCATAAAAGCCCATGCTGCGGTGAATGTCAGTGACATAAAGAACAAATGAATCGATGGTAAACATAATAGCTCCTGAAATGTTCAATTGGATTTGCCGTGTTGGTTTCAGTTAACTCAGCTTTTGTCTTGAGCCCGATTTGGGACCACGGCAATGTATCGAACCCCTGTGACATTTTTTGTCAGTAGTGAATCACTTTATCTGTAATGCCTTCTATGTTCTGCCAATCTTTGAGCAAGTCATGACGTGGGCGCTGATACTTTTCTTCTAGGATTTTCCATTCAGCCATTCTATCGAGCCTGAAATTACGATATGCACTTCGCGCTTCACACCAAGCGACCAAAACGTAGTGCTGTTCGAATAAGCCAATCAACATTGGCCAAACGATTCTTAAACTCACATTAGCTTTTGCGTCTGTGTAATGAATCTCAGCTTTACTCTGCTGCTTAATTGCTAGCTTGATATCTGACAGTTCGATGGTTAACTCTGCAACCTCAATGATTGAAGCAACACGCACAATGTCTTCATTGCGTTTGATCTGATGATCAGCAGGTAACACCGCTGAAATTTTGGCAATGGCATTTCTAGCCGATTCACTGAATTCCCCATTGGCTTGCTTGGCTACCCATTCAGCGCCAAGCCTTAATGCTTCCAATTCTTCCGTTGAAAACATCATCGGAGGGAGAGTGAAGGTCGGTTTCAACTGATAGCCAACTCCTGCTTCACCATCAATTTCAGCACCTTGTGCTTGCAGCGTCACGATATCGCGATAAATGGTGCGAGTACTTACGTTCAGCTTGGAAGCCAGGTGACCAGCTGAAACTGGGTATTTATGACAACGCAGTAATTGGAGTAGGTCAAAGAGACGTTGGCTTCGGGACATGGAAAACTCGGATTGCATAAAGACAATTAAGATTAATACATCGAAAAATATAACTCTATCCATAATCCATTATAATTTAACGGGTGTTTTCATCTGGAATTTGAGCCAATGTTTCGTCGCATTATATTTGCGAAACTATTTTTTTAAGTAGGCGGCTCATCTCTTTTCGTTCATCTGGCTCCAATATACCTAAATATTCTTGATTGATATGAACGGGAATTGGCAAAAGCTCTCTTCGGATAGCGCGCCCGTCCTCTGTTAAATAAATATTGAACGAACGACGACTATTTGGGTCGAGTCGTCGTTCAATCAAACCAAGACGTTCGAGCTTATCCAAGGTTCGAGTCGTGGTCGAATTTTCTACTTTAGATTTCCTAGCGATTGCTCGTTGAGTTATTCCTTCTTTTTCCCACAAACACATTAAGGTAGGCCAGAGAGCGTTCGTTAATCCGTGTTTTCTAAGTTCCGAGTCGAATGTCTTCGCTGCATCGTGTGCAATTACATGGATCAACCAACTAGCAGTTTGCTGTCTATTAAACACTTCATTCATTGATTCGTTCCTATGCTCCAAATTAAATCGGTTAAATTTATGCCAATGCAACCAGAATAACGGTAAACATTGCAGCTAAAGCAAGTACAAACAACGCACGCCATTGCGATACAAACGCTACGCTTCCATTAAATTGGATTTGTGTTTGAAAGCCTGTGATCATCGCCCAAGTTAATGGTTTTGAACGTAATTTATAGAAAAGAACGGCAAAGACGTGTACACCAACCAGAGTAGGAAGAACTTTTATCATGGCAAGGTGAACGTTTTCTAATACCGAAAACACGGAGTCATTCAACCAAATATTTGCATAGGGCAAGTGGTCAAGAAATCCAGCTAAGGCTAAACCTGAGACACACTGAAGAACTAAAGCCAGTAGCAGTGTTACAACCATCCAACCACCTGCAGGGTTATGACCCGGCTTTGTTTTTTCTTTGCCTTGTAGATAGTGAATAACCGATCTTGGTGAACGTAGAAATTGTCTGAATCGGCTTGTTTCACTGCCAACCCAACCCCAAATCAATCGCCAAATGATCAATGTCATGAGTGCCAACCCCAGTTGAATATGGGGTCCATTACCAGAAATACCCGATGCCATTAAACCTATAAAAAGCGCGGCTTGAGCCCAGTGATATAGGCGAGTTGATAGATCCCAAATTTTCATAACTTCATTCTCTCTACTGTGTTTGTTTATTTAATATATATTCCATTTGCATTAATTTACACAACAATAGTTGCAACCGCAACTATTGTTGTGTAAATTAATCCCGTCAGAGAAAAACGGAACATCGAAACGAATCATCGATTTCTGTATCGAAACCAAATAGAAAAGCTATACGAAGCGAAGAGAGAGCAATATGAACAAGAGAATGATGCACAAGAGATTGGTGAGCCTACTGTGTACTACAACCGTTTTACTGAGTACCCACGCTTTGGCCTCACAAGGCGATGCTAGTCAAGGTCATGCAAGTGAAAGTAATTCTTCACAAGATCATTCAAACCAAATTGAGCAGCGCCAACACACATTTACACAAGTTGAAACCTTAGTCGAGAAGGCCAATGACACTTTGGATGGCGATGATACTCATTGGCAGACGCTCGAAGACACGAGCTTTGAGCTAACAACTCACAGTCAGGCGTTATTGACGTCATTTCCGTTGGGCAGCCAAGAGGGGAGTAAAGCAAAAGAGAGTGTTTGGAGTGACCCTGAAAAATTCAATCGTCTCCTAACGCAAATGGATCAGGGTTTTCAGGAACTTTACCAAGGTAGTCAACAAGGTGATGCATCACTAGCGGAATCAGGATTAGAAGCAGCGCAAGATACTTGCAAAAGTTGCCATCGCTCATACCGCTCTCGTTGGTAGCGTTGTTTTAACAATTCAACCAACTCGACCAGTTAAATTTAATTAATTACATCTTTATCAGCCAAACCTAATCAGCCCAAAAGGAACAAAACATGAAAACTATTACATTTACCGCATTTGCAGCTTCAATCTTATTTTCTACCTTTACCAGCGCAGCAGACTATGCCGTTGAACTGGAGTGGAATACAAACAACTTAGAACAAGTCCTCGACAATATGCCGGAACAAAAAGCTGAATTCAGTAAGCTGATTGACCAAGGCGAGATAAAAGATATGTATGTATCGCATAGTGAGATTGATAGCCGTTCGGTGCAGTTACTGCGTTTTGTTATTGAAGCGAATGACTCACAACAGGTCCAAGCCAAATTGGCTCACCTACCTCTTTATAAGAAAGATTTGGTTAAAATTGCCAAAATTATTCCGCTAGGCTCAAAGTGGTTAGACAATACGCCAGACTACAATAACTACGGCGTCACAATTACATGGAAGCAGGGAATTGAAGCCCTTGAAATAGATCGTGTGCTTAGCATTGATTTACAAAGAGTGATCAGTCTCAACCAAGCTGGGCTTGTGACATCCTCATATCTTGATACGCAAAAACTTGAGAACAATGTTGTTCGACCTGTGTATTCGGTTTCTTTTATTGTTAAGGATGCGCAGCATGCAAAAGAGCTAAGTCACCAATTTGAAGCTGTTACGTTGGGGTATGCTGATGTGAATGTTCAATATTTGGGTTACAAGCTTTCTTTGACGAATAACAAATAATAGTTGCTGATTGAGTGCTGATTATTAACGAATAACCCTAATTATTGATAACAGCACCAAACTTACTCAGATACTCAGATACTCAGATACTCAGATACTCAGATACTCAGATACTCAGATAAATAGACAGACAAGCAAACAAATATAAAAGCGGACAGTATGAATAATCGATTGATCAATTTTCTAAACGAAATCGGCACCATCATGTATGTGGGCGGTATTTTTTCTCACATTGTAATCGGCGCTACGCTAGGCCACGAAACTGCCGAAACGGCTTACCATGTTGGTACTTATAAAGAGTTGAGTGCATATATTCTGATTTTACCAGGGTTAGCATTAAAGTTGTTTGCTGATTTATATTGTTACTTTTCTACAAAACAGAAGCCTAACTGGTTAAAAATGAAACTTGTGATGTTAGCGTTTTTGAGCGTCAATGCATTCGTGTTCTTGGTGCCGATGATGCCTGAAATGGTAGAGCTTGCTAAAGCATCAATACCTCAAGGAAAGGTAAGCCAAGCGTACCTAGACAAAGCTAAAATTGAAGAGCTGATCGGTATGTCTAATGCGCTTCCGCTGCTTGCAGAGTTAGTACTAGGTTCATTCAAACCGAAGCTATTTGGTGAAAGAAAAATCAAAAGCTAGAAAGTGAATTTTTCAACACCTCACCTATTTAAAGTCTCAATTTGTAGAGGTTATTAGTTTTCAATAAGTAATCTAAGTGTTCGGATATTAATATTGACCAGACAAGAAATTATATTTAGTCAATGTCAGTAGGAATAAAGAGGACTGAACGTCATACGTTGGGTCCTTTTTTATTTGATGTATCAAGCGTACTGAGAAAATAGAACGCATTCGATAAGTCATCCCCACGAGAGATTGTCAGAAATGATTTATTGAGGAGTGGCGGGCTATTTACTCCATGAATATGCCACTGTACGTGCCCTCGTTCACACATATCAATAATTCAATCCTCTGATTGGTTCTATTATTTATTTTAAAGCGTAAAATATATTCAGCTTGCAACCGTCTTGGTAACAAATTTGTCGCCACGGTTTTTTACTTCCAAATTATAGGTTTCCTATGTTCAAGAAACTCTCGCTTAAAAATAAGCTAGCGATATCAGCTAGTATGGCCATCATCCTGGGGGGGATTTTGGTTGAGGCCCTTTCTTTTCGTGCTTCACTGCAAAGGTTGGATATTGAAGTTGAACAGCGCTTAGAGGGCGCATCGGCTTCGTACAATCAATATGTATCGGATTGGATCTTATCCAAAGAGCGTGCGCTTACTTCTCTTTCGAAAGAGTCCAAGCAAGACAGCTTGGTGACTCATCTAAAACAGGTTCGTGACTCGGCCTCTTTTGATAATGTCTTCTTGGCATTTCCTGATGGTTCGCAAAAGAACGCGAACGGAGTAGTACTGCCGCCGGGTAATGATGATCCCCGTTTATGGGGTTGGTACACCAATGCGGTAGCGAACCCAAGTAAGGTGTTCATGGATAACCCAACGGTTGCTGCAGCAACTGGGGCGAACGTTGTTTCATTAGGAACAGCAATGCAACTGCATGGGCAACAGGTTGTGTTGGGTGCTGATGTAGAAATTACAGACATCTTAAACAGTCTAGAGCAGGTGATTCTTCCAGGTGAAGGTTACATGTTCATCGCGACCAACAAAGGCACGGTTTACACGCACCCTGACACTAAGTTACTGAACAAGAATATCAGTTCACTTGGGTTAAATTTCTCCGATGTACAAAAGGCTCTGACTAGCGGTAAAGACACTTCTATCGAACTGAATGGCAGCGACTATGTTCTGTACGCACGTGCTATTGACGGAACGAGCCTGATTACAGTTAGTGTTGTTAATCATGACTCTCTGGTTGCACCGTTATTTGATGCAGTGATTGGTCAAGTTTTGGCTACACTGCTGGTCGTTATTGTATGTACCATACTGTTTAACGTTTTGTGTACGATTCTATTCCGTCCGTTGAACCACGTATCTCAAGCATTGGCGCAAATCGCGAATGGTAGTGGTGATTTAACTCAACGTATTCATGTAGAAAACCAAGATGAAGTGGGCGAGTTGGCTCATAACTTCAATACCTTTGTTGGAAGCTTACAGCAGTTGATTGGCCATATCCGTGGGCAGTCAGAACAGCTAAATAGCCAGTCAGAGCAAAGTACTCAACGTGCGAACCGTTCTGTGGACGAGCTTAATCATCAACAGCAAGAAATCACAATGGTGGCAACGGCTGTAACGGAAATGGCCTGTGCAACTCAAGAGATTGCATCGCATGCCGAGCAAACAGCAAAAGCGGCACAAGACTCAGCGACAAGCACTAACAGTGGTCACGCTCTGGTAGTCGACACTAAAGGTTCGATTAATAACTTGGCCAATGAAGTGAACGAAGCGGGTAACGTGATCAGCGAACTTAACAAGCACGCTCAAGAGATCTCAACAGTATTAGCGACAATCCAAGGCATTGCAGAGCAAACCAACTTGCTTGCTTTGAATGCGGCGATTGAAGCGGCCCGTGCTGGTGAACAAGGTCGTGGCTTTGCTGTGGTTGCTGATGAAGTACGTGTGCTTTCGCAGCGTACCCACTCTTCAACGGAAGAGATAAAATCAACCATTGATATTCTGCAGCGCACAACGGCGCAAGCGGTTGAGCTGATGGAGAGCAGTTCTAAACTGGCGATACATTCAGTAGAAGATGCAGACAGAGCTTCGCATGCGCTTGAAGAGATCAACACGGCGGTTGCTTTGATCAGCGATATGGCGACTCAAATTGCGACGGCTGCTGAAGAGCAAACACACGTGACGGGTGAAATTACCCAGAACATTACGACCATTAAAGATGTCACTGACCACTTAGTTGTGGGTGCTCAGGACAGTTTAACTGAGTCGAACGAACTTAAGAGTCAAGCCGCTGGCTTAAGTGACAAAGTGGCGACTTTTAAGCTTGCTTAACTGGTTTACTCACTGATGCCTGATCAGTGAGTGCGCGGTAAGCAATAAGCCAAAGCGACGTACATTACGTCGCTTTTTTTGTGTCTGTGAACAATAGAATTCTTTACTAATCCGCTTCTGAAAATTCTCTAAGCGCACTCATTGCGGCTTCAGCTTTGTCTTTTTGAACGAAGATATGATCGTGATAATAGCCTGCAATCACATTGGCACTAATGCCGTATGAGCCAAGTTTAGTCGCAAAAGCAGCCGTTAATCCAACCGCTTCGAGGCTCGAATGTACCGATAAAGTGATCAGGCCAAATACACCGTCGAAGTCTAGTTGAGCTTTGGTCGCAACTTCTTCTTTCAGAACCAGTGTTAAGCCTTCTTTTTCACGAAAGGTCGCTACTGGGTCGAGTTGAACATAATCTGCCAATCCCCCGTCTACAGTACAAAAAACGTAATCACCTTCAATGAGCTCTGGTGACATGGACTTTAGCAGAATGTTTAAATCGGTAATGGCGGTCATCGTCTTTTTCCCTGCGTAATCGCGTTTGTTTATGGTGTTGGATAATGCAGCCAAGATAGAATTTAGCTTTGCATAAGTAAAATTAATAATACTTATTCCACATCAGTATCGTTAATGAGAGAGTTTATCTACCAGCTTGTCGACTGTTCCATCTCGTTAGACAGGTGATCGATAAAGGCTCTTAACAGCGGTGTGATTTGTTTACGCGTCCCATAAACCGCGTGTACACCCAACGTTTTAGGTTTCCATTCAGAGAGTAGAGGAACCAATAGCCCGTTTTCAATTAAGCCTTCGACTGAAGGAAAGGGCAGTAAGCAGATACCGTTGCCTTTGAGTGTGGCAGACAACAATACCTCGGAGGTGTTGGCGCTGAAATTCCCTTTGATTGGCACTGATTCCAGTCCATTCGGGCCTTTAAACGTCCACGCGGTTTTACCAAAGTAACTGAATGACAAACAGTTGTGGTGCGCTAAATCTTGTGCGTTTGATGGCGTACCTTTCTCTTTTAGATATTGAGGAGATGCGCAAATCACCGAGCGACATTCACCTAGCTGCTTCGCGACAATATTCGGTGTTAGTTCGTTGGTAATGCGAATTGCCAAATCGATGCGTGATTCAACAAGATTGACTGTTTGATCAGTAGAAACGATATCAATTGACACCTCTGGCCATTTATCGATGAAGCGACCGATCACGTCCATCAAGAAGCTATCGACAATAGAGTAGCTTGCGGTAATACGCAGTTGACCTTTTAAGTGTTCGCGGCTTTGGTTTCGAATACCCGCTAACGACGCTTCAAGGGCAAGTAGTTCTCTTGCGACTTCTAGTGTTTCTTTCCCTGCACTGGTTAAGCTCAAGCTTCGAGTGGTTCTATGAAGCAAGCGTGTGTCCATCCAGCTTTCGAGTTCCCCCAAATAGCGAGTGACTTTGGTTCGAGATAGCTCAAGGTGCTCTGCTGCTGCACTCAAACTGCCACGTTCAACGATGGTGACAAAGACGTTCATTGCCTCGAGTTTATCCATTGTTCTAATTACCCAACGATTTTCGAATCTAATAGTTACCGGAAAATTAGTATATGTCCGAAAATCGCAACAGTGAAAGTTAATTTGATGTCTATTTCATCTAAATCCAATTAAATAAGATGTTTGCACACTCAATGAGTTGACATGCGTTCAGCTCGAAATAACGGAATCAAGCTATGAAAAAGTTATCTAAAATCCTTCTATCGAGAACCGCGCTTTTAGGAACGATGAGCCTAGGAGCAATGTTGGCAGCATCGAGTGTTGTCTCTGCTGCTGAACTAAACATCACTCATTACAATCCGGGTGAAAACGCGATATTCCCCGCAAGCTCTGTGCTGGTTTCGGGAGAGAAAGAAGTGATTTTGTTTGATGCGCAATTTAGCGTCGCAGATGGGCAAAAGCTGGTGGATCAAATCAAAGCGACTGGCAAAGAGTTGTCGATGGTTTACATCAGCAGCGGCGACCCAGATTTCTACTTTGGCTTAGAACCGATTGTTGCGGCATTTCCAAACGTTGAGGTCGTTGCCAGTGAAGCGATCGTTACTCACATCAAGCGTACAAAAGATGCAAAGCTAGAGTACTGGGGGCCAATCTTAGAAGATAACGCACCATCTAAAGTCATTGTCCCAACCGTTCTTAATGACACCACGTTGAACCTCGAAGGTGAAACCATCGAGGTGAGAGAAATTAACACGCATCAAGCGTACCTGTGGGTGCCGTCTGAGAAAACGGTGTTTGGTGGCGTGTCGGTGTATAGCGGTGTACATGTATGGATGGCAGATACTGCATCGAAAGAGATTCGTAGCCAGTGGTCACAATCATTGGATCGCATGAAAGCACTTGAGCCAGAGGTTGTAATTCCGGGTCACTATTTAGGTGAAATGCCAACAGGTGCTAACGGCGTTCAATTTACGATGGATTACGTGGCAGATATTGAAAAGGCACTGGTAAGTATAAGCAATCCAACGTCTGTTGATATCAGTGATTACATGAAGAAAGCATACCCACAATTTAAGGCAACAGAAGGCGACCTAGAACTGGGTGCCAAAGTGCTAAGTGGTGAGATGGAGTGGCACTAAGTTCATTCTCTCGGTTGTGTCTCAGAAAAGCTTGAAGATTGTGTGCTAGATTTAAGTTGATACACAACTGGAGATATCGATGATCTGGCTTTCGGTGAAAGTACTACAGATTGGACTTGTCTATGGATACAGGAAGTATCAAAAAACGAAAAGAGCTCCAGCTTAGGGGCTCTTTTTTTTGATGTATTAGAAGTATGTGGAAAGAAAACTCACCATTGTCCGGTTTAATAGTCAGTATCTAAATTGACTCTGAAATGTCACATCATCAATAAGCGAATTTATGTTGAAAATAGACCCCATTACCCCTCACATCGGTGCTCGTATCCATGGAGTCGATCTTGCCAGATGCAGTGCGAATGAACTCGATGAGGTTTATCAGGCGCTGATTACCCATCAAGTCATCTTCCTAGGTGATCAAGTACTCTCACCAGAACAACACTTGATGATTGCAGAACGTTTTGGAAGGTTAGAACCTGCGCATCCTTTCTTTCCTTGCGTGGAAAGTGCACCTCAGGTCAGTGTGATTGAAACAACGCGTGGCAATGCCCCGGTGGAAAGCTATTGGCATACCGATTTAACGTGGCGTAGCCTGCCATCTAAAGCTTCTTTGTTGCATGCTCAACATATTCCAAGCGTCGGTGGAGACACTATCTGGTGCTCTATGACCGCTGTATTTGATTCATTAGATGAAAGTATGAAAGCAAAACTGAGGGGCTTATCGGCGACTCATTCGCTGGTGGCTTTTGAAGGCATAGAGTCGGATCAGATTGAGCTTGATTGGCATAAGTCGTTAATTAAAACCGCACATGAAAATCCACCAGTGATTCACCCGGTTGTTCAAATTCATCCTGAAACGGGTAAAGAGACGCTCTATATAAATGAACAATTTACTCGTTATATCAATGAACTCGACCGACAAGAGAGTGATGTTTTACTTAACCAACTGTTCGAAATTGCACGCTGCCCTGAATTTCAAGTTCGTTTCAAATGGGACAAGGGAGCAATGGCTATTTGGGATAACAGGGTAACGCAGCATTACGCGGTGATTGATTACGGCGATACCCCAAGAAAGATGCATCGCGTTACAGTGACATAATGGTAAGTAAGAGGGGTAATTGGTGTAAGCGCTAGCGGACAAACCTTAGGAACTCAGGTTTAGTGTCTGAATTAAAGTATAAAACAGAGACTTCATTCATCTAAGTCAATAATTAAAACAAAAGCGTTGATACATATTTGATTGAAACCTCACTGATCGGAGGTGATTTGTAATATAATCGACGCCAAAATATAAGAATAAAAATTAAACCATAGAATTAGTAAACGTTAGGGCTTAGAGAATAAAGAATTTCGTATGAACGCTATTCGTAAAGTTTATCAGTACGCAGAACCAAACCTTACTCTCGTGGGTTGGATGGGCTTTGTCGGCTTCCCAATTTACTACATAGTGTGGGAGTTCTTGTTCCCTCAACCTTATGAAAACTTAATGCTGCGCTTGTTTTGCTCAGTGTTGTTTTTCGGCATTATCTATCGCAATAGTGTCCCATTTGAATGGCGAAAATACCTTCCGGTTTATTATCAAGTCGCCGTAACCCTCTGCTTGCCGTTTTTCTTCTTCTACATGTTACTAATGAATAATTGGTCCAATGTTTGGGTTATGTCATTCATGTCTGCCATTTTCCTCCATATTTTATTAGTGCACGTGACGAGAGTGATGTTTGCACAAACCTTTGCCGGTATTGGGATGGCGACCTTGTGCGCTTGGATTGCACAAGGCTTCTACCTAGAACTCACAATGGATTGGACGCATGTGCCAATCTTTTTGTTTATCTACTTATTTGGTAACTTGTTCTACTTCCGCAATCAGATGGAACACGAGAATAAGGTGTCGTTGGCGAAATCTTTTGGAGCCGGTATCGCGCACGAGATGCGAAACCCCCTGAGCGGTTTGTTGACCTCTATTGATGTTATGCAGTCCATATTGCCGAACCCTAAAAGTGGTGATCACAAAGGGCAATATGCTTTAAGCAACGAAGAAGTCATACAGTTACGTGAAGTGGGCGATGAAGCGATGGAGATCATTCACTCAGGTAACGAGACGATTGACCTGTTACTGACTTCAATTGATGAAAACCGAGTATCTCGATCTACCTTCAAGAAGCATTCAGCTCAAGCGGTGATTGAGGGTGCGATAGACAGCTTTAACTACAAGCGTTCAGCCGATAAATCAGCAATCTCTTTAGATGTACAGAGTAACTTTGATTTCTTGGGTAGCGACACTCTGTTGAAGTACGTGATGTATAATTTGTTCAAGAACGCATTCCACCATCGCAGCCCTGAAGATTTTCATATTCATGTCACCATGTGTAGTGATGAATTGGCCAATCAAATAATGGTTACCGATAACGGGTCAGGCATCTCAAATGATGTGATTCGACGCATTTTCCAGGACTTTTATACTACTGGCCAATCGGGTAATTACGGCTTAGGTTTGCCATTTTGTCAGAAGGTAATGCGCTCGTTTGGTGGTGAAATTAAATGTCAGTCTGAAGTGGATCAATGGACACAGTTCACGATGACTTTTCCGTCTTTGTCTTCCCATTCGGTGAAAGAAATCAAGAATGAACTGACTAAACTTAAGACTGTGCTAATGGTGAGTGACCAGAAAGTTCTCACCAATAAAATGACTGAGGTAGCCCGTTTTATGGGGTTTGAGCTCACGGTGTTGGATGTAGCATCAGCGCTTAAAAATAAAGAATACCAGTTCGAATTCGACTTGATCTTCGTTGACATGGAGAGCTTGGATTTAAGAGCAAGTTGCCTCGATAGGATTGAATCTTTACTTTCATTCACTGAAGCTCGAATCATCTATTTGTATGAACATCACCCAATTAAACGTGTCCGAAACGTTGCTTTTGAACCTATTTGGGTGGAAACACAAGTTTGGCTACTGAATACCAAGGCGACCATTGAACGCTTACTTTTCGACTCAAACTATGTGATGCCATCAGTTTCTGTAAAACCGTTAGAGGCTACCAATAAGCGCACGATCATGGTGGTCGATGATAACGAATCTCTGCGCCGATTTACCGCGATGTTATTGGAAAAACAGGGTTTTGATGTCGTGCAGACAGAAGATGGACAACAAGCCTTAGACGCGTTGGATAGCGATGATATCGATTTAATTCTGATGGATATCGAGATGCCAATCATGGACGGTGTTGAAGCTTCTCGTCGAATTCGAAGCGCTAACAAAGCATACTCTTCAGTGCCAATTATTGCTCACACGGGTGACAGTTCTCCTGTGACATTGGAAAAAATGGAATCATCAGGCATGTCAGATTTTATTGTGAAACCGGCAGACAAAAATCGACTGTTCGACAAAATTGCTCACTGGATTTAGTGAATGCCATAGGTTGAAGCACACGACCATTTTGTCAGCGAACAAAGACACAAGAAAGAGCTCAGCGAAATGCTGGGCTCTTTTTGTATCGCGACATGATAGCGTCCATTCAGTCCTGCCGTTTATATTGATTATCGGAAGGGGTCTTATCTTTCAAAGAATCCTGTTGTGTGAATTGCCCTTACAATCACACGAACTCTAATTCCGGATGATTGTACGCCTCATGACAAACCGTGAGCACATGGTCAATGTCTCGTGGTGTCATGTCGGCATTCACTGAAAATCGGATTATGTTCTTGTTCTTCCCCGTCGCGGGGCGGCAGAACACAGCACCGAACACATCACGCTGTTCAAGGAAGTCGCGCACTCGCTCGGTGTTTGTTTCACTACCACACTCTAGTGCCACTATTTGAGACTCGCTGCGGATGTTAAAGCCAATCCGTTTGAGGCCAGTAGTAAGCGATTTAGCGCTTTTGAATAAGGCTTCTCGTTTGTCTTCTGAACCTTTTATGACCTCTAATGTTTTCTCTAAACGAACCACCTCTTGTGGTAACACGGTCGAGCTGAAAATAGCTGGATACGCGACAAAAGGTAAGGTTTCTGAAAGCTGCTTTGGCCCAAGGATAGCACCTGCACGATAGGCAAAGGTTTTAGCCAAGCTAACGGTAATAAAGTCGACTTGGTTAGTGAGGCCCAATGCGTGAACTAAGCCAGCACCATTTTCTCCATGCGTACCCAGTGAATGCGATTCATCAACGACAACGGCACAATCAAACTCTTGCGCCATTTCGTAGATGTCGCGTAGTGGGGCGATGGTGCCGATGGTGCTGTAAATCGAATCGACCACAATAACGCCTGAGCCGTGGCGCTCTAGCTGTTTGCGCAGGTGATTCATATTGTTATGCATAAATGGATGGGCTATTGCACCAGCCGCGCGAATACCTTCCCACAGCGACATGTGTGCAAAAAAGTCGATATACACAGGCGTAGCTGGCGGACAGATAGTTTGAAGTAATCCAATGTTGGCCGCCCAGCCAGATTGAGAAAGCAAACAACTTTCCATACCCACATAGCTTGCGAGTTCGGTTTCAAACGCAGGTTTAGACTCTTCATCTTGCAGGAAAATGGCCGACATCACCACGTTGTCATCGTTTTCACTGATCGCCGCTTGGTGAGCTTGTTGGATCTGCTTGTTGTGCGACAGGGCTAGGTAATCATTGCTCTGCATGACAACGGCGTTGCACGGTGGACGTTTACCCAACACCAAGTGTTTCTGACTTTGGTTCTGGGTAATCAGGTCTTGAATATAGAAGTTCAAGCGTTCTTCAATAAAGGAAGGTAATGGTTTTTTTTTGGTTTTATCACTCATAATAGTTCTCTTCAAATACAGGATAACGCCAGCGCTGACGGTTGTATATTGACGATTAAAAGTGAGGTGTCATTAGTCAAGTTGCATAATTTTGTGCGTGCTTGCAAACTCAGTATTTAAGGGTTTTGAGGCGAGTGAATTTCCTTACGGTTCGGGGCTTTAACCTAGTTTAGATGGGAATAATAGCCTTCTTTTTTATGATAAAAGGCTATTAAAATTTGGTGCTCGAATGGCTATGAAAAGGTCGATTATGAAAAGCTACGGTGTGCTAGCTTTGTTTATTAACTAGTACGTATTACCTATGAATTAGCACGTATTACCTATGAATGTGAATCAGTTCTATTAAGTCGTCTAATTGCTGCTTGGCTTTCCCATCTAACGAGTATCCAATATTGATGCGTAAGCAATTGCTGTAAAGGTCGAGAGTGCTGAACAGGTGTCCAAGCCTGATATCAATGTTCTGGTCGGCAACTGCCTGAGCAAAGGTTGATTGGTTCAAGTTGGGTATTTGTAACCAAAGCACCATGCCACCTTGTGGGTTACTTATCTTCACATCTTGAGGAAGATGCTGAGCCAAATAGCTTAGATATTGCTGGCGTAATGAAAGGATTTGAGCACACCTTCTTCGAATGTGTTTAGCGTATTGGCCTGATTCGATAAAGTCAGCAACCGCAAGCTGAGTGGGCAGAGCAACACCATAGCTTGCTGCCGAGAACTGAGCCTTGTATTCGTCTAAATATCTTCCCGGTAAGCACCAACCTAAACGATAACTTGGCGACAGGCTTTTCGATACTGAACCACACCACAGCACGTACCCACCTTTGTCATAGTATTTTGCTGGCAGTGGCGTGTGTGAGGAATAAGAAAGCTCCAGATACACATCATCTTCAATGATTGGTACTCGATAGTGATTCGCCAATTCAGCCAGTTTTTGTTTTTGACTGGCCGACATATTGATCCCTTGAGGATTCATATGTGAGGTACAGAAGATAGCGGCATCCACACGCTTGTTTTTCAGATGTGTTTCCAACTGTTGTAGGTCGACACCATCATCCAAAGACGGGATCTCGATGATTTTTCGCGACATTTGTCCGAGCAATTCCAGAATACCGTTGAAACATGGCGAGCTAATAGCGATGGTATCACCTTCTTTGGTACACGATTCAAGAGCAGCTTTAATCGCCGACATGCAGCCAGCAGTGATCACCATTTCTTCTGGTGAAAAGTGCACATCGAGCTTGGCGAAGTGGGTAGATAAAGCCTGTCTTAGCATCGGATCGCCCTGTGTATCAGGGTAATGGTTGAGCCTGCCGCCCATCCGTTTGATTGAGCGACGAAAGCTGCGTTCCAACTCAATGGTTGTTTGCTCATCGTTGGTGGTACTGGATACACCCAAAGGACCATTGGTGGTGTTATGTGTCGAAGAGGTTGGTTTAACGATGGATATTTTGCTTTCAAACTGTGCCCACTCAGGGGTTGAATGAGAAGGTTTATGTGGCGAAACAAAATACCCAGCTTGAGGTCGAGAATGTATCCAGCCTTGTGATTCCAGTTCTTGGTAACAGCTCACCACGGTCGACATGCTGATGGCCTGTTGCTTGGCCAATTGACGCAGCGAAGGCATGCGTCCGCCTTCCGGTCTTTTGCCGGTTTCTATCTCATCGATAAACTGATTGGCTAGCTTTCTGTAGATGCTCATTGTCACGACCGTTATTAACTGTACTGGTTTTTATTATAAAAATTGTATCTGTACTGGTTTTGTTGTTCAAGGGATACTCATTCAAAACAAAGGAGGGGTGAGTATGAAAAGAAATGATTTGTTGTTAGCGGTATTCGTTATGGCAATTTGGGGGGTCAATTTCTCGATGATCAAAATGGGTGTGACCAACGTTCATCCATTATTGGCCACTGCTGCGCGTTTTTCGCTAGCGGTGATTCCGGTGATATTTTTCGTGGCGAGACCTAATGTTGCTTGGCGCTACTTAGTCAGTTATGGCTTTGTGTTCGGTGTGGGAATTTGGGGTATGGCTTCATGGTCGATTACTGCGGGTTTGTCTTCCGGGCTTTCATCGGTATTGCTTTCAACCAACGTATTAATCGGCATGGCGGTTGGCGTGTGGGTGTTCAAGGAGAGTGCTTCCGTTCGCAAACTAATGGGTGCGATGCTAGCCATGTGTGCGTTAGCAGTGTTGGTTTCGGCAGCAACGGGCAACGTGACACTCAATGGTGTTATCTTGATTATGATAGCGGCATGCAGCTGGACCTTGATGGGCGTGATTGTTAAGGCATCTAAAACCACTCAGGCTTTTGCATTTAATGTGTGGGGGATGCTGTTTGCTCCGCTGCCACTGGTGTTATTTGCCGTGATGTTACACGGTGACCAAATTATCTGGCAGGGTATTGAACAGTGGGATTGGAACACTACGATTGCCGTGTTGTTTCAGGCTTACCCAACCACGCTATTTGGTTACTGGGTGTGGAATAAGTTGTTGATCCAATATCCGTTAAGTACGACCGCGCCGCTAACCTTGTTAGTGCCTATCTTCGCATTGATCAGTGGCTACTTTATGTATGACGAAGTACTGTCAGTCGCCCAAGTTGTCGCATCGGTGCTGTTCTTAGTCGGGATTGGCTTAATCGTGAAACCTGCGAAGACACCGAGCGTTAAAACATCAGATAGCGCAGACGATAATGGAAAGCTTGTTAAGCAGTCGTGATTTGATTCGCTGCAAAGAAGCACGATGTAGATTAATCATCGAAACTACAGTGTTGAATAAAAACGAAGGCCTCGCAATTGCGGGGCCTTTGTGTGTATGTTTCACAATGAGTTATCGTTTCCATATTGAATTTTTGTGTCTACTTAGGACTATCTAGTGCCTGATTACGAAGTGTTCTGGAGAAATGAACTCATTGTTGTTATGTTATATCGTAACAATAAAGCAAGGGTGACTTGCACTTTCGATATTTGGAAATCAATGACATGGACAACATTAATCAAGTCTTACTGGTTGCTGGAACACACGGTAACGAGCTCTCAGGAATCTATTTAAACAAACTCATCAAAGAGCGTTTGTATGCCGCCGATCGTTCAACGTTTTCGACTACTTCTGTTACCGCAAATCCTAAAGCGGTAGAGCAGAACGTTCGATATGTTGATACCGACCTAAATCGTCAGTTTTCTAATGCTAACAACGACGATACTTCAGGTTTAGCTGAGTACACAGTCGCACGACAGTTTATAGATAGACACGCAAGCAAAGAGCAGCAATTGATCGTGGATTTGCACAACACGACCAGCAATATGGGAGCGACATTAATCTTGCTTTCCAATGATGCTTTCTACCAAAAAATGGGCGCTTACGTGAAACAGCGAATGCCAGAAGCCAATATTCTGTTTGAAGATAGAAAGCCTTGGGATGAGCAGCCTTACCTTTGCACAACAGGCAATTGTGGAGTGATGATTGAAGTTGGCGCTCAGGCACATGGCTCACTTAAGTTCGATACTCTCAAACTGATGAAGCAGATGCTGACCATGGTTCTTGATTACGTTGAGAAGCATAACCTTAACCAAGTACAAGCGTTAGAAGACTACAGCGCCTTCTTCTATGTTGAAGAGGTCAATGTTCCACTTGGTCCCGATGGTATGCGAGTAGCCACAGTACACCCAGCGATCTGTGGTCGAGATTTCGAGGTAGTGAAGCAAGGGGAGCCTTTGCTCGCGACTTTCTTTGGTTATGATATCTATTGGGAGCGCGAACAAGATATCTATCCCCATTTCATTAATGAAAGTGCTTACGCTAAAGCCAACATTGCAATGGCACTGGCAGAAAAGCGTTTGGTTTCGGTGAGTTAGTGATTTACACATAGCTGATTGGTTAAAAAGCCCTATGAATGTATCAATCCATAGGGCTTTGATTTTAGGGTGGGATAAGGGTTAACCAGTTCTGGTTAAATCTGACACGCCAACAATTGGTTCTCTAGGTCACTATCTATGCTTTGGCCTATAACCTCAATTCTGGTTTCATTGCATTCATCAAGTTCACACTCTGTTAGACCATCTTCCGTTAAGTTGTAACCAAAGATGCCGCTTTGAGTGATGAACACCGCTTTCATTCGTTCGGCTTTGAGTCCAACTAATACATTAAGCAATTGCTGACGGTCGAACAGTTTGTCAGCCGCGAATCGCCAACCAATACTTTCAAACCCTTCACCTTGGTTGCTCGCCTTTATCATGCCGCTTTCTGGCATCGGTAATTCAGAAGCGAGTGGCTTATCTTGTTTATGATCATGGTGGTGATGGTGCCGATGAGCTTGATGATGGTAAAAGCTGGTGTTTCCATCAAACTCGTCTGAAGGGATCTTACCGTGATGGGCAAATATTAGCTTGGTGTCTGGGTGACAAACCTGTGCGACGTACTCAGCCAG
This sequence comes from Vibrio splendidus, assembly GCF_003345295.1. Taxonomy (NCBI): domain Bacteria; kingdom Pseudomonadati; phylum Pseudomonadota; class Gammaproteobacteria; order Vibrionales; family Vibrionaceae; genus Vibrio; species Vibrio splendidus. The sequence goes on from NZ_CP031055.1 coordinate 1,178,782, forward strand.
TTTTTCTGCATCGCCACTTTTGTAGAGGTCGACTTTATTACCCACAATGGTGTCGGCAATGGTGATTTGCTGATTGAAGGTATCGTGTTCAGAATAGCGTGTGTCAGAAAGCTTGCGGGCATCAACCAAAGTAATGTTTTTCTGCAGTGACAGTACTTTGCGATAGTGCTCTGAAGACAAGACTTCTAGCACTTCTTTAGGGTGACCAAGCCCGGTTGGCTCAATCAATAAGCGATCAGGTTTTGCCTCAGACAGCAGTTGATTCAGTGCGATCTGCATCGGTAAACCAGCCGCGCAACACATACAGCCGCCAGGCACTTCACGAATAAACACTTGTTGTTTGCTGTCGTTCCCTTGGATCAAACTGCCATCAACGCCAATTTCTCCAAATTCGTTCACCAAAATAGCCCAGTTTTCATCAGCGGGCTTATTCTTCATTAGGTTGAGAATCGCAGTGGTTTTACCCACGCCGAGAAAGCCGGTAATGATATTGGTTGGAATACCCAAGATAGGCTTTTTATCAGAGCTCATTGGCAATTCTCCGATAACCTTGCACAAGGGTATGGTTTGCTGAAACGACCGATTCTGAAAACGCAGAATACTCAGGTGGGACCTTGGAGATATTGTTCAAATCAAACCCTGAGCCAATATTGGTCATCGGTGGTACGTGGAAGTTCTCGGGTAAGTCATGCCCGTCTACCACGCAGTTATGGCGAATCACACAACCTTTGCCAATCACCGCATTAAAGACCACAGAGTTGAAGCCAATAAAAACGTCGTCACAGACCTCGCAAGGGCCATGAATAATCGAGCGATGGGCGATGGATGAACGTTCACCAATGGTGACGGCAGCGCCAGCTTTTGAGTGAATAACCACACCGTCTTGAATATTGGTATCACGCTTGATTACGATGGCTTCCATATCGCCTTGTTCATTGATTTCGTCAGCACGAATAACGGCGTAAGGGCCAATAAACACGTTATCATCAATGATGACCTTGCCACAGATGATGGCCGTTGGATCAATGAAAGCGGTCTCCGATACTTTTGGCATATGGCCGCTTGGATTTCTTCTTAACATATTGAGCTCTTTTATTTTTTCGTAATGCCACTGGGCATACCACCATTGATGGCGCTGGGCATTTATGTATCGACGCATTCATCGCACACGCAGTTAATCTCCAATTGAGGGCTGACCACGGTGAAACCTTCTTGTTTAATGTGGGATTGAAGCCCGTGAATCATGGCAGGGTCGATGGTTTGCTCGCTGATTTTGTCGCACTTTGAGCAAATTAAAAATTGAGGGATACCATGCTCATGTTCGCAAAGGATATGGTCGCAGAGGATGTATTTGTTGGAGACTTTAAGTTTGTGCGCTAAGTGATGCTCTTCAAGAAACTCCAACACCCTATAAACCGACATTGCTTGAACATGCTGGTCAAAGTGCTCTTTACAATAATCAACGATTTCATAGGCTGACAGCGCTTTATTGGCATGAATCAAGGTTCGCAGAATTAACTGTCTTTTGGCCGTAAATTGTTTGCCACTGACTTTACAGCCCTGTTTTACATGTTCAATGATCGCTTCAATGTCTCTCATTCAATCTACATAATTAATGACAATATTGATATGTTATAACATATCAATTTGAAGTATGGAACGTACTTTTTCTTTGTGGGTGTCTAGGATAAATACTCAGGGTGATGAATATTAGTTTTGGCTGAGGTAGGTAATGAAAAGACTCGCCAAGCAATCATGGCGAGGGCTTACGGAATAAGGAGCATGCTGAAATTTTTAAACCAAATTTACTGGCGCTTTGAGTGTTGGGTGGAAAATACCCTTGGCGCCCATGTCGACAATGGCATAGTCGTTGACTCCTTCAGTCATTCGGTTGTGCGACTGACTAATCTTTAGTGTTTTTAACATTAACTCCTCAAGCTTAGCGTTATATTCTTTAAATTCGTCTTCGGTCAGCCTAAGCCTGGCAGTAATAAAGTAAGCCTGTTTGTTACGTGCATCGATATATTGCACGGCCTGTTTTAATGCATCTATGACTTGATTTTTGAACGTGACGCTAAATTGCGCTTGTTCAGAGAAAGCTGTATTTGTAGGTACAATGACGTGGAATTTTAAGCCAGATAACATCGTTATTAGTTTTAACTGTTCAAGTTTCCTGAGGTAGATATGCAGTGATGGTTCGTTTAAATCATAACTGGCCATTAACTGTTGAGCGTTTGCTCCTTCATTTACAATATCTTGGAAAATAGTAAATAACGGCGGCTCTTTACAGAAGGCTGCATCTTGCTCATCCGTAAATAGTGATACCGAGGCTAATGCTTCTTCTGCTTCTGTGATAATGGCTGATAGAGGAAGCTGAATTAATTCACATATCTTTTGTAACTTCAAAATAGAGAGCGATTGATGGCCGTTCAGCAATCGTTTAATGCTTATTTCGGAAGTTTTTGTGAACTCTGAAACTTCTTTATAAGAGATACCCGCCTTTTTTAAATGGCGTTTGATTGTTGTGCAAATTTCGTCGTCAAGTGCGTCCATTACTCTATACCATCGCTATTTCATACACCTAAGGTAGCATAAAGTGTCACTTTTATTATTCTCTTTGAAATGTAAGCGATCTTTTTTGATACTTCCTTTCGGTAATCAATACTATTTGAGAGGTTGCGATGAATTTAAGGTTAGGGAATATCAATGTTGTTGTCACTGGAGGTTCTAGTGGAATTGGGGCGAAAATAGTTGAAGGCTTTGCTAACGAAGGGGCGAATGTTTGGTTCTGTGGCCGTTCTCAACATCGGATAGATAAGCTGCTTAAACAACTTGGAAAGGCGCCAAAGCAAGTGGTCGGAAAAGTGGTCGATGTCCATAATTTGGTACAAATGAAAGCTTGGATCGAGTCAATTCCGAATATCGATATTTTTGTTCCCAATGTAAGTGCACTCTCTGATGAATGGGAAGATGTTCTGCAAAAAGACATTGCAGCCACGCAACAGGGTATTGCGTTAGTTTTACCTAAATTGCTTGAGTCGCGTTGCGCAGCAATTACCTATATTGGGTCGAAAGCGAGTGGATATACAGTTTGTAACGCCAATGCTTATGGAGCAGGGAAGGCCGCGCTTGCCCATTATATGAAGTCCTTGTCTTTGACCTACGTTCGTAAGGTGAGAGTCAATACTGTTTCGCCTGGAGACACATATATTGCTGATGGTTTATGGGGGCGGTGTAAGCGTGAAGAGCCGGACACTTTCCAGAAAGTTATCGATAGAAATCCAATGGGTCGCTTAGCTACCCCTGAAGAAGTAGCCAACGTGGTGACCTTTATTTCTAGTCCTGCTGCGAGTTTTGTTTCTGGGGCAAACTGGTACGTAGATGGAGCATCGACCAGCCATGTTCAATACTAGCCGTATCGGCTAGGTTGTTTATGCAAAGGTGAGCTTTATTATGTTAACTTCTAAACAAGTGACTCCGTGGGAAGCGTAACTCAGTAAGGTTTTATTCAGGCTAATTCGAATTAAATGCTGAAATGATACAAATCTCATATTTAATAACGCTTATTTAATAACCTCTGTTGAGTCCGATATCAAATCAAGTCGCTGATTTTATTGGGTATAGGATAAAAGTCTCAAAAATTATCATTTAGGTCTCTAAAGTATTAAATTCTATTTTTAGTTAATTAATAGGCATGTTGTTCTATTTGATGGTGGTTAAGTAGATGTTTTTTAGCCATATATGTGAATTTACAAGCGACTTATCTTTCTGATTTGAAAGAATAATTAAATAGTTGAGATAAAAAAGTTGGCGAAAATCAGAAGCTTGGCATACACTTTCCTTGTAAACGACCTTATCTCATTGATTGAATAGGGTAAATGCTTTGGCGCTACTGGCGATGGTAGCAATGTATAACATAGCTTTGAGGAAAGTTTTATGGCACTCACTAAAGCCGATTTGGCTGAGAACCTGTTTGAAACACTCGGATACAGCAAGCGGGATGCCAAGGAAACGGTTGAAGTGTTTTTCGAAGAAGTTCGTAAGGCACTTGAAAATGGCGAACAGGTAAAACTGTCTGGTTTTGGTAACTTTGATCTTCGTGAGAAAAACGAGCGACCTGGTCGTAACCCGAAAACTGGTGAAGACATTCCAATTTCTGCTCGACGTGTTGTTACTTTTAGACCGGGACAAAAATTAAAGGCCCGAGTCGAGAATATTAAAATCGAGAAGTAGCCAAGCAATAGACCACGCCTAGCGTGGTCTTTTTGTATCTATCCCAAGGAAAAACACCCATTCAATCTCTAACGGCTTTAACTTCCAAATTCCAAACCCAATCCTAGATTCACCATTCACCATTCACCATTCACCGTCATTATGCCCATCTCTTTAGATTCGTTGATTTCACGGTTGGTTCTCAACCCCACAGCTTAAGACTGATGTATTTCCGAGCCTGTCATAACTTTATCTGCACCATATACTTTTAAAGTTCACCCAATTGTCTAGTTTGCTTCTTATGCTTGTACTAGGAACTCAGTGTAAACAGATACAAAAAACACTAGACCGATCGGTTTGTTTTGTTTATTGTGTCAGCAGTACAGAGTGAAAGGGTGGCTGAAAATCAGGAAATTTCTGCACAGAGCCTTTCAAACAGGCAGTTCAAAGAGAGAATCGCATCTATGACACTAGCATTGGAAAGTTATCTATTCATTGGGTTTTCAATGGCGCTATTGAGTCTTTGGAAAACGTATTCAGGGCCTGCTCTGGCAGCGCTCATGTCATATTCATACCCTGAAATGCTATTATTTAATCTACTTCCCGCATTACTGGCAGCTTATGTTGGGTGGAAGGTCGCGCCAGTTTATTCGAGCATTTTTAATCGCCACAAAACCGTTGCTTTTAAGCCCAAGCTGAGACGCTTTATGAAGCGATGGAATAAATATGGTCAACTTACGATGGCTGTTTTAGCCCCTGTTCTGGTGGGAATTCCAAGCTACACCTTTGTTTCGAAGCGGCTTAATCAAGGTTGGAGAAAGACGTTCGCCATGCTGACGTTGTCGATCTTAGGTTGGAGTGGTTTGGCTTATGGCTGTTTCTTGTTACTCGATGTTGAGCAGTACATTGCCATCGAAAGCATCATACCTAACGCAATGCTTGAAGAAATTAAATAGTACACAGTAAGTGTTAATCGACTAAATGGTGAAACTAATATGAACAAATCAATAATTATTGCTGGTGCGAGTGGCCTAGTCGGTAAAGAAACGCTTGCTGCACTGCTTAAAAGTGATGAGGTAAATCGCGTTTATGCATTGTCTCGACATCGATTGGCTGTTGAAGGTTCTAAGTTGACTCAAGTGATTGACGAAGCGCTGTCAGTCTCTCCAGACATCACAATGGATCAACCGCCAGAGATTGGCATCATTGCTTTGGGTAGCACGATTAAGAAAGCTGGCACGAAAGAAAAACTGCGCGAAATTGATGTCCATTTAGTCACAGCTACCGCTGAGAAAATGCAGCAGCTTGGCGTAGGTCACATCATTGTTGTGTCATGCCTTGGAGCGGATATTAACGCTCGTTCCCATTACCTTCGTTGCAAAGGTGAGATGGAAGCAAAGGTCGAATCTCTGGGTTTTGAACAAACGACTTTTTTACATCCCGGGCCTTTAGCGGGCGACCGTGATGAGAAAAGAACGGATGAAAAATTTCTGCAAGGTTTATTGAAAATTGTTAAGCCGCTAATGATCGGCAATCTAAGTAAATATGTCCCGATTGAGTCGTCTGTTATTGCTCAAAGCATTTTGACGATATCGATGATGCCCCATTCCAATCAGGTTGAAAGATTGAACTCGGTTGCGATGAATCAGCTCATTTCTTAGCGTGAATCTGCGTTCACTCTACTGATACTGATACTGTATAGGTATAGGTATAGCTTTGTTGGGCATGTGATTAAAAATTAAGAGGTTATCAATGAAAAACTGCTCTTTAATGATGTTGCTGGCGTTACCTTTGATGGGATGTGAGTCAACAGTTGATCCCATTGCTTATGTCTCTGAGCTACAAGCCGTCGATCAGAATGCTTTGACCGTCGAAGCTAATGCCCAAGGGCAAAATTTAGATCATGTGCTGACTATCGACCATTCTCGTTTAGCGGAACAAGCAGGAGAGTATTTGGCTCCAAGTCGTGTGGATTTCTACACCAATGACGCTCTTAATACCGCATTACTAAAACTCAACCCGGAAGTAGGACTCGATCTGCCTTTTCGAGTTTTAAACTACATGGAAGGCGGGATTCAAAAGACGGTCTACACAGACGCGGAGTTTATTCAAAAAAGACATGGGATCACAGATGAACCCACGCTTACACAATACCAACTGCAGGTTGAGCAGCTTGTTCGTGGGCTAGACAACGTTTCTGCGGTTAATAGTGACACCTTAGAGCAAGGGTATGGCATTGAAGCGCTTGAATCTAATTATGACTTTGAGACGACCTTAAAGAATATTAAGCGAGATGTTCTTGAACAAGATGACACGGTTTGGTTTATGAATTGGGACTACAAGGCTCAGGCCGAATCGATTGGACAATCGATTCCTAAAGCAACTTTGTTGGTGTTTGGAGGGCCAGCTCCTGGCGCGACCGCGATGACTGATTTTCCTAGCATTGGTCTAGATGCTTTTGGTCAAAAGGTTCTTGTTATCGAGCAAGGGGACAAGGTTATTGTGCTCTATAACGACATTGTCGAGATGTCGGAACTGCATTACGGTGATAACGCAATATCTCACAAGATCATTAACTTTCGATTAAGCAAAACCCTTGGCGGATCAGTATCGAAGTAGGGGGTGTTTTTACTAGAAGCGCTATTTGTTTGCTAAGCGGTTCCAGTAAGTCTGTATATCTATATCTATATCTATATCTATATCTATATCTATAGTTTACCAATTACCAATTACCAATTACCAATTACCAATTACCATCGCATGAGCTCTGTTTACGCCCGTCAAGCAGAGATCTTATGTCTAGTTATTCTCCACAGTCGATCAATACCTGCCATTTCAGCTCAGTCATACAACTTTGTTCCCAGCACCTTATCTTGTATCCATACATCGATGCCCGTCTTTATTAATTACCCGTGCATTTAAAATGGACAGCTAGGCAGTATGTATTCAATGCGTCTTATTTGTTTTTTAAATCCGTTCAGTGAAATTGAACAGAGGTTAAATCTAATTGAATTTAAATCACTCGAGTGATTTGCTGTAATGCGCTCAATAAACAGCCAGTTAATCTGTTTTGTTGATCTAAATCTAAGGAGAAGCTTTGCGTAAGTCCGCTTTAGCTTTGATGTTACTCTTTTTATCGACTGTCGCTTCGGCAGCGGAGTACCAGCAACTCGCCAAGATGTGCATTGCTTGTCATGGCAGTAACAACGACACCTCGTTTCCCTCTATCCCTAACCTTAGGTGGCAAAATCAAGTCTACCTTACTGAGCAACTGACTGACTTTAAAAGTGGTAAGCGTGAGGACAAAACGATGTCCAAAGTCGCGCAACTATTGTCAGAAGAAGACATCAAGAAGTTAGCCAATTACTTTTACCAACTGAATAACACAGGGTCACCGCAATGAGTTTAGATAGAAGACTGTTCCTTAAAGCCGCGCTTTCAGCAACCGCAGTATCTGCATTGCCGGTGTCGTGGGTATTTGCCGCAAATCGCCCTGAAGGTTTAACTGCACTGGATATCAACGCATTAACGTGGGCAAAAGCTGAAGATCTACCGGATTACTACACCGTTTTAAATACCAACCCTTTGAATGCGTATCCGCCAGAAAGTATGCTTGCGCCAGCCGTGACTCCTGCTGATGTTCCCTTTGTTCGTTGGAATGGCTTGATGCCTGATTTTACGGAGATGGACCCTGATACTTGGACCTTCGAGGTGAAAGGTGAATCGGTAAAGCAAAGCAAAACCTATACGATCGCAGAGTTGAAATCGAAGTTTAAGCATCATACTCAAAGCTTGGTTTTAGAGTGTGGTGGTAACAGCCGTAATAACTTTTATCCAAGCACCAAAGGCAATCAATGGAGCAATGCTGGCGTCTATTGTTCGCAGTGGACAGGTGTGTTGCTGAGTGATGTGCTTAAAGACTGTGGAATTAAAGATGATGCGGTTTACGTCGGTAACCATGGCTTTGATAAGCACTTGAGTGGTAAAGGTGAGGCGATTTCACGTGGCGTTCCTATTGCAGCTGCGATGAACGATAACGCCTTAATTGCATGGGAAATGAATGGCGAGCCGATCCCTTATCTCCATGGTTATCCACTACGAACGGTATTTGGCGGCCGACCGGCTTCTGTGTCTCAGAAATGCACAACAGGCATCAGTATCCGAAACAAGATTCATGATGGGCACAAGATGGCGGCTCCTGCTTATCAAGTGCCTAAGAACCCAATCGCCCCGGGTGAGAAAGTGAATAACAAAGATTTCCGAATCATTGAAGAGATGATTGTGAAGTCGCTAATTACTTCTCCAAAAAGCGGGACAGAGTTTGCCCTCGGTAAGAAGGTTAAAGTCAGTGGTCATGCTTGGGCTGGGTTAAGAAGCGTAGAGAAGCTGCAAGTGAGTTACGATTACGGTACTACTTGGCATGATGCGAAGCTGAACAAGCCAGCAAATAAGGGCGCGTGGCAACAGTGGGAAGCCGATTTAGACCTTCCTACGACCGGTTATTACGAGATTTGGACAAAGGCAACCGACAGTGAAGGCGATAGCCAGCCAGTCGTACAACCGCAATGGAACCCTAAAGGTTATCTGTTCAATGGTTGTCACCGTATTGCTGTAAGAGTGTCGTGATGCTGTCTATTTCCAATAAGCCTATTGATGGCAGTTCTAAACTTACTAATTTGGTTGATGGCCACTCATTTCATGCAGACTCAACTCCTGCCAGCAAGCGCAGTTACCGTAAAGGCATAATGAGAGCGGCATTAGTGTGTAGTTTGTTAACGTCGATGCTTGTTCATGCTGATGAAGTTCCAGAGAATCCGAAAGAGTATTACGGCGTAGACAAAACGTCGGGTCTAATTATGGCACCCGGTTGGGAGACCGTGAAAGGGCAATGTAACGCCTGCCATACTAGCTTAATCGTTGCTCAGAATAGCGGTAACCGAGAGCAATGGCGTGAAACCATTCAGTGGATGGTCGACACTCAAGGGCTGTGGGATCTGTCTGATACTTGGGATCCGGTATTGGATTACCTCAGTACCTACTATCAAGACAAAGGCATCGATATGAACAAGTATCGTCGTAAGCCTATTGATAGCGCCTTGATGCCACCTATGCCGGGAGACATCCTATGATCATCAATCGATTAAAGCGGACCTCTCTTACGAATGGAATTGTTGCGAATGGAGCTGTTGTTAATAGAGCTATAGTTAATAGAGTTGTTGCAAATAGAGCTATTGCGATAGCCGCTGCAGCAGTAGTTTTGTCGCTGTCTGCGTGTACTGATGAAAAGCCGAGCACTGAAGATAAAGTTGCCTCGCGAGTCGAATCATTGGGCATGGAGTCGGAACCAGCGCCGAAGCTTAAAGCGGAAGCTAAAACTGAGGTTGAAACTCTTGTCGATAGCAAGGTAATCACTGAGGATTACATTCCGAGCTTAGTTGCAGGTGAAAAGTTGGTTCAGAATCTATGTAGTCAGTGTCATGGTGACAAGATCATTCCCTTCGTACAATCTTATCCAAACATCAAAGGTCAGAAAGCAGGGTATATTCTTAAGCAGCTGCGCAATTTTAAAAGCGATGAGCGCCAAGATTTGTACATGCAGTCGGTGGTGAAACACCTTTCGGATGAAGACTTACAAGATGCGGCGGCGTTTTATAGCACGTTGAAGCCATTGGATTTATACAATCGCACTAAAGAGTATTATCACCAATAGGTGAGGCTTTCTGGGAAGTTGGTTAAGTAGGTTTTTACGAGATTCGATAGGTAAAACAGTAAATAAAACAAAGGGCTGCGATTATGCGGCCCTTTGTCGTTGTTGTTTGTGATAAGCGTTTATGCCAGTGGTTAAGCCGCTTTGATGTGCGTGGTAATGTATGGTTGCCATGCTTGTTGATAAAGCTCTAAAGATTGGCGTCTTAGGCTATTAATTTGTGCCGCTTCAATGTCATTGATAGGGCGTTGTTCTGCAATTGCGTGACGCTCAATGCCTTGGATGATTTCGTAAAGCTCGTGCTCAGGGCCACTTTTCACATCAGCAATCGCTTTTAAGTGAAGTTGAACCTCTGCAATGATGTTGGTCTTTGGCAAACGAACCAACAAGTTAAGGTCACGGTAACCAGAGTCGGCTGGTGATTTAAACTTGTTTTTCAGCTTAACAACGTCTGCTTCACGGCTTAGCGCTTCGTAAACTTCAACCAAGCTCTCTACATCGTTCGCGATGATAGTTGCACGGGCTAAGTCCGTAATTTTTGTCACATCACCATCAAGCTCAAGGGCGATTTTTTCTTCTGCACGAGCTTGAGATTTAACGCCAGCAAATAGCGCTTCAGAATTGGTGAGTAGGGCAGTACTTTTACAGATAGTTTCTAGTTCAGCTTGGCCTTGATGTGCTTTGCTGTACAGAATATCGAAGTCGGTGTAAGGCTGAGTCGGGCGTGAGTCGAAGGCTTTGATGCCGTAAAGGCCACTCAAACTATGACGGAATACGTTTGATGAAACTTGGTTTTGCGCAGGAGTGCGCGTTTGATCAGTCGAACTTGTTGAAACAGGTGCTGCTGCGAATGCAGGCGCTCGGCTCAATACCAATAGCATTAGGGCCGTCGTACGGAGAAATACACTCATTCAAACTCCAAAATACAAGGTTACAAAAACGGGTAGTCAAAAGGGGTAACCAGTAACGCATAAGAGTAAAAACAGCTTAACTAAACTCACTACATATTAAATGGGGCTAGCTAAGACAGAAACCAACTCTAACGTTTAATATTGCTTTAAAATGTGAAGATATAGACAAATAATCCAACCGTTAGTTCCACAATTATCAGAACTTTGAACTTAGCCAGTTTCTGATTTTATCGAAACCAATGTGGTACTTTAAACCAAGCTAAGGTTGCTCTTACCTCTCTATACTGTACCCTTGTATTATGACTGTTTAACATGAACGAAAGATGAATAATCCTGAATTTTGGCACAATAAATGGGCAGCCAACCAAATTGGTTTCCACCTCGAAGATGTAAACCCACTTCTGATTAAATTTTGGGAAAAGACTGAGCCTAGCTACGAGAAGAGTGTGTTTGTTCCACTTTGTGGCAAAAGTGAAGATCTGATTTGGCTAGCTTCAAAGCATGAAGATGTTCAAGGTGTCGAGTTAAGCCAGATAGCGGTTCGCGCATTTTTTGCAGAGCACCTTTACACCCCGACTGTGACTCAAATCAGTGGTCAGCACGAGCTGTATCAATTTGATGAACTGAACATCTACACGGGTGATTACTTCTCAGCGCCAATCCAGCCTGTCGATACCATTTATGATCGCGCGTCTTTAGTCGCATTGCCTGAAGAGATGCGAGTGCAGTATGTAGAGCGTTTGAAACAACGACTGAAACCGGGTGGTAAGATCCTTCTAGTAACTCTGGATTACGACCAAAACGAGATGGCAGGGCCTCCGTTTAGCGTACCTAAACTAGAGATTGATCAGTTGTTCGCGGGATACAAAATCACATTGTTGAATCAAGATATTGCAGACGATGAACATCCGAAGATTGCCAAAAAAGGCTTGTCTCGATTTAGTGAAGAAGTGTACTTGATTGAGTCAGACGCTTAAGCGCAGTGAACTCTCTAGCGAAAAAACCGCTTCAATAAAAAAGATAACACCAACAAAAAGACGGGCTCGATAGCCCGTCTTTTTTATTGTTCAGAATGGAATCGCTGGTTAGTAAATTACTTTTACTTTAGAAGCACTCTCAATTGCATCTTCAATCGCTGTCTCAGTGCTGTTGCGACGAGTCAGTGCCACACCTAGACGACGGCGACCATCGATATCAGGCTTACCAAACAAGCGAACTTGCGTTTGTGGTGCGTCTAGAGCTTCTGTAAGACCTTCAAAACGAATATTGGTTGAAGTGCCTTGACCAAGGATAACCGCTGATGCACATGGACCGTATTGCGTGATTGATTTGATCGGCATACCAGTAAAGGCGCGTACGTGCAGTGCGAATTCCGATGAGTCTTGAGACATCAGAGTCACTAAGCCAGTATCGTGTGGGCGAGGGGACACTTCGTTGAAGATCACGTGGTCGCCTTTAACAAACAGCTCGACGCCGAAGATACCGTGACCACCTAGTGCATTAACCACTTGTTCAGCGGTGTATTGCGCGGTTTTAAGTGCATTGTCTGACATGACTTGTGGCTGCCATGACTCACGGTAATCACCATCTTCTTGGCGGTGACCGATAGGCGCACAGAAATGAACGCCATCAACAGCGCGAACGGTTAGAAGCGTAATTTCGTAATCAAAGTCGATGAAGCCTTCAACGATTACGCGACCCGCGCCAGTACGACCGCCTTCTTGTGCGTAGTCCCAAGACTTTTGAATATCTTCTTCTGTTTTGATAACGCTTTGGCCTTTACCTGAAGAGCTCATTACTGGCTTAACAACGCAAGGCATGCCCACGAATTCAACAGCGGCAGCGAAGTCTTCAAAGGTGTCCGCAAAGCGGTAAGGAGAAGTGCTTAGCTTTAGCTCTTCTGCAGCTAGGCGACGGATACCTTCGCGGTTCATCGTTAGCTTCGTCGCATTTGCAGTGGGAACGACATTTAAGCCTTGAGCTTCTAGCTCTACCAACTTGCTGGTGGCAATAGCTTCAATTTCAGGAACCACATAATCTGGTTTTTCAAGTTCAATGACTGCTTGCAGTGCATCGCCGTCTAACATGTCTAATACATGGCTACGATGTGCAACTTGCATCGCGGGTGCGTCTGCGTAACGGTCACATGCAATAACTTCCAAGCCTAAACGTTGGCACTCGATAGCAACTTCTTTGCCGAGTTCACCTGAACCTAATAGAAGTACACGAGTAGCATTTTCACGAGTAGCAGTACCAAACATAGAAATTCCTTCCGATCTTTTGAGCGATTGATTGAAAACGGGGTGATCATACTTATTTCAACGATAAAAGCAAACGTTTGCGCAAGTTGTTGCGTTAATTACAGGTATAAAAAAAGCAGCCCCGTTAAATAGGGCTGCTTATTTAAAGTTTTGTTAATTAGATGTACTTAGATTGCTAAGTAAGTCACTGGAATGTCGGGATTAATCGCTTCTAATGTAGATTGCGTATCCGCTAGGTGGCTGATGCTACCTTCGGCAATTTCAACCAACGCTGCACTTTCAATCTGTTCAAAATCGAAGCCAGCCAGTTTAAGTTGAATCAACGCCACTTGTAGAGGTGGTAAGCTCGGGTTGAACGCTGCGTTTTCAGCGTAAGCACCGGTGAAAACCTCACCCGACGTCAATTGCAGTGAAACACCACTTAGGTTTTTGGTGTATGGAGCATGGCTGCGGTTTAGTGCTGCTAGCGCTTCTACAACAATAGGCGTTGTTTCTTCAGTCGTGTGCTTATGATCAAGCTTAGTCATTAGGCCAGTCGTCACACCTAAATCAGCAGGGCCGAATGAGTCTGGCAGGTATTCTTGCAGAGACATTTCATCACGTTGTGGCAGCTGAACTTTAAGTTCTTTTGCTGTGGTCAGTTCGTTCATGAATTGACGACAGTGACCACAAGGGCTGAAATTGATTGTGATATCAGAGATACCTTGCTCGCCTTTCATCCAAGCGTGGCTGATTGCAGATTGCTCGGCGTGTACTGTTTGGCCAAGTTGAGCACCAGCGATTTCAAGGTTTGCACCAAAATACAGAGTGCCAGACAAACCACGCACGATTGCACCAACATAAAAGTCAGATAACGGAGCGTAAGAATAGGCTGCGGCAAAAGGAAGTAGCGCAATACGTAGCTCGTCATCCGCGAAACCACTTGCTTGCAGTAGGCTAGCAAATTGTTCTGGAGACAATGTCGCGTCAAAGTTGTCTGCTAATACGATGTCACTCAAAAGTGCTTTGATTGCTGTTGGAGCACTTTCCAGCGCCAGGGTAATACGACTGTTCATGTTGAATCCTTAATTGACCTTAGGCTTTAATTCTATGCAATGCTCAGGAATTTTCTGTGACTTTGATCACTACTGTGTTGTTGTTGTTACATTGGTTTGCATAATTAGAGTGAGGTCACAGATGAAATCGATTGCAAGAGTAAAAACTACCATTGATATCGCACTTATTGCTTGAAATTGAGTTTGGTTTGTCACGTATTGATGAATAAATGTGAGAAAAAAGCCCAAGCTACCACTGAAATAATCAGGTTATGCTTGGGCTTATTGATATCTGTAACGCTTAAAAGTCGCGAACCAGTGAGTTTAGCTATTTACCAACTCATCGATTAGAGCGCGTATAAACTGTAATCAAAGTGGTTAAGAATAGAACCAAACCACGAGCGAAAATATACTCGGTGCAATGATTGAGGTGATAACCCCACAAAGAACCAATGCCAACGAACTGAATGCAGCATCTTCCTGATTCTTTTCAGCACAGGTCGCAGTACCTAAAGCGTGAGACACGGTACCCATGGTTAAACCACGCGCGATAGGGCTCTTAATGCCAATGAGATTGTAGATTGGGTAAGCAAAAATTGCCCCAAACAGACCGACAATCAATACTAGTATTGCCGCAATTGCTGCTTCACCACCTAAATGGCTCGATACTTCCATCGCAATTGGTGTGGTGACTGATTTACCTAATAAACTCGCAATCAAACTTAAGTCCGCTTTAAAAGCCACTGCGATTAATGCTGTCGTTGTCATCGACATCACACTGCCTAGCGTGCAAGCGAAGGTAATGATGCGCCAGTTTGCTCTGATTTGAGGTAGCTGTTCGTAAAGCGGGTAAGCAAGTGCAACAACCGCAGGCTGCAGCATATAGGTAATCCATGTGTTGTCTGCATAGTAAGTCTCAAACGGTACTTTGAAGAACGTGAGTATCGGAATGATGATACCAATGCTGATCAGCAGGGGATTACACAGCGGTGAGTTTACTTTTTGACTTACCCAGCGAGCAAACAGGAATACCACGATGGTGAGTAGAATCCACATGATCAGTTACCTCTCGATAGCAAGCGGTCTAAGAACCATGATAAGGACACCAACACCAGTAACGTGCCGCCAACGGCGCTCGCCATAATTGGCAATGCGTTCGCGATGAGCATGTCGAAGTGATCCATCAACCCAACACTGATCGGAACAAACAGTAAGATCATTAGGCGGATAATCAAGCTTGCACCGGGTTGTACCCAGTGCGAAGGAACAATACCAATCACCATGGCGGCAAACAGAATCAACATGCCAAAAATACTGCCTGGGATTGAGGTATCCAAAAAGTGCTGTAACGCGTTACCTGCTGTAAGTGCACCTATGATTAAGGTGAAGGAGATTAAGCAGTAAACCAGTTGGATCAATCTTTCTTTCAAAGTGTTACGTCTCTTGATAGTGGAATTAGCTAGCTAACTTTTCTACGTATTGATAAACCGCCTTCAAGATAGCCATTTTCTTCTCGTCGCTTTCATGTTCATGCGCGAGGTTTTCAAGGTTGAGCATGTACTCTTCTAAACGGCTCTCATAAAACTCACGACAATGGTTCGCCCATTTCAATTGCTCAGCTTCGTCGAGCGTCCATGGGAAATGACGAGCACGGTAACGGAATAGTAACGGTTTAATACGTTCATCACCGAAGGTGATATCTAAAGCTGCCAAGTTATTTGGGTCAGTTTCGCGAATGATGTTCATCGCTGTTTTATCAGCAGGTGAGAAGAAACCGTCGTAAAGGTGTGTATCAACATCATCACTCTTTTCGTACTCTCGCTCTTGTGAGTACAGGCCGATCAGTTTTTCGCGGATCTCTGGGTGTTCGCGCAGCAGTGCCAAGTTCTTCAAGCATTGTTGGCGATCAATACCGATGGTTTCGGCATTTTCAGCCGTCAGCGTTTTGGCTGGAGCAAGAATAGGGCACTTGTTCAGTTGAACCAATTTGATTGGTACGGGTAGCTCGTCTTCACCCAGTTCACTGCGTTTGGTGTAGAGTCTGTCTCTGAGTTCATCAGCGTCCAGTTCTAACAGTGGGCTTGGATCTTTGGCTAAATCAACCACGATAACGGCATTTTGATTGGTTGGGTGCCAAGCCATAGGCACAATCCAACTTGTGTAGTTGCAGTCACGGCCAAACATGCCCGAAACGTGCATCAATGGTGTCATGTTTACAATATCAACCAGGTCATTCAGCTTACGCTTATGACGCATGTTGTAGAGGTAATCAAACATCTTAGGTTGTGCAGCTTTCAGCTTCTTCGCTAACTCGATGGTCGCAACAACATCGGCCATCGCATCGTGCGCGTTCTCGTGTTCAATGCCATTTGCCACCGATAGATGTTCCAGTTTGAAACTTGGGTAACCTTCTTCATTTGGTGGCCAGTTGATACCATCAGGGCGCAGTGCGTGAACAGCGCGCATTACATCGAGTAGATCCCAACGTGAGTTACCGTTCTGCCAGCTCCACGCATACGGGTCGATGAAGTTTCGGTAACAAGTGTAACGCGTTACCTCATCATCGAATCGAATACTGTTGTAGCCAAGGCTTGTGGTGTTTGGTTTCGCTAACTCAGCATGGATCTTAGCGATAAACTCTGGTTCAGGAAGACCTTGTGAAGCCGCTTTCTGTGGTGTGATACGGGTGATCAGCGCAGCTTCAGGCGCAGGGAGGTAATCAGCAGGAGGTTGGCAATAGATAACCAGAGGCTCTCCAATAACATTGAAATCTTGGTCGGTACGAACACCCGCAAACTGACTCGGACGGTCTTTTGCTGGGCTAACGCCCCACGTTTCGTAATCAAAAAAGAAGTAGGTCGGCTGATTATCTGAACTCATTGAATTTCCTGAACAGCAAGCGCGGAACGTTTACTGTGGCTGAAGGTTAGTTTTGTTCAGTATCTGATAGTATGCGGTACGCGTGCAACCCAGATCACAAATAAATTGCCGGAAAACGGTGCTTTACTATTCAATCGAGTCGGTGGGGAAGGTTTTGAATCCAATTGTGGCTTTTCTATGGTCACAATTCTGCCTGTGTACCTCTGTTTTCCCTATCTTTTCACCTTAGCTGTTGTAAGGCGATGAGTCGGGTTTGAGGTTTACCGCGAATGAGTTTGTTTGTCTTTTACTCTAAAGCTGTGTGATTAGAAACATCTCGTTGTTTTTTGACTGGTGGCTAATCGGCTGTACCTGTAGCTGTACCTGAGGCTAATCCGCTGTGCTTGTGTCTAAACCGCAGCGCAGATGTCTAATCCGTAGCACAGATGTTTAAACTGCTTCACTTGCCTGTCTTGGCTCTGTCCAATCAAGGTGTTTTTCGCAATACAATCCTCTTAGATTTAATTAATTTTTCGGTATTTATGATTGTCGGGGTTAATTTTACTGGAGTGTTATGTTTGTCTCATTTTTAATACTTTCTATAATCCGTGTTTGAATTGGATATAAAGAAAGCTCTAATATTTCATTTTCATTACAGTTTATTTTAATTGTCAGTATGTTTCATTTTTGAGACTGCATTGCAACACGGTGATCTATATAGTAGTTAACCTGAATATAATAAGGGTCTATTCTTGTCCTTTATTTTAGGGTTGCTTTAATTAAGGTCTTTTTATAGAAATAATTACGTACAAAAATAAAGGAGTTAAGTGTAAAACCAGTTTTATATATAATTGGTGAAAATGAACCAATACCATCATTATTGTTAGTGTTATTTATATCAATTTGCGTGATCTTATTCTCACTGCGCCTCATTTCTTTATAAATAAGTGTCAATGTATATATTTTCTAAATAGGATTGTTGTTACTTAATTGTTAACTTTGATTGACTGTTAGGTAACCCTAATAATAAAGCCGATTTTATATAAAGGATTAAAAAAATGAACAAAGTCTTTAAGGTTGTTGCTGTATCTGCACTTTCTATCTCTTCAGCGAACGTTTTCGCTGTGAGTGACACTTTTGATGCAACACTAGAAGTAAAACAAGCAATTACAATGACAAAAACAAGTGATCTTGACTTCGGTATCATCACTTCAGACAACACAACGGACGTTGTTATCGCTCAAGGTGATGCTGGAGCTGCGGCATTTACTCTTTCTGGAGAATCTGGTGATGCAGTAACAGTAAGTATTTCTGATACTAACTTGGTTAACGGCGTAAATACGATTGCAGCTGAATTTGACTTTAATAACGCTATTACTCTTACCGGTGGTACTGCGGCTCTTAATATTGGTGGTACTGCACGTACTTCAAGTGCGACATTAGTTGCTGGTACATATACTGCTAACGTTGCAGTAGATGTTACTTACCAGTAATTAAATGAAACCAGTGTAATATTGTGGCTGCTATAAAGCAGCCGCTTTTACTATGAGTGTTCTATTCAAATACGCGATTTATATTGGTCTGATGATTTACTCCAGCCCTTTTCATGCACTTGAAATCATTCCTGAGAATATGGAAGTGAAATTTCCGGGTATGTATATCTCTGGGTCGGGCCAGAATGCGGATTCAAACCCATCCAATAGTCAGGTTTATGTGGTTCGTTTTTATGTTGAAGGTGAGCCTGGTAAAAAAATCGTGGTTTCTCTCCCTTCCAAGCAATATCTAAACCATTCTCGTAAATCCAAACGCCTGCGTATTAGAAAGTTCTATTTTGGTTGTGGCTTATCAAAGCGTGGTAGAGCCAAAATCAAAGGGAATGGAAGAAGCAAATTATTGTGTATTGGTGCCAAAGTGAAAATCGGCGCTAACCACCCAGCAGGCCTTTACACCAGTACAATCCCTTTTGAGGTTAATTATAAATGAAGTTGTTTATCTCATGTGTTCTCGGCTTAATCTTCACAACACAAGCCTATGCTCAGTTACTCATCGCACCGACTCGTTTTGTGCTGGATGCCGACACTTCGGTGACTGAAAAAATCGTCGTCGAAAACAATTCAGATCAACCTATTCGCTTGGAGATAAAACCGATTTATCGCCCGGTAAAGGCGAGTGGCTTAGTTCGAACTGACGCTAATATCGCGCAATCAGAAGATATCGCGAGTTGGATTAAAGTGTCACCACCAATAATTCGTGAACTTAAACCCAATCAAAGACGCACGGTTCGCTTACGTATGAATGCTTTACCTGCTGACATGGCTGATGGTGAATATCGTGCTTACTTGTGGTTTTCTCCAATAGCAAAAGCTGCAGAGCTATCAGACATTGCGTTATCTTCAAGTAAAACCAACAGTGATGGTTCAGCCTTTCAACTGAACTTTCACATCAACAGTTATGTACCCGTTTATGTTCAGAAAGGTGAGCAGGTGCAAGATGTTAAGTTTGCGTGTGACAACCAAAGCATCAAGATTCGCAACGATGGAAACTTTCAATTTACTGCGAAATTGAATGTTGATGAGCATAGCGAAAAAGTGGTGCTACTTCGTAATGCTGAATTAACCAAGCCTTTTCCTAAAGGCTCAAAGATCTCACTGGTTCAGAACGAACAGCCTCTGTACGAATGTGTTCTGTAGTGCTCGTTTCATTGAAGCGAACTCTGTAAAAGCCAGTGTTCAATTGCATGGTTTGGCGACTTTTGTTGCTCGCTTCACTGCTTCCTTTTGGTGCGTATTCGCAATCTGAAGCAGAAAGTGAGGCGAGTGAGCTTTATCCAGCCCATGTTGAAGTTCGAGTCGGGAAAGTGGGGGATAGCTTTTATCGTGTCATGATGGATGACTACGAAGAACCCTTCATTTCGATATCCAATGCCGCTTTTTATCTGCTCGAAATGAATGGTCAGTGTGATGAAAGCGGATATTGCGAACTGTATTTGCCTCAAGATGTGGGAAGAGAATCTCCTCCGTACATTCTAGATACCGAACAAGCCATTTGTTATCGCGATGACAACAATATCCAGTCGATCAAATATCAAGTCATCGACTCAGAAACTTACATCCACTGGTACAGCTTACAAGCTTGTATCCCGGCAAAAGTGCGTTGGGATATTGATGATTATCGGCTCACCGTTACTCCTGAATTCAGTTCATTGACTGAACTGGAAGCCGCTATTTCTAAGATGAAAAATGAATCACGTAAGAAGGCCGAGGATCTCAAGCGATCTGAAAGCACGCCAGCTTTCGAACCTGTTGCCGCCGTGGGTTTGGCGACTCGCTTAGCGACTTCGGTTTATCACGACAGTGAAACTGGCGGTGATGTTTACGCAATCTCAGACACCATATTAAGCACTGAACACTCTTTGTCTCGCTTGTCGATTGATTCACGAGAAGATAACCCCATCGTTTATTACAACATTGCGGTAGAAGCTCATGACGGTGAAGGCTCTTTGGAAGTCGGCCATGTGTTATTAGATGGCAGCGTATTTACCGTGAATCAAACCCTCGAAGATGGGCTCTATTACACCAACCGAAAGCGACAGACAGAGTTCGGCAACCTTCAACTCGAACGAACTACTCAACCTAATATCAGCATCGATGTTTTAGTCAATGGCATTTATCAAACCACTTATCGCTCTGATGAGTTTGGACGCTTCGTGGTTGAAGAAGATAACATTTCCCCAGGTGACACCATCAAGTTTCGCTACTACTTATCGAAAGGTGTCTGGCAGGAAGAAGAGATCACCGTTGCCGGTTTAGAAGATGCATTTCTGCCAAGCAACGAGTGGGGTGTACAAGTGGTGGGCAATGAAGGTGCAGACCGAGCTGGCGCTGTGTCGCTCGAATATGGGCTTGCCGATTACTTCACTGTGGGTAGTGCCTTTATGAGGCAAAATGGCAAAGACTTGATTGGCGTTCAAGGACGATACTTACCGGCGCATTGGTTCGCGGGTCATATCGGTTGGTTACCTGAGTTCAATCGCTTTCCAATGGAGTTTGATATCTTGATCAACGGCGATCAGTCGGCATCGATAGAGCTCAATAAAACCGATGAATTGGACTTAGAGTCGATGGAGTACGATGTGTTCAAATACAACCTGTCGCTTGCCAATCTAACGGCCTTTTTAACGGTAAGGGATGATGAAGATGAGTTGCGCGTTGAACCCAAGTTGAACTCGAAAGTGG